>NZ_RHJI01000010.1 GCF_004211955.1 Escherichia sp. E1V33
ACGGCTTTGTTATCGTGACCCGGCACGCCGAGAATGCGCGGTTTAACGCCGAGCTGTGACTGGGCAGATAACAGGGCTTTCATGCCTGTTTTTTTACCTTCAGCAGTCACTGCGCCGATGATATTGGTTGTGGTTTCTTCTTCCGTTTCCCCCTGCGGCACACGCACAACAACGGTCACGGGTTTTGCCTGGTCAGCGATGGCATCCAGCGAACGGGCCAGCGTGCCGGACTCACCCGCTTTACCGCTGGCGGTCAGTACATCAGTGATCAGCACGGGTTTATTAAGAGGAAACATTTTTGCATCGGCATCATCGCCCGTGCAGACCATACCCACGATGGCGGTGCTCACCGTGGTAATGGATCGGGTGCCTTCGTTGACTTCAACAACGCGCACTCCGTGGTGGTAATCCTGAGCCATAAGGCAGTCTCTCCGGTTGTAGAGGGGGTCTGCCTATGTTCTGGTTGATACGCGCAGGGTGCACGCGATGGGGTTTGTATGGGAAATGGCACAACTGAGATTTATGAAAAGTGATGGTTAGCAGTGCATTTAACTTCGTTGAAAGGCTGGGTTAATATAATTGGAAAAAAAACATACATAAACGAGATTCAATGTCGCCTTAGTTGTATGACAAAGCGCGGTTGCTTGCTATGGAGTTACATTCTGATATTCTAGAGTAATTCCGTGCACATTTATGATAATAACTGGTTATCTTTAACATAAAAAAGAAGAGCATTACTTATATGAATCTACCATTTTCATTTATTTTAGCATTTTTCTGTATAATTGGTGCATTAGTCGCCTTCGGCTTACCGATATTTAAATTTTTAGATGATGACATTCAGCAAAATCGTGCTAACGGTCTTGATGGAATGCGTTTTTATCTTGCATCATTCGTAATACTTCATCATATGGATTGCTCCTATTCATATTTTACAACCGGGGAATGGACCCCAATATCCCAGTGGCTTTTAACTATGGGAAAATATGGTGTAGCATTATTCTTCATGACAACAGCCTACTTATTTTGGGGGAAAATTAGGGACAAGAAAAATATTGATTGGGTAACCCTATATCAAAAAAGATTCCTTAGAATTGTCCCATTAGCTTTCTTTTGTTCATTCATGGGTATTTCTATACTTTTCATTTTCACGGAAAAAACCACATTAACTTTAACCACTATATCCAATATACTGTCCTGGTTTGATGGTAGCTTGTGGGATAATAAACCACCAGTAACGACTTTTCAGACTCCATTCATTGTGTTAGCCGGAGTTACGTGGACATTGAAATGGGAGTGGATGTTTTATTTTTCTCTTCCATTGCTATTTATTCTCAATAAAAAACCAATGGAACTGACTATTATTCTTTTTGCATTTTCGTTTTATTTATTGCCGTCCTTTACGAATACTGCATATCTTTGGTCATATTTTTTTGCGGGGATGCTCTGCAGGGAGTTGAAAGAAAGAATTATCCTGTCCAAGACTAATGCAAATTATATTTTGATAGCTGCCATACTGCTAACCTTTCTGTCAGCCCCTACATTATATAGCCCACCGGAGACTGCTTTCCTTGCTGTTATTTTCTTTTGCATCATATCTGGAGCCGAACTCTTTGGCGCACTAACAACCAAAGCAGCCAAAAGATTAGGCGCGATTAGCTACAGTTTGTATCTCACACAGGGATTAGTACTTTTCCCAGTCTATAACTATCTGAAATCCGCAAAAATGATGACTACTGGCCCCTTATTACTTTCGATACTTGTTATGACCTTCTTTGGCATTTGCCTGTTATCTACTTTCACTTATCATTTTATAGAATTACCGTTTATCAAAAAAATAAATAATAAATCATCAGACGGATTGCATAAAATTTAAAAAATATGAATATATGCTTGTCTATATCAACTACTTCCCTCCGGACGAGTTAAGCGAGTTGGCTCGTTGGTTTTTCCCGATACTGATGTCAGGGAGACAATCAGTGCTCAACACCAACGTCCACAAGCATGAGAATGAACAGATAAGCAGTACTGTCCAGGAAATGCTTGAAGAAACGGGGTTCTGGTTAGTCAGTGAGTAAAATTTTAAATATCCGCCACAGTTACGTTTTGATGATGCTGTGGCGAATATTTATTTTCGATAATATCACTCCTCTGGTTTGCCAGGCCATTTGACATCAGGCGCTGTAGAAAAATCAACTGCATAAAGAGCGTCAAGATAATCCAGCCATAGATTATATTGCGCCAGTTCGTCGCCTTTCAAACGCCCAATAGCCGCCTTTCCTGGCCACTGCTTACTATTTATAAACGCGTTAGCCCTGTCGATGCGGGATTGTTTTTCCGCTTCAGCGGCACCAACATTAGCAGCATGTTCTGCAGCGGTATCAGTTACCCATTTTTCACCATCCCACTTATCATATGGTGTTGATGGAGCAATTCTGGTGTAGCCATCTCGAATCTGACCAATATAATCAATTGTCGCAGACTTTCCATCAGCGGTTGAATAAACCGTCATTCCCCGATGATCTTCTTCCTGTTTCCAGTCGGTGCCAGTGAACAGAGGGACCTTTCCGGCAACGACCTCGCCCGGGTCAATATCGGTGGAGTTGCCAGGCATACTCACGCCGATATGGATATATTCATCTGACCAGCCGGTATACTCCCCCGTCACCGCATCATAATAAAAACAGCGAACATCACCCGGCTCTGCCGCCAGTCCGTCTGCATCGAAGACAGGTTTCATTACTTTGCCCTCACAAGAAGATTAAACGAGATATTACGTGGGCGGTTTTCTGCTGCCACAGGTACGCCAGCATTTGCGGCGTTAAAGAAAGCGAACTGAGCTAATGTCGTCGGATTGCCATCAACGCCTAAATTTACAATGTTCTGAGCGCCCCCGGCGGTGAACGCGCCGTCAGCGACGGTATTCCCCACCATCGTAATAAACCCCAGACTGCCAGTGATATTTCGGATTGCATCCCCCTGCGGACTGAGCAATGAACGTCCGCTATCGATACCGCGTCCGTCATCCCACACGCGCAGAAACTCCCCCCGGGCTTCTGTCAGCCTGAGTCCGGGAAAAACCTTAGCCAGTTTCGGATAAGTCGCTGCCGAAAATGTCGCACCGTTAAATTTCAGAAATACCATATCTGACCATTCATCCATGACCGTATTTGGCATCACTGTAGAAGGCCAGAAGAACGGAATTCCGATTGCCGGAACACCTGCTCCTAAACCAAGGTATTGGAGAACAGCAGTAATATCAGTTTTGCCGATGATGTCCCTACCTACTTGCGTCAGCTCAGTCAACTCCGCGGCATCTACACCGTTGAAGTACGGGATTTTATTGGCTGCACCTACTAATCCTGCTAATGCGGTCAGGGTGGCGTCGAGAGGTTGTATTTTCTCTGGCAATGCTGACCAGTTCGCGCCTGGTGGAGTGCTTGTATTGCTCGCCACCAAAGACTGATAAACAACCCCGCTCAACGAAACTAAAGCACCTTTGCCATAAGAGAAAGCAGATCCACCATTATCTGCACTGGTAATAAAAGGTGCCACTCCGCCTGACTGAATCTCATTAATTGCCTGAGTTATTCTGTTGAATAACCAGTTCATCTTATCGCGTTCAATTCGTTTTGCTGATGGGTCAGTGGCAGGATCCAAAGAGTAAGCCTGACCATACCCCTGTGTCATATTTACACCACCTCCAGCATCAGTATCAGGCACGGCAGCTTTATCCCCTGATGATGCAAAGGGGACCTTAATAAATGAGGTCATATTAACTCCCAAATTGTGAATTATTCTGATCGAAATTGAGGTTATAGTCAGCAAACCCAAAAGCATCTCGTGGTTTAACAAGATGGTTGAATTTAACGCCTGATGGTCTGGGGATAAGGTCGAAATCCTGAAGGAGCCTCATCATGATATCTGGAAGGATAATCTGATAAACAACGGTTATAGTCATATCCTGTCCATCGAGTGCGTAGACATCTTTCCCGAACACGTCATATAAAGCATGGTTTATGGCAGGCATTGAGCCATCGGAAGTTATCTGCCACCAACGCATGCGAAGTAATTGTCGTTTTTGCTCGACCGTAAGTTTATTTACTGAGTCAACATCAACCGCGAAGTTACTTCTGCCGAAATTCAGGCCAAAATCTGCAAATCCAAACGCTGGATAGTTTGCGGGGCTCGCTTTTGATTCGGTGTATAGAGGTAGGTTAAGGATGACTGCCCAGACATTCAGCCCGAAATCATTCGCAGTAAACAGATTGAATACATCACTTTCCCACGAGGTCCAGAAAACCTGATGATTAGCGTCATACCATTTCTGCTTCAGGTTAAAAATATTCGCCAGATTCGGTGACTGGTCATACTCCCACTTTAAAACCTTCATCAAATCCAGAGAAAAGTCGAACCGTTGAATATTCATGTTGTCACCACAAGAATATCGTCAACCTGAATAGTGGCCTTTTCGTTTAACCCTATCGAAATATCATCTTTTGACCAGGTCGGGGTAGTTGCTTTATTCGCTATCTCAACGCTTTTAATAAATATTTGAGGTGAGGCAGTGTTAGCTGCGGCTGACAATTCGAACGGAGATACGTCTGTGCCGAGAGTAAACCCTTCTTCTCCATTATCGAGTTGCCCGTTTGCATATTTCACGATGGTATCTTTGATAAGCGAAGTTGGATCGCCTGTACCAACACCTTTAGAGACAACCGTAAATTTCGCCATAACAGGCTTGGCTATAGGCCTGTCAAACTTGACTGTTGATTTCTGCCCAGACCAGGCATCTGTCACATCAACACTTACAGCCCCATTCCACGCAGCCCCACCTGTTTTAGAGCGATAGAGTGCTGCTGCAACTGCGGCATCTTCGCCGCCATCAACACATGCCCAGACTGAATGACCAATAAGGCTAATCCCATCAATCGTTTTAGTTGTGTTGTCTACGTTCTCACGAAACGACAGCGAATTAACCCCTACCACCGCCCTGACATTTGAATAGACAGCCTCTCCAATGGATCGACCTTGAATGGCCAGAGTCTGGCGCCGTTCTTTCCTGGCTGACAGGTCTGACTGCTCTTCAGTACCCATTGTTCCGGCAACCGGGTTATCCGATGTTTCCCAACCCACAGACGTGTACCCAACGACTGGGTCTTTCAGCGTATGAGCTGGACAAGGAATGGCTCCTGGCTCCAGAGCCTGAAATATACCGGTTCCTTTCCCTGAGTTATCCAGCGCGACGGTAGAAAGCAGCTCAAACAGATTTCCATTTGATGAACGCCTCGAGCCGGACGGTATCACCACGCCGGGTACACCAGTTAGCGCGACACCATCGACAAGCGTATATGTTGAGGCCCGGCGTTTCCCTCCTGTTAGCGCCCAGATATCATCCAGGAACAGGCCACCTGCATAGTTGGGGTTAATCTGGTTTGCTACAGCAGCATTGTTCGCTACAACTTCAGAACGAACTGCAACGTCGCTGGCGATGATCATGCCCTGCGGCGTGTCCGGCGTAACGTCCAGATCGCTACCAAAAGTGGATTTCCACTCATTCTCTGTATCAGTCAGGATTTGCGATGTATCCGGGACAATCACACCTTCTGGCGAGAGGTATTTATATGATTCCACTTGCGCTCTCCGTTCCGTAAATCGTTCTTATCTGGGCGGTGTAACTCAGCGTATCGCCGTCTTTTGCGAAATTTATGTTCCCCACTCCTTCGACGCCTGGAACGGTCTTGTAGACCTTTCGCAGGAACATGTCGTACCGGCTAATGTCTGGTTGGGACCCCAATGCGATATCGAAGAACGGGATACCGCGCGACTGCGCGTACGGCAACTCAGTTAGCTTTGTCCTGGCTACGTGTTCGCACGTCTGAATGACGGCCTGAAGATCAGTAGCCATTGCTAGGTTTCGGGAGTTATCAAGGTAGATATCAAAGTCATTGTTGGTGGCTAATGTCTTCATGGGTTCTTCATCGGCCCTACGTTGCCGCCCTCCGGATTGGTATGGACGTGACCAAACGTATTGATGGTGCCGTCAGTGAATTGTGGTGCTTTGATCGGCTTATTGGACTCAATACCGCTTTCAGTTATCGACACGACAGTGGAGCCCGCTGTCAGCACTATGCTACCTGGCTTAACCGCTACTGATGTCGTGCCGTCGATAGTCTGTAGCGTGGCAGCTGTACCATCGCTGACAACAAAGTCCTTCATTACATCCGGTATAAAGACGCCGTCCTCAAAACAGTGAAGCCGGGTTGTATTGCCCGGCTCCGCTTCATAACTCTGCAGGAATAACGACATATCCCTGTCACTTGCCTTTATCCATCCCAGGTCGCCTGGTTTTATCGGAAACGTAAGGCACATACCACCGCCACCGATTGTCAGCACCGGGACCTCTGCGGGCGCCCTAAGTGGATTCAGGGAGCCGTCCGTCATGGTGACTTTATAGAGAATTTCTATTTGTGCCCGATTAACCGGCGGGGGGTTATACGACACGATTCTTGCCGGCAACATGTCATCGACATCGAGCAAAAACTTTCTCAGCACCAGGTCCATTGAGCCTGAAAGGCTGTCACTTTGTCCCGGCTTTTGGCTTGGAGTTGGATTTGGCATCAGCTTTCTTCTGCGCCTCGCGTTTTTCGGCTATTGATGTGATGTTGTCGTTGTTGCAGGACAGGTCGAGATACCAGTCGTTTTCGTGCGTCGCCAGGCTGGCTGCCCAGTTGTAAATCACGTACTGACCATTTGCGGCTTTGTTGACCGAGGACTGAATTTCAATCTGCTGCCCAAGCTTTACTGACGGGTCGAACAGCATGCGCACCTTAACGCCTTTATCATCCAGAACCGGGTTGCCAATCATTCCGGTAGCCGACGAGATTACCCTCACTTCGCCCTTCATTCCTTTCCCAAGGTCTTTAACCACCAGGAAATCATCGTCAATAAAGCAGTCTACATCGCCCACCTGCTCAAGTTTTTGTATCTGCTTGCCGACGGGCCCGTTATAGACGTAGTTGGCAACGGTCTTGTCTTTGGCCTCAAACCGCAGAGTCAGGTCGTAGTCTTTCGCTACCCCCTTACACAGTTCGGAGAGCTGGGTTGTTTTCGGAGACGAACGCGACGCCCATTTGTACTTCGCTCCGTTCTGGGTTAGAGCCTTCATGGTGAGTCGGCGATCAGGCGGCATGCTGGGTTCAGCCAGAACAACATCACCGTTATAGATAGTCTCTACACCAGTGGACTGGCGACCGGCCATCACGGTGATCAACTTTGGCTTCTGGTTTGGGTTCCAGGGGGAAGTTTCGGTGACGAGATAATCAATGGTTTCAAGAAGGAGGTTGTCGAGTGTTATCTGGCAGCTGTTCTGTTTTCCATCTGACGTTTTAACAATCTTCGCCGTGGCGGCCGCGCCTTCGTAAAACTTCATCTGCCCGTTAATCTCGATTCCAATTTTTAGCACACGGCCATCAAGCATTGTCGATCTCCTCATTCGTCATCCAGACAAAAACATCGCTCCCCTCAAAAGATGTGTAGTACGGCAGCTCGTCATTGTCGGTGATGATGAAAAAATTACCGTCATTGAGGTAACGCGATGGAATGATTGGCGCACTGGCAACCGCACGGCGATTGTTGACGATTACTATGCCATCGCGAGTGACTGAGACCGCCATGATGCCGTTGCACTCTTTGAGGGATAGCTCATACAAAGCGCCCTCGAGGACAACGGAAAGTGATTGCCTTGGGAAAGACTTCAATGGAATTTGCTTCATCAGAACCAGTCCTTAATATCCTTCGCCACAGAGCTGGATTTTGTTTGGGTGGCTGGAGAAGCCTCAGATGGGCGTTTCTGCCCCTGCTTCACAGTGTCGGCATCAGGCTTTGCTGTTCCGCCTGTTTTCGCAGACTTGCTGGACACCGCAACCTCTTTGGCAGGCATCGTTTCAACGGTCGATGTGAACCACTGAACCTCTTTTAGGGTTAGAGTTACAGCTACCGTGTCACCAAGATCTGGCGCCTCATCGTGCGGCATGTCGGTGATAACCATATCCGCATAAGAAGATGCGCGGGTCTGTACGATCAGCGATGTACTGTTGACGTAGGCCTGCTCAATGTCGCTATACACCGAACCATACGCATCAGCCGGGATAAACATCGTGAGCTGCGCGACGTTAGGTTTGATGATTTTAAAGTCAGCGATGGTGTTGCCGGTTTCCAGCGGATGCTCACACAGATCGGAAGAACGATTCACTGCAGCACGCATAGCCCGGCACTCAGTGAACATCTGCGCGCCGAACTCATCCGTAATCCGTACGACATCCACAGCGAATGAAGACATCACCATGTTGTACGATGACAGGGATCCGGATGCGGTATTCATCAGGTCAGAGAATGAAGACATTAATGGCTCCTTCCGTCGTCATACTGGTTTGCCATATCTCCGTAAGCATTCTTCAGCCCATCAGTCATGCTGCTGGCGATCCCCTGCGCATCAGTGGCCTGCGTGGTCACTTCGACCTTGGCGACATTGACGTTTTGCGTGTTGCTGATGCTTGATGAGCGAGAGGATGAAGGGGGAATCATTGGAGCCATTGCAATTGATTGATGAGCAGATTTTGCGGCTGCCAGCGCTGGTATCTCAGTGTTAGGATTTGCGCCATCATTAATGGATTGTGCATCTGGCGATCCGGTTGTTGTCGGTTGCGCATCTTCACTCGTATCCATGCCCAGAAAACTTTTGACGGCGTTCTTGGCTTTGATGGCTGCATTACCAACACCATTAGCAATGTCAGCACCTATATTGGAGAAAATTCCCTTCACCCACTCCAACAGCTCGGTAAATACCTGTTTAGTATCGGCTGATAGTTTCTCCCATGCCCGGCTTAAGGCATCTGCAATAGCATCACCGGCATCTACTACACCGTTCACGATCTCATCCCAACTAGCCTTTAGCTCCGCGACTAACACGACCATGAACTGCGATGGATCAGAGAACAGGAGTTTTAGCGCCTCCCATGCACCAAGGAAGCTTTCTTTCACATTATCCAGAACGCCAGCCAGCGCAGGGAACTGCTGAACCAGATCGCCGATTACCGACTCACCGCCATTAAAATACTGCCAGAGATCTTCTACTACCAGCCCCAGAGCAGCAGCCACGGCGATGAATGGAATAAATGGCGCCATCGCGCCCCATGCGGCCGCCGCCATTCGCCATAGCGATGCAGTCAAGGCCGGAATAACTACGGTTGCAAGCGCCCCAAAGAAGGTGAAGAGGAAGGCTTTATGCTCTCTACCCCAGGCTATTACTTTTTGAGTTGTCTCGATGACCAATTCCAGCGCAGGAACGACAGCCATTGCCAACTGATCGGCAAAGCGTGAGAATATTGTTGATAGCTCGTTTTGCGCCTGTTTAAATCGCTTTAGCTGCTCAACATCTTTCTCATTCAGAACACCAAGGTCTTTCTGAAGTTGAATCTGTCTTTCAAGCGCTTTCTGCCCGTTAAGCATTGCAGCTATGACTGCGTTATCGGTGATGCCGAGCTGCTTGATTTGGAAGGTAGCCTGCTGCTTGTCCATTTTTTCCATGGAACCAGCCAACTCAAGAAGAGCCTGATCTGCTGATTTAATATTCCCTTTAGCGTCTTTCAGGCTGACACCAAAGGTTTTGAATGATTCCGCCTTCCCTGATTTTGCGTCAGAAGCCGCTTCGCCCATCGCTTCGTTGAGATCGATCATGGAATCACGGAAGCCATCGGCGTCTACGCCGAGCGACTGAAATGTTTTGGATAGTGCGTCGTACTGCCCGATATCTACGCCTACAGTTTCCGCCGCCTTCACCTTGCTAAGCATTTCGGCCATGTGATCAAGCACCGCATTAAGAGACAAGCCAGCCCCAGCAATACCCAATGCGCTTACCGCGAGCTCTTTAAATCCGTCAGTGGTTATTCCTGCTTTTTGTAGAACACCATCGAACATGCCGAGCATTGACTTATGCGCACTTTTTGAACCATCCTCTACATCGTCAAGCGCGTTATCTGCATCACGTAAACCTCTCAGTGCGTCGCGATTGTCCGTTTCAAGCAGGAATACAAATGTGTCGAGAATGCCCATGCTGGCTCCAATAAAAAACCCCGCATAGCGGGGTTGTTAACCTGTGGAATATTGGCTATCCACCAAACAATCTGGAGAAAAAGCCTTTTTTAGGTGGTGGGGTTTCTTCCTCTTCGTCGAGGAAACTAATCACCGGTTTAAAGGAGCAGCGGCAATCCCATTCTCGCCCAGGAAAAATATTGCCATCTTTGAAAAATGCGCCATCCGAGAGTTTGAATTTTTTCGATGACAGACCTGAATGACCACACACGACACCGCTATAAATCCATTCACCGGTTTTGATGCCAGCCTTAAGAGATTTATTGATTTTTTCATATGATGCATATTTGCAAAAGAATCTAGTTGCAATGAAGCCCTTCGCTTTAGCTCCAATATCTGGATATCTTTCCGTCAGATACACGGATAGCTCCTGCAAATTGCCGCCTGACTTTAGCACTGCCAGTTCAAGATCCGACATTTCAACCTGAAACTTATCAAAATCCATACCCAGAAAATCTGCGGCTATTTTGTCAGCGAGAGCGCTATCAATACCGTGTTTTTCTACCAAGTCTGAGACGATTTTTTCCATCATGCGCGCTTCCCATTAATGGAAACTGACATCAATACAGCCTTCTCTTTTGACTCCAGCAATGGCTTGTTATCTGAGCCAAGCTTACTGAACTTGCATATTGCAGAGCCAGGAACCAATGCCCCAAAAGAATTTTTGGCGCGAAAAACCATCTCAACTTTGTAGCCGTCGGTAGTGCTGCTTGAGATTGTGTTCGCCCTGTCTACTTCAAAGCTTCCCGGATCCTTGGCCCTATCCTTGACCTCGGTAGTGCACATTGAAATCATCATGTCGGAGATGTATTGATTATCTCTTGGCTGATTAGAGCACGATCTCACAAACCAGAGAGCCACCAAGATAAGGAAAGTTGTGGACCCGTAGTAAACAATCTTTTGCCCTAAAGTACGCTCTACTTTACCGCCATTTTTAATGTAATCACGACGCTGCCGATATGTCATCTTTTTGAAATCAGAATATTTCACACCCACCCTCACCAATATCACTAATACTTCGATAAAAGTAACACAGGCTACGGCATGGACATGAATTTTCGATATCAACTGTGTCGTTTATTGATCTGCTCCATTGCCCACCACTCGTTAAACCGGGTGGTCATGACAATTTCCCAAAGGCTAAAGGCCTCCTCCAGCGTGACGGAGGTCTTCAGTTCTGTCAGGGTTGCTTGTCCTGCCGAGAGGATTGTTGCAATGAACTGGTCAGCGTTGACGTAATCAACTTGATCATATTCTGCACGATACCGCCGGAGGAAATGGAGCGGGTGAACTTTTCGAAGAAAGAGAAGTTGTACTCGAGCAACTCTTTCTCAAGGCGCATCAGCGCTTCACCATCGGGAACGTGGTTGTCGACCAGGGCTGCGGTGCTCAAACGGATAGTAGAACCATCGTCCAGGACGCGCTCAACGAATGTCATCGCTTTGAGCATGATCTTCTCACTCTCAGCGTACTGGTTCTCTTCCCACTGCTTCGCCAGTGCTGCAATCGATGTTGGGTACTTTGCGGCAATCTCGCGCGCTGCAATGGCCGGGAACTTACCGATGATGAACGGTACATCGTTACCTGCCCGGTCTTTCACCGTGACGTTTTTCGCTTCCAGTAATTCAGCCACGTTATACCTCTACCCGGCTCATGCCTTCAAAACGGAAGTTATAGACCTTCGATTTCATACGGCCCGCGGACGCCACCGCGTTACCCGGGAGACCATCAAAAATGATACCCGGCGTCAGCGTGATGGTGGAGCCGTTCGGATACGTACCGACGATGGTGATGGTATCTTTTGCGGGGCGCTTACCGCGAGCAGCACGGTTGGCTTCAAATACGACTGCCAGATTCTTGTCATCTTCGCCGCCAGGGATCACCGCAATTGCCAGAGGAATTGGGTTAGCCTTAGACCAGTGCACCATATCGCCGTTGAGCCCCATAGCTGCATCGTTGATCTGCAAAGTTGGCAGGTCGAACGGGTCAGCATCATCAGCGAACTCAGTGATAGTAAACCCGGAAGGATACGTCTTGCTCGCGATTACGCGAACCTGTAGGCCAAAGCCTGCGATGTCTTGCATCTGTTATCTCCAGAAAAA
This sequence comes from Escherichia sp. E1V33, assembly GCF_004211955.1. Classification (GTDB taxonomy): domain Bacteria; phylum Pseudomonadota; class Gammaproteobacteria; order Enterobacterales; family Enterobacteriaceae; genus Escherichia. The sequence goes on from NZ_RHJI01000010.1 coordinate 12,255, forward strand.
AGGCTGCGCACGGCAGCCTTATCAGGTTCGTTAAATCAGGATATCCCGACCGGTGATTTTGTTTACCGCGTCGGCCTTCGAGTAGACCAGCAGATAGTCGATAACGTATTTGATAGTGCCGTTCGTCTGCGACTCCTGCTGCACGGAGGCATCAAGCCAGTAGCCAATCGACTGCACCTGGTGCCATGCCAGCGGGTCGCCCGTGATTTGAGTGACGTAAGCCTTCTGCGTAACCGTCAAATCCTTCTCGGCTTTAATAGTGCCGTTGAACTGCGCGCGTGGGATTGGCGCATCATCACCGCCGTTAAGCAGGCTGATCACGATAGCGCGCCCTTCTTCAGTTGCTGGGATGATTGGCAATGACAGAAGGCCAGACATCAGTACGGCGGTCGCGGCCGATTTAAACCACTGCTCGTTGGCATAAACGTTCATCTGCAGCGGATCCGTATTGGTGCCACACAGATAGCCGTTCTGGTAAAAGTCGATAGCCTGGCCTGCGTTCTTCGTGCGACCGTAGTAGTTCACGCGAGTGTCAGTGTCGATCGCATTGGCGTCAGTATTACTATCAACCTTCGGAGTGATACCTGACACCTGCTGGAACATGTAGTTCTGGCTGGCGTTGCGCTGTTTGTAGTCGGTGGCGCCAAGGATAATGCCGGGAATTTGTTCATCAAACTCTGTGTTGGCGTCGTTGACGATGGTCATCGCGCAGCCGCTATAGGTTTGCAGCGTTCCATACCATGTGCCGTAATCAGCCATTGTCACCGGCACCAGGTACATGTATTTAACGTTCTGCGTTGCGTTCCACGCAGCGATACTCTGTACGATATCATGAGTAAGCGCGGTACCGCAGAAAGCGAATGAGCCGTAATTGTCGCTGATTTCATCCGCCTCGATCACGTAATCGAGTACGGTAGTGGCATTTGACCCCGGAGAGGTAAGCATACCTTTCGCAGTAGTCCAGCCAAGATTGTCGGCGATATCAACACCGGTACCCGCAGCAATCACGTTTACCGCCGCAGGAACATCATGACCAACAAACGATGCGTTGAACTTTTGTGCCAAAGAGTCGTAAGTAACCGTCGCGCCGCCGAGAATGCCACGTAGTTTGGTCTGGATAGCAGTTGCGACATCAGCCAGAGCCGCAGCTGAAGAGAAGTCGAGATCGTCCAGCAGGTAATCAGACTGGTCAACAGTGATACGAACAGCCCCGTCAGTAATGGCCTGCCATGTCGCGATAGTGGTCATTGGGGTACCGCCGACAATCCCCGGAGCCGCTGCAGAAGAAGCATCGCTGTAATGCGCGAAGGCGATTTTTTTTGCTTTGGTGATGATCTTCGACACAAAGCCAAAATATAGCGCGGCTCGTTTGTACTCCTCAGACACGGTACCAAAGGTCGTGGCCACATCGTTAATGTCGGTAAATTCCATCACTACGCCAGCAGGAACCTTCGTGTCCTTCGTGAACAGGCGAAGGATAAGCTCGCGCTCTTTAACGGCCGCGCTGCCTCCTACGCCGGACGTAATGTCCACGTATTTCTTAATAGAGATGCTCATCAGCAATCCTCGTTAAACGCGGTATATCCCGCTGGTGATTTGCTCAACCTTACCCACGTCATGGGTTAGTGTGAGTTTGTGACAGATGATCAGATCGAAGCTCGGGACGTTCTCCCACTGCTCGGCCTCGTTCTGAATGTAATTGGAAGTTATGGGCTTCACTACCTGCATGCCCATACCTGCGGCTTTTAGCGCAGTGAGCATCGAATGACTTTGAAGGATCAGCGAGGCGGTTGTCAGCACACCCTGAACTGTGGGTGTATCAACGGTTTCGTCTTCTGGCTTCACGTACGGCAGCACCGCGTTAAACTGAATGGTCTCAGCAACGTTCTGGCGTTCGATTATTTCCGGGTTGCCGCTCGTCACTCTGGGCTTCCTTGACTGCCAGCCGACACGCTCGCTGGTAATGTGGTGCATGATGATTGCGGGTACAGCCGGCGGCCCGGTCGAAACACCGGAATAGCTCTGCATCACCCGCACAGTCATGCCATGCCCAGCAAACCCGGAGATGAGCACTTCCCGAATGAGTTTATAAATCTCGTTCATTGCTTCACCGCCACCAGTTGTGTCCATCCGTCCTGAACCTTCCAGTTTGTTGGCTGAATAATTTCCCACTCAGCGGCATTCCAGAGGATTACATCTGCCGCCGCTCCACGATACGCAGAGTTGGCACCAGTCTGGATCCACGCAGTGATGTACTCGCGCCCGGTAGTCAGACCGAACTGCTGGATATCACGAAATGAAAGTGGCTGAACGGATGCACCATAAAGAGACTCAGGAGCGCTGTACGCGTTGATGGTTTTGCCGAAGTCATTCTCTTGCTGACCGAGAAAGCGCTTAATCTGGACGCCAGTAGACGGGTTAATCGCTGATAACGCCATGCCAAGGAGATTTGAACCTGGTACGAACATTATTTCTCCTTAACGATTGATGTGCAGGAGGCGCGCATCACCCCGGAATCCTGCAGTGGCTTATCAGGTTCTCGACCTTTGGCAATACGCGCTTTACGTGTAGAATCGGCAAGTGGAGGGTTATTAACCAGCGTAATGGTCATTCTCACATCACCGGCTGCCTGCTCTCCGATTGCTGTGAATATCTGCAAAGGCGTCCTCTCCCCAGCAGATACAGCCCTAACACCTCTTCCCATCAACTCTGACCAGCTCCTGCCTTCTGCCGCGATGGTTGGCCTGACAAATGGCCTTGGGGGGATATTCTGCGCCGGGCTTCCAAACTCCTGAGTTTGAGCAACTAACGCTACCGGAACTCCCGAGTCATCGTACTTGGCAGTATCCATCCATCCGACCTCAGCCTTCAGTCGCCCCATCTCCTGCACGCGCTTAACCAGCTCATCCAGACCTCTGCCCATCAGAACCTCCCGCCAACCTTTCTGAATGCACGACGCTCCGGAGCGCCACCGATATAGCCAAGGCCAATCGACAGCCGAGCCAGCAATGCTGCCAGTTGTTCGCCGTAAGGCGTCTTTCCCAGCCAGGCCATGAACGCGCCCTTGCTCGACGCTGCATTAGTGAAACCGACGCTAACAGAGCCAACCGTTGCATTGCTGATGATTCCGGTTGCGCCGCTGGCTGGTGCTGCAGGTGTGCCGTTAATCATCAGCAGGTGGGCTGTGAGAAGTTCGGTCATTAATTCCTGACACTTCACGCATCGGAACCAGCGATTACCAACGTCGATGTAGCAATCCACCATTTCGGCCATCAGCAGGATACTGTCAGTTGGGTACAGCACTGGATTGGCGAAGGCCGGGAATTTTTCTCGGAACTCAGCGACGTCGATCATGGGTTACTTCTCCTCTTTAGGAGCCTTCTTGCCCATCTTTTTGTAGTCTTCAGCGGTGTCCTGGGCAGACTTGTCTTTGTCCATCTCAGCGCCGCGCTCTTCGGCGTCATGTCCGTGTTTTGCCTTCTCGTCGAAGGACATGAAGCCGCGCTCAACGAAGCCCATGAATGCCGGGTCTGCTTTGAGCTGATCGAGTTCTTCGGTAGTGACTACTGTCGCCACGCCGCGTGGGGTGATCATGGTGCGCTTGTCTTGCGAGTTGGCACCGCCTTTAATCAGGACCCCCTTGTCGTAGGTGTCCTTACGCGCATGGCCTTTCCAGACCGGGAAAAAGTTGTCAGAGGTACAGGACGAATAAACTGCTGGCATGGTTATCTCCAGAAAGAATCGGGGCCGAAGCCCCTTAAAATCAGATGCCGCTTGCGCGATAGACAGCGAATGGACGTTTCACCAGAGCACCGGAAGTGGCGTTAGTGAAGTCTTCGGTAACCAGTTTGCAGGATGTATCCACACCCAGCGCGCGGAAGCGGGACGGTACGATCTGGTCGATTACACCGCCACCGTCGGTACCGGAATCACCAACCGTTTCTGCGTACAGGTAGAACACGTCAGCACCGCCGTTAGCATCATCCAGCTCAATGGCTGATTTGACGGTTACGTTCGGGTAGTTCTCACGCAGCCAGTCGTACGGCGTTTCACCCAGGTCGTTTGGTGTCGACAGGTAGTCAACTTTTTCCGATGCCACAGCCAGGATGATTGGCGTAGCGGTTGGGTCGATGACTTCTTTCGACTGAACGCGCAACGCAGCCAAACCGGTCAGCAGGTCACGCACGATTTCCGCATAGGTCTTTTTGTCCCAGGTGGTACCGCCAGTGCCAGCTGACACGGTGATATATGCCGGGAGGTTCGGATCGTTCAGGTAGCCGTAAATCGGGCGGGTGTCAGGATGCGTCGCATAGCCGAAGAAGGCCACACGGTTTCGGGAGATTTCCAGCGCCAGGGAGGCGGCGTTACGTTTGGTTTCTGAGGCGTTAATGCCGATGCGACCAGAACGCAGGCCTTCGAGCTCACCAACCTGCAGACCTTCTTCAAAGCGAACCACGCCGCGCTTTTCATAGGTCAGGTTCCAACTGGACAGCGGGATGTTGCCATAGTCGGTGTACGGCTGAGCCACGCCGACCAGTTCCAGAATTTCCTGGATAACTTCTTCGTCTTCCCACGCGCCAGCAGTTACCACGCCCATCAGCTCATCAGCTTTACGGGCGGCGGTGATCACCTGCACCTGGCCAGGCAGCCACGCCTGCAGGAATTGCATGTAAGGGCTGTTGCCCTGAGAGGCGTTGACGGTCAGGCCGGGAATGCTGACGGCGGCGTCCATACCATACGCCTGAGCGTACGACTGAGCAGCGAAATCAGATACGTGGATCCCCACCTTAGCGAGGGAGCGGACGTTATCCGCTGAATCCATCGCAATGCCGCGCAGCTTGCTTTGCAGCAATTTTGCGGCAGCAGGAGACAGGCGCTTATGCACCTTTGAGATTTTAGGCATTTGTTATTTCCTTGGATTAAGGTGCTACGGCCGGAGTCGGCAGTTGCTGCAGGGCGACGATTGCAATTCCGGTAGTCACGTTGTAACGCACGACGCGGGAGCCAGGGATCAGAGTAGAACTGGAGGGGGCAGCGGATAACGGAGCAGCAACCAGGGAACCATCAGCTTTGTATGCGATCGCATCACCAACACCCGCGGCAGTGGTCAACTCCATAAACATACCAGGAGTCTGCGAAGTCGCTTCCAGTTGAGCGCCTGCCTCGATACCTGCCGCATCACCACCAAGCGCGGTATAAGCCGCCCACTCTTTCGGTGATGACAGAATACCAACATATGTCCCGGAACCGCCGATGGATACCAGCCCATTATCACCAGCAGCCTGCGTTAGTGCGACTGCGCCGAACGGGACGCGTTTACCAGCAGTACCATCGAATTTAGTTTTCAGCTGCACAGGCTCGGCACGAACGTCGCCTGCCAGCGCATGTTCACCGGGAATGCCCCATGCCAGATCGCTGCTTACAGTTTTTTGAAAGGTCATTCTGTTCCCCTTAAAGAGCATCGATTGCGGAAGATACAGCGTTGTCTTTGGTCGGTGCTGCGTCCTGACCGAATGCAACGATGGTGCGTGGAGTTGCAGACTTCATCGCCAGAGCAGCATTCAGGGCTGAAACTTCATGCCCGGCGGCGGTACCTTTGATGCCGAGTTTCTCCAGGCCGTACTTCGCCACCGCCACGGTATCCATGGAGTCGCACGCAAACGCGCCGATGTGCTGAGTAAGTCGACTAGCCAGTTCGTTGCGTTTGCCGAGTTCTTTCAGCAGCGCGCCAGTGTCCTGTGCTTTAACCTGCTTGGTCAGGGTGTTCACCTGCTTAGTCAGCGCGGCGATTTTGGCATCCTGAGCCTTTGGCGTGTCGGTAGGATCCTCGTCTTCTGCTTTCGGAGCGTCAGGGTCTTCATCCTCAGCCTTAGGTGCGTTCGGGTCTTCGTCTTCCGCTGGCGCTGCTGCCGGGTCGATAGGATCCTCATCAAGAACCGGCTCAGCTGGTACTTCCGGCTGATTCATCTGCTGAAGTGCAGCCATGACAGCGGCGATTGATGGGGCGTCCAGCTTGCCGAGCGCCGCGATCAGTTCCTCTAAAGTCATTGTTTTATCTCCGTCGGAGTTTTGGTTTATGGCCTGATCCATCACTGCGACGTCAGGTCCTGTTCTGCCCTCATCAACAAGGGCTAGATGGTTTCCGCAGCGGATATTTCGCTGCACGTACTGATACGGTATTCCTTCAAACACACCTGGCGTTGGGTCAACGTCGTATTTGTAGCCAGGGGATAGTTCAGTCTTCCCAGATTGCAGGGCCTGCTTCAATTCGTCAGAGAACACTCGGAGATTTGCCCGAAGGTATGGAGGGTCAAAATAGACCTTCTCTCCTACGATCCCCGCGACTCCAGCATCCCCAGCATCTACGCCTTCAGTGCCAAGCCATGCATGCCCATTGGTAAAGGGAATAAGCTTGAAAGACTCCAGCGTCTCCGGCTTGCTGAGTTCTTCAGCTGGTCGATATACCTGATAAATCTTGCCTGGGTCTGGCGCGCCGGGTATCTCGCTGCCGAGATAATCGAATATCCCGGCCTTAGTGATTGGATTCCCCTCGACGTTGATCCACCCGTTGTCGTCGACGACTCGAGCGGAACGGTCGAGGGCTTTAGCGCCGGTTGTCATTATTTCACTCCAAAGTCGACCACCAGTTTGAATGTGCAACGACAGTTAATTTCCTCTCCGGGGATGACGTTCTGACCGCTATCGCCCACCGGAAGGCCAACGGAAAGGTCGAACTCTTCGCCGTGCGCCTTAACATGTTTAGGACGAGAATGAGCAGGGCCCCGATGCGAGTGGATCCAGATGCCTTTGGTTGCCCCAGTTGCCTGGGCCTTCATCATCGCCGTGTCGTTGTACGCCTTTCGCGTCTGGTCCAATGCGATGTTTCGGGAGCGACGGTCGAGTTTGCCGTTGGCATCAGACAGGATGTCTTTCAGCGCGGACAGGTCGCCAGGCGACTCGGCCACAGCTTTTCGAATCCTCTCGATGTGATCCGTCGGCAACGTCGATATCAGCTGCGCGTTCTTCTGCGCTGCGTCCCGAAAGTACCCGCGCACGGTGTCTGCGTTGACTGCATCGTCAAGTTTCAGCGCGGTGAATTGCCGCTGAGTAGACTTATCAGCGCCGTCGAGTACCGGGTTAAACATCGTGGGGGCGTAATCGCGGAACAGGTTGGCGTATTTGCCAGACAGTGTTGTCAGTTTTGAGTCGAGCGACGGGCCACTGGTTGCCAGCAACTCATCAGACAGGTTGCCCTTCATCCAGTTCACCAGCCGTCTCAGCCTGCGCTGGTACTGCTGCTCCAGATACAGGGGGCTGAAGAACGGCCGCGATTGCTCTTGCAAGTCCGTCGTCTTCTTCTCCGCCATCGTCTACCTCCTCAAACTCGTAGCCGCTGGACTCATCATCCTTGAGCTTCTGCTGGTTCTGCTGAGCGCTTACCACGCCCAACTCCTGATAAATCTGCGCGGTTTGAGCTTTCGCCAGGCCGGTCTGCGCCTGCTCGGTTTCGGTAGGTTCGTCCAGGGGATTCCACACCACCTCAATATCCATGCTTTCGCCGAACTCTGATTTGGTCAGTAACTGGTAATGTCGATTCAAGAACGGTGTGCAGCTGTGCTCCTGAATACCTGCCAACGTTTCGCGGTATGCTGACATCTCGAAATCACCGGTTGGGTTGAAGCCCTTTGGTGAAGTCCCCAGCAGTTTCGTTGCTGGCATCTCCGCAACCGAGGCTACCAACTGGTACTCGGTCATGATCACCGAGTCGACGTCACCAAGAGAGGTTTCGTGCTGCGCGTAGACATCGTCCGTCCCGAGATTCATGAAACCAAAGTTGTCTCGTGATTCCGCTGCCAGTTGCTGCTTTTCCATGTATTTATCTGGATCGGCCATGGCCTCTTCGAGATCGGTGTTGATGACATTCATCCGCTTCGACATCAGCAACTGCGGTCCCTCGTTAGCCGAACGCTCAGCGCCGTACACGCGCTCCCAGATAAGCTGGGGTAACGGAAGCCCACCGAACAGATACGTCGGCTTGAGCACGTCAGCGACTTCTGAGTAGCGAATGATGACCAGGTGCGAACGGTGATAGCGCCTATTGGCTATGCGCCAATATGTCGGCTCGTAGAAGTTCTCCGACGACGGTTCGGTTACATCCACACCTTCCAACTCCGGCGCGCACCAGTACGGGTCAACCTGACTGATGCCGCGATAGCTTCCCTTGGTAACGCCGTCGATGTTGAATGGCTTCTCGTAATATTGCGGGTCGTCGCTGTCCACGCAGAAGATGGCAATGCGGATCCCGAATACGCGGTTAAACCGAGCGTACTCCTGTACCTGACGTTTGATGCCGCGCTTACGGTCGATTTTCTCCAGTTGCTGAACCTTCTCAGGGTCAACGCCTGTAATCTTCCAGCCGTTGCGAGTGGCGTCCTCTGGCGGGATTTTGCAGGCGCGATTAACCAGCCACTGTTGAGCCATAACGGCGCACAGTTGATGGCCGATGAATCCCTGCGACAGGAACCATCCGACCACGTTGTCCGGCACGCCGCCGAGTGTTGAGAAGCGGTATCCGGCAGATGGTGGTTGAGCGCATGACTCATCCATTGCCTTGCCGGTCGCATCCACCTGATGTACCGCACGAACCGGGAATGCCAATCCTGACAGGTCATCTAACGTATAATTGGTATGCTGCTTGTGCGTTGAGAAGGTGCCTGCTCGTTTCTTCTTTTCCGGATCAGGCTTCGCCTCTTCAACAATTACTGCTGCTTTTGGTCGAAACCACTTAAGCCAGTTCCAGTTCATGAGAAAATGCCCTTCCCTTTTCTGCGGATCAGCCCATCCAGTGAATACCGGACGGCGTCCCAACAGTGGTTGTTTTTGTCTTCGATAATCGGCAACACCTCACTGGTGACGCGATCTGTTTTGTAGGAATAGAGCCGGGCTTCTTTTGCCGTCTCTTTGCAGCGCGGGTGAATGATGATTTTCTTGAACCCGCGCAGATAGGCGATCCCGTCTTCAACGCTGCCCTGCCACTTCTTGGCGGCGGCGATATTGAAGCCCTGCGCTTTGATATGGCTGATGGTCTCAGGCCGGGAGTTATCTGCCTTGATAGGCCACTTCCGCGCCTCGGGGATGCCAGGGAATTTCGCATCGTCGGTGACCCTCCACTCTTCAAGCTGGCGAGGCTTGGCGCCATCCTTCCCGGCGTAGAACTTCCACATGTCATCAAGCTCTACGTGCTTACCGTAGGCCTCGTATTCGATATGCAGGCAGTTATCCAGGATGAAGCCGCGAATGAGCGTTGATGGGTCTTCGGCAAACCCGAAGTCACCGCCGAACAGCAGGCGATCGGCTTTCTGCCAGAGGTCATCAGAAAAGCTCTGGACGATATAGCGATTCGCCAGCACCTGCTTATTGGAGTTCTCGAGGTAAGCACCTTCCCAGATCCACGCGTAATCGGCGTAATCCAGTGTTGCGAGGTCGTCCTGCCGCTCTTCTTCCAGCACCTCGGGAAACCACGGGTTATCGTTGTAGTTCATCTCAACGATGATGGAATTCTTCGGTGGCGTCTTTCTGAAGCGTTTGTCAGTGGCGCTACCGTCTTTCTCCGGGTTCCACGTCACCCAAATCTCTGAGCCTTCTTCACGTACTGTAGGGCGAAGCTTTTTCCACGCGACGTCAGATACTGACTCCGCCTCATCCACCCAAGCCAGCAGGATGCGCGCCTTTGACTTGATGCTGTCGAGGTTATGCCGCAGGCCACAGAACACGTAACTGACGCGACGGTTCTTCGTGCGGATGTACTTTTCGCCAATGTCGAAGTAATCATTGAGCCACGGCACGGAGCGGATTGCCTGCTTAACTTCCTCCATACTCGACTCTTCGAGGGAGTTCATGTATTCGCGGCCACAAACAATCACGCCGCTTATTCTGGCTTCTGCCTTCTCGTAAGCGCGCACAGCACTCATCAGAGCAAAGGTGCGTGTCTTAGCCGAACCACGGCCACCATAAGCGCAGCGGTAACGGACATTCTCAGCAGTGAATACCGGTACGAGCTTCGCGGGGATCTGGAGATCAGCTGTTGCTCCCATCAGGCAAAACTCCAACTAAACGAATGGTGGTCGGCTTTGTAGCCATTGAGCCGTCAGAAGAGATGTTGTCCGTTACCTTCGGGGCTTCCCAACCTTCCATCTCCCCGAGTTGCTTAATAGCGCCGCGAGCGTCGTGCAGCTTCAGCTTGATGCCGTCTTTACCGGCAGTCAGTTCAGCGATGGCGTCTAGTAATTCTGGTGACTGTTTGACTGAGTCCTTAAACTTCCAGGTAGCTTGAATGACGTCACGGCCGTCCTCATCCTCGCCGACTACATGCTCACCGAAATCAACGAGGTCAGTGATGCGCGCGCGGCCCATTGAGGTCAGTCGCTTGAGTGCTTCCTCGCGGGTCATGATGGCGTCGCTTACTGCTGATACCTGGACAGATGCAAGGAACGCTAAAACGTCGCAATTTGTCGCAATCGCATGAGCAGCCTTGCGCAGGTTATCGCCTTTAGCTTTCCCCTTGGCTGCCTTGTATGCGTCGGTCTGGTTCTTACCCTTGATGATGGCCAGTGAGAACTTTTTCTGAAGCGGAGTCAGCGCATCGAAAAGCTGCTGCTGCTCTGCCGTGAGCTTTTTCGATGCCATGGGAACTCCTGTTGGTTAAGACCATTAAAAAAGCCACTCGAAAGTGGCCTTTGTGATGACAATAAAAAACTACCCGGAGGCGGTTAAGTGAAACGTATGGATGAGCCAAATGAAGTAGATGATATGTTTATAAGCCCATCCAATCTGCCGATTATATCTGGATCTTCTTTTACTTCCTCATACCATCGGTTGGCGGCAGCAATCATATCTCGACAAAACACATCGATTTGCAACTGTAGCTTTCCATCAAAATAGTTTAGATGCACCAGACTATCTGAGCCGGGAGGGGGGGTGAAATTGAACTTCATCATTCTCTTTTTGTTTTCCGGATCAGTACCAGCATGAAGACAAGAACAACGATACAGCCAAAAATCTTGCGCGTAGAATTTGCACTTTTCAAAACGACTTGCAGTATATTTGTCCTCAATGTAACGGGTTACCCAGTCCCTATACCATTTCCCCGTTGTCCCCTGTTCAATATCAGGTCTCTCTAAGCTTCTACAAATATCTGGCATAGCAAGCGCCATAAATAACGCGGCTAACCAATTTTCACTTTCAAGTGAAGCCTCAATTGAAGCTATGAACCTTTTCATAGATCACCTTTATCTTTTTAGGTGATTATTTATAGCATTATCACAGGTACTCCGTGAATGCCTGCTGTAAAGTCTAAGCTGATGGCAATAAAAAACCGCCCAGTGGCGGCTTGTTTTCGTAGTAATTTGTGATTTGATTCACTCTACTCTGTGTGTGTGAAACCCGCTAGCCTCTATATCATTCAATGTTTTCGATCGGTCGTAGCTATCATGGCATGCAATAGAATAATGCCGAAATGGTCCATTCCCAGTTGCAGCCATGTGATCTAACGGCTGGTATTCATCGCTCAATTCAGTAACTACACTGCCATGCATTTCGCCACCAAGAGCCAGATAGCGCTTAGTTTCTTCAGTTGCCATAATTAATCCTCATTAAATGGTAGGATTTACTATGCCATCAACCTTTCCTAAATCAACCTACTATTTAATAAATTTCGCACTGTTTGGTTGGCAGTTCACCTGCCACGATTTGTTATGCGCCAGCACAATACGCTTGGTCTGCTTGTCCATGACTGTGATGTCTCTGTCAGTCAGGTAGATTGGCTTTACCCAGTCGCAACCAGCTTCGATGACTTCAACCTTTGCGGGTCCAGTTTCCGCGCAACTCGCGATCAACATCGTCATCAGGCATATGGCTAACAGTCTGCTGTACATTACTGGCCTCTTTGATTACTTCGATGCGGCGTTCTGCTGCGGCTTTGGTGGCTACTGCATTTTCGTCGGTGCGCTGTTTATCCGCTTCGGCTTCTGCCTTTTCTCGGCCGCGCATACTGCCCAGACCGAAAGCACCGAGAGTGAACAGCGCAGCGGTAACAATAAACACCAGAACAGCTTTCAGTTTCGTCATAGGCTTACGCGCTCCCGCACCCAGCCATAAACGAACGACTTGTTTTGCTGGCGCTGCTCTGCCAGCTCGAGATACCGCTGACCTTGGCTGCAGTTAAGTGCGCAAAGCAATACGGCTTCCCCTTCACTCCCGCGTTTAGCCAGGAACGATTTCAACGCACTGATGCTGAGTGGACCAATCTTGCCATCGGCAATCAGGTCGGGATATAGCTGTTGCTGATTGTTGAATACGTTCAGCCAGCGCTGGAACCATTTCACCTGCACTGATGGCCCCATGTTCACGCCGGTGTCACAGAGTTCGGCAGCGATAGCCGGGGAGATGTTTGCTACCTGGTCAAAGCGTGGGCCGTACCAGTAATCAGCCTCATAAATCTCCATGGCCTGCTGACGGGTCAGGTTTCGCATGTCCCCGGTATAGCCATGGGCGCGAGCTGTTGCCTGAGTGATGCCCCAGTTCGTCGGGCCGCCTTTGTCGTTCGGGTGATTAACATAGCCCCCCTCTTTGCCGAGGATGCTGTTGAAAATATCGTCTTTGGTCATCATTCATCCCTTACGACTTTCGCCAGATTGCCTTTGACTCGCCAGACAGCAATACAGATTGCTAGGTTGAGGAATAACTCACCCGGATCAACGTTGCTGTAATAGCCGAGAAGAATACGGAAAGCGGTGAAGCCAGCAGCCAGAATAAGCAGGTAAGCCATCCACGCGTAACCAGGTCGGTGTGTCTTCCCGGCTTTACTGAAGAACATCAGACGCATCACGATCGCTATGCAGATGATCGCGTTTGCGTCCAGGATGACAGAATGCCATGTCATTTCCCTTCCTCCTCCAGCCCGGGCATCTTGCCGCGTCGTGATTTGGCGACGATTCGAAGCAGGACTGCGACGGAAATGGAAGCGGATACCAGCGCACCGACATTCGGTGAGACTTCGATACTGACCGGCGGCTGCAACAGCCCGAGGGCTGTGTTGATAATCCCGGCGAGAATCTTGGCCATGGGAACGGAGAAGAACACGCCTCCCATGAACGAGATGACCGCGAAGAGCATCTGCTTCCAGAGTTGATGAGGCTCTGAGGTCAGCACATACATTGCCGCCCCGGCCAGCGCACATAACATTACGCCAGGCGTCGCCTCCGGGAACATCGTAGCGAAAGTGATCCCTACCGTAGCGGAGGTCACCCCACTGGCAATTGTGATTGGCTCAGACATAGTTATTCCGTGTATAGAGGTAGGCCGTCCGACACGATAGCTACGTGGCATATGAAGGTGATTGTCGGCGGCCTGAATAAAGAGCCCACGGCGCAGTGGGCAAGATGAGGGTGGTGCGTTGAGCTTTCGCTCTTATGGTCCTGGTAGGTATCCAGATACGAAAAAGCCCCAGCGATTAACTGGGGCTATTTTTGTAATTCGGTCGACAACCAAAGCTATGGCGACGATATCAGATTTACATGAAATATAAGCGTTTCAGTTCGGTTTTGCAATATCTTGCTGATAATTTGTCGACTTTTGTTGTGATCGTGATCGCGTTACGGCCATAAGCGAGCCGCTATCGAGCCGCTTAAAGCTGTTGCGCATTGCCAGCCAGTGAGGAAGATAGGTTTCTGTCCAAGTGGATTTCGCCACGCCAGCAAGTTCTGCCAGCGCCTGGTATTCGTAGGCATCCTTACCCGCCAACTCCGCTTTGACGTCCTGCGCCGCCAGCCAGATAAGCTTCTTCAGGCGCTCCATCGTCTTGCCAGCCATCTTCTTCGCGACGAGCTGCTCCAGGAACTCTGCCCACGCCCACTGGGTTATCGCCACCTGATATTCGAAGCGCACGTTCTCGCTGTAGCTCCATAGCAGCCACGCCCTCTGGTGTTCGTCCAACGACAGTACCGCGCGGCGCCATGATGCTGTAGAGAACTCCACCGGGTTGACCAGTGGAATGTGGGAGCCTTTCGCGCGTGACTGCTGGCCGGGGATCGGCGGGTTATTGGGATTCATTAAACGCCCGTTCACCGGGTTGACCACCTTCATCCTGCCCCGGCTGCGTGGAGTGGCTGTAAACATCGCGTTCTCGGCGAATGCTACCAGTTGACCTTTCGTTGCTCCGCTCATATCTGCCGTGGCCACAATCAGCTGCTGGCGAACGTATTCGAGGTATTGAGTGTTCATTAAGCGGCTTCCTTCTGTGGTTGGCTGGTTTTAGTGTGCTTTGCTATTGGTGGCATGCTGGCGCGCTTAACGCTTTCTGCCTGGTACCGTGCTATCTCGTCTCTGGTCACGGCGCACACTCCCCAATAATGATCTGCCCTTTCTCTCCCCAGAGCTTTGTCACCCGGCCATCCCAGACGCGGCTGTCGTCGTCGAAAATGGCATCGAGTAACGCCTTTTCCAAGTTGTCTTTATCCGGTTTCTGCTGATGAGCATGGCCATTCAGTTGTGCCCGCTTCTTCTGGCTCCAGCTTTTTGGCATGGGAATGATGAAGGTGACGTGATAACCGGATTCAGGCAGGCAGATCCCTAGCAGGCGTACTTCGGCTTTAAAAGCCCAATACGCTGCTGTTGCCGGACGTTTTACCCATCTGTCCCGTTGAGTCATGCGAGGTTTGCTGACAGGAGTAATATCGTAAATATTCATATCTTCACGAGCCCCTCTTTCAGCCAAATAACCTGCGTGCGTGCGTGCCATGCCTTCCAGCGCGCACTCCTTCGCATATTCCGCATCGACAAGACGCGTACGGCGATCAATCTCGTCGTGGCAGCTGCTGCATGCGATGGTGGCGATCAGGTCAGGCGGCTTGATTCCGGTACCGCATAGACCAGCTATACGGATATGTGCCAGCACCGAAGTTTCAGAGTTTCCGTTGCATATCCCAGGGATCCGCACCTGGCATTCGCGCCCGCGTGCTGCTTTGCACAAATTAGCCATGCTGCCTCCGTGCCGCGAGACGCAGCCATTTCTGATCCACCAGGCGGGATGTGTAATCTTTGAGAGTGGGTATTTCTGATGGGCTCAGTTCCGGCTTACGCTTGCTGTGCGCCGGTACTTTGTAGATGCCTCCATTCATGACGCGATTGATGAGGTTAGCCATGCTTCTCACCCCACTGTTTCGCCCATTCGATTTCGAGGCGGGATTTCTCGCTGAACTTCACGCTCTGCTGCGTACCGAACCAGTAGATAGCCTCAATGACTTCAACCATCTGCCGAACGGTCATCTTGCTTGTACGCTGACCGAACATCACAACGCCGCCGTCGAGACCAGGTGCCATCCTCTGCTCTTGCTTTTTGGCCTTGGCGACCATCGCGGTGATCAGGTCTTTCCAGTCGTCAGGGTCGTACTTATTGCCGAACCAGGTTACCTGGTCAGAGAGGTCTTTCAGTAACGGCCACATCTTGCGATTCTGATCCAGCGTGCGCGTCATCTCCTTGATGTCGAGAATCAGTGGTCGTCTGGCATCCACCGGCAACTGGCGGATGTAGTTGATAGCGTTCTGCTTGATGGCGTCGTTCATGAGGTGGAATTGTTGCTTCACACGCCACCTCCGGGAGGTAACGCAGAATGCAGAAAATCGCAGGTGCATTTCTGCATCTGTGACAAGGTGAAGAGTTCAGATTGTGGTCGCATTTAAGTCCCCTTAAATGCGCAGAAGTCATCGAAGTTGTTCAGGCTCCGATGACGCGATTATGGCTGGTTGATTTCAGAAAATCAATTATCCGGGGTTGGTCTGAAAAACATACCCATCGGCTGTATCGTGGACAAAATAATAATCTCTATACCCATCTTCGGCCCCAACCACGTTCAAGCTTATGGCCATCTTGTAGGGCATGCCTAGGAAAAGGCCATCACTTAGCTCACTCTTTTCTATAGTGATTTGATGATTTGCTACCGGCCCATTCCTCCCCTGCCGGGTAGAATAAATATATTCAGCATCCATATAGTCACTGAAATGTTCTCGTGTAAAAACCTTCACCTTTTCCATCATTAACTCTCCTGCTTTAGGTAAACCGGATCGAGACTGAGTTTAAAATGGTTTAAGTATTAATGCTCACCTTTATAGCAAAAACTTTAACCGGATCAGGGCCGAAGTGCGGATGTGTTATTACCTTGATTTCATATCCGCCATACGGGACGTCAATTCTACGACTGGAATCATCGCGCTTCGGATATCCTTTTGTGATGATCAGACGGTCATACTCGCGGTTAAAGAGGCGCTTTTTCCAGTAGTCATTAACAAGGCGATACTCTTCCGTTTTCACTCCGCGAATCATGGCATCGAAGTATTCACCTTTGACTGCAAGTTGCAGGTTAGCCACGGTTAACCTCCTGCGGCGGTTCTGGCAGCGGCATCCAGTCGGTGACACTGCGGCTCTGTGTTTCAAAAAATTCATCACCATTGCGGACAATATCGAAAAACTCACCGTCTCGATATTGCGCATAAAGAACGAATGCGCCATCACATAAAATAATTACGTGCTGACCATCCTCAGGCATTCGCTCACTACAGCTTATCCAACAATCCGGATTTGCCGGAGAGTTGCCAGCCTGACCACACGTACAGCGCGTGATACCCATTTCGCCAACAACAAGCCCTTCATCACCGCACTGTTCGCAGTTATGAATACCCTCTATAGCCATAATTCGCTCATCGTCGGTTACATTCTACGCCGCCAGCTCCCTGCACTTGCTCTCGGCGTTAGCGAGATGTACTGCCATATCGGTGAGTTTCAGTTCCAGATTGTGAATAGTCGCATCTGCTGCCCGGAACTCGCTATGTGACTCGGCAAGTTGCAGTTCCAGTTCTTGATAAGTTGGTTTCATGCTGATGTTCTCCCGTAAAACGCCAGTACACGCTGCATTGCTGCCGAGTTCTTGCATTCCTGAAATATCCCGTTGGTACTAACGAGGCCTTCACGTTCCGCTTCTGTGGAGTATCGGTAATACACCGTTCTCCATACCCTTCCTTCAGGGACAATTACTCCGTCATGAAACATGATGTTTGCAGCCTGATTGATGCTGGTCATCGTTGTTCCGCTGGCTGCTGATACATCAGGCGCACAAAAATTTTTATGCGTCTTTAGGTAATTAAGAATTGCCTGCTTACCAGTCATCTCACACCATTCCGCTCGACTTGTTGCGGTTGTACTTCGCCTGCAGCAGTTGGATAGGCGTCGGTCCTCGATCGGCAACTGGTGCGGCAATTGCCCGACGCACAGGCGGCACTGGCTTACCATCACAGACACGCTTCTCCCACATGTCCAGCAGGACACCGGCCTCACGCGCCAGCTCACCATGCGTTAACTGGCGCTCTGTGCTGCGGTGGCGAAGTTCGAGGCAGATGTGGTACATGACCGGCTGTGACCAAGGGAATTGCTCGCTGGAGGTGAATTCGAACGAACGGTTACGCCAGTCCCAGTATTCGGTGATCACCTGTTCAATGGTGATACCCAGTACCCCGCCACTCTGCTTGCACCAAGCGACGAACTGGCCCGGCGACGGCAGAAATGGGCGCTCCTGGCGGCGTGCTATACGCATACCGGCATCAACCTGGGTCATTGAGTGGATCCCATTCTCCTGAAACGCCAGCAGCCACTGACGGCGGAATTCGTTCAGGTCGTCCTGGGTGCGGAAGTTAGCCATGCTGGCCGGAAACGCGGCACGCAGCTGGTTTAACAGTCCGTTGAATACCAGAGCCACCTGCTCAACCGGCGCGCGCTCCTGGTACTGCTCTGGCAGGTTATGGGCTATGCGGCTCATCTGCTCACGGTCGTGGTTACGTAACTGCTCTGCAAAAGATTTCATCGCATAACCTCATAGGCCCAGTCAGTGTTGTTGAAGTCGAGTTCTGGCTTGTTACCTGTCGTTCTGGTTTCACCAGTGATTTGTTTCGTGCGCTGGATATCGAGCTGCGTCCACTTCTCACGCAGTGTTGAAGGGCAAAGCACGTTTCCCTTCCAGAATTTGTCTTCACAGGCCCACTTGAACAGCGTGGCGATCTCCTTGTGAGTTCTCTGGTCACGCTCTCGCATCAGGCGAATATCATTGGCCCATGCTGCATAGTTCGGTTTTCTGGCAGACGAAGAGATGCTTTGCACGACATCGAAGAGCCACTCTGCACAGCGAAGGTCTTCTGAGTTACCCCACTTTGTGCCGCTCTGAATTGCCGCTTCAGGTTTCAAGACAGGAGGTTTCTTTCCAAGCTTGTCAGAGGATTCGTCAGAATTCTCGGACGTAGAGGTCTTATTGTTTTTATTATTGTTAGTTAATGTCTTGTTCTGTTCATCGGTTGGTTTATCGGATGGTTCATCGGCTACCAACCTCAAACCCGCGCCATTACTGCCTTTTCCTTTGTCGGAAGGTTCATCGGAAGGTTCATCGGGTAAAGCGACCTGATACGAGGCGTAATTTGTGATGGTTATCACTGTTCCAAACCGGTTTCCTTCAGTGCTTATCATCCCCTCTTTGATGAAGAAATTAAGCATTCTGGTTACTGCTTGTGGACTCTTTTCTTTCCCGTCCTGATCACGAAGTTTTCTTGCAAGAATGGCCGCTGTAGTGACTAGTTGACCATTTGATAGCTCCCATTGCTTATTGGCAAATTCAACTGTTCTGACGCGGTAGGAAGCCTCTCCCAGCAATCGAACCCAGAGAGCCATTTTTGCGGTATCTTTAGCCCAATCTGTTTGAAGGAGACTTCTGAACAGAGAGAAATGGCCGAACTTTTTGTTCTCCATTCTGTTGCTCCGGAAGTATCCCGGCTCAGGCGCCGGGAAGTTGAATACTCTGGCGATATTTGTCATAATTACTCCTGTGAATTGATCCAGTTAATTCCACCTGAAGGCCGCTTCTGTTCGCGCAGAGCGGCTTTCGCCATTTTTGAAACCGTCATACAACCCCCAACATCATTTGAACCATTTCCATCAGCGGACCGGTTAAGCCAGAGTCAACGCGGTACATCTCCACAATCCCCTCGCTCAGTTCTTTCAGCTTCTGATGCCGTGGCGCATCCATTGCGACGGCAATTTTCGCTTCGCTGGTTTCCTTCTCCATGCGTACCAGACGAGCCATTAGGCTATCTTCCGGCATCAACTTTTCCCGATATTCCAGCGGCAGAACAGCCATGATTGCTGGAGTCAGTTTCCGCACGTTTTCTCGGTACTGCTCGGAGTCGAAGCGGTTATCCAGGAAGCGAAAGAGCTTCTGGCGCGCCCGGCTGATGTCTTCCGGGAAGCTGATAGCAGTCCCGCCCTGCTCCCGATATTCGTTGATGATGAGCGCTGACACCACGTCCTGATTGTCGATAGCAGCTGACCAGCCGCGAACCGCCGCGCGGATCAACTCATGATTATTGTCCGGTTCCGGTTGAGCGCGATTTATCAGCACGCTACTGTGTATTCCGGTACTCTGTTGATACGTAAGTGATTGCATATCGCTATCTCTATCGTTGAATAGTTAATAATTGGCTGATTACTCAGCCGGTTTAATAGGGTTCCAGATTGTTAAAGAGCGGTGAGCTGTTGCGCGGCTCAGGCGATGGAGCCCGGATGCGGAAAAATTGCTGGGAGATCTGGACGAAACTCGTAAGCCTTAATCTCCCCATCAACCGCATTAACAAGGTCGAGCACATGGACTGGCGAAATTCGCTTCTTGCCATTCAGCCAGTCACAGATCGTTGATTGGGCCTTCCCACAACGTTTCGCCAGCTCTTTCTGGCTGCCAGCAATGGCAATCGCCTTTTCTACTGCGGGGTTTTTCATAATCACCTCAACTATCAATTTTAAGCGATTATGATTATCACCCTGGTGAATGTCAATCGCCTATGCGATTTTTTGCTAAACAATCGCATAGGCGATAGGATTAAAGAAAGTGTTTTTAAGGGGTGTGTATGGAATTCTCTGAGCGCTTAGCGCATGCGATGTCTTCCGCAGGATATACGCAGGGCAGGCTCGCAAAAGCTGTAGGGATGGCGCAATCCAGCGTTAATAAGCTATTGAATGGTGCGAGCAGCTCACGCAAAACTGTAGAAATTGCATCGGTTCTCGGTGTGCGTCCGGAATGGCTGTCTACTGGCGAAGGTGAAATGTTTGCCGGTAGCGCAAATGAATCCCCTACACTATACAAGGTTAGAAAGCCAAACAGTGGGATCTATCGCGTGGATGTTCTCGACGTTAAAGCCAGTGCGGGCCCGGGTGCCTTAGTTACCAGCGATTTCATTGAAACCATTAGAGCTATTGAATACACATCTGAGCAAGCGCGCTCTCTGTTCGGTAACCGCCCAGCTGAAAATATCAAGGTCATCACAGTTAGCGGTGACAGCATGGATGGAACAATTTCTCCGGGAGACCAAATCTTTGTTGATATCGGCGTCACTGCATTCGACAGTGATGGCGTTTATGTCTTTGCTTTTGGTAAAACATTACACGTCAAGCGACTTCAGATGCAGCGTGACCGCCTGGCTGTAATCTCTGATAACCCTATTTACGAGAAGTGGTATGTTGAGCCTGGTGATGAAGACCAGTTCTATGTCATGGCAAGAGTGCTTTTACGACAGTCGATAGATTATAAAAGATTCGCATAGCCCGGTTACCGGGCTTAGCACCTCCACCCATCTTTAATCATCTTTTCACGAAGTTCTTCAATCCGCTTGTAATCCTTTCTTTTCTTCAAGATCACCACTAACTGAGAAAATCCATAGTGTGATGGCGGATAGAATTCGCTCGGGTACTTGTTGCCAGTTAACGACTCATATTCTTCTACTCTTTTATCATGAGCCCTCTTCAGCGCCGGAAATGCCAATTCTGTAAGAGCAATCATTTGCTCACACAGATGCTCAGCGCGCGCAAGATTATTAGCTTCATCTCTCAGTTTGTAATATTTCTTAATCTCTTCCTGAAGCCCGAAATGAACTTGAACGATCTGTTCATGACTCAGCCACCGCAACCTATCAACCCACTCTTGAAGTTCCATTTATTCACTCCTTCACCGAAAAAAACAGATTACCACGTAAATAATTTTAATTAAAAATCGCCATATCAATCACACATTTATCGCCTCAGCTATCATTAATATCGTTTAAGCGATTGACTACAATAATCGCCATAGCTATTATTAGCCTATCGAAACGAAACATCGACAGCTGAGCGAAGTTAGCCAGCGGCGGACAGCAAGTCGCCTGCTTTTTAACAAAATGCAGATTTACAGCGTCAATGACCGGTTAAGACCCCTACACGTAAACGTGCTGTATCACCGGGTGCGATCCGGTCGGTGAGAGAATATCCCCGCGCGAGAGCGAGAACGGCGTGAGAACGGGCAACACTGGCAGGGAGTTGACGCTGACCAATACAGGGAATGTTTTGGGCTGGCAGACAGTTATCAGCTAGTTGGTGAGTTAATGGCTCACCAAGGCGACGACGGCCTTCCCTGCTTCCTTGTGGGGAGTCAGAACCAAAGCATTTCTCCCGCATCAGCGGGTAACGACAGAGAGGTGAGATATGGGAGATGTTATAAGGGCGCCGATGATGCTCACGCTCGACGCCAGAGAGGCAGTTCAGAAAATGGAGGAAGCCATAAAGCTACTTAAACTTCCATCCGGGTCCTTTGAAGGTCTTCCGCAGCATGTCATCGACCTGCTTCTTGGCAGCCTTAGTGGCCTGTTCGATAACGTCGTCCTTCGTTATGTTCCTCCCGCAATCAGCACAGGATACATCCACGAAATTACTATCAAAGTCGAAATCGTCGGGTCTCTTGATGAGTTCACTTCCGCAATCGGGGCAGTGAATTTTCAGCGTACTAGTGTTCATTAATCATTCCTTAATTGCCTGTGGAATAGCCAATTTAGCAATTTCCTTTGTCTGTGGAAAGCAAGGAAACCATGCGCCGGGCATGGATAAATACCCCGGCAACAATCTGGAATGTTTTGTAGTGCGGTGAAATGCAGCTGCCAGACAGTAACTGGGAAGATAAGCATCCCAGCACCGCACCACAAAGGATTTCAACACAAGCAGCCCAATGCGGCTTTTTTCATACCTCAGCGGCTTCTCAGAGGACGCTCAGTTATGAACGGCGGCTATCCACCGCCCATTAGCGCAGAAGTCTTGTATTAACCGTTCCGTTCGCCGCGATAAGGCCAAGAGGATTTATGACAGACCTGAAAGAGATAATCGCTAAGCTTTTGGAAGACGCTCGTCACCTTAATGAAATTGCTCCGAATGCTGGCACCGCAGCCCGTATCAAAGAAGCCGAAAAGGCTCTTAAGGCTGCTTCATGACAGTCACCCACAACGGCAAGCAATACACCGTAAAGCGCTGCGCCATTAACAATAACGAATGGCGGCTAACGTCGCTCACCAACCCGCGAGAGCAAGTCACGCTGAACCGCTGGCAGATGCATGTTGCTGGTTTACTGGCTCAGGTGGAGGGTAAGAAATGATGTCTCACTACGGAACGACTCCAATGATTCGCCAGTGCGTCACTCCCGGCATGATGGCACTGCACAAAGGCCGCACCTATCGCGTCTCAGCAGTAATCCAGGAGAGAAAATGGGTATACCTGCACACCGATGCAGAAATCATCCGTCTCAGTGACTGCGTGATTGACGTCCTTCTCGACGGACGCGGAAACCCTATCCAGCACTAACCACCCTATTCAACCGTTCAGCCTGTCTTTCTGCGGGCGGGATCTGCACATCCAAATTTCAGGAGAAACCATGAGCGAAGTAACGGACTTAACTGTCATCGAAATCAAGCCGGAGCAGGCACCAGTGCTTTACGCAGCGGGCGGCCTTGATGCTTACCTCGAACAAATCCGCATGGCAGTAAACGAAGTACCAGACCTGTCCACGAAGAAAGGCCGTGACCGTATCGCCTCTCTGGCGGCGCAGGTATCCCGCAGCAAGACGGCAATCGAAAAACCAGGCCGTGAGTACCTGAAGCGTCTTAAAGAGGCTGTGCGTCCTGCTGAGGCCGAGATTAAGCGTTTCGTTGATGCGTGTAACGAGCTGCGCGATGCGACCCGCCGCCCACTCACAGAATGGGAAGCCGAGCAGGAACACATCAAGGCTGAAGAAGCCATGAACGCGCTGCACGCCGAAGCGCTGGAGATGAACATCAAGTTAGATCTGGAGCTGGCGGGCAAGTTTGAAGCAGACCACGAGATGGCCCTGCTGATGAACGATGCTTTCGACCATGACCGCGAAGAACTGCGTCGCCTGGCGGAAGAGAAACGCAAAGCCGATGAGCAGGCGAAGCGAGAAGCAGACGTGAAGCACCGGAAGACGGTCGGCACAAACATCGTTAACGCGCTAACCAGCCACACCAGCTTAACACACGAACAGGCTATCGAAGTCCTTACCGCTCTGAAAGATGACCTGATCCCCTGCGCGAAAATTCATTACTGAGGCAACCATGAACGCATTCCTCACTTACGACCGTATCGAAGATCGGCGCTGGGTTGAACAGCTGCTCACCGATCAGAAAGAGAAGTGGATCGACGACCGGGCGCAGCAAATCATCGACATGATGCCCAAAGAGCCGTCTGGCCTCTTCCACTTTTCCGTACCGATTGACTCCAGCCCATACGAAGGACTTCGCAGCGATAAAGCTGGCGAGGCATACAACGATTTCATTTCGGCAGTTGCTTACGCCCAAGCGGAATCCGACTGGGAACTCCGTACCGGCTGCCCGTTCTAAGGAGTGATTATGAGTTTAACCCTTGTTGATTTCGTCAAACAACAGGAACCGCTTTTCATTAAGGCGGCCACTGACGAGCGGATGGTGTGGGCGAAGGAAAGCCAGTTCGCCATCCAGTTATTTCAGAACAACGACTACCTCGCCAAGATTGCATTCCAGAACCAGACCAGCACGCAGAACGCGATCATCAACGTTGCGGCTATCGGTATTTCGCTCAACCCAGCTCAGAAGCTAGCTTACCTGGTTCCGCGTAAAGGGGCCATTTGCCTAGACATCAGTTACATGGGCCTGATGCACATTGCGCAGCAGTCTGGCGCCATTAAGTGGTGTCAGTCGGCCATAGTTCGTCGAAACGACCAGTTCCGCCGCGAGGGGCTCGATAAGCCGCCGATCCACATCTACAACGACTTTGACACCGAAGAACAGCGCGGAGACATCGTCGGTTCCTACGTCGTCATCAAGACGGATGATGGCGATTATCTTACACATACGATGCGCATCGATGCTATCTACGCGATACGTGACCGATCTGAAGCCTGGAAGAAGTACAAACAGGACAGCAGCAAAAAATGCCCGTGGGTTACTGACGAAGAGCAGATGATTCTCAAGACGGTTGTTAAGCAGGCTGCAAAATACTGGCCGCGACGCGAGCGCCTTGATGCTGCAATCGACCACGTTAACACCGAGGGGCAGGAAGGAATCAATTTTTCCGATGAGAGGCAATCAGAGCGGAACATTACACCGGTGAGCATGGAAATACTGCAGGAGATTTCCGGCGTACTTATGGCAATGGACAAAACATGGGATGACGATCTTTTGCCGCTGTGTTCTCGCATATTTAAGCGCGACATCCGTGAGTCATCAGAGCTTACTGAGCCAGAAGCCGTTAAGGCTCTTGGATTCCTCAAACAGAGGGCGGCGGCATGACACCAGAAATTATCCTGACGCGTACCGGCATTGACGTTAACACCCTCGAGCAAGGTGATGAGGCGTGGCACCGGCTGCGCCTCGGCGTCATAACCGCCTCTGAAGTGCACAACGTCATCTCCAAGCCTCGATCAGGAAAGAAATGGACGGACATGAAGATGTCATATTTCCATACTCTTCTCGCCGAGGTCTGTACCGGTATAGCTCCAGAGGTTAACGCTAAAGCACTGGCATGGGGTAAGCAGTATGAAGAAGATGCCCGGATGCTATTCGAATTCACTACCGGCGTTAACGTTACCGAATCGCCGATCCTATTCCATGATGAAACCATGCGTACCGCCTGCTCTCCCGATGGTTTATGCAGTGACGGCAATGGCCTTGAGCTGAAATGCCCGTTTACCTCCCGGGATTTCATGAAATTCCGCCTTGGCGGTATCGAAGCCATCAAGTCTGCGTATATGGCCCAGGTGCAGTACAGCATGTGGGTGACGCGAAAAGATGCCTGGTACTTTGCCAACTATGACCCGCGTATGAAGCGTGAAGGCCTGCATTATGTTGTGGTTGAGCGGGATGAAAAGTACATGGCGAGTTTTGACGAAATGGTGCCGGAGTTCATCGAAAAAATGGACGAGGCACTGGCTGAAATTTGTTTTGTATTTGGGGAACAATGGCGATGAAGCATCCTCACGATAATATCCGGGTAGGTGCGATCACTTTCGTCTATTCCGTTACGAAGCGAGGCTGGGTATTCCCCGGCCTTTCTGTTATCCGAAATCCACTGAAAGCACAGCGGCTGGCTGAGGCGATAAATAATAAACGGGGGCTGTATGTACAAAGCGACCCTGAACAGGAGGCAGTATGAGTGCAGTTGGCGATTATTTCTTTGAGTTCCCAGCATCCCGCGGCCTACAGGGAAGCACTGTCACTCTGATGATGACAGTCCCGGCCCGCACGCTGGCACGCGTTCTGGCTTCAGACAACGTTGGCAGTACTCTCGAACGCTCCCAGCGTGAAATCAATCCTGCGCGCGTCAAGAAGTTCTACGAATACCTTGTCCGCGCATATGAAAATAAAGAGCCGTTCATCATCCCGCCGCTGGTTGGAAACTGTAATTCAGAAATCGAGTTTGATGAATACGGAAACACGAATGTCGGCGTTGCACGGTTCCCTATGGACGCCGAAATAAAACTTTTCGACGGCCAGCACCGCGCGGCGGGCATTGCTGAATTCTGCCGCAAATATGGCGAACCAATCAGTATTCCACTGATGCTGACTCACAAATTACCGCTTAAAGCGCGCCAGCAGTTCTTCTCTGATATCAACAACAATGTGTCCAAGCCATCTGCCGCGATCAATATGGCATATGACGGGCGCAATGATGTTGCGCAGGGGATGGTGACGTTCCTTTCGCAGCACGACACTTTCTCAGAAGTAACCGACTTCGAGCATAACGTCGTTCCTGCAAAAAGTAAGCTGTGGGTGAGCTTCAAAGCGCTGAGTGACGCCACAGCCAAGTTTGCCAGTGCGGGGAGTAAGCCGCTTGAAATGGGAGACATCGAATCCATCTGGGAAGCCTGGCTGTCTCTTACACAGATTGATGCGATTCGCCACTGCACGAACCAGGCTGACTACAAGCGCGACTACATTCAGTTCCATGCGGTGATGATCAACGCCTTCGGCTACGCCGTTCAGCGGCTAATGGCTGAACACTCAATCGTCGATATCGTCCAGATGATTGAGGAACTGACGAGCCGTGCGGGCTCCTCTGAGATGGAAGACTTCTTCCTGATTTCGCAATGGGGCGGCGTCTGCGCAAATATCGACAAAGAACGGCCGACCATTATTGCTTCCGTTCCTGCACAGAAAGCAGCTGCTGACCGTCTGGTGCAAATCATCACCTCTAAGCAACTCACGGAGGCGGCATGACAATTTCTAGCGGTGGGCTTCATATTCTGTGTGCTTATGCTTGCCGACATGGGGCTTGTTCAATGACACATCAGCCGGAAAACGCCCTTCGCAGCATTGCCCGTCAGGCTAATTCTGAAATCAAAAAAGCCAGACAGCAGTTTCCAGATAAAAACGTCGATGACATTTGCCGTAGCGTGCTGAAGAAGCACCGCGAAACGGTAACGCTGATGGGATTCACACCGACTCATTTAAGTCTGGCGATCGGCATATTGAACGGCGTCTTTAAGGAACGGTGAACATGAAAATCAAAATCATCAGGGAGCTACAGGCTCCTTTTTTACTGGTCGCGTTCACCTTCAACCGAATTAACCGACAGTTCATGGAGCACTGACCATAGCAGATTTTGCAGACGACGTATCAGTCGTCGAAGAGTTGCAGCGTGAGTCGGTGGTTCCTTGATATAAAGGATTCCAAAGTGCTATTGCGCCATGGACAGAAACCGAAATGTGAGGTTAGATAGCTTCTAATCACAAAAGATTAAAGTTAGACTATATATCGTCTATCATTATACTTACTTATATTATACATGTGGAATTCCATGCTAAATTTCGACCCAAGCAAGCCTTACGCTACTCATGATTTTTTTCCATGAAAAACTTGGATGAGTTAAACACCGATGAACTTGCGTATGTTCATTTATATAACATCGCAAATTCTATAGAACTAAAAAACTGCTATTTATCATCAAGCCTCCATGACTTAAGAGAAACTTTATCCGCATCCTTTAATAATAACAGAACTAATCAATACGTTCCATTAATGACATCTTTTGCCATGATGGACCAAATGGGCACCCTTTACACGCCGAAAGGAAAATCTTCTAACAAGCAAAATGGAATAAAACGTTGCCTTGAGCTTAATACAAATCTACCATCGAATGATATAGAATCATTGGTCTCCCTCAGAAACGGCCTTTTGCATAATGGAAGCTTACTGTGTGAGGCTCAGCATGTGAAACAAACTAATGTTATTTATCGATTAACCAAGAAAAACAACATATTAATTACTCATCCCAAAATCACATGGGATGGGGTATTTCATGATAATCTGAATGATTACACATCAACTATTGATCTGATAAAGCTACGTGATTTAGTTTTCGAGATACATGACAAGCTTTTCAATCTATTGATCCTTAATGATTTAAAAATAGAGATCAGCAACACTAAAGAGTTATATTTTAAATATCTATTCGCACGTCATAAGACTGAGAATATTTAACAGCATCACATAAGAAAACTATGATAAGGCTAAGCAATCATCCCGAAATATTTCATTGCTTGCTCAATAAGAGGGACAAAATTATCAGGGCATTTATAAACCCTTGAGTCAGGAGAAATGCGGTTCGGCGCCTGCCTCATCTTGAATCGATGCATGTGCTTAACATGAGCGATGTGGCATGTTTTTACGCTTACACCATTATGAGCTTTGACGTATTCCTGGATCTGCTTATATGTAGCCATGCACCTATCCTCTTTCAACACAAATCAATATACATGACAGGTAGCGCAACTGATAGCCAGTTATGAGCTGGCTATTGGGTGCCAATACACTGCCACGTTATCCCCCATTTGCCCGGTTCGCCCGGGCTTCTTTTTGCCTGGAGAAAAGCATGCAAACAACAATCAGCATTCAGCCGGTTCTGGTTAACCGTGAGCGCGTTCAGGAGATGCTTGGCGGTATCTCCAGAACCACATTTTATCGAAAGCGCAAACAGTGGGAAGAATCTGGCACACCATTCCCGCAGGAAGTGGAAGAAATCCACCCGCCTAAAGGTGGTGCTCTCTTCCGCTATGTAGAAGTTATTCAGTTCTGCAAAGATAAAGGACTATTGGCTGCACACGCCTGAATCTTATCAGCCCACAATTCCGCTGCTGCCTGCTGCTCGGGGATGTAATCATACTGGTCATAAACAGCCAGCATCCCCGTTAGCTTATGCCCGAGTATTTTCTCTGATACGTGAGGCGCTACACCAAGTTCAGCCATCTTTGTTTTGCACGTTCTTCGCAGGTCATGCAAGGACCAATGCTCCCCACCCATAACCTCTTCAACCTGCCCCGCAATGGAAATCAATGTACTGGCCGCCATAGGTCTGTCCACCTGTAACTTCGCAGGCGGAAATACGATTGACTGTTCGGGGTACACATCAAAAACCTTCTGTAAATAATCGGCTGCAAGCTGAGAAATCCCACGCACAAAGCGCTTACGCGTTTTCGAGTTCTCTTTCGGTATAACCCACTCCCGCGCCTTCAGGTCAAAATCACCCTTCCTTGCCAGCCTCAATTCAACGCCGCGACAACCGGTAAGGGCTACAATGCGGATCAGCATTTTGTTTTGCCATGACATTTTGGTTTTATCGATAGCATTCCAGAACGCGCCTATCTCATCATCATTCAGGAATCTCTCCCCGTCATCCGGTCGGCTACCGACATCATTAATTTCGAGCAACATTAGCGAATTTGAAGTAATACGTTTTCGGCGCAGCGCATAGCGGATCACCTGCTTCATCTTCACCAGAACGTTACCGGCTTGTACCGGGGAACCACCTTTCGTTATGCGCAGGAATATCTGCTCCCACTCAACTGGGCTCATTTCATCTGCTATCAGTCGACCATAATTGTCGGTAACGTGAAGCTTCAGCATCCGTTTCCAGTATTCGTACTTCACCATTTCTTTCACTGATGGCGTTTCAAGCCACTCATCAACGAGAGTATTGATGCTCGGTGAACTGGATACGATGTCCCTGGCTTTCTTCCGCTGCATTGCCGGGTCGCGTCCCTCTTCCAGCCAGCCCTTGCATTCCTCCATCGCGTCGCGGGCTTCTTTGATCGACATCTTGCCGTACGTGCCAAGTTTTAGCCGGGCCGGTTTCCCGTTGAAGCGATAGCGATACTGAAAGGTGATAAGTCCCTTTGGACTGATCCTGGCAGAAAGCCCACCACCATCAGCAATCTCCTCTGGTCCATCATATGGCTTGCCAGCTATACGTCTGAGTTTGGTATCGTTGAGAGGCATGCTTGTCCCTGTTCAGCTTTGTCGGAATTGGTACACAATTTGGTACACAGATTCTACGACACGAACGCGGACAAGATGAACTAAATTGAAACGGGTAAATTAAAGAAAGTGAGGCGTGATGCGGAATTGGTGAAACAGACAGGAACAGACAGGAATGAGGTGAAATTCTGGATGGTACTTACACGAAAGATCACATACAAAGATTCATATGAAATTTATCAAAAAGGTTTGGGCTGATTCCCGCTTCACTCTGCGAAATATGTCACAGCATGCTGATTGGCGATGCCAGACCTACACCCACTTTCTGATAATACCGCTTGGCAGTTTACACGGTAATTGTTATCGGGCAAAGCGACAATCATCATGTTCGATATGATATAAATCAATACAGGCAACACCTGACCCTTTTGTTACACTCGATTATTGAAGATTGTAAATCCCCTGGAAAAACGCATGCCGACAAAACGTTTCAACAAAAAACACTGGAAGATGGTGGTAGTCTTGCTGTCTATTTGCGGCGCGATGCTGTTGCTGCGCTGGGCAGCGATGATTTGGGGCTGAATGGTGAGGCGCTATCAACAAACAATGCAGCCAGACCGCATAACACGGCCCGGCACATTATTACATCCTGTAGCCCAGCGATAACGTTGTGCGACGATCGGTATGTTCCGGCGCAGACTCAGGCGGTTCTGAGTTCCATGTAACGTTGTAGGCCACCTTCAGACCGAAATGTTCATTGATGGCAACATTTAATGCGCTTTCAGAGTTCAGCGTAGTGTCTTCGGCACCAAAAACCGATACACCCTGGGTAAATTTAGCGTTGTCGGTCAACTGCCATGCATAAGCTCCGGAGGCATAACCCAGCGGCTGCGTTTTACTGGCATTATCGGTATATTTGTCGTAACGCACGCCAGGGCCGAATTCAAAGCGGAAGCTGTGTACCGGTCCATTTAAAAACTGGCGACCATAACCCGCAGTCAATACATCTCGTTCCCGATAACCGTTATAACGGTCTGTCAGCCAACTTGCCTGACCAAACAGATAATCATAATCAGTTAAATTAAAACGGCTACGCCCACCTGCTGCATATTTTTCCGAAGAACGCTCATCATTAGAAGAAGTATTGCTGGCATTCCCCCACAGCGACCAGGCAGTAGTATGCCCATACCAGGTCATAGTGGTATCAGCCGTGAGTGAGGAACTTTTCGTGTTGCCTGATTGTGCAAGGTAGCCTGCATTCAGATTACCTTCGAAAGGTTTTTTTGCGCTGGCAGGATCGTCCATGACAGTAAAAACGGAATCATCGGCAGTTGCATTCAGAGACGCAAACATACCCCCCGCCAACATAACGATGGCAGGAACTGTCTTCAAAAGCTTCATTTATTAAAAGTCCGTACAACAAAAAAAGAGACCATCGCGGTCCCGGAAACTTTCTTAAGGATCAAAGAGTAGCGTCCCTGGAAAGGTGACAAATTATAAAAAGGAGTGAAAAACTTAGCAATGACTTCTTATTTCATTTTTTGAATAAGCGCGTTGCGAAAACAGATATTTATTTATATATCTTTACCTTATTAATTTTATATAAATATCTAATAAATCATATTGTTAATTTCTTCACTTTCCACTGATTCAGTGCCAGACTGAAATCAGCCTATAGGAGGAAATGATGGTACGTATCTATACGTTGACACTTGCGCCCTCTCTCGATAGCGCAACAATTACCCCGCAAATTTACCCCGAAGGAAAACTGCGCTGTAGTGCCCCCGTGTTTGAACCTGGTGGCGGCGGTATTAATGTCGCCCGTGCCATTGCTCATCTGGGCGGGAGCGCGACGGCTATATTCCCGGCCGGCGGCGCGACCGGCGAACATCTCGTCGCTCTGTTGGCCGATGAAAATGTTCCTGTCGCCACAGTCGAAGCGAAAGACTGGACCCGCCAGAATCTGCATGTACATGTGGAATCCAGCGGTGAGCAGTATCGCTTTGTCATGCCCGGCGCAGCTTTAAGCGAAGATGAGTTTCGTCAACTTGAAGAACAAGTTCTGGAAATCGAGTCAGAGGCTATTCTGGTTATTAGTGGTAGCCTGCCACCAGGCGTGAAACTGGAAAAATTAACGCAGCTTATTTCTGCTGCGCAAAAACAAGGGATCCGCTGCATCGTCGACAGTTCCGGCGAAGCCTTAAGCGCGGCACTGGCGATTGGTAATATCGAGTTAGTTAAACCTAACCAAAAAGAACTCAGCGCACTGGTAGGTCGCGAGCTCACTCAACCCGATGATGTGCGTAAAGCTGCGCAGGAAATCGTTAATAGTGGTAAGGCCAAACGGGTCGTCGTTTCCCTTGGTCCACAAGGAGCTTTGGGGGTAGATAGCGAAAACTGCATTCAGGTTGTGCCACCGCCGCTAAAAAGCCAAAGTACCGTCGGTGCTGGCGACAGCATGGTAGGGGCGATGACATTGAAGCTGGCAGAAAATGCCTCGCTTGATGAAATGGTTCGTTTTGGCGTGGCTGCGGGTAGTGCCGCAACACTCAATCAGGGGACACGCCTGTGCTCCCATGACGATACACAAAAAATTTACGCTTACCTTTCCCGCTAATCGAGACATTCCCCCACCGGTTGGGGGAATCACCACAAACCTGTCGGCAACGCGTTTATGCGACTATGCTAAAAAATCACGCGATAACAAAGAGGTGAATTATGGCTGGTGGCGATCTTGTCCGTTATGTCATTACCGTCATGCTGCATGAAGATACATTAACTGAAATTAATGAGTTAAATAACTTTCTGACACGAGATGGCTTTTCACTGACCATGACAGACGATGATGGGAATATCCATGAACTAGGGACGAATAGCTTTGGCCTTCTCAGTACGCAAAACGAAGATGAGATAAGAGAACTCGTTGCCGGACTCGCTCAGAGCGCTACAGGCAAAGACCCCGAGATAAGGATAACCACCTGGGAGGAGTGGAATAGCAACAAATAAAGTTTTTTGGGCAATAATCAGTCTGTGGTGTGCGTTAGCTCGTGTTTTTACACCTTATTCTTGCGCTAACCTTATGATCTGGCAGACAGCATGGGAGAGACATCATGTGGCAGGTAATCAGTCGTCTTTTGAGCGAGCAGTTAGGTGAAGGCGAAATCGAACTGCGTAATGAACTGCCTGGCGGGGAAGTCCATGCCGCATGGCATTTACGCTATGCAGGACGTGACTTTTTCGTCAAATGTGATGAAAGAGAATTGCTTCCCGGTTTTACCGCCGAAGCCGACCAACTGGAATTGTTGTCTCGCAGTAAAACCGTCACCGTACCCAGAGTTTGGGCCGTTGGCGCTGACCGTGACTACAGTTTTCTGGTGATGGATTATCTCCCTCCTCGGCCGTTGGATGCACATAACGCCTTTATTTTAGGGCAACAAATTGCGCATCTACATCAATGGAGCGACCAGCCACAATTTGGCCTCGATTTCGACAACGCCCTTTCTACTACCCCTCAACCCAATACCTGGCAACGCCGCTGGTCAACGTTTTTTGCTGAACAACGGATTGGCTGGCAACTGGAGCTGGCAGCAGAAAAAGGGATCGCCTTCGGCAATATCGACGCCATCGTCGAGCATATCCAGCAGCGCCTGGCCTCACATCAGCCGCAACCATCACTGTTGCATGGTGATCTATGGTCAGGGAATTGTGCGCTAGGTCCGAATGGCCCGTATATTTTCGACCCAGCTTGTTACTGGGGCGACAGAGAGTGCGATCTGGCGATGTTGCCGCTACATGCAGAACAGCCTCCGCAAATCTATGATGGTTATCAATCAGTTTCACCGCTACCGACCGATTTCCTCGAACGCCAACCGATTTACCAGCTTTACACTTTGCTAAACCGTGCAAGGTTGTTTGGCGGGCAGCATCTGGTTGTTGCTCAACAATCATTGGATAGATTGTTAGCCGCATGACGGGAGTCGATGATAATGGCCGCACCGCGCGGCCTTTGTATTAAATGAAACCAAGCAGAGAAAAGAACACGTATCCCGCAGCGATGCAAATTACCGGCAGGATATAAAGTGAAAAAAACTGTGTGAAGATAGTATGGCGTGGAACGACAATGCGCGACTCGATCTGTTCACGCGATAACCCCTCTTCCCCTTTAGCCTTCTCCAGAAGGAGTTGATCTTCAACGCCTTCGCGCAAGAAGCGCGCCTGACGACTCATGCGTGCTCCAGAGTCTTGCAACGCCAGTCCGACAAATATCAGGATAAAGATCACCCAGAACATAACGTTCACACCACCATTAAAATTGGGCGTCGGGGAGTTATACCAGAACAGATTCAAAAAAGGCGTATTCGCCTGCATCATATCGATCATGACATGGGCAAAGTCGAGCATTACCGCATTAATGCCTTCCTGGGTTTCTTGCCGGGTATTCATAAACTTCAGCAAGGAAATCAACGTGGAAACAAGTGTTGGTATAAAAATAACCCAACCGAAAATCCTTTTCAAAATAGCAATGCGTCCAGCTTGTTGATACGTCATGAGTTCTCCTTGATTAAGACGCGTCGATTCACTTAGTTTACCTGTAGATATCTGTTTTCGCCCATTCTTTAAAGGCGATATGATAGGCGCTTAATCATAAGCACTGCTAAATACCTTACACATAATGCTCTAAAGGAGAGGTTGTAATGTCAACCCCACGACAGATTCTTGCTGCAATTTTTGATATGGATGGATTACTTATCGACTCCGAACCTTTATGGGATCGGGCCGAACTGGATGTGATGGCAAGCCTGGGGGTGGACATCTCCCGCCGTAATGAGCTACCAGACACCTTAGGTTTACGCATCGATATGGTGGTTGATCTGTGGTATGCCCGGCAACCGTGGAATGGACCGAGTCATCAGGAAGTGGTAGATCGGGTGATTGCCCGCGCCATTTCGTTGGTTGAAGAGACGCGTCCATTACTGCCTGGCGTGCGTGAAGCCGTTGCTTTATGTAAAGCGCAGGGCTTATTAATTGGTCTGGCTTCAGCGTCACCGCTGCATATGCTTGAAAAAGTGCTGACCATGTTTGACCTACGTGACAGTTTCGATGCCCTCGCCTCCGCTGAAAAATTGCCTTATAGCAAACCGCATCCGCAGGTTTATCTCGACTGCGCAGCAAAACTGGGCGTTGATCCAATCGCCTGCGTGGCGCTGGAAGACTCGGTTAATGGCATGATCGCCTCGAAGGCAGCACGAATGCGCTCCATCGTCGTTCCGGCACCGGAAGCGCAAAATGATCCACGTTTTGTGTTGGCGAATGTAAAACTTTCATCCTTGACCGAACTCACCGCGAAAGACCTCCTCGGTTAATAAAAAGGGGGCGTGGTAACACAGCCCCTGGTTGCTTATCTGAAATCACGTTCAACTGATGATTTTATCATCACATTGTGATGAAGAGTTACACCGTCACCACTTCCGCGCACTGTATAAAAACCCTATACTGTACGTATCGACAGTTTAGTGAGTTTTATCATGACGGCGGAAGGTCACCTCCTCTTTTCTATTGCTTGTGCGGTGTTTGCTAAAAATGCCGAGCTTACACCCGTGCTGGCACAGGGTGACTGGTGGCATATTGTCCCTTCAGCAATATTAACTTGCCTGTTGCCTGATATTGACCACCCAAAGTCGTTTCTTGGGCAGCGATTAAAGTGGATATCAAAACCCATTGCCCGCGCTTTTGGTCACCGTGGCTTTACCCACAGCCTGCTGGCGGTTTTCGCTCTACTGGCGACCTTTTACCTGAAAGTCCCAGAAAGCTGGTTTATTCCGGCTGATGCTTTGCAAGGTATGGTTCTCGGTTATTTGAGTCATATTCTTGCTGATATGCTGACCCCCGCTGGCGTTCCCCTCCTCTGGCCGTGTCGATGGCGTTTCCGTCTGCCGATTCTGGTTCCACAAAAAGGCAACCAGTTAGAACGTTTTCTCTGCATGGCGTTGTTTGTCTGGTCGGTGTGGATGCCCCATTCACTGCCCGAAAACAGTGCCGTGCGTTGGTCATCGCAAATGATTAATACCTTGCAGATCGAGTTTCATCGCCTTATTAAGCATCAGGTTGAATACTAAAAAAACAAAAATTGCTTTTCTGGAATAAGCCATTCCATTTGAATATAAGAGCCAGCTCACAGTTCTGTTAATCTTGCGTCAACACTATGGCTACTGCGTAGCGATAGAAATAATAAGATCAGGAGAACGGGGATGAACTTTCCATTAATTGCGAACATCATAGTGTTCGTTGTGCTGCTGTTTGCGCTGGCCCAAACCCGCCACAAACAGTGGAGTCTGGCCAAAAAAGTGCTGGTAGGTCTGGTGATGGGTGTGGTTTTTGGCCTTGCCCTGCATACCATTTATGGTTCTGACAGCCAGGTACTCAAAGATTCTGTTCAGTGGTTTAACATTGTCGGTAACGGCTATGTTCAGTTACTGCAAATGATCGTCATGCCGCTGGTATTTGCCTCCATTTTAAGTGCGGTTGCCCGTCTGCATAACGCGTCTCAACTAGGAAAAATCAGTTTTCTGACCATCAGTACGCTTTTGTTTACCACGCTGATTGCGGCGCTGGTCGGTGTGCTGGTCACCAACCTGTTTGGTTTGACGGCTGAGGGGCTGGTTCAGGGTGGCGCTGAAACTGCGCGTCTGAACGCTATCGAAAGCAACTATGTCGGTAAAGTCTCTGACCTGAGCGTTCCGCAGCTTGTCTTGTCCTTTATCCCGAAAAACCCGTTTGCAGATCTGACCGGCGCCAATCCGACGTCAATTATCAGCGTGGTAATTTTTGCGGCGTTCCTGGGCGTTGCAGCACTGAAACTGCTGAAAGATGATGCGCCGAAAGGTGAACGTGTCTTAACCGCTATCGATACGCTGCAAAGCTGGGTGATGAAACTGGTTCGCCTGGTCATGCAACTGACGCCATACGGTGTTCTGGCACTGATGACCAAAGTTGTTGCAGGTTCCAACCTGCAAGACATCATTAAACTGGGTAGCTTCGTTGTCGCTTCCTACCTCGGTCTGCTGATTATGTTTGCAGTGCATGGCATTCTGCTGGGCATTAATGGCGTAAGCCCGCTGAAATACTTCCGTAAAGTCTGGCCAGTGCTGACGTTTGCCTTCACCAGTCGCTCCAGCGCTGCGTCTATTCCGTTGAATGTAGAAGCACAAACGCGTCGTCTGGGCGTGCCTGAATCCATCGCCAGTTTCGCCGCCTCCTTCGGCGCAACCATTGGTCAGAACGGCTGTGCCGGGCTGTATCCGGCAATGCTGGCAGTGATGGTTGCGCCTACGGTTGGCATTAACCCGCTAGACCCAATGTGGATTGCGACACTCGTTGGTATCGTCACGGTAAGTTCAGCAGGTGTTGCAGGCGTTGGTGGCGGTGCAACATTCGCCGCACTGATTGTACTCCCTGCAATGGGCTTGCCGGTAACGCTGGTGGCATTGTTAATTTCCGTTGAACCACTTATCGATATGGGCCGTACGGCACTGAACGTCAGCGGTTCTATGACCGCAGGTACACTGACCAGCCAGTGGCTGAAGCAGACCGATAAATCTATTCTGGATAGCGAAGATGACGCCGAACTGGCTCACCGTTAACCCTGGCTTATAACGCAAAACGCCTGTCATCCCGACAGGCGTTTTTTTCACTCTTCGACCTCATTCTCTTGTCGAATCTGATTCGCCCAGCGCTGGGCCGCCTCCGGCACACTAAACGCCGGTGAGCGCAAGAATGACTCCCCCACCAGAACAAACGCCACATATTTGCTACGTAGTATCCAGACATCACGAAACGAATCCATTTTAATCGCATGCTCCGGCGGCGCAGGTTCCGTGCGCGGGACATAGCTAATAATCGGGCGGTTTTGCTGACGTAGCGGTTTCTTCATTACTGGCTTCACTAAACGCATATTAAAAATCAGAAAAAATGTAGTTTAGCCGATTTAGCCCACGGCCGTCCTGCTTTGCGTACATCTTCAAATACTTTCGCCGACACCACTTCCGGAGCGAGATACCCCTGATGGTCTATAGTTAGAGGGTTTTTTGACCAAAAAAGCGGCCCTTTCAGCAATGAAATAAGGAGACGAGTTCAATGTCGCAACATAACGAAAAGAACCCACATCAGCACCAGTCCCCCCTGCACGACTCGAACGAAGCGAAACCAGGAATGGACTCACTGGCACCTGAGGACGGCTCTCATCGTCCAGCGGCTGAACCGACGCCGCCAGGCGCGCAGCCTACCGCGCCAGGCAGTCTGAAAGCCCCTGATACGCGTAACGAAAAACTCAATTCCCTGGAAGATGTACGTAAAGGTAGTGAAAATTATGCGCTTACCACCAATCAGGGCGTGCGCATCGCTGACGATCAAAACTCACTGCGTGCCGGTAGCCGTGGTCCAACGCTGCTGGAAGATTTTATTCTGCGCGAGAAGATCACTCACTTTGACCATGAGCGTATCCCGGAACGTATTGTTCATGCGCGAGGATCTGCGGCTCATGGTTATTTCCAGCCGTATAAAAACTTAAGCGATATAACCAAAGCCGACTTCCTGTCTGACCCGAACAAAATCACCCCAGTGTTTGTCCGTTTCTCTACCGTTCAGGGTGGCGCTGGCTCTGCCGATACCGTGCGTGATATCCGTGGTTTTGCCACCAAGTTCTATACTGAAGAGGGTATTTTTGACCTCGTTGGCAATAACACGCCGATCTTCTTTATCCAGGATGCGCATAAATTCCCCGATTTTGTTCATGCGGTAAAACCAGAACCGCACTGGGCAATTCCACAAGGGCAAAGCGCCCACGATACTTTCTGGGATTATGTTTCTCTGCAACCTGAAACTCTGCACAACGTGATGTGGGCGATGTCGGATCGCGGGATCCCGCGCAGTTACCGCACCATGGAAGGCTTTGGTATTCACACTTTCCGCCTGATTAATGCCGAAGGGAAAGCGACGTTTGTGCGTTTCCACTGGAAACCACTGGCAGGTAAAGCCTCGCTGGTATGGGATGAAGCGCAGAAACTCACCGGACGTGACCCGGATTTCCACCGTCGCGAACTCTGGGAAGCGATTGAAGCAGGCGATTTCCCGGAATACGAACTGGGCTTCCAGTTAATCCCGGAAGAAGACGAATTCAAGTTCGATTTCGACCTTCTCGATCCGACCAAGCTTATCCCGGAAGAGCTGGTGCCGGTACAGCGCGTCGGCAAAATGGTGCTTAACCGCAACCCGGATAACTTCTTTGCTGAAAACGAACAGGCGGCCTTCCACCCAGGTCACATTGTCCCCGGTATCGATTTCACCAACGACCCGCTGTTGCAGGGGCGTTTGTTCTCCTATACCGATACGCAGATAAGCCGCCTTGGCGGGCCGAATTTCCACGAAATTCCGATTAATCGCCCGACCTGCCCTTACCATAATTTCCAGCGTGACGGCATGCACCGCATGGGAATCGACACAAATCCGGCAAACTACGAACCGAACTCGATCAACGACAACTGGCCGCGCGAAACACCGCCGGGGCCGAAACGCGGAGGATTTGAATCATACCAGGAGCGCGTAGAAGGCAACAAAGTTCGCGAGCGCAGTCCATCGTTTGGCGAATATTATTCCCATCCGCGTCTGTTCTGGCTAAGTCAGACGCCATTCGAGCAGCGCCATATTGTCGATGGTTTCAGTTTTGAGTTAAGCAAAGTAGTTCGTCCGTATATTCGTGAGCGCGTCGTTGACCAGCTGGCGCATATTGATCTCACTCTGGCCCAGGCGGTGGCGAAAAATCTCGGCATCGAGCTAACGGATGATCAGTTGAATATCACCCCGCCACCGGACGTAAACGGCCTGAAGAAAGATCCGGCGCTGAGTCTGTACGCGATCCCGGACGGCGATGTGAAAGGCCGCGTGGTGGCTATCCTGCTCAACGATAAAGTGAAATCGGCAGATCTGCTGGCGATCCTCAAGGCGCTGAAAGCGAAAGGCGTACATGCCAAACTGCTCTATTCGCGTATGGGTGAGGTAACGGCAGATGACGGTACGGTATTGCCGATTGCCGCAACGTTTGCCGGTGCGCCTTCGCTCACGGTGGATGCGGTGATTGTCCCTTGCGGTAATATTGCGGATATCGCAGACAACGGCGATGCGAACTATTACCTGATGGAAGCCTACAAACACCTTAAACCGATTGCGCTGGCGGGAGACGCCCGCAAGTTCAAGGCGACAATTAAGGTTGATGATCAGGGTGAAGAAGGGATTGTAGAAGCCGACAGCGCCGACGGTAGTTTTATGGATGAACTGTTAACACTAATGGCTGCACACCGCGTGTGGTCACGCATTCCTAAGATTGACAAAATTCCGGCGTAAATATGGGTGGCGCAACTGCGCCACCTTTGCCTGATGCGCTGCGCTTATCAGGCCTACCGGATATTCATAATATTTTGAAATTTCAATACATTGCTTGCCGGAAAAGGCGTTTATGCCGCATCCGGCAAAACTGTTTTACCTACACATCAAGATAACTACCCAACCGATAACCACGCTCGGCAATGGCATACTTCAACGACGCCGACGTTAACACATCCAGTTCCGCTAACCGCGGGAAACAGTAAGCACTCTGGCGAATTGTATTATCGACAAACGCCGGATGGCACATCACT
Organism: Escherichia sp. E1V33; assembly: GCF_004211955.1. Classification (GTDB taxonomy): domain Bacteria; phylum Pseudomonadota; class Gammaproteobacteria; order Enterobacterales; family Enterobacteriaceae; genus Escherichia. The sequence goes on from NZ_RHJI01000010.1 coordinate 52,625, forward strand.
TCCAGCGAGCGTTCACCGCGATGGCTGGAATCATCCAACACTTGCAGGAACAGTGATTCACGGATCTCTTCACCATAGAATGCACTACTAAAGCCCTGTGAACTGCGCAAATTAGCGGGTAAATCATCGTCGTTAAATACTGGCTGACGATCAATACGCAACGCAATCCCCTCTTCAGCCGCAAACTTGGCAACAATCGGGAAAATCTGCGGAAACATATGCACATGATGATGGCTATCAAGATGTGTTGGTTTGCGGCCAAACAGTTCAATGAATCGCAGATACTGGCTGGCGAGTTCCTGGGAAATTTCTTCCAGAGGTAAGGCATCTTCTTCTGCCAGCTGCCAGATCCATTTCCCCAGCATGCCCTGCCGGGTCAGCCCCGGCATCGCAGTCAGCGGCTTGCCCAGTGTAAGGACAAAGTGCATCCCAACGGCCAGACTCGGCTCGTCACGACTTAACCGCACCGCATGATCGATAGCCTCCCCATTCACCAGCGCCGTCGTTGAGGTGACAATACCATTACGACAGGCCTCGATAATGCCGTAGTTCTGACCTTTACTTAAGCCAAAGTCATCGGCATTAACAATCAGTAAGCGTTCCATAATCAGCCTCAGTTAATGTGCTTTTTTGAGTTCTGCAATGCAGTCAGCAAAGTTTGGCAACCACTTCTCATGCGCCAGAATCATCTCTCTTGCCAGCAGTTCCGCGTCACGATCCGAATGCACCAGCGGGCTAAGGTTGAGCGCCAGTAACACATCGTTAAATTCACCGCTAAGAGCTGCGTGGCTGGCGGCAATCTCAAAACCTTTGATGGTGTGAATCAAGCCCATCACCTTGTCATCGAAGTGTGTAATGCGCGGATGTGGCGTCGCACCATCGCGCCCCAGTGTACAGGTCATTTCTACCGCCCAGTCTGCCGGAATATTATCAATATGCCCATGATGAGGAATATTAATGTAATGTTCCGCTTGCTTGTCGTTGTAGATAGCGTTGATTACTTCGCACGCTGCATCTGAGTAATAAGCCCCGCCGCGCTGTTCCAGTTCTTTCGGCTTAACTTTCAGGTCCGGATTTTTATACAGGTCAAAGAGTTGTTTTTCGACTTTCTGTACCACCTGTGCACGGGCGCCGCCTTTATAATACTCACCCATTTCAATCGCCAGCATCTCTTTTTGCTTGAAGTAATAAAGCAGATACGAGCACGGTAGCAGATTCAGTGAGCGAATTAAGCCTTCGCTAAACGGCAGGTCGAAAATATTTTTTACACCAGACGCTTTTAACTGCCCGGAGGCCACACCATCAAGCAATTCGGCAAAACGAGATTTGCCATTTACCAGCACATCTTTAATAAACACCATGTGGTTTAGCCCGAACAGATCGATAGATAAATCATCGTTCTCATTTAACGCTAAAACATCGCTGATAAACATCTTCATGCCAATCGGAATATTACACACGCCGATAAACCGTTTAAATCCGGTATGACGATAAACGGCTTCGGTGACCATTCCCGCAGGGTTCGTAAAGTTAATCACCCAGGCATTGGGGCACAGCTCTTCAACATCTTTGACTATGTCAAAAATCACCGGAATAGTACGCAGACCTTTAAACAGGCCACCTGCACCGTTGGTTTCCTGGCCGAGATAACCATGACTTAACGGAATACGTTCATCGAGTTCGCGTGCGGGTAATTGACCTACGCGCAACTGGGTGGTGACAAAGTCGGCATCTTTCAATGCTTCGCGGCGATCAAGCGTTTTATAAAGCTTCATTGGTACACCAGCGTTATCAATCATCCGCTGGCAAAGATCGAAAATAATATCCAGCTTCGCTTTACCACCGTCTACGTCCACCAGCCATAATTCACTTACCGGCAATTCGTGATAACGTTTAATAAACCCTTCCAGTAATTCCGGGGTATAGCTGCTCCCGCCACCAATAGTGACGACTTTTAATTTCTGGCTCATAATTTCTCCCTTCATTAGGAAATACTGATATTTGTCGTGCCTGCCACTAAGTCAGGAATAACCCGAAAACACCAGGTTATACAGAGCAAGCATGTAAATTTAGTGTTCTGATACAACGACTACTGATTAAACTCAGTTAATTTTTTACGATAGTTATTGGGTGTAAACGAAGTCAATTTTTTAAACGTTTTAATGAACAAGCTTGGGCTACTATAACCGGCTTCAAAGGCAATATCTGTTACCGAATAATTGGTCATTTCCAGTTGTTTTTTGGCAAAATTAATGCGAATTTCATTAATAATCTGCATTGGTGTTTTGCCATAATATCGCTGGGTCGCTCGTGTCAAATATTCCTGCGATTTCGCCGACAGTATCACCATATTTTCCAGAGCATTTTCACTAAACTGCTCTTTATCATGCATCTTTTCAACCGTGCTTTTCAGCCACTGCGGCACATCATCAATTACCTGCTCTTCACGGTAATGACGTAATCGGTTGATAACATAAAAAGTAACTGTCTCAACAAACTCTTCCAGCCCGGTTTCACGGAAATTCAGTGAAGAGATGACCGTTTCCACATAGGTGAGAAAAGCGTTATTGGTCCGGTATACCTGTGATGCGACAAAGCAATAAGGTAACAACGGCAGATAATGCTGCTCAAAAAAACGTTTGCTGATCCCGACATTTAATATACGCGTGGCGCCAAATTCATAAAAACTTTGATGGTGCGATCCCAAGGGAATAAAGACAAAATCGCCCCGCTCCAGCAACACGCGTTTACCGTTTATCTCCTGGTAATAACGACCAGTTAACACCAGGGTGAATTCATAATAGTCGTGTTGATGCAGCCCACTGATACTCTCAGTTTTGTTGTAGATAAACACATGGAAGTTTTTGCCATTAAACAGTTGTTGTTCACGGGCTGTGGCAATTTCCGGCGCGTTAATCACTGGCTGCATCATCAACTCCTTATGCCTTCAATTTTTCATGAAGCTCAATTAATTCGCTAATCAGTTCACGTGCAAGCATTGAGGTCATTAAATGATCCTGGGCGTGGACCAGCACCAGACTCACTTTCATCTTACCTTCGCCCGCGTCGCCTTCAATCAGTTTCGTCTGTACCAGATGCGCTTCATTCAGTGCCATTCGTGACTGATCCATCATCACTTTTGCTGCGGCAAAATCGCCCTGCTTCGCCTGTTTCAGTGCCGCATACGCCAGGCTGCGCGCTTGTCCGGAGTTGATGATAAGCCCCATCACCACTTCTTCCAGCTCTTCAGCTTCCGTTTGCGTATCGGGAATATTATCGAGATCCATCATACATCGTTCCTCTCTATTCTTACCGGCACGATTACCCGTACCGGCATCGATTAAAATTTCAGGGCGTTAGCGATATCTTCTTCGCTCTCTTCTTTATCAATCACGTTTTGTGCTTTGTTAGCCACCACAACAAATGGCAGATAAATGAGCGTGGCGATACCGAGGTTGAAGAGTGCGACCAGCAATGCAGCGACGCTACCATTGGTGTTAAAGAAGGCTCCCAAGCCGGTTGGCATGGTCCACGGCGCAATGTTGGTCACTGGTGGAATAATGCCCATGTAATATGCCGCAAGGGTGATTGCCGCCAGAATCGGTTGTACCAGCACAAACGGGATAAACATCACCGGATTCATAATAATCGGCAGACCAAACAGAATCGGTTCGTTAATCTGGAAGATGCCTGACGGTAGCGCCAGCTTTGCCACCTGACGATAATCAGCACGGCGAGAAGCAATAAAGATTGCCAGAATAAGACCCAAAGTCGCGCCACTGCCGCCGAGGAAAATAAATGAGTCCAGCATCGGCTTGGCCCAGATATGGAAGGTCTTGCCGGCTGCCAACGCCGCTTCGACTGAGCCATATTGCTGGTAGGTCGCGATGTTTTCCAACGCCCACGGCGTCATAATGCCGTTGTCCAGAGCGGTCAGCGCCAGCGCGCCGTGAATACCGAAGAACCAGAGCAGTGGAACAAAAATCACATACGCCCAGCCGACCACACTACCCAACGATGCCAGCGGCGTCGAGATAGTGTCCATAATGATCTGATGGAAGTTTGTACCCCAGGTCGTCAGCGCCCAGGCAATAATCCCCATCACTGAAAGAATAATAAAGCCGGGAATTAATGCAGAGAAAGAACGCGATACTGACGCAGGTACGCTATCGGGTAATTTAATCACCCAGTTGCGGCGGACAATAAAAGTAAACATTTCTGCCACCACCAGGCCGATAATAATCCCGGAGATGATATTTGCGCCGCCTAACCAATTAGCGCCGACGGCATAAGCCTCGCCGACGCTATAAGGCGTGACGGTCATAAATGCCGCAACGGATAACAATCCCGCTGCCAGCGCATCGACTTTACGCTCTTCTGCCAGCGCCATGCCGATAAAGAACGGTGCCATTAAAGACATAATCCCCAATGTTCCGTTATAAACATTTCCGCCAATACCTTTCAAACCATTGAGTGTTTCAATGGTAGAGGCATCGAGGCGAATACCTAAGGAATAAAAAAATGACCCCTCCCCAAAGCTAAGGAAAACGTTATTAATTAATACAAACATAGCCCCTGCGAGGGTTAACGGCATTAAGCGAATAAAACCGTTTTTGATTGCATTAACGTGCGGCTGCTTTCCTATTTTAACTGCAAAAGGGAGGAGTACCTTTTCAAGCGATGCAATAACATTACTCATAGAAAAATACCCTTAAAAACCGCAACTTAAATATTGCGGTATAGATTTATGAAATAACTCTTTGACGGGAAAATTTAAAAATTAATTTGCTGCGGCTTTTTTAATTGCTGCAACTGCAGCCTTAAGCACGCCTAAACCATCGACTTTGCCATATAACAGCGAGTCAATTACTTCCACCGGTTTGTTGGGTAACAAACGCTGAATTTCGGGCAACATATAAGCAATCTGCGGCCCCAATAACACGACATCGGCATTCAGCCCTTTTTCACCAGCCAGCGTTTCTGGAAATGCTTCAATAATGACCGGAACTTCATATTTTTCTGCCTGAGCGCGCATTTTTGATACCAGTAAAGAGGTAGACATGCCCGCAGAACAAAACAGATAAATGTGTTTCTTTTCCATAAAACTGCCCTCATCAACGATTATCTGTCAGCCAGACACTCCGCAAGCCTTCACCTGCTTCCATGCTCTGGGTAACTTGCGAAACCAACATGACTTTTTTTGGTGGCTGAAAAGAGTATACGGTATTGACCTGAGCAATAGTATTTCTTTGACTATACAAATTGTCTCTCATTGACCTGCTGTTATGACCACCTTCACATTTCGGTTAAATAATTCGCGCCAACAAATAAGAACACGCCCATAAAAAAACCGGCACAATGGCCGGTTTTCGTATGACTTAAGCTTTCAGATGAAGGAATTACTTCGCAGCCTGCGGATCAGTGTCGTATTCGGCACAGGTCTGATAGCCAGTGTTGATCACATGCCCGGTATCATCTAACGCGACAAAATAGGTTTCTGCTTTACCATCACGTTGACCCAGAATGTAGGTCTGGCAAGTACCACGAGCATGGATCATGCTCACTTCAGACGAAGGTTTACCCGCAATTTGTGCAACCTGCGCCCGGCTCATGCCTTTTTTGACGTCTTTCACCACAGGCTGTACAAACTGGTCTTTGGTACGATCATACGCCGTACAACCTGCCAGCATGGTTAATACCGCCGCTGCACCCAGAATTCCTGCCATATTCTTGTTCATATTCCGTCCTCTTGTTTATCAGCGTGTTAGATAAGCCTGGAATACATCGGGGGCTTTTTCAAGCCTGAGAGCGAAACGGTTTCGCTTTCAGAGGATTCCTGTATGACGTTTTAACCACCATTCAACCTGCTGTCGCTTGTCGTTTCTGTAGCAACGGGTTAGCTTTAAGGAAGTTTTATTTTTCTGTCTGGAGGGGTTCAATGACATTGCAGCAACAAATAATAAAGGCGCTGGGCGCAAAACCGCAGATTAATGCTGAAGAGGAAATTCGTCGCAGCGTCGATTTTCTGAAAAGCTATCTGCAAACCTACCCATTCATTAAATCACTGGTACTCGGCATTAGCGGCGGTCAGGACTCTACCCTTGCCGGTAAACTGTGTCAGATGGCCATTAATGAACTGCGCCAGGAAACCGGTAACGAATCACTGCAATTTATCGCCGTGCGTCTGCCCTACGGTGTTCAGGCCGACGAACAAGATTGCCAGGACGCCATTGCCTTTATTCAGCCGGATCGCGTATTAACCGTCAATATCAAGGGCGCGGTACTCGCCAGCGAACAGGCATTGCGGGAAGCGGGTATTGAACTGAGCGATTTTGTGCGTGGCAATGAAAAAGCGCGTGAGCGGATGAAAGCACAATACAGCATTGCGGGCATGACTAACGGCGTCGTAGTTGGCACCGATCATGCGGCAGAAGCCATTACTGGATTCTTCACTAAATATGGTGATGGTGGCACAGACATTAACCCACTGTATCGTCTGAACAAACGTCAGGGTAAACAGTTACTGGCAGCGTTAGGTTGCCCTGAACATCTCTATAAGAAGGCGCCAACAGCCGACCTGGAAGATGACCGCCCGTCACTGCCGGATGAAGTCGCGCTTGGCGTAACGTATGAAAATATCGATGACTATCTGGAAGGGAAAAATGTCCCGGAACAGGTCGCCAGAACGATTGAGAACTGGTATCTGAAAACTGAGCATAAACGCCGCCCACCCATTACTGTTTTCGATGATTTCTGGAAAAAATAAACAGTGCGGCCTCCCCGCCTGAGATTGTCGACACCGAACGCTTTATTCATGCCGGATGCGGTGTGAACGCCTAATTCGGCCTACAAAACTTTGCAAATTCAATATATTGCAGGAGGCGAGTAGGCCTGATAAGCGTAGCGCATCAGGCGGTGTTTCCTTTGTCATCGACCCGCCTCTTTTTTAATCGTTTCCCGCCTGTTACACTGGATAGATAACCAGCATCTGGAGTAAACAGTGGTACGGCGTTTAACTTCCCCGCGGCTCGAATTTGAAGCGGCGGCAATTTACGAATATCCCGAACATTTACGTTCATTTCTTACTGACTTACCCACCCGACCCGGTGTGTATCTGTTTCATGGCGAAAGTGACACTATGCCGCTCTATATCGGCAAAAGCGTTAACATCCGCAACCGCGTCCTTTCCCATTTACGTACCCCGGATGAAGCGGCCATGCTGCGTCAATCCCGACGCATTAGCTGGATATGTACCGCAGGCGAAATCGGCGCCCTGCTCCTTGAAGCGCGACTAATCAAGGAGCAACAACCGTTGTTTAATAAACGGTTGCGCCGCAATCGTCAGCTCTGCGCCCTGCAACTGAACGAAAAACGCGTAGATGTGGTGTACGCCAAAGAGGTGGATTTTTCACGAGCCCCAAACTTGTTTGGCCTGTTTGCCAATCGCCGCTCGGCATTAAAGGCATTACAGACAATCGCCGATGAACAAAAGCTCTGTTATGGCCTGCTCGGGCTGGAACCGTTAAGTCGCGGTCGTGCTTGCTTTCGGTCGCCGCTAAAACGTTGCGCCGGAGCGTGCTGTGGAAAGGAGAGCCATGAAGATCATGCTCACCGTCTGCTCCAGTCACTGGAACGTTTGCGGGTGATCTGCTGGCCGTGGCAAGGTGCGGTGGCGTTGAAAGAACAGCATCCGGAAATGACCCAATACCATATTATTCATAACTGGCTGTGGCTGGGGGCGGTTAATTCGCTGGAAGAGGCGGCAACGTTGATCCGTACACCCGCCGGATTCGATCACGATGGTTATAAAATTCTTTGTAAACCGCTACTTTCCGGTCGTTATGAAATTACTGAACTTGATCCGGAGAATGGCCTGCAAGCCAGTTAATTTCACTGAACAGCAGTTTGCCTTGCGGTTGCAAAAGCCGCAGGGTGTGTTTGCCATCGTACCAACACGCGCCCTGGTCGGTAGTTAACAATTTTTCGCCCAGTTGCCATGCCCCGCTAATCACAAACACCACCCCACCGCGTGAACCAAAAGTAGTGAACGTGCGATCGGCAATTCTGACTTTCGCCTTACAGGCATCCAGGCGCGTCATAATGTTGAAATCCATCGACATCTGCCCTTCCGTCAGTTTCGCTTTTACTACCTGGTCCGCCGCAAAAGCAAAAGGCTGTAACGGCTTTAAGGTATGGCTAAAACGGTCTGCGCTTTCAAGAAGCATCTCACCGCCTTCCAGCAGCGTCACACTTCTTTCCATCCCAGGAAATAAAGAAAATTCGCCATTGGCCGCAATGGACGCAATGCTGGCACGCCAGTAAAAATCACGTTTCGCAGGGGGAAAACTACAGATCTCTCGAGTTTCACCGGCAGCGTTTCGCCACAGGTTTACCGACATTTTACGCATATCAAAGTATTCCATATTCGCTCCGGGCATGCTCTTTTCATTGTTATCGCTCAGGCAACCGTGGATTGTTATCGGCAACTCGTGTGATTTACCTTAGTGTTTTTGCAAAAATGACAGGCACATAAAAGAAAACCGCCGATCCTGTCCACCGCCTTACTGCAAGGTAGTGGACAAGACCGGCGGTCTTAAGTTTTTTGGCTGAAAGATTATTCAGCAGTTGCAGGCATTTTACCTTTTGCCGCTGGACGTTCTGTCAGACGCTTCTCAAAATTAGCATTAAATTGCTTTTTCTGCTCCGGCGTCAGGATGTTGTAAATCTTGTTCTGGGTTTCCATGTGCGCCAGCATGTTAGCTTTGCGCTGTTCTTCCATTTTGGCAATCTGCGCTTCAGCTTTTGCTTTGTCGAAAGTATCGCTGGCGATGATGTCATGCATCGCGCGGCGTTCTTCCAGCGGCGGACGTTTCATCTGGTCACGCTGGCCTTTCATGATTTCACGAATCTGCTGTTTCTGCGCGTCGGTCAGGTTCAGGTCTTTGAACATCATGTCATGATGCGGACCGAACTTGCCTTTATGGTGCATCATCGGCTTCGCGTCAGCCGGTGCTGCGGTAGTGGTGTCAGCGGCGTGGGCCAGGTTAGCCGCGCCAAGAGCCAGGGTAGAGGCAACAAACAGTGCAGTTAATTTACGCATATTCTATATCCTTCCTTTCAGTTATTTATTACGGCTTTCTTTAGTAGCGTGCCGTGTTGACGAGATTAACTTTACTGAGTTTAGCGTCAATTAATCAGAGCAACGGTAAATCAATGAAAGTGTAAAAAACACTTTTTCGCCAATTATGGAGAAAAAAAGAAAAATTGAAGGAAATTGATGAATAAATATTACAACACAATGATTTTGCAGAAATTATGAAGGACTATACCTGAGAAATGGCGATAAATAAAGCAAACAACCAGGATTAATCCGTATTATTCCGAAAGCTGTTATTAAATACCCGCAGAAACCTTTCTGCGGGCAAGTGCTAGGTTATTTTTTCCAGCATTAATCCCGCGCGTAATCCTAACGCCACCAATGGATTGGGGAATAACACATATTCAATCTCATGAGTCACGGTAAAACGTTCCTCACCATCCTGCGCCAATAACGTCCCTTTCTTAAATGGCGTGAAATTCAGCGTCTCGCTCGCCATATGCAATTCGAAGGCAGCAGAATGACGGGTAATCTGCGAAACCACCCGGTAACGCAGGGGCTGTTTTCTCTCGATACCGACACTCGCCCCCGCTAACAGCGCAGCGATTGCATTGGTGGTTGGCACAAACTGACGAAGCTCGTTTTGCCCAAACGGCAGTGCTTTGCCTAGCTCCAGCGTACACGCCAGTGCGCCAAAATGTTTGCAGCTGAAATGGCTAAACGTGCCGCCTGGCGTCTGATGAAACACCAATGCCTCCAGCCCTGCCGTGCCCAGCCATGTCAGAAAACTTTCGTCCCAGGGAATTTCTCGTTGCGGTAAAACGCCAAACCGCTGGTGGTACGAACCGCGGATGGCAGTATGCAGATCAAGGTGCCAGCGAACAGACTCTTTGCCCTGCTGATAAAAATCTTCCAGGCACTGTTCCAGCTCGCGGGCGCGGCAGGTTTCGCCGCTTTCAGCAAATTGCTGCCAGCGTCCACCGAACATTCGGTTCATATCGCTATGGCAATAGCGCTTTCCTTGCTTCAGCGCAGAGGGATTTCCAAGGATTGCCAACAGGCGCCAACGTAACTTAATTTCACCGTGATAAATTGCGCCAAGTAAGGCGTCCAGCATTTCTACAGGTGCTGTTTCATTTCCGTGGATCCCCGCCGAAATTACCAACGCGCCTTGCGGTGGGGTTAATGGCGTCAGTTCCAGCACGCCATCCCCCAACCAGCGCCAGCGAATACCGTTGATTTCTCTCTCGGTGATGGCAGGTTTTTTACCCTCTAATGTCAGGGTGAGAAAATTATCCATTACCTCCTCCCTCGCGCTGGAACGGGTAAACCGAACCAAGATTCAGTAATTGAGTCAACACATCCAGCGCTTCCCGCCCTTCGCGCAGCAATTGCGGGTCGGCCAGATCGGCAGCAGTAAGACGATCGCGGTAGTAACGATCCACCCAGTCATTAAGCGCATTAAACAGCGTATCATTCATCATCACCGCCGGATTGACCGCCTGCCGCTCTTCTGCCGTCAGCACCACCCGTAAACGCAGGCACGCCGGGCCTCCGCCGTTCGCCATGCTTTCGCGTAAATCAAAAAATTTTAGTGAGCTTATCGGGTTATCCGCAGCAAGGAGTTCATTGAGATAACGCCATACTCCGGCGTGTTCCCGACACTCCTGGGGCAGCACCAGCATCATCGAACCATCATCGCGACCTAACAACTGGCTGTTAAACAGATAGGTCGAGACAGCATCCGGAACGGAAACCTGCGACGCCGGGACTTCTATCGCCATAAAGCCGTTGACCCGCGAACGCAGGTTTGCCAGTAATTGCGCCTGGCGAGCAAATGCCTGCTGATGGCAAAACAGTACCTGGCGGTTGCTCACGGCAATCACGTCATTATGAAAAACGCCCTGGTCGATAACGTCCGGGTTTTGCTGGGCGAAAATCACCTGCTGTGGATTAACCTGATTCAGCCTTGCTACTGCCTCACTGGCTTCGCGGGTCTGCCGCGCCGGATAGCGGGAAGGCCGCGTACCGTTACCCTCTTCTCGCCCGTAAACAAAAATCTGCATACCGGGTTCGCCGTAATGACCGCCGAGTCGATTGTGGTTTGCCGCCCCTTCGTCACCGAGCAACGCAACCTGTGGCAACGCTGAATGGATGGTGAATTTCTCTTTATCGTTAAAAATGGCGTTTAACAGCGATTCGGTAATCGGCGCTTCCAGCGAACGGTGAAATTTATTGTTCAGGTTGGCGACCGTGAAATGCACTTTGCCATCCAGCGTATCGGCGGATGGCGCGACCGTGGCCGCATTGGCTACCCACATTGGCGAAGCTGAACTGACGCTGGAAAGCCAGTGCGGTGCCTGGCGGGCAACCTTTTCCAGCACTTGTTCATCGCTGCCGCTGAATCCCAGTTGACGCAAAACCGGAATAAACGGACGCTCGTGCGGCGGGATAACCGCCTGGGGAAATCCCGCATCGGCAAGGGCTTTCATTTTCAGTAAGCCCTGCTTCGCCGCCAGTCGTGGATTCGATACCTGAAAACGATGACTGGTGGAGGCTTCATTACCAAACGACAGGCCAGCGTAATGGTGCGTCAGCCCTACCAGTCCATCGAAATTGACTTCCCAGGCGTTCATCACACCACCTCCTCGGAGAAATCCAGCCCGGGGTTAAGCGTCGCAGGCAACGTTAACGAGTCTGACTCCAGGCTAGCCATCGGCCAGGCACAATAATCCGCCGCATACCAGGCGCTGGGGCGATGGTTACCGGAAGCGCCAACGCCGCCGAATGGCGCGGTACTGGCGGCTCCGGTAAGCGGTTTGTTCCAGTTAACAATCCCTGCCCGCGCTTCCAGTAATAGTTGCTCGAACTTTTCTCGTTTTGGGGAAACCAGTCCACAAGAGAGGCCAAAACGGGTGTTATTTGCCATCTTTATCGCGCCATCAAAGGTGTCATAACGCCATACGCGAAGTAGCGGCCCAAACACTTCTTCATCCTGCACGCCTGAAACGCCCGTCATTTCAACGATCCCCGGCGTCAGCAGCGATGTTCCCGCTTGTAGCAAACGTGGTGCAAGCAGCGTTTGCCCGCCCAATGCTTCCAGTTCCTGCCAGGCAGTAACCACCTGCTGTGCGGCCTGTTCAGAAATCAGCCCGCCAATAAACGGCTGAGGCTCGTCATCCCAGTTCCCCGGCGTTAACCGCTGGCTGACAGCAACCAGGCGAGCAAGAAACGCATCGCCCTGCGCCCCGCTTTTCACCAATAAACGGCGGGCGCAGGTACAGCGTTGCCCGGCAGTGACAAATGCCGACTGGATAGTCAAATGGACAGCGGCGTCGATATCCACCACGTCATCAATAATCAGCGGGTTATTGCCGCCCATTTCGAGGGCGAGTATTTTTTCCGGCTGACCGGAAAGCTGGCGATGTAACTGGTAGCCAGTATTGGCGCTACCGGTAAACAGCAAACCGTCGAGATCCTCCAGTGCACTGAGTGCCTGACCGGTTTCGCGCCCGCCCTGGACCAGGTTCAGCACGCCCGACGGCAAGCCAGCCTGCTGCCATAAACGCATGACTGCCTCGCCGCTCCAGGGTGTCAGTTCGCTGGGTTTAAAGATTACCGTGTTGCCAGCCAGCAGCGCCGGAACGATATGCCCGTTAGGCAGATGACCGGGGAAATTGTACGGTCCAAACACCGCTAGCACGCCGTGTGGACGATGGCGCAAACTCGCCGCTCCATCCGGCATTTCACTGCGCTGCTCTCCTGTGCGAACGTGATAAGCCTTGATAGATATAGCGATCTTATTGATCATCGCCGTCACTTCGGTTGCTGCTTCCCAGCGCGGCTTGCCGGTTTCTCTGGCAATAATCGCCGTTAATTCGGCTTTGTTGCTTTCCAGCAGTGCGGCAAATCGTTCAACTCTTACCTGACGATCGCCAAAGGAGAGCCGCGCCCAGCGCGGAAACGCCGCACGAGCAGCCCGACAAGCTAACTCTACCTGAGCAGCCTCAGCATCATTGCCCTGCCATAACACTTCGCCAGTTACCGGATTACGCTTCACGCGCAGTGCGCCCTGACCCGTCACCCAGTCACCGTTAATCCATAAAGTCATGCGGTTTTCTCCTCTGCGCACAGGCGCACCAGACGAACGCGATCCCCGGCGTGGCATTTAAGGGCATCCAGTTGTGCGGCGGTTAAAATCAAACGCTCGGTCGCCGGATCGGCACGCACCAGCAACACGCGGAAATGGTGATAATTTTCATTGGCAACCAGGCAGGCCGGAAAATCGCCCTGTGCAGGTTGTCCTTCGCACACTTCCACCCGCCGACTTTTGCGGATGGCACGAACGCGGTCAATGTCACACTCCAGCGTCGGCCCGCCGTCGAAGATGTCGATATAGTTGCGGTAGCGAAAGCCCTCTTTTTCCAACACTGCCCGCGCGGGCGCAGTTTGCGGATGTACCTGACCAATAACGTCCTGCGCTTCCTGAGATAAAAAGTGGGTATAAATAGGATGTTTTGGCATCAGTTCTGCGATAAACGCCTTTTGCCCGGTGCCGCAGAGAAAATCGGCGCGGCTAAAATCCATCGAAAAGAAACGCTTGCCGAGGCTTTGCCAGAACGGTGAATAGCCGTGTTCGTCAATCACCCCGCGCATTTCGGCGACCACTTTGTCGTTAAATTTGTCGCGAAAGGCCGCCATAAACATAAAGCGCGATTTCGACAACAAATAGCCGTTGCCCTCTTTGCGCCAGTCCGGGTCGAGAAACAATGTGCACAGCTCGCTGCTGCCGGTGTGATCGTTACTGAGAAATAGTGTCGGCAATGCGTTATAGACATTCAGCTCTTTTGAAGCGTGGACCAGTGTGCCGACGCGATAGTTATACCAGGGATCGTTCAATCCAACCGCCACCTCAATGGCGCAAATACCCGCCACGGTGCCTGTCTCGCTGTCTTCGAGCACGAACACATAGCCCTGCTCGCTTTTGGGCAGTTCGCCCTGCCAGGTTTTGATTGCCCTTTCGATACGCGCCGAAAGCGTGGCTTCATTGGCGGGAAGCGACGTCAGGCCGCCGCCCGTTTTGCTGGCAAGCTGCATTAACGCAGCGACATCGGTGCGTTCAACGGGACGGATAACCATCATGATGAACCTCCGCTCACAAAGCGTTCACAGGCCACAGCAAAACGATCCAGGCCAGTAGTGACCTCTTCTTCGCTGACATTTAGTGCCGGCGCAAAACGCACCACATTACCGCCAGCAATCAGCACCATCACACCTGCTTTCGCCGCTTCCTGAGAGATCTGTTTCGCTTTCCCGGCGTAATCGGCATTCAGTACACAGCCAATCAAAAGACCTAGGCCGCGAACTTCACTGAACAAACCGTAGCGGTGATTAATGGTATTAAGACGCTCAACAAACCAGTCGTGACGCTGCTTAACACCGTTAAGCATCTCTGGCGTGTTGATAAGTTCCAGCACTTTGCCTGCCACCGCCGAGGCCAGCGGATTGCCGCCATAGGTGGTGCCATGAGTGCCAACAGTCATCACGCTGGCGCACTCTTCGGTTGCCAACAAGGCACCGACCGGGAAACCGCCGCCCAGCGCTTTGGCGGTAGTTAACAGATCGGGCGTCACGCCGTAGTGCATATAGGCATACAGTTCCCCTGTGCGCCCAACGCCAGTTTGTACTTCATCAAAAATCAGCAATGCATTGTGGCGATCACACAATTCACGCAGACCTTGTAAAAACGCGTTGCTGGCTGGCACCACACCGCCTTCACCCTGGATGGGCTCGACAATCACCGCACAGGTAGCGTCGTCAATCAGCGCACTGGCAGAATTGAGATCGTTATACGCAGCATGACGGATATCCGGTGGCAGTGGTGCAAAATCCTGCGAATAGGCTGGCTGCCCGCCCGCACTAACGGTGAATAACGTGCGCCCGTGAAACGCATTTTTGAACGCCACAATGCCGCTCTTATGGCTGCCGTAGCGGTCGTGGGCGAATTTACGCGCCAGTTTCAGTGCCGCTTCGTTAGCCTCCGCGCCGGAGTTACAAAAGAACACCCGGTCCGCAAAGGTCGCATCAATGAGCTTTTTCGCCAGCCGCAGTACAGGTTCATTGGTGTAACCGTTACCGGTATGCCAGAACTTACTCGCCTGTTCGTTCAGCGCCTCGCGCAGTTCGGGATGCGCATGGCCCAGCGCATTCACCGCAATGCCACCTGCGAAGTCGATATACTCTTTCCCCTGCTGATCCCACAAGCGCGAACCTTCGCCACGTACCGGAATGAACTGTGCCGGAGCGTAAACAGGTATCATCCATTCATCAAAGTTTTCACGCGTAATTGGCTGAGACATAGCGACCCCCACAGTAAATAAATGGTTATTTATATGTTAATAATAAGTAATGTTTGCGCTGTAAATGTAGATTGCAGGGTTCGTGCCAGCCAGTGATAAAAGTGCATAAACGGCGGTGGTTAACTGAAAATCAAGGAGTTACAACCGAATGATATGCACTGAAAGTGCATATAAAGTGAATACGTTTGCGATGCGGATGAATAAAAAGAATAAAAAACGCAATGTTATGCAAAAGTAAAATATAATTCTGGAATTGTGATCATTGACGAAATTTACTGGAAATTACTGCACCATTCTGACGCCACTCGCACCATAAGCGGGCATTTTCTGCGCCATCGTTGACATCATTAACAACCATCGATCAAATCACTTAACAACAGGCAGTAAGTCAGACGAATTTCTGCTAACATCCACGCACTCATTATCAGAATAAATGGCAGCGACTATGAAATTTGTCTCTTTTAATATCAACGGCCTGCGCGCCAGACCACACCAGCTTGAAGCTATCGTCGACAAGCACCAGCCTGATGTGATTGGCCTGCAGGAGACAAAAGTTCATGATGATATGTTTCCGCTCGAAGATGTGGCAAAGCTCGGTTACAACGTGTTTTATCACGGGCAGAAAGGCCATTACGGCGTGGCGCTGTTGACCAAAGAGACGCCGATTGCCGTGCGTCGCGGCTTCCCGGGCGACGGCGAAGAGGCACAACGGCGGATAATTATGGCGGAAATTCCTTCGCCGCTGGGTAATGTTACCGTGATCAACGGCTACTTCCCGCAGGGTGAAAGCCGCGACCACCCCATAAAATTCCCGGCTAAAGCGCAGTTTTACCAGAACCTGCAAAACTACCTGGAAACCGAACTCAAACGTGATAATCCAGTGCTAATTATGGGCGATATGAATATCAGCCCCACCGACCTGGATATCGGCATTGGCGAAGAGAACCGCAAACGCTGGCTGCGTACCGGAAAATGTTCTTTCCTGCCGGAAGAACGCGAATGGATGGACAGATTGATTAGCTGGGGGTTGGTCGATACCTTCCGCCATGCGAATCCGCAAACAGCAGATCGTTTCTCATGGTTTGATTACCGCTCAAAAGGTTTTGACGATAACCGTGGTCTACGTATCGACCTACTGCTTGCCAGCCAGCCACTGGCCGAATGCTGCGTAGAGACCGGCATCGACTATGAAATCCGCAGTATGGAAAAACCGTCAGATCACGCACCTGTCTGGGCTACCTTCCGCCGCTAATTTCTCCATTCTCCTGGCTCGCACTGGGTCAGGAGAATTAACCTTGAGAAAAATCAACAAACAGTCAGTAATAATTTGTTGCCCGCCGTCCTTTGTTATACCGTCACTGCGTTTTTTAGTTGTCTGACCACTTCTCTATTATCAAGTTTGATATAGGAAACTCCACGATGAACGCTGAGCGTAAATTTATTTTTGCCTGTCTGTTTTTTGCGCTGATAATTTACGCTATCCATACTTTCGGTTTATTCGATCTGCTCACCGATTTGCCCCACTTACAGACACTCATTCGCCAGAGCGGATTTTTCGGTTATAGCCTCTATATTCTGTTATTCATCATCGCCACCCTCTTTCTGCTACCGGGTAGCGTGCTGGTGATCGCCGGTGGAGTAGTTTTTGGTCCGCTCTTAGGGACACTACTATCATTAATTGCCGCTACGCTGGCCTCGTCGTGCTCATTCCTGCTGGCGCGCTTTCTGGGGCGTGATTTACTGCTGAAATACGTCGGCCATAGTCACACTTTTCAGGCCATTGAAAAAGGCATTACGCGTAACGGTATCGATTTCCTTATTCTGACCCGCTTAATCCCGCTGTTTCCTTACAACATTCAAAATTACGCTTACGGATTAACCGCCATCGCCTTCTGGCCTTATACCCTTATTTCAGCACTCACTACCCTGCCCGGCATTGTTATTTATACCGTGATGGCAAGCGATCTCGCCAATGAAGGCATTACGCTGCGCTTTATTTTACAACTCTGTCTGGCTGGCCTGGCGCTGTTTATTCTCGTCCAGCTCGCCAAACTCTACGCTCGTCACAAACATGTGGATCTGTCTGCTTCGCGCCACAGCCCACTCACTCACCCTAAAAATGAAGGATAGAACGATGTTGCAACATTATTCAGTGTCATGGAAAAAAGGACTGGCTGCACTGTGTTTACTGGCCGTTGCGGGGCTTAGTGGCTGCGATCAAAAAGAGAATACGGCGGCAAAAGTGGAATACGACGGGCTTTCGGATAGCCAGCCACTGCGTGTCGATGCCAATAACCATACGGTAACCATGCTGGTGCAAATTAATGGTCGTTTCCTCACCGACGATACCCGTCATGGCATTGTGTTTAAAGATGGTTCCAACGGACATAAATCGCTGTTTATGGGTTATGCCACGCCGAAAGCATTTTATGAAGCCCTGAAACAAGCCGGTGGTACGCCGGGCGAAAACATGACAATGGATAATAAAGAAACGACTCACGTCGCAGGCAGCAAACTGGATATTTCAGTTAGCTGGCAGGGAGTGGCAAAAGCGTATTCCTTCGATGACGTGATTGTCGATAGTAACGGTAAAAAACTGGATATGCGCTTCGGCGGTAACTTAGCGGCGGCGGAAGAGAAAAAAACGGGCTGCCTGGTATGTCTGGATAGCTGCCCAGTCGGTATCGTCAGCAATGCGACATACACTTATGGTGCAGTCGAAAAACGCAGCGAAGTGAAATTCAAAGGTAATGCGTCGGTTCTCCCGGCCGATAACACGCTGGCAACGGTTACCTTTAAAATCGCCGAATAACAACCTTGATTAAGGATGATGAAGATGCAACCGCGTAAAATCTGGTACTACCGTGCCACCATCATCATCCTGTTGTTCGCTACGCTGCTTGCATGGGCGCTGCTTCCGGGCGTCCATGATTTTATCAATCACAGCGTTGCGGCGTTTGCCGCTGTGGACCAACAGGGTATTGAACGTTTTATTCAGTCTTACGGCACGCAGGCGGCTGTCGTCTCATTCTTTTTGATGATTTTGCAGGCCATTGCCGCGCCGCTACCCGCATTCTTGATTACTTTTGCTAACGCATCACTTTTTGGCGCATTCTGGGGCGGCGTGCTGTCGTGGACCAGTTCTATGGCTGGCGCGGCGCTGTGCTTCTTTATCGCCAGAATAATGGGCCGTGAAGTGGTGGAAAAGTTAACAGGCAAAACGGTACTCGACAGCATGGACGGCTTTTTTACCCGCTACGGCAAACACACCATTCTGGTATGTCGGTTATTGCCTTTTGTCCCTTTCGATCCAATCAGCTATGCTGCCGGTTTGACTTCAATACGTTTTCGCCAGTTTTTTATCGCCACCGGGCTCGGTCAGTTACCGGCGACCATTGTCTATTCCTGGGCGGGTAGCATGTTAACGGGCGGTACATTCTGGTTTGTCACCGGACTGTTTATTCTGTTTGCCCTGACCGTGGTGATTTTTATGGCGAAAAAAATATGGCTTGAACGCCAGAAGAGGAATGCCTGATGGGGTTACCACCGCTTAGCAAAATTCCTTTAATTTTACGCCCGCAGGCGTGGCTGCATCGTCGTCATTACGGTGAAGTGCTAAGTCCAATTCGCTGGTGGGGGCGGATCCCGTTTATCTTTTATCTGGTGTCGATGTTTGTCGGTTGGCTGGAGCGCAAACGCTCACCGCTCGATCCAGTGGTGCGATCGCTTGTCAGCGCGCGTATTGCGCAAATGTGTCTGTGTGAGTTTTGCGTGGATATCACCAGTATGAAAGTCGCCGAGCGTACCGGCAGCACCGATAAATTGCTGGCAGTGGCTGACTGGCGACAAAGCCCGCTCTTCAGTGACGAAGAGCGGCTGGCGCTGGAATATGCCGAAGCCGCCAGCGTTACGCCGCCAACTGTGGATGATGCCCTGCGCACCCGACTGGCTACACATTTTGACGCTCAGGCGCTCACCGAGCTTACGGCTTTGATCGGCTTACAAAACCTGTCGGCTCGTTTTAATTCTGCCATGGACATTCCTGCCCAGGGGCTGTGCCGACTTCCTGAAAAACGTTCTTAAGGAGAGATGATGCGCCATTATGTGTGGTTGCTGGGAATGTTATCGCTGTTTTCTTTGACAACGCATGCCAGCGACTGGCAGGAAATTAAAAACGAAGCCAAAGGGGAAACCGTCTGGTTTAACGCCTGGGGCGGCGACACCGCGATTAACCGCTATCTCGACTGGGTTAGCGGTGAGATGAAAACGCATTACGATATAAACCTGAAGATCGTCCGACTGGCCGATGCCGCGGACGCGGTGAAACGCATTCAGACAGAAGCTACTGCTGGACGCAAAACGGGCGGCTCGGTGGATCTGTTATGGGTAAACGGCGAAAACTTCCGTACCTTAAAAGAGGCTAATTTACTGCAAACCGACTGGGCGGAAACGCTACCCAACTGGCGCTATGTCGACACGCAACAGCCTGTCAGAGAAGATTTTTCTGTACCGACGCAAGGCGCGGAATCGCCCTGGGGCGGCGCGCAATTAACGTTTATCGCCCGACGCGATCAGACGCCACAGCCACCGAAAACGCCACAATCCTTGCTGGAATTTGCCAAAGCCAACCCTGGTACGGTTACCTATCCGCGCCCACCGGACTTTACCGGCACGGCGTTTCTTGAACAGTTGCTGATTATGCTGACGCCCGATCCCGCAGCATTAAAAAAAGCGCCGGAAGATGCGACTTTCGCCCGTGTCACTGCGCCCTTGTGGCAATATCTTGATGCGCTGCATCCGTATTTGTGGCGCGAAGGAAAAGATTTCCCCCCCTCGCCCGCGCGAATGGATGCCCTGCTGAAATCCGGCACATTGCGCCTGTCGCTGACCTTTAATCCTGCTCATGCGCAGCAAAAAATAGCCAGCGGTGATTTGCCAGCCAGTAGTTACAGCTTTGGCTTTAGCGAGGGAATGATTGGCAACGTGCATTTCGTCACCATTCCTGCCAACGCTAATGCCAGTGCTGCGGCGAAGGTCGTCGCCAACTTCCTGTTGTCACCTGAAGCACAACTGCGTAAAGCAGACCCTGCTGTCTGGGGAGATCCTTCCGTTCTCGATCCGCAAAAACTGCCTGCCGGGCAACGTGAAACATTGCAATCAAGAATGCCGCAGGATCTGCCGCCGGTACTGGCTGAACCGCATGCTGGTTGGGTAAATGCGCTGGAACAAGAATGGCTACGCCGTTACGGTACGCATTAATTTTTCTGCTGTGGGCGATGGTGGCGGTGATTTACGCGCCGCTGATTCCATCTGCTTTTACGCTGATAACACCTGCTTTGTCGTTGACACACTGGCAGGCGTTATTTGCCGATCCACAATTACCGCAGGCATTACTGGCAACGCTGGTGTCGACAACCATCGCGGCGGTCGGGGCGTTGTTGATTGCCCTGTTGGTGATTGTGGCGCTGTGGCCTGGGCCGAAATGGCAGCGTATGTGCGCCCGTCTGCCGTGGCTGCTTGCCATTCCCCATGTGGCTTTTGCCACCAGCGCCCTTCTGCTCTTTGCTGACGGAGGGCTGCTTTATGACTATTTCCCGTATTTCACTCCGCCAATGGACAAATTGGGTATTGGGCTGGGCTTCACGCTGGCGGTGAAAGAAAGCGCATTTCTGCTGTGGATCTTAGCAGCGGTATTGAGTGAAAAACGGCTTTTACAGCAAGTCATCGTGCTGGATTCGCTGGGCTACAGCCGCTGGCAATGCCTGAACTGGCTGCTGTTGCCCTCCGTCGCGCCTGCGCTGGCAATGGCGATGCTGGCGATTGTTGCCTGGTCGCTGTCGGTCGTGGATGTGGCGATTATTCTTGGGCCAGGTAATCCACCGACGCTGGCAGTAATTAGCTGGCAGTGGTTAACTCAGGGCGACGCCGATCAACAAACGAAAGGCGCACTCGCCAGCCTGCTGCTGATGTTGTTACTCGCCGCCTACGTTTTGCTGGGCTATCTGCTATGGCGTAGCTGGCGGCGTACTATTCCCCGCGTAGATGGCGTTCGTAAGCCTGCCACGCCTTTATTGTCAGGCATTACGCTGGCGAGTTTTTTACCCTTGACCGGTGTGCTGTGTGTGGTTCTGCTGGCGATCCTCGCGGATCAGTCGACGATCAATAGTGAAGCGCTCATCAACAGCCTGACAATGGGGCTGGTGGCGACATTCATCGCTTTGCTCCTGTTACTGCTGTGGCTGGAATGGGGGCCACAGCGTCGCCAGTTGTGGCTATGGTTGCCCATTTTATTACCGGCACTGCAGCTGGTGGCGGGCCAGTACACGCTGGCGCTATGGCTGAACCTGGATGGGAGCTGGACGGCGGTGGTCTGGGGGCATCTGCTGTGGGTGATGCCGTGGATGCTGTTCATCCTGCAACCGGCCTGGCGGCGCATCGATTCACGATTAATATTGATTGCGCAAACGCTGGGTTGGTCACGGGCCAAAATCTACTTTTACGTGAAATGCCCGCTAATGCTGCGCCCTGCGCTGGTTGCCTTCGCTGTCGGATTTTCAGTGAGTATTGCGCAATATATGCCAACGCTGTGGCTGGGAACCGGACGTTTCCCGACGCTAACCACCGAAGCGGTGGCATTAAGCAGCGGCGGCAGCAACGGTATTCTCGCCGCCCAGGCTTTATGGCAACTGCTATTACCGCTTATTATTTTTGCCCTGACCGCCCTGCTTGCGAAATGGGTAGGTTTTATCAGACAAGGACTCCGCTAATGCTCTGCGTGAAAGATGTTTCGCTGCGTTTGCCTGATACCTGTTTACTGGAAGACGTTAACTTTACAGTCAATAAAGGTGACGTTGTCACGTTAATGGGGCCCTCAGGCTGTGGTAAGTCTTCTCTGTTTTCATGGATGATTGGTGCGCTGGCCGGGCAATTTTCTTGTACAGGCGAGCTATGGCTCAATGATCAACGTATCGATACCCTGCCCACAGCCCGGCGTCAGATTGGTATTCTTTTCCAGGATGCGCTGTTATTTGACCAGTTCAGCGTCGGACAAAATTTGCTTTTGGCGCTACCGGCGTCGCTCAAGGGGACGGCCAGGCGCAATGCCGTGAAAGACGCGCTTGAGCGAGCGGGACTGGCTGAAACTTATCACCAGGACCCTGCGACATTATCAGGCGGTCAGCGCGCACGCGTGGCCCTGCTGCGTGCCCTTCTCGCCCAGCCCAAGGCATTATTGCTTGATGAACCGTTCAGCCGTCTTGACGTGGCTCTGCGCGATAATTTTCGTCAGTGGGTATTCAATGAAGTTCGCGAACTGGCAATTCCCGTCGTTCAGGTAACGCACGATCTCCAGGATGTTCCTGCCGATAGTTCCGTTCTGGATATGACGCAGTGGTCAGAAAATTACAACAAACTGCGATAACGCAAAGTTTTTCCCAATGTGTCAGTTCAGAATGGCGCACTCAAAACTACAATGTCGGGATTTTCGATGAAACGTGTTTCTCAAATGACCGCGCTGGCAATGGCTTTAGGGCTGGCTTGCGCTTCTTCGTGGGCCGCTGAACTGGCGAAGCCTCTTACACTTGACCAGCTTCAACAACAAAATGGCAAAGCGATAGATACTCGCCCCAGCGCGTTTTATAACGGCTGGCCACAAACCTTAAATGGCCCTTCTGGCCATGAACCTGCCGCCTTAAACCTTTCTGCAAGCTGGCTCGACAAAATGAGCACCGAACAGCTCAACGAGTGGATCAAGCAACATAACCTGAAAGCCGATGCTCCGGTGGCGCTGTACGGTAATAACAAAGATGTCGATGCCGTTAAAACGCGACTACAAAAAGCAGGCTTTACGCATATCTCTATCTTGAGTGATGCGCTAAGCGAACCTTCCCGACTGCAAAAACTGCCTCACTTTGAACAACTGGTATATCCACAATGGCTGCATGACCTGCAACAAGGTAAAGAAGTTACGGCGAAGCCTGCAGTTAACTGGAAAGTGATCGAAGCAGCATGGGGCGCTCCGAAACTTTATCTTCTCAGCCATATTCCTGGCGCCGATTACATCAATACTAATGAAGTCGAGAGCGAACCACTGTGGAATAAAGTCTCTGACGAACAAATTAAAGCAATGCTGGCGAAGCACGGCATTCGTCATGACACCACGGTAATTCTGTATGGGCGTGACGTTTACGCCGCAGCGCGCGTGGCGCAAATTATGCTCTACGCTGGCGTGAAAGATGTGCGACTGCTGGATGGCGGCTGGCAAACCTGGTCCGACGCGGGCCTGCCCGTTGAGCGCGGGACTCCACCGAAAGTAAAACCGGAACCGGATTTCGGCGTGAAGATCCCGGCGCAACCGCAACTGATGCTGGATATGGAACAGGCGCGCGGGCTGCTGCATCGCCAGGATGCCTCGCTGGTCAGCGTACGTTCCTGGGCGGAATTTATCGGCACCACCAGCGGCTATGACTACATCAAGCCAAAAGGTGACATTCCGGGCGCACGTTGGGGCCATGCGGGCAGCGATTCAACGCATATGGAAGATTTCCATAACCCAGACGGCACTATGCGCACTGCGGATGACGTCGCGGCCATGTGGAAAGAATGGAACATCCTGCCGGAGCAACAAGTCTCGTTCTACTGCGGCACCGGCTGGCGCGCCTCAGAAACCTTTATGTATGCGCGCGCAATGGGCTGGAAAAATGTCTCCGTTTACGACGGCGGCTGGTATGAATGGAGCAGCGATCCGAAAAACCCCATAGCGACCGGTGATCGCGGTCCGGACAGTAGCAAATAACGATGCAATTACTGACGCTGGAGCGACTTCAGCGTCAGATACCCACTCCAAATCCGCGTAAATGTCGTCATCCAACAAAGCGCACCAAATATCCACGCAAACCACGGGAAATACGCCGGAAAGAGGCAACTTAATACAAACAGCAAAATCGTCTCGCTGCCTTCAGTCAACCCGCCCAGATAGTAAAACGATTTATGCGCATAACCGGGGTTTTCAATCTGATGTTTCGCCGCCAGCGCAGCAAATGCGAGAAAACTGCTTCCCGTGCCAATAAACGCAAATAGCAGCCAGCTGCCCGCCAGCGCATTTTGTTCCGGTGCGGCGAGAATAAACCCGAACGGCACCAGTGCGTAAAAAAGAAAATCCAACGAAATATCGAGAAAGCCCCCCGCGTCGGTGAGCCCTCGACGCCGCGCCAGTGCACCGTCCAGACCATCAAGCAACCTGTTTAGTAAAATGGCAATCAGCGCCGCCAGATACCATCCCAGTGCCAGAAACGGCAATGCCAACACGCCGATAGCAAACCCCACTAACGTTAAACCATCTGGCGTGATGCCAGGTTTATCCAGAACCCGCACGCACTGATGCATCAATGGTTTAATTCGGGGATGAAGATGGCGGTCTAACACGGGTACTCCTTAAGAAATAAAACCCTTCAGCTCGGGCAACACTGCGGATATTATGACATTTTTCCTGTATTCGACCGTGTGTAATTTATGAAAATGATTGATGTTGTTGCCGCCATTATCGAACGGGATGGCAAAATTTTAATCGCACAACGCCCTGCGCATAGCGATCAAGCGGGATTATGGGAATTTGCTGGCGGTAAAGTCGAACCAGGAGAAAGCCAGCCGCAGGCGCTGATACGCGAGCTGCGTGAAGAGCTCGATATCGAAGCCACGATCGGGAAATATGTTGCCAGCCACCAGCGGGAAGTTTCAGGGCGGATTATCAATCTTCATGCCTGGCACGTACCTGAGTTCCACGGTGCGTTACAGGCATATGCGCATCAGGCGCTTGTCTGGTGTGCACCAGAGGAGGCAATGCAATATCCGCTAGCCCCTGCTGACATTCCCCTTTTACAGGCATTTATGGCTTTACGCGCCGCCAGACCAACGGATTGGTGCTAATGGTTTTATCATCCCGCTGGCATTGCAACAGTATTCCCTCTGCTTTAATCACTGCCCCTTCGGAATAGTTTTGATCCTGATAAACGCAGCACTGGCTACAGGGCTGCGCCGACTGACCGCCAGAACTAAACACTTCCGGCGGCACATTCACTTCCACATCTGGACGATAATGCTGATTAGCCAGCGCAAAGAACGGGAATACCAACGCTACGGCGAACAATGCTCGACTCACTGGAAACTCCTTATATTTCGTTGCCTCTGTACTGATATCGGTAGGCTGACGGCAAAACTTAAGCGTCAGGTTGTCGGATGCGGCCTGAACGTCTTATCCGCCTGTCACTCTTGAGAGTGCATCCATTTTTGTAGGTCTGATAAGACACCCCAGACATTAGGTGACGTTTATAAATTCAACACATTATTAATTTGCTTTCCTGTGTCATTTTTTTCTTGCTTACCGTCACATTCTTGATGGTATAGTCGAAAACTGCAAAAACACCTAACACAAACAACATACGCACAATCGTCTTAATATATAAGGGTTTTATATCTATGGATCAGACATATTCTCTGGAGTCATTCCTCAACCATGTACAAAAGCGCGACCCGAATCAAACCGAGTTCGCGCAAGCCGTTCGCGAAGTAATGACCACTCTCTGGCCTTTTCTTGAACAAAATCCGAAATATCGCCAGATGTCGTTACTGGAACGCCTGGTTGAACCGGAGCGCGTGATCCAGTTTCGCGTGGTATGGGTTGACGATCGCAATCAGGTGCAGGTCAACCGTGCATGGCGCGTCCAGTTCAGTTCCGCCATAGGCCCGTACAAAGGCGGTATGCGTTTCCACCCGTCCGTAAACCTTTCCATTCTCAAATTCCTTGGCTTCGAACAAACCTTTAAAAATGCCCTGACTACCCTGCCGATGGGCGGTGGTAAAGGCGGCAGCGATTTCGATCCGAAAGGGAAAAGCGAAGGTGAAGTGATGCGTTTCTGCCAGGCGCTGATGACTGAACTGTATCGCCACCTGGGCGCGGATACCGACGTTCCAGCGGGCGATATCGGCGTTGGTGGTCGTGAAGTCGGCTTTATGGCGGGGATGATGAAAAAGCTCTCCAACAATACCGCCTGCGTCTTCACCGGTAAGGGGCTTTCTTTTGGCGGCAGTCTTATTCGCCCGGAAGCTACCGGCTACGGTCTGGTTTATTTCACAGAAGCGATGCTAAAACGCCACGGTATGGGCTTTGAAGGAATGCGCGTTTCCGTTTCTGGCTCCGGCAACGTGGCCCAGTACGCTATCGAAAAAGCGATGGAATTCGGTGCTCGGGTGATTACTGCGTCAGACTCCAGTGGCACTGTAGTTGACGAAAGCGGATTTACCAAAGAGAAACTGGCACGTCTTATCGAAATCAAAGCCAGCCGCGATGGTCGAGTGGCAGATTACGCCAAAGAATTTGGTCTGGTCTATCTCGAAGGGAAACAGCCGTGGTCTGTGCCGGTTGATATCGCCCTGCCTTGCGCCACCCAGAACGAACTGGATGTTGACGCTGCGCATCAGCTTATCGCCAACGGCGTTAAAGCGGTAGCCGAAGGGGCAAATATGCCGACCACCATCGAAGCGACTGAACTGTTCCAGCAGGCAGGCGTACTGTTTGCACCGGGCAAAGCGGCCAACGCTGGCGGTGTAGCAACATCGGGCCTGGAAATGGCGCAAAACGCTGCGCGCCTGGGCTGGAAAGCCGAGAAAGTTGACGCACGTTTGCATCACATCATGCTGGATATCCACCATGCCTGTGTTGAGCATGGTGGTGAAGGTGAGCAAACCAACTACGTGCAGGGCGCGAACATTGCCGGTTTTGTGAAGGTTGCCGATGCGATGCTGGCGCAGGGTGTGATTTAAGTCATTAGCGCCGCATCAGGCATCTGCCGGATGCGGCATGAACGCCTTATCCGGCTTACGAAAGGTGCTGTATCAGTGAATTGGGATTCAGGCCTTTATGTTATCACTCCATTGCCCGCGTCTTCTGATGGCGGGCTTTTTTTCGCGCTACGTTTGCGTGGAGCAGCCTTTTTCTTATCACCACTACCGCCACTGCCCGGAGCGACTATGCCGCGAAACTGTCGCACCGGCGTACGTTTCGCCTGGTCAATCAACTGATATAGCGTCCCCACCAGCGGCTGCATAAAGTCCTGGTAGCGACACTGCTTTTCGCTGATTTGCGTAAGCACCGATTCCCAGTGCGCGGTCATGTCCGGTCGCGTGGCCATTTCTGGCAGCGAATGAAATAACGCTTTTCCGGCGTCGGTGGAGTGAATATAGCGCCCTTTTTTGCTCAGGAAACCGCGCTTGAACAACAGTTCAATAATCCCGGCACGCGTTGCTTCAGTCCCCAGACCATCGGTCGCACGGAGGATCTTTTTCAGATCTTTGTCCTGCACAAAGCGAGCGATCCCGGTCATCGCCGAAAGCAGTGTTGCATCAGTGAAATGACGCGGCGGCTGCGTTTGCCGCTCTACCACTTCACCTTTTTCGCACAATAACTCATCGCCTTTCGCCACCACAGGCAGCGGCGTACCGTCGTTTTCTTCATCACGCTCTTTGCTGCCTAACAGCGTGCGCCAGCCTGCTTCAGCAAGAAAACGGGCTTTAGCGACAAATTTGCCTTTGGCTATTTCCAGCTCGATGACACACTTGCGGAACACTGCATCCGGGCAGAACTGCATCAGGTATTGCCGAGCAATCAGGTTATAGACCTTCGATTCGTTCTCCGTCAGATTGATGGCAGAACTACGCGCGGTCGGGATGATGGCGTGGTGAGCATCCACCTTTTTGTCATCCCAGCAGCGGTTGCGTAAATTCGGGTCAACCACCGGCTGCGGCAATAGCCCCGGAGCATGAACGCTGATGGCATTCATTACCGCATGACGTCCGGCAAAATGCTCCTCCGGTAGGTAGCGGCAGTCGGAACGTGGATAAGTGATCAGCTTGTGCGTTTCGTATAGCTTCTGGCAGATATCAAGCACGTTCTGCGCACTAAGCCCAAAACGTTTTGCGGCTTCAATCTGCAATGCGGAGAGCGAAAATGGCAGCGGCGCAGATTCTGATTCCCGTTTATCGTTATAGCTGGTGACGATCGCCGGTTGACCACTGATACGGTTAACCACATGCTCCGCCAGCGGGCGATGCAATAAGCGCCCTTCTTCATCCTGGTACGGCTCGCACGCTTCACTCGGCTGCCAGATGGCGGTAAATCGTTCATCGGCAGGCGTCACGATGTGCGCTTTGACTTCAAAGAAATCTTTCGCCACGAAGTTTTCTATTTCTTCGTCGCGCCGCACCACCAGCCCAAGTACGGGAGTCTGTACGCGTCCAACGGAAAGGACGCCCTGATAACCAGCATTGCGACCAAGAATGGTATACGCACGAGTCATATTGATACCGTACAGCCAGTCGGCACGCGCTCGCGCCAGTGCAGAAACGCACAGCGGTACAAACTCGCTGTTGGATCGAAGACGATCAATCGCCCGCTCAACCGCCTGCGGGTTCAGGTCGTTGATCAAGCAACGCTGAACTTGCTGGCGCTTTTCTGGTGCCAGTTGCAGGTAGTCCAGCACTTCATCCACCAGTAATTGCCCTTCACGATCCGGGTCACCAGCGTGGATCACTTCGCTGGCTTCATGCAGAAAACGTTTGATGACGTTAAGTTGTTTGGTTACGGAGGGACGCGGTTGCAGTTGCCACTTTTCCGGGACAATCGGCAAATCCGCCAGATTCCAGCGCGCATAGCGGCTGTCGTAGACGTCTGGCTGCGCCTGCTCAAGCAGGTGACCGATACACCAGGTCACCACCTGACCATTGCCGCACTCGATAAAGCCATCGCCTTTACGGTGCGGTTTGGGCAGGACATCAGCAATAGCGCGTGCCAGACTCGGTTTTTCGGCTATAAACAACCGCATTGAATTAACGGATCTCAACCATGGCACGACCGCCACGCGCTGGCACCAGCTCGCCAATCGCCGTCAGTTCAATGCCAGACTCGGCTGCGGTAGCTTTGACTTCATTTTCTGCTTCCGGCATAACCGCCAGCAGCAGGCCACCGGAAGTTTGCGGATCGCACAACAGATCCCGCACTTCACGCGGCATTTCGCCCATCAAATGACCGTAGCTGGCAAAGTTGCGTTCGGTGCCGCCCGGCACAGCGCCCAGCTTAATGTACTCTTCCACGCCCGGCAGTTTCGGGATCGCTTCATAGTCGACGCGAGCCTGCACGCCTGCCCCCTGGCACATTTCGCTCAAATGGCCCAGCAGACCAAAACCGGTGACGTCGGTCATCGCTTTTACGCCTTCAATGTTGGCAAATGACGCACCTGCGATATTCATCCTGCACATAACTTCCGTTGCCAGCCCCTGATGTTCTGGCTTGAGCAGTGATTTTTTCTCCGCCGTGGTGAGAACGCCAATCCCCAGCGGTTTGGTCAGGAACAGTTTACATCCGGCTTGTGCGGTGCTGTTTTTCTTCACTCGTTCAGTCGGTACGATCCCCGTCACCGCCAGACCAAAAATGGGTTCCGGCGCGTCGATGGAGTGACCGCCTGCCAGGGCAATCCCCGCCTGACGGCACGCATAGCGGCCACCTTCGGTCACTTCGCGGGCAATTTCCGGGGAAAGTTTGTTAATCGGCCAGCCGAGGATCGCAATGGCCATAATCGGTTTGCCACCCATCGCGAAGATATCGCTGATGGCATTAGTCGCGGCAATGCGGCCAAAATCGAAAGGATTATCTACGATCGGCATGAAGAAATCGGTGGTGCTGATGACACTGGTGCCATTGCCCAGATCGTATACTGCCGCATCGTCGCGGGTTTCGTTACCCACGAGCAAATTCGGATCTACAAACTTCGCCTGCTCGCTGTGCAGAATGGTTTCCAACACTTTTGGGGAAATTTTACAGCCGCAACCAGCTCCGTGGCTGTATTGGGTCAAACGAATCGAGTTCTCGCTCATGGACATCTCCTGTCAATGCAATCCGGGTATGGTAACCTTCATTCCGTGAAGTGATAAGTGAGAGTGTCTGAATTCCTGCGCCTTTGCTCATAATCCAGACAGTTTTGCGAAAATTATCAAAAATAAGTGACAAACGGCGCCGGATCCG
This sequence comes from Escherichia sp. E1V33, assembly GCF_004211955.1. Lineage (GTDB taxonomy): Bacteria > Pseudomonadota > Gammaproteobacteria > Enterobacterales > Enterobacteriaceae > Escherichia. Next base: position 83,151 of record NZ_RHJI01000010.1, read on the forward strand.
GAACGTTAATCGACGTTGATGCTTTCAATTGCGGTGTGCCGAGATAAAGAAAGCCGACAATTTTATCCTGCTCCCGACAACCGAACGCCTCGCGCACCACCGGACTTTCGGTTAACCCACCACTACGCCAGATGCCGCCAAAGCCCTGGGCAACCGCCGCCATTTGCATCGCCATCACCGCGCAACCCGCTGACATCTCCTGTTCCCAACGCGGGACTTTATGATTTTCTTCACATTTCGCCACCACGGTGATGATAAGTGGCGCACGGAACGGGGCATTACGGGCTTTGTCGATAGCTTTATCATCGCTACCTGCGGCAATTGCGCCCTGTTGCAGAACGGCACTGAAACGTTCGCGCCCTTCCCCTTCAATCACAAAAAAATGCCACGGTTGCATAGACTTATGATCCGGCGCACGCATTCCGGCACGCAGGATATTTTGCAGTTGTTCGCCCGTCGGAGCAGGTTCAGCCAGACGAGAAGCGCTACGGCGGTTGATCAATAGTTCGAGTGCATCCATTTGATTAACTCCTGTCATGATGTTTATTCACAAAATTAACACGAGAGTGGATTTTGTTACAGCACAGTCCGCGATTCCTGCTGACAAGTGCCGGTTGGGTCATTACGATAACTACATCTATTGCACCTGTAACAGGTGTGACCTTTAGTCTGGGAGAATACATGCGAACCCTTTGGCGATTTATTGCCGGATTTTTTAAATGGACGTGGCGTCTGCTCAATTTTGTCCGTGAAATGGTACTTAACCTGTTCTTTATTTTCCTCGTGCTGGTTGGCGTGGGGATCTGGATGCAGGTCAGTAGTAGCGATACCAAAGAAACCGCCGGTCGTGGCGCATTACTGCTCGATATTTCCGGCGTGATCGTCGATAAGCCCGACAGTTCGCAGCGGTTTAGTAAGTTAAGCCGCCAACTGCTTGGCGCCAGTTCCGATCGTCTGCAGGAAAACTCGCTGTTTGATATCGTGAACACGATTCGTCAGGCTAAAGATGACCGGAACATCACCGGTATCGTGATGGATCTGAAAGACTTTGCAGGCGGTGACCAACCGTCTATGCAGTACATCGGCAAAGCCCTGAAAGAGTTTCGTGACAGCGGTAAACCGGTTTATGCCATTGGCGAGAACTACAGCCAGGGGCAATATTATCTCGCCAGTTTCGCCAACAAAATTTGGCTGTCTCCGCAAGGCGTGGTTGATCTGCACGGTTTTGCCACCAACGGCCTGTACTACAAATCATTGCTGGATAAGCTAAAAGTTTCTACACATGTGTTCCGCGTGGGGACTTATAAATCTGCCGTTGAGCCGTTTATTCGTGATGATATGTCCCCGGCAGCTCGCGAAGCCGATAGCCGTTGGATTGGCGAACTGTGGCAAAACTATCTCAATACCGTTGCCGCTAACCGCCAGATCCCTGCCCAGCAGGTATTCCCTGGGGCGCAAGGGCTACTGGCTGGCTTAACCAAAACGGGTGGCGATACTGCGAAGTACGCGCTGGAAAACAAACTGGTCGACGCGCTGGCAACGAATGCCGAAATTGAAAAAGCCCTGACCAAAGAGTTTGGCTGGAGCAAGGCTGATAAAAATTATCGCGCCATCAGTTATTACGATTACGCACTGAAAACTCCGGCAGATACCGGCGACAGCATCGGGGTCGTCTTCGCTAATGGCGCGATTATGGATGGCGAAGAAACTCAGGGGAATGTTGGTGGCGATACGACTGCGGCACAAATCCGTGACGCTCGCCTTGACCCGAAAGTGAAAGCGATTGTTCTGCGTGTTAATAGCCCAGGCGGCAGCGTTACAGCATCTGAAGTAATTCGCGCTGAACTGGCAGCAGCCCGGGCCGCGGGTAAGCCTGTGGTTGTATCGATGGGTGGCATGGCGGCATCTGGTGGTTACTGGATTTCTACGCCTGCTAATTACATTGTGGCTAACCCCAGCACCCTGACCGGTTCTATCGGTATCTTCGGCGTGATCACCACTGTAGAAAATAGTCTGGATTCGATTGGTGTACACACCGATGGCGTTTCAACTTCACCGCTGGCAGATGTTTCCATCACTAAGGCACTGCCACCAGAAGCGCAGCAGATGATGCAGTTGAGCATTGAGAACGGCTATAAACGCTTTATCACGCTGGTTGCTGATGCGCGTCATTCGACGCCGGAGCAGATTGATAAAATCGCCCAGGGCCATGTCTGGACCGGTCAGGATGCAAAAGCAAATGGGCTTGTCGATAGTCTCGGTGATTTCGATGATGCAGTTGCCAAAGCGGCTGAACTGGCAAAACTGAAACAATGGCATCTGGAATATTACGTCGATGAGCCGACCTTATTCGACAAGGTGATGGACAACATGTCAGGTTCTGTCCGGGCAATGTTGCCAGATGCGCTCCAGGCCATGCTGCCTGCGCCGCTGGCCTCGGTCGCTTCAACCGTTAAAAGCGAAAGCGACAAGCTGGCAGCCTTTAACGACCCGCAAAACCGTTACGCGTTTTGCCTGACCTGCGCCAACGTGCGTTAATTCCTGCAAATATGTGGCCGATATGCTGTCGGCCACACTCCTGAACCGGACTGTCTTTCACTCCCTCTCTCCACTACATTGCCTTGCTCATTTTGCACCTGATAAGGAGTCATCAGTGAATAAGGCACCTTCTTTAATTGCCGCTATCGTCCTCGGACTGGGGATCAGCGCCTGCGGATACTTCGTAGGTGATGGTGTTAAACATTTAAAAACCAATAACCGTTATGTGAACGTGCGGGGGCTTTCAGAAAAAGAAGTTCGCGCAGATACGGCTGAATTAACAATTGCTATCAACTTTAAGGGTAATGTTCCTGGCGAACTTTTCCCAAAACTTGAAGAAGCGCAGAAAAAGATTGTTGCCGAATTCCACGCCCAGGGAATTAACGACAAAGAGATAAACGTGGGTCAATGGACAAGTAAGCGAACGGATGCCTTTTACCTCAAAGATGATCCGACGATGCCACGTTATAACGCCGACGGGTCTGTTACGATAAAAACGCATAACGTTGCTGCCGTCGAAAAAGTCGTCGCTAAATTAAACGACCTACAAGTCGCCACAGATGGCGCTATCGCTGATAGCAAAATTGCCTATCGTTTTAATGGTATTGGCGCACTTCGCGCGGAGATGATTGCTGCCGCAACGAAGGACGCACGCAACGCAGCATTACAGTTTGCGACAGATTCAGGTAGTCAGGTGGGGTCCATTAGCGATGCGTCACAAGGCGTGTTCCAGATCTTCGCCAGTGGCAGTGACGAAGATGATCCCTCGGCGATTAACAAAACGGTGCGTGTAGTCACGACCGTAACCTATGAGTTGCAGGATTAATCACTTGTCCCCGGCGGGATGCCACTCCCTCTGTTCCGCCGGACTTTTCTCATATCCACAGAGTATCCAGGTGCGCTCGCGGCCCCTCACGTATATACTTTTGCTCTTTCGATATCATTTATATCAATATCATGCAAAAGAAATCAATTTACGTTGCCTACACGGGCGGGACCATCGGGATGCAGCGTTCCGAGCAGGGTTATATTCCGGTGTCAGGTCATCTACAACGCCAGCTGGCGCTGATGCCGGAATTCCATCGCCCGGAGATGCCGGATTTCACCATTCATGAATACACACCGCTGATGGATTCTTCAGATATGACGCCAGAGGACTGGCAGCATATTGCTGAAGATATTAAAGCACACTATGACGAGTACGATGGTTTTGTCATTCTGCACGGCACCGATACGATGGCGTATACCGCCTCTGCGCTGTCGTTCATGCTGGAGAATCTCGGTAAACCGGTTATTGTGACAGGGTCACAAATCCCATTGGCCGAGTTACGCTCTGACGGACAAATCAATTTGCTGAATGCGTTGTATGTTGCGGCGAATTATCCCATCAACGAAGTCACACTCTTTTTTAATAATCGCCTGTATCGCGGCAACCGCACCACCAAAGCCCATGCCGATGGTTTTGATGCCTTCGCGTCACCAAATCTTCCCCCGTTACTGGAAGCCGGTATCCATATTCGCCGTTTAAATACGCCCCCCGCCCCGCACGGCACAGGTGAGCTGATCGTTCATCGGATCACACCACAGCCGATCGGCGTAGTGACGATTTATCCGGGGATTTCTGCTGACGTCGTGCGCAACTTCTTGCGGCAACCGGTTAAGGCGTTGATTCTGCGCTCTTATGGCGTGGGTAATGCGCCGCAAAACAAAGCATTCCTGCAAGAATTACAAGAAGCCAGCGATCGCGGAATTGTGGTTGTTAACCTGACACAATGCATGTCCGGGAAAGTGAATATGGGCGGTTATGCCACCGGTAACGCCCTCGCCCATGCCGGCGTGATTGGCGGTGCGGATATGACCGTAGAAGCCACGCTAACCAAACTGCACTACCTGCTCAGCCAGGGACTGGATACCGAAACCATTCGCAAGGCTATGAGCCAAAACCTGCGCGGCGAACTGACGCCGGATGATTAAGGAGACTGTAATGCCCCAACGCGCTCTGTTACTGGTCGATTTACAAAATGATTTCTGCGCTGGCGGCGCGCTGGCTGTTGCCGAAGGTGATAGCACGGTTGATGTTGCTAATGCCCTGATAAACTGGTGCAAAGCGCGTGGTGAAGCGGTCGTCGCCAGTCAGGACTGGCATCCAGTTAATCACGGCAGTTTCGCCAGCCAGCACGGTGTAGAGCCTTATACACAGGGTCAGCTCGACGGTCTACCGCAAACCTTCTGGCCCGATCACTGTGTTCAACACAGCGAAGGCGCGGCGTTGCACCCTCTGCTGGCGCAAAAGTCGATTGATGCCGTGTTTCACAAAGGTGAAAATTCTTTAGTCGACAGTTACAGTGCCTTTTTTGATAACGGGCGGCGGCAGAAAACCGAGCTCGATGGCTGGTTGCGCGACCATGAAATCGATGAATTGATCATTATGGGGCTGGCTACGGACTATTGCGTGAAGTTTACCGTCCTGGACGCGTTGCAATTAGGTTATCGCGTGAACGTGATTACCGATGGCTGTCGCGGTGTGAATATCCAGCCACAGGACAGTGCGCACGCGTTTATGGAGATGTCTGTTGCTGGGGCAACATTGTACACACTGACAGACTGGGAAGAGACGCAGGGATAATATTAGTCAGAGATATCAATGGCCTACAATTCCTTAATTACATCGTAGGCCAGATAAAACACGTCAACGTTGCATCTGGCAATTGGCGCAATCAACGAAGATTCAATTCACACCAGAAATTCGTTCCAGCGATACCTTCCGCGTTTCGATGCCAAAAATGGAGAGGACCAGCGCACACAGCACTAACATCACACCAAGCACCATAAAGACCGTGATTGACCCGTAATGTGTTAATAATGCCGCAACGCCATAGGGAGTGAAGACCGCAACAATTCGCCCGACGGCATTAACAAAACCCGAGCCGCGCAGGCGTAAATGGGTTGGCCAAAGTTCCGGGATATACACCGCAGACGCGAAACAAACATACATATAAAGAAAGAAGATCATCACCAGACCATAACCTAAAATGGCCCATTCTGTAGTTTGTATAGAATATATATACCCCAACACGGCAATAATTATAAGCAAAGACGAGCCAAATAATCGGCGAGGAAAGTGATCAATAACTAATGCAGCAATAAATATTCCAACCGGAGCGCCAATCATAATAACAGCAGTCATTAATATCGACTTATCAACATCAATACCGGAGTTAACAAATATGGTAGGTATCCATACGGTGATAGTATAAAGCGAAATGTTCATCGCAATTAAAACCGTAATCGCGACTAACGTGCGCCGCAACATCTCGCCTTTAAATAGCAACCAAAAAGTAGCATTAATTTCATTACTCTGACTTTTGCTTTGTCTCAAAGCAAGTGGTGGTAGATGAATACCCTTCTCTTTTTCGATTTGCTGCTCTACTTCACGAAGTTGCCTTTCGGCTCCCGGTAATTGTCCAATACCCGCCAGCCAACGAGGCGACTCAATAAAATATTTACCAGAAAGTAACCATGCTAATATTATCCCAACACCGCCCAGCAGAAACATTATGCGCCAACTGAAGAAAGCGATAACGACAACGCCAATCGCCGCTGACAACATGGGCGACCAGTTGCCGACAAATGAGAGTCGCGCGGACCATTTTCCACGAACCAGAGCGGGAATAAATTCAGTAAACGACGCATAGCCAACCATAATCAGCGCCCCCATTCCTGTCCCCATCAGGAAGCGAAAGAAGATTAGCCAGTACATATCAGGGACGAAAGCAGCGCCTGTCGCCGCGATACCAACAATAAGAAGATTTATGCGAAATGCCCGACGCCGTCCACAGTAATCACCAATGAATCCACCGGCAAGCGAACCGATGAAATAACCAAACATTAATGCCGACGTAAAAGCAGCATTGAGGAAATTATTTGACCATCCATTGCTTACCAGCTTTGCTAAAACAACATTACCTGAATAACTTAAAAAACCAGTTAATAACAGACTAAAGCTGATTATGCCAAATATACGATAATGAAACCGGGCCAAAGGCAGGCGGTCCAGTCTTGCGCCAATTTGATCATATTGTTCCATTTGGTGCCTCGAATTTTGCTAAAAAGGTAGCAATTGCGGCAAACTCACTTGCCGCATTTTTATCATCATTTTATTTCACAGGCGCTGGAACAAATAATACTGACAACGTGTGTTTAAATTACCACACAAGCTGGATATTATTGTCTTTGCAAAATTCTTCCCATTCTGCACCCGGTGATTTATCAGTTATTATGTAATTAATATGGCTAAAGTCAGCTAACTGGACAAAAGCTTTGCGATCAAACTTGGAGTGATCGACTAATAACGCAACTTCTGTCGCCTGGCGGATCATTGTCTTTTTGATCTCAGCTTCCGCTTCGTTCGAGTCCAGCGCGCCACTGTTAATATCAAGACCTTTACAACTCATTACCATAATATCGACATGATAACGACTGATGATCTCTTTAGTGATTCGTCCTTGCAGGGAAAGCGTGTTTTTGTTCAGTTCCCCACCGGTTGACACAACTTTAATTTCTGACTGAGCCAGAACATGAATGGCTTCCGCCGAGTTGGTTAGTAATGTCAGGTCATTACGGTCCTGCAACAGTTTGAGCAGTTCCATGACGGTACTACTGGAATCTGCCGCCATGGTGGTTTTATTGTCGATAAACGGCAGCGCCTTGCGAGCAATAAGCTGCTTCTCTTCATAAAACGACGAAGCTCGCTTATAGAAATGGATATTTTCCGTCAGCATCGCTGTGTTCAGAACTGCGCCCCCGTAAGTTCGGGTCAAAAAACCTTCATCTTCCAGCTTCTCGAGATCGCGGCGAATGGTTTCTTCGGTTACCTGAAAAATCGAGCTCAAATTCGAAACCGTTACTTTTTTATCGTTGGCAACCATCTGTTTAATTGCCTGAATCCTGTCTTTTGCCGCCACGATTACACCCCTGTCTCTTTTTACATCACGTTAGCGCGATTATCGCATAAGCGATGTTTACTTTCAAAATAACCTGTCTGAATCACAGATTTAAATCATCGATTACACAGAAACAGAGGTGAACCGTATTTTACTTTAACGCTCCAGGGCTTCTGCCATTTCCCTCATCAATAATGTGTCGGCATCTGATAAGTTGATTGCCAGCGCAGCCACATTTTCACGTACCTGCTCCGGCGCAGTTGCTCCACTAAGAATGGAGATTAAATCACTCTGTTTTAATATCCACGCCAGCGCCAGAGTGGGAATTGTGCACTGATAACGCGCACAAAGTGGCCGCCACTGTTCAAGCATATCAATCACTTTGAGCATGTTTTCACGCTGGAACCAAACTTTATTTGCCCGCGCGCCGCCTGGAATATAATCACGAGTGATGGTGCCTGTCAGCAGCCCCTGTTCTAACGGTGAATAGACCTGAACCACAATGCCATTATCACGACATAGCGGCAGCAGTTCGTTTTCCATTGCCCGGTCGAGAATGCTGTATTTCGCCTGAATAATATCCAGCTCACCATATTGCAGATATTCGCGTATATGGTCAGCTTCAACATTTGCAGCACCAATCGAACGAATCTTCCCCTCAGCCTTCAGTTCATTAAGTACTGCTACAGTTTCCGCAATCGGCGTAAAATAAGGCGGCACCGACTGCCAGTGCGTCATATAGATATCGATGTAGTCAATGCCGAGACGTTGCAGGCTGGCATCGACTTCTTCGCGGATAGATTCAGGAGAGAGGTTTTTGTACAACTGCCGATCGCCGACTTTGTTGAATAAACTGCCTTCTCGTTCCCAGACAATACCGCATTTCGTTTCGACAACAATTTGTTCGCGGGGCAATTGTTTTAACGCCTGACCGACAATAACTTCACTATTGCCAAAGTTATATCCTGGCGCAGTATCAATCAGGTTAATGCCGCAACGATGGGCTTCAATAATCGTATCAATACAAATTTGCCGATCGAGATCGCCATTCCATGCAGGACCACCGCCAATAGCCCATGTCCCCAACCCCATCCGTGAAACCGTTATATCCGTTGTGCCTAAAGGTATCATTCTCATTTGCCTTCATTACCCTTCGTATTCTTCCAGCAATTGTTCGACCAGCTTTCTGTTTTTCACGCCGGTGGTAGCACCAACACTCAATACCGATATAGCCGCCGTTGCATTGGCAAAGCGCGCACATTCACGCAGTTCTTTACCTTCCAGCAGTGCTGCAATAAAACCTGAAGCAAAGTTATCGCCCGCGCCAATGGTGTCGATGGCCGTAATTCCCGCTACCGCTGGTACCTTCATCGTCATGTCACCACGCTTGATAAAGCAGCCGTCTTTACCCGTCTTAATCACCACCGTTTTTACGCCGCACGCAAGAAAGCAGTCAGCAATTTCGTCCAACGTCTCTTTTCCGGTGAGTAATTTTGCCTCGGAAAAATTAGGAAACAGATAATCGACAAAACCCAAAGCTTCGCGAATATCATCCAGTGTTTCATTCAGGCGTGGCTTGATCATATCGGCACAAATGATCATCTGCCGGGCTTTCGCTTGCGTAAAAATTTCTTTTAAGGCTTTGCCATCTAACAGTGGGCTATTGAATATACTGGCTAGCGATAATAACTTTGCCTGAGAGAATCGCGCAAAGTCGACATCATTAATATTCAATTTCCACAAACTGCCGTTGCGATTAGTGACAAATGTTCGCTCGCCGTCCGCTGTAACCAGACCTACATTAATAGATGTATCAATATTCACATCTTGCTTCAGACTCTGAATATCAATTTTCTCTTTGCGACAGTGCTCCAGGATAAATTGCCCTGCGACATCTTCGCCGACGCGGCTCATTAATGCCGTGCGATGCCCCAGGCGAGAAATAATCGTTGCTTCATTGATTGCGTCTCCTCCCGTGGTCATTGCTATTCTTTCAAGCGGATAAGAATCTACGTCAAAAATTTTTTTACTGACCGGCTGTAATGGAATATCAACGATAGCGCCACCTATACATATAACTTCAAGATTGTCCATTGCATCATTCCGCCTTGCCGTCTGAACCAAATAATTTGATTTTTTCTAATGCTCTTTCTTTAACTGCTTTACGGACTTCTCGCTCGAGGTGCAAGAAAGGCTGATCCTGATTTTCTTTCACTGCTACCATTGCGGCCTGGCACAGTTCAGTATGAATATTGATTTTCGCTATACCCAATGAAATCGCAGTTTTAATATCAGCATCACTGATCCCTGATGCTCCATGCAATACCAGGGGAACAGAAACGGCTTCGCGTACACGTTTTACAACGTCAAAGTTCAATTGCGGCTCGGAGGTATAAACGCCATGCTGATTCCCGATAGCCACTGCCAGTGAGTCACAGCCAGTGCGCTCAACAAATTCCGCCGCCTGGTCAGGGTCAGTATAGTGATAGCCAGCCAGTGCTTCTTCATAAACCGTTTCATTACCCACATGGCCTAACTCCGCCTCTACCGGAATACCCAGCGGATGGAAGAAATCAACGGCCTCTTTGGTCAGACGGATATTTTCTTCGAAATCAAACGCAGATGCATCGCGCATTAAGGAGTTCATTCCATGAGTCCAGGCGTTATGGATAATTTCCATACTCCTTCCATGATCCCAGTGGGTAATTACCGGCACCGTTGCTTTTTGTGCCATTGATACCATCATATGCGAGAAATCTTCGAATGAGGTATTCCCGACAAATCCCGTACCAAAAGAAATAATAACCGGTGATTTTGCTTCTTCTGCTGCATCGATAACCCCCATTAACATTTCGGCATTCCATACATTAAAATGGGCAATAGCATAATGTTTATTGGTGGCATCATTTTCCCAAAATCTGATATCTGCTAGCATGTTCCGTTCTCCCGAATTAATTAATCGCTAAGTTTAATAACGCCTTTAATAATGTCGCGTTTGTTGTTAACCGACTCTTCAAATGCCTGTTGCACATCCTGGTAATCGTAAATATGCGTTACCATCGATTTCACATCGAATCGTCCTGATGAAATAGCTTCAATCGTGACCGGATAACGATTGGCATAGCGGAATACCGTCTGGATGGTGACTTCACGATTGATTTTGAGGAAATTGATTGCCGAATCGCCGGGTACAGTGCCGACAATCATAATTTTTCCACCGCGCATCACCAGATAAGGGGCCTGCTTTACCGTTACCGCAGAACCGGCTGTTTCGAAAACAATATCTGCGCCCATGTCTTCGGTAAATTGCTGGCAGCGTGCAATAGTGTCTTCTTTTGCGCCGTTAATAACCACTGTCGCGCCGAGTTGTTCCGCCATTGTCAGACGTTTTTCCAGCACATCAACGACGGCAATTTCCGTTGCTCCCATGCATTTGCAAGCTTGCAACGTCATCAAACCAATACAACCCGCTCCCAGAATAATTATCTTCTTACCTGGTTTAACCTCTGCCAGTATCGCGGCATGCATCCCGACTGCGGCAGGTTCTACCAGCGCCCCTTCCATCGTGTCCATGTTGTCGGGCAGTTTGTAAGTAAAGCTCTCCGGATGACACAGATAGTGCGTTAATGCACCACGGTAATTCGGTTGCGTCGCCATAAAATCGACATCCGGACAAATGTTGTATTTACCTTCCAGGCAGTAACGACAGTGACCACAAGGAACGCCAGGCTCGATATTTACCCGATCCCCTGGTTTAAATTTGCGCACGCGGCTTCCCACTGCAACTACCGTCCCCGCACATTCATGACCCAGGCCAATTTCCTGATTTGGGTCTTTTGGCGGAATAAACGGTCCTGATTCAAATCCATGCACATCCGAACCGCAAATACCGACATACTCCACTTTAATTAGCACTTCATCTTCTTTGGGTACGGGTATATCTGCAGCAATAATTTTCATGGTGCCAGGTACTTGTAATATTGCTTTTGAATTTTTCATTTCTTCCCCTAAAAATTATTTATTAGTCACAGCTTCAATACTTAGACTTTCAACCGAGACACCCTTGGTTTCTATTCCAATGGTGGCAATAGCAATGGCAACAATAATTGAAACAGCACCAAGCAGGACAAATACCCCTGTAACACCATAGCTGCTGAGTAACACTGCAACGGCATAAGGTGCGGCAATACCACTGATTCGCCCTACCGCATTCGCCAGACCGGAGCCACGTAATTTGGCCTCTGTCGGCCAGATCTCAGGGACGTACACTGCCGAGGCATAGCAAACGTACATATAGACGAAAGTAATCAGGAAGAAACCAATCAATGTTATGAGCAACATACTGGTTTGCAGTGAATAGATATATCCGAGCACTGCAATCAGAATTAATAGCCCAACACCCATTGCTTTACGCGGAATTTTATCCATCACCAACATGGCGATAAAAATGCCAAACGGCGCGCCAAACATACTCATCGTATTTAAGACAATGGAGTCTTTTAAATTAATTCCCTGGGTCATGAAAATCGTTGGCAACCAGTTGATTAACGTGTACTGCACAACGTTCATGGCAATAAGGACACAGGAACCTAAAATAACGCGTTTGAGTAATACGCCCGTCAGTAGAGCAGAATAAGGCACCGCTTGTGGCGCTTTACCGTCATCAGCAATAACCACTGGCGGTAAGGGTTTCCCCGTCTGGCGAATGACACCTTCTTCAATGTTCCGCATGACTTGTTCTGCTTCCTGATACCGTCCGCGCGATTCCAGCCAGCGCGGTGATTCAGGAAAGTAGCGCCAGGCCAGCGCCGTAGCGATAAGCGACAATATTGCGGGGATGAACAGTTGTACCCGCCAGTTCCACTCGGCACTAATTAGCGGTGTAAGTCCCATCGCAATCAATGAACAGAGCGGATATGACCAGTTGCCAATAAAAGAAACCCGACTGGACCACGTTCCCCGATTTCTACCCGGCATGTATTCGGTGAAACCAGCAAAGAGTGTAACCAGTAAAGCTCCCAGCCCGACGCCCATCACAAAACGGCAGGCAATCAGGAAATCCATGTTCGGCGAGAAAGCGCCAATGACCATAGAGACAATATGAATGGCCTCATAGAGGATAAATGCGTTTCTGCGTCCGGTTTTGTCTCCGATAATGCCGCCTACCAGCGCACCGAGAAACATTCCGGCGGTCGTAATTGCCGAGAATGTGGCGGTGGTGGAGTTATCTGTCCAGCCCAACGCTTTTAACTGCGCGAGAATCAAGCCGCCTACAGCATTACTCCAGCAGACAAGCAAGCCAAAAGCGACGACGGCAAACATTGATGAATGCCAGCGACAATTCGGCAAACGATCCAGCCGGGCGCCGCAATGCGGTTTTGTTATCTGTTCCATGCGATAACGTTCCTTCAGGAGAGTAGTTATTCATCAAAGTCGTAAGTCATAATCACTTTGATTGCGGTTTTATCGACCATCGCATCAAATCCTTCGCGCCATTGGGACAGGCCGATACGATGCGTAATCATCGGTTTGACGTTGATAGCACCACTGGCCAACAGGCGGATGGCATTGCGCCAGGAAGTGGAGTCATAGGCCATATGCCCAATGATGCTTTTGTTCCAGGCCGTAATGTCATTAATGGAGAAATCGAGAGGTTTGAAGCCCATGCCAACACGCACCACTTCCCCATTCGGGCGCAGCATTTCGATGGCTTGTTTCAGCGCAATATTGGCTCCGGAGCATTCAATCACCAGCCCAAGATTGTCTTTGCCACAAATTTGCTGGCAACGCGCAACGACATCCTCAGTAGAACCATTTACCACCGCCGTCGCACCTAACTCTTTTGCCACAGGGAAGCGAACTGCCACATCTTCTTGCAGGCCAACGACAACGATATTTACCGCCCCCATGATCCGTGCCATCTGCACAGAGAACAGCCCAAGAGGACCGGTGCCGATGACGACCACATCCTGACCTGGCAGGAATTTTGATTGCTGAGCGATGGATTTGTAGGCATTACAGATAGGATCCAGTACGGCAGCATCTTCATAATCAACACCATCAGGGATTTCCCACAGCGCATGACGATGAATTTTGAGGATTTCGCCAGGCACCAGACAATATTTGGAAAAGCCACCGCCCCAGGTATTGTTATCCAGACCAAGATTCACTTTTTCTGTACAACACAGAAAATCACCTTGTTCACAGGCAGGACAAACGCCGCAAACATGACCACTATTATCAGATACGACGCGCTGCCCCACTTTCCAGTCTTTGACTTTTTCACCAACCTGCGCAATTCGGCCTGCAAACTCATGGCCACGAATCGAGTTAAATTCATCTGAACCGCTATCGACGTTGTAGTGCTTCATGTCTGCGCCACAGATAGCTGCGGCTTTAATTTCAATCACCACATCTTCCGGGCCACAAACGGGCCGTGGGACATCAACCATCTTATAGCCACCAAAGGCCTTGCCAAACCGAGCCAGTGCTTTCATTGCGTCATCCTCTGTGTTTTGTTTTGCTTAGATGACCATCATACTTACCCACATAATTTTTGAGGTCAACATTAAATCTTTAAAACACAGATAATGATCTGCGTTTTACAACTTAGATCACAAATACGCAGAAAACCTGAGAATGGGTTACAGATTGATGGAAGGCGGAACGCAAAAGAGGAAAATTAAGCAGTGATCCCTGCTTAATAAAAGAACGGAATCAGGAATGAAAAATGTAGGGTGTTAATACAGACGTGAAGATCCGCAAAGGTTTAAAGCTACAAACGAAATCGACGAGGGGGACACTTAATTTCAGACAATCCCCTTTATTAATTACCTGTAAAGGGGATAACTCCATCACTTGAACATAGCAATTGGCTTCGCCGTAATACCAAAATCTTCTTTCAGCTGCTGCTTGCTCTTCATCACCATCAGACCGTTGGTGTCGATGGTCATATGCTGCGCGTCGGTATTGTTTCGGGCTTGCCAAAGCATGACCAGTTGCAGGCAGTTCTCTTTTTGTTGTTCGGTCAGCGCAACGCCATCTGGCCATTTTCCCAGTTCAACAGCGGTCGATAAACGCTGATAAACCTCAGGCGTCATGCTGTTGATCATTTCGTCAAGATTCATGATTTTTCCGCTCCTGTGGAATAAGTTGCTGAATCGTTTTTTCAGCCGTTGGTTTCTTCGCCATTTTCACCATCAGTGAAACGTAGAGAGGCTGAGTTAACACAGTAACGTTCGCCTGTTGGCTGCGGGCCATCAGGAAAGACATGTCCCAGATGGGCATCACAGTTACCGCAACGAATCTCGATACGCTGCATTCCATGTGACAAGTCTTTGATATAACGAATTGATTCTTCACTCACTGGTTCGTAGAAGCTCGGCCAGCCACAACCTGAATCATATTTAGACTGGGAGTGAAACAGAGGGGCATCGCAGATCAAACAATGGTAAACGCCGTCACGCTTATTGTGCAGTAAACGGCCAGTAAATGGCGGCTCCGTCCCGTGATTCTGTGTCACGTAAAACTGCATCTCGGACAATTTGTTTTTCAGTTCGTCTGCCGAAGGTTTGTTAGCCATTTGCTCACATCTCACTTTAATAACGCTCACATTACGCGACCAATTCTAACAAAACATTAACACCAACTGGCAAAAATTTGTCCTAAACTTGATCTCAGCGAAATGGCAGCGCCTAAATCGTGATGAAAATCACATTTTTATCATAATTGCCCTTTAAAATTCTCGGCGCCGCCCTCATGTGGTTTCAGGCACAAAGGAAGAGTGAGGCAAGTCAGTCGCGTAATGCTTAGGCAGAGGATTGATTTGTCGCAATGATTGACACGATTCCGCTTGACGCTGCGTAAGGTTTTTGTAATTTTACAGGCAACCTTTTATTCACTAACAAATAGCTGGTGGAATATATGACTATCAAAGTAGGTATCAACGGTTTTGGCCGTATCGGTCGCATTGTTTTCCGTGCTGCTCAGAAACGTTCTGACATCGAGATCGTTGCAATCAACGACCTGTTAGACGCTGATTACATGGCATACATGCTGAAATATGACTCCACTCACGGTCGTTTCGACGGCACCGTTGAAGTGAAAGACGGTCATCTGATCGTTAACGGTAAAAAAATCCGTGTTACCGCTGAACGTGATCCGGCTAACCTGAAATGGGACGAAGTTGGTGTTGACGTTGTCGCTGAAGCAACAGGTCTGTTCCTGACTGACGAAACTGCTCGTAAACACATCACCGCTGGTGCGAAAAAAGTGGTTATGACTGGTCCGTCTAAAGACAACACTCCGATGTTCGTTAAAGGCGCTAACTTCGACAAATATGCTGGCCAGGACATCGTTTCCAACGCTTCCTGCACCACCAACTGCCTGGCTCCGCTGGCTAAAGTTATCAACGATAACTTCGGCATCATCGAAGGTCTGATGACCACCGT
The DNA here is from genome assembly GCF_004211955.1 of Escherichia sp. E1V33. Taxonomy (GTDB): domain Bacteria; phylum Pseudomonadota; class Gammaproteobacteria; order Enterobacterales; family Enterobacteriaceae; genus Escherichia. The sequence continues at coordinate 99,082 of NZ_RHJI01000010.1, forward strand.
TCACGCTACCACCGCTACTCAGAAAACCGTTGACGGCCCGTCTCACAAAGACTGGCGCGGCGGCCGTGGCGCTTCTCAGAACATCATCCCGTCCTCTACCGGTGCTGCTAAAGCTGTAGGTAAAGTACTGCCAGAACTGAATGGCAAACTGACTGGTATGGCGTTCCGCGTTCCGACCCCGAACGTATCCGTAGTTGACCTGACCGTTCGTCTGGAAAAAGCTGCAACTTACGAGCAGATCAAAGCTGCCGTTAAAGCTGCTGCTGAAGGCGAAATGAAAGGCGTTCTGGGCTACACCGAAGATGACGTAGTATCTACCGATTTCAACGGCGAAGTTTGCACTTCCGTATTCGATGCTAAAGCTGGTATCGCTCTGAACGACAACTTCGTGAAACTGGTATCCTGGTACGACAACGAAACCGGTTACTCCAACAAAGTTCTGGACCTGATCGCTCACATCTCCAAATAAGTTGAGATGACACTGTGATCTATAAAGAGCGACTTCGGTCGCTCTTTTTTTTACCTGATGAAATGAAGTTAAAGGACTGCGTCATGATTAAGAAAATTTTTGCCCTTCCGGTCATCGAACAAATTACCCCTGTCCTCTCCCGTCGTAAACTGGATGAACTGGACCTTATTGTGGTCGATCATCCCCAGGTAAAAGCCTCTTTTGCATTACAGGGCGCTCATCTTCTCTCGTGGAAACCTGCGGGTGAGGAAGAAGTTCTGTGGTTGAGCAACAATACCCCGTTTAAAAATGGTGTCGCCATTCGCGGCGGCGTGCCGGTTTGCTGGCCGTGGTTTGGTCCGGCAGCACAACAAGGTCTACCTGCTCACGGTTTTGCCCGTAATCTGCCGTGGACGCTGAAATCACATAGTGAAGATGCCAATGGCGTGGCGCTGACTTTCGAACTGACACAAAGCGAAGAGACGAAAAAATACTGGCCACACGACTTTACGCTATTAGCGCATTTCCGCGTTGGTAAAACCTGTGAAATCGATCTTGAATCACATGGCGAATTTGAAACCACCTCTGCCCTGCATACCTACTTTAATGTTGGCGATATTGCCGGGGTGAGCGTCAGTGGTCTGGGCGATCGCTACATTGATAAAGTGAATGATGCAAAAGAAGGTGCACTAACTGACGGGGTCCAGACTTTCCCGGATCGTACCGACCGCGTGTATCTGAATGCCCAGGATTGCAGTGTTATTAATGACGCGGCGTTAAATCGTATTATCACCGTAGGCCACCAGCATCATCTGAACGTCGTTGGCTGGAACCCTGGACCGGCGCTTTCAGTCAGCATGGGCGATATGCCGGATGATGGCTACAAAACATTTGTTTGTGTAGAAACAGCTTACGCCTCAGAAACTCAAAAAGTCACCAAAGAGAAACCTTCGCATCTGGCGCAATCCATTCGCGTTGCCAAACGTTAATTTGCGTTAGTTACTGTGCCGGATGCATGCATCCGGCCTTGCAGCAAATCACACCATATCCAGCGCAGTTTTTCCTTTTGGTGCGGGGTACGCTTTGTCCAGCATCGTCAACTCTTCCCCTGAAAGCGTCAATTCCAACACTGCCGCATTTTGTTGGACATGTGCGACAGTTGCCGCTTTCGGAATAGCCATCACGCCCTGATGGCTGATCACCCACGCCAGCAGAACTTGCGCCGCAGTGACATTGTGAGCATGAGCAATTTCGTTGACCACTGCGTTTTTTAGCAAGCCATTACGTAAGCGCCCGGCCTGCGCCAACGGACTGTATGCCATCACTGGCATATGTTGTTGCTGACACCAGGGTAGCAGATCATATTCAATACCGCGCGAACCGAGATGATAAAGCACCTGATTGGTAGCGCACTGATTTCCCCCTGGCACCTGCCAGAGTTCCTGCATGTCGGCATAATCAAGATTAGAAACGCCCCAGCGACGAATTTTGCCCTGGGCGATCAGTTTTTCCATTGCCGCAACAGTCTCTTCAAAAGCGAAACTGCCAGACCAGTGCAATAAGTAGAGATCGAGATAATCGGTATTGAGACGACGTAAACTGGCTTCGCAAGCGTTAATGGCTTTTTGCCCGCCGGCATTCCACGGATAGACTTTGGAAACGAGGAAAACCTTATCACGCAGGCCGGATAATGCTTCACCAACCACCTTTTCGGCACCGCCATCGGCATACATTTCGGCGGTATCAATGAGAGTTAAACCAAGATCAATGCCCGCACGCAGTGCATCAACTTCGGTTTTACGCTGGCTGACCTCTTCGCCCATATACCATGTTCCCTGCCCTACGGCTGGCAGTGAGACATCACCACTAAATTGAATCGTTTTCTGTTGCATCGCTTCCTCCCAGTTTTTGCACCACCGTAATGCAAAACAGGGCATTACGCCCTGTTTTTATGCACAAAATGTCCTGGAAAGGTGCATTATCAGAATTTGTAGGTGATCCCGGCAGAAATCAGACCAGTCCAGGATTTATCAACCATCGGGCTGTCGGTAACTTCGTCAGACAGGCGGGTATAGCGCGCGGTGCCGTAAACGTTCCAGTCGCCGAGGAAGTTGTAGCTGGCGCTCAGCTCCAGATACGGGCTCCAGCTGTCATTCGGGTTATAGCCACGCAGACCGCTGCGAGCGGACTCTTTACGCGATACGCCATAGTAGTACTCGTTCTGGTTTTCGCTGCTCCACTGTACACCAATACCTGGAGTCAGAGTCAGACCACCATTAGTGTAACGATATAACCAGGCAGTATCCCAGACAATGCCGTTGCTGTTATCCAGGGTGTCACCAGCCAGAGTGGTACGCAGGTAACCATACTGGGTAAAGTGAGCGTAAGACAGACCAGCCATCATAGTGCTCTTACGGTCATCCAGGTGACGCATTTGGTGATCGCCACTGTCTTTGGCTTTGAAGTAGAGCGGCGACCAGTAAGCGGTAACCGAAAGTTTATCCGTCGCGTCATTCCACAGGTAGTAACCACCGCCTAAGCCACGGAACCAGAAGTTATCGCCTTCATAGTTGATTACCGGTACTGGGTAAACATCGGTATCGTAATCTTTATAAGGGTGTTCAACGACACCTACGCCTGCGCCCAGGGAAAAATTACCTTCAGCGTGTGCTACGCCTGCAGACGTTGCGATAAGCACTCCAAGTGCCAGAAGTTTGAGTTTGGTCACAATTAATCATTCCTTAAACAAATGTTTAGCGGGCGACAAAGTTTACCCGTCAATACAACGAAACCCAAACTTTTTGCGTTTTCATTTCAAAAGGTAACTGTTTAATTTTCCTGACGCTGATGACGCGGCGCTTACAGCTGAATGAATTCTGCGTTAATGGCGGCATTATTCTTTACATTAGTTATGCAATTTTTATGGATGAGTTGTTGATATGCCATTGAAATTCAGAAAGCCGTGCAGGCAAGTTTTCCAATTGCCATCTACGCTTAATTTTGAAGGTGTATCACCGGGCACGTTGTTCTCACAGTCGGCAGGATGGCATGAGAGTTGCTGTGTTTTAGCAAGAGACGTCGTTCAGTTTACCTCTTCCGGGAGCCTCTACTATTCATATGAACGGCTCTTAACCTGTGCTAAAAAACGAAAGGACGGCATACCATGAATATATTCGATCACTATCGCCAGCGATATGAAGCTGCCAAGGACGAAGAGTTCACACTGCAGGAGTTTCTTACCATTTGTCGGCAAGATCGCAGTGCTTATGCCAACGCGGCAGAGCGGCTATTGATGGCTATTGGTGAGCCTGTCATGGTCGATACAGCCCAGGAGCCCAGACTTTCTCGACTCTTTTCTAACCGGGTCATCGCACGTTATCCGGCATTTGAAGAATTTTACGGCATGGAAGACGCGATTGAACAGATTGTCTCTTATCTGAAACACGCGGCTCAGGGGCTGGAAGAGAAGAAACAAATCCTGTATCTGCTGGGTCCTGTGGGTGGGGGTAAGTCGTCACTTGCTGAACGACTGAAATCATTAATGCAACGCGTGCCTATTTATGTATTGAGCGCCAACGGTGAGCGAAGCCCGGTTAACGATCATCCGTTCTGTCTGTTCAATCCACAAGAAGATGCGCAGATCCTTGAAAAAGAGTACGGCATTCCACGTCGCTACCTTGGCACTATTATGTCGCCGTGGGCGGCAAAACGCCTGCATGAATTTGGGGGCGACATCACTAAATTCCGCGTGGTCAAAGTGTGGCCGTCTATTCTGCAACAGATTGCCATTGCCAAAACGGAACCGGGCGATGAGAACAACCAGGATATTTCCGCGCTGGTGGGGAAAGTGGATATTCGTAAACTCGAACACCACGCCCAGAACGATCCGGATGCCTACGGCTATTCCGGTGCGCTGTGCCGTGCCAATCAGGGGATCATGGAATTTGTGGAGATGTTCAAAGCACCGATTAAAGTGCTGCATCCGCTGTTGACCGCAACCCAGGAAGGCAACTACAACGGGACGGAAGGTATCTCAGCCCTGCCGTTCAACGGGATTATTCTCGCGCACTCAAACGAATCTGAATGGGTGACTTTCCGTAACAATAAAAACAACGAAGCCTTCCTGGACCGTGTCTATATCGTGAAGGTGCCATATTGCTTACGTATTTCCGAAGAGATCAAAATCTACGAGAAATTACTTAATCATAGTGAATTGACTCACGCGCCATGCGCACCTGGCACGCTGGAAACATTGTCACGTTTTTCAATTCTTTCGCGCCTGAAAGAGCCAGAAAACTCCAGCATTTATTCGAAGATGCGCGTTTATGATGGCGAAAGCCTGAAAGATACCGATCCGAAAGCCAAGTCATATCAGGAATATCGTGATTACGCGGGCGTCGATGAAGGGATGAACGGTCTGTCTACGCGTTTCGCGTTTAAGATCCTCTCGCGCGTGTTCAACTTCGATCACGTGGAAGTGGCGGCTAACCCGGTTCATCTGTTCTACGTTCTTGAACAGCAAATTGAACGCGAGCAATTCCCGCAAGAGCAGGCCGAACGCTACCTGGAGTTCCTGAAAGGTTATCTGATCCCGAAATATGCCGAGTTTATCGGCAAAGAGATCCAGACAGCCTACCTTGAATCCTATTCTGAATATGGGCAGAACATTTTCGACCGTTATGTCACTTATGCAGATTTCTGGATTCAGGACCAGGAGTATCGCGACCCGGATACTGGTCAGCTGTTTGATCGCGAGTCGTTGAACGCCGAGCTGGAGAAAATCGAAAAACCGGCGGGGATCAGTAATCCTAAAGATTTCCGTAACGAGATCGTCAACTTTGTACTGCGTGCCAGAGCGAATAATAGCGGACGCAATCCGAACTGGACCAGTTACGAAAAACTGCGCACGGTCATTGAGAAGAAAATGTTCTCCAATACCGAAGAGTTGTTGCCGGTCATTTCGTTCAACGCCAAAACCTCAACCGACGAGCAGAAGAAACACGACGATTTTGTCGACCGTATGATGGAAAAAGGCTACACCCGTAAACAGGTGCGTTTACTGTGCGAATGGTATTTGCGCGTACGTAAATCGTCTTAACAACAACGGCCCGGTGCGCATGCACCGGGCCTACAACGACAGCGAACCGTGGGCCAGACAGGCTGCAACACAGGCGTAGCATACAGTTGGCAAATGCAGTACGGGGGGCATATGACCTGGTTTATTGACCGGCGTCTGAACGGCAAAAATAAAAGCATGGTGAATCGCCAGCGTTTTTTACGCCGTTATAAAGCGCAAATTAAACAGTCGATCTCCGAGGCCATTAATAAGCGTTCGGTGACCGATGTCGACAGCGGCGAGTCCGTTTCCATTCCAACGGAAGATATCAGCGAACCAATGTTTCATCAGGGGCGTGGCGGCTTGCGCCATCGCGTTCATCCGGGCAACGACCATTTTGTACAGAACGACCGTATTGAGCGGCCTCAAGGGGGCGGCGGCGGTTCTGGTAGCGGTCAGGGCCAGGCCAGCCAGGACGGTGAAGGTCAGGATGAATTCGTCTTTCAGATTTCGAAAGATGAGTATCTCGATCTGCTGTTTGAAGATTTGGCCTTACCAAATCTGAAACAAAACCAGCAACGCCAGTTGACCGAATTTAAAACGCATCGTGCGGGTTATACCGCTAATGGCGTTCCGGCCAACATTAGCGTGGTACGTTCATTGCAAAATTCACTGGCGCGACGTACCGCGATGACCGCGGGCAAGCGGCGGGAGCTGCACGCTCTGGAAGAAGATTTAGCGATAATCAGCAACACTGAACCTGCGCAACTGCTGGAAGAGGAACGCTTGCGCAAAGAAATTGCCGAACTGCGAGCTAAAATTGAACGTGTTCCTTTCATCGACACTTTCGATTTACGCTACAAAAATTACGAGAAACGACCCGACCCCTCCAGCCAGGCAGTAATGTTCTGCCTGATGGACGTTTCTGGCTCGATGGATCAATCCACCAAAGATATGGCCAAACGTTTTTACATACTTCTGTATCTGTTCCTGAGCAGAACATACAAGAACGTGGAAGTCGTTTACATTCGCCATCATACCCAGGCAAAAGAAGTTGATGAACATGAGTTTTTCTACTCACAGGAAACGGGCGGCACCATTGTTTCCAGCGCGCTGAAACTGATGGATGATGTGGTAAAAGAGCGTTATAACCCGGCGCAGTGGAATATCTATGCTGCGCAAGCATCGGACGGCGACAACTGGGCTGATGATTCTCCGCTTTGCCATGAGATTCTGGCGAAGAAATTACTGCCGGTTGTTCGTTATTACAGCTATATCGAAATTACCCGTCGAGCTCATCAGACATTGTGGCGAGAATATGAGCATCTGCAATCTACTTTCGAAAACTTTGCGATGCAGCATATCCGCGATCAGGATGATATTTATCCGGTATTTCGTGAACTGTTTCATAAGCAAAACGCAACTGCTAAAGACTAGTACTATCAGCCAGGTCATTATACCCTGGCTGATTTTTAGCTTACTGTAAATTATTCAATTTATTACATACGTTAGCTTACAATTGCTTTAAATATGGCAGCGCCACCTTTACACAATTTAGTTCCAGAAAACAATCATTCGGTAAAATGATTCGGTTAACACGTATTTTTCCGGGGTTATTCTTTAATTATTTTTTATTAACGGTGAAAATTGATCCTGGTCAAAACCATATATCTCGAGCATCAATAAAATCCAGCACTCACATTGCTCTCTTTTTTATGATTTCTATGTGTACACAAAAACTAAAAGCACAAAGCTTTTTTATTTTCAGTTTGCTGCTGACACTGATTTTATTTTGTATCACCACCTTATATAACGAAAACACCAATGTAAAACTCATCCCTCAGATGAATTACTTGATGGTTGTTGTGGCTTTGTTTTTCCTTAACACCGTCATTTTTCTTTTCATGCTAATGAAATATTTCACTAACCGTGAAATATTTCCAACACTCATTTTAAGCCTTGCATTTTTAAGTGGTATTTTCTATTTAATTGAAACCATTGTTATTATTCATAAACCTATCAGTGACAGCGCACTGATTCAGACTAAATCAAATGATGTTTCCATATTATATCTGTTTCGCCAGCTAAGTTTCATTTGCTTAACAGCGTTAGCTCTCTTTTGTTATGGCCGAAACAGTATTCTTACGAATAACAAGAAAAAAACCTGCATCCTGTTGTTGGCGCTCATACCTTTCATGTTGTTTCCCTTACTGGCACACAACCTGAGCAGTTATAATCCTGACTATTCCTTATATGTCGTAGATTACTGTCCGGATCGCCATTCTGCGAGCTGGGGAATTAACTACACAAAAATTTTGGTTTGTCTGTGGGCATGTTTACTGTTCTTTATTATCATGCGCACACGCTTAGCAAGCGAACTTTGGCCGTCAATGGCATTATTATGCCTGGCATCGCTCTGCTGTAACTTACTTCTGCTGACTCTGGATGAATACAATTACACCATCTGGTACATCAGTCGTGGCATTGAAGTTTCCAGCAAACTGTTTGTTGTGGCTTTTCTGATTTATAACATTTTTCAGGAACTGCAACTCTCCAGCAAACTGGCGGTTCATGATGTGTTGACCAATATTTATAATCGCCGTTACTTTTTCAACAGCGTAGAGTCATTATTGTCGCAACCTGTTGTGAAGGATTTTTGTATCATGCTGGTAGATATTAACCAGTTCAAACGCATCAATGACCAATGGGGGCATCATGTGGGCGATAAAGTGCTGGTTTCAATTGTCGATATTATCCAGCAAAGTATCCGCCCCGATGACATTTTAGCCCGTCTTGAGGGGGAAGTATTTGGACTGCTATTTACCGAACTCAATGCTGCCCAGGCAAAAATCATTGCTGAACGTATACGTAAAAATGTCGAACTCCTGACCGGCTTTAGTAACAGGTATGATGTTCCTGAACCAATGACTATCAGTATCGGCAGTGTTTTTTCCACCGGAGATACGCACAATCTTTCGCTTGTCATGACAGAAGCAGATAAAGCATTACGTGAAGCGAAAAACGAGGGGGGCAACAAAGTGATTATTCATCGTCTTTAAGTGCAAAAATATTCACAGCCATGCTTTTTGCGTGGCTTTTGCATACAATTAATATCTGATACCACTAAATTTCTCCTCCCCAACGGCACAGAGATGAGTATAATTAGCGCCCCTGTGCCAGGCCGCAATCGAACTTTAACTGGTTTTCTCATTTCACTAACCGAAGGAGTGCCATTTATCATGAAATTGCACCATAGAATGCTCCGGCATTTTATCGCCGCAAGTGTCATCGTGCTGACATCTTCCTTCCTTATTTTTGAACTTGTCGCCAGCGACAGAGCGATGAGCGCCTATTTGCGCTTTATCGTCCAGAAAGCGGATTCCTCCTTTCTCTACGATAAGTATCAAAATCAGAGTATTGCCGCACATGTCATGCGCGCACTTGCTGCAAAACAGCCAGATGTGTCGCCAGAAGAGCGACAAGCCATCTGCGAGGCTTTTGAGTCAGCCAATAATACACATGGATTAAACCTGACAGCCCATACTTATCCAGGCTTACGCGGGACATTACAGAGCGCATCCGATGACTGTGACACTATTGTGGAAGCGGCCGCGCTATTACCCGCATTTGATCAAGCGGTGGAGGGCAATCGCCATCAAGATGAATATGGTTCCGGTCTTGGGATGGCCGAAGAGAAATTTCACTATTATCTCGATCTCAATGACCGCTATGTCTATTTTTATGAACCGGTCAATGTTGAATACTTCGCCATGAATAACTGGTCGTTTTTGCAATCAGGAAGCATTGGCATTGACCGTAAAGACATTGAAAAAGTGTTTACCGGTCGCACCGTATTATCGAGCATTTACCAGGATCAGCGTACTAAACAGAATGTAATGAGCCTGCTGACGCCGGTTTATCTCTCTGGTCAACTTAAAGGGATAGTGCTGCTGGATATCAATAAAAACAACCTGCGGAATATCTTTTACACTCATGACCGCCCTCTCCTCTGGCGTTTTCTCAATGTTACGCTTACCGATCTAGATTCGGGTCGGGACATTATTATCAACCAGAGTGAAGACAATCTGTTTCAGTATGTCAGTTACGTCCATGACTTACCTGGCGGAATTCGCGTCACATTATCCATTGATATTCTTTACTTTATTACATCTTCATGGAAAAGCGTTGTCTTCTGGCTGCTGACGGCATTGATATTACTGAATATGGTGCGCATGCACTTCCGCTTGTACCAAAACGTGACTCGCGAAAATATTAGCGATGCGATGACCGGGTTGTATAACCGCAAGATATTGACTCCTGAGTTGCAGCAACGCTTGCAGCGCCTGGTTCAGGCAGGTTCTGCAGTCATGTTTATTGCTATTGACATGGACAAGTTAAAGCAAATTAACGACACCCAGGGCCATCAGGAAGGTGATTTAGCGATTACTTTATTGGCACAGGCGATTAAACAGTCGATTCGTAAAAGCGATTATGCTATCCGTCTCGGCGGTGATGAATTTTGCATCATCCTGGTCGATTCGACGCCACAAATTGCTGCGCAATTGCCTGAACGTATCGAAAAACGCCTGCAACATATCGCGCCGCAGAAAGAGATCGGCTTCTCTTCCGGCATTTACGCGATGAAAGAAAACGATACGATACATGATGCTTATAAAGCTTCCGATGAGCGTCTGTATATCAATAAACAGAACAAAAACAGCAGTTCATGATAATCTTCTGTGGTTGTTTAGTTATAATCCCAGGAGCGTGAAATGACTGAAATGGCTAAAGGAAGCGTGACGCATCAGCGCTTAATCGCTTTATTATCACAAGAAGGTGCTAACTTCCGCATCGTCACCCACGAAGCGGTGGGCAAATGTGAAGCGGTGTCAGAAATTCGCGGCACCGCTTTGGGTCAGGGCGCCAAGGCGCTGGTGTGTAAAGTCAAAGGTAATGGCGTTAATCAACATGTATTAGCGATACTTCCTGCTGATCAACAGGCCGATCTGAGCCAACTCGCCAGCCACATTGGCGGGTTACGCGCCTCGCTTGCCAGCCCGGCGGAGGTCGATGAACTCACGGGCTGCGTTTTTGGCGCCATCCCACCTTTCAGCTTCCACCCCAAGCTCAAACTGGTCGCCGACCCACTACTCTTCGAACGATTCGATGAAATTGCCTTCAACGCGGGCATGCTGGATAAATCAGTTATTCTTAACACCGCAGATTATTTACGCATTGCGCAACCAGAGCTGATCCATTTCCGCCGTACTGCATAACTAGGCTGTCCGTTCAAGTAGTAAAACTGACAGTACCAGTACAACCGCAATGGCAAAAAACGATGACGTGATAATCAGTGTCTCAATGAACATTTGATCGTTCATGGTTTTACCCCTGGAGATGACTGTTTTCACGTTATTGTTAGCGTACGCAAATGGCAGTTTGATGACAATTCTCCCTATTTTTTATACAAAAAGTGTAATTAATGTCTGATTCCTGCCCTCAGCAAGCGTAAAGTACGGGGGTAATTATTTTTTGGCAAGGAAACCACAATGTTTGATGTCACTTTGTTAATCCTCCTCGGATTAGCTGCGCTGGGCTTTGTCAGCCACAACACCACTGTCGCCGTTTCAATTCTGGTGTTGATCATTGTCCGCGTCACACCCTTGAGCACCTTTTTCCCCTGGATTGAAAAACAAGGGTTGAGTATCGGGATAATTATTCTCACCATCGGTGTTATGGCGCCAATCGCCAGCGGGACGCTGCCACCATCAACACTTGTTCACTCGTTTCTGAACTGGAAATCATTAGTCGCGATTGCCGTAGGCGTGATTGTTTCCTGGCTTGGCGGACGCGGCGTCACGTTAATGGGTAGTCAGCCACAACTGGTAGCCGGTTTGCTGATGGGTACGGTTTTAGGCGTAGCGCTTTTTCGCGGTGTGCCCGTCGGCCCGCTTATTGCGGCTGGCCTGGTTTCGCTGATTATTGGTAAGCAGTAGTTTTTGCCGCAGCCGCCATAACCATAAAAACAAAGTGCTATAGTGGCCTGACAATGTTGCGTGAAAGGGAGAACAAACACGATGAATATTCAGTGTAAGCGCGTCTATGATCCGGCTGAACAAAGCGATGGTTATCGCATACTGGTCGATCGTCTCTGGCCGCGTGGTATCAAGAAAACAGATTTAGCTCTTGATGAATGGAACAAAACCATCACGCCTTCAACGGAACTACGCAAATCCTTTCACGGCGAAGTGATCGATTTTGAAACCTTTCGCAAGCAATATCTTGCAGAACTGGCGCAACATGAGAAAGAAGGGAAACGACTGGCGGATATTGCCCGCCAGCAGACACTAACCCTACTCTATTCGGCCAAAAATACCACGCAAAACCATGCTCTGGTGCTGGCCGATTGGCTACGCAATTTGTGATTCTAGCCCGGCATCCGGTTGTTATTTTCTATCAGCCGGATGATCCCTCCGCCATAATGCCCATTCATCAATCGTTTCACCGCCCGGTAATTTGCAATTGTTGCTGACCCCTTGCGCTGTTTGTACCGGAATAAGCGTACCTCCCTTTTGCTGGCAGTAGACCGATGCGGGGTTAGCCATTCCAACATGTGGCGGTTTAGGCGCATCCGGTTGAGAAGCGGTTGAACACCCCGCCAGGGCTAACAGGCAAGGCAGAGCAAAACGGATAACTTTCATATAGTGATCCCTCTCGTTTATATACACTTTAGAGTATCGCGGTATCGTTATGTTTTGCAGCACTATTTCTTTTACATTCACTCAAAATATATTACGTCTGGTTTCATCTTCGTTGATGATGTTTTATCATGCCTGCAAAGATTAAATATTCAGCATTTTACCCACCACCTACTGGAGTTCTTTCGTGTCAGATCAGATCATTGCTCGCGTCTCGCAGTCACTCGCCTCAGAACAGTCTCTGGAAAGTCTGGTCCGGCAACTTCTGGAGATGTTAGAAATGGTTACCGACATGGAGTCGACGTATCTGACAAAAGTGGATATTGACGCGCGCCTGCAACACATTTTGTATGCCCGTAATAGCCAAAAAATGCACATCCCGGAAAATTTTACCGTTTCCTGGGATCATTCATTATGCAAACGCGCAATTGATGAGAACTGTTTTTTCAGCGATGAAGTCCCTGACCGTTGGGGTGACTGCATTGCGGCACGCAATCTTGGGATCACGACATTTCTGAGCACGCCAATTCACTTACCGGATGGCTCATTTTACGGCACGCTTTGCGCCGCCAGCAGCGAGAAACGCCCGTGGAGCGAACGCGCGGAGCAAGTTTTGCAGCTATTCGCCGGGCTTATTACACAATACATCCAAAAAGAGGCGCTGGTTGAGCAATTGCGTGAAGCGAATGCGGCGTTGATCGCACAATCCTATACTGACTCTTTGACGGGGCTGCCGAATCGAAGGGCAATTTTTGATAATCTGACGACACTGTTTTCTCTCGCACGGCATTTGAAGCGTAAAGCAATTATTGCCTTTATCGATCTGGATAACTTCAAATTAATCAATGACCGTTTTGGTCATAATAGCGGCGATCTGTTTCTTATTCAGGTTGGCCAGCGCCTTAACACACTACATCAGAATAGCGAGATCATAGGTCGTCTCGGCGGTGATGAATTTTTGGTCGTTTCGCTGGCCGATGAAAATGCCGATATCCAGTCATTGCGTGAGCGTATTCAGCAGCAAATACGCGGTGAATATCACTTAGGTGATGTTGACTTGTTTTATCCTGGCGCCAGCCTTGGCATTATTGAAGTGGATCCTGAAACAACCGATGCCGACAGCGCCCTGCATGCCGCCGATATCGCAATGTACCAGGAGAAAAAACACAAAGAGAAAAAACCTTTTGTCGCGCATTCAGCTCTGGATTCCTGAGGCGTATTCACATCCTTTTGATTGGTGATAACATGCGAATCGGTATTATTTTCCCTGTCGTAATCTTTATTACGGCAGTCGTATTTTTAGCGTGGTTTTTTATTGGCGGCTATGCTGCCCCGGGAGCATAAAGATGAAAAAAACAACGATTATTATGATGGGTGTTGCGATTATTGTCGTCCTTGGTACCGAGCTAGGATGGTGGTAACACTGCATCTGTAAAAATAGCAAAGGCTGCGTATACGCAGCCTTTGTTTTATTTCAGCGTTAGCTTTTGACTTTTCTGTAGATAAACAGCACGACAAGTGCACCGATCACCGCAACCACGAAGCTGCCAAAGTTAAAGCCATCGACTTTACCAAAACCAAACAGTGTACTGATCCATCCGCCGACCACGGCGCCGACAATCCCTAACAGGATAGTCATGAAGAATCCACCACCATCTTTACCTGGCATAATCCACTTCGCCAGAATACCAGCAATAAGCCCAAAAATAATCCATGACAAAATGCCCATTTTATCCTTCCTTATCTGTTTTGTATTAGCGTGTTAGTCGCTAATAAAAAGCATAGCACAACATTAAAGAAGTAAAAATTGTGATGAGCATCACGCATATTTTTTTGCAATGGCGCATAAAACGGCGCCATTTTCTATCAGGTTAAATTACCAGCCACAAACATCATGTTCGTTTTCCGTATCATAAGAGCGCACCGTGTTAACAAGATCTTTTAACACTTCCGCCGCCACTTCTGGCACCAGCAATGTCATCGGTGTCTCTGTTTCGTAATCAACAGAGACACCATTACTGTTATTGGTGACGGTTACGGTATACGTTGCTTTGCCCATAATTCATTTCCCGCTATGAATGACTTTCCGTTGTTTCGCGCCTTCCATCAGGACTTCAGGAGCAACGAAGAAGTCGATGTTGAAATAAGTATCGTCAGTCATGGCTTCAATGTTGTGCCATTTTTCTGGCGGGAACACCGCAAATTGCCCCGCTTCGATAAGGATCACCTGATCTGGTTCTGTGCTGTGTTCATCAGCATAGCCGAGATATTTGACCGCCCCATGCATGACAGACAATCGAGGGTAAACCCCCGGACGCGTTCCTTTATCAAGATGACGTTCGAATATTCCGGCAGGTGCGGTTTGTTTACTCCAGAAAGGCGTTGAGCGTGTGTGAATATAATTCTGTGGGATTTGTAGCATCCTTCCCCCTCCTTCGGTAAATGCGCTGAAAACCGTTTATTCCAGCCGTTTCAGAGTACGCCTGATAATTTGCATTTTAAATACCATTTATTGGTTACTTTTTAGCACCGTATCAGCGTCCAATCGCAGTAGCGTTCAGGAGGGAAGCCCGCGGAAACGCGGGCGGAGAGAATTAGGATTGCAGCGTCGCCAGTCGTGCGGCAAAACCGACAAACATCAAACCAATCAGAGAGTTGCCTAGTTTTGCCAGTTTCTTTTTAGTGCGAATGTACTGCGTGACAAAGGCGCCGGAAATAATCAGGAAGCTCAAATAACAGAAGCTGACTATCTCAAGTGTCATCGCCAGGATAAAGAACGAAATACCCGTATGTGGCGCATTAACGTCGATAAATTGCACGAAAAATGATACATAGAATAAAATAGCTTTCGGGTTGGTCAGGCTCAATATTAAGGCACGCTTGAAAATAGCACCATATTGCGGTTCATCCGATTTGGCTTCGCTATTGTTGCCCTTCAGGGTGGCATAAAGAATTTTGCCCCCAAGATAGAGCAAATAAAACGCACCAAGATAACGTACGATGTTGAATAATATCGGTGTGGTCTTAATCAACGTTGCCACACCTGCCCACGCCAGAAACATTAATACCGCATCACCAATAAATACGCCGCAGGCTGCAAGATAACCACCTTTCACTCCACTGCTGACGCTATTTTTAAGCACAAACAGGGTATTCGGCCCAGGCACCAGCACGATAAAAATGGCCCCAACCAGATAGGTCCAGTAATTCAGAACCCCATATTCAGCGAACACGTTAACCTCTTTAATTTTCTTTGGGAAATGCGCGATTAAAGGTGAATATGCTAACCAATCTGTAGTGGGTTAGAAAGGAGAAAATCAGGTTTTAACCTGATAATAACCCGATAATTGAATCATTAATCAGGCATGCTCCAGTGAAAAATTCGGGTAGTGCTCGGCAAAATACTGGCGTAAAAATTCTACCGTTATCCGCACTTTCGCTGACGTCGCCAGCCTTGAAACATAAACGGCCCAGACGTTCGCTGGCTGGTAATATTCCGGTAGCACTTGCACTAAATGACCACTAGCAATGTTTTCGCTAACATCCCACCAGGAACGCAGAGCAATCCCCTGCCCATCGAGACACCACTGATGGACAATTTCTCCATGATTAGACGACAGTGGGCCGGTGACTTTAATCGCATGGTGGCCTTCTTTATTGCGTAATTGCCAGACACCAAAAGGATGATCGCGCTCTTTAATGACCAGGCACGGCAATGCAGAAAGATCGGTTAAATGTTTCGGCGCGCCATGTTGCGCAATAAATTCCGGCGACGCGCAGAGAATGCGGTAATTGGTCGCCAGTTTGCGGGCGATTAAATTAGGGGCGATGTCATCGCCAATGCGAATATCGAGATCGACACCTTCATTGACCAAATCGACCAGCCGGTCTTCCACATCAAAACGTAATTCCAGTTGCGGATACGCCTTCGCCAGCGCTGATAACGCCGGAGCCACCACCTGTCGTCCAAAACCAAAGCTGCTGATAATACGCAGCATCCCCTGTGGCACCTGACGCACGTCAGAAAGTTCGTCCATCATCTGACCGACATCCTGCAAAATCCGCTGCGCCCATTCATAAATCCGCTCTCCTTCTTCGGTAATGGTGACGCGGCGGGTGGTGCGGTGTAACAACACCACGTTTAGCGTTTGCTCCAGCAAGGCGATGCGCTTGCTGACGAACGCCGGTGAAACGCCCAGTTCTTCCGCCACGGCGGCAAAACCAGCCCGGCGAGCCACCAGCATAAAGACGCGCAAATCGTTCAGCAGCGGTAAATTATTCATGATTCGTGTTTTATGTTTCACCAGTTGCGGGGATTAATTCCTTTTCAGTCAATTATAGGATGAGAGTATTGTCAATTTTGATGGTCAGGAAGTGAGAACCCAATGATGAAAACGTTTCGGATCGCTGCAATACCCGGGGATGGAATCGGCAAAGAAGTCCTTCCTGAAGGGATTCGTGTGTTACAGGCTGCCGCTGAACGCTGGGGCTTCGCCTTAAGTTTTGAGCAGATGGAGTGGGCAAGCTGTGAATATTACAGCCATCACGGCAAAATGATGCCGGACGACTGGCATGAACAACTAAGCAGTTTCGACGCTATTTACTTTGGTGCCGTCGGCTGGCCGGATACCGTTCCGGACCATATTTCGTTATGGGGATCGCTGCTGAAATTTCGCCGTGAGTTTGACCAATACGTTAACCTGCGTCCGGTCCGCCTCTTTCCTGGCGTACCTTGTCCACTGGCGGGGAAACAGCCTGGCGACATCGATTTTTACGTAGTGCGCGAGAACACCGAAGGCGAATACTCGTCTCTGGGCGGACGACTAAACGAAGGAACGGAGCATGAAGTTGTCATCCAGGAGTCGGTATTTACCCGCCGTGGTGTCGATCGCATTTTGCGTTATGCCTTCGAACTTGCGCAAAGCCGCCCACGCAAGACGCTAACTTCTGCCACTAAATCGAACGGTTTAGCCATCAGCATGCCGTACTGGGATGAGCGCGTGGAAGCAATGGCAGAAAATTACCCGGCGATCCGCTGGGACAAGCAGCATATTGATATTCTCTGCGCGCGCTTTGTGATGCAACCAGAACGTTTTGATGTGGTGGTGGCATCCAATTTGTTTGGCGATATCCTTTCCGATCTTGGTCCAGCCTGCACCGGCACAATCGGTATTGCCCCTTCCGCCAACCTGAATCCGGAACGTACGTTTCCGTCGCTCTTCGAGCCAGTCCACGGTTCCGCGCCGGATATCTACGGTAAAAATATCGCTAACCCTATCGCCACGATTTGGGCCGGGGCAATGATGCTCGATTTTCTCGGCAATGGCGATGAGCGTTTCCAGCAAGCGCACAATGGCATTCTGGCTGCGATTGAAGAAGTGATTGCTCACGGGCCGAAAACACCGGATATGAAAGGCAATGCCACCACGTCACAGGTTGCCGAGGCGATTTGCAAAATCATTTTGCGTTAAGGTCAAACCAGTTTATTTGAACCGCGTCACTGACGCGGTTTTTTTATTCGTTCTTTGCAGTAAATAACCTGCGTCATTTCACCTTTCATTGTTTCCGTTTCGTGTTTTATGGCTTTCCGTATTCTTAATTGTTTAATTTATGTAACATGCAAATAATCAATCTGTTAAATACAACATACAACTCATTACCCTGCACATAATTACAACTGGCAAAAGCCAGCGACGGGCTTTTATGCCCAGGAGATGACTCATGATGAGCAACGTTAAGAAAAAAGATGTGCCGCTGATTAGCATCAGCCTGGTGGCCATTCTTTTCATCGCAGCTGCATTAAGCCTTTTCCCACAACAATCGGCCGACGCGGCCAACGCAATATACACTTTTGTTACGCGTACATTAGGTTCCGCCGTACAGGTATTGGTTTTGCTGGCAATGGGACTGGTGATTTATTTAGCCACCAGCAAATACGGTAATATTCGCCTCGGCGAAGGTAAACCGGAATACAGTACACTCTCCTGGCTGTTTATGTTTATTTGTGCCGGTTTAGGTTCTTCTACGCTTTATTGGGGGGTTGCTGAGTGGGCCTATTATTATCAAACGCCTGGTTTAAATATCGCACCGCGTTCACAACAGGCCCTCGAATTTAGCGTTCCCTACTCCTTCTTCCACTGGGGAATCAGCGCGTGGGCAACTTATACGCTGGCCTCATTAATCATGGCTTATCACTTTCATGTTCGGAAAAACAAGGGGCTGAGTCTTTCCGGCATTATTGCCGCCATTACCGGCGTTCGTCCGCAAGGCCCGTGGGGAAAACTGGTCGATTTGATGTTCCTGATCGCCACTGTCGGCGCACTGACCATTTCCCTTGTTGTAACCGCAGCAACCTTTACCCGTGGGCTTTCCGCGCTGACCGGTTTACCAGATAACTTCACCGTGCAGGCTTTTGTTATCCTGCTTTCCGGCGGCATTTTTTGCCTAAGTTCATGGATTGGTATCAACAACGGTTTGCAACGTCTGAGCAAAATGGTTGGCTGGGGCGCGTTCCTGCTGCCATTGCTGGTCCTGATTGTCGGTCCAACCGAATTTATTACCAACAGCATCATCAATGCCATCGGCCTGACCACGCAAAACTTCCTGCAAATGAGCTTATTTACCGATCCGCTTGGCGATGGTTCATTTACCCGCAACTGGACCGTTTTCTACTGGCTGTGGTGGATCTCTTACACGCCCGGCGTGGCAATGTTTGTCACCCGCGTATCACGTGGTCGTAAGATCAAAGAGGTTATCTGGGGCTTGATCCTCGGAAGCACCGTCGGCTGCTGGTTCTTCTTCGGTGTAATGGAAAGCTATGCTATTCATCAGTTTATCAATGGCGTGATCAACGTCCCGCAAGTGCTGGAAACTCTGGGCGGTGAAACTGCCGTTCAACAAGTCCTGATGTCATTGCCAGCCGGTAAATTATTCCTCGCCGCATACCTGGGCGTGATGATTATTTTCCTTGCCTCGCATATGGATGCTGTTGCCTACACTATGGCGGCGACCAGTACGCGAAATCTCCAGGAAGGTGACGACCCTGACCGTGGTCTGCGCTTGTTCTGGTGCGTGGTGATCACCCTGATTCCACTGTCTATCTTATTTACTGGTGCATCGCTGGAAACCATGAAAACCACTGTGGTACTAACAGCCCTGCCCTTCCTCGTCATTTTACTGGTGAAAGTCGGTGGATTTATTCGCTGGCTGAAGCAGGATTACGCCGATATCCCGGCCCATCAAGTTGAAGATTATCTCCCGCAGACACCGGTAGAAGCATCGGAAAAAAATCCGCTGATCCCGCCAGGAACGGTATTCAAAGGCGACAACTGAACGCCATCATCCTAACGATAAAGGTATCCCTATGAGCAATCTAAGCCCTGACTTAGTACTACCTGAAAATTTTTGCGCCAACCCGCAAGAAGCATGGACTATTCCGGCGCGTTTCTATACCGATCAGAACGCCTTTGAGCACGAAAAAGAGAACGTCTTTGCTAAAAGCTGGATTTGCGTCGCCCACAGTAGCGAACTGGCGAATGCGAATGATTACGTGACGCGAGAGATCATTGGCGAAAGCATTGTTCTGGTACGCGGTCGTGATAAGGTTTTGCGCGCGTTCTATAACGTGTGTCCGCACCGTGGTCATCAGTTGTTGAGCGGTGAAGGGAAAGCGAAAAATGTGATTACCTGCCCGTATCACGCCTGGGCATTCAAACTCGATGGCAACCTGGCTCACGCACGTAACTGTGAAAACGTCGCCAATTTCGATAGCGACAAAGCGCAACTGGTTCCGGTGCGTCTGGAAGAATATGCCGGATTCGTCTTCATCAACATGGACCCTAACGCTACCAGCGTGGAAGATCAGTTACCTGGTCTGGGGGCAAAAGTGCTGGAAGCCTGCCCGGAAGTCCACGACCTGAAACTGGCAGCCCGCTTTACCACCCGCACGCCTGCCAACTGGAAGAACATTGTCGATAACTATCTTGAGTGCTATCACTGTGGTCCGGCGCATCCTGGTTTCTCCGACTCCGTTCAGGTCGACCGTTACTGGCACACCATGCACGGCAACTGGACGCTGCAATACGGCTTTGCCAAACCGTCCGAACAGTCGTTTAAATTTGAAGAGGGTACGGATGCGGCATTCCACGGTTTCTGGCTGTGGCCGTGCACGATGCTGAACGTCACCCCGATCAAAGGGATGATGACGGTCATTTATGAATTCCCTGTGGATTCTGAAACCACCCTGCAAAACTATGATATCTACTTCACCAATGAAGAGTTAACTGACGAGCAAAAATCGCTGATTGAGTGGTATCGCGATGTGTTCCGTCCGGAAGATTTACGTCTGGTTGAAAGCGTACAAAAAGGGCTGAAATCGCGTGGCTATCGTGGTCAGGGGCGCATCATGGCCGACAGTAGCGGTAGCGGGATTTCCGAACACGGTATCGCCCATTTCCATAATCTGCTGGCGCAGGTGTTTAAGGACTAATGACATCGGCGGCGGTCTATTCCGTCGCCGGGCTGATTTTTGATGGAGTACAGCAATGTCAGACTATCAAATGTTTGAAGTACAGGTGAGCCAGGTTGAACCCCTTACCGAACAGGTGAAACGCTTCACGCTGGTGGCAACCGATGGCAAACCATTACCTGCGTTTACTGGAGGAAGTCACGTCATTGTGCAGATGAGCGATGGTGATAACCAGTACAGCAATGCGTATTCACTGCTGAGTTCGCCTCTCGATACAACTCATTATCAGATTGCCGTTCGACTGGAAGAAAACTCGCGCGGCGGTTCCCGCTTTTTGCATCAGCAGGTAAAAGTGGGCGATCGGTTAACGATTTCGACGCCTAATAACCTGTTTGCGCTAATTCCCTCGGCCAGAAAGCATCTGTTTATCGCGGGCGGCATTGGTATCACCCCTTTCCTGTCGCACATGGCAGAGTTGCAACACAGCGACGTCGACTGGCAGCTACATTACTGCACGCGAAATCCAGAAAGTTGCGCATTTCGTGATGAGCTAGTCCAACATCCGCAGACGGATAAAATCCATTTTCATCACTCATCGACCGGAACGCGGCTGGAATTAGCGCGGCTATTGGCGGATATCGAACCAGGTACACACGTTTATACCTGTGGTCCCGAGGTACTGAATAAAGCGGTAAAAAGCGAAGCCGCGCGTCTGAACATCGCCGCCGATACGCTGCACTTTGAGCAGTTTGCTATTGAAGACAAAACCGGCGATGCATTTACCCTGGTGCTCGCCCGTTCCGGTAAAGAGTTTGTGGTGCCGAAAGAGATGACCATTTTGCAGGTTATTGAAAATAATAAAGCGGCAAAAGTGGAATGTTTATGTCGCGAAGGAGTATGCGGGACCTGCGAAACGGCAATTCTGGAAGGTGAAGCTGACCATCGCGACCAGTATTTTAGCGATGAAGAACGCGCCAGCCAGCAGAGTATGTTGATCTGTTGTTCGCGCGCGAAGGGTAAACGCCTGGTGTTAGATTTATAGTTTGTCTGAAGCCGGATGCGGCGCTGGCCGCGCCCTGTCCGGCTCAGGAAGGTTTTACTGCGGATATTCCTGCAATAAATTGTGTAATGCTTCCGCCATCAATTCACCACGCCAGCCAGAAATCAGCTCCGGTAAATTGTTCTGCGGTTTCAGTTTCCAGTGCCAGTTCAGCAGTTGGTTGATTTGCCGACGCGACGCCAGCAATTCGACGCTGATCTTGTGCGTTTCGCTCACGTCAGTAATCAGCGACTTAATCGCTTTAAACGCTTTGCGATAACCAGGCATGTCCATCAGGTTAAGCATCGGCTGCGGTAACGCCTCTTCCGGCAATGCCTGGGCTTTTTCCACCAGAGCCAGCAGCGTTTTACCGTGGAAGCGGATTTCGCTACCGGATAAGCCCAGGCTATCCAGTTCGCCAAGACTTCCCGGCATATAACGTGCTACCGACCACAAATGCTCTTCACGCACGACAAAGTTCACCGCCAGATCGCGCTCTCGCGCCTTGCGCAGTCGCCAGTCGGCTAACAGTTGCAGACAGGCCAGTTGGCGTGTGCGTAATTGCCAGGCATTGGTGATATCACGCCAGGCATCTTCCGGCGCAACGACTTCCTGACGACGCATTTGCATCAGGCGACATTCATCCAGCGCCGCTGGTAGCCAGCCGGAGGCCTCCGTTTCTACCATAAGCTTGGCGGTGATCGGTAACAGATACCAGACGTCCGCTGCCGCGTATTCGCACTGACGTTCGGTTAGCGGTCTGGCCAACCAGTCGGTGCGCGATTCGCTCTTGTCCAGCGTAACGCCGGTATACTCTTCCACCATGGAGGCAAATCCCCACGACATCGGGCGTCCGCAGAAAGCTGCCAGAATTTGCGTGTCAATCAGGGGTTGTGGTAACTCGCCAAAGACATTGAGGAACACTTCCAGATCCTCACTGCCCGCATGGAGAAATTTGGTGATGGACGGATCGCGCAAGATTGCCCTTAGCGGTGACCAGTCAGTGATCCCGAGCGGATCGATTAGCGCCAGATGCTCGCCATCAAAAAGTTGAATCAGTCCCAGTTGCGGGTAATAAGTGCGCGTACGAACAAATTCAGTATCCAGGGCTATTGCCGGAAAGGCACGGACAGCTTCACACAAAGAAGCCAGCGCATCGTCCGTGGTAATCATTTGGTAATTCAAATTGTAATCTCTTTAGTGGGCGTCAAAAAAAACGCCGGATTAACCGGCGTATGACGACTGACTTAACGCTCAGGCTTTATTGTCCACTTTGCCGCGCGCTTCGTCACGTAATTCTCGTCGCAAAATTTTTCCGACGTTAGATTTCGGTAACTCATCACGAAACTCCACCAGCTTCGGTACTTTGTAGCCCGTGAGCTGACGGCGGCAAAAGGTCACCAGTGACTCTTCGGTAAGCGATGGATCTTTTTTCACTACGAAGATTTTCACCGCTTCACCACTGGAGCCGGAAGGTACGCCAACAGCCGCGACTTCCTGTACGCCAGGATGCTGCATGACGACATCTTCAATCTCGTTGGGATAGACGTTAAAACCGGAAACCAGAATCATGTCTTTTTTACGATCAACAATGCGCAGGAATCCTTCTTCATCCATTACCGCGATGTCGCCGGTGTGTAACCAGCCATTTTTGATGATTTCATCGGTAGCATCCGGACGCTGCCAATAGCCCAGCATCACCTGTGGACCTCTGACGCAAAGTTCACCTGGCTGACCTGGCGGTACTTCATTATCGTCGTCATCCACCAGTTTGGCTTCCGTCGACGGCACCGGCAAACCAATGCTACCGCTATGATAATCAATATCATAGGGGTTCACGCTGACCAGCGGCGCACATTCGGTCAGGCCATAACCTTCCAGCAGATACTGTCCGGTCAGTTTCACCCAGCGTTCTGCCACCACTTGCTGAACAGGCATCCCACCGCCTGCAGAAAGGTGCAGACTGGAGAAATCCAGTTGTTGAAACTCTTTATTGTTCAGCAACGCGTTGAACAAGGTGTTTACGCCGGTGATAGCGGTAAACGGATATTTCGCCAGCTCTTTGACCAGCCCCGGAATATCCCGCGGGTTAGTGATAAGCAGGTTCTGCCCACCCAGTTCGATAAACAGCAGGCAGTTAATGGTCAGTGCAAAAATGTGATACAGCGGCAGCGCCGTCACCACCAGCTCTTTGCCCGGATGCAGCAGCGGCCCATACGTAGCGTTAACTTGTTCCAGGTTCGCCAGCATATTGCGGTGAGTCAGCATCGCGCCTTTCGCCACACCTGTGGTGCCGCCAGTGTATTGCAGGAAGGCTAAATCTTCTGGCACCAGTTCAGGTTTGACATACTGCATACGGTAGCCGTTGTGCAGGGCGCTACGAAATGAAATGGCATCTGGCAGATGATATTTCGGCACCAGACGTTTGATGTATTTAACAACGAAGTTAACCAGTGTGCCTTTCGCTGTGGAAAGCTGATCGCCCATACGGGTCAGGATAACGTGCTGAACTGCGGTTTTATCGACCACTTTTTCCAGCGTGTGAGCAAAGTTGGACACAATGACAATCGCCGATGCGCCGCTGTCATTGAGCTGATGCTCGAGCTCGCGCGGGGTATACAACGGGTTGACGTTTACGACGATCATCCCGGCACGCAAAATACCAAACAGCGCCACCGGATACTGCAATAAGTTAGGCATCATCAGTGCAACGCGATCGCCCTTTTTAAGCCCCAGCCCTTGTTGCAAATAAGCGGCAAACGCGCGACTGCGTTCTTCCAGCTTGCGGAAGGTCATTACCTCCCCCATATTCATAAACGCGGGCTGATCGGCGTAACGCGCGACCGACTGCTCAAACATATCTACCAGAGATTGATAACGGTCAGGGTTGATCTCCGTCGGAACGTCCGCGGGATAACGGTTAAGCCAAACCTTCTTCAATTCTTCACCTCTAAAATGCGTGTTCGTCGTCATCGCAACCCCAAGTGATAAACATGTTGTTAACATAATATTAACTCATCTTACCAGCTTGATAATTACCCAAGGAAAAGGTTGCGAAGCGCGTCACTATTTATTTTTATCTTTACCGTAAGAATGCAGAAACAGCGGACCAGCCGCTGTTTCTTTTTCTTTAAAAACAAGCAATTATTCAGTTACAACTGTTTGTACTCTTGCGGGACCAGGATTATACCAGCCCCAGCCGCCGTAACCATAGGGCCAGCCTCGCCCACCATAAAACCAGGGATCAATCGGCTGTGGCGGCATAATCACCTGCTGGGTTAAATGCCAACGTTTGTAACCCGTTGCCTGCATTACCATAAATTTATATGGCGTGTTGCCGATTTTTCCGTCAACCGTACCGGTGATTGGCCCGACAACTGTCACCAGCTGCCCACGGAAATCGACCGGATCAAGAAAACCATTCACATCGGCATAAATGCGCCCACGCGACGGTTCTCCCAGCGTCGGCCTTGCTCCGCTATCGAGTGGTACAGTGGCAATTTCCAGGCGGGTTTTCCCTTGCTGGTTTTGCACCGCAACCACTTTACCGCCAAATCGCGCTTCCTGACCAACGTACAGCTGCGGCGCACTCATCACCCGAACTAAGTCTTGTTGTGGGGTTGGGCTACTGCCTTTAATGGCGTCCGGCACAGTGACACAACCGCTTAGTATTAGCGCAAACGTACCTGCCAGTATGCCTTTGATAACGTTGTTTTGAACCGCCATGATGCGACTCCTTTTTTCTCAGGGCATACTCTTAAGATTCATTCTTTGCCTGGAAGTTTCTTCCATGCGACGTTGTTACGTAAATAAACCGGTTCGGCATGTTCCACCGCCACCGTTTTACCCTCGGCAAACATCTGACAAGCAATCGGCAGCATATCTTCTGCAGCGGGCAGTAAAACTTCTCCGTCGCGCAAAACCAGCCCGCTCTCTTTACCGAGATCTGGCCAGGCTTGCCAGCCTGTACCCACGGTCACCCATTCACCAGAAAGCTGCAGCATCCGCTCATGGGCTAATTCAGGTTTCAGTACGGCTTCGGTGTCTTCACCATGCCAGATACCGTTTTCATCACGCTGGTATTCGGCCCAGTAAACTTCGCCCATTCGTGCATCAATAGCTGCCAGTACGCGGGTTGCGCCAGTTTTGCGCCATGCCCCTTGCGCCATTGTCATTAGCGTGGAGACGCCAATCATCGGTAGTTCCGCGCCAAGTGCAAGCCCTTGCGCAATACCAATACCGATGCGCACGCCGGTAAAACTGCCGGGGCCGCGTCCGTAAGCCAGCGCATTTATGTCAGTCAGGGAGGTCCCGCTGGTGGTCAGGATATCCTGCACCATCGGTAAGATTCGTTGAGTATGTTCACGAGGGCAAAGCTCGAAATGAGCATTGACAGTACCGTCGTTCCACAGGGCGACAGAGCAGGCCTCTGTCGCAGTATCGATAGCCAGAATTCGCATGGGTCTTCGTGCTTAGATCAATAAAAAGGCGCGCATTATACCATACTCCATCACAAATTACCCGGAGGATGGTATCGCCAGAAAGCGAACTGCACGGGCAATATCACGGGTACGCGGCGCGGGCGGCAGGCTGGCAAGGAAAGTGGCGCCATAAGGGCGCATCACCAGCCGATTATCGCAAATCACCAGCACGCCGCGATCGTCGGCGTCGCGAATCAGTCGCCCTACTCCCTGTTTGAGAGTAATGACGGCATCTGGCAGTTGCACTTCATCGAACGGATCGCCACCGCGCAAACGGCAATCTTCCATTCGCGCTTTTAACAGCGGGTCATCCGGCGAAGTAAACGGCAACTTGTCGATAATCACCAGCGACAACGTATCGCCACGAACGTCCACACCTTCCCAGAAACTGCTGGTTGCCACAAGAAGCGCGTTACCGGCACTGACAAACTGCTGCAACAGTTGGCCTTTGCTGGTTTCCCCCTGCAACAACACGGGAAGCGTCATGGTAGCACGGAACTGCTCGGCCAGATCGCGCATCATGGCGTGCGAGGTACAAAGCATAAAACAACGACCGTTGTTAGCCTCGATGATCGGTCGCAGCATTGCCGCCAGTTGACGTGCGGAACCCGGCTGATTGGTTTGCGGCAGATTGCGCGGCACACAGAGTAACGCCTGGCGACTGTAGTCAAAGGGACTTGGCAACAGCAACGACTCGGCCTGTTCGATGCCTAGCCGCGAGGTGAAATGATGCAGATCGTCATTCACCGACAGCGTTGCCGAGGTAAAGATCCAGCTACCGGGCTTTTGCGCCATTAATTCTTTGAATTTATCCGCCACGCTTAACGGCGTCAGCGCCAGGGTAAAATGGCGCGAGGTGCATTCATACCAGTAGCTGTAACCCGGCTGGTTGATCTCTTTCAGCCGTTTAAGCCGCGTGCGATAAAGGGTGGCGCGTTCAAATGCTGCATCCAGCAAGGCGGAACGCCCTAGTGACAGTTTCGCCACGTCATAACAGAGTTCAAGAGTGTCATCGAGCAGTAAAAACGCCCGCTGAATTTGCGGGTTTGCTAACAGTTCGCGCAGATTACCGCGATAACCTGGCTCGCCGAGTTGCAGACGAAAATCCTGTGCACTCTGAGCAAGGCGGTCGGCGCATTTTTGTAACTGCTGGGTGTCTTTTAATTCGGTGCGATAGGCGATGGTGATGTCTTTCGCTAAATCAAGCAGTTGTCGACTGGAGAGCGACTGACCAAAGTACTGGCTGGCAATGTCCGGTAGCTGGTGGGCTTCGTCGAAGATCATGACGTCTGCTTCTGGGATCAGTTCGCCAAATCCGCTCTCTTTCACCACCATATCCGCCAGAAACAGATGATGGTTTACCACCACCACATCGGCGTCCATCGCTTTTTTGCGTGCTTTAACCACAAAGCAATCTTTATACATCGGGCAATCGCTGCCGAGACAATTATCGTTGGTGCTGGTGACCAACGGCCACGCCTGCGAATCTTCCGCCACGCTAACGCAGGTGCTGATATCGCCATCTACCGTCTGATTTGACCAGGAGCGCAGGAGGATCACATCACTTAAGGTTTGTACTGGCAAATCGCCGCCCGCCAGCGCCTGTTGTTCGAGACGTTCGAGGCAGAGATAGTTTGAGCGCCCTTTTAGCAATGCTACGTTGCCAGTGAATTTCAGCGCCTTTGCTACTGTCGGCAAATCGCGGCTGTAGAGCTGATCCTGCAACGCTTTTGAGCCGGTTGAGATAATGACTTTCTTTTTCGCCCGCAGCGCAGGTGCCAGGTAGGCATAGGTTTTACCCGTACCGGTTCCCGCTTCCACCACC
Source organism: Escherichia sp. E1V33 (assembly GCF_004211955.1). Taxonomy (GTDB): domain Bacteria; phylum Pseudomonadota; class Gammaproteobacteria; order Enterobacterales; family Enterobacteriaceae; genus Escherichia. Next base: position 127,096 of record NZ_RHJI01000010.1, read on the forward strand.
AGCGGCTGGCTTTTTTCAATCGCCTGGGTCACAGCGACTGCCATCTGTCGCTGTGGTTCACGAGGCTTAAAGCCTGGTATCGCTTTCGCCAGTTGACCGTCTGGTGCAAAATCGTCCGTCACACTACCCCCTGTTGATTTGAACAGGGATTATGTCAGGCCCGGTTGGTTTTCGCCAGTTGAAGTGGTGACTGCGACCTCACATTGTGGCAGTCTTTGCAGCACAAAAATGGAAAGTTAACGAGGACATAATGATGACTATCGTTCGTATCGACGCTGAAGCCCGCTGGTCTGATGTGGTGATCCACAACAACACGCTCTACTACACTGGCGTACCAGAAAACCTCGATGCTGATGCTTTTGAGCAAACCGCCAACACGCTGGCACAAATTGATGCCGTGCTGGAAAAACAGGGCAGCAATAAATCGAGCATTCTGGATGCCACCATTTTCCTTGCCGATAAAAACGACTTTGCGGCAATGAATAAAGCATGGGATGCCTGGGTTGTCGCGGGTCACGCGCCGGTGCGCTGCACGGTGCAAGCGGGCCTGATGAATCCGCAGTACAAGGTTGAAATTAAGATTATCGCGGCGGTTTAATTTCAGAAAAAGAATTCTATTTCTGCAAAAGCCTCACAATAATTTATCTAAAACACTGGCCGATTTTGAATTAAACGGCCAGTGTTTTAGATGTGTAATGCACCTTCAGATCATTTATTCTTTATTTTTATTGATTCGGTGTTATTTATACAAAACTGATATTAATCAGCAAAATCAAATTATTATGTTAACTCCCTGATTAGCCTACTCTGAACTTCTTCCTGCTCTCTTTCTTGCTTGAAAACTCGGGCTGAAGCGTTTCTATTTGCAGTTAATTTGCGGTACATCACTACATAACCGGCTATGACCTGCTACCTTTAAAATACCTGAATGTCAATAGGTTAACTAATGAGATATCGTTATAATCCCTTTGATATTGGACGCAATTTAAGGTCATATATAGCCTTATTGTTCACATGGTTAATTTTAAGGAAAAGAATATGCCTGCAGTAATAGATAAAGCTCTGGATTTTATTGGTGCCATGGATGTATCAGCACCAACACCAAGTTCTATGAATGAAAGTACGGCGAAGGGAATATTTAAATATTTGCATGACCTGGGTGTACCCGCCAGTTCCGCCGATATTACTGCGCGAGCCGATCAAGAGGGCTGGAATCCAGGATTCACGGAAAAAATGGTAGGATGGGCAAAAAAAATGGAGTCTGGTGAACGCATTGTGATTAAAAACCCAGAATACTTTTCATCGTACATGCAGGAAGAACTCAAAGCACTGGTATGAGTTAATTCTCTATCAGCAAAAATTGACCTGGACGCTTTTGTTGACCACATAAAAGCGTCTTTTTCTTGCCATCATTAACCCCGCCAAATTCAATCAACCAACACAGCCCCGTAAATCTTTGGATCAAACTCTGCGGGCCAGACAGTTCGTTTGTCATAATGCGCCCCGTTAAAACAAACATTCTGAAGATGTGTCGATGAAAAATTAGCGCCTCTTAAATCGGCGTCGGTAAAATCTGCCCCATAAAGTCGTGCAAGACTAAAATCAGCAGCAATGGGTCGTGACTGAGCAAAATTACAATTCGTCAGATCGGCGTGATTTAACCAGGCACACATCAGTGCGCTGGACGAGAGGTCGGCCCCAATAAGGGAAGCGTTGATAAAACTGATATTACGCAGATGCGCATCATTAAACCGCGCGCCGTCCAGGCATATACCGTCAAAAATGGCACGATGTAAGTTCATGCCGGAAAAATCCCAGCCGATGAGGCTATCCGTATCAAGATACAGGACGTCATCCGTGACGAAATCGATACGGATCATTTTGTATTACTCGTCTTCATCCTCAAAACGCGCCACAATCCGTTCGCCGGAATGGTTAGCACGCAGCTCTTCTGCCACCAGCGCGATTGCCTGACCGCTGCTCATCCCCTGTGCCATTAGTTCCTGAATACGCTCAACGGCTTTTTGCTGCTGTTCATGGGTGAGTAAAGGTAAACCTGCAAACATTGTTAACTCCTGCTAAATTGTTGGCGCTAATTATTTCATGCTACCCGGCACATAGCCAGTAGAGTCAGGACTGATGAAGACGTTATCTCCCGCTGTGATTACTTTACCCTGGCGTCAGGACGCCGCTGAATTCTATTTTGCCCGCTTAAGCCACCTGCCGTGGGCGATGTTATTGCACTCCGGCTACGCCGAACATCCATATAGCCGCTTTGATATTGTGGTCGCTGAGCCAATTTGCACTTTAACCACTTTCGGTAAAGAAACCGTTGTTAGTGAAAGCGAAAAACGCACAACGACCACTGATGACCCGCTACAGGTGCTCCAGCAGGTGCTGGATCGCGCAGACATTCGCCCAGCGCATAACGAAGATTTGCCATTTCAGGGCGGCGCGCTGGGGTTGTTTGGCTACGATCTGGGCCGCCGTTTTGAGTCACTGCCAGAAATTGCGGAACAAGATATCGTTCTGCCGGATATGGCAGTGGGTATCTACGACTGGGCGCTGGTTGTCGACCACCAGCGTCAAACAGTTTCTTTGCTGAGTCATAATGATGTCAATGCCCGTCGGGCCTGGCTGGAAAGCCAGCAATTCTCCCCGCAGGAAGATTTCACGCTCACTTCCGACTGGCAATCCAATATGACCCGCGAGCAGTACGGCGAAAAATTTCGCCAGGTGCAGGAATATCTGCACAGCGGCGATTGCTATCAGGTAAATCTCGCCCAGCGTTTTCACGCGACCTATTCTGGCGATGAATGGCAGGCATTCGTGCAGCTTAATCAGGCAAACCGCGCACCGTTTAGTGCCTTCCTGCGTCTGGAACAAGGTGTGATTTTAAGCCTTTCGCCAGAACGGTTTATTCTTTGTGATGCCGATGAGATCCAGACCCGCCCGATTAAAGGCACACTCCCTCGTCTGCCCGATCCTCAGGAAGATAGCCAACAAGCAGCAAAACTGGCGAACTCACCGAAAGATCGCGCCGAAAACCTGATGATTGTCGATTTAATGCGCAATGATATCGGCCGTGTTGCCGTACCTGGCTCAGTAAAAGTGCCTGAACTTTTTGTGGTAGAACCCTTCCCTGCTGTACATCATCTGGTCAGCACCATAACGGCACGCCTGCCAGAGCAGTTGCATGCCAGCGATCTGCTGCGCGCTGCTTTTCCCGGCGGCTCAATCACCGGCGCGCCGAAAGTGCGGGCAATGGAGATTATTGATGAACTGGAACCGCAGCGACGCAACGCCTGGTGCGGCAGCATTGGCTATTTAAGCTTCTGCGGCAATATGGATACCAGCATCACCATCCGCACGCTGACGGCGGTTAACGGGCAGATTTACTGTTCCGCTGGTGGCGGCATCGTTGCTGATAGCCAGGAAGAAGCGGAATATCAGGAAACTTTTGATAAAGTTAATCGTATCCTGAAGCAACTGGAGAAGTAAGACGTGGAATACCGTGGCCTGACGCTTGATGATTTTTTATCGCGATTTCAACTATTGCGTCCGCAAATTAACCGGGAAACCTTAAATCATCGTCAGGCTGCCGTGTTAATCCCCATCGTCCGCCGACCGCAACCGGGCTTGTTGCTGACTCAGCGTTCCATTCATCTGCGTAAACACGCTGGACAAGTCGCATTCCCTGGAGGCGCAGTCGATGACACGGACACGTCAGTTATCGCCGCTGCGCTACGTGAAGCCGAAGAAGAGGTCGCCATACCGCCTTCAGCCGTTGAGGTTATCGGCGTGCTGCCCCCTGTCGATAGCGTAACGGGCTACCAGGTCACTCCCGTGGTCGGCATTATCCCGCCAGATTTACCGTATCGCGCCAGTGAAGATGAAGTCTCCGCCGTGTTTGAAATGCCGCTCGCCCAGGCGTTACATTTGGGCCGGTATCATCCTTTGGATATCTACCGCCGTGGCGATTCGCATCGGGTATGGCTTTCCTGGTACGAACAGTATTTTGTATGGGGAATGACCGCAGGCATAATTCGTGAACTGGCGCTGCAAATTGGTGTGAAACCCTGACTATACTTATCTTTACATCTACAAAACACTACTTGAGACAATCATCGCAATATTAGTTAAATCGCGGTTTTTGATTAGTTTAATTCATGTGAATAGTTAAACCTGTCGCCGCGTTCCCTCTTACACTATGCGCTGTTATTAGTTCGTTACTGGAAGTCCAGTCACCTTGTCAGGAGTATTATCGTGATTAGTCTATTCGACATGTTTAAGGTGGGGATTGGCCCCTCATCTTCCCATACCGTAGGGCCTATGAAGGCAGGTAAACAGTTCGTCGATGACCTGGTCGAAAAAGGCTTACTGGATAGCGTTACCCGTGTCGCTGTGGATGTTTATGGCTCACTGTCATTAACGGGTAAAGGCCACCATACCGATATCGCTATTATTATGGGTCTTGCAGGTAACGAACCTGCCACCGTGGATATCGACAGCATCCCCGGTTTTATTCGCGACGTGGAAGAGCGCGAACGTCTGCTGCTGGCGCAGGGTCGGCATGAAGTCGATTTCCCTCGTGACAACGGAATGCGTTTTCATAATGGCAATCTGCCGCTGCATGAAAACGGCATGCAGATCCACGCTTATAACGGCTATGAAGTCGTTTACAGCAAAACGTATTATTCCATCGGCGGCGGTTTCATCGTCGATGAAGAACATTTTGGACAGGATGCTGCCAACGACGTCAGCGTGCCTTATCCGTTTAAATCAGCAACCGAACTGCTGGCTTACTGTAATGAAACCGGCTATTCCCTTTCCGGCCTGGCGATGCAGAACGAACTGGCGCTGCACAGTAAGAAAGAAATCGACGAGTATTTCGCCCATGTCTGGCAAACCATGCAGGCATGTATTGATCGCGGCATGAATACCGAAGGCGTATTGCCTGGACCGTTGCGCGTGCCTCGTCGTGCGTCTGCCCTGCGCCGTATGCTGGTTTCCAGCGATAAACTGTCTAACGATCCGATGAATGTCATCGACTGGGTAAACATGTTTGCGCTGGCAGTTAACGAAGAAAACGCAGCGGGTGGGCGTGTGGTAACTGCACCGACTAACGGTGCCTGCGGCATCGTTCCTGCAGTGCTGGCATACTATGACCACTTCATTGAATCGGTCAGCCCTGATATTTATACCCGCTACTTTATGGCGGCCGGAGCGATTGGCGCACTGTACAAAATGAACGCGTCTATTTCCGGTGCGGAAGTCGGTTGCCAGGGCGAAGTGGGCGTTGCTTGTTCAATGGCTGCGGCGGGTCTTGCAGAACTGTTGGGCGGTAGCCCTGAACAGGTTTGCGTGGCGGCCGAAATTGGCATGGAACACAACCTTGGTCTGACTTGCGATCCGGTTGCTGGTCAGGTTCAGGTTCCGTGCATTGAACGTAACGCCATTGCATCAGTGAAGGCGATTAACGCCGCGCGGATGGCTCTGCGTCGTACCAGCGCACCACGCGTCTCACTGGATAAAGTCATCGAAACGATGTACGAAACAGGAAAGGATATGAACGCTAAATATCGCGAAACCTCACGCGGTGGTCTGGCGATAAAAGTCCAGTGTGACTAATACTTTATCCTCGCCCATCTGCAACGGATGGGCGAATTTATCCTCGCTTTCTCGTCTGCTGTAATTTTCCCCACTACACTTCCACTGTTGCGTCAGGCGTTTGTCGCCATACGCTTACCGGGTGGCCCGCATGCAAAAAGCACAACGGATCATTAAAACCTATCGCCGTAATCGAATGATTGTTTGTACGATTTGTGCACTCTTTACATTTGTGGCAACACTAAGCGTGCGATTTATTTCACAGCGGAACTTAAATCAGCAGCGGGTAGTGCTCTTTGCCAATCACGCCGTCGAGGAATTAGACAAAGTCCTGCTTCCACTTCAGGAAGGTAACAACGTACTGCTTCCCCTGATTGGACTCCCCTGCTCTGTCGCCCATCTCCCCTTACGCAAACAGGCGGCAAAACTGCAAACTGTACGGTCAATTGGCCTGGTGCAAGACGGCACGCTTTATTGTTCCAGCATTTTTGGTTATCGCAATGTCCCCGCTGAGGATATTCAGGCTGATTTACCCGCTCCGCAGCCCCTTTTACGCCTGACTACCGACCGCGTATTGATTAAAGACAGCCCGGTATTGATTCAGTGGACGCCTTTACCAGGCAATGGCAGAGATGGCGTGATGGAGATGATCAACATCGACCTGTTGATGGCTATGTTGCTGGAGCCGCAATTGCCGCAAATAAGAACTGCCAGCCTGACGGTGGCCGACCGCCATTTACTCTATGATGACGGTCTGGTTGATTCTTTACCTCCACTTAATGGCAATGAACGTTATCAGGTTTCATCACAGAATTTTCCTTTTATCATCAGCGTTAGTGGACCTGGTGCGACGGCGCTAGCGTTGCACTATCTTCCCAGCCAGTTTCCACTAGCGGTACTGTTGAGTTTACTGGTAGGTTACATCGCATGGTTGGCCACGGCCCATAGAATGAGCTTTTCGCGCGAGATAAATCTCGGGCTGGTGCAGCGCGAATTTGAGTTATTTTGCCAGCCCCTGCTCAATGCACGCTCGCAGCAATGTATTGGTGTAGAGATATTGCTGCGCTGGAATAACCCGCGTCAGGGATGGATCTCGCCGGATGTATTTATCCCCATTGCGGAAGAACATCACCTGATAGTGCCGCTTACCCGTTATGTGATGATGGAAACCATCCGTCAACTCCACGTTTTTCCTATGAGCAACCAGTTCCACATCGGCATTAACGTCGCCCCCAGCCATTTTCGCCGCGGCGCATTGTTAAAAGATCTCAATCATTACTGGTTTAGTGCTAACCCGATTCAGCCGCTAATCCTCGAAATTACCGAGCGCGATGCCTTGCTGGATGTCGATTACCGCATTGCACGTGAGCTACACCGAAAAAATGTCAAGCTGGCGATCGATGATTTCGGTACTGGCAACAGTTCGTTTTCATGGCTGGAAACGTTACGCCCCGACGTCCTGAAGATCGATAAGTCTTTCACTGCGGCAATTGGTTCAGACGCAGTTAACTCGACGGTGACCGATATCATCATAGCGCTGGGGCAGAGACTGAATATTGAACTGGTGGCGGAAGGTGTGGAAACGCAAGAACAGGCGAAGTATTTGCGCCGTCATGGAGTGCATATTTTACAAGGGTATTTATACGCGCAACCCATGCCGCTGCGTGATTTCCCGAAATGGCTGGCGGGCAGCCAACCGCCGCCCGCCCGGCATAACAGACACGTTACGCCCGTTATGCCATTGCGTTAGTGTTATTCGTCTTCATCGTGCGGCGGTTGCTCTTTAACAATACGAACCAGATCAACACGATAATCATTGGCTTCTACGATGGTGATATGCAGTGGTCCAACATCAATCACATCTCCTGCGCGAGGAATGTGACCATTTGCAGAAATTACCAAACCTGCAACCGTCGCAATATCATCATCATCGGCAAGGTGCTCAACATCAAGCGCCTGCTGTAAGGCATGTAAGTCTGTACCACCTTTTACCAACCAGCCATCGCCATCGGTAACAATTTCCGGCGTTTCATCTGCATCCGGGAACTCACCAGCAATGGCTTCCAGTACATCCAACGGCGTAACAAGACCTTGCACCACACCAAATTCGTTGGTAACGATAACAAAACTACCGCGAGCACGTCGCAACACACCCAACAAGTTAATAGGGTCAAGGGTTTCCGGAACGATTATCGCCGGAGAAGCCGAAGCAATCGCCGTCACGTCAACACCGACTTCCAGCGCCACCAGCAGTTCTTTAGCACGCACGATACCGATAATTTCATCCAGTTCACCACGACATACCGGAAACAGGCTGTGCGGTGAAGAGAGCAATTGCTGGCGGATTTCATCAACGCCAAGGTTAGCATCTACCCAACTGATTTCACCGCGTGGCGTCATAATGCCGCGAAGAGAGCGTGACGCCAAAGTCAGTACGCCGTTAATCATATAACGCTCTTCTTCGGCAAAGGCACCTTCTGGAACCGGAATTGCCACCGGGTTATCGGCATCGTGCTGAATATTTGCCTGACGTTTCCCACCCATCAAACGCAGAATGGCGTCGGCGGTACGCGCACGCAGCGGTAAGGTCGACTGATGGCGAATAAAGTTACGGCGCGCAATCTGGTTAAACACTTCGATGATGATCGAGAAACCAATTGCTGCATACAAGTAGCCTTTTGGAATATGGAAACCAAAACCTTCAGCTACGAGGCTCAGACCAATCATCAACAGGAAGCTCAAACAGAGCACAACAACTGTTGGATGCTGGTTAACGAAGCGAGTCAGCGGTTTCGATGCCAGCAACATAACCGCCATCGCAATCACGACCGCAGCCATCATTACCGGCAGATGGTTGACCATCCCTACTGCAGTAATCACCGCATCCAGCGAGAAGACAGCGTCAAGGATGACTATCTGTGTGACGACCACCCAGAAACTGGCATAACCTTTACCGTGACCGGAATCATGATCGCGGTTTTCCAGCCGCTCATGCAACTCGGTTGTCGCTTTGAACAGCAAGAATATCCCCCCGAACAGCATAATCAGATCGCGCCCGGAGAAAGAAAAATCCATTACGGTAAATAGTGGTTTGGTCAGCGTGACCATCCATGAAATAAGCGATAACAGCCCCAGGCGCATAATCAACGCCAGCGATAGCCCCAACAAACGCGCTTTATCACGTTGTTTTGGCGGCAGTTTATCGGCAAGGATGGCGATAAAAACCAGGTTATCGATACCCAGCACGATTTCAAGGACGACAAGCGTGAGCAGCCCCGCCCAAATCGAGGGATCCATTAAGAATTCCATGACAAGCTCCTGCTTAAGGAATAGCTAATCGGCGCCAGAAATAATGCAGGCGAAACGAGAAAATACAAACAAAAGGTGCGGCAAAAAATGCCAGTAAGGCAGGCGCTATATGGCCTGATGCTGAAGTGACGTCGGTGACGATCCATATTGCGGGCTGCAGCCCTATACTCCTTGGTTGTTAAACGGGAGTTAAACATATCAGAGAGATCGCTGATTTGGCAAAGATTTACCTTCCTTTGCAAATGAATGTGACAACATTTTTTCGTCTTTCGGAATTTTGTCAATTCAAAGTTAATTTACGGATCTTCATCACAAAAAATATTTTTTTCGATATCTAAAATAAATCGCGAGGCACAGGGGGTTTCTGGTTGTAGCCCTTATCTGAATCGATTCGATTGTGGACGACGATTCAAAAATACATCTGGCACGTTGAGATGTTAACAATAATAAGGAGGTAGCAAGTGACCATTGCTATTGTTATAGGCACACATGGTTGGGCTGCAGAGCAGTTGCTTAAAACGGCAGAGATGCTGTTAGGCGAGCAGGAAAACGTTGGCTGGATCGATTTTGTTCCAGGCGAAAATGCCGAAACGCTAATCGAAAAGTACAACGCTCAGTTGGCAAAACTCGACACCACTAAAGGCGTGCTGTTTCTCGTTGATACATGGGGAGGCAGTCCATTCAATGCTGCCAGCCGCATTGTCGTCGACAAAGAGCATTATGAAGTGATCGCAGGTGTTAACATTCCAATGCTAGTGGAAACGTTAATGGCTCGTGATGATGACCCAAGCTTTGACGAGCTGGTAGCACTGGCCGTAGAAACAGGCCGCGAAGGTGTGAAAGCACTGAAAGCGAAACCCGTTGAAAAAGCAGCTCCAGCCCCCGCCGCAGCGGCACCGAAAGCGGCCCCTGCTCCGGCAAAACCAATGGGACCAAACGACTATATGGTAATTGGCCTCGCGCGTATCGACGACCGTTTGATTCACGGTCAGGTTGCTACCCGCTGGACCAAAGAAACTAATGTCTCCCGTATCATCGTAGTTAGTGACGAAGTGGCTGCGGATACCGTTCGTAAGACACTGCTCACCCAGGTTGCACCTCCCGGCGTAACAGCGCATGTAGTTGATGTCGCCAAAATGATTCGCGTCTACAACAACCCGAAATATGCGGGCGAACGCGTGATGCTGTTATTTACCAACCCGACAGATGTTGAGCGTCTCGTTGAAGGCGGCGTGAAAATCACCTCAGTCAACGTCGGTGGTATGGCATACCGTCAGGGCAAAACTCAGGTGAATAACGCAGTTTCGGTTGATGAAAAAGATATCGAAGCATTCAAGAAACTGAATGCACGCGGTATCGAGCTGGAAGTCCGTAAGGTTTCCACCGATCCGAAACTGAAAATGATGGATCTGATCAGCAAAATCGATAAGTAACGTATTGTGTTGATTATCACTCAGTTTTCACACTTAAGTCTTACGTAAACAGGAGAAGTACAATGGAGATTACCACTCTTCAAATTGTGCTGGTATTTATCGTAGCCTGTATCGCAGGTATGGGATCAATCCTCGATGAATTTCAGTTTCACCGTCCGCTAATCGCGTGTACCCTGGTGGGTATCGTTCTTGGGGATATGAAAACCGGTATTATTATCGGTGGTACCCTGGAAATGATCGCTCTGGGCTGGATGAACATCGGTGCAGCTGTTGCACCTGACGCCGCCCTGGCTTCTATTATTTCTACCATTCTGGTTATTGCTGGTCATCAGAGCATCGGTGCCGGTATCGCGCTGGCAATTCCGTTGGCAGCAGCAGGCCAGGTTCTGACCATTATCGTTCGTACTATTACCGTTGCTTTCCAGCACGCTGCGGATAAGGCGGCAGAAAACGGTAACCTGACGGCGATTTCCTGGATCCATGTTTCGTCTCTGTTCCTGCAAGCAATGCGTGTGGCTATTCCGGCCGTTATCGTTGCGCTTTCTGTTGGTACCAGCGAAGTTCAAAACATGCTGAACGCCATTCCGGAAGTGGTGACCAATGGTCTGAACATTGCCGGTGGCATGATCGTGGTAGTTGGTTATGCAATGGTTATCAACATGATGCGCGCTGGCTACCTGATGCCGTTCTTCTACCTCGGCTTTGTAACCGCAGCATTCACCAACTTTAACCTGGTTGCTCTGGGTGTTATCGGTACCGTTATGGCGGTGCTCTACATTCAGCTTAGCCCGAAATATAACCGCGTCGCCGGTGCGCCAGTTCAGGCTGCTGGTAACAACGACCTCGACAACGAACTGGACTAACAGGTGAGCGAAATGGTTGATACAACTCAAACTACCACCGAGAAAAAACTCACTCAGAGTGATATTCGTGGCGTCTTCCTGCGTTCTAACCTCTTCCAGGGTTCATGGAACTTCGAACGTATGCAGGCGCTGGGCTTCTGCTTCTCTATGGTGCCGGCGATTCGTCGCCTCTACCCAGAGAACAACGATGCCCGTAAACAAGCGATTAAACGTCACCTCGAATTCTTTAACACCCAACCGTTCGTGGCGGCGCCAATTCTGGGTGTAACCCTGGCGCTGGAAGAACAGCGTGCTAACGGCGCAGAGATCGACGATGGCGCAATCAACGGTATCAAAGTTGGTCTGATGGGGCCGCTGGCAGGTGTAGGCGACCCAATCTTCTGGGGTACGGTACGTCCGGTATTTGCAGCGCTGGGCGCCGGTATCGCGATGAGCGGCAGCCTGTTAGGTCCGTTGCTGTTCTTTATCCTGTTTAACCTGGTACGTCTGGCAACACGTTACTACGGCGTAGCATACGGTTACTCTAAGGGCATCGATATCGTTAAAGATATGGGCGGCGGCTTCCTGCAAAAACTGACGGAAGGGGCGTCTATTCTCGGCCTGTTTGTCATGGGGGCATTGGTTAACAAGTGGACACATGTCAATATCCCGTTGGTCGTCTCACGCATCACTGACCAGACGGGTAAAGAGCACGTTACCACTGTACAGACCATTCTTGATCAGTTAATGCCGGGCCTGGTGCCGCTGCTGCTGACCTTCGCCTGTATGTGGCTGCTGCGCAAAAAAGTGAACCCGCTGTGGATCATCGTTGGCTTCTTCGTCATCGGTATCGCTGGTTACGCTTGCGGCCTGCTTGGTCTGTAAGACTGTTGTACACTACCGGGGCCTTTTGGCCCCGTTTTTTTATCTGGAGGATTAATGACAATCACGGAACTGGTACTGATTCTGTTCATCGCCGCACTGCTTGCCTTTGCGATATACGATCAGTTCATTATGCCCCGCCGCAACGGCCCCACCTTGCTTGCAATCCCTTTGCTGCGGCGCGGTCGCATCGACAGCGTTATCTTCGTCGGGCTGATTGTCATTCTTATCTACAATAATGTGACCAGTCATGGCGCACAAATTACCACCTGGTTATTAAGTGCTCTGGCGCTGATGGGTTTTTATATATTCTGGATCCGCGTTCCGAAAATTATCTTCAAACAGAAAGGTTTTTTCTTCGCCAATGTCTGGATTGAATATAGCCGGATAAAAGCAATGAACTTATCGGAAGATGGTGTCCTGGTCATGCAATTAGAACAGCGTCGGTTGTTAATCCGCGTTCGAAATATCGACGACCTGGAGAAAATTTATAAACTTCTTATTTCCACTCAATAAGTTACATCTTTAGCCAAAGCTATGTTAAGTGTATTTTTAATAACCAGACATAGCTTAGGCTATATTATCTCTTCGATAATTTGTTATTTATTTTAACGTTTCATTGATATATAAATCTAAATGAAAATCGTTATCAACAAAATAATGAAATAATATATTCCCCCCATTGTTTTATATTCTCAAAATATGTTAAGGTTGCGCCCTCATTTGGGGAGTAGCCGATTTCCAGACTCCGGAAATGTACGTGTCAACATACTCGTTGCAAAACGTGGCACGTACGGACTGAACATTTTCAGTCAGGCGAGACCATATGCACATCAATCGCTATGCCTGCATGAACGCGTCTTGTCGTTCATGTGTGCATGTTTGCGGGGGGCGGAGATGTGTTTTATGGATACCCCGGTCAGGACGTTGTCATGAATATCACTGCTACTGTTCTTCTTGCTTTTGGTATGTCGATGGATGCCTTCGCTGCATCAATCGGTAAAGGTGCCACCCTCCATAAACCGAAATTTTCTGAAGCCCTGCGAACCGGCCTTATTTTTGGTGCCGTCGAAACGCTGACGCCGCTAATCGGCTGGGGGCTGGGCATGCTGGCTAGCCGCTTTGTCCTTGAATGGAACCACTGGATTGCGTTTGTGCTGCTGATATTCCTCGGCGGGCGAATGATTATTGAGGGTTTTCGCGGTGGAGATGATGAAGATGAAGAGCCACGCCGCCGTCATGGCTTTTGGTTGCTGGTGACTACCGCGATTGCCACCAGTCTGGATGCGATGGCAGTTGGTGTAGGTCTGGCCTTTCTGCAAGTCAACATTATCGCAACCGCGCTGGCTATTGGTTGTGCAACGTTGATTATGTCGACATTAGGGATGATGATTGGTCGCTTTATCGGCTCAATTATTGGGAAAAAAGCGGAAATTCTCGGCGGGCTGGTACTGATCGGCATCGGCGCCCAGATCCTCTGGACGCACTACCACGGTTAATTTGTTCGCTGCCAGAGGTGAATATTAAAGTCCGTCTGGCAGTCGAATACTTCTTTTGCTGCCAATGTTTGCCAGACATCTGGCTTCGCACGCCAGGCGAACGGCGTCATCTGTAACAACGCGACGGCTTCATCGCCGCGAAGACGCATCGGATACCGCAGTTCATCGCTCTGCTGTAATGCAAAACCTTCCAGTTGTTCAGTATGAGGCGCATGCAGAAGTACTTCGTCGTAAATCAGCCCTTTCAACTCCATTAAATGTCGTGGCCCTGGAGTAACGGTAATTACCCACCCGCCCGGTTTCACGACACGCGCTAACTCTTCTGCTTTGCATGGCGCGTAGATGCGAATAATGGCATCCATACTGGCGTCGGCAAAAGGCAGACGGTGGCTGGAAGCGACACAAAAGGTAACCTGCTTATAGCGTTTCGCCGCAGCTTTGATTGCAACTTTAGAGACATCAAGACCAAAGGTTGTCACTTCTGGCAATGCATCGGCAAAAGCATGAGTGTAATACCCTTCCCCACAGCCTATATCCAGTACAGCCGTTGCGTGCTCATTAAGACATCCACCTAATTGAGCGACCATTGCATCACGAAGCGGCTGGTAATGACCGGCATCTAAAAACGCGCGTCGCGCCTGCATCATTTCCGCGCTGTCGCCCGGATCGCGGGATCGTTTATGTTGAACGGGCATGAGATTGACATATCCCTCTTTCGCCATATCAAATTGATGCCGCTGGGGACAGATATAGCTATTTTTTTCAAGCGATAGAGGCTGATGGCAAAGTGGACAGGAAAACGACATGAAAACTCCGGCAGGATACTAAATGCCGCAAGTGTAACGCGAATCGCGCTGCGGGCAAATATTCGAAGGTTGGAAGCGAACATTTAACAAAGTAAAAAGCCTCGTTTTTCGACGAGGCTTTATAGCGAGATTGAAGTGCGTTAACACTTCAGATCAGTGAATTCGATCAGATAGCGGTTACGTTAACAGCTGCCGGACCTTTCTGGCCGTCCTGAATTTCGAACTCAACGTTCTGGCCTTCGGCCAGAGTTTTGAACCCATTACCCTGGATAGCGGAGAAGTGTACGAATACATCTTTGCTGCCATCAGCCGGAGTAATGAAGCCAAAACCTTTAGACTCGTTGAACCACTTAACCTGACCTTTAATCTTTGCCATTTGAAAAATTCCTTAGATTGTTTTCTTCGCCCGCAGGCATTACAGAGATAAAACTGACACATTACTGCTTGAGGCACTAATATAAGGTTCGGCAGAGAAGCGGTATTCAACGACAACGTGTTTACTCAGGACTTCTTTACTGAAAATGCCACACATAAACAGAACTGTACCTCGTTTAACCCAAAGCTGTTATCACATACAACGTTAAATATGGCAAGCCATTTTTAAACATGTCTCGATCAGCTGCACAAATCTCGATACGCCTTCCACTATTTTGCACATTTATGCAACGGAATCCGTGTCGATATATCGAGACACTTAAGCATACCAGTACAAACAGATGCCTTATCTGATGTGGTTTCTACCATAGTTCAATAAGTTCTAATCTTCCAGCTCAGAAATACAATTTAATCACACAATGTGTGTGATATCACTTTTTATACTATGTAATGATAAAGCGTTATATAACTTTATCTCATAAAACAGTCAGTTAACAACATACACAGATACAATACTGAAGCCATATCCCAGGCATATTAATAATGTAAAATAAGAAAAAATGATGAATAGTAAAAAAATGAGGAGAGAAACGTTTCGCTTATAAACAATACTGTGATTAATCACTATTCCGATGCAAACATCCCAACAAGCCAGTACAAAAAATAACTTTTTCTGATGTCGAAATAAATGAATAAATAACAGGATAAATAATCAAAATCAAATAAAGGATTAATTTGAATCAATTGCATCATTATAGTGCATATAAGAATGATGAGATGAGTAACCCATCAACACAGGGTTACTCAAATTGCAGGAAGGATTACCGTTCTGCTACCAGACGAATAATATCTTCATCTTCAGCCGTTTTTTGGTTCTCTGTAACCTTTTCATCCGCTTTTTCAGGTTCGTTAGCTTCGCACAAGCGGCGTAACAGTACATTCTGCCGTTTTTGCTGCTCCAGCAATGCCTCAAGCAATTCAATCTGTTCGTTAGTCCGGGAACTGGCACGGTTGATGAAAAACCACAAGATGAGCCCAATAATGAGAACCACTACCGATACAACCAAAGACGCAATGTTCATCACGCCTGAATTTACAACTTCGTTCATTTAACCACCTCTAAGTAGAGGCGCCATTTTACCACTGCTACGCAGGAAGGAAATCTACTGATGAAAAAATGATATCACCACGGGATGAACTGATTGATGGCACAAATTCCGCTGAAAAATTGCACATCCTGATCGCACATTATGTTGAATACCTGCATCCATAGCAGCAAGAAAGCCAGCACAGCGACAATCAGAACGACCCATCGAAACTTTTTCACTCCAATCTCCGTTTAACCTATCTTCTGCCTTTAAACTATCATGTGTTAGTTAAACAACGCCTAACTATGTCGATATTCGTGCTTTTTCGGAATGATACGCTTGCTTCAGTCCATATTGCCGCTACGATTAAGCAAACAAAAAGAGAAGAGGTCGTAATGCGATTCATTATTCGCACAATTATCTTGATAGCACTGGTATGGACAGGATTATTACTCAGCGGATATGGCGTTCTGATTGGAAGCAAGGAAAATGCTGCCGGGTTAGGGCTGCAATGCACGTATCTCACCGCCCGAAGCACAAGCACGGTGCAATATCTGCATACGAAAAGCGGTTTTTTGGGGATTACAGATTGCCCGCTGCTACGTAAAAGCAATATCGTCGTCGATAATGATTGATAGATAACGGTACAAATATCCACACCAAAACTAATGGATATAAAGTCCTTTCATCTCCTGTTCGAACGATATCTCTATTAACATTATTTAATTCACACTAAATGAAGAACCTGTCTGGATTTCACGCAGACAGGTTCTTATTCTAATCAGAATGGATAGTCGTGATACCCCATTTGTGCGGATATTTTGCGCGCTGCCGTATGCAACATAGCCACATACTCCTGCAAACGTTCTTCAGAAAAACGCAGCGTCGGAAAGGAAATACTCAAGCCAGCAATCACCACACCAAAACGGTCAAACACCGGAACAGCGATGCAGCGTAGCCCTTCTTCTTGTTCTTCGTTATCTTCGCCGTATCCCTGCTCGCGGACCTGATCTAACACGGGTAATAACGCCTCTGTGCTGGTGATGGTCCGATCGGTACTGCGTTTATATTCCACGCCTTCAAGGATTTGCTTCACTTCATCGCGATCGCGCCAGGCCAGCAGCACTTTACCGATCGCAGTGCTGTAAAGAGGATTACGACGGCCAATCCGTGAATACATGCGCAAATTGTACATAGAGTCAATTTTGTGGATGTAAACAATGCTGTCTTCATCCAGTGCGCCAAGATGAATGGTTTCTTTGGTCAAACGGGAGATCTCTCGCATCTGGATATCTGCACTGCGAATAAGATCGACGTTTTGTAAAGCGCGAGCGCCCAGCTCAAACAATTTCAGGGTCAGAGAGTATTTCTCCGACTCCCCTTCCTGCGCGACATAGCCCAGGGTTTTCATGGTCTGTAAAAAGCGATAAACGGTGCTTTTTGACATCATGACGCGCTGTGACAGCTCGGTTATCCCTATTTCGCGCTCTTCCCCCAGCGCCTGCAAAATGCCAAAAACCTTCAGTACGGAAGATACAGAATCAGGTTGTTTATCCAGATCTGCGTTAGCCATTTATCACCTCATTGCGAGTGTTTTATAAAAATTAGAACTGTTTTTTATTATAATTTCGCGCCAGGGTGGTCGCAATCCATCTTTTGCCGGTTAGTTACAATTCTGCGACATTCACCGTGAATATCAGTGCTAAAATCATACCCCTGTTGATTATTACCAAAAGATATAAAATTCCTATGCCAAAAGTTCAGGCCGATGGCCTGCCGTTGCCTCAGCGGTACGGCGCAATTTTAACCATTATTATTGGTATTTCGATGGCGGTTCTTGACGGAGCTATTGCCAATGTCGCCTTGCCAACCATTGCAACCGATCTCCACGCCACGCCAGCCAGTTCCATCTGGGTGGTGAATGCCTACCAAATCGCGATCGTTATCTCCTTACTCTCGTTCTCGTTTTTGGGCGATATGTTTGGCTATCGACGAATTTATAAATTCGGCCTGGTGGTTTTTCTACTTTCATCGTTGTTCTGCGCTCTTTCTGATTCACTGCAAATGCTAACCCTGGCGCGTGTAATACAAGGTGTCGGCGGCGCGGCGTTAATGAGCGTCAATACTGCACTCATCCGCTTAATCTACCCACAACGTTTTCTGGGGCGAGGGATGGGAATTAACTCGTTCATCGTTGCTGTCTCCTCTGCTGCCGGGCCGACGATCGCCGCCGCAATCCTTTCTATTGCGTCCTGGAAGTGGTTATTTTTAATTAACGTACCGTTGGGCATTATCGCCCTTCTGCTGGCGATGCGTTTTCTGCCGCCAAATGGTTCTCGCACCAGCAAGCCGCGGTTTGACCTGCCCAGCGCCGTGATGAATGCGCTGACATTCGGCCTGCTTATTACCGCATTGAGTGGTTTTGCTCAGGGGCAATCGCTGACGCTGATCGGCGCTGAACTGGCGGTAATGATAATTGTTGGTATTTTCTTTATTCGTCGCCAACTTTCGCTTCCCGTACCGCTGCTACCGGTAGATTTACTGCGTATTCCACTGTTTACGCTATCAATTTGTACCTCTATTTGCTCTTTCTGCGCGCAA
Organism: Escherichia sp. E1V33; assembly: GCF_004211955.1. GTDB lineage: Bacteria > Pseudomonadota > Gammaproteobacteria > Enterobacterales > Enterobacteriaceae > Escherichia. The sequence continues at coordinate 145,541 of NZ_RHJI01000010.1, forward strand.
ATGCTGGCGATGGTTTCCCTGCCTTTTTATCTGCAAACTGTACTTGGGCGTAGTGAAGTTGAGACAGGTTTGCTCCTGACCCCGTGGCCGTTGGCAACGATGGTAATGGCTCCGCTGGCAGGTTATTTGATAGAGCGCGTCCATGCAGGATTACTTGGTGCTTTAGGGCTGTTCATCATGGCGGCGGGACTTTTTTCTCTGGTCCTGTTGCCAGCTTCACCTGCTGATATCAATATCATCTGGCCGATGATCTTATGCGGTGCAGGCTTTGGGTTATTCCAGTCCCCCAATAATCACACCATTATTACCTCCGCCCCGCGTGAGCGTAGCGGCGGTGCAAGTGGAATGTTGGGTACAGCGCGTCTGCTTGGTCAGAGTAGCGGTGCAGCTCTGGTGGCGCTGATGTTGAATCAGTTTGGCGATAATGGTACGCACGTCTCGCTGACGGCTGCGGCTATTCTGGCAGTGATCGCCGCCTGTGTCAGTGGTTTACGCATTACCCAACCGCGCACACAAGGCTAAAAAAAAGCGCGTCACCCAGGACGCGCTTTTTTAATATTTACTGCAAGTTACTTCAGGTATTCACCCGTACGCAGGGCTTCAATACGTTTATCCAGCGGCGGGTGAGTCATGAAAAGCTCACTCAGCGATTTGGACTTACCATTGATACAAAAAGCCATCATGCTGGTTGCTTCCTGCGGCTCATAGCTGGTTTTCAGACGCTGCAGCGCAGCAATCATTTTCTCACGACCAACCAGTTTGGCTGACCCTGCATCGGCATGGAATTCACGGTGACGCGAGAACCACATGGTGATAATGCTCGCCAGAATACCAAATACCAGCTCCAGCACCGTCGCAACCGCAAAGTAGATCAGCGGGTTGCCGTTGCTCTCTTCACCTTCATCACGGTTACCGCCCATAAAGCCTGCGGCAAGCTGCGCCAGAATACGTGAAATAAAGATAACGAAGGTGTTCACCACGCCCTGAATCAGCGTCATGGTAACCATATCACCATTAGCAATGTGGCTAATTTCGTGGGCAATTACCGCCTCGGCTTCATCCGGGCTCATGTTCTGCAGCAAACCGGTGCTGACAGCAACCAGAGAGGCATCACGACGAGCACCTGTCGCAAAGGCGTTGATATCCGGCGCATGGTAGATAGCTACTTGCGGCATAGCAATCCCCGCCTGACGGGCCTGGGTTGCTACAGTATTGACCAGCCAACGTTCCCTTTCGTTACGCGGTTGCTCGATCACTTCCCCGCCAACAGATCGTAATGCCATCCATTTGGACATCAGAAGCGAAACGAAGGAACCACCAAAACCGAACAGCAAGGCCATAATCATCAGCCCCTGAACGCTGCTCGACTGTATCCCTGTCAGGCTCAGTACCAGCCCGAAAACGACCATTACGGCCAGGTTCGTTAGCAGGAAGAGCGCGATTCGCATCATAATTTTCTTTTTACCTCAGTTTAACAAAACGCAATATGCGATACCCACATCGTATGGGTTACGCGACTATTTTCAAGTCTGGATAGAGCGTAAGTCACCAGAAAGACACAACTTTACATTTTGTAGCATCTGATTTACGGCATCTTGCCACTGTTAAAAAATCAGGCACAATTTCTTGTGCCTGATTGATGTTACTTGACGGGAGCGGGCTGTTCCGCTGGTCTGGATTTTTCCAGCTTCGCCAGATCGAGTGCGATATTCACTGTCTCGTCCAGATATGGATCTGGCTCCTTGTAATCTTTTGGCAAATCATCCAGCTTCTTCAATTCCGGTTTGCCTTCGCGTTTAAAGCGATCGTTCAAGCGCGCCAGACGCATCGCATCATCTTCATTGTTCTCTTTCTCACGCACAGCGTAATTCAGAGAAACAATATTGCGTTTGTCCTTCATGGCATTGAAACGAGCAATATCCTTCATGATGTTCTGGAATTCAGGATCCTTCGCAATGCGCGCATTATGTTCCTTCAGCAATTCCGGCTCAAACGCCGATAAATCGCCTGATTTCACATAAGTTGCAGCATCAATGCTATCCCACGGCAGCGCGTTATCTTCGAATTTCTCTCCCGTTTCCGTCTCTTCATTGCCCGTCGGCATGATGATATCCGGCGTCACGCCCTTACGTTGGGTGCTGCCACCGTTAACGCGATAGAATTTCTGGATTGTGTACTGTACTGACCCCAGCGCCGGCCATTCAGGACGTAACATCTGATCGTAGATACGATTCAGAGAACGATACTGCTGGACAGTGCCTTTGCCGAATGTCGGTTCACCCACAACCAGCGCACGACCGTAATCCTGCATCGCGGCAGCAAAGATTTCCGAAGCCGAAGCACTGAAACGGTCGACCAATACCACCAGCGGACCTTTATAGAACACCTGGCCGTCGGTATCACTGTCCTCGCGGACTTTACCATTGTTATCACGGACCTGAACAATCGGACCGGAAGGAATGAACAAACCAGAGAGCGATACTGCCTCGGTCAGCGCCCCGCCGCCATTGCTACGCAGGTCGATGACGACGCTGCTGACATTCTGTTTTTCCAGCTTCTGTAACTGAACTTTGACATCGTCTGTTAAGCCAACATAGAAGCCGGGAATATCCAGTACGCCCACTTTTTCTTTGCCGACGGTCTTCACAGACATTTTAACTGCGCGGTCTTCCAGACGAATGCGTTCACGCGTCAGCGTTACCGTACGGGTTTTAGTCCCTTTACCGGCAGGTAAAATTTCTAAACGAACTTTACTGCCCTTCGGTCCTTTGATTAAGGCAACGACATCATCAAGACGCCAGCCAATCACGTCAACCATCGGCTTACCGGTTTGACCAACACCGACAATTTTGTCACCAACGCTGATAGCCTTACTCTTCGCAGCCGGGCCACCTGCCACCATCGAATTGATAACAGTGTAGTCATCATCCATTTGCAGCACCGCGCCAATACCTTCCAACGACAAGCTCATTTCAGTATTGAACTGTTCGGTATTACGCGGGGAAAGGTAGTTGGTGTGCGGATCAATTTCGCGCGCAAACGCCGTCATTGCCAGCGAGAAGACATCTTCGCTGTTAGTTTGCGCCAGACGGCGAATGGCAAATTTGTAGCGACGAGTCAGGGTTTCACGAATTTCTTTATCCGTTTTTCCCGTCAGCTTCAGGCTTAACTCGTCGAATTTAACTTTGCTATCCCACAGCGCGTTTAACTCAGCCTCATTTTTAGGCCAGGGCGCTTTGCTGCGGTCCAGGTTATAAGTGTCGTTGCCGGTAAAATCCATCGGTTTTTCCAGTACCGACAAGGCGTACTGGTAACGTTCAAAACGGCGTTTTTGCGCCAGATTGTAGAGATCGTAGAAAACGTCAAGTTTACCGGAGCGTAGTTCATCGCCCAGCTCATTTTTCTTTTTCGCGAACTGTTCAACATCACTTGCCAGCAGCACATTGTGGCTGTAATCAAGCAGGTTCAGGTAGCGGTCAAAGATTTTGGCCGAGAACGCCTGATCGAGGTCGAACTGGCGATAATGGGAGCGGGTAAAGCGCGACGTTACGCGCTCACTCACCGTCGCATGCTGCGTCTCTTCCTTTAATACCGGAATCTGATCAGCACGCGTAATATCTTCTACTGCGAAGGTCTGGCCTGCTATTGCAAGCAGGCCAGCTAACGCGGTAAGCCTAAAAAACATGTTCATGCCTGGCCCGGCCTCCGTTTCAGAACACCAGGTGTTCTGCGCGCACAATCAAAGACATACCCGAATTCAGCTGGACGCGGACGCCGTCTTTGGTGATTTCTAATACGGTGGCATCCATCGCATTTTGACCAGCTTTCACCTTCAGGGCTTGTCCGACAGTCAGAGCTGAAATGTCAGAAACTGGGGTATGCTGTTCTTCGCGAGGTGCTTTTACTGTTTTTGGCGCTTTCTCAGCCGGTTTTTGCGCGCGAGGTTTGCGCTCGGCGCCTTCTTTACGGCGTTGCGCGGCAGGACGTGGCTTGCGTTCGCGGCGTGGTGCGTCTTCTTTCTCACCTGCAGCTGCGGCAGCTTCGCGTTTTTTCGCCTGCTGTTCGGCACGCTGCGCCTGGACGCGCGCTTTCGCTTCTTCAAGCTGCTTGCGAGCATGTTCTACATGCTGCTCGTCCAGCTCACCGCATGGGTTGCCGTCGAGATCGACACGCGTCGCGCCAGGTTTAACGCCATACAGATAGCGCCAGCTCGAAGTGTAGAGACGTAAAGCGGATCGCAGTTGCGTTTTGCTAAGGTTCATTTCCCCAGCAACGCGATCGACCAAATCCTGAAAAATACCGATTTTCAGCGGACGCGCTTCACCTTCCGCACTGAAACAGTGGGGAAAACGTTCGGCCAGAAACGCGATTACTTCTTTACTGCTATTCAACTTAGGTTGATTTTCCATGAAATTTCCTGATTACAACGGACGTAGCCAACAAGCGCAGGCATGAACAGGCGTCATTATAATGACGTCATCAGTAAATGCTACGTTATCCGTTGATTATCCTGCGACGCTCGCAAAGAATTTTTTGTAATCCGTCGTTGCAAGCACCTTTTCAAGCTGTGCCACAAGCTGACGTAAGCCTTGCTCGTCCTCGTCTGTAAAGCGACCGAAGACTGTACTGTCGATATCGAGAACGCCAATAATCTGATTTTTCACCACCAGCGGCAGAACAATTTCAGAATTACTCGCCGCATCACAGGCAATATGTCCGTCAAAGGCGTGAACATCGTCGATTCGCTGTACTTCATTGCGGGCAACTGCAGTGCCACACACGCCGCGCCCTACCGGGATTCGTACGCAGGCAATTTTGCCCTGAAACGGTCCGAGAACCAGCGTATCGTCCTCAAGTAAATAAAACCCAGCCCAGTTTACGTCAGTCAGACGCTCGTATAACAAAGCACTGGTATTCGCCAGCGTTGCCAGAAAACTAGTTTCTCCCGCCATCAACGCATTAAAGTCGCGGTTTAAGTCCGCGTAAAATTCTGTTTTGTTCATTATATAATCACTTAGTTGTCTTACCTGGAACTGCCAGCCTATTAAAATAAGCATTAAATGCGTTAATGCTCAAGATCATTCCCATCATGGGTTAAGATAAATGTTAATTCTTATTACATCTGGCATGTCATGGCTCTTAACACCCCACAAATTACGCCGACCAAAAAGATAACAGTGAGGGCAATTGGCGAGGAACTACCGCGTGGTGATTATCAACGTTGCCCGCAATGTGACATGCTGTTTAGCCTGCCCGAGATAAATTCTCATCAGAGTGCCTATTGCCCGCGCTGTCAGGCAAAAATTCGTGATGGGCGTGACTGGTCGCTCACAAGGCTGGCTGCAATGGCTTTTACTATGTTGTTGCTTATGCCGTTTGCCTGGGGCGAACCTCTATTACATATCTGGCTGTTAGGTATCCGTATCGACGCCAATGTAATGCAAGGCATCTGGCAGATGACCAAACAGGGCGATGCGATAACCGGCGCAATGGTGTTTTTCTGCGTTATCGGCGCACCTCTCATTCTGGTGACCTCTATTGCTTATTTATGGTTTGGCAATCGGCTGGGAATGAATTTACGCCCGGTGTTGCTGATGCTCGAGCGATTAAAAGAGTGGGTAATGCTTGATATCTATCTGGTAGGTATCGGTGTTGCTTCTATAAAGGTACAGGATTACGCCCATATCCAGGCGGGCGTCGGGCTATTCTCTTTTTTCGCGCTGGTGATTTTAACTACGGTGACGTTGTCACATCTTAATGTTGAACAGCTGTGGGAGCGATTTTATCCGCAGCGCCCTGCCACGCGTAGGGACGAGAAATTACGCGTTTGCCTGGGCTGTCACTTTACCGGCTATCCCGATCCGCGCGGTCGCTGCCCCCGCTGCCATATTCCACTTCGCTTGCGTCGCCATCATAGTATTCAAAAATGCTGGGCGGCGTTGTTGGCTTCAATTGTCTTGTTGTTACCAGCCAACCTGCTACCTATTTCGATCATTTACCTGAACGGTGGACGACAAGAAGATACGATTCTTTCCGGAATTATGTCGCTGGGAAACAGCAATATTGCCGTCGCCGGAATTGTTTTTATCGCCAGTATTCTGGTGCCGTTCACCAAAGTGATCGTCATGTTTACTTTACTGGTAAGCATTCATTTTAAATGCCAGCAAGGCTTACGCACGCGAATTTTGCTATTGCGGATGGTGACCTGGATTGGCCGCTGGTCGATGCTCGATCTGTTTGTCATTTCATTAACCATGTCGCTGATTAATCGCGATCAGATCCTCGCTTTTACTATGGGACCAGCTGCGTTTTATTTCGGCGCAGCGGTTATTTTGACTATTCTTGCAGTGGAATGGCTGGACAGCCGCTTACTTTGGGATGCACATGAGTCAGGAAACGCCCGCTTCGACGACTGAAGCGCAAATTAAAACTAAACGCCGTATCTCACCCTTCTGGCTGTTGCCGTTCATCGCGCTAATGATTGCCGGTTGGCTGATTTGGGACAGTTATCAGGATAGGGGCAATACCGTCACCATCGACTTTATGTCGGCGGATGGTATTGTCCCGGGCCGCACGCCTGTGCGTTATCAGGGCGTTGAAGTCGGAACGGTGCAGGATGTCAGCCTCAGCGACGATCTACGTAAGATTGAAGTGAAGGTCAGCATCAAGTCCGACATGAAAGATGCGCTGCGCGAAGAGACGCAGTTCTGGCTGGTAACGCCGAAAGCCTCACTTGCAGGTGTTTCCGGGCTGGATGCGCTGGTCGGTGGTAACTATATCGGCATGATGCCCGGTAAAGGTAAGGAGCAGGATCACTTTGTGGCGCTCGATACCCAGCCAAAGTATCGACTGGATAATGGTGATCTGATGATTCACCTGCAAGCCCCCGATCTCGGCTCATTGAACAGCGGCTCGCTGGTCTATTTCCGCAAAATCCCAGTAGGACGCGTCTATGACTATGCGATCAATCCCAATAAGCAAGGTGTGGTGATTGATGTCCTGATTGAACGGCGCTTCACCGATCTGGTGAAAAAAGGCAGCCGTTTCTGGAACGTTTCTGGTGTTGATGCCAACGTCAGTATCAGTGGCGCAAAGGTGAAACTGGAAAGTCTGGCTGCCCTGGTTAACGGTGCAATTGCCTTCGATTCACCAGAAGAGTCGAAACCTGCCGATCCGGAAGATACCTTTGGTCTGTATGAGGATCTCGCCCACAGCCAGCGTGGGGTGATCATAAAGCTCGATCTACCAGGCGGAGCCGGATTAAACGCCGATTCAACGCCGCTCATGTACCAGGGGCTGGAAGTCGGGCAACTGACCAAACTGAATTTAAACCCAGGTGGCAAAGTCACCGGGGAAATGACCGTTGATCCCAGCGTCGTCACCCTGCTTCGTGAAAACACCCGCATCGAATTACGTAACCCGAAGTTATCTCTTAGCGACGCCAATCTCAGCGCCCTGTTGACGGGCAAAACGTTCGAACTGGTGCCTGGTGATGGCGAACCACGCAAAGAGTTCGTTGTAGTGCCTGGTGAGAAAGCTTTACTGCAAGAGCCCGATGTTCTGACGCTAACCCTGACAGCACCAGAAAGCTATGGCATCGATGCCGGTCAGCCGCTCATTCTTCACGGCGTACAGGTCGGTCAGGTTATCGACCGTAAACTCACCAGCAAAGGCGTCACCTTTACCGTCGCCATCGAGCCTCAGCATCGCGAACTGGTAAAAGGCGATAGCAAATTTGTCGTTAATAGTCGTGTCGACGTGAAAGTGGGTCTGGATGGCGTTGAGTTTCTCGGTGCCAGCGCCTCAGAATGGATAAACGGCGGGATACGTATTCTGCCAGGCGACAAAGGTGAGATGAAAGCCAGCTATCCACTGTACGCCAATCTGGAAAAAGCCCTCGAAAATAGTCTTAGTGATTTACCCACAACGACCGTGAGTTTGAGTGCAGAGACGCTGCCGGATGTGCAGGCGGGATCGGTAGTGCTGTACCGTAAATTTGAAGTTGGTGAAGTTATTACCGTACGTCCACGGGCCAATGCGTTCGATATCGATCTGCACATTAAACCGGAATATCGCAACCTGCTGACCAGCAACAGCGTGTTCTGGGCTGAAGGCGGCGCGAAAGTTCAACTGAATGGTAGTGGCCTGACCGTACAGGCATCCCCGCTTTCAAGAGCATTAAAAGGGGCTATCAGCTTCGATAATCTCAGCGGTGCCAGCGCCAGTCAGCGCAAAGGCGACAAACGTATTCTGTATGCTTCCGAAACAGCGGCCCGTGCGGTTGGTGGGCAGATTACTCTCCATGCTTTTGATGCCGGAAAACTGGCGGTCGGGATGCCAATTCGCTATCTCGGTATTGATATCGGGCAAATCCAGACGCTGGATCTGATCACCGCACGCAATGAAGTGCAGGCAAAAGCGGTTCTCTATCCGGAGTATGTCCAGACCTTCGCCCGCGGCGGTACGCGCTTCTCGGTGGTCACACCGCAAATTTCGGCCGCTGGCGTTGAGCATCTTGATACTATCCTCCAGCCGTATATCAACGTCGAACCAGGTCGGGGTAATCCTCGCCGTGACTTTGAGTTGCAAGAAGCCACTATTACTGATTCTCGTTACCTTGATGGCTTAAGCATTATTGTCGAAGCGCCGGAAGCTGGTTCGTTAGGCATTGGTACGCCAGTACTGTTCCGTGGTCTGGAAGTAGGCACGGTTACCGGTATGACGCTGGGTACATTGTCGGATCGGGTGATGATTGCGATGCGCATCAGTAAACGTTACCAGCACCTGGTGCGTAACAATTCCGTCTTCTGGTTAGCTTCGGGCTACAGCCTGGACTTCGGTCTGACGGGCGGCGTGGTGAAAACCGGTACATTTAACCAGTTTATCCGTGGCGGGATCGCCTTCGCGACGCCACCAGGTACGCCGCTGGCGCCGAAAGCCCAGGAAGGCAAACACTTCCTGTTGCTGGAAAGTGAACCGAAAGAGTGGCGTGAATGGGGAACAGCACTGCCCCGATAATCCACATAGCTCCGGCGTGCCTGCGCCGGAGCGTTTATGCTAAACTGCGCGCCTGTTTTTTTGCCAGTGGTACATGCTCGTGGCCCAACACACCGTTTATTTCCCGGACGCCTTTCTGACACAAATGCGCGAAGCCATGCCTTCGACGCTCTCTTTTGATGATTTTCTCGCCGCTTGTCAGCGCCCGTTGCGCCGCAGCATTCGCGTAAATACGCTGAAAATCTCCGTTGCTGATTTCCTGCAATTAACCGCGCCTTACGGCTGGACGCTTACACCTATTCCGTGGTGTGAAGAAGGTTTCTGGATTGAACGCGACGATGAAGAGGCATTGCCGTTGGGTAGTACCGCCGAGCATTTAAGCGGCCTGTTTTATATTCAGGAAGCCAGTTCAATGTTACCGGTTGCCGCGTTATTTGCCGACGGTAATGCCCCACAGCGGGTGATGGATGTCGCTGCCGCGCCAGGCTCAAAAACCACGCAAATTGCCGCGAGGATGAATAACGAAGGTGCGATCCTTGCCAATGAGTTTTCCGCCAGCCGGGTAAAAGTGTTACATGCCAATATCAGTCGCTGCGGTATCCGTAACGTCTCTCTGACTCATTTTGATGGTCGCGTCTTTGGTGCGGCGTTACCAGAAATGTTCGATGCCATTTTACTGGACGCCCCCTGCTCTGGCGAAGGCGTGGTGCGTAAAGATCCCGACGCACTGAAAAACTGGTCACCGGAAAGCAATCAGGAAATTGCGGCGACCCAACGAGAACTGATCGACAGTGCCTTTCACGCTTTACGTCCTGGCGGTACGCTGGTCTACTCAACCTGTACCTTAAACAAGGAAGAAAACGAAGCCGTTTGCCTGTGGCTGAAAGAGACTTACCCCGACGCAGTTGAGTTTTTACCGCTTGGCAATCTCTTCCCTGGCGCGGACAAGGCACTGACCGAAGAAGGCTTTTTGCACGTTTTCCCGCAAATTTACGACTGCGAAGGTTTCTTCGTTGCCCGGTTGCGCAAAACACAATCGATTCCCGCCTTACCGGCACCGAAATACAAAGTGGGTAATTTCCCGTTTAGCCCAATCAAAGATCGCGAAGCCGCACAAATTCGCCAGGCGGCGACTGCCGTTGGCTTACAGTGGGATGAAAATCTGCGCCTCTGGCAGCGCGATAAAGAACTCTGGCTGTTCCCGGTGGGCATTGAAGCCCTGATCGGTAAAGTCCGATTTTCCCGTCTGGGAATTAAGCTTGCCGAGACGCATAACAAAGGTTATCGCTGGCAGCATGAATCGGTTATTGCCCTGGCATCCCCCAACGATACGAACGCTTTCGAACTGACGCCTCAGGAAGCGGAAGAGTGGTATCGCGGGCGGGATGTTTACCCGCAAACCGCGCCAACTACGGATGATGTGCTGGTAACCTTCCAGCATCAGCCAATTGGTTTAGCCAAACGTATTGGCTCGCGACTGAAAAACAGTTATCCACGGGAACTGGTACGTGACGGAAAACTGTTTACCGGTAACGCCTGACAGCGCACAAAAAAAGCGCACGTTTTGACTGGCGAATCTCACTGCCTTGACTACGCTGAAAAATGGTGCGATCGGACTGGTCGTACCACAACCGGCAGATAAATGGAGAGCACGAAGATGAAAACCAGTGTGCGCATAGGCGCTTTTGAAATCGATGACGGCGAGTTACACGGCGAATCGCCAGGCGATCGAACATTAACAATTCCTTGTAAATCTGACCCCGATTTATGTATGCAACTGGATGCCTGGGACGCCGAAACCAGCATTCCAGCTCTACTAAACGGCGAACACTCTGTCCTGTACCGCTCCCGCTACGATCAAAAGTCTGATGCCTGGATTATGCGTCTTGCCTGATCCAAAAACAACCCGTCGGCATGGCGGGTTATTTATTCTGGTTATTTCCCCGAAGTAAAATACTCTCCTAAACTTAACGGTACGGCACCACACTTCGAGGATGAAATGTTCGCGCTGGTACTTTTTGTTTGCTATCTGGACGCTGGCTGTGAAGATATTGTTGTTGATGTTTACAACACGGAACAGCAGTGCGTCTACTCAATGGACGATCAACGGATCCGACACGGCGGCTGCTTTCCTGTTGAGGATTTTATTGATGGGTTCTGGCGGCCCGCGCAGGAGTACAGTGACTTTTAATTACTGGAGTTGTTCCACAGTAAGCGTCCCTCCGAAGACGGCGCCGGTGTCTATATAATGCAAGTTTCCAATATCTACGCGATGAGGTAATGGCGTATGGCCAAACCAGAAATGGTCAGCACCGCTAATTCCCTGCCCTTTTTGGCCTTCACGTAATCGCGAACGACTCCACAAGACCTGGTGCAAATCGACTTCCTTTTGCCATTGATAAACATTGTCAGGATAATCAGCATGAGCAATAACATGTTTGCCAGTGCGACTGTTTAATTCAAGAATAAAAGGCAGATGCTGGCCTTTGCTGAGCGCCCTTTCAGCTTGCTTCTGTTGCTTATCTGCCAGTGCAGCAAACCAGTCACCACCGTTCATATACCATAAAGACATCTGCTGCGTCGCCAGCGCATCTATCGCCATCTGCTCATGATTGCCTCTTACCGCTCTGACCCAGCGTTGCTCCAGGAGTTGAAGACAACGCAAACTCTCTGGGCCACGATCAATAACATCACCTACTGAGATCAACAGATCCTGCCACGGATCAAAACGGCTGTGCCATAATTTGATACGCAGTAGCTCAAGGCAACCATGAATATCCCCCACCAACCAGATATGTCGCCAATGGCTGCCATCAATTTTCTGATAGGTGCGGTCTGCCTCTTTCATCAATTTTTTACTCCCGCGCAGAAGGTCACATTATTTTAACATAAATGTTAAAAAAGGCTGGACTGAAGCAGTAGAGTGTGTGTTATGGTTGATTGTGAAGTCAGCACAGAGAAAACAGTGATGTATTCATCCCGCTGGCTTTATAGATAAAAAGAGACCGAATACGATTCCTGTATTCGGTCCAGGGAAATGGCTCTTGGGAGAGAGCCGTGCGCTAAAAGTTGGCATTAATGCAGGCTTAGTTGCCTTGCCCTTTAAGAATAGATGACGACGCCAGGTTTTCCAGTCCACACGAAAAGTGGTCAGAAAAAAGCGTCTTTATCATCCTTTTAAAAGTAAAAAAAACGCCCGATCTGATAAAAGATCCTGGGCGTTTTTTTTGCAAATCAAAAGGCTAATTCAGGTAATCAGCAAAGTTTTTCAGCTCGTTCTATAAATGGCGTCAGGCTCATTTTTTCACCGGGCTTGTTGGGATCTTCAATCTGGATCACCGAAATAGGCTGGGCCTTAGTCTTCCCGCTGGAAACCTCTTTTTGCGCAACATCGTTCAAAGGGTATTGCACCAGGGTGCTAGGGTTAATGACATACAGCGCATTACCCGGTCGGCATGTCAACATCACTTCTTCGCGATTAAATGCCCATTTGTCTTTGCCAATTTCAAAACGGCTGACGGTAATCACCTGAGGAGCCGCCAGCGCCGCAGTGGAACTGGTGAGTAACAAAAATGCTAATATACTTTTTTTCATCATTTATCGTAATCCATCAAAACGGTTCCAGAGTCGCCAGCAGGCTGATTATCACCAGTACCACCGCGCCTATCGCCCATTCGAGTTGAGTCATCCATACAAACCAGGGAACGGCCCGGGCTTCGTCATGCCGCATTCCTGGAACCAGAACATAACGATTTGCCAGCGCGATGACCACCATAATCATGACCAGTATGACTTTGAGCAATAAGAGCTGGCCCCAGTAAGTGGCAAGCGTGGGGGGAAATCCCGTGATTAGTAATGCATTGAGCACACCACTCACCAGCACGCCAATGACAGCAAAATGTCCGCACCAGGAAAAACGCATCAGCGCATGAATGGCCGAACGTCTCCATCGCCCTTTCACCAGCCGCATACACCAGACAACCGGTAGTAGCCCTCCAAACCATGCTGCGGCGCAGATAAGATGTACGGCGTGATTAGTCTGATGAATTTTTGCGGTTAATCCTTCATTTAATGTCGCGTGTCCCATCCCCGCCATCAGGATAAATTGCGCGGTGGTCAGCATAAACAGTAACCGCAGCATAGTCCGTGGTTGCATCAGGACGACGGTCAACGTCACGAGAGCGAGAACGATTTGCCAGATCCAGACGCCTCCAAAGTGCGTTTGTAACACCGACTGCCAGATGCTCAGCGAAACGACATCTGGCCATCCCGCGCCCATCAATCCCCCCTGAACGGCGAACATCGCTGCGGCACTGATCAAACTCCATGCGGCGGCGTGCTGTTGTAAGCGCAAAAAACGCTTCGTCAATAATCGACGAATCGTCACTGGTGCCAACCATGCCCCGTACATCGCGAAGCCAAAAACCAGCATCAGAGAGATAAAATGGATAAATCGTAGTGCGACCCAGGTAAGCGCTAGCATGCTTTATTTCACAGTAAAGGTGTACTGTCCTTTGGTTTTATGCCCGTCCACCGAAACGACATGCCAGTCAACGGTATAACTTCCTGGATTCAGGGCGTCGGCAAGCGGAACGATCAATTGCTTTTTGTCTTGTTCATTACGCTTCGCGGGTAATGTTTTAACATTTTCATTCTTCGGGCCGATGATTTTGGCCCCACTGAATCCAGGTTCAATACCTTCAGAGAAATTTAAAGTAATGGCCTGTGGGGCAGCGGTTACCGCCGCATTCGCCGCAGGATACTGGTGTGTCAGGTGCGCATGAGCCCAGACGGAAGGGGCCGCCAGCGAACCGGCAATTATTGCCAGTGTATAACGAAGAGAACGCGCAGTTGAAACCATATTATCTATTCCTTTTTGTAATGAGTTTTTTACAGAGCATAACCTTGTCTAATGAGAGAGTCGAGGATCATCAATTCAGGCTTGCCATCCTGACTGACTCTTAGTAACTTTTGCCCGCAATTAACGAGGAGACACCGCATGCTGAAGAATCTGGCCAAACTGGATCAAACTGAAATGGATAAAGTAAATGTCGATCTGGCCGCTGCCGGAGTGGCATTTAAAGAACGGTACAATATGCCGGTGATTGCTGAAGCGGTTGAACGTGAACAACCGGAACACCTGCGCGGCTGGTTTCGTGAGCGCCTAATCGCCCACCGTCTCGCCTCTGTAAATCTGTCACGTTTACCTTACGAGCCCAAACTTAAATAAACCTTATATTAAGTTACACTTTCTTACATGGTGCCTGCTAAATTATAAGTATTTTCTCATACACATCACTATTCGCAGACACTATGAAAAGGAAGTCATCATGTCGTACTGGAAAGTTGCAGCCGCACAATATGAGCCTCGTAATGCTTCACTCACTGAACAGGTAGCCCGTCATCTGGAGTTCGTGAGGGTTGCCGCCAGGCACCAGTGCGAACTGTTGGTTTTTCCTTCACTTTCTCTACTGGGATGCGATTACAAGCGACGTCCGCTCCCGTCTCCGCCCGACCTCTCACTTTTAGACCCGCTTTGTTATGCCGCAACAACCACTCGAATGACCATTATTGCGGGCCTTCCCGTTGAATATAATGAGCGTATTATTCGCGGTATTGCAGTATTCGCCCCCTGGATGAAAACGCCAGGAATTTATCATCAAAGTCATGGTGCATGTCTGGGTCAACGTTCCGAAACCATCACTGTATTGGATGGTCAACCGGAAGGTATTGATATGGACCCGACTTGTTCACTTTTTACCACCGGGCAATGTATCGGTGAACCTGACCTACTGGCTTCGACCCGACGCTTAGAGTTTTTCTCACATCAATACTCTATCGCTGTACTAATGGCGAACGCCCGCGGTAACAGTGCACTGTGGGATGAACATGGCCGACTTATTGTTCGCGCCGATCGCGGTTCTCTTTTGTTGGTTGGTCAGCGCTCTTCGCAGGGTTGGCAAGGTGATATCATTCCATTACGCTAGGCGTTTTCTTCCTGGAGCATGACCATGTTGCGCATTATCGATACAGAAACCTGCGGTTTGCAGGGAGGGATCGTTGAAATTGCTTCTGTTGATGTTGTTAACGGGAAAATCGTCAACCCTATGAGCCACCTGGTGCGTCCCGACCGCCCCATCAGTCCACAAGCCATGGCGATTCACCGTATTACAGAGTCCATGGTTGCCGACAAGCCGTGGATTGAAGAAGTTATCCCGCACTATTACGGTAGCGAATGGTATGTCGCCCACAATGCCAGCTTTGACCGCCGGGTGTTGCCAGAAATGCCCGGTGAGTGGATTTGCACCATGAAACTGGCTCGTCGTTTGTGGCCAGGGATCAAGTACAGCAATATGGCGTTGTATAAATCACGCAAGCTGAATGTCCAGACACCATCGGGTCTGCATCAACACCGCGCGTTGTATGATTGCTACATTACCGCAGCCTTGCTTATCGATATTATGAACACATCCGGCTGGACAGCGGAGCAAATGGCGGATATCACCGGGCGGCCGTCGTTGTTGACGACTTTCACATTTGGTAAGTATCGCGGTAAAGCCGTATCAGACGTTGCAAAGCGCGATCCGGGCTATCTACGCTGGTTGTTTAACAACCTTGACACGATGAGCCCGGAGTTACGTTTAACCTTGAAGCATTATCTGGAGAATGCTTAAACCGCTGATTGGCCTGGTAACGTCCCCTGCGCCAGGGCTATCAGAAAAGCATATTCCATCGCCACACCTTCGTAAGATTTAAAACGCCCGGATTTACCGCCATGCCCTGAATCCATGTCGGTACAAAGCAGTAATAGATGGTTATCAGTTTTAAGCTCGCGCAACTTAGCCACCCATTTTGCCGGTTCCCAGTATTGCACCTGTGAATCGTGTAATCCGGTCGTAACCAGCAGATGCGGATAAGTCTGGGCGGTGACATTGTCATACGGGCTGTAGCTTTTCATATACTCATAATATTGCGGATCCTGCGGATTTCCCCACTCTTCAAATTCGCCGGTAGTAAGAGGAATCGACTCATCAAGCATCGTTGTTACAACATCAACAAACGGTACCTGGGCAATCACGCCGTGGAATAGCTCGGGGCGCTCATTAATTGCAACGCCCATCAACATACCGCCAGCACTGCCCCCCATCGCATAACAGAGTGAAGGTGAACCGTAGCCCAGTTTTAACAATGCGTCGCAGGCATCGAGATAGTCATTAAAGGTATTTTTCTTTTTCAGGAATTTACCGTCTTCGTACCATTGCTGCCCCAACTCGCCGCCGCCACGAACATGGACAATGGCATAGACAAAACCGCGATCCAACAAACTCAGGCGGCTAAAACTGAAATCGGCATCAATGCTTGCGCCGTAAGAGCCATATCCGTATACCAGCAACGGGTTATGGCCTTTCTGGAAATGCTTGCGATGATAGACCAGCGAAACAGGCACTTCGACGCCATCACGGGCGGTGATCCATAAGTGTTCGCTGCGGTAATTCGCCGCATCGAAACCAGGAACTTCCGTTTGTTTTAGTACCCGACGCTCGCCAGTATCCATATCCAGTTCAAACAAAGTATCTGGCGTGGTCATGGAGGAATAGCCATAACGCAATCGTGAAGTTTCAGGTTCAGGGTTATAGGCAATCCAGGTGACGTAAGCCGGATCATCAAAGGCAATACCGATAACCTCCCGCGTTTTCCGGTTGATTTGGCGCAAACTGGTTAACCCGCGCTGACGCTCTTCAACCACCAGCCAGTCAGTAAACAGCGTAAAGCCTTCGAGCATGATGTTATCGCGCAGCGGGATTAACTCTTCCCACTCTTGCTCATCTCGCATACGGGTACGGTATAAGCCAAAATTTTTGCCATTGCGGTTGGAGCGCAGATAAAACCGATGCTGGTAGTGATCAAGGCTGTATTCGTGATCTTTGCGACGCGGCAGAAAAACAAACGGCTCGGCATCGGCCATTTCCGCGTCCAGCAGGCGAACTTCGCTGGTAGTGGCGCTAGCCAGATGGATCACTACATAATGCTTCGACGTCGTTTTATGCAGGCTGACGTAAAAGGTATCGTCTTTTTCTTCGTAAATCAGTTTGTCTTCAGATGCCGGTGTGCCAATGGCATGCCGCCAGACCTGATACGGCAACAACGTCACCGGATGCTTGCGAACATAATAAAATGTCCAGGAGTCATTCGCCCAGACAAAGCTGGGTTCCACGTTATCCAGCAGTTCGGGATACCAGTTACCCGTTTCCAGATTGCGAAAACGGATACCGTACTGGCGTCGGGAAAGGAAATCTTCTGCCAGTGCCATAATCGTGTTATCGGGCGTAATCGCCATTCCGCCCATTGAATAAAATTCACTGTGCGCCGCCCGTTTGTTCGCATCGAGCAAAGTCTCCCACTCGTCCCACTCTTCACTGAACGCCGACTGCCGCTGGTAGATAGCATATTCACAACCAGGTTCATAAATATGCCGGTAGCGATAGCCATTTTTGACGTAAGGTGCAGAGACTTCCCTTTGCGGTATGCGGTCAATGATTTCTTTTAATATCCGATCCTGCAAGGCTTGTTGCGAAGCCATGACCTGATGACCGTAGCTATTTTCTTGTTGCAGGTAATCCAGCACTTCCGGCTGCGAGCGTGTGTCGTCCCGCAGCCAGTAGTAATTATCGATGCGCGTGTCGCCATGAAGCGTCATGGCATGGGGGATGCGGGCGGCTTTTGGTAGCATGTTATTGTTCTTTCTGGTTGAAACATCTTATAAGGGTGGCAAAACTCACCCGGGATGCAAGCGAAACAGGGCAGTCATTGTATAGATGATGACAGGTAATGGCGTGAAAATCGAAAGGATGTAGCCAGCGAAATTAATTCGCTCAAATAACTGTGCGGTTTTATATAGCCCGATAAACAGCCATATCAGGCTATACGGAGTGATTATTCAGACAAAGTGCGTTTTTGCTGTTCGAGATCGCGTTCAATACCTTCGCGGACTTCCTGGGGAATTTTAAGCGCGTCCCCCAGTGCATTCAGGTAACTGCGCTCCATGAAATGGTCAATATCAATAGCCGCACAGCTCAGGAAATAGATCTCCAGTGCCTCTTCTTCGTTGCGAATCCCCTCGGCCAGGCGCTGCGGATCCAATGGTTGCTCGATTGCCTGTTCGATCAGTACACGCCCCTGCTCTTCAACACCAGCTTCACGCAATTGCTGGTCGATAGCCGCGCGTTCTTTACTATCAATATGACCATCGCTTTTGGCAGCAAAAACCAGGGCGAGGATTAAACGTTCTGTACGTTCATCCAGCGGCGTACTTTGGGTGCCGAATTGCGGTTCGTTCTGATGCGCCGCACGAATTTTATCTTTGTATTTGTTCCACAGTACGGTACCAGCGACTGCTCCGCCGCCAACCAGCAACGCGTTTGTACCGTATTTCGTTAATAGTTTACGTGCTGATTTATTCGCAACCAGCAGTCCTGCCAACCCGCCTAATGCGCCGGGTACTAAAAGTTTGCCCATTCCCTGATCTGTAGACGAAGAGGAAGAACTGCTTTGCCCAAGAAGGGATTGCAGTTGATTTAACCAGTTAGCCATTTTTGCTCCTCAATTCACCATTTTAATGGCAATAGCATAGCGAATGAGGATGTCAGAAAGTGTATATAGAGACAAAAGATGCGCAAATAAGCGAGGCAGAAGGCAATCCTCACAGGAAATCCGCGTCAGGTAAGGTACTGGGTGATGTGATTAATTTAAGGCTTGAAGACTTGATTGTAATTGCCTGATGCGAAGTTGGCGCTTCTTATCAAGACCGTAGGGGCTGGTACGTTGGTGGGCGGATAAGGCGCTCGCGCCGCATCCGCCAACGGTCAATCGAATTACCAGAAGCCATTAGCGCCGCTGATATTCCGCCATTCCCGCTTTACAGTCCACATTAACCAGATAATGAATATCGGCGCTTTTACCGCGTACGGTCAACGGCACTGACCATTTGTCTTCTTTACCCCGAATATCCTGCAAACTAACCCACGCAACCGGATCGGCCTGACCGACGATTTTTTGATCGTCGGCCCAGCGCGCCACGCGGTTTTGCTGATAATCACGTTTTACACTCGCAGCAATTCCGGCTGCATCTAAACCTTCACATTTGGGGAAAGTTACCGACTTGCTGGTTTCGTTATTGGCAGCGAAAACTGATGCACAGGCGGAAACCAACAACAGCCCCAACAACGCTCCTCTTTTTTTCATGTTTTTCTCCATAGCACAATGATTCAGGAGAAAGCATGGTACAAATTATCAGGAGCGCAAGTTGCTTCAGGCGGCGTGGGTTTCACCTTCCCCATCCGTGTCAGTATCAACCACCTGAGGAGAAGGTAATTTACCGGTTTTCAGAATGGTACTAAGCACATCTTTCTGTTCCGCCAACCACAAAGAAAGCGCTTCACGCTGCTCGTCTTCCATTGTCACCGGAGAATTCGCCAACCATGTATCGAGTAGATCCGCTGTATCGAGCATTTTGTCATAAGCATCGGCTTCCTTTTTGCTGGTAAACGACATCTTCTCTTCGCCCTCACGAATGACCACGTATTTAATTTCAACCGCCATTTGCAGCCTCTCACCATAACTGTAATTTTATACAGTATATTTCTTTTCAGTCGAGAAATCAATGCAAGCAATCAAGCAATAAAGACACACGCAAACGTTTTCGTTTATACTTCACGCGGAATTAATCAGGGGATATTCGTTATGACGTTATTAGGCACTGCGCTGCGTCCGGCAGCAACTCGCGTGATGTTATTGGGTTCCGGTGAACTGGGTAAAGAAGTGGCTATCGAATGCCAACGCCTCGGCGTAGAGGTGATTGCGGTCGATCGCTACGCCGACGCGCCCGCCATGCATGTCTCGCATCGCGCCCATGTCATTAATATGCTGGATGGCGACGCATTGCGCCGTGTGGTTGAACTGGAAAAACCACATTATATCGTGCCGGAGATCGAAGCTATTGCTACCGATATGCTGATCCAGCTTGAAGAGGAAGGGCTAAATGTTGTCCCCTGCGCGCGTGCAACACAATTGACGATGAACCGCGAAGGTATTCGTCGTCTGGCGGCGGAAGAGCTTCAGCTTCCCACTTCAACTTATCGTTTTGCTGATAGCGAAAGCCTTTTCCGTGAGGCAGTCGCCACCATTGGCTATCCCTGCATTGTTAAACCGGTAATGAGCTCTTCCGGCAAGGGGCAGACGTTTATTCGCTCTGCCGAACAACTGACTCAGGCATGGGAGTATGCCCAGCAAGGCGGCCGCGCTGGAGCTGGCCGTGTGATTGTTGAAGGCGTCGTTAAGTTTGATTTCGAAATTACCCTGCTGACCGTCAGCGCGGTGGATGGTGTTCATTTCTGTGCGCCTGTAGGTCATCGCCAGGAAGATGGTGACTATCGTGAATCCTGGCAACCGCAGCAAATGAGCCCACTGGCCCTCGAACGTGCGCAGGAGATTGCCCGCAAGGTGGTGCTTGCACTGGGTGGTTATGGTCTGTTTGGTGTCGAGTTGTTTGTCTGTGGTGATGAGGTGATTTTTAGTGAAGTCTCCCCTCGTCCGCATGACACCGGGATGGTGACGTTAATTTCTCAGGATCTTTCTGAGTTTGCCCTGCATGTGCGTGCTTTCCTGGGGCTGCCGGTGGGGGGGATTCGCCAGTATGGTCCTGCAGCTTCAGCCGTTATCCTGCCGCAACTGACCAGCCAGAATGTCACGTTTGATAACGTGCAGAAGGCTGTTGGCGCAGGTTTGCAGATTCGTTTATTTGGTAAGCCGGAAATTGATGGTAGCCGTCGTCTGGGAGTAGCACTGGCAACCGCAGAAAGTGTTGATGAAGCGATTGAACGCGCGAAGCACGCCGCCGCACAGGTAAAAGTACAAGGTTAAATCTGGAAAAAAACGCGATAAAAATGCCCGATTCACGATCGGGCATTTTGACTTTTACAGCTTCGCGCCTTCTACTGCTTCACGCGCCAGCTTAGTAATACGGTCGTAATCGCCCGCTTCCAGCGCATCTGCCGGAACCAGCCAGGAACCACCAATGCACAGTACGCTTTTCAGCGCCAGGTAGTCACGGTAGTTAGCCGGAGAAATACCACCAGTCGGGCAGAAACGAACCTGGGAGAACGGCCCCGCAATCGCCTGCAGTGCTTTCACGCCACCATTAGCTTCTGCCGGGAAGAATTTGAACTCTTTCAGGCCGTAGTCCATACCCAGCATGAGTTCGGAAACGGTGCTGATACCTGGAATCAGAGGAATAGTACCTTCTGTCGCCGCTTTCAGCAGTGGTTCAGTCAGACCAGGGCTGATTGCGAACTGCGCGCCCGCTTCAGTTACTTCTGCCAGTTGCTGCGGATTCAGCACCGTACCGGCACCCACAATCGCTTCCGGCACTTCTTTGGCAATAGCACGGATAGCATCAACTGCACACGCCGTACGCAGAGTCACTTCCAGAACGCGCACCCCACCAGCAACCAACGCTTTTGCCATTGGCACCGCGTGTTCCAGTTTATTTACCACGATAACCGGTACAACCGGGCCGGTGGTCAGGATTGATTCTGCACTTGTTTTCCAGTTTTTCATCAGAGTTTTCTCTCGCCTGATTACAAATTTTGTCGTCTTAAAAAGTGATACAGGTTGCGCCCTGTTCGGCACCGGACAGTTTTTCACGCAAGGCGCTGAATAATTCACGTCCTGTTCCCACGCGTGACGCGCTCAGGTCAGGAATGTGTGGTTCGCGAGCAGCCAGTTCAGCTTCGTCTACCAGCAGTGTCAGTTCGCCTGTCTGTCCATTCACACGAATGATGTCCCCATCGCGCACTTTTGCCAGCAGCCCGCCATCGTAGGCTTCTGGTGTTACGTGGATAGCTGACGGCACTTTACCTGAAGCACCAGAGAGTCGTCCATCGGTAACTAACGCAATTTTGAAACGCCGGTCCAATAATACACCAAGTGGCGGCATGAGTTTATGTAATTCTGGCATTCCGTTCGCTTTTGGCCCCTGATGGCGGACAACAACCACACAATCACGGTCCAGCATACCCGCTTCAAAAGCAGGCATAACGTCATGCTGGCTCTCAAAAACAACAGCTGGCGCTTCAATTATCTGGTTTTCAACCGGCACAGCAGAGGTTTTCATGACGGCACGCCCCAGGTTGCCGCTTAACACTTTTGTCCCGCCATGATGCGAGAAAGGTTGTTCAAAGGAAGCAATCACATTGTTGTCGAGCGACTTGTCTGCACCTTCACGCCAGTCCAGCTCACCGTTATTCAGCCACGGTTCGAGGGTGTAGCGAGAAAGACCAAAGCCCGCCACTGTATTGACATCTTCATGTAACAGACCCGCCTTGAGCAGCTCACGCACCAGAACCGGTACGCCACCCGCCGCCTGGAAGTGGTTAATATCGGCCGGACCGTTTGGATACAAACGCGCCATCAGAGGTACGACATCCGAAAGATCAGAGAAGTCATCCCAGTTAATCTGAATACCGGCAGCTCGCGCCATCGCCACCAGATGCATCGTGTGGTTAGTGGAGCCACCGGTCGCCAGTAGCGCAACAATGCCGTTCACCACCACTTTCTCATCGATCATCTTACCAATCGGCATCCATTCGTTACCATTTCCGGTCATACGCGTCACCTGGCGCGCGGCGGCTGCAGTGAGCGCATCACGCAGCGGGGAATCCGGATGAACAAAAGAAGAGCCCGGCAACTGCATCCCCATAAACTCCACCACCATCTGGTTGGTGTTGGCAGTACCGTAGAAAGTACATGTTCCCGGCGCATGATAAGACGCTGCTTCTGATTCCAGCAGCGCCATGCGGTCCACTTTACCTTCGGCATAAAGCTGGCGAATACGCACTTTTTCTTTATTTGGCAACCCGCTTGCCATCGGACCAGACGGCACAAACACCGCAGGCAGATGACCGAACGACAATGCGGCCATCGTCAGCCCTGGGACAATCTTATCGCACACGCCGAGGAACAGCGCGCCATCAAACATGTTATGGGACAGCCCCACCGCCGCAGACATCGCAATGACTTCGCGGCTTAACAGAGACAGTTCCATACCATCCTGCCCCTGAGTTACACCATCACACATCGCCGGAACACCACCCGCAACCTGGCCAACCGCATTAGCTTCATGCAGTGCTTTACGAATGATCTCGGGATAATGTTCATAAGGCTGGTGAGCGGAGAGCATGTCGTTGTAGGAGGTGATGATGGCGATATTGTTACGCAACATGCTTTTCAGGGAGGCTTTGTCTTCTGGCTGGCAAGCTGCGAAACCGTGAGCCAGGTTACCGCATGCCAACTGCGAACGATGAACGGTCGAGGTTTTCGCTTGTTCTATCCGGGCGAGGTAAGCAGAGCGACTCTCGCGCGAACGTTCAATGATTCGATTTGTTACGCGTAACAATTGTGGATTCATAAAGGCTCCTGAAATTGAGTTGTCAGAGCAGGATGATTCACAACGCGTTTCATTCAGAGGATTTATGAGTGAAACGCCTGTAACCGGAGCTCATAGGGCAGAAACGTTTCAGTCAGTGTAATAAAAAAAGCCTCGCGGGTGAATCCACGCGAGGCCTGAAAGTGTAAAAATTGCTCTACAATCTGTGCAAGATCATGTTACCGGTAAAATAACCATTAAGGATGAGCGGAGATATTACTCAAACTCATTCCAGGAACGGCCATCACGGGTAATCATCGCCACCGAAGCAACCGGTCCCCAGGTTCCGGCCTGATACGGTTTCGGCGCATCGTTATCCATTGCCCATGCTTCGGTAATGGAGTCCACCCATTTCCACGCTTCTTCCACTTCATCGCGACGCACAAACAGCGCCTGAATACCGCGCATGGTTTCCAGCAGCAGACGTTCATAGGCATCAGCCAGATGCGTCTGATTAAAGGTTTCTGAATAGCTCAGATCCAGCTTGGTGATTTGCAGGTTATGTTTGTGATCAAGACCAGGGACCTTGTTCAACACCTGAATATCCACGCCTTCATCAGGTTGCAGACGGATGGTGAGTTTGTTCTGCGGCAGATCCTGCCATGACTCTTTAAACAGATTGAGCTCTGGCGTTTTGAAATAGACCACCACTTCAGAACATTTGGTCGGCAGACGTTTACCAGTACGCAAGTAGAACGGTACGCCAGCCCAGCGCCAGTTGTCGATATCGACCCGGATCGCCACGAAGGTTTCTGTGTTACTGCTTTTGTTCGCGCCCTCTTCTTCCAGGTAACCAGGCACTTTTTTACCCTGAGCGAAGCCCGCAGTGTATTGCCCACGTACTGTTTTTTCACGCACGTTAGAGCGATCGATACGACGCAATGATTTCAATACTTTCACTTTTTCATCACGAATGCTGTCAGCGCTCAGGTCGGAAGGCGGGGACATCGCAATCATGCAGAGAATTTGCAGCAGGTGGTTCTGGATCATATCGCGCATCTGGCCGGCTTTATCAAAATACCCCCAGCGCCCTTCGATCCCCACTTCTTCTGCCACGGTGATCTCAACATGATCAATAGTGCGGTTGTCCCAGTTATTCACAAACAGGGAGTTAGCAAAACGCAGCGCCAGCAGGTTCAGCACCGTTTCTTTACCAAGGTAATGGTCGATACGGTAAACCTGGCACTCCTCGAAGTATTCGCCAACCTGATCGTTGATTTCACGCGAAGTCGCCAGCGACGTCCCCAGCGGTTTCTCCATGACGACGCGTGCCGGTTTGGCATTCAGTTTTGCCTCACCAAGCCCTTTGCAGATTGCGCCAAAAGTGCTTGGTGGCATGGCAAAGTAGTTAATCGTGATACGATTTTTTTGATCCAGCATCGCACCAAGACGGTTGAATGCGGCTGTGTCATTGACATCAAGGTTACAAAAATCCAGACGTGCGCTCAGGGTATCCCACAAACCTTCATCAATAGTTTCTTTCATGAAGGTTTCCAGCGCTTCGCGGACTACTTTGGTATATGCCGCTTTATCCCAGTCAGCACGCCCTACGCCGATAATACGGGTATCCGGGTTGAGCTGACCGGCTTTTTCCAGTTGATACAGGGAAGGCAGCAATTTACGACGCGCAAGGTCGCCTTTCGCGCCGAAAATGACCAGGTCACAGGCCTGGGCTGTTTGCGTTACCGCCATGTCATTCTCCTTAAGTTAACTAACCCGGTACTTAAGCCTGGGTATACTTGTAATTTTCTTACGGTGCACTGTACTGCTTTTACGAGCTTGCGAAAACTGTAAACGCTTATCCACATGTGCCATTACGTTTAAACCGTGTAAAATGCGGCAAAACTGATAAAAAAATCATCGTTAATGACGGTTTTTCATTCGAAAAAAATCTGACACCGATCATGTAATGAAAAAAAATGACAACTTTTTTATCCGCTTTTGTCATTAATACGACACACAGGCGTAATATCAGACCAAACTGCATTTCGATTTCTTCCAGTGCGGAAATCGTCATTACCGTGAGTCTCTTTACATCATGAATATGCTGGAAAAAATCCGGTCTCAACTGGAACATTTGAGCAAATCAGAACGAAAAGTCGCCGAGGTCATTCTTGCTTCGCCTGACAACGCGATCCATTCGAGTATTGCTACTCTGGCGCTTGAGGCCAATGTTAGCGAACCGACGGTGAATCGTTTCTGTCGCAGCATGGACACCCGCGGTTTTCCTGATTTTAAACTCCATCTGGCACAAAGCCTGGCAAATGGCACACCCTATGTTAATCGCAACGTTAATGAAGATGACAGCGTTGAATCATACACGGGGAAAATATTTGAGTCGGCAATGGCCACGCTCGATCACGTCCGTCACTCGCTGGACAAATCTGCCGTCAACCGTGCCGTCGATCTCCTGACACAGGCCAAAAAAATCGCCTTTTTCGGTCTGGGCTCTTCTGCCGCCGTCGCCCACGATGCGATGAATAAATTTTTTCGCTTTAATGTTCCGGTGGTTTACTCCGACGATATCGTGCTGCAACGCATGAGTTGTATGAATTGTAGCGACGGAGACGTAGTTGTGCTGATTTCTCACACCGGAAGAACCAAAATTCTTGTTGAACTGGCACAGTTAGCACGGGAAAACGACGCTATGGTGATTGCCCTCACCTCCGCCGGTACACCACTCGCCCGGGAAGCAACGCTGGCAATTACCCTCGACGTACCGGAAGATACTGACATTTATATGCCCATGGTTTCTCGACTTGCGCAGTTGACCGTGATAGATGTGCTGGCAACAGGATTTACTTTGCGACGCGGCACAAAATTCAGAGATAACTTGAAGCGGGTCAAGGAAGCGCTTAAGGAATCGCGCTTTGATAAGCAGTTACTTAAATTGAGTGACGATCGCTAAATCGATTATCACTGTTCTATCCTTATACGATATTCGCATGTGTTTAAATTAAAACCATAATGGTTTTAGTTTATGCGAATTCATGTTCAAGCAACACCTGGTTGTTTCAGTCAACGGAGTATTACATGTCCAGAAGGCTTCGCAGAACCAAAATCGTTACCACGTTAGGCCCGGCTACCGATCGCGATAATAACCTTGAAAAGGTCATCGCTGCGGGCGCAAACGTCGTACGAATGAACTTTTCTCATGGCTCGCCTGAAGACCATAAAATGCGCGCGGATAAAGTTCGTGAAATTGCCGCAAAACTGGGTCGTCATGTGGCTATTCTCGGTGACCTTCAGGGGCCAAAGATTCGCGTATCTACCTTTAAAGAAGGTAAGGTTTTCCTCAATATCGGGGATAAATTCCTGCTGGATGCCAACCTGGGCAAAGGTGAAGGCGATAAAGAAAAAGTCGGTATCGACTATAAAGGTCTGCCTGCTGACGTCGTGCCTGGCGACATTCTGCTGCTGGACGACGGTCGAGTACAGTTAAAAGTGCTGGAAGTTCAGGGCATGAAAGTGTTCACCGAAGTGACCGTCGGCGGCCCTCTCTCCAACAATAAAGGGATCAACAAACTCGGCGGCGGTCTGTCGGCTGAGGCGCTGACAGAGAAAGACAAAGCAGACATTAAAACTGCGGCATTGATTGGCGTAGATTATTTGGCTGTCTCCTTCCCACGCTGCGGCGAAGATCTGAATTATGCTCGTCGCCTGGCGCGCGATGCAGGTTGTGATGCGAAAATTGTCGCCAAAGTTGAGCGTGCAGAAGCCGTTTGCAGCCAGGATGCAATGGACGACATTATCCTCGCTTCTGATGTGGTGATGGTCGCACGTGGCGACCTCGGCGTAGAGATTGGCGATCCGGAACTGGTTGGAATCCAGAAAGCGTTGATTCGTCGCGCACGTCAACTTAACCGTGCAGTCATTACTGCGACCCAGATGATGGAGTCGATGATTACCAACCCAATGCCGACGCGTGCAGAAGTCATGGACGTGGCGAACGCCGTTCTGGATGGTACTGACGCCGTAATGTTGTCTGCAGAAACCGCCGCTGGTCAATATCCATCTGAAACCGTTGCTGCAATGGCGCGTGTTTGCCTGGGTGCCGAAAAAATCCCGAGCATCAATGTGTCTAAACACCGCCTGGACGTTCAGTTCGACAATGTGGAAGAAGCTATCGCGATGTCTGCAATGTACGCGGCTAACCACCTGAAAGGCGTTACCGCGATCATCACTATGACCGAATCCGGTCGTACCGCGCTGATGACTTCCCGTATCAGCTCCGGTCTGCCGATTTTCGCCATGTCTCGTCATGAACGCACTCTGAACCTGACTGCGCTTTATCGTGGTGTTACGCCGGTCTATTTTGATAGTGCAAATGATGGCGTGGTTGCTGCCAGCGAAGCAGTAAATCTGCTGCGCGATAAAGGCTACCTGATGTCTGGTGATCTGGTGATTGTCACCCAGGGCGACGTAATGAGCACCGTGGGTTCTACTAATACCACGCGTATTTTAACGGTAGAGTAAGTTAGTTGCCGGATACGGCATAAATGCCATATCCGGCCTACAGGACCGTGATAATTCAATAAATTACGATCAACCTGTCGGCCCGATAAGCATGCGCATAGAACAAATGCGCACTTAGCATTAGACGAGAGCCTCTCTTCACGAGAGGCTTTTTTTATTTGATGGGATAAAGATCTTTACGCTTATACGGCTGGATTTCGCCCGGTTTACGCGTTTTCAGCAATTTTAAAATCCAGGTGTACTGCTCTGGACGCGGACCAACAAAAATCTCAACTTCTTCATTCATCCGTCGCGCAATGGTAGCGTCATCCGCTTCTGACAGGTCATCCATCGGTGGACGAACCTGAATCGTCAGACGATGGGTTTTGCCATCATAGATTGGGAACAACGGAACGACGCGCGCGCGACACACTTTCATCAGACGACCAATCGCTGGTAGCGTCGCTTTATAGGTTGCGAAGAAATCAACAAATTCGCTGTGTTCAGGGCCATGATCCTGATCCGGTAAATAATAGCCCCAGTAGCCCTGACGAACCGACTGAATGAATGGCTTAATGCCATCATTTCGTGCATGCAAACGACCACCGAAACGACGACGCACGGTGTTCCAGACATAATCAAAAACAGGATTACCCTGATTATGGAACATCGCTGCCATTTTCTGCCCTTGTGAGGCCATCAGCATGGCGGGGATATCAACTGCCCAGCCGTGCGGCACCAGAAAGATCACTTTCTCGTTGTTACGCCGCATCTCTTCGATGATCTCCAGCCCCTGCCAGTCGACGCGAGGTTGGACTTTCTCCGGCCCGCGTATCGCCAGTTCAGCCATCATTGCCATCGCTTGCGGCGCGGTAGCAAACATCTCATCAACAATCGCTTCGCGTTCGGCTTCGCTACGTTCTGGAAAGCAGAGAGAAAGATTGATCAACGCCCGACGACGTGAGCTTTTGCCCAGTCTTCCGGCAAAACGCCCCAACCGCGCAAGAATGGGATCACGGAATTTCGCTGGCGTTAAGGCAATACCGGCCATTGCCGCCACGCCCAACCAGGCTCCCCAGTAACGAGGGTGACGAAAGGATTTATCAAACTCAGGAATGTATTCGCTATTATTTTTTTTCGTTTCCATGCTTTTCCAGTTTCGGATAAGGCAATAATCAATCTGGTGGTAGTGTAACGGCGCAACTTGCCCCGCACCAAATAAAAAAGCCGGTACTGACTGCGTACCGGCTGCCAATGGGTATTAATTAATCAAACTGTAGCTGCGGCACAATCTCTTTGGCCTTCGCCAGGAAATCGGTACGATCGGAACCGGTCAGCCCTTCAGTACGCGGCAGTTTCGCTGTCAACGGGTTCACAGCCTGCTGGTTAATCCATACTTCATAGTGCAGATGTGGCCCTGTTGAACGCCCGGTGTTACCGGAAAGCGCGATACGATCGCCACGCTTCACTTTCTGCCCCGGTTTAACCAGAATCTTACGCAGATGCATATAACGCGTGGTGTAGCTGCGACCATGACGAATCGCGACATAATAACCAGCGGCGCCACTGCGCTTAGCAACGACCACCTCACCGTCACCCACCGAAAGCACCGGCGTACCCTGCGGCATCGCAAAATCAACGCCTCTGTGCGGCGCAACACGAGCGGTTACCGGGTTCAGACGACGCGGGTTAAAGTTAGACGAAATGCGGAACTGCTTTGCCGTCGGGAATCGTAAGAATCCCTTCGCCAGGCCCGTGCCGTTGCGGTCGTAGAATTTGCCATCTTCAGCGCGAATAGCATAGTAATCTTTGCCTTCTGAACGCAAACGCACGCCCAACAGTTGGCTTTGTTCACGTTTGCCATCAAGCATCTCACGTGACATTAATACCGCAAATTCGTCACCTTTTTTCACTTTGCGGAAGTCCATCTGCCACTGCATTGCTTTAATCACCGCGCTCACTTCAGCACTGGTTAAACCGGCACTTTGGGCGCTGGCAACAAAACTTGTCCCAACGGTTCCTTTCAACAAACTGTTAACCCACTCCCCTTGCTGCATTTCGCTGGTCATTTTAAAACCATTAGCGGCGGTGCGGTCATAGGTACGGGTTTCGCGGCGAGACACTTCCCAGGTCAGACGCTGTAACTCGCCATCAGCGGTTAATGTCCAGGAGAGTTGTTGACCAATTTTCAGGTTACGCAGATCTGTATCAGCAGCAGCCAGTTGGGTGATATCGCCCATCTCAATGCCATATTGATTAAGGATGCTACTTAACGTGTCGCCCGTAGAAACGACATATTCATGAACGCCAGCTTCACCAGCGATTTTGTCGTCCAGTTCGTCCTGTGGAATGGCTTCATCTTCTTGCGCGGCTTGATCAATCGGCTCACTGGCCTCAGGTAAGAGAGAACGAATTTCGTTCTGTTCAAGCTCAATGGTTTTGACAATAGGCGAGGCGTCTCGGTGGTAAACATAAGGCCGCCAGACAGCGACGGCCAGTGTAAGAACGGTGAGCGACCCCAACATAACGCGGTGTGGTCGCGGTAAATTATTAAACGCCAGGGCGACAGAGCGGGCTATCTGTTGCACGTAATCACTTCCTCATTAATCTCCTTTCAGGCAGCTCGCGTACTGGTTAGCTAATTGATTCAGGAATTCTGAATAGCTCGTTTTGCCCAGTTTGATATTCGTCCCAAGGGGATCCAACGTTCCCATACGAACGGATGTCCCTCGTGCGACGCTTTCGACGACCGCAGGCCTGAACTGTGGCTCAGCAAAAACGCAGGTTGCTTTTTGCTCAACCAACTGTGTTCTTATTTGATGTAAACGCTGCGCGCCAGGTTGAATCTCTGGGTTTACGGTAAAGTGACCAAGCGGTGTCAGTCCGAATTGTTTTTCGAAGTAGCCGTAAGCATCATGAAAAACGAAATAACCTTTTCCCTTGAGCGGCGCGAGCTCGTTACCAACCTGTTTCCTACTTGAAGCTAATTGTGCCTCAAATTCCATCAGGTTGGCGTCAAGTTTGGCTCGACTTTGCGGCATAAGTTCCACTAATTTTCCATGGATTGCAACCGCTGTAGCCCGCGCTATCTCTGGGGAAAGCCAAACATGCATGTTGAAATCGCCGTGATGGTGATCTTCGTCACTTTTTTCTGCGTGGTCATGATCATCATCAGCGTCGTGAATGCTTTTCATCAGCAGCGGTTTTACACTCTCAAGCTGCGCGATGGT
This sequence comes from Escherichia sp. E1V33, assembly GCF_004211955.1. Lineage (GTDB taxonomy): Bacteria > Pseudomonadota > Gammaproteobacteria > Enterobacterales > Enterobacteriaceae > Escherichia. Next base: position 176,705 of record NZ_RHJI01000010.1, read on the forward strand.
TACCTGTTTCGCCTCGGGTAATTTACTCACGGGCTTTTGCATAAAGGCTTCCATTTCTGGGCCAACCCAGACAACTAAGTCCGCGTTCTGTAAGCGTTTTACATCAGATGGACGCAGTGAATAATCATGTTCAGAGGCGCCATCAGGAAGTAATACCTCCGTCTCTGTTACCCCATCAGCAATAGCGGAAGCGATGAATCCAACAGGTTTAAGCGAAGCGACAACAGCAGCTTCTGCTACCTGTGTTGCACTGCCCCAGAGAGCAGCAGATAATGCTGCGAAAAGAAGCGTTTTTTTATGTAACATAATGCGACCAATCATCGTAATGAATATAAGAAGTGTGATATTATAACATTTCATGACTACTGCAAGACTAAAATTAACATGACAAGTCTGGTTTCCCTGGAAAATGTCTCGGTTTCATTTGGCCAACGCCGCGTCCTCTCTGATGTGTCGCTGGAACTCAAGCCTGGTAAAATTTTGACCTTACTTGGGCCGAACGGCGCTGGTAAGTCGACACTGGTTCGGGTTGTGCTCGGGCTGGTAACACCAGATGAAGGTGTTATCAAGCGCCACGGAAAACTGCGCATTGGTTATGTGCCGCAGAAGCTGTATCTCGACACCACGTTGCCACTCACCGTAAACCGTTTTTTACGTTTACGCCCCAGAACACATAAGGACGATATTCTGCCTGCACTAAAACGCGTTCAGGCAGGGCATCTTATTGACGCGCCAATGCAAAAACTCTCTGGCGGTGAAACTCAGCGTGTACTGTTAGCGCGCGCATTGTTAAATCAACCACAGTTATTAGTTCTGGATGAACCCACCCAGGGCGTGGACGTGAATGGCCAGGTGGCGTTATATGACCTTATTGACCAACTACGTCGCGAACTGGATTGTGCCGTTTTAATGGTGTCTCATGATCTGCATCTGGTGATGGCAAAAACCGATGAAGTACTTTGCCTGAACCATCACATCTGTTGTTCTGGCACACCAGAAGTCGTTTCCCTACATCCGGAATTTATTTCGATGTTCGGGCCTCGCGGAGCTGAACAGCTGGGTATTTATCGCCATCATCATAACCACCGCCACGATCTACAGGGGCGAATTGTTCTGCGTCGGGGAAGTGATCGCTCATGATTGAATTATTATTTCCCGGTTGGTTAGCCGGGATTATGCTGGCCTGTGCTGCAGGTCCTTTGGGTTCTTTTGTTGTCTGGCGTCGTATGTCTTATTTCGGCGATACGTTGGCCCATGCGTCTTTACTTGGGGTGGCGTTTGGTCTGTTGCTGGACGTGAATCCCTTCTACGCGGTGATTGCCGTTACGCTACTGCTGGCGGGCGGTCTGGTATGGCTGGAGAAGCGTCCGCAACTGGCGATCGACACGTTATTGGGCATTATGGCGCACAGTGCCTTGTCACTGGGCCTGGTCGTTGTCAGTCTGATGTCTAACATTCGCGTAGACTTGATGGCATACCTGTTCGGTGATTTGCTGGCAGTGACGCCGGAAGATCTTATCTCCATCGCCATTGGCGTGGTCATTGTGGTGGCGATTCTGTTCTGGCAATGGCGCAATTTACTGTCGATGACCATTAGCCCGGATCTGGCATTTGTCGATGGCGTGAAATTACAGCGCGTGAAATTGCTGTTGATGCTGGTAACAGCATTGACGATTGGTGTGGCAATGAAATTTGTCGGGGCGTTGATTATTACCTCACTGCTGATCATTCCGGCTGCTACCGCACGTCGTTTCGCACGTACGCCGGAACAGATGGCAGGTGTCGCCGTTTTGGTGGGGATGATTGCTGTAACCGGCGGTTTAACTTTTTCAGCGTTTTACGATACGCCTGCGGGTCCGTCAGTGGTGCTGTGCGCTGCGCTGTTGTTTATTTTGAGTATGATGAAAAAACAGGCCAGCTAATTTGGCGCTGAACACATTTGTCGGATGCGGCGCGAGCGCCTTATCCGATCTACCGTTTGGTAATCTTTGTAGGCCTGATAAGACGCGAACAGCGTCGCATCAGGCACTCTTTGCGGCATGAACGATCGGTCCGACCTACGGCATTTCTGGCGGCGTGATGCCGAAGTGGTTCCACGCCCGCACTGTCGCCATACGCCCGCGTGGTGTACGCTGTAAAAAGCCTTGCTGAATCAAATAAGGCTCCAGCACATCTTCAATGGTTTCACGTTCTTCGCCAATAGCCGCCGCCAGGTTATCCAGACCTACAGGCCCGCCGAAGAACTTGTCAATCACCGCCAGCAATAACTTGCGGTCCATATAATCGAAACCTTCAGCATCGACATTCAGCATATCCAGCGCCTGGGCGGCGATATCTGCCGAGATAGTGCCATCATGCTTCACTTCGGCAAAATCGCGCACGCGACGCAGCAAACGGTTAGCAATACGTGGTGTACCACGCGCCCGACGCGCCACTTCCAGCGCGCCATCGTCACTCATTTCGAGGCCCATAAAGCGCGCGCTACGACTGACAATATATTGCAGGTCCGGCACTTGATAAAACTCAAGACGCTGCACAATACCGAAACGATCACGCAGTGGTGACGTCAGTGAGCCAGCACGCGTGGTCGCGCCAATAAGGGTGAACGGCGGCAGATCGATTTTAATTGAACGCGCCGCAGGACCTTCACCGATCATAATATCCAGCTGGTAGTCTTCCATTGCCGGATACAACACCTCTTCCACCACAGGTGAAAGACGGTGAATTTCATCGATAAACAGAACATCGTGTGGTTCAAGGTTAGTCAGCATCGCTGCCAGATCGCCAGCCTTTTCCAGCACTGGACCTGACGTAGTGCGTAAATTTACGCCCATTTCGTTGGCGACAATATTGGCAAGCGTGGTTTTCCCAAGACCAGGCGGGCCAAAAATCAACAGATGATCGAGGGCATCGCCGCGCAGTTTCGCTGCTTTGATGAAAATCTCCATCTGTGAGCGAACCTGCGGCTGACCAACATACTCTTCCAGTAATTTAGGGCGAATGGCGCGATCTGCCACATCTTCCGGCAAAGTTGTACCGGCAGAAATCAGACGGTCTGCTTCAATCATCCTTTACCTCATAACGCGGCGCGCAGGGCTTCGCGAATTAATGTTTCACTGCTGGCATCAGGACGAGCAATTTTGCTCACCATGCGGCTGGCTTCTTGTGGTTTATAGCCTAGCGCCACCAGCGCAGCAACCGCTTCCTGCTCGGCATCGTCAGTTGCCGGGCTGGCAGGAGACGTGAGCACAAGATCGGCGGCTGGAGTAAAGAGATCGCCGTGCAGACCTTTAAATCTGTCTTTCATTTCGACAATCAAACGCTCGGCGGTTTTTTTACCAATGCCCGGCAGTTTCACCAGTGCACCCAGCTCTTCACGCTCAACCGCATTAACAAACTGCTGCGCCGACATTCCGGACAGGATAGCCAATGCTAGTTTTGGCCCAACGCCGTTGGTTTTGATCAACTCTTTGAACAATGTGCGCTCTTGTTTATTGTTAAAACCGTACAGCAGCTGTGCATCTTCACGCACCACAAAGTGGGTGAAAACAATCGCTTCCTGCCCCGCTTCCGGGAGTTCGTAAAAACAGGTCATCGGCATATGCACTTCATAGCCTACGCCGCCCACTTCAAGTAACACCAGCGGGGGTTGTTTTTCAATGATGATGCCTCTGAGTCTGCCTATCACATGACGCTCCTGGGTTAATGGCTATGATACAAAGGTGTATCATAAAAAAATGCTGGATAGATATCCAGCGAGGGATGAAACAAAAGTTGATGTGCAGTGGTTCTATTTGGGTAACCTGCGCACTAGATGAATACTAATTGCACTGTATTCTGCCAATCGGGTTTCGATATTCCAGCGACATACCACACAAAAAGTAATGCTCTGACTTGCCTTTCATTCCTTCAAAATTTATAACCGGGATCCCTTCTGATAAGCTATACCAGATATTGACGTATTCTTCAGACTCAAATAACGAAGGTATAATAACCTTGTTGGTATCACACCTGTTGGCGGCATAGTACTGATAACAGCGCCCACTTGCACCGCAACTGCGTCCATCATCAACAATACACACATTTACGTTATGAAATTGACTTTCGAGCCAGTACTGCCAGGTAACACCCATTGCGCATAAGATGAAAAGCAACGCTGCTACCGAGAGATAACGTTTGCGATGAGCCGTTCTCCTGAGCCCCATACATGTCATAAACAATGCCACTTGTGCTATCAGTACCCATTCCTTATTGCCATCAACCAGATGCCACTGATTGGCGATGCACGTAAGAAGTATCGATATCGCCATACATCCCAATCGATATCCCCAGCAGAAGGTGTTAAAGGGCAATAACAGATAAAGCAGCGATATTGTTCCGGGCATTATGACAAAAGCGGCGGCGTTAGCTTCGACGAGATCGCTAAATAAGGCGTTATAGCTCGCGATAACGAACTGAGTGAATAAAAAGAAGATAATGCCAGTGCTGCGCGTCAGAAAGCTTCTCATCCATTAATCCTTCATTGAGTGAATGCTTTCATTCGCCCAACCCCTGCACATTAAATTTTTCTGGGATCATTCCGCTATCAATTCGCCACTGATAAGATTCCGTATGCGCTAACTCGTCACCATTAAGATCAATCGAAACCTGGTTTGAGTAAATCCGATACTCATCCATTCTTTTAGTCCCGGAGTATTCAGGCAGTGCATAAGTCCCAGCCATTAAATCCCACTTTGACACCCTTTCATAACTTTTTAGCGCATCGCCATATCGCCAGTTAATCAAATCAAAAAGAATGCTTTCGGCATCTTCTCTTGCAAAAATATCATCCCCCGCTCTGATGATAAAACTTCCGGCATTAATTATATAACGATGTTTTCCCGGCAGAAATTCAAAAGCCTGAGTGAGTGAAAATGATTCTTTATAATGCTCACCAGCAGGAATAACTTGCCAGCCATCGACCCCATCATAAATTCCACACATCCCATCAAGGACAATGTTGCTTGTTGTGATGTCAAAGGCTTTATTGCAAGGCATCAAACCACCTTCAAATATATAAGCAGGTTGATTATTGCTATTGTAGAAATCCAGTAAAGCATTCACCATCTGCCCCTGCTGTATAACGCTAAGCCTCACGGTGACACCACTTTGCGCCATTCTCGCATCGTTAAGGCTTGCACCAGCTTCACCCACGCCGTAGATATCATCACTTATATGAATAATTTGAGGCACAAACTCATTGTTCTCATTTAAAGAAATGCGTCCATAACGCCAGGGATAGCGGATGACATTATCTTGAGCAAATATATTCACGCATTGACTGATCGAAACTATAATTATCACATTAATAAATAACCGCATAAAACATTCCTTGTCATTATTACAATACAATGCTAATTCTTTACCAGCACGAAAGATAGATGCTATTTCATATATAAATAATGGATTGATATAGTGAAAATAAATTACCCTGCCAAATATGAAACCGGAGATATTGTTTTTACCTGCATCGGTGCTCGCCTGTTTGGGCAAATCTCTGCAGCTTCGAAATGCTGGAGCAACCATGTGGGGATAATCATCGGACATGACGGTGATGATTACCTGGTTGCGGAGAGTCGAGTTCCGCTCTCCACAATCACGACTTTATCACGATTTATTGAGCGGTCGACCGCTCAACGCTACGGTGTTCGCCGCCTCACTGGAGGTTTAACCGCAGAGCAAAAACTTGCTCTGGTCGAAAAGGTCCCCGGACGGTTGCATAAGCTCTACCACACCGGCTTTAAATACGAATCTTCCCGCCAGTTCTGCTCAAAATTCGTTTTTGATATTTATAAAGAGGCGTTATGTATTCCGGTGGGTGAAATAGAGACGTTTGGAGAACTGCTAAACAGCAATCCGAATGCAAAACTCACTTTCTGGAAATTCTGGTTTTTAGGTTCTATTCCGTGGGAGCGTAAAACCGTAACACCAGCCAGTTTGTGGCATCATCCGGGTTTGGTGTTGATTCATGCGGAGAGAGTAGAAACGCCTCAGCCTGAACTGACCGAGGCGGTATAACTTAACGCAGTCGCCCTCTCGCCAGGTTCAGCCGCGATTCGCTCATCTGCATCGCATTCTGGCTGACATGGCAGTGGGTGATGGCAATCGCCAGCGCATCGGCGGCATCCGCCTGTGGATTAGCAGGTAATTTCAGCAAGGTGCGGACCATATGCTGCACCTGGCTTTTTTCGGCACTACCAATACCTACCACCGTTTGCTTTACCTGACGTGCCGCGTATTCAAATACCGGCAATTCCTGATTCACCGCCGCCACAATTGCCACGCCGCGCGCCTGCCCCAGTTTCAGGGCCGAGTCGGCATTTTTGGCCATAAAGACTTGTTCGATTGCGAAATAATCAGGCTGGAACTGGGTGATGATTTCCGTCACGCCCGCATAAATGAGCTTCAGACGAGACGGTAAATCATCCACTTTGGTGCGTATGCATCCGCTACCCAGGTAGGACAGCTGCCTGCCCACCTGGCGGATGACGCCATAGCCGGTCACGCGCGAACCCGGATCAATGCCGAGAATAATAGCCATCACGCGTCTCCGTTTTGCTGTTTAGCAGGCCTCATCAGAGAGTCGCTGCAACCTCATCAGAGATTTCACCGTTATGGTAAACTTCCTGCACGTCGTCGCAATCTTCCAGCATATCGATCAGACGCATCAGTTTCGGTGCGGTTTCTGCATCCATATCAGCTTTGGTGGACGGGATCATGGAAACTTCCGCGCTGTCTGCTTTCAGACCTGCCGCTTCCAGAGCGTCGCGAACTTTACCCATTTCTTCCCATGCAGTGTAGACATCAATCGCGCCGTCATCATAGGTCACAACGTCTTCAGCACCCGCTTCCAGCGCTGCTTCCATGATGGTGTCTTCATCGCCTTTCTCGAAGGAGATCACGCCTTTTTTGCTGAACAGATAGGCTACGGAACCATCAGTACCCAGGTTACCGCCACATTTGCTGAATGCGTGACGCACCTCAGCAACGGTACGGTTACGGTTGTCAGACAGACATTCAATCATGATTGCCGTGCCGCCAGGACCGTAACCTTCGTAGATGATGGTTTCCATGTTCGCATCATCATCACCGCCCACACCACGTGCAATTGCGCGGTTCAGCGTGTCACGGGTCATGTTGTTAGACAGTGCTTTATCAATTGCTGCACGCAGACGCGGGTTAGCGTCCGGATCGCCACCGCCCAACTTCGCCGCGGTTACCAGCTCACGAATGATTTTAGTGAAGATTTTACCGCGCTTAGCATCCTGCGCAGCTTTACGATGTCTGGTGTTGGCCCATTTACTATGACCTGCCATAAAAATATCTCCAAATAGCCCTGCCTGTTCAGGCAGCGTTAATTACAAACTCTTCAATCGCCTGCCGGTTGCTCCAGGACATGGTGAGCGCCGCCGCAGCAGGCGCATCAAGCCACTTGTAGGCCAGATGTTCAGTGAAAACGATCTGACGCTCGTGCGGTAGCGCAAGGCAGAACCATGATTCCGTATTACGCGTCACACCTGGCGCATAGCGATGACGTAAATGTGAAAAAATTTCAAACTCCACCGTGCGCTGACAGTCAATTAAGGTCAGTTGTTCAGCGACAACATCAATGGTGACCTCTTCCTTTACTTCGCGCATGGCAGCTTGCGGCGCGGTTTCCCCCTCTTCCACGCTGCCGGTGACCGACTGCCAGAAATCGGGATCATCACGCCGCTGTAACATCAGCACCCGTTTCGTATCTTGTGCATAGATGACCACCAGAATAGAAACGGGACGCTTATAAGTCATATCAGTTATTCTCAGCCTTCTTCACAACCTGAATGCTCAGCTCAGCCAGTGCTGTCGGGTTAGCAAAGCTTGGTGCTTCAGTCATCAGACACGCTGCTGCCGTCGTTTTCGGGAAGGCGATAACGTCACGGATGTTGTCAGTGCCGGTCAGCAACATAGTCAGACGGTCAAGGCCGAATGCCAGACCTGCGTGCGGCGGGGTACCGAATTTCAGAGCGTCCAACAGGAAGCCGAATTTCTCGCGCTGTTCCTCTTCGGTGATCCCCAGAATGCCAAACACCGTCTGCTGCATATCACCATTATGGATACGCACTGAACCACCGCCCACTTCGTAACCATTGATGACCATATCGTAAGCGTTCGCCACCGCATTTTCCGGTGCAGCTTTCAGCTCTGCCGCCGTCATGTCTTTCGGCGCGGTGAACGGATGGTGCATTGCCGTCAGGCCGCCTTCACCGTCGTCTTCAAACATCGGGAAGTCGATAACCCACAGCGGCGCCCATTTGCTTTCGTCGGTCAGGCCAAGGTCTTTACCCACTTTCAAACGCAGTGCGCCCATCGCGTCGGCAACAATTTTCTTGTTGTCGGCACCGAAGAAAATCATATCGCCATCTTGCGCGGCAGTACGATCCAGGATGGCTTCGATGATTTCCGCATTAAGGAACTTCGCTACCGGGCTGTTGATACCTTCCAGACCTTTCGCGCGTTCGTTAACTTTGATGTAAGCCAGACCTTTCGCGCCATAGATTTTAACGAAGTTACCGTATTCGTCGATCTGCTTACGGGTCAGCGATGCGCCACCCGGAACACGCAGAGCGGCAACACGGCCTTTCGGATCGTTCGCCGGACCCGCAAATACCGCGAATTCAACGGATTTCAGCAGATCGGCAACGTCGGTCAGTTCCATCGGGTTACGCAGGTCCGGTTTGTCGGAGCCGTAACGGCGTTCAGCTTCCGCAAAGGTCATTACCGGGAAATCACCCAGATCAATGCCCTTCACTTCCAGCCACAAATGACGCACCAGCGCTTCCATCACTTCACGCACTTGCGGCGCGGTCATGAAGGAAGTTTCCACATCGATCTGAGTAAATTCAGGCTGACGGTCAGCGCGCAGGTCTTCGTCACGGAAGCATTTAACGATCTGATAGTAACGGTCAAAACCAGACATCATCAGCAACTGTTTGAACAGCTGCGGAGACTGCGGCAGCGCGTAGAATTTACCTTTGTGGACACGAGAAGGCACCAGGTAGTCACGCGCGCCTTCCGGCGTGGCTTTGGTCAGCATCGGCGTTTCGATGTCGAGGAAACCGTGGTCGTCCATAAAACGGCGCACCAGGCTGGTGATTTTCGCGCGGGTTTTCAGGCGCTGAGCCATTTCCGGGCGACGCAGGTCAAGATAGCGGTATTTCAGACGCGCTTCTTCAGTGTTGACGTGGTTGGAGTCAAGCGGCAGAACGTCTGCACGGTTGATGATGGTCAGCGAGGAAGCCAGCACTTCGATTTCGCCAGTCGCCATATCGCGGTTGATATTTTTTTCGTCACGCGCACGTACGGTGCCCGTCACCTGAATGCAGAACTCATTACGCAGTTCAGAGGCCAGCTTTAACGCGTCCGCACGATCCGGATCGAAAAATACCTGCACGATACCTTCGCGGTCGCGCATATCGATAAAGATCAGGCTACCAAGATCACGACGACGGTTGACCCAACCACACAGAGTCACCTGCTGCCCCACGTGGGACAAACGGAGCTGTCCACAATATTCTGTACGCATGAGATATCCCTTAACTTAGCTGCCGGCGGATGTCCCCTGCTGCGCAGGTGACCTAAGTCGCAGCGTTAGCTGTATGTCACAACTGAATGAAAAAAGGCGGCTATTATACTGGAAATTCTGCCGCACCGTAAGAGTCTGGCCCGTTCAGGAACGACTCGATACTACTTTATATCAGGCCTGGATTCAGACTCTACGCCTGTTTGCTATAAAGGTGTTGCCCGAACACATAAAAATTAACAAAATTTGTCGTTCTGCCATCGGCTAATCGCATTAAGGTGAGAGGCACGATTTTGTTTTGTCAGGAGTGATCATGCTTGAACTTAATGCTAAAACCACTGCGCTAGTGGTGATCGATTTACAAGAAGGCATCTTACCTTTTGCCGGTGGTCCGCATACTGCCGATGAGGTGGTTAATCGCGCCGGGAAGCTGGCGGCGAAATTTCGCGCGAGCGGTCAGCCCGTGTTTCTGGTACGCGTTGGCTGGTCTGCCGATTACGCCGAAGCATTAAAACAACCGGTTGATGCCCCCTCACCGGCTAAAGTGTTACCCGAAAACTGGTGGCAACATCCCGCAGCGTTAGGTGCAACTGACAGCGATATTGAAATCATCAAACGTCAATGGGGTGCATTTTACGGTACGGATTTGGAGTTGCAATTACGCCGCCGGGGTATCGATACAATAGTGTTATGTGGGATCTCAACCAATATTGGCGTTGAGTCCACTGCCCGCAATGCCTGGGAGCTGGGCTTTAATCTGGTGATTGCCGAAGATGCCTGTAGCGCCGCCAGCGCGGAACAGCACAACAACAGCATCAACCATATCTACCCACGCATCGCCCGTGTGCGCAGCGTGGAAGAGATCCTCCACGCGTTATGATTTACATCGGTCTGCCACAATGGTCGCATCCTAAATGGGTGCGTCTGGGGATAACCAGCCTGGAAGAGTATGCCCGCCACTTTAACTGCGTGGAGGGCAATACCACGCTATACGCCCTACCGAAGCCAGATGTTGTCCTGCGCTGGCGCGAGCAGACCACGGATGATTTCCGCTTCTGTTTTAAGTTTCCTGCGACCATTTCTCATCAGGCAGCATTGCGTCATTGTGATGATTTAGCCAGTGAATTTTTGACCCGCATGGCACCGTTAGCACCGCGTATTGGTCAATACTGGCTGCAACTGCCCGCCACCTTCGGCCCGCAGGATCTACCAGCGCTTTGGCATTTTCTCGATTCTCTTCCTGGTGAATTTACCTATGGAGTGGAAGTGCGCCATCCGCAATTTTTCACCAAAGGGGAAGAGGAACAATCCCTTAACCGCGGTTTGCATCAGCGTGGGGTTAATCGGGTAATTTTAGACAGCCGTCCGGTTCATGCTGCACGTCCGCATAATGCAGCCATTCGCGACGCCCAGCGAAAAAAACCTAAAGTTCCGGTACATGCTGTACTGACGGCGACAAATCCGCTGATCCGTTTTATCGGTAGTGATGATATGACGCAAAACCGGGAATTATTTCAGGTCTGGTTACAAAAATTAGCGCAGTGGCATCAGACCACTACGCCTTATCTTTTTTTACATACGCCAGATATTGCCCAGGCCCCGGAACTGGTACATACCCTGTGGGAAGACTTACGTAAAACGCTTCCAGAGATCGGAGCAGTTCCGGCTATTCCACAGCAATCTTCTCTTTTCTGAATTTGCCACCTATCATAGACAAGTGCCATCGGCCATTTTAAAGGGAGTTTGTATGGTAAGCGCGCTGTATGCCGTTTTAGGTGCGTTGTTATTAATGAAGTTCTCTTTTGATGTTGTTCGCCTGCGAATGCAGTATCGCGTTGCCTATGGCGACGGCGGTTTTAGCGAACTACAAAGCGCTATTCGTATTCATGGCAATGCGGTGGAATATATTCCCATCGCGATTGTATTGATGCTATTTATGGAAATGAATGGTGCTGAAACCTGGATGGTGCATATTTGCGGCATCGTTTTGCTCGCAGGTCGTCTGATGCATTATTACGGTTTCCATCATCGTCTGTTTCGCTGGCGACGTTCTGGTATGAGCGCCACCTGGTGTGCGCTGTTGCTGATGGTGCTGGCGAATCTTTGGTATATGCCCTGGGAGTTGGTTTTCTCCCTACGTTAGCGCACAATACGCCACTTTCTTTTTCCCGGATTTTTACGTTATGTCTCACCGCGACACGCTATTTTCTGCTCCTATCGCCAGACTGGGCGACTGGACCTTTGATGAACGGGTAGCTGAAGTCTTCCCGGATATGATCCAACGTTCCGTTCCCGGCTACTCCAATATTATTTCAATGATTGGTATGTTAGCCGAACGCTTCGTTCAACCGGGTACGCAGATTTACGATCTGGGCTGTTCTCTGGGCGCGGCGACGCTCTCGGTGCGTCGCAACATTCATCATGATAATTGCAAAATTATCGCCATCGACAATTCCCCGGCAATGATTGAACGCTGCCGCCGTCATATCGACGCCTATAAAGCGCCTACGCCTGTTGACGTTATTGAAGGTGATATTCGTGATATTGCCATTGAAAACGCGTCGATGGTGGTACTGAATTTTACCCTGCAATTCCTGGAACCCGCCGAGCGCCAGGCATTACTGGATAAAATTTATCAAGGTCTGAATCCTGGCGGCGCACTGGTGCTGTCCGAAAAATTCAGTTTCGAAGATGCCAAAGTCGGAGAGCTGCTGTTCAACATGCACCACGACTTTAAACGTGCCAATGGTTACAGTGAGCTGGAGATCAGCCAGAAACGCAGCATGCTGGAAAACGTAATGCTGACTGATTCCGTTGAAACCCATAAAGCACGTCTGCATCAAGCCGGTTTTGAACATAGCGAACTATGGTTCCAGTGCTTTAACTTTGGTTCGCTGGTGGCATTAAAAGCAGAGGACGCTGCATGATCGACTTTGGTAACTTTTATTCTCTGATTGCCAAAAATCATCTTTCACACTGGCTGGAAACGCTGCCTGCTCAGATTGCCAGTTGGCAGCGCGAGCAGCAGCACGGGCTGTTTAAGCAGTGGTCAAATGCGGTGGAGTTTCTGCCTGAAATTAAACCGTATCGTCTTGATTTACTGCATAGCGTGACGGCAGAAAGCGAAGAGCCACTGAGCGCCGGGCAGATTAAGCGCATTGAAACACTCATGCGTAACCTGATGCCGTGGCGCAAAGGGCCGTTCTCGCTGTATGGTGTCAACATCGATACCGAATGGCGTTCCGACTGGAAATGGGATCGTGTTCTGCCACACCTTTCTGATTTGACCGGGCGCACCATTCTTGATGTCGGCTGCGGCAGCGGCTATCACATGTGGCGCATGATTGGCGCAGGCGCGCATCTGGCGGTGGGTATCGACCCTACGCAACTGTTCCTCTGCCAGTTTGAAGCAGTGCGTAAACTGTTGGGTAACGATCAACGAGCGCATCTGCTGCCGTTAGGCATTGAACAACTTCCGGCACTGAAAGCCTTTGATACCGTCTTTTCGATGGGCGTTCTTTACCATCGTCGTTCACCGCTGGAACATCTGTGGCAGTTGAAAGATCAACTGGTAAATGAAGGCGAACTGGTGCTGGAAACGCTGGTTGTCGATGGTGACGAAAACACCGTGCTGGTGCCGGGCGACCGTTACGCACAAATGCGTAATGTTTATTTCATCCCGTCGGCCCTGGCGTTAAAAAACTGGCTGAAGAAGTGTGGTTTTGTTGATATCCGTATTGCGGATGTGAGCGTTACCACTACAGAAGAGCAGCGACGCACCGAATGGATGGTCACAGAATCACTGGCTGATTTTCTTAATCCGCATGATCCGAGTAAAACCGTGGAAGGTTATCCTGCGCCTAAACGCGCGGTACTGATTGCGCGCAAGCCGTAAAGGTCTGGTATTACTGCCTGATGCGGCGTGAACGCCTTATCCGGCCTACAAACCCTTGCTAATTCAATATATTGCAGGGACTATGTAGGCCTGATAAGCATAGCGCATCGGGCAGCTTTACGTTTGCATAACCTCAGCGCCCGTTTCCGGGCGCTACCCGCATCTTATGCCTGAACAGCTGGCTGATCAAACGCCGTTAACTTCGGCGCATTGCCCGTATATTTTTCGATATACACCAGCGCAGAGTTACCGGCACAGGCATTTGCCAGCTGCGAGCTGGGGATATCCGCCGTTAACACGTTCGCACTGCCGTTTTTACACAAGCCATTTTCCAGATCCGGCCATGCGCCTTCATGCACGCATACCACGCCTTTTTTAATCCCGTCAGTCACCACGGCGCCTGTCAGGATCTGACCGCGTTTGTTCCAGACTCGCACCAGATCACCATTCGCAATACCAAAGCGGGCAGCATCTTCCGTGTGAATAGTGATCGGTTCACGATCGGCAACCGAATATTTTTTACGCAGTTCCGCATAGTTAAGCTGACTGTGTAAACGATGTGCCGGATGTGCGGTCAGAAGCTGCAACTGCTTCTCGTCGGCGGTGCCTTTCCATTCATCAGGAGCCAGCCAGGTCGGGTGTGCCGGGCAATCCTTATAGCCAAATTTCTCCAGCGTTTTTGAGTAGATTTCAATTTTGCCACTTGGTGTACCCAGCGCATTTTTCACCGGATCTGCGCGGAAATCGCCATAGCGAACGAACTGCTCATTCTTCTCGCTGCGGCGCATTTCAAGCAATTTATTTTGCTGCCAGAAGGCATTAAACATCGGCATGGTGACGCGTTGCGCACGCGCACCTTTCTGAGCGGCATCATAGAAAAATTTCAGCCACGCCATTTCATCTCTACCTTCGGTATAGATCTCTTTTCCGCCTGGTTTCAGTAATTCCGCAAGGTCGGCAAACACGTCAAAATCGTTGCGTGCTTCAAATTGCGGAGCGACAACCTGCTTCATCGGCACAATATGTTGGTTACTGTAATCGCCGGTCATCGTCAGATCATTGCGCTCGAACGATGTGGTGATCGGTAATACGATATCCGCGTGTTTAGCTGCCGCCGTCCAGTAGCACTCAGAAACGACGATCATCTCCGGTTTCTGCCAGGCTTTAATCAGACGATTAGTATCCTGGTGATGGGTAAAGTTACCACCACCAGCCCACCAGATCATTTTGATATTCGGGTACGTTTGCTCTTTACCATTGTGCTGATATTTGCCGCCAGGATTTTCCAGCGCATCGACAATACGCGCGACCGGAATCGCCGTCATTCCGCCATCATCAGCTTCCTCGTTTGCCTGTCCGGATATAGCCGCAGACATTTCCGGCAGTACGCCGCCAACTCGCGTCGGATTGCCGCCGTTGGAGTAATGATAAGAGAAACCAAAACCGCCGCCCGGTGTACCAATCTGCCCTAACATCGCCGCCAGCGTCACCAGCATCCAGTGTTTCTGTTCTCCGTATTGCTGGCGTTGGATCCCCCAGCCTGCCATCAGCATCGTGCGATTCGCTGCCATCAGTTCAGCGAGTTTGGCTATCTGCGCTTCCGGTACGCCAGTAATTTCCGCCGCCCAGGCCGCGCTCTTCGGCGTATTATCGTTCTTGCCAGTCAGATACTCTTCAAACTGCGGATAACCGGTGGTGTATTTCTCAAGGAAGGCTTTATCGTGCTTACCTTGTGTCATCAGGGTATGCGCGATGCCTAGCATCAGCGCCACGTCGGTCCCCATATTCGGCGCGATCCAGGTCGCGTTATCGCCAAAGAACTCGATTGTTTCGGAACGGATAGGGTCGATGGCAATCACCGGTTTGCCCGATTTCTTCAGCTGATGGAAGTATTCCAGCCCTTGTTCATCGGTACTGCTCCAGGCAATTTTTAAGGTATTAAGCGGGTTCATGCCCCACAACACCACCACCTGACTGTTTTCCAGAATCAGTGGCCAGGAAGTCTGCTGTTCATAGACCTCCACAGAACCGACGACGTGCGGCATGATCACCTGCGCAGCCCCGGTAGAGTAATCGCCACTATGCCCGGAATAACCGCCCGCCAGGTTCATATAACGTTGTAGTAAGGTTTGCGCTTTATGCAACACACCAGAAGAGCGCCAGCCGTAAGATCCGGCAAAAATGGCCGAAGGACCGTTGGCCTTGCGGATGCGATCGTGTTGCTCATGAATCAGTTTTAATGCCTGTTCCCAGCTCACCTGGACGTAACTGTCTTCGCCACGACCTTTTGCCGGTTGCAGTGGATTATCGAGATAGCTTTTTCTCACCATCGGATGCTGAATACGCGCCGTAGTGTGTACCTGATCCGCCGCCGTCGACTGTAACGAGTTCGGGATGGTCTTCGCCAGCGCGCCTGTAGAAGAAACAATCTTACCGTCCTTCACTTCTACGTTCATCGCTCCCCAACGACCCGCGGTGAGTATTGTTCCGCCCTTCTCTTCTGCCCATGCGGGTAGCGGTGCTGCCGATGTCACCACCAGCGCTCCAGCGGCAATACCGCTGTGTTTAATAAATTCACGTCTTGTTAATGTCATAACTTCCTCCCTGATCAACGAGGATCACTGTTTCTCGGTAATATCTTTGGCGTTGTACTGGAAATACCGCGTTAAAATGTCCAGTTCGTTTTCGCTCATGCTGGTTCGTGCTCCCATTCCTTTGGCAATGGACGGCCACGCATTGACGGTGTAATGGTCGGCGGCAATAGGGGCATGACAACCAGCGCAATAGGTATCGTCAAGTTTTTCAGCGTATTGCCATAGCGGTTTACGGTCCGCTAATGCGGGATCGGTAAGCGCACCCTGTAAAGACGCCTGACGCCATTGATTGCCGTATTCGTCAGCCTGCCATTCCCCGTTTACCGTGAGCGCCTTGATACCTTCTTCACTTAATGTGGCTAGCGCCAGCCGTTGACCTGCCGCCAGGTAGAGCGTGTTTTCACTGCCCTGCATTTGATAACCCTGCAGCAGGACGATCGGCTGTTTGCCGCTGGCATCAACAACCGTGAGATCGGTGCCAGGATTCACAGTGGCCAGTTCACCTATGCGGGAAGGTTTGAAAGGATAAATATGTGCGCCATTGGTCACTGAAGTGGCGGCCTGGCTTTCCAGTTCATGCGCCGCGTTGTCATCCATTTTTATTTCTGGCGGGAAATGGGCAATCCCTTTATGACAATCAATACACGTTTCACCGTCCTTTTGCGCTTTGGTATGCATTTTCTGCGCAGATTCACTTTGCGATGCAATATCCATCGCATCAAAAGAATGGCAACTACGGCACGTTGCAGAATCCGATGCTTTTAATTCCTTCCATACTGTTTCGGCCATTTCCTGACGGTGGGCCTCGAACTTTTCGTCACTGTCTATTTTGCCGCTAACAAATTCATGATAAATATCTTTAGATGCTTTTAATTTAGCAAATAAATAATCCATCCCTGACTTTGGAATATGACAATCAGAGCATTCGGCACGTATGCCTTTTTGATTGGAAAAGTGGACGGTTCCCTGATATTCCTCAAACGGTTTGCTCATTGAGTGGCAGGAAAGACAAAATGCTGTTTCCGATGTTTTGTGTAACGCTTTTTGTGCCAGTAATAAACCGCCAGCACCAACCACCACTGCTATCAGCAGAAAAAATAACCAAATGCGTTTTTTCCCTCGCATAGATTCCTCTAATTAAATTCCAGGACATCGAAATCATTATATAATTAAATATACAACGAATTAATAACTCACTAAATTCGGCACAACACTGCCTGAAATAATCGATAAAAAATATGATTTATTACAACTTAATCATTAATTATTAAAGAAGAACTCACTCGTTATTCTGATATATGTTTGCCAGTTTTGATAATTTAAATTACATAATTATTATGAATATATAAGACATTTTTAGCCCACCGATTTGCGCACTGTTACCAGCTCAACACGCCTGGATAATCGTTCATTATTTGTACTGCCAGAGGATAAAAAAAGGCCCCTGTTGAAATTGCAGGGGCCTGGTACGAGCAAGCATCATATTGGGCGACATGATGCAACGGTAAAAATCATTTGGCCTGATGGCGTTCAATGATTCCTTTCATTTCAGCAACCGCCGCCCCGTCTACGACATAACGCGAATACTCGTCCGCGTGTGCATCTGATGACATGGACAATCCTTGATTACGATAACGCATCGGTGAGGCTTGCCACGCTCCCGCGGAGCTATGGACTTCCAGCACTCCGGCATCGAGGAAATGGTGCAGATTTTCTGCACGGACTCCTGCTCCGGCCATGATGATTGGAGTATCACCATAGGCAATAAGTTCCAAAATTTTTGATAAACCTTGCAGAGCGTCTGATTTTTGCCCGGAAGTCAGTACCCGGGCAATGCCTAATTGTGCAAGATTATCCAGTGTGTTTAATGGGTTAGCACACATATCGAACGCGCGATGAAACGTAACGGCCAACGGACCGGCAGCGGACATTATTTTTTCCATTCGTGGCATATCGACATTACCGTCAACATCCAGAACGCCCGTCACCAGCCCCGGAAAGCCTAATTCGCGGACAGTACGAACATCCTCAAGAATGGCGGCAAACTCACCGTCGCTGTAGCAAAAATCACCACCGCGCGGGCGGATGATAGGGTGCACGGGAATCGTTATCTTCTGGCGCACGGATTTAAGCACCCCCAGCGACGGCGTTAAGCCCCCTTCTTTCGGTGCCGCACACAGCTCGATTCTGTCGGCGCCATTTTGCTGCGCCGTTAGTGCGCATTCCATGCTGTAACAGCAAATTTCCAGTAATGCCATTTTTGCTCCTTAATTACACCGACTGTTCACTGGCGACGATCTCTTCAATGGACCACGGATGAAACTTAATGGTTGTTCTGCCGTCGGTAACTGCCAGTGTCGGATTCGGTAATCGTTCATGCTCGCCTTTTGGTGAACTGGTTTTAACCGAGATCCCCTGCAGGCTAAGTCCTTCATCAGAAAGCAACGCCAGCGCGCGGGCATTCAGCGTTTCTGGCTCGCCCGGCAGAACGATTTCGATATGCTCCCAACCTTCGTGCGGGTAACGTTTTTCTCCCGGCCACGGTAACTCAACAATGGAAAATTGCCAGTGAGCAACCTGCACCGGTTCGTGCAATTTAAACAGACAAATTGGTCTGCCATTGATCATATTTTCTGACAGGAGTTCGCCGCACTGTTCAAACCCGCGACGCCAGCGTTCAGCGGTAGCGTTTTGATGGCAACGCAAAGAAATGTGATCGGCAGCCAGCGGGGTGATATCCAGACCCAGACGACGGGAAAGTTCGTCTAATGCATGGATAAATCGCGGTAAATCTGTTGCAATATCCTGCAACTCGTCGATAGATTGCCAGTTCGCCATAATCACTCTTCGTCTTTCAGTAAAAGCGTTAATTTACCCTGTTGCCCTTCCCCAACCAACCGCTGATTTCGTGCAGTACCCGATGCAATAGTAAAAACGGCAATGCGCCGCGCGCACGTTGCTGACGAAAACAGCCATTTGCAGTATACTCCCGCCCTAATTTCTTTAACTGGTGCGGGCAATTTTTGCTCGCTTCATCAATGTAAGGTATTCCGGTGAATATTCAGGCTCTTCTCTCAGAAAAAGTCCGTCAGGCCATGATTGCGGCAGGCGCGCCTGCGGATTGCGAACCGCAGGTTCGCCAGTCAGCAAAAGTTCAGTTCGGCGACTATCAGGCTAACGGCATGATGGCAGTTGCTAAAAAACTGGGTATGGCACCGCGACAATTGGCAGAGCAGGTGCTGACTCATCTGGATCTTAGCGGTATCGCCAGCAAAGTTGAGATTGCAGGTCCGGGCTTTATCAATATTTTCCTTGATCCGGCATTCCTTGCTGAACATGTTCAACAGGCGCTGGCGTCCGATCGACTTGGTATTGCTACGCCAGAAAAACAGACCATTGTGGTTGACTACTCTGCGCCGAACGTGGCGAAAGAGATGCACGTCGGTCACCTGCGTTCCACCATCATTGGTGATGCGGCAGTACGTACCCTCGAGTTCCTCGGTCACAAAGTGATTCGCGCGAACCACGTCGGCGACTGGGGTACTCAGTTCGGTATGCTGATTGCGTGGCTGGAAAAACAGCAGCAGGAAAACGCTGGTGAAATGGAACTGGCTGACCTTGAAGGTTTCTACCGCGACGCGAAAAAACATTACGATGAAGATGAAGAGTTCGCCGAGCGCGCACGTAACTACGTGGTAAAACTGCAAAGCGGTGACGAATACTTCCGCGAGATGTGGCGCAAACTGGTCGACATCACCATGACGCAGAACCAGATCACCTACGATCGTCTGAACGTGACGTTGACCCGCGATGACGTCATGGGTGAAAGCCTGTACAACCCAATGCTACCGGGTATCGTGGCGGACCTGAAAGCCAAAGGTCTGGCAGTAGAAAGTGAAGGCGCGACCGTTGTATTCCTTGATGAGTTCAAAAATAAGGAAGGCGAACCGATGGGCGTTATCATTCAGAAGAAAGATGGCGGCTATCTCTATACCACCACTGATATCGCCTGTGCGAAATATCGTTACGAAACACTGCATGCTGACCGCGTGCTGTATTACATCGACTCCCGCCAGCATCAACACCTGATGCAGGCCTGGGCTATCGTCCGTAAAGCGGGCTACGTGCCAGAATCAGTGCCGCTGGAACACCACATGTTCGGCATGATGCTGGGTAAAGACGGCAAACCGTTCAAAACCCGCGCGGGTGGTACAGTGAAACTGGCCGATCTGCTTGATGAAGCACTGGAACGCGCACGCCGTCTGGTAGCAGAGAAGAACCCAGACATGCCAGCTGACGAGCTGGAAAAACTGGCTAATGCCGTGGGTATCGGCGCAGTGAAATATGCGGATCTCTCCAAAAACCGCACCACCGACTACATCTTCGATTGGGATAACATGCTGGCATTCGAGGGTAACACTGCGCCATACATGCAGTATGCCTATACGCGTGTGTTGTCCGTGTTCCGTAAAGCGGAAATTACTGAAGAACAACTGGCTGCAGCTCCGGTAATCATTCGTGAAGATCGTGAAGCGCAACTGGCTGCTCGCCTGCTGCAGTTTGAAGAGACGCTCACTGTGGTTGCCCGTGAAGGAACCCCGCACGTGATGTGTGCTTACCTGTACGATCTGGCCGGTCTGTTCTCTGGCTTCTATGAGCATTGCCCGATCCTCAGCGCAGAAAACGAAGAAGTGCGTAACAGCCGTCTGAAACTGGCTCAACTGACGGCGAAAACGCTGAAGCTGGGTCTGGATACGCTGGGTATTGAGACTGTAGAGCGTATGTAATCGATTTTTCGTGAGAGTAAAGCCTGATCAGCAGCACCTGATCAGGCTTTTTTTATTACCATCTAAATGTATTCTGAAAATAGACATGCCATTGTTTTCACGCTGTTGAGTAAGAGGCCAGAAGCGTAATATCCAGCTCCAGGGAAACGATAATGGTTGAATTTAAGGAATACAGCAGTGTTTAAATTTATTGTATTAACATTGGGCATTATCTCTTGCCAGGCTTACGCAGAAGATACGGTTATAGTCAATGACCATGACATTTCAGCCATAAAAGATTGTTGGCAAAAAAATTCAGATGATGATACTGACATTAACGTGATCAAATCATGCCTGCGACAAGAATACAATCTCGTCGATGCGCAATTAAATAAAGCCTATGGTGAAGCTTATCGTTATATAGAACAAGTGCCACGCACAGGTGCAAAAAAACCTGATACCGAACAACTTAACTTGCTTAAAAAATCACAGCGTGCCTGGCTGGACTTTAGGGACAAAGAATGTGAATTAATCCTTTCAAACGAGGACGTTCAGGATTTAAGTAACCCTTATTCTGAATCAGAATGGCTATCTTGTATGATCATACAGACCAATACGCGAACTCGCCAGTTGCAGCTATACCGTAACTCTGAAGATTTTTATCCAAGCCCTTTAACAAGAGGATAATTCACATATTGCTGGCATGTTTTGTTGCAAGCTATTCCTGATAAGTAATTGCAACAAAACATGGAGCCTTTTTCACTAATTTATTAAACATGCTCGTGAGCACGTAATATTTATTTGTCCTTCAGCGATAATTAACAATCACTTCATTACGTTGTACTCTTAGCGGCGGAATTAACCGCCCACCGCCAGGCACTTCCCAGATAAAGCGCAACGGTTCTGCCGTCGGTATACCGGAAAAGGCCACGGTGGTTCCGCTCTGCCCATCTAATTCGACACAACGAGATTGTGAACACAAGCGAACCCGCAGTCCTGCTGGTGTCGGGCCGATAAGCTGATAACGCCACGCCACCAGCGTCATCAATCCTGAAGCAGGTTGTCGCGAAGAAAGAGGCGCAGAAGACATCGACTCACCGCGATGATTTAGCGTAATTCCTACACTACTTGCCTGCCACATCCCCTCCCCGGCGGCTTGCGCCATCACCGGAAACAACAGCATAGCCAATAAGGTTCTCATTATTTACCACCAATCGTCGCCGTCATTCGGATATGTCGGTTATCTGATAGTTCCAGATTCGACAGCACCACTAACTGCGGCAAACTGCGGCGCAGGAAGCGAGATAATAACGGTCGCAGTGCGTGGTTCACCAACAATACTGGCGGGGCACCCAGCATCTCCTGACGGGATAGCGCTTCCTGAGTTTGCGCCAGCAAACGATCCGCCAGACCTGGCTCCAGCCCGCCCCCACCCTGCAACGCCTGCAATAACAAACGTTCCAGCGGCGTGTCGAGGCCAATAACATGGACTTCATCTTTGCCGGGGAACCACTGCTGGGTAATCGCTCGCCCCAACGCTACGCGCACGACGGCAGTTAATTCATGCGGATCGCTCTGAATGGGCGCATGCTCCGCCAGCGTTTCGAGAATGGTGCGCATATCGCGAATCGGCACTTTTTCATCGAGCAGATTTTGCAGCACTTTATGCAGCGTGGTGAGCGTGACGACGCCAGGAACTAAATCTTCCGTCAGCTTTGGCATCTCCTGGGCGACGCGATCCAGCAGTTGTTGCGCCTCCTGGCGGCCAAACAACTCTGCGGCATGCTGGCTAATGAGATGGTTAAGATGTGTCGCCACCACCGTACTGGCCTCAACCACGGTGTACCCCTGAATCTGCGCCTGTTCTTTTAGCGCACTTTCAATCCAGATAGCGTTCAGACCAAAAGCCGGATCGACGGTCGCCTCGCCGGGTAACGTTCCGGCAGCGGTACCTGGGTTAATTGCCAGCCAGCGCCCCGGATAAGCATCACCACTGCCAATCTCTACGCCTTTCATCAAAATGCGATAACGTGCAGGTTGCAGATCCATATTGTCGCGAATGTGCACCACCGGCGGCAGAAACCCCATCTCCTGAGCAAATTTCTTACGAATACTACGAATACGGCCCAGCAACTCGCCATCTTGTTGGAAATCGACCATCGGGATCAGTCGATAGCCTACTTCCATTCCCAGAGAATCTTCCAGCTGCACATCGTTCCACGTTGCTTCGACTACAGCATTATTCTCCGGCATTTTTACCGGTTTTGGTTCGGCTGGCGCTTTTTGTTCGCGCCCGCGTATCCACCAGGCCAGCCCGAGCAATCCCGCCGTGAACAGCAAAAATACCAGGTTCGGCATTCCAGGCACCAGGCCGAGTAAACCGAGCACGGCGGCGCTTAACAACATAACGCTTGGGTTACTGAAAAGCTGATTCACCATCTGCTCGCCAACATCCTGATCGGTGCTGACACGCGTAACGATGACCCCCGCGGCGGTAGAAATCACCAGCGCCGGAATTTGTGCCACCAGACCATCACCAATGGTCAATAGCGTATAACTTTCCGCCGCATGCCCCATGCTCATACCATGTTGCAGCACGCCGACCAGCAATCCGCCGACAACGTTAATGACCATGATCAGGATCCCGGCGATGGCATCGCCACGGACAAACTTACTTGCCCCATCCATTGAGCCATAAAAATCGGCTTCCTGTGTCACTTCGGAACGGCGTTTTTTCGCCTCTTCTTCACCAATCAATCCGGCGTTGAGGTCGGCGTCAATCGCCATCTGTTTACCCGGCATGCCATCCAGAACAAAGCGCGCACCCACTTCCGCGATACGCCCGGCTCCTTTGGTAATAACCATAAAGTTGATGATCACGAGAATGACGAACACCACAATACCGATAGCAAAGTTGCCGCCAACGAGAAAATGACCAAATGCTTCGACCACCTTCCCTGCCGCCGCCGCGCCTGTATGGCCTTCCATCAAAATGATACGGGTTGAAGCCACGTTAAGTGCCAGACGCAACAGCGTGGTGAACAGCAGGATTGTCGGAAACGCGGCAAACTCGAGCGTACGCTGGGTAAACATCGCCACCAGCAACACCATGATCGACAAGGCGATATTGAAGGTAAACAGCAGGTCGAGAATGAATGCAGGCAATGGCAGCACCATCATCGACAAAATCAGCAAAATCAAAATCGGTCCGGCAAGGATCTGCCATTGTGTCGATTTCAGGTTTGCAGGCAGGCGCAGCATCGTGGCCAGATTACTCATGGGGCGGTTTCTCGTTGATAAAATCCAGGGCTTCCGGCACCGGAAGATGAGTAGGTTGTACAGGGCGTTGTCCACCAGCCAGACGCCAGCGTTTCAGTTGCCAGACCCAGGCCAGCACTTCCGCCACCGCGGCATAGAGTTGACCAGGTATTTGTTGGCCGATTTCGGCATGTCGATACAGCGCACGCGCCAGCGGCGGCGCTTCGAGGGTCGGGACGTTATTTTCAGCGGCTATTTCACGAATGCGTAATGCCACCAGCCCCGCGCCCTTGGCGACGACTTTTGGCGCACTCATTTTGTTTTCGTCGTACTGCAAAGCCACTGAGTAGTGAGTTGGGTTATTGACGATAACGTCCGCTTTCGGCACATCGGCCATCATCCGCCGCCGCGCCGCAGCTCGCTGCATCTGACGAATTCGCCCTTTGACATGGGGATCGCCTTCGCTTTGTTTGAACTCATCACGAATATCCTGCCGCGACATACGCAGCTTTTTCAGGTGGCTGAAGATTTGGAAAAAGACGTCAAATCCCACCATCGGAATAACGCCAAGCACCACCAACAGTGCGCATAGCCCAACCAGATCCATGGCGTTTCCCATCGCGGTAATGGGGGACTCTGCCATTAAGCGCATCATCTGCGGCCAGTGATGCCAGAGATAAAACCCCGTCACGCTACCGACCAGGATGGTTTTCAGTATCGCTTTTAGTAACTCCGCACCGGTTTGTGCCGAAAACATCCGTTTAATGCCTGGTAACGGGTTAAGTTTGGAAAACTTCGGCTGCAATGATTTGCCACTAAATACCAGCCCACCCAGCATCACTGGCGAAACGAGCGCTACCAAGACCACGCCACTAATCAGCGGCAGCAGTGCCAGCATAGCTTCTCTTATCAGCAGAATAATCTGTCCAAGGATCAGGTTCGGGTCATTGATGATGCTGTGATCAAAATGCAATCCCGCAGAGAGCATGCCCGACAATCGACGAGCCAGCGACACACCGCCAAACCAAATAACACACACGCCCACCAACAAAATCAGCAGCGACGTTAACTCACGGGAACGCGGGATTTGCCCTTCTTCCCGCGCTTTTTCAAGTCGGTGAGGTGTGGGGGCTTCTGTTTTGTCGTCGCTCTCGTCAGACACATCGCCAATCCTGGAAAGAGTAATAAGCGTGAATGATGCCAGAGCGAAAAGAGTTCAATGGTTTGAGTAAGGGGTAAAACAGGCGGGATTTAGGGCTTTTGCCACTACACATACACATCTGACATGGTGCCATATTTGTCGGATACGGCATAAACACTTTATCCAACCTTTAAGATCTGATGTGACGCGGTGGCGTCACATCAGGCAATACGCATCAGAACCCAAGACTATCCAACAAATCGTCCACCTGATCCTGACTGGCTACCACACCGGCTTTGCTGGTATCAACCTGTGGTCCATTCAGCAAACTCTGGTTTTCACGTTTTGGACGCGACTCCTGTTCCGGGATGTTTTCCAACAGCACCATTAGCAACTGGCGTTCAATCTCCTGAATGACATCCATCATCCGTTTAATGACCTGCCCGGTGAGGTCCTGAAAATCCTGCGCCATCATGATTTCCAGTAACTGCGCATTGGTAAAACCAGTATGCGTCGGCACATCCGCCAGAAATTGCCGTGTATCGGTCACCAGTTCGCGGGCATCGGCAAGGTCAATGGGATCGGCAAACCAGTCATCCCAGCGTTGGGTTAACGCTTTTGCTGATTTCTCCATGTGATCCTGATGCGGTTGTGAAGCCTCAACACTGTTCAGCGCCCGCTCCGCAGCCTGGGCAGTCATCTGCACAACGTAGTACAAACGATCGCGGGCATCGGGGATGGCTTCCGCCGCTTCGGCAATGGCCTGATCCAGCCCCAGCTCCCGTAGACTGTCGCGCAGCATACGCGTCAGGCTGCCGATGCGCGCAATGATATCGCCAGCAGAATTTTCATCAGCAGGTTTGATTGATGGTTGCATCATTGTCGCATCCTCACATGCCCAGTTTCTCAAAGATTTTGTTGAGTTTTTCCTCCAGCGTCGCGGCGGTAAATGGCTTTACCACGTAGCCACTGGCCCCCGCTTGTGCTGCGGCAATAATGTTTTCTTTCTTCGCTTCCGCAGTCACCATTAACACCGGCAATGCCGACATCGCGCCATCAGCGCGAATCGTTTTCAGCAATTCCAGTCCATCCATGTTTGGCATGTTCCAGTCGGAGATAACAAAACCATATCCTCCCGCCTGCAACTTATTGAGAGCATCGGCGCCATCCTCCGCTTCCTCAACATTATTAAATCCCAGCTCTTTCAGCAGGTTACGCACGATGCGTCGCATGGTGGAAAAGTCATCCACAACCAAAAATTTAAGCTCTTTATCCGCCATCTCACACTCCTGATTTAAATACGTATCGCCTGTCCGGCACTAATTTTTGCCAGCATTTGCTGGCTTACCTGGCTAAGATCGACCACTTCGCAGACGCCACCCATATTGATGGCCTCGCGCGGCATGCCGAACACCACGCTGCTTGCTTCGTTTTGCGCAAGAGTCCATGCCCCCGCCTGACGCATTGCTAACATTCCTGCCGCGCCGTCGCTGCCCATGCCCGTCAGGATCACCCCAACCGCATTACGGCCCGCCTGTTTGGCCACAGAATGGAACAGCACATCTACCGATGGCCGATGGCGATTAACAGCCGGGCCATCGTGAATTTTGATTTGATAATTCGCGCCGCTACGCGCCAGCTCCATATGCCGATCGCCCGGGGCGATATAGGCATGCCCCGGCAAGACGCGTTCTCCATCCTCGGCTTCTTTCACGCCGATTTGGCACAGCTTATTAAGTCTGTCGGCAAAAGAGCGGGTAAAACCGGGTGGCATATGCTGGGTAATTAACAGTGCCGGGCTGGTAAGCGGCAACGGTTGCAATACGTGACGGATCGCCTCGGTGCCGCCTGTTGAAGCGCCAATCGCAATCAGCTTTTCTGAACTCAATAGCGGTCCGGCCTTTAGCGTTGTCGGTGCCGATAACGGTTTATGCGCAGTAAGGCTCGCCCTTGAGGCTGTTCGCACCTTTTCGGCAATCATTTCGCTATACGCCAGCATTCCTTCGCGGATCCCCAGTTGCGGTTTGGTGACAAAATCTATCGCCCCCAACTCCAGCGCGCGCAGCGTGACTTCAGAACCTTTGCCAGTCAGAGAAGAAACCATCACTACTGGCATCGGTCGCAAACGCATTAATTTTTCGAGGAAATCCAGTCCGTCCATGCGCGGCATTTCAACGTCAAGCGTCAGCACATCAGGGTTGAATTTCTTAATCAAATCACGCGCGACCAGCGGATCGGGAGCGGTCGCTACCATTTCCATGTCACTATGGCTATTGATGATTTCTGTCATGATCTGGCGCATCAGTGCCGAGTCATCGACCGACAACACCCTGATTTTGCTCATCGTTAATCCTTACTTAGCGCATACACCGTCTGACCACGCAATGTGAAGCTGCGCTCAAGGTGGCTAAAGTTTTCAGAGTGACCCGCAAACAATAATCCGTCAGGTTTAAGCAGCGGTACAAAGCGGCGCAAAATCTCCTGCTGGGTCGTTTGATCGAAGTAGATCATGACGTTACGGCAAAAGATCGCATCGAACGGCCCCGGCACAGCGTACTGTTTCGCCAGCAAATTCAGCGGGGAAAAATCGATTGAGTTCGCCAGTGCCTGACGCACACGCACCAGCCCCTGATGCGGCCCCGTGCCGCGCATGAAATAGCGCTGAAGTTGTTGCGGCGTCAGTTTTTTCAGCTCTTCATGGCGATAAATACCGCTTCTGGCTTTCTCCAGCACTTCGGTGTCGATATCGCTGGCGAACACTTTCCAGCGTCCGGGCGCGGTACCCAGCGTGTCCGCCAGCGTCATGGCAATGCTGTATGGTTCTTCACCTGTCGATGCCGCCGCACTCCATACGCGATACTCGCCAGAGCTATGGCGGGCGTGCTCCGCGAGCAATGGGAAATGATGCCCCTCGCGGAAAAATGCCGTCAGATTTGTGGTCAGTGAGTTAATAAACGCCTGCCACTCGCCGCTGTGCTGATTAGATTCCAGTAAATTCAGATAATGGCCGAAGTCTGCCAGCCCCAGCGAGCGCAAACGTCGCACCAGGCGGTTGTAAACCATGTCGCGTTTGTGGTCAGCCAGGACTATCCCCGCACGTTGATAGATCAATTGACTTATCCGCCGAAAATGCGCGTCGGAAAGCGCCAGGCGCTCGGTCATCTGTAACAATAAAGACGTTTGCCCGCAGGGCAGAGATGATGTCATAGCGCCTTCTCAGTCACTTCAGGAAACCACTGATTCACCCGTTGTACCGTTGCAGCTGCCTCTTCTGCCAGTGCGACGTTTTGTTGCATCACCTGATCCATCTGGCTGAAATGACCAAGTGAGTAAATACTCATCAAAATGTTTCCCAGTTTGGATCTTGTTCAGTAATACGCAGTCGCGGCTGTGCCGGTGGTTGTTCAGTGGCAGGACGGGATTGTGGTTTATTCGTTTGCGAGCTGGTAGCCAGACGGAATGTGGAAACTGCTTGCGTTAAACGGCTGGCCTGCTCTTCAAGGGCCGCCGCCGCTGCGGCAGATTCCTGCACCAGCGATGCGTTTTGTTGGGTGACGCGATCCATTTCCGATACCGCCAGCGCCACTTGATCGATGCCGCGACTCTGTTCATCCGATGCCGAGGCAATCTCGCCCATAATGTCAGTAACGCGGGTGACGGCATTGACAATATTAGTCATGGTTTCCCCGGCACTTTCTACCAGCACTGAACCGGTATCAACGCGGGAGACGGAGTCTTCTATCAGCGCTTTGATCTCTTTTGCCGCCTGGGCGCTGCGACTGGCGAGATTACGCACTTCGCCCGCCACCACGGCAAACCCACGCCCCTGTTCCCCTGCTCGGGCGGCTTCAACAGCCGCGTTTAGTGCCAGGATATTGGTCTGGAAAGCAATGCCATCGATAACACTAATAATGTCGGCAATTTTCTGCGAACTGTCGGCAATTTCGTGCATGGTTTTCACCACGCCGTCCACGACTTTGCCACCATGCTGGGCAGTGTCCGAGGCACTTTGTGCCAGTTGCGAGGCTTGACGGGCGTTATCGGCGTTCTGTTTCACCGTTGCAGTGAGTTGTTCCATGCTGGCGGCCGTTTCTTCCAGCGCCGATGCCTGCTGTTCAGTACGGGAGGAAAGATCGGTATTACCCGCAGCAATTTCACGTGTACCAGCATAGATAGCGTCTGAACCTTCGCGCACATGGTTGACCGTGTCAGTCAGAGAGCGTTGCATATGTGAAACGCTCTGTGCCAGGTCGCCCATTTCACTGCGTCCCGCAATGCTGAGGGTATGCGCCAGATTGCCACCAGCAATTTCCCGGATGTGAGAAATGATCTTCGCTAATGGGTTAAGTAGCATGCGGCGGATGCCGTACCATGCCACCAGCAGAATCAATACCACCACCAGGGCGATAACCACCAGTTGCCACTGGGCAAATCGGTAATCATCTGCGTTGTCAGTGACGATATCGTGATACAGTTTTTCACTACTGAGGGCGTACTGGGCAAAGGCTTCGCCCATCGCATTTTGCATTCCCTGGGTTGGCTGAGCGAAATAGGCTCCAGTATTACCATAATCAAGATAATCAATCAGTTCTGTTAATGCTGTGTGATAGTTTTTATATTTTTCGTCGATATTACGACTGGTAGCGACCATTTCAGGTAACGGCGCCATGATTTTGAATTTTTTATAATGGATTGCAGCCTGGGCCAATGTTTTCCTGGCGCTATCAAGTAATTCAACTTTGGCGTTACTTTGTTGATTGGATGAATCCATCATCATCCGCACCGCTGAACGACTCAGGTTAATGCGCGTTTGCAGCATTAAATCCCAGGTTGAGGTCAGCTCGCTTTGTTGTTCCCGTAATTGATTGGAAACCACAAAACTTTTCTGGCTATGGTGAAGAGAAGAAAAAAACAGACTTCCGGAAATAAGCTGTAACAGTGCGAATACCCCCAGCACCATTACCAACAGCGTGACTACGCGGATACGGTTAATCATAAGGCACCTTCCTGAAAACAAGTTGTTTTCGTTATCGGCAGGAAGGTGGGAAACTTTATTTCTGATGCCAGTCATGGCGAAATTAAAATGAAAAACCCGATGTGCAGGGTATCGGGCCCATTTCATTTGAGTACAGCGGGAAAAATTATGCGACTTCTGATGCCGCAGTATCCAACAGCGCCATCTCTTCGCTATTAAGCAGTTTTTCGATATTAACCAGAATGAGCATGCGATCGCCCAGCGCCCCCAGACCGGTGAGGTATTCTGTGGAAAGCGTCACAGCGAATTCCGGTGCCGGGCGAATTTGTTCCGTCGTCAACGAAAGAACATCTGAAACGCCATCTACCACAATACCGACCACCCGCTGCCCAAGATTCAGAACGATAACCACCGTGTTGTCGTTATACTCCACATCCACCTGGCTGAACTTAATACGCAAGTCGATAATCGGCACAATAACGCCGCGCAGATTAGTGACGCCTTTGATAAACGCTGGCGTATTGGCAATTCGCGTGACCTGATCGTAGCCACGGATCTCCTGCACTTTCAGAATATCGATGCCGTACTCTTCGTCACCGAGGGTAAATACCAGAAACTCCTGGCCTGACGGTTCGCTGGCCAGCTTTGTTACATTTGTCATACCGGTCATATTTATTCCCTTTTTAGTCAATCAGGCGGCGGTATTCGCCATACGTTGTTCGCGGTTTATCGCCTGCAAGGCGGAGACATCAACAATCAGTGCCACGCTGCCGTCACCAAGAATGGTTGCAGCAGAAATTCCAGGGACTTTGCGATAGTTACTTTCAAGGTTTTTAACCACCACCTGATGTTGGCCAATTAACTGATCCACCAGCAAGGCGTAGCGGCGACCGCCACTTTGTAAGATCACCACAATTCCCTGGGTGGCTTCGGTTTTCGCGCCCGCGACGTTGAACACTTTCCACAGTTCGACGATGGGCAGATATTCACCCCGCACTTCCAGCACCCGTTCGCCGCCTGCCAGTGGATGCAGATCGGCTTCACGAGGTTGTAGTGATTCCATGACGGCGTTCAGCGGTAGAATGAAAACTTCGTCAGCAACGCGTACGGACATGCCGTCGAGGATCGCCAGCGTCAACGGCAGTAAAATGCGGATTGTGGTGCCAACGCCCTGCTTCGACTGGATTTCAACGTGGCCGCCCATCTCCTGGATGTTACGCTTGACGACATCCATGCCGACGCCGCGCCCGGAGACATCGGTGACCTGCTCCGCCGTGGAAAAACCAGGGGCGAATATCAACATCGCCACTTCGTCGTCAGTCATGTTGTCGCTAACGCTCAGACCTTGCGAGACGGCTTTTGCCAGAATCCGCTCACGGTTTAGTCCAGCCCCGTCGTCGGTCACTTCAATGCAGATGTTGCCGCCCTGATGTTCGGCAGACAGGATTAAATTTCCAACGCTATCTTTACCGGCAGCGAGTCGTTTTTCTGGCTGTTCAATACCGTGGTCGAGGCTATTGCGTACCAGGTGGGTCAGCGGGTCGATAATGCGTTCTATCAGACTCTTGTCGAGTTCGGTGGAACTGCCCACCAGCGTCAGTTCCACCTGTTTGCCAAGTTTACCCGCCAGGTCGCGCACCAGCCGGGGATAGCGGCTAAAGACATATTCCATCGGCATCATGCGAATCGACATCACTGATTCCTGCAAATCGCGGGCGTTACGTTGTAACTGCCCCATGCTGGTAATCAAATCCCCATGATTCACCGGGTCCAGTTCGCTGGAACGCTGGGCAAGCATGGACTGGGTGATAACCAACTCGCCGACGAGGTTAATTAATTGATCAACCTTTTCAACCGCCACGCGGATGCTGCTGGATTCGCTGCCGCGCGACGGTTTTTCCCGTTCCACTCGCCCTGCTGGTGCTTGTTCGGCTGCCAGTTTAAGTACCGGTGGCGGGGATATTTTGGGCGCGGACTCTACTGTTTCGAAGGTAATCTGATCGGCCTCAATCACAAAACAGAGCACCGCTTTGATGTCATCTTCCTCCATGTCGCCCGATAATATTGCCGAGAGATAATCCGCCCCCTTCATCACATCAGTTAACGTTGTCAGATGGCCCAGCTCTTCTTCCAACAGTTCGACTTCTCCCGCCTTCAGACGCGAAAGTAGAATTCGTCGCGGCGACTCACTGTTACTCTGCTCATCTTGCAGTTCACTTTTGGCAACCACACTTAAACGGGTCATGGCGGGTGCCGTTTCGCCTTTCGCTTCTATTGCCAGTTGACGTAAGGCCTGGCAGATATTGTCAAAGCTGGCGGCATCTGGCTCTTGCGACTGTTTATAAGCGTCGAGCTGTTCCTGCATGATGTCCTTCGTTTCCAAAAACAGATTGATAATGTCGGTGTTAAGCTGCATTTCACCGCGTCTGGCTTCGTCGAGCAGGTTTTCCATCAAATGCGTGGTTTCCTGCAATACGCTAAAGCCAAAGGTTCCCGCCCCTCCTTTAATGGAGTGAGCTGCACGAAAGATGGCATTCAATTGTTCGGCATCTGGCGCTTCTGGCTGTAAATTCAGCAGATGCTGCTCCATATCGGCCAACAGTTCGTCCGCTTCATCAAAAAATGTCTGATAAAAATCGCTTATATCCATGCTCACGCTGTCACCTCGGTTCGGCTAATGGCATTTTGGGAACACTGACCTGCGGTGTTACCCCTGGTTTTTCCAGGACGCTTACCGGCTCATTCTGGCTTTCGGCGTTTTCATGCAAAATGGCCTGTTCGGCTTGTTTATTCAGTACCAACAGACTGATTCGACGATTAACGGCATCATCCGGGCCGCGATCGCTTAAGCGCATAGTCGCCGCCATGCCGACAACACGTAAAATTTTGCCATCAGCCAGACTTCCCACCATTAGCTCACGGCGCGACGCATTGGCGCGTTCAGTGGAAAGCTCCCAGTTGCTGTAACCTTTCTCACCATTGGCATAAGGGAAATCATCGGTATGACCGGAAAGGCTGATGCGGTTAGGAATACCGTTCAGCACGGGCGCAATGGCGCGCAGAATGTCGCGCATATAGGGTTCGACGTCAGCACTGCCGGTTTTAAACATCGGGCGATTCTGGCTATCAATTATCTGGATACGTAAACCTTCCTGCACCAGATCGATTTTGAGATGCGGGCGCATCGCCCGTAGTTTCGGGTCTGATTCAATAAGCTGGTCGAGATCGCCACGCAATTTCTGCAGCCGACTTTGCTCCATGCGTTTTTTCAGCTCTTCAATGTTCGGCTGCTTATTCACTTCCCCCTGGCTTTGGGTGAAATCATCACCACCGCCGGGAATTGGGCTTTCGCTATTAGAAATTCGATCTCCGCCCGTTACCGCGGTCGCCAGCGGCGTACGGAAGTATTCCGCAATCTGAATCAGCTCTTTTGGGCTGGAGATGGAGATAAGCCACATCACCAGAAAAAAAGCCATCATCGCGGTCATAAAGTCAGCATAAGCAATTTTCCACGAACCATGTGCTGCCCCGTGACTTTTCGCTTTGCGTCGTTTGACGACAATAATCGGATGCGCTTGATTCTTCATGCTTCCTCGGTTGTCGTCTGCTGTTGCGGATTTTTCACCGCGCGCACATGCTCTTCCAGTTCAACAAACGACGGACGTTCGCTGGAATAGAGCGTTTTGCGACCAAATTCAACGGCGATAGGCGGTGCGTAACCGTTCAGATTAGAAAGCAGTGTGACTTTGACGCACTGCATCATTTTGCTGGTTTCGGCGCTTTTCTGGCGCAAAACACTCGCCAATGGGGAAATAAACCCGTAAGCCAATAAGATACCGAGGAAAGTCCCCACCATCGCATGTGCGATGAGCGCCCCCAACTCGGCGGCAGGACGATCGGCTGAACCTAATGCGTGCACCACCCCCATTACGGCCGCAACAATACCAAACGCAGGAAGAGAGTCTCCGACCAACGCCAGGCTGTTCGCCGGGACTTCCGCCTCGTTTTCGTGCGTTTCTATCTCTTCGTCCATCAGCGCTTCGATTTCAAAAGTATTCATGTGGCCGCTGATAATCAGGCGCAGATAATCGACGATAAAATCCAGCATAACGGCATCTGCGAGGATGCGTGGATAACTGGCGAAGATCTCGCTCTCTCGAGGATTTTCAATATCGCGTTCCAGTGAGAACATGCCCATTTGCCGCGATTTCGCCATCAGACGGTAAAGCAGCGCCAGCAAATCCATATACATTGCTTTGGTATATTTAGAGCGACGAAACAATAATGGCAGCGCCTTCAGCGTACCTTTGATTGCTTTACCATTGTTGCCGACGATAAACGACCCAATGCCTGCACCGGCAATAATCACCAGTTCAGCGGGTTGATAGAGTGCTCCAAGGCTTCCACCGGTCATCAAATAACCGCCGAAAACTGTACCGAGAACAACCAGGTAACCTAATAAGATAAGCACGACATCATCCTTCCACTGTTGACCATGACAGGATGTTCAGTCGGCAGACGTGACCTTACGGCTGGAGAAAATAAGCAGCGGCAATTGCTTACCGCTGCAGGAGTGTTTCGCCACACCGTATGGGTTAAACAGCCTGTATTCTCTGTTCATCCAGCAGTTGAGGGATAATATCGGCAGGGTTCTGAGAAAGTTTACGTCTTTTTACGGCGCGCGATGGCGGTTGGCATAAGCTGCAGGCAAAACTGCCGACAGGTTGATGAGCATGGGTGATAAAATTACCGCCGCAGCAGTTGCAGCTGGAAAGTTGTAGTAAATCACTTTCGACAAATCGCACCAGAGTCCAGGCGCGAGTTAGCGCCAGCAGCGGTCCATTTTCTGCTTGTGGACACTGTTCGAGGTATAAACGATAGGCTTTAATTACCGCATCGACGCCATTACATAACCCGGTTTTCAGTAAAAACTGCCATGCATTACAGAACATCGAGGCATGAACATTTTGTTCCCAGGTCATAAACCAGTCGGTAGAGAACGGTAACATACCTTTCGGAGGCGGGCTTCCGCGCAGCTCTTTATAGAGCTTGATCAAACGTCCGCGACTTAATTGTGTTTCGCTTTCCAGCATCTGCAAACGAGCGCCCAGGGTTATCAACTCCATTGCGAGTTGAATATCACGGGCTTCCTGAACCATGCTTTTTTCACTCATGATCAGGCCCTTTTCTTACGTTGTGCTTCTTCGGGCTGATTAACATCATTCAATAAACGCGTGGAAAGCATAATTCCGGTGTGAATTTGCTGGAGATCGTCAACACGGGAATCCTGCGTCAGTTGGTTAATAGTCTGGTGGCTGTCAAAACGGAATTGACAAATCAGTTGATTGGTTTCGGCCAGTTTAACCATTTGCGGAAGAGTCAGCGTCGCCAGCGTTGTTGCCATTTCTTCATTAATACCGAGACGAAACATGGCGGACGCTTTGTCCTGAACAATCAGACGCTGTGCAAGAAGTAAATATGACAAGTTAATGTCATAAATATGTTTCAGCAACTCGGAGGTATGCATTATTCCCACCCAGAATAACTAACTTTATTTTTTATGCGGTATCACCGCACCCCGTGATGTCGCCGGGAAATCCCGGTAAAAAGTAAATAAAAATGGAATAGTAGCGATCAACGAAAAAACACACAGACATCATAAGAGGTGAAACACATCTTACACAGAGTGATGCTTTTTACACTTATCTAAGATTTTTCCTAATTCGACGCAACTGTACTCGTCACCACTCTCACATACAACGGAGCGGAGCCGCGATTTTCGACAATGTGTGACACAGATCACACAAAACACTCAATTACTTAACATTAATGTATAAGTCATACTTTTGTTTTGCGCATATTTCATTCTGTTAAAAATTTTTTCAGCTTATCTGTCAGCAAAAATGATGTGGAAGGATAAAATTGAGATGTTGCGCACTGTTAATATAAATCACCGTGAATAACCATATACAGGATATGGTATAAATATCTTTGAGCCCTATAAATCATTTAAAAACAGTTAATTAAATAATGCGACTCCATTTAATAAAAATTACGACTGTCAACAACCTTAATGTTAATAATATGTTTTATTATCATTAACCATTTGTTTAATGAGAGAAATCAATTTCTCCACTTCCTCATCATCACCCGCATGACCACATAGTAACATCACGCCATTAATTAATTATATTTATTAATAACCATGCTAATATTTTCCTTTTTGACCAAGTTGTTATTGCATATGTACCTCATTCAGGGTAAAGCTGTGATCTCACCTGAAGTTCATAGAATAAGGAGCAGGTTATGAGCTATAACAATATTCTTGTTGCCGTTGCTGTCTCACCGGAAAGCCAGCAACTGTTAGCAAAAGCGGTATCTATCGCCCGTCCCGTTAATGGGCGGATCAGTTTAATCACTCTCGCTTCCGATCCAGAAATGTACAATCAATTAGCCGCGCCGATGCTTGAGGATTTACGCAGTGTGATGCATGAAGAAACACAAAACTTTCTGGACAAATTAATTCAGGATGCGGGATATCCCGTAGAAGAAAAGTTTATAGCTTACGGAGAGCTGAGCGAACATATTCTGGCGGTCTGCCGTAAACATAAATTCGATTTGGTGATTTGCGGTAATCATAATCACAGTTTCTTTTCGCGAGCATCCTGCTCGGCGAAAAGTGTGATTGCCTCAAGTGAGGTTGATGTGCTGTTAGTTCCGCTTATGGGAGATTAACCGCAATTACGCCATCTTTGGAAAGGTCGCAACTTTATCGCGCTGCTGGCTTTCCGCGCTGCGCGGA
This sequence comes from Escherichia sp. E1V33, assembly GCF_004211955.1. Lineage (GTDB taxonomy): Bacteria > Pseudomonadota > Gammaproteobacteria > Enterobacterales > Enterobacteriaceae > Escherichia. The sequence goes on from NZ_RHJI01000010.1 coordinate 213,734, forward strand.
ACTATCTGCTTTAGGTCGCTAATAAAGCACTCCTGCCAGTGGTTAATATCGTTTTTCACGATAATTTCCAACATTTCCGCATGACGGGAAATACGTTCCGCCAGCGACATGGTCAATGCCCGATTCAACGCCGCCGCGACTTCATCACGATCGTATGGGTTAACGATTAACGCTGACGTCAGTTCATTTGCCGCCCCCGCAAATTGTGAAAGTACCAGTACGCCTGGATTGGCAGGATCCTGGGCGGCGACATATTCTTTCGCCACCAGATTCATCCCATCACGCAGCGGCGTCACTAATCCGACATCGGAATAGCGGAAGATTTTCATCAGTAATTTGCGGTCGAAATGCTGGTTCAGATAATAAAGCGGTGTCCAGCCTAATTGCCCATATTTTCCGTTAATCCTCCCGGCTTCATTTTCCAGTTGATGACGAATATCCTGATACGCCTGCACATCACCACGCGAGGTTGGCGCTATCTGGGTATAACGTATTTTGCCATGATGCTGCGGGTATTTTTCCAGCAAGGCTTCATAGGCGAGAAAACGCTCAGGCAGACCTTTGGAATAATCCAGCCGTTCGACAGAAAAGATGTTTTGTACGTTTTTCAGCTCCGCTTTTAATTGCGCCAGTTTTGGCGGCAGCGGTCCGGCTGCCTGTTTGGCTATTTCATCCGGTTCAATACCAATAGGATAAACTTCGGTGCGAAATGCCTTGCCCCAGGCCGTATGATTGCGCGAGCTACGCGTCGTGACGCGCGTCAGGTTGGAAAGACAATCCAGAAACGCCAGGCGATCGTTTTCTGTCTGAAACCCCAGCAAATCATAATCACAAAGCTGTTCAAGCAACGTGTCATAAGTCGGCAGCGCGTTGAAGATTTCCGGTGTCGGGAAAGGAATATGCAGGAAGAAACCAATGCGATTATTCACGCCACGTTTGCGGAGTTCATGCGCAAATGGCAACAGGTGATAATCGTGGATCCAAATAATGTCATCGTCTTCCAGCAAAGGTAGTAATTTATCTGCCAACAAGGCATTCACGCGCAAATAGCCTTCCCAGGCGGAACGCTGAAATTGCACCAGATCGAGTCGATAATGAAATGCGGGCCAGAGAACAGCATTGGAGAATTGGTTGTAGTATTCGTCGAGATCCTTTTCACTGAGGTTAAAAGAGGCCCAGGTGATATTTCCTTTTTTCACCTTTTTTAGCGGCTGATCCTCATTCCCTGTTTCGCCACTCCAGCCAAACCACAGTCCACCTGCGGCTTTCAGTGCCCCCAGTATGCCGACAGCAAGGCCACCGGCACTGGCGGCGTGCTCGTCTGGTGGTGCAATCCGGTTAGATACTACGACTAAACGACTCATAGTCATCACTCCTGTTATTGTCTCTTTTATTGTCTCTTTTTAGTTGTTGTAATGCGTTGGTTATCATTTCAAGCCAGCTCCAGACATCCGGCACGCCCGCCAGCCGCCATGATGCCTGAGTTGCGCCTGTGCCAATTTTCACTGACATTCCGCCCAGCCTGTTAACGACCGAGAAGCCAGATTCATCGGTTAAGTCATCGCCTAAAAAAATGGGTTTGCGGCCAATAAAGGGACCTTCCTGCATAAATGCGGCAATCGCCTCACCTTTACTGGTACCTCTCGGTTTGATCTCGACAACACACTTTCCCTGCTGTAACGCCATTTGTGGCCAGATCTGAGTAATACGTTGCGCTAATGTCATTAATGCGTCTTCATGCTGCGGAGCCTGACGATAATGCAGCGCAAAAGCCATCCCTTTCGTCTCCAGCTCCGCACCGGGATACTGGGCGATGACCGTATGCAGTTGCACGCTAATATCACGCGCAATCGCATCCGGCAGATGAACGATATGCGTTTTACCATTGATGTCACGGCGCTCCGCCCCATGTACCCCCGCTAACGGGAAGCGATAAGGTTTCGCCAGCGCGTCAAGCTCTACCATTGAGCGCCCTGATATCAATGCCAATGCACCATCACTTGCGGTTGCCAGCAGCTGAAGTCCTTGCAGAATATTTTCAGGTACGACGACCTGATCGGGATGCGGTTTGATTTCCGCCAGCGTTCCATCGAGATCAAAAAACCAGGCATAATTCGCGGATAGTTCAGGGGGTTCGGTTAACGGTTCTGTCACCCGGTACTCCTCCTTATCTTTTTATTGTTCGCGCAGAATGCGCTTTACAGTCATGTAAGTATAGACAGTGTGACGAGGCTCGCCATTGGTAAAAAGAACAGCCAACCGTTGTAGCGGTTGGCTGTGGAGGATTTTGGAACTAAATAATTATCGGATAAAGCATCAAACAGTGCGTTTCGCTTTTTGCTTATAACGGTCGAAGATCACTGCAGCCAGCAGGATTAAGCCACGAACAACATACTGTGCAAACGGAGAAATATTAAGCAGGTTCATGGCGTTCTCCACAGTGCCTAAAATTAAGATACCCGCCACCACATATGAGATTTTTCCGATGCCGCCTTTCAGAGAAACGCCACCTAAAACGCAGGCGGAGATAACAATCAGCTCATAACCAATCGACGTCATTGGCTGCCCACTGGTCATACGTGAAGCCAGAATTATTCCGGCTATCGCTGATACCAGGCCCGAGAGAACAAAGATTATAATTTTGGTGCGAACAACCGGTACACCCGCCAGACGCGCGGCCTCTTCGTTCCCGCCAATCGCCAGGGTGTTACGACCAAAGGTGGTTTTATTCAGCAGCAAACCAAAGATAATCAGACATGCGACGGTGAGCCAGATTGGCGCAGGCAGACCGAACCAGTTGGCGTAACCAAGGGCAAAGAAGCTTTCATCTTCGATACCGACCGCTTTACCGTCTGAAATGATGTACGCCAGACCTCGAACAATCTGCATCGTTGCCAGTGTCGTGATCAGAGCATTTATTTTCAGTTTGGCGATAACAAAGCCATTGACCAGGCCACAGAGAACGCCCAGCAACAAACCCGCTGCCACGCCAATCCACAGGCTTTCAGTCAGGTTAATAACCACCGCCGTGGTGACACCCGCACAGGCAATTACGGAGGCGACAGAAAGGTCAAAGTCACCGGAAGCAAGGCAGAACAACATGCCACAAGCCACCATCCCCGACATGGAGATTGCCAGTCCCAGCCCTTTCATATTAATAAAGGTGGCAAAGTTCGGTACGAAGATGGCACAGGCGATAAAAAGCACTGCAAACACCACCAGCATACCGTACTGATCCCAGATACGTCCGAGGCTGAATGACGACTTAGGTGCGCCAGAACCCGATGTAGAAACAGAAGACATCTTATTCTCCTTACTCAGGCAACTGCCTGGCTGACTTTAGGCATAGCAAGGCTCAGTGCCTGACGCTCATCTGCCTGCTCGTGTAGCAATTCACCGGCGATTTCACCTTCCCGCATAACTACGATGCGATCGGCAACACCAAGGACTTCAGGCAGGTCGCTGGAGGCAAACAGTACCGCCACGCCCTGCGCCGCCAGTGCGTAAATCACGTTATAAATTTCATGCTTAGCCCCCACATCGATGCCGCGCGTAGGTTCATCAAGCAAAATGACTTTCATCTCTTCAGATAACCAGCGCCCCAAAATGGCTTTTTGCTGATTACCGCCGGAGAGATTCATAATCAATTGCTCTGCACCTGGCGTTTTGATGTTGAGAGAACGAATGTGGTGATCGGCATTATTGGCTTCCCAGCCGTTGTTGATCACACAACCGCCGTGCACATGTTTGCGACGAGCGCTGATGTTGATATTGTCGCGCACCGAATGCACTGGAATAATGCCTTCTGCTTTGCGATCTTCCGGGCAGAGCATCATGCCAGCAGCAATGGCGTGGCCCGGTTTACGGATATCGATCGGCTGTTGGTCGATATAAACCTGACCGGCGGTAATTTGCGTACCGCCAAACATGCCTTTCATTAATTCGCTACGCCCTGCCCCCACCAGACCAAACAAACCGACGATTTCGCCACTGCGAACAGCCAGGCTTATTGGCGTACGCACGCCAGGTGCCTTTACTGCATCCAGACGCAAGCGCTCCTCGCCATAGCTGCGTGGTTGCCAGCCGTAGATATCGCCGATGTCGCGACCGACCATGGCCTGTACCAGCGAGTCATGATCTACCTGCTGCATGTCGGTAAAGGTTTTGACGTAACGACCATCTTTAAAGACAGTGATGGCATCACTGAGGGCAAAAATTTCTTCCATACGGTGAGAAACGTATAAGATCACCCGCCCCTCTTTTCGCAGTTCACGAATGACGCGAAACAGGTTGTCTATTTCACGCGCAGATAAGGAACTGGTTGGTTCATCAAAAGCGATAATTTTGGCGTTACGTGCCAGAGCTTTGGCAATTTCAACCATCTGCCATTGCCCAATGGAGAGATATTTCAGCGGCGTATCCGGGTCAATATCCATACCCAGATGTTTGAGCTGTATCCCAGCTTCATAATTCAGCAGTGAACGATTCACGATACCGCCTTTATGAGGAAGCTGGCCGAGATAGATGTTTTCCGCGACGGTCATTTCCGGCACGAGATGCAGTTCCTGGTAAATAATCGCGACACCCGCATTCAGTGCAGCGGTTGTATCGGAAAAGGACATTTCCTGCCCATTAATCACTACAGAACCCGTGGTTGGCGCATAGTTTCCACTAAGGATTTTTAAGAGTGTTGATTTTCCGGCGCCATTTTCACCCATCAACGCATGAACCTGACCGGCATAACAGTCAAAACTGATATCCGTAAGCGCCTTAACGCCTGGAAAGGTTTTACCAATGCCGTGAAATGAGAGATACGGGGTAGACTGTTGCATAACGTCTCCGTGAATCACTGGTCGTTTTACACCCCCTCTGCATAGCGCAGAGGGGAATTTTTCCGGCAGATTACTTACCACCTAAACCCTTTTTCTCCAGTTCTTCTTTAAAGTTGTCACGCGTGATCAGCACTACGTCGGTAACTTCGGTGAATTTTGGCGGCTCAACGTCTTTTGCTACCCAGTTATAGAGCATTTCGCTGGATTTATAGCCATGAACGTCCGGGCTTGGCAGCAGTGAACCATAGAAGCCTGTAGCCTGTGCCTTTGACAGTTCGCTCACCGCATCCACACCGTTAATACCGATACCGATAATATCTGCTGCTTTAAAGCCCTGACCTTCCGTCGCGCGTACGCCACCCAGCACGGTGCTGTCGTTCATACCGACGATCAACCAGTGTTTAACTTCAGGATGCTGAACCAACATGGAGTTAGCGGCGTCAAACGCCCCTGGAATATCGTTAGATTTGGTAGGAACCTGATAAATTTGTTTTTCCGGGAATCCGGCGGCTTTCAGCGCGTCCATAGAACCGGTAGTACGACGACGGGCGGTATCCAGTTCGTTGGCAGTAATCGCCATTACGGCACTTTCTTTCACATCCCAACCACGTTTCTGCATCTCTTTATACAGTTCCTGGCCCTGACGTTCGCCAATTTTCGTCGCCGCCATCATCACCAACGGTACGGTATCAACCGGCTTACCCTTGGCATTAACAAACTGATCATCCACGGCAATAACTTTCATATCGTAGCCACGCGCTTTCGCCACGATGGCTGCACCCAGTTTCGGGTCTGGAGTACAGATAACAAAACCTTTCGCGCCACTGGCTGCCAGGCTATCAATAGCGTTCAGCGTTTTTTCGCCATCAGGTACGGCTATCTTAATAACTTCAAAGCCTAAATCTTTCCCGGCTTTATCGGCAAACTTCCATTCAGTCTGAAACCACGGTTCTTCTGGTTGCTTCACCAGGAAACCGAGTTTCAGATTTTCCGCCATAGCGGATTGTGACATAACGGCAGCCAGACCGATGGCTGCAAGAGCTTTAGTAAATTTGTGCATGGTTATCTCCAGCTTTAGCATCATTTTGTGTAGGGCAAAACCTGAGAACTTTCGTTAATTCAATCGGAAAACAAAGCATTACCTTTGGCGAAAAGATAAGTGACTGTGTTGGCATAGTTTTAGCGAGAAATTAATTCTCCATAGGAGAGCAATATCACACCGCAGAATTACAGTGAGAACGTGCATAAATTTAGCAATAAAAAACATACGGAAGACGCTAATTGTATGACAAATGAGAGGGGGCTTAGCAGATTAATCCATAAGATTAGCCTGGAAATCCTTGTGGCATCATTTGATAGCGCTGGCGTGTCTTCTTTTTAATCTAATTTGCTCGAGTAAGATGCTGCTCATTACAGGTGAATGGTGAATGAGGTAAGAAGTATCAAAACTCCACGCAAAATTCATTTCGCTATTAATTATTACCACCTTCATTAATTAATGAATAAATCCATAATGCGAGCTTCATCCCAAAACTGAAAAAATACCTGAAAATATGAGAACATCATCATGATATTGATAAATTAATTTAATATCAACAAGATATACAAATTTACAACATTGAGAGTTATTGCAAATCAATAACTCTAATCAATGAAATGTAAAAAAATATAAACTTGGTGATTTAAGGATTTTCTTATAATCCTTCAGGCGTTATGCTTATTTCAGATCATCGTCAGAATTGACTCCAGGATCACATTTCGGACCCGCAGAAAGGAATTATTCTGCAAACAGTAATTATGGTGTTTTGATTTATCTTGCACCTCTCGTCTTCTGGATATAAGGATATTAGGTATGGCAACCACTGGAATGCTTCTCAAACTCAACACCCAAATGAACCGCGAGTTTTATGCATCCAATCTCTACCTTCACCTGAGCAACTGGTGTTCTGAACAAAGTCTGAATGGCACCGCGACTTTTCTTCGCTCCCAGGCACAAAGTAACGTGACTCAAATGATGCGCATGTTTAACTTCATGAAAAGCGTCGGGGCGACGCCCATCGTTAAAGCCATTGATGTACCTGGCGAAAAACTGAACTCTCTGGAAGAACTCTTCCAAAAAACGTTGGAAGAATATGAACAGCGTGCAAGCACGCTGGCGCAATTAGCAAGTGAAGCTAAAGAATTGAATGATGATTCTACTGTCGATTTCCTGCACGATCTGGAAAAAGAACTGCAGCACGATGGCCTCTTACTGCAAACCATTCTGGACGAAGTGCGCAGTGCGAAACTGGCCGGTATGTGCCCTGTCCAGACCGACCAGCATGTTCTGAATGTCGTGTCGCATCAGATACATTAATAAAATCGGCGCATGAAAAGATGCGCCGTAATACAAAAAACAGTGAAAACCGCTGCCTTACATCACTGAGGCAGCGGTTTTTTAATGGGATTCGCTTTGTGGGGTAAACTTTAGCTCAATCAACGCGATGGCTTTTTGAATAGCACGCATAGTGACTGGGTCGGCAGCAGCCGGATGGTGAGTAAAATCAATATTCTTCAGCTGGCTGGACATTTTTTCACGAACCTCAACAGGCGCGATCACATCGAGCACGTCGAGAATTTGTTTGATCACCAACTGGCAAGCAACAACATCAGAAACCAGTTCCTGATCGGCATTCAGCGGCTGGGACATCCTAAACTCCTGATAGCATTTTGAAAGCCGTTATAGTAGCGGCTTCCCTTCCTCAACGATAGTCACATCAGCCTGCATCAGGGTATAAAAAAACCTGCCGGAGCAGGTTTTTTATTATCTGAACATATTGCCTGGCGGTACATCTTTGAACGTCTTGCAATAATTATTAAACATGCTTTTCAGGATTTTACGCAGTTTCATCGCGCCACTCCGATTATTTGTTATGCAGGTGTTATTGATCTCGCTACCCATAATATGACACCCATCACAAAAATCAATCTTTATGTGATGTAAATCACATAAATACCTCTTTAATGTTACATAAATGATAACCACATGATGTGTGCGTTCTGAAGAAAGCAAGGTATAGCGCTAATCCGTCGTCTTTTCTGTCCATAACCTGACTGTGTCCACAAGTACAATACCTGTTTCTTCTCCCTCTCCAGGTTGTGACATGAAACATCTGATCATTATTTTTTCACTTTTAACAGTAGCGGGCTGTACCGTAACTCGTCAGGCTCACCTGAGCGATGTTGACGCCACGAGTGGCATTGTCCGCCTCGTTTATAATCAGGCTTTTTTACAACACGCCCGCACTGACAACTATCTCGATCAGGGAATAGCGAACCGCGCATGTCAGCAGGTTGGATTTACCCGCGCCTTTGCGTTTGGGCAACCTGTAAGTAACTGTAGTTTGTTTGCAGGATCATTATGTCTGAATACGCAATTTACGCTGTCGTATCAGTGCCGATACTTAACCCCCTCTGCTTATCAATAAAGATTTTAATCAGCGAGGGATGCTTCGCTGGTTAATTACCATCTCAAATAGCGTTAATGCGTTTTATTCACATTCGCATTTTTAATAATTGCCTTTAATATTTTACCTTTTGCAAATAATAAAATAACAAATTATAGTGGCGCCACAGCAACAAATATAACCTTTGTGGAGCACTATCATGCTGAAACCAGAAATGATTGAAAAACTTAATGAGCAGATGAACCTGGAGCTCTACTCTTCACTGCTTTATCAGCAAATGAGCGCATGGTGCAGCTATCACACCTTCGAAGGTGCTGCCGCGTTTCTGCGTCGCCATGCCCAGGAAGAGATGACGCATATGCAACGTCTGTTTGATTACCTGACCGACACCGGGAATTTACCGCGAATTAATACCGTTGAATCACCGTTTGCTGAATATTCTTCACTTGATGAATTATTCCAGGAAACCTATAAGCACGAACAATTAATTACGCAAAAAATTAACGAACTGGCTCATGCTGCAATGACCAACCAGGACTACCCAACGTTCAATTTCCTGCAATGGTATGTATCTGAGCAACACGAAGAAGAAAAATTGTTCAAATCGATTATTGATAAATTGAGCCTGGCGGGGAAAAGCGGCGAAGGACTTTATTTCATCGATAAAGAACTCTCTACCCTCGACGCACAAAACTAATCTTCTCCGGCGGCAGATATTCTGCCGCCTTTTCATATCAGTGACGGCAAATCTTACTTTTATCGGTTGAGAACCCTTCTTCGCAGGGAATAAATTTGCCTTTTGCCGCCAGAAAAGCTACCAACTCTCCCGCGGTCATCCCTTCAGCCGAGCAAGTATGAAAACGTGTCTGATCACCAAAACGCGCTTTGATCGCCGCTTCCAGACTGGCGTGCGTATATTGCTCACCTGATTCAATCATCATATTTAACACTTCATGACCGTGAATAGATTCCATCGTTCCTCCTCAAAAAAGGCATAGCGTAACGATCCCCGCGTCTTATGGCTTTGCGCCAGCGCAGGTCTGAATGCATTTACCGTACATTTTTATTTACACCATATGTAACGCCGATTTGACGAAGTATGGATAATACCTTAACCTGCGCCGCAGATATCACTCATAAAGATCGTCAGGACAGAAGAAAGCGTGAAAAACAGAACTCTGGGAAGTGTTTTTATCGTTGCGGGAACCACTATTGGCGCAGGTATGCTGGCAATGCCGCTGGCAGCGGCTGGCGTCGGTTTTACAGTCACTCTGACATTGTTAATTGGCCTGTGGGCTTTAATGTGTTACACCGCGCTGTTACTGCTGGAAGTGTATCAGCATGTCCCTGCAGATACCGGTTTAGGCACGCTGGCAAAACGCTATCTGGGCCGCTACGGTCAGTTGCTGACCGGCGTCAGTATGATGTTTTTAATGTATGCCCTGACCGCAGCATATATCAGCGGTGCCGGTGAATTACTTGCCTCCAGCATCAGCGACTGGACTGGTATTTCAATGACCACAACTGCGGGTGTGCTGTTGTTTACTTTTGTTGCCGGTGGTGTGGTTTGTGTTGGGACATCGCTGGTCGATTTATTTAACCGTTTTCTGTTCAGCGCCAAGATTATTTTCTTGGTACTGATGCTGGTATTGCTGCTACCACATATTCATAAAATCAATCTGCTAACGCTGCCGCTGCAACAGGGGCTGGCATTGTCAGCAATTCCGGTAATTTTTACCTCATTTGGTTTTCACGGTAGCGTGCCGAGCATCGTCAGTTATATGGATGGCAACATTCGTAAATTGCGCTGGGTGTTTATTACCGGTAGCGCGATCCCTCTGGTGGCGTATATTTTCTGGCAACTGGCGACGTTGGGCAGCATTGATTCAACAACCTTTATGGGACTGCTGGCGAATCATGCTGGATTAAACGGATTGCTACAGGCATTACGCGAAGTGGTGGCCTCGCAACATGTCGAGCTGGCAGTGCATTTATTCGCTGATTTAGCCCTCGCCACATCTTTCCTTGGCGTAGCGTTAGGCTTATTTGATTATCTGGCGGATTTGTTTCAGCGTTCCAATACCGTTGGTGGAAGACTGCAAACCGGCGCAATTACCTTTCTGCCGCCACTGGCGTTCGCGCTGTTTTATCCACGTGGTTTTGTAATGGCGCTCGGGTATGCTGGCGTGGCGCTGGCAGTACTGGCGTTGATAATTCCTTCATTGCTGACCTGGCAGAGCAGAAAGCATAATCCACAAGCAAGTTATCGGGTGAAAGGTGGTCGTCCAGCACTGGTGTTGGTGTTTATCTGTGGCATTGGTGTGATTGGCGTGCAATTTTTGATTGCGGCAGGATTGTTGCCAGAAGTGGGATAAACGCTTTGCCGTGTATATGGACATAGTCCAGTCTTCTGTCCACATCCTTATCAAGCCCACAAAACATAGGTGCCAGAGTTAATTCTGGCACCCAATATAGCCTCTTAATGCAGGCAGCACTGCTTATATTTCTTGCCACTACCACATGGGCAAGGATCGTTACGACCTGGTTTTTCTTCAGCTTTAATCGGTTGCTGAACAGCTTTTTCCTGAGGATGCGTCATCCAGTAAGCATGCAAATCAAGCGCCGCCAGTCGAATGGCATCCACGCTTTCTTCAAACGCTTCTGGCGACATCTTCTCTACTCGCTCGAAGTTTTCCTCAGTACCGTGCAGCGCAATCGCTTCAAGCGCCGGTTTTAATGAGTCAGGCAATGCTGACCAGTCAGAAAGCGCAACGCCACGCATATAGCCAAAGCACCACTCTTCGACAATCGTCAGCTCGCTACCGTCAACTTCTCGCAGACCAAATAACGGTTCAAACTGTTCCGGGAACTCGTTGAGGCGCTCTGCAGTATCGGCCATATGTTGAAACGCCAGGTTCATAAAATGCGTCATCTCTTTCTCTGACGCCCAGCGTGGCACATAATCCGCCCCACCCCACACAGCAACCAGCCACTGTTCTGGTTCAATTTCTTGCGGAGAACTCAACACCGCCGTCAACAAACCATCCAGCTCTGCCACATCAAGGATTGCGTGGTCTGTGTTGTATTTGGTCAAGATATCATCCAGCCATTCCAACTCACTTTCGTTTAACGGTCCAGTTTTCATACGCTTTTCCTTGTGGATCTCGACTCGCCAGCGCCTATCTTACATGTCGGTCTGGCATAGAGATACTTTTCGAGTGGATTACCCGGAGATTAAAAATCAGAGAGGGTGTAACGACAAGTTGCAGACACAAAAAAACCACCCGAAGGTGGTTTCACGACACTGCTTATTGCTTTGATTATTCTTATATTTCCCATGGTACCCGGAGCGGGACTTGAACCCGCACAGCGCGAACGCCGAGGGATTTTAAATCCCTTGTGTCTACCGATTCCACCATCCGGGCTCGGGAAAAATTGGAGGCGCGTTCCGGAGTCGAACCGGACTAGACGGATTTGCAATCCGCTACATAACCGCTTTGTTAACGCGCCAAATTCTTCAGGCTTTTCAGCCAGACACCCGCTTAATGCCGATGTCTTTTAAACTGGAGCGGGAAACGAGACTCGAACTCGCGACCCCGACCTTGGCAAGGTCGTGCTCTACCAACTGAGCTATTCCCGCATTCATCAAGCAATCAGCTAATCACTTGATTTTATTATCGTCTGGCAATCAGTGCCGCCGTTCGATGCGTTGCATTCTACTTACCTGACGCGGTGAGTCAACGATATTTTTCACCACTTTTGATCGTTTGCTGAAATTTGCGTCGAAACGATCACTGATCAAGCAAATCCGCGCGTGCAGCGCTCAAATATTGCAACATTGACCAGAGTGTCAGCACCGCAGCCACAAAGAAAAGGGCAATCCCGGCGTACTCAACCCAAATATTCGGGCGCCACAGCAACCAGGCCAGCGCGACCATCTGGGCAGTCGTTTTAACTTTACCAATCCAGGATACGGCCACGCTGCTGCGTTTACCGAGTTCAGCCATCCATTCACGCAGAGCGGAAATGATAATTTCACGGGCGATCATCGTTGCCGCCGGTAAGGTCACCCACCAGCTATGATAATGCTCGGTTACCAGTACCATGGCGATGGCGACAAGCACTTTGTCTGCTACTGGATCCAGGAAGGCACCAAAACGGGTACTTTGATTCCAGCGACGCGCCAGAAAACCATCGAACCAGTCAGTCACCGCCGCGACGCAGAAAATGAGCGCGGCAGCAAACGGTGACCAGGTAACAGGTAGATAAAAAACCAATACAAAGAATGGGATAAGGATGACACGGAACAGTGTGAGCAACGTAGGGATATTAAATTGCATAATGACGGGTAACTATCTGTTGTCAGTAAGATTACCCTTATGTTGCTACAGAGACATCAATGTTTCAACGACCAGAAGATCTTTTCTGCCAGACCTTGCGAAATACCCGGCACTTTTGCAATTTCTTCGACGCTGGCGTTACGTAAACCTTGCAAACCGCCCATATATTTCAACAACATTTGCCGACGTTTTGGCCCAACGCCTTCAATGGTTTCCAGGGTGCTGGTATTTTTGACCTTCGCCCGTTTTTTGCGATGCCCGCCAATCGCATGATCGTGTGATTCATCACGAATATGCTGGATGACGTGCAACGCTGGCGAATCTGGCGGTAAGCTAAAGCCCTCTCCTTCCGGCTCGAAGAACAATGTTTCCAGTCCAGCCTTACGGTCGGCCCCTTTGGCAACGCCAAGTAACAGCGGATGGTTTTTATCCCAGGGGACGTCCAGCTCGGCGAAGACATTTTTCGCCTGCGCAAGTTGTCCTTTGCCACCATCAATCAGGATCACGTCCGGAATCTTACTGTCATCAATGGCTTTACCATAACGCCGACGCAACACCTGATTCATCGCCGCATAATCATCGCCCGGCGTAATGCCATTGATGTTATAGCGACGATATTCCGCACGCAGTGGGCCATTAGCATCAAACACCACACACGAGGCAACGGTTTGTTCGCCCATCGTATGGCTGATATCGAAACACTCCATCCGCTTCACTTCCGGCAGTTTCAACACGCTGGCAAGTGCTGTCAGTCGCTGATGAACGGTAGATTGCTGTGAAAGTTTGGTCGTTAACGCTGTTGCTGCATTGGTCCGCGCGAGTTTCAGGTAACGTGCCCTGTCGCCACGCGGTTTGGTCTGAATGTTTATCTTGCGCCCCGCCAGTTCTGATAATGAATCGGCAAGCAGTGTTTTATCGCTAAGATTAAAGTCGAGCAGGATCTCACCCGGGAGAGTGCGCATCTGGCTGCCCTGTAAATAGAACTGACCAACAAAAGTTTCCACTACTTCGCCCAGTTCCGTACCACCCGGCACTTTCGGGAAATAGCTACGGCTACCGAGCACTTTGCCCTGACGAATGAATAATACGTGGACACAAGCCATGCCCGCATCAAACGCCACACCAATAACGTCAAGGTCGTCGCCCGTGTTGGAAACAAACTGTTTTTCGGTGACGCGTCGCACCGCCTGAATTTGATCGCGAATACGTGCCGCTTCTTCAAACTCCAGATTCTGGCTGGCTGTTTCCATGCGGCTAATCAGTTGTTTAAGCACCTGATCGTCTTTACCCGATAAAAACAGGCGCACATATTCAACCTGCTGGGCATACTCTTCTTCACTAACCAACCCGGCCACGCACGGCCCAAGGCAGCGCCCTATCTGATATTGCAGACATGGACGCGAGCGATTGCGATAAACGCTATTTTCGCACTGCCGAATGGGAAAAATCTTTTGCAGCAGCGCCAGAGTTTCACGCACCGCATAACCATTCGGGAACGGGCCGAAATACTCACCCTTAGCGTGCTTCGCACCGCGATGCATCGCCAGACGTGGATGTGTATCGCCACTGAGGAAGATAAAGGGGTAAGATTTATCATCGCGTAACAAAACGTTGTAACGCGGCTGATAGAGTTTGATGTAGTTGTGTTCCAGCAATAATGCTTCGGTTTCAGTATGAGTCACCGTGACATCAATTTGCTGGATCTGGGCGACCAACGCTTCCGTTTTGCGCGAAGCGAGATTGCTACGGAAATAGCTGGAAAGCCGTTTTTTCAGGTCTTTCGCTTTACCGACATAAATAACCGTACCACCAGCATCATACATGCGATAAACGCCCGGCTGGCTGGTGACGGTTTTTAAAAACGCTTTTGCGTCAAACTGAACACTCACTGACTTGTTAACGTCTCCGCATTACACAGACCATGGCGAATTGCCAGGTGAGTCAGCTCAACATCGCCATGAATGTTTAATTTACTGAACATACGGTAGCGATAGCTGTTCACCGTTTTCGGGCTGAGATTAAGCTGTTCTGAAATCTCATTGACCTTCTGGCCTTTGGTAATCATCAGCATAATCTGCAATTCACGTTCAGACAAACTGGCAAATGGGCTTTCTGTTTTTTCTGGTTCGATCTGGCTTAATGCCATTTGTTGTGCAATGTCAGAAGCAATGTAACGCTGCCCAGAATAGACAGAACGAATCGCGCTCACCACCTCCTGCGGCGCCGCACCTTTGCTGAGATAGCCCGCAGCGCCGGCCTGCATCACTTTTGCTGGTAAAGGGTTTTCGGTGTGAACCGTAAGCATGATGATTTTGACATCTGCGGTTGAGCGGGCGATTTTACGCGTCGCCTCCAGGCCGCCAATGCCAGGCATACTCATGTCCATTAGCACCACGTCGACGGAATTTGCCCTGCACCACTTAACGGCATCTTCACCACAGGAAGCCTCACCAACGACTTTAATACCCTTTATATCTTCCAGAATGCGTCGTATCCCTGCGCGCACCAGTTCGTGGTCATCAACAAGTAGAACGTTGATCAAAGGAATATCTCCAGAAATAGGGATAACGCTACTGATAGTTAGTCATCCGTATATTAGCGGGTTTTATTGCAACTTTGAAACGTTAAAAATGGTGGGTATTCGATTTTTCTCTCATTTTTGATAATTCGATTGTCCACAGTTATGGTCACGTCCGTCACCATAAAGCTTCCGGGGCGTTGTAACCTGTCTGTTAGACTGAAATGTGACAAAAATTGACTGCATTCAGCACAAATGAAAAATCATCGGCATGAATATGTAACATTAATTAACTCAATAAATACGCACAAAAAACATTCATGATATAAATATTTATTAACCACTATATTAACTAATTTAATATCATTGATGAAAGGCGGCCAAAAAACAACCACTGCTATTTTTAGCAAAGCTTATGGTATACTCCGCCGCCTTAACATTTTTTACTGCAAATTTTCATTGCAACATGACGAGGAAAATAAATGAGTACGCCTGATTTTTCTACTGCCGAGAATAATCAAGAACTGGCAAATGAAGTCTCCTGCCTGAAAGCGATGCTGACGCTGATGCTGCAGGCGATGGGACAAGCTGACGCGGGCCGCGTGATGTTAAAGATGGAAAAACAGCTTGCGCTGATCGAAGACGAAACCCAGGCTGCGGTATTTTCCAAAACGGTTAAGCAAATTAAACAGGCCTACCGTCAGTAATATAAAACCGGCTGAAAGCACACCTTTCAGCCGGTTTTACATCTGGCACGCAGAATGTAATAGAGGTCATATTAAGCCAGTTGCAGCAGCGTAGCAGGCAACCTGGGTCTTATTCGGCGCGTTGATTTTTTTCTGCATGTTTTTCTGATGAAAATTAACCGTGTTCTCGGAGATTGACAAGATCATCGCTATCTCTGCCGATGTCTTACCTTCCGCGGTCCATTTCAAAATTTCCTTTTCCCGCTTACTGAAATTCATTTCCGGCGTCATCACTATTTGATCATTTAAACGCATCAACGCCATCAGACTTTCGCGCACCAGTAACTGCATTTTTAATTGCAGCTCATCACTAAGAACGGGTATTTCACGCGTACTGCTACGAGAAAATGACAAAAATCCCAACGCCCGGTTTGGTAGCATTAAATACTGGGTGACTCCCCTGCGTAATCCATGTGCACGAGCAGCTTCCCATAATGGCTGGGCTTCACTGAATAAGTCATCATTCCACAATAAATGGCCCTGACTGAAGTTTTCAGGGTTGAGCACGGGATCAATAGCGAGAAAGTTTTTTGCCTGGTAATAACTGACCCATGATTCGGGGTAGTTGGTGTAAAAAGACACTTTGGGCCGAGTAAACGGCACTGGGTGACGCACACATAATGAATAGAAATCGTACTCAAGTTGGTGAGCCTGACGTTCTATTTCATGGTAGACCTCTTCTGCGGCCTCCATCCTCTGAAAGCGCGACAGCATTGTGCGACGCCAGCTAAAAAAATCCGTATCCTGCATAGTAAACCGCAATGCCCCTGAGAGTGAGTATCATTTATACTGGAAACTCAAGCTATCACATAAATAAGATTTATATATAATTTATATTATTCAGATAATGAATTACTTTTGCAAGACATCGCATTCTCTTATGTTATTAATGAGTTATGCTGATTTATTGACCGTTTATTGAGTCTTCAGAAGTGTGGTCCGCCCCGGTCACTAACTCGCCGGGGCTGATTTTTTCTTATTATTGCAGTAGAAACTTCTCGAGAAACTGGCGGGTACGGGGCTGCTGTGGATTGGCAAATAACGCTTTAGCCGCTCCCTGCTCTACTATCCGCCCCTGATCCATAAAGATAGCGCGGTCAGCAACGTCGCGGGCAAAGCTCATTTCGTGCGTAACAATGACCATTGTGCGCTTTTCCTGTGCCAGCTGACGGATAGTATTCAGGACTTCGCCCACCAACTCTGGGTCCAGGGCCGACGTTGGCTCATCAAACAAAATCACCTCGGGACGCATCGCCAGCGCTCGGGCAATCGCCACTCGCTGCTGTTGACCGCCAGATAAACGACGTGGATAGCTGGTTTCTTTGCCTGCAAGGCCAACTTTCGCCAACAATTCACGTGCGCGCGCCGTGGCTTCCTCTTTAGGTTCGCCTTTGACAATCACCGGCCCTTCAATAATGTTTTCCAGCACCGTGCGATGCGGAAACAAATTAAAGTTCTGGAAAACAAAACCAACGTGCTGGCGCAGCTGACGAATCAGGGATTTTTGCTGACTTAACGAACGCGCGGTATCAATGGTGATATCCCCGACGGTAATCGTCCCCGCTTCTGGTTGTTCCAGCAAATTTATGCTGCGTAGCAACGTGGTTTTCCCGGAGCCGCTTGGACCTATAATCGCCACCACTTCGCCGGTTTTAACCTCCAGATCAATGCTATGCAGCACCGTCTGACCGTGGAATTTTTTCACCAGGTTTTTAACGTCAATGGCACTCATTTTGGATCCCTCTCCTGGCGATTAAGTTGATTCTCAAAATGGTTCTGCAACGTCGATAACACCGTCGCCATAATCCAGTAAATGAGCGAAGCCGCCAGATACATGGTGAAAACTTCCAGTGTGCGCGAAGTAATCAACTGCGCTTGACGGAACAGCTCTGGCACCTGAATCGTCGCAGCCAGAGAGGTATCTTTTACCAGGCTGATAAAGCTGTTCGACAGCGGCGGCAGTGCCACCCGCGCGGCCTGTGGCAAAATAGCACGACGCATAGTTTGCCACGGCGTCATGCCGATACTGGCAGCCGCTTCCCACTGACCTTTATCAATGGACGAAATCGCTGCCCGCAGCGTTTCGGCTGCATAGGCGGCAGTATTCAGTGACAGGCCAATCATCGCTGACGGAATCGGATCTAATTCAATGCCAAACTGCGGCAAACCGTAGTAGATCATAAATAGCTGCGCGATGAGTGGCGTACCGCGGAAGATGGAGATATAAAAACGCGCCAGCCAGCGCACTGGCCAGACGGGCGACAGGCGCATCAGTGCGAGAATAAATCCCAGCAGTAAGCCAAAAAACATGCCGCCAATGCTGAGTTGCAGCGTATACCCTGCCCCTTTCAACAGGAAAGGCAGCGAATCAATAACCAGTTGTATGCTTTCTTGCATGAGCGTTTCCGGAGCTAAACGTGGGGATGATAGGCGAACAGTGCAGGCGCGCCGCCGGTATGAATAAACAGAATCGGCCCTTCATCTTTGAAGCGTTTCTGACTTATACCATCAATCAGCCCCGCCATCGCTTTTCCGGTATACACGGGATCAAGCAGAATGCCTTCCAGACGCGCCAGCAGTTTCACCGCCTCCATGCCTTCGTCATTCGGCACGCCGTAGCCAGGCGCAAAATAGTCATCCCAGAGTAAAATTTCCGCTGATGCATTCAGTTCCAGTTCTTTCGCGATCGCCTGTTGTAGGCTAACCACTTTCGGCAACTGATCAGCAACGGAACGCGAAACGGTCACGCCAATCAGTTCTGTTTCAGGCATCAGTTGTTCCAGCCCTACTGCAAGCCCGGCGTGAGTTCCGGCACTGCCTGATGCCACCACCACCGACGATATGTTAACCGCCCCTTCACACTGCTGGGCGATTTCCAGCGCACTCTCCACATAGCCCAATGCGCCTAAAGCATTGGAACCGCCAACCGGAATGACATATGGGCGAAAGCCTTGCGCTTCGACGCGAGTCGCTAACTCTTCCAGTTGGGCATCAGGATCGGTCAGCGCATCGCACATTTCAATCTGAGTATTGAACAGATCCAGCAACAAGCGGTTGCCGTTGGTTAAATAGTTTTCTGCAGTAGTGCCAATGGGATTTTCCAGCAGCGCCACGCAATGCAGACCAAGTTTTGCGGCCACTGCGGCAGTCTGGCGCACATGATTAGACTGAATCGCTCCGGCTGTAATCAGTGTGTCAGCTCCTTCGCGCAAGGCATCTGCTGCGAGAAATTCCAGTTTGCGTAACTTATTTCCGCCCATTGCCAACGGGGTGACGTCATCCCGTTTGATGAAAATGTCCCGCCCGAGATAATCAGAAAAACGTGGCATATATTCGAGCGGTGTCGGTGCGCCGATAAACTCCAGCCGTGGAAAACGAGTTAAATTATGCAGTGGCATAAAAGCCTCCGATGTGTGTTGTTGTGATCTTGTTATTATGCACGCTGGAAACGTATAAATAAAAAATGCACCGATTAAAGCGCCCTTTTTTGTCATTATGCCCCGCCCAGAGTAACGTTGACACGTTCCTGGCTGTGAGTTCAACCGAGGAATGCAACACACTGGTTGAACCGATCTGCGGATGATTCATAGTCTAGCGTTTTTCTCGGTCTTTTGTTGAGCATATGGCAACTGTAGTACTCATGGATTCCGGGCGATAGCAGGTAGTGTGTTAATAGAATCAGATTTGTGGTCCCGTGATGCTGTTGAATGTCCGATGGGTCATCAGGAACGTAACAGTGTAAAGGCTGCTTATGTCCATAAAGCCGAAAATCTGATTTTCCCTGGTTACGGGTATAATTTCTCCTGGCATCTTAGGTTGATCAAGCCTGGTTATCCGTACCCGTTCATTAATATGGTAATCATTATCTTTGCATTAATTATTATTTATATCCAGGTCTGTTTTTAGGATAAAAATATTATATCCCATGACGATATTTTCAGGCACTTTTCTTATAAAACAGCAGAGAAACACTCACTATCTAAAATTACACCAATCCATAAACAAACTAACACCCAGAAAACATTACAATTTCAAATTACTCGTCAAAAAAAATCAACCTGATTGCCTGAGATGGATTTTTTCTGTTTATTTGCAATAATGCTCGCATCGATCATTTGTATGATGAATAGATAATGCATATTATTTCCCAATGACATTTATACAGTCAAAACATTTAATCCACCATTCTTAAACAAAAAATTGGAGCTTTTGTGAAAATGAAAATTAATAAAAAAGAAAAGTTTGATATCTATATAAAAAACAGAAAAACATTCGGTGTAACGCAAGAGGGAATGAAGACTACATTACTTTGCAGTCTTATATCTGCCACTCTGGCCATTCAGCCTGCTTTGGGAGCCAAAATGGAAGTTACTCTTTCTGAAGGAAACCCTGCAGAAATATCTGAAAATATCATTGGTGCTGATGCCTCGCATCACAGGCCACATAATAATGATGATGGGGAAGCTGGTGAAGATGCTCTCATTGTTAATGTTGTACCTGGTTCGTTACAGGATGGAAATATCCTGATAATTAACAGCGGTACGAACATTAGTGGTGGTGAAGGCGGATGGGCTGGTGATGATGATGTAACAAAGATGGGATCTGCAGGAGGCCAGGGCGGTACAGCCATTACTGGAAATAATTTTACTCTTGTTAATTATGGTGATATTTCCGGTGGTAAGGGTGGTTGGGGAGGTTATGGTAATGGCGGAGGCGATGGAGGTGAAGCGGGTACCGCTATTTCCGGAGATGATCTTACCATTACAAACAATGGAAGCATTACGGGTGGCAATGGCGGAATGCCTGGAGCCAGTGGTTATGGCGATGAGAGCGGTGGTTTAACTGGGACTCCTGCTGTTGGTGGGACTGCCATATCTGGCAACAATCTTCAAATAAGCAATAACGGAAACATCACTGCCGGGCAAGGTAGTAGTGGTGCCTGGTGGGCGGTATGGGGGTCTTCTGCCGGCACAGGAGGGAATGGAGGCTCGGCCATATCCGGAAATAATACGGAGATAATAAATAATAATAACATTACAGGTGGCCAGGGGGGGGATGGTGCTCGCGGTGGTGAAGGTAGTGTCGAATTTACTACCGATCAAAATATTAATGGGAGTAGCGGTGGTAGTGGTGGCATTGGAGGGACTGCTATATATGGTAATAATATTAAGATAAATAATACAGGAGATATAACTGGCGGACAGGGGGGCACTGGTGGTGAAGGTGGTGAAGGTGGTACAGATGAATATGATCACACTGATTCAGCGCCCCTTGGTACTGGTGGTACTGGTGGGATTGGTGGTAGTGGTGGGATTGCCATATCTGGAAATAATATGGAAATAAATAATTATGGAAATATTATTGGTGGAAATGGCGGCACTGGTGGTAATGGTGGCGATGGTGGGCGTTCCCATGAAAATAATAATACTGGTACCGGAGGTAATGGTGGCAACGGAGGTAATGGTGGTACTGCTATATCCGGGAGTGATATTACGATAAATAATCATGGCAGGATATTGCCTGGTAGTGGTGGACGGGAAGGTGAAGGTAACTATCACTTCTCCGGAGGGGTATCTGGTAACAGAGGGCAAGATTGTGACACCGCAATATCGTTGAATGGTGGAGCTAACTCGTTGAATCTCTACGCCGGTTCTACCATTCAAGGTGATATTGTTTTGAATAATCTTGTAAATAATTCTGATGGTAATTCTCTGTCCATTACAAATAAAGACTCCGCAAGCGCTGAGATAAAAGGCAATCTGAGTGCGGGTACAGGTACACATGTTTCCGTTTCGGGAGCTGATGTCACCTTTAGCGGAAGTTCGGTATTTGACAGGGATTCATCGCTTAATATGGGTACAGGTTCCAGTCATTTAACTGCCAAAAGTATTCAGTTCAATAACGGTGCAGTGCTTAATGTTGATACTGCCATGACAATATGGAAGCAAAATGAGTACGGCTTGTTGACGACCTCCGACGGCATAACAGGGCTCTCTGAAAATAATATTTATCAGCATAATAATCTACTGAGTGATGGTGCTGAAGACTATGTTTTAACATCACTTAGTGGTAACGGGCAGACAGTAAAAGAGGTTAGTTCTTCCCTGAAGTGGAATGACCCCTCAGGAAATGGATATGGCACGTTTGATCTAAGGAAAGGCGCGGTGTTAGAGCTGAAGGTGCGACTTGCAGATAACAATGCTGTTCAGTTATCTCATGGCTGGGATGGAAAAACGCTGACCAAAGCCGGCGAAGGAACACTGATTCTGTCTTCCAAAAACACTTACACGGGTGTAACAGACATCCGCGGCGGCAATGTCCGCATGGACAGCAACGGTGCTCTGGGGCAGACCAGCGAGATTCGTCTGGCAGCTGATACCATGCTGGACATGAACGGCCACAGCCAGACTGCAGGTAAACTGAACAGCGCAGCAGGTTCCATACTGAACATTAATGGCGGTAATCTGACCCTGGCAGGTGGAGGCCTGTCTGCAGGTACCCTCATCGGCTCTGGCTCCCTGAACATCAGCGGTGGCGTGTTCGATATTACTGGTGCCACCCGCGCCCTGAATGCCACCACCACTATCGCAGAAAAGGCAATGGTGAAGGTGCTTAATACTGACGGACTGGGAGCTGGCTCGGTTAACACTGCCGGCACACTGATTCTGGGCAAGGCTGATGCACCTGTCATGCTTGCCAACAGTCAGGTCACCATCTCTCAGCAGGGGACACTCTCCGGCTCTGGTGGTGTCGCCGGGAACGTAACCAACAGCGGTACTCTTGACCTGAGAGCCGATGCTCCGGGTAATGTACTGACGATCGGAGGTAACTATACCGGTAATAATGGCTTACTGCTCATGAACACCGCTCTGGGAAATGACAGCTCCGCAACAGACAAACTGGTAATCAGAGGCAATGCTTCCAGCCAGACCCGAGTGGTTGTTATAAATGCAGGTGGTACCGGATCACAGACACTAAACGGTATTGAGTTGATTCATGTCGACGGAAATGCTGACAGTGCTGCATTTATTCAGGCCGGGCGTATTGCTGCCGGGGCTTATGACTACACGCTGGGACGTGGTCAGGGAAGCAACAGCGGTAACTGGTATCTGACCAGTGGTAAAAACACTCCGTACCTGCTGCGCGCTCTGAAAGCAATGCCAACCCCTGCCCCTGCACCTGCTCCGGCTGGTCATGACAACGACCTGCGCCCGGAAGCTGGCTCCTACACGGCGAACATTGCTGCCGCAAACACCATGTTCGTATCCCGTCTTCATGAACGCCTGGGGCCGATGCATTACACCGATGTGATTACCGGCGAGCAGAAAAAAACCAGCATGTGGATGCACCATGAAGGTGAACACAACCGCTGGAGTGACGGTACAGGCCAATTGAAAACACAGGGTAACCGTTACGTCCTGCAGATGGGCGGTGACCTGGCTCAGTGGAGCCGGAACAGCTCTGACCGCTGGCATCTGGGGGTTATGGCTGGTTACGGCAATGACCATAACAATACAGATTCTGTACGTACCGGATACAGTTCAAAAGGCAGTGTGAAAGGATACAACACAGGTCTGTATGCCACCTGGTATGCTAATGATGAGACACTTAGCGGGGCTTATCTGGATAGCTGGGCACAGTACAGTTGGTTCGATAACGATGTGAAAGGTGAAGGACTGCCGGGGGAATCGTGGAAATCAAAAGGTCTGACAGCCTCACTGGAAACCGGTTATGCCTGGAAAACCGGTGAGTTTACTGGCAGCCATGGCAGTCTGAACGAATGGTATGTCCAGCCTCAGGCTCAGGTTATCTGGATGGGCGTAAAAGCTGATGAGCACCATGAACGCAATGGTACCCGTGTTGAAAGCACCGGTGACGGTAACGTCCGTACCCGTCTGGGCGTGAAAACCTGGATTAAGGGGCACAGCAGAATGGACGACGGCAAATCCCATGAGTTCCGTCCGTTCGTTGAGGTGAACTGGCTGCACAACACCCGTGATTTTGGCACCCGCATGAACGGTGTGACGGTACATCAGGACGGCGCCAGCAATATCGGAGAAGTAAAAACCGGCGTTGAGGGACAGATAAATGACCATCTGAACCTGTGGGGCAATGTGGGTGTACAACTCGGTGACAAAGGATACAGTGACGCCTCTGCCATGCTGGGGGCGAAGTATACATTCTGAACCGGGTAGTGGAGTAGCCAGCTCTTTATCAGTCAGTGCATGAGAGAAACGGGATAACCTGCTCAATGACCGTTGGTTATGACTGCGACCAGAATGCACTGGCTGAACGAATAAACGGGCTCCTGAAAAACTCGCGTCCTGCAGGTCCGGGAAATAGTAAAAATCCGTGGCAATTTATAACCATGAGCGGCCACACCTGGCACTAAAATACAAAACGCCCGATGACGTTCATCAGGCGTTTTACAGACAGAAATCTGTCAACTTATAGCAGGACCAGACCATACGTTGATTACTTGGTCACATCAGCACCAAACCATTTTTCGGAAAGGGCTTGCAAGGTTCCATCTTTTTGCATTTCTGCAATGGCATCGTTAACTGCTTTCAGCAAGTCTTCGTTGCCTTTACGCAGCGCGACACCTGACTCCTGGCGGGAAAAGGCTTCACCAGTTACTGCCAGCGTATCATTGGTTTTCTTCACCAAATCCAGCGCCGCCAGACGGTCAACCAGGATGGCATCAATACGGCCTACGCGCAGATCCTGGTACTTGGTCGGGTCATCATCATAGGTGCGCACATCAACACCCTGAACATTCTGACGCAGCCACTCTTCATAGTTGGTGCCTAAACCAACGCCAACTTTTTTACCTTTCAGGTCGTCTGCGGTTTTTATTGTGCCTTCATTACCTTTTTTCACCAGCGCCTGAATACCGGAAATGGTGTAAGGGGTAGAAAAATCGTATTTTTTCTTGCGTTCATCAGAAATGGTGACCTGGTTAATCACCACATCGATGCGTTTAGAATCCAGTGACGCCAGCATCCCGTCCCATTTGGTCGGTTTTAATGCGGCATCAACGCCCAGATGTTTTGCCAGTTGTTGGGCAAATTCCACTTCAAAACCAGTCAACTTGCCGTCATCGCCCTGAAAGCTGAACGGCGGGTAAGTCCCTTCCAGTCCCACCAGCAACGTGCCACGCTCTTTCACTTTATTGAGCAGGCCTTCGTTGGCAAAACTTTTCACGCTCATACCCGCAACCAGCGCCACGGCCATAACGCCCATCAACGCCTGATGTCCCAGATGTGCTAGTTTCATATTCACCCCGAATGTTGTTTTGTTGGTTTGCAGTGTAGAGCCATTGTTTGTAAACACAAAAACAACTCTGCTACATCTTATTCTTATTTAATATATATCAGAAGCTGACATGCAGGGGGAATTCTGCGCAAGATCACCGCGAGTTTGCGTCTGGTAACACTGATACTTACGTAATGCGATGCGGTAATTATTGGTGCTTGTGGTGGGTAGCCAGGGTGCCAGGTTTTCATCAAGAAAACCATCCTGCAGCAGGTCGGTGGAAATATCTTGCTCGCTTAAGTAATTACCCAAACGACGTAGACGTACCACATACTCGCGCACAGTACCGGGACTCATTTCAGTATGGTCAAAGAGAAACTGCTTAAAGCCGATAATATCAAAAAAATCACTCTGCGTTTTGCAGTGTAAATCGCCGCAAAAACGACACAACGCGGACCATGATTTTTGTTCTTCCTGCCAGCCATTTTCATCAAGCAGTGTATCGAGACGGGAAATCTCGATTTTATTTACTATTTTGCCGTCGCGAACCAGCGTAATGCGATCAAGTAGTTTACGGCAAAATGCGCAATGGGTTTGACTGTGTTTAAAGTCTTTAAGATAGCGACTCAATGGCCGCCTTTTCTGGTGCTGCATCATTATTAAGAACTCCTGGTATTCAAAATTAATGTGCGGCATTTACCTAAGTTATAACTTACCCAGTTTGGTGCGTAACCGTTTAATGGCCTGACTGTGTAACTGACTGACCCGCGATTCACCAACTTCCAGCACCGCGCCAATCTCTTTGAGATTAAGCTCTTCCTGGTAATAGAGCGTTAATACTAACTGTTCACGCTCCGGCAACATTTCGATGGCTTCCATTACTCGTTGACGCAAATTACTTTCCAGTAATTTTTGTAACGGGTTTTCGCGCTGATGATCGTCACTTACCAGTTCAATACTATCGCCGTGCTCTTCACGCCACTCATCGTAGGAAAAGAGTTGGCTGTTATTAGTATCAAGCAACATTTGTCGATAATCGGCGATTTCGATCCCTAAACGTTCTGCCACTTCAGTTTCTGTGGCGTTACGGCCAAGTTCCTGCTCCAGTTGCCCCATTGCCTGTGCCACTTCACGCGCATTGCGTCGCACGCTTCGTGGCACCCAGTCACGGCTGCGAAGTTCATCCAGCATAGCGCCACGGATTCGCTGCACTGCGTAAGTTGTAAATGCCGTTCCTTGCAGGGCGTCATAACGTTCAACGGCATTAAGTAATCCAATGCCGCCCGCCTGTAGGAGATCATCAAGTTCTACACTCGCGGGCAGTCGGACCTGCAGGCGCAATGCTTCGTGACGCACCAGCGGGATATAACGCTGCCACAGCGAGTATTTATCCATTACACCTTCAGCGGTATAGAGTGATTTCACGATAAACAACCCTGCGTTATATAAGTAATCGGCATAATTATCCGTTTCTGCAGGTTTTTTAATCGGACGATTAATGGGTGAAATAAGCGGTTATTTAGAGTGATCGGTAAATAATGAGCAAAATAACCCCGCCGGACGCGGGGTTAAGAGATCTGACAACGTACGCTTTATCTTGCCGGACGCGGCGTAAACGCCTTATCCGGCCTGGACGAATATGCAAATTTAATTAATTGCGATTCACCTTGTAGGCCTGATAAGCGTAGCGCATCAGGCAATTTGGCGTTTGCTGTCACTATCGGTTAGTCCGGTTTTGGCGATTAACCCTGCAGCAGAGACAGAACTTGCTGCGGCACCTGGTTAGCTTTAGACAGCACGGAGTTACCCGCCTGCTGGATGATCTGCGCTTTCGACATGTTGGACACTTCGGTCGCATAGTCGGCGTCCTGAATACGGGACTGCGCTTCAGACAGGTTGGTGGTGGTGTTGTTCAGGTTAGTGACCGCAGAATCCAGACGGTTTTGTACGGCACCGAGGGAGGAGCGGAATTTGTCGACAGAAGCAATCGCTTTGTCTAAAAGTGCCAGTGGATCAGCAGAAGAAGCCCCTGAGAACTGTGCAGTCGGAGTTGCAGTAGATAATTCAACAACAACTTTGTTCCCTGTGGCTGTTGCTGCAGTGTCGTCATCAAGCGCCGTTGCAACCGTTGTAGCGTAGTTTTTACCCTGGAATGTTACATATCCCGCAGCCTTACCTTCAGAATCAGCGGCAACTTT
Organism: Escherichia sp. E1V33; assembly: GCF_004211955.1. Taxonomy (GTDB): domain Bacteria; phylum Pseudomonadota; class Gammaproteobacteria; order Enterobacterales; family Enterobacteriaceae; genus Escherichia. The sequence goes on from NZ_RHJI01000010.1 coordinate 241,069, forward strand.
AATCAGTTGATCTTTCTGAGTAGCCGCAGTCGTTAGTCCATTATCGGTGTCTTTGTATTCGACATCGGCTTTATTCAACGTGACTTCACCGGTTGTATGATTAATCGACGCGGAGTAGAAATCACTGCCGGATTGAACGACGAACTGTGCAGTAGCAGCCCCTTTCTCATCCAGTGTATTGTGTAATGTCAGGCTAGAAACATCGACTGTTTTACCTGTCGCAGTAGTCAGATCTTTCGCAACAGCAGTGAAATCAACACCAACGGGCTTCGTTCCTTTATCACCCGTAATTTGAGTAATGGAACTGCTAACATTCAGCGACTGACCCGAAACGGAGAAACCATTCAATCCCAGCGTTGAAGAATCAATTTTCTGCAAATCGATAGAGATGGTCTGCCCATCATTCGCGCCAACCTGAATCTTCATCGAACCGTCTTTTGCCAGCACATTCACGCCGTTGAACTGGGTCTGACCGGAAACACGGTCAATTTCATCCAGACGGGATTTGATTTCGTCCTGAATAGAAGACAGGTCAGAATCAGAGTTAGTCCCGGTCGTCGCCTGAACGGTCAACTCACGCACACGCTGCAAGTTGTTGTTGATTTCGGACAGAGCGCCTTCTGCGGTCTGCGCCAGAGAAATACCGTCATTGGCGTTACGCGCGGCCTGAGTCAGCCCTTTAATATTAGAGGTGAAGCGGTTAGCAATCGCCTGACCTGCGGCATCGTCTTTCGCGCTGTTAATACGCAGACCAGAAGAGAGGCGCTCGATAGAAGTCGACAGCGCAGACTGGTTTTTGTTGATGTTGTTCTGAGTGATCAGCGAGAGGCTGTTGGTGTTAATGACTTGTGCCATAATTTTTATTCCTGTTTTTTAGCTCTACGGTTTAAGTATTGGGCTTCCACCCTTCGGCTTCGTCGCCGTCACCCCTGTTATCGTCTGGTCACTCACAACCTTTAGAATTTTTTTCTAGCCGTCGAAATACTCCCCTTCCTCGTTGCTGTTCATGTCATTAAGCCCAAAAATAAATCGTAAACTTTGCCCCGCTTCCGCCGATAACCCCGGTATTCGTTCTACATGTCGCATGATTAAGGAATATATATGGCTAGTATTTCAACGCTCGGGGTTGGGTCGGGGCTGGATCTCAGCAGCATCCTCGACAGTCTTGAGGCGGCAGAAAAATCTACCCTGACGCCGATATCAAAACAACAAAGCTCGTACACTGCGAAACTGAGCGCCTACGGGACGCTGAAAAGCGCGCTGGAGAGTTTTCAGACCGCCAACACGGCACTGAATAAAGCCGACTTATTTACCGCAACCTCAACCACCAGCAGTTCCTCGGCTTTTAGCGCCACCACCACGGGCAGCGCGATTGCCGGAAAATACACCATTAGTGTCAGCCAACTGGCACAGGCACAGACGCTCACTACCCAAAACAGCCAAAAAGACAACAAAGCCGCCATCGCCACCAGCGATAGCGTACTGACCATCCAGCAAGGCGGTGGAAAAGATCCCGTCACGATTGATATCAGCGCGGCTAACTCGTCACTCTCTGGCATCCGCGATGCAATTAACAACGCCAAAGCCGGTGTCAGCGCCAGTATCATCAATGTGGGTAACGGCGAGTATCGTTTGTCTATCACCGCCAATGATACCGGTAGCGATAACGCCATGAAACTGAGCGTCAGCGGCGACAGCGCCCTGCAAAGTTTTATGGGTTACAACGGAACGTCGGGTGATAGCAGCAATGGCATGATTGAAAGCGTCACCGCGCAGAACGCCAAACTGACGGTTAATAACGTTGAGATTGAAAACAGCAGCAACACTATCAGTGACGCGCTGGAAGATATCACTCTCAACCTGAATGACGTCACCACCGGTAATCAGACCCTCACCATCAGCAAAGACACATCTAAAGCTGAAAATGCGGTTAAAGCGTGGGTAGATGCCTATAACACGTTACAGGATACGTTCAGCAGCTTAACAAAATACACCGCAGTCGATGCCGGGGCAGAAAGTCAGGACTCCAGCAACGGCGCGTTACTCGGTGACTCCACGCTGCGCACCATCCAGACCCAGTTAAAAACGCTGCTTGCCAATACGCATAGTAGCTCGGCCTATAAAACATTGGCACAGATTGGTATCACGACGGATGCCAGTACCGGTAAGCTGGAAATAGCGACCGACAAACTGCAAACGGCCCTGAAGAAAGATGCCGCTGGCGTAGGTGAAATGTTTATTGGTGACGGTAAAAGCACTGGCGTAACCACCAGCATTAGCAGCAACCTGACCAGTTGGCTCTCCTCCACCGGGATAATCCAGGCTGCAAAAGATGGCGTAAGCAAAACACTGAACAATTTGACGGATCAGTACAACGCTGCCAGTGAACGTATCGATACATTAATGACGCGCTACAAAGCCCAGTTCACCCAACTGGATGTGTTAATGAACTCGCTTAACTCCACCAGTAGCTATCTGACACAGCAATTCGACACATCAAATAGCAGCTCGAAATAATCTTCAGGAGAGACTATGTACAGCGCAAAAGGCACGCAGGCCTATGCACAAATTGGCGTTGAGAGCGCCGTGATGAGCGCCAGCCAACAGCAACTGGTTACCATGCTATTTGACGGCGTGTTGAGTGCGCTGGTAAGAGCACGACTGTTTATGCAGGACAACAACCTGGAAGGTAAAGGCGTTTCTTTATCAAAAGCTATCAACATTATTGAGAATGGGCTAAAGGTGAGCCTCGAAGAAGAAAGCCAGGATGAATTAACCCAGAATTTAATTGCGCTCTATAGCTATATGGTCAGGCGTTTGCTGCAAGCGAATTTGCGTAACGATGTCTCCGCAGTAGAAGAAGTGGAAACGTTGATGCGCAATATTGCCGATGCCTGGAAAGAGACTTTACTCTCCCCTTCTTTGATTCAGGACCCTGTCTGATGAACCAAGCACCGCACTTGTATTTTGCCTGGCAACAACTTGTCGAAAAAAGCCAGTTCATGTTACGCCTGGCGACAGAAGGACGATGGGACGAACTCATCGCCAGCGAAATGGATTATGTGAATGCGGTGCAACAAATCGCACACCTGACGGAAGAGATGGAACCCTCTGCCATGATGCAGGAACAACTCAAACCGATGTTACGCCTCGTCCTGGACAACGAAAGCAACGTTAAACAGTTATTGCAGGTCCGGATGGATGAACTGGCGAAGCTGGTTGGTCAGTCATCGATGCAAAAATCCGTATTAAGTGCTTACGGCGACCAGGGCGGCTACGTACTGGCGCCGCAGGAGAATATCATCGATTTTTCTAGCCATCTGAATTTTGGCAAAGCATAAAGGTAGGATTACTCGCGAATAACCTGATTACGGCTACGCTTCTAATGTTCCCCTCATGTGGAGTCGAAGAATGCGTAATCCCACGCTGTTGCAATGCTTTCACTGGTATTACCCTGACGGCGGCAAGCTCTGGCCCGAGCTTGCCGAGCGCGCCGACGGTTTAAATGATATTGGTATCAATATGGTCTGGCTGCCGCCTGCCTATAAAGGCGCATCGGGCGGGTATTCTGTCGGTTACGACTCCTATGATTTATTTGATTTAGGCGAGTTTGATCAAAAAGGCACTGTCGCGACGAAATATGGTGATAAAGCGCAATTGCTGGCGGCCATCGACGCGCTTAAACGCAACGACATCGCCGTACTGCTGGACGTGGTAGTGAACCACAAAATGGGCGCCGACGAAAAAGAAGCGATTCGTGTACAGCGAGTTAACGAAGAGTGTCGCACGCAAATTGATGATGAAATTATCGAATGCGAAGGCTGGACTCGTTACACCTTCCCTGCACGAGCCGGAAAATACTCACAATTTATATGGGACTTCAAATGTTTTAGCGGTATCGACCATATCGAAAACCCGCATGAAGATGGCATCTTTAAAATCGTCAACGATTACACTGGTGAAGGCTGGAATGATCAGGTTGATGATGAATTAGGCAATTTCGATTATCTGATGGGCGAAAATATCGATTTTCGTAACCATGCTGTCACCGAAGAGCTCAAATACTGGGCGCGCTGGGTAATGGAACAAACTCAGTGCGATGGTTTTCGTCTCGACGCGGTAAAACATATTCCGGCGTGGTTCTATAAAGAGTGGATCGAGCATGTGCAAGAAGTTGCGCCGAAACCACTATTTATTGTGGCGGAATACTGGTCGCGCGAGGTCGAGAAACTGCAAACGTATATTGATCAGGTGGAAGGTAAAACCATGCTGTTTGATGCACCGCTGCAGATGAAGTTCCACGAAGCGTCTCGTATGGGTCGCGATTATGATATGACTGAGATTTTTACCGGTACATTAGTTGAAGTCGATCCTTTCCACGCCGTGACGCTGGTTGCCAACCACGACACCCAACCGTTGCAAGCCCTTGAAGCACCGGTAGAGCCGTGGTTTAAACCGTTGGCTTATGCCCTTATTTTACTACGGGAAAATGGCGTGCCTTCGGTGTTTTACCCTGATTTATACGGGGCTCATTACGAAGATGTCGGCGGTGACGGACAAACATATCAGATAGATATGCCAATAATCGAACAGCTTGATGAGTTAATCCTTGCCCGCCAGCGTTTTGCCCACGGTGTACAGACGCTATTTTTCGATCATCCGAACTGCATTGCCTTTAGCCGCAGTGGCACCGATGAATATCCCGGCTGCGTTGTGGTTATGTCGAATGGCGACGATGGCGAAAAGACCATTAATCTGGGGGAGAACTACGGCAATAAAACCTGGCGCGATTTCCTCGGTAATCGACAAGAGAGCGTGGTGACCGATGAAAATGGCGAAGCGACTTTCTTTTGCAACGGTGGCAGCGTCAGCGTTTGGGTTATCGAAGAGGTGATTTAAAACCGATCGCTGACAATACACTCATCGTTATTGCGCAGCTGTTGCAGTTCCAGGCCCGATAAGCTTGCGCATCGGGCACTTTTTTTGACATATAAATCCCCCAGCACCAGGGGGATTTCATTACGGCAGCGGCGTCGGTAACGGCGCTTTTTCCAGCGCGGCGGCACACTCTGCCGTCGGGCGAGACACACGTTCCATCGTCATGCCATCATACTCAATGGTGTTACCGTCACGCTCAATCTCGTACAGCTCACGTTTCACAGTAACGTTAGTGAGAGAATCAGACATCAGCGTCAGCTTACCCGGTAACGCAATCACCCGCTGCCATTGACGGCAATCCAGGGTATCACCCTCTTTAGTGACAATCAGGCTACCAATCGCTTCCGGGCTGACCAGCGCACGTTGCGGCCCTTTAGTCTGCCAGTACCCCGCCAGCCAGTCTGGCGCGGGGGTTTTTACAACATTATTATAGTTTTCGACTTCGGCACAGCCCGCCAGCAACATGAGTGCGCCTGCAATTGCGAGTTTTTTCATCATTCGTCCTGCATGAGAAGAAAAGTGGATTGTGGCATTAAAGCCCTGACGCTGCCAGCCTTTCCAGACCCAAAGAGAAATTTGATCTAACTATTATTTTTGTGAATTATTGCCACGCAAATAAATTCTCCTGGTGTATGATTCGCGACTCTTGTTTAAACCTTCTGAGTTCAGAGGCTACATACATGTCATGGCAGCACTTCAAACAAGCCTGGTTGATTAAATTCTGGGCGCCAATCCCTGCGGTCATCGCGGCGGGCATTCTCTCCACTTACTATTTTGGCATTACCGGCACCTTTTGGGCAGTTACGGGTGAATTTACCCGCTGGGGCGGTCAGCTTCTGCAATTGTTTGGCGTCCATGCTGAAGAGTGGGGCTATTTTAAAATTATCCATCTGGAAGGATCGCCATTAACCCGCATTGACGGGATGATGATTCTCGGTATGTTCGGCGGCTGTTTTGCCGCAGCATTATGGGCCAACAACGTCAAACTACGCATGCCGCGTAGCCGTATCCGCATTATGCAGGCCATTATTGGCGGGATTATTGCTGGTTTTGGTGCACGTCTGGCGATGGGCTGTAACCTGGCGGCGTTCTTCACCGGCATTCCTCAGTTCTCGCTGCACGCCTGGTTCTTTGCTATCGCCACCGCCATCGGCTCATGGTTTGGCGCGCGTTTTACCCTGCTGCCTGTCTTTCGTATCCCCGTGAAAATGCAGAAAGTTTCTGCCGCCTCGCCGCTGACGCAAAAACCGGATCAGGCGCGGCGGCGTTTTCGTCTTGGGATGCTGGTCTTTTTCGGCATGCTGGGCTGGGCGCTGCTGACGGCGATGAACCAACCAAAACTGGGGCTGGCAATGTTGTTTGGCGTCGGCTTTGGCTTACTGATAGAACGAGCACAAATCTGCTTTACTTCGGCGTTCCGCGACATGTGGATCACCGGACGTACCCACATGGCAAAAGCGATCATTATTGGTATGGCGGTAAGTGCCATCGGGATCTTCAGTTACGTACAGTTAGGTGTTGAACCCAAAATCATGTGGGCGGGTCCGAACGCAGTAATTGGCGGATTACTGTTTGGTTTTGGTATCGTGCTGGCGGGCGGCTGCGAAACAGGATGGATGTACCGCGCGGTGGAAGGCCAGGTGCACTACTGGTGGGTCGGTCTGGGCAACGTTATTGGCTCCACGATTCTGGCGTATTACTGGGATGATTTCGCCCCAGCACTGGCAACCGACTGGGACAAAATCAACCTGCTAAAAACATTTGGACCAATGGGCGGCCTGCTGGTGACATATTTACTATTGTTCGCTGCGCTGATGCTGATTATCGGCTGGGAAAAACGCTTCTTCCGCCGTGCTGCGCCGCAGGCAGCTAAGGAGATCGCATGAAAAATATCGTTCCTGATTACCGTCTTGATATGGTGGGTGAGCCCTGCCCTTACCCGGCAGTTGCTACCCTTGAGGCAATGCCGCAGTTAAAAAAAGGCGAAATCCTCGAAGTGGTCAGCGATTGTCCACAGTCGATTAACAATATTCCACTGGATGCGCGTAATCACGGCTATACGGTACTGGATATTCAGCAAGACGGGCCGACCATTCGTTATTTAATTCAGAAGTAATCTTTTCTCCCGCTGTTTCAGGCAGCGGGAGTCACTTGCTACGAATACTCCGTTGTCTATTTTCCGTACCGCAGTTGGATTATTATTGATTCACACAGACACAGCATTAAGTGATCGGACCAGATTGAAGGAATAACACCGATCATGCAAACTACTATACCTCACAACTAACGAGAGATTATTTCCCTGATGGATCAGGTTGCTATTTTTCAAAAGATGTTTGAGCAAGTGAGAACGGAGCTAAATTTCTCATGGTTTTATGCTGAGTTAAAACGTCATCATATTGCACATTATATTTACTATCTTGCCACAGATAACATCAGGATCGTCACGCACGATGACAATGTATTGTTAATCAGGGGAAGCAGAAGTCTATTAAAAGTCAGTGCCACCAAGGATCCTGAGCAAGTCAAAAAAGCAGCCCGAACTCACATTTCAAGACGGTCTACATTTCGGGAATATTGTATAACGCTTGCGAACGCTGGTGTTTTTCGGTGGGTTACTGACGTCAGTGATAATAAGCGGCGTTACTACTCTATCGATAATACACTTTTATATATTGAAGACGTCGAGAACAACAAACCACTCATTTAACTGTTCTCGCCAGCTTAGGTATGACAGTGGCTGGTTATTAATAAAATTTTCAATGAACGGTTCTGAAATAGCGATTAACTAACGCCTCCCAGATCATGCCTGTGACTATGTATTTTTCGTTGATGACAAAGAAAACCCTGGAGCGCACCAGATAACAGGTGGTTAGAGTTGACTGAAACATCAAGCATCGTAGTTCTCCGTAGATCTAACGGTGTGATTTGCCCCATATATGCCCCACCACTCAGCATCGAAGAGCACAAAGCCTGCAATCCAGTGCAAAGCTTTGTGTGCTCCCCACTACGACCTGCATAACCAGTTAGAAGATAGCAGTGATGTCAAACGACGCAGAAGTCCTCTTTTTCTTTCACGACTTCCCCTTCCCCAGCATGCATACCTTTCTGCCATAGCTGAAGTGAATGTCTGTTATGAGCGAGGAGCGAAAGTTGACGGTTCCGGGATGAACATTGATGTTGTCGTGATTCAATGCCTCCTTTAATGACATGAGTGTAAAATAAGATTATTCTCATTAGGCGATTTTCTTAACTCCATGAGAATTCAATGAATAAAATTACAATTGCTGCAGTCATTCTTTCCTCTGTGCTTCTGGGGGGGTGTGCGTCGGTTCCTCTGGCCAGTAATACTGAAAACGAGACAGCTAAGTCTTTCCCGATCCCGGAAAATGGCAAAGCCGGTCTATATGTTTACAGAGACAGCTTTGTTGGTAAAGCGTTAAAAAAGGACGTTTATCTTGACGGCCGTTGTCTTGGTGAAACGGCTGACAGAGTCTTTTTCTATCAGCAAATATCGACCAGCCAACCACATACGCTGGGAACTGAATCTGAGTTTTCACCTAATAATCTGACACTCAATGTCACGTCCGGGAAAAACTACTTTGTTCGCCAGTACATCAAGATGGGCGTTTTTGTTGGTGGAGCTGGACTGGAACAGGTTTCCGAAAACGAAGGTATCCGCGTCGTTTCTAAACCTGAAGTTAAGTTAGCAGTGCCAGGTCATTGCGATAACTGACCGGCGGAAATTTAATATCCAGCCCGCATCAGGGCTGGATATCATTCGCTTCTCGGTTTGGCTATATTGTTAAGAATTTGCGGGCATAGTCCCCACTTTATCTCTTTAGGCTTTCGAATTATCAGCTGCCTTTGGTTTCTGGCTGGAGGAGCATTTTAGGTCAACTGTGCTTTTTCCAACCTGCATGCCGGAGAGTTCGCTTTGCGGTCAGAATCTGTACACAACTGGTGGTTGGTTGGTGATTTTAACAATGCTCGCCTTAGTGCTAACTTGTACCCAGGAACGGCTATAAACAGCTGACAAGCAATGCCGGGGGTTTAGCTCTTTATGTCCCTCGGCCACTTCCGCTCCAGGTATGGAACGGACAATCTGCTGGTCTGAAGGTCCGCTGTGAGCGAGAAGTAGACAAAGGAGTGCTTTTAAAAGTTTAATACTTGTCTCAGTCCGAGATTTTGGTGAGTATTGATTCACTATAGTTTTCCGCCAGCATAAAGGGAGGCCCATATAGCAGTCCCTGCCAAGATAAGAACTAAAAATCTCTCAACCGTTTTGATAACTTTATGTCTATATGTTGACTTGAATCTAAAGTCATTAAAAATAAGGTATTGCCTATAAATATAATTGCTCATATTGGAAGCAGAATGCTGTGCAGTGGATGTACAATACCTACAATATATGGAAAAATGTTTTTTTATGTGTTTAGGTGTTATTTGGGATGGGTTTTGATACTTACCTATTATTATTTCAGTTTCATTGATTTTCCCAGCGTTAGATTGATAAGGCGCAACAAACACAAGAACATCACCGGATGGTCCCTGCGAATACCATAATTGAGCATTCCTTTCGTATGCAACTTCTAAGCTTTCGTTGTCAGAGGATGATATGTTAAAACCCAGGAATCTGACCCCAGTAAAAATATGAGTCGAATTAATATATTGTGAACTAATAAGATTAGATGATTTGATTGGTTCATCATCTTTTGATCTGCTAATGTAAAGGCTCCCAAAGATATCGGCACTATGTGTGTCAGCATTTAAAATTTCAAACTCCCTTTGAACTCGATCGTCCATAAACCTCCAATTTATGCGTTTAAAATATGCATTTAAACTATCTCGTCTTATTTTCTCTGCAGCAGACTTTAATTTCAAAGTAAATCCTTAAATATAAAAATAGTTCATCATATATTCCTAGTTAAACTAGGAAGTTGTTATGCTGAAAAGCATCACAGGCAATAAAATCAAACAAGTTCCAAGCATACTACATCAACAAACATCGATGCGCTCACATTCAGTATGAGAAACTTCGTTACGCCTGCCGACCTATTCCCCTTAAACTAATGCAGCATGATGTTAGGAACTTCCGCCTCTGGCACAAAGCAGTCCCCATGATAGTGCCGCGCTGCCATGGGGTCTTGTAGATTCAAATCCTCTCGTAAAAACCTAAATTTCTCAGTCAAACAGTAGATATCTGCAGATACATGAAATTAGCATATTGCATTATAAGTAAACAAATATCGAACATGTAAATTACAGAAATGCATATGCTATATTTCAACTAATTGCAAACGTACATTAAATAGCAAACAAATCCCTGCGGTAAATTATAACAAATGTTGCCAACATCTTTTCTACCTTAATAGATAACTATTTTTCCTGCCTTAACGCAAATTAACCACTTATTATCTGTTACCACTCGGTGTTATTAATATTATGACTTGACATATATAATTATTCATTTTTTTATATCAGAAAAATGTGAGCCATATCGAATTAAACAACATTTTATTTGTTTTTATTATCCGCATATAAATTATTTCTTTACTTTTTTGAGATTAATCCTAAAAATACGCGCTTTAACAATTCTGCTCACGTAGGAGAAACGTAATATTTACATACAAAAAATCAATAACTATCATCATGTTATGCCTATCTTCCGGCATCTCTGGATGTCAATGAAATGCTGATGAGTATGCTGCTGACGTTTACGAAGCCAATCAATTAAATTCAAAGCAAGAAACTAAAACAGTTAATATCATTTCAGTTCTTCCCGCTAAAGTTGCTGTTGACAACACTGCAAATAAACAAGCATCGCAAACTTTCGGAGCTATTTTAGGCGCCGTTGCCGGGGGGGGGTGGCTGGACATAACGTTGGAACCGGAAGTAATCTGGGAACCGCAGCAGGAGCTGTGGGTGGGGGTGGGGGTGCAGTTGGAGCAGCCGCGGGTACACTTGTAAAAGATAAATCTATTGTAGAGGGTGTTTCTTTAACCTACAAAGATGGAACAAAAATGTTTACATCAACCCAAGTGGGCAAATCTTGTCAATTTACCCCAGGTTTAGCTGTAGTCATTTCGACAAAAAATAATGAAACCAGAATTCAGCCTAATGCCTCTTGCCCTGAAAAAGCATAACACACAGTATCCATCATGAAAAAAATACTCATAGCTCTTGTTGCTATACCTTTCTCTCTCAGTTTTGCCAGTTCCTTACAAAGTCAACTTGCGGCAGTAGCTGAAGCAGAACAACAAGGAATCGCTGAAGAAAAAAGAGCAAATGACGCACATAAGGAAAATCTAGAGCGAGAGGCCCGTCTTGAGCAGCAACGACGTGCTAGTGCAATTGAAGCACAAAATAGAAAAGCTGCAGCTATTGCTGCAGACAGAAAAGCCGCACGCGAAAAGTTAGAATCTGAAATTAAGGAAGATAAGAAACGAGACATCGCATATGAAAATGAATTACGAAGCTTAGAGATTCAAAAACTAAAACTAGCTTTAGCTCGAGAAGAAGCTCGAGTCAAAAGAGAGAATGATTTTATAGATCAAGAACTGAAGAACAAAGCTGCACAGACAGATATCCTTCAATCCAACGCAGATGCAAATAGGAATATCTCTGAAGGTGGAAAGGAGTTAACGAAAAGTACTGGAAAAGCCAAAGAAAAAGAAGCTAGCGGATTTTTTAACTAATTTCATCCATGGTTATAATCAGTGCACATAAAATATATTCCTCTGTTAATAGAATATATAAAAGGCTGTCGAAGCATTGGCAGCATTACAGCAATCTTAAAATTGCGTGAACTTCCGGTATCATAGGGCATTTAATTTCCTGCGCCAACGATATGCCAACGCGATAACGAAAGAGTTCACTCTTCCTAAAACCGAAGCAGGAACAAACCGTGTTATCAACCTAATTCAACCAGCAATAGACGTGCTTAAGAATCAGGCTGAAATGACACGGCTTGGTAAGCAGTATCAGGTTGAAGTGAAACTTCGTGAGTATGGTCGAACTGAAATGCATCCGTGCACTTTTGTTTTTAATCCGCAAATCGTTACGCGTAATGGCCTTGCCGGGTACCATTATGCAGTTGGGTCGATTAATCAGTCATGGGAAACTGCAATGCGACGCGCCGGGATTCGCTACCGCAAAGCATATAAGTCCAGGCACACTTATGCATGTTGGTCTTTGACCGCTGGAGCTAACCCTAACTTCATCGCGAAGCAAATGGGACACTCTGATGCTCAGATGGTTTATCGCGTTTACGGATCGTGGATGGCAGAAAACAATCAGGATCAGGTATCCATTTTAAACCAGAAATTGAGTGAGTTTGCCCCATCCATGCCCCACGCTGTGGGATCGGATGTAATTAAACAAGTATAGTCAACAGGTTACAAAACCTACACCTGCATGCTCATCATTTCCTGGTACGCCGCCACCAGCTTATTACGCACCTGAATCCCCATTTGCATTGAAACTGACGCTTTTTGCATATCGGCCATCACATCGTTTAGCGCCACGCCGGGTTCGCCGAGGGTGAATTTTTCTGCCTGGGTGCGGGCGGCGGTTTGCGTATCACTTATACGATCGAGCGCGGCATGAAGTTGTCCGGCAAAACTGATGCCAGGTTGTGGTAGTGATTCCTGCGCACGGGCGCTCATCGCCGTCGCCTGTAACTGGCTGATAACCCCTTCAATCCCCTGTATAGCTGACATATTCATCTCCCGGAACATTTCTGTTAGCAGAGATTAACAGTAAGTCAATAAGATAAAGGCGTTAAATAACGATAAAAAACCGGGTTAATTGGCGCATAGAAAAAAATAAAACCACAAATAATGAGGCCGTCAATTTTTCGAGTTTGCTGACCCGGGAGTGCGTCTTGTTCCACTTTGCCAATAACGCCGTCTTTCATCTGCCGCGAGGTGCGCGATGAATACGACTGCAGCCCAGACAAAATCTCTTGAGTGGCTTAATCGCCTACGCGCGAATCCGAGAATCCCTTTGATTGTTGCTGGTTCCGCTGCAGTAGCAGTGATAGTCGCGTTAGTTCTATGGGCAAAAGCCCCTGATTACCGCACGTTATTCACCAACCTTTCCGATCAGGATGGCGGCGCGATTGTCAGCCAACTGACGCAGATGAACATTCCTTACCGCTTTAGTGAAGCCAGTGGCGCAATTGAAGTTCCGGCGGATAAGGTTCACGAATTGCGTCTGCGTCTGGCGCAGCAAGGCTTACCTAAAGGCGGAGCGGTCGGCTTTGAGCTGCTCGATCAGGAAAAGTTTGGTATCAGCCAGTTCAGCGAACAGGTGAATTATCAGCGAGCGCTGGAAGGCGAACTTTCTCGTACTATCGAAACCATCGGCCCGGTGAAAGGGGCACGCGTGCATCTGGCGATGCCAAAACCGTCTTTATTTGTCCGTGAGCAAAAATCCCCTTCTGCATCGGTGACAGTGAATTTATTGCCAGGGCGTGCGCTGGATGAAGGGCAAATTAGCGCCATTGTGCATCTGGTTTCCAGTGCGGTAGCTGGGCTGCCGCCGGGAAACGTCACTCTGGTGGATCAGGGGGGGCATCTGTTAACCCAGTCCAACACCAGCGGGCGCGATCTTAATGATGTCCAGTTGAAATATACCAGCGATGTCGAAGGCCGGATTCAACGTCGTATTGAAGCAATTCTGTCGCCTATTGTCGGCAACGGCAATATTCATGCGCAAGTCACGGCGCAGCTGGATTTCGCCAGCAAAGAGCAAACAGAAGAGCAGTATCGCCCTAATGGCAATGAGTCGCAGGCAGCGCTTCGTTCCCGTCAACTGAATGAAAGCGAGCAGAGCGGTTCCGGTTATCCGGGCGGCGTGCCGGGTGCATTGTCTAATCAGCCCGCGCCCGCGAATAACGCGCCGATTAGCACGCCTCCGGCAAATCAAAACAATCGCCAGCAACAGACGAGCACTACCAGCAATAGTGGGCCGCGCAGCACACAGCGTAATGAAACCAGCAACTACGAAGTCGATCGCACCATTCGTCATACCAAAATGAACGTCGGTGACGTGCAACGTTTGTCTGTCGCGGTAGTGGTGAATTACAAAACGCTGCCAGATGGCAAACCGTTGCCACTGAGCACCGAACAGATGAAACAGATTGAAGATCTGACCCGCGAGGCTATGGGTTTTACGGAAAAACGCGGTGATTCGCTCAATGTCGTCAACTCACCGTTTAATAGTAGTGATGAAAGTGGCGGTGAACTGCCGTTCTGGAAACAACAAGCGTTTATCGATCAGTTACTGGCTGCCGGACGCTGGTTGCTGGTGATACTGGTGGCGTGGTTGCTGTGGCGTAAAGCGGTGCGTCCGCAATTAACCCGCCGCGCCGAGGCGGTGAAAGCCGTTCAGCAACAGACACAAACTCGTCAGGAAATGGAAGATGCAGTGGAAGTCCGCCTGAGCAAAGACGAACAACTGCAACAACGCCGCGCTAACCAACGCCTGGGAGCAGAGGTAATGAGCCAGCGTATCCGTGACATGTCTGATAACGATCCGCGCGTAGTGGCGCTGGTCATTCGCCAGTGGATAAATAACGATCATGAGTAACCTGACAGGCACCGATAAAAGCGTCATTCTGCTGATGACCATTGGCGAAGACCGGGCGGCAGAGGTATTCAAGCACCTGTCCCAACGAGAAGTGCAAACCCTGAGCGCGGCAATGGCGAACGTCTCGCAGATCTCCAACAAACAATTAACTGAAGTACTGGCAGAGTTTGAACAAGAAGCCGAACAGTTTGCTGCGCTGAATATCAACGCCAACGATTATCTGCGTTCAGTGCTGGTCAAAGCGCTGGGCGAAGAGCGTGCCGCCAGCCTGCTGGAAGATATTCTCGAAACCCGCGACACTGCCAGCGGTATTGAAACGCTCAACTTTATGGAGCCGCAGAGCGCCGCCGATCTGATTCGCGATGAACATCCGCAGATTATCGCTACCATTCTGGTGCATCTGAAACGCGCTCAGGCCGCCGATATTCTGGCGTTGTTCGATGAACGTCTGCGCCACGATGTGATGCTACGTATCGCCACCTTTGGCGGCGTACAGCCTGCCGCGCTGGCTGAACTGACGGAAGTGCTGAATGGCCTGCTCGACGGTCAGAATCTCAAGCGCAGCAAAATGGGCGGCGTAAGAACAGCAGCCGAAATTATCAACCTGATGAAAACTCAGCAGGAAGAAGCGGTTATTACCGCCGTGCGTGAATTTGACGGTGAGCTGGCACAAAAAATTATCGACGAGATGTTCCTGTTCGAAAATCTGGTGGATGTCGACGATCGCAGCATCCAGCGTTTGTTACAGGAAGTGGATTCCGAATCGCTGCTGATTGCGCTGAAAGGTGCCGAACAGCCACTGCGCGAGAAATTCCTGCGCAATATGTCGCAGCGTGCCGCCGATATACTGCGCGACGATCTTGCCAACCGTGGTCCGGTGCGTCTGTCGCAGGTGGAGAACGAGCAGAAAGCGATTCTGCTGATTGTGCGCCGTCTTGCCGAAACAGGCGAGATGGTGATTGGCAGCGGCGAGGATACCTATGTCTGATAATCTGCCGTGGAAAACCTGGACACCGGACGATCTTTCGCCACCACAGGCGGAGTTTGTACCACTGATGGAGCCAGAAGAAACCGTCACTGAAGAGGCTGAACCCAGCCTTGAGCAACAACTGGCACAACTGCAAATGCAGGCCCACGAGCAAGGTTATCAGGCGGGTATTGTCGAAGGTCGCCAGCAAGGCCATGAACAAGGCTATCAGGAAGGTCTGGCCCAGGGGCTGGAACAAGGACTGGCACAGGCAAAATCCCAGCAAGCGCCGATTCATGCCCGAATGCAACAGCTGGTCAGCGAGTTTCAGACCACTCTTGATGCGCTGGATAGCGTGATTGCTTCACGCCTGATGCAAATGGCGCTGGAGGCGGCTCGTCAGGTGATAGGCCAAACGCCAACGGTGGACAACTCGGCGCTGATTAAACAGATCCAACAGTTGTTGCAGCAAGAACCGTTATTCAGCGGCAAACCGCAGCTACGCGTGCATCCCGATGATCTACAACGTGTAGATGAGATGCTTGGCGCAACGTTAAGTTTGCATGGATGGCGCTTGCGCGGCGACCCGACCCTGCATCCCGGCGGCTGTAAAGTCTCCGCCGATGAAGGTGATCTCGACGCCAGCGTCGCCACCCGCTGGCAAGAACTCTGCCGTCTGGCAGCACCAGGAGTGGTGTGATGACCACTCGCCTGACACGTTGGCTAACCTCGCTGGATAATTTTGAAGCCAAAATGGCGCAACTGCCTGCGGTGCGCCGCTACGGGCGATTAACACGCGCCACCGGGCTGGTGCTGGAAGCCACCGGATTGCAACTGCCGCTCGGCGCAACCTGTGTCATTGAACGGCAGAACGGCACTGAAACTCACGAAGTGGAAAGCGAAGTGGTTGGCTTTAACGGTCAACGGCTGTTTTTAATGCCACTAGAGGAAGTTGAAGGCGTGCTGCCCGGCGCGCGCGTTTACGCCAAAAATATCTCCGGCGACGGGCTACAAAGCGGCAAGCAGTTACCGCTCGGTCCAGCGCTCTTAGGCCGCGTTCTGGACGGCAGTGGTAAACCGCTCGATGGTCTGCCCTCCCCCGATACGACTGAAACTGGCGCCCTGATTACCCCGCCGTTTAACCCATTGCAACGTACACCGATTGAACATGTCCTGGATACTGGCGTGCGCCCGATTAATGCCCTGCTTACCGTTGGGCGTGGGCAGCGTATGGGGCTGTTTGCTGGTTCCGGCGTCGGTAAAAGTGTGCTGCTGGGGATGATGGCACGCTACACCCGTGCCGATGTGATTGTCGTTGGTTTGATTGGTGAACGTGGGCGAGAAGTAAAAGATTTTATTGAGAATATTCTCGGCGCCGAAGGGCGTGCGCGCTCAGTAGTGATAGCCGCTCCGGCTGATGTTTCTCCGCTCCTGCGAATGCAAGGTGCCGCCTATGCCACGCGAATTGCCGAAGATTTCCGCGATCGTGGTCAGCATGTGTTGCTGATTATGGACTCCCTCACCCGCTACGCGATGGCCCAGCGTGAGATTGCACTAGCCATTGGCGAACCGCCTGCCACCAAAGGCTACCCACCGTCAGTATTCGCCAAATTACCGGCACTGGTCGAGCGTGCCGGAAACGGCATCAGCGGCGGCGGCTCGATTACCGCGTTTTATACCGTGCTCACCGAAGGCGATGACCAGCAGGACCCGATTGCCGACTCCGCACGGGCGATCCTCGACGGTCACATTGTGCTTTCTCGTCGTCTGGCGGAAGCCGGGCATTATCCGGCGATTGATATTGAAGCCTCAATCAGCCGTGCAATGACGGCGTTAATCAGCGAGCAACATTATGCGCGGGTGCGTACGTTCAAACAGTTGTTGTCGAGTTTTCAGCGTAACCGCGATCTGGTCAGCGTCGGCGCTTATGCCAAAGGCAGCGATCCGATGCTCGATAAAGCCATCGCCCTGTGGCCGCAGCTGGAGGGCTATTTGCAACAAGGCATTTTTGAACGCGCGGACTGGGAAGCGTCTCTCCAGGGGCTGGAGCGTATTTTCCCGACAGTGTCATAACCCAGGAGATAACGGCAGATGGCAGAACATGGCGCGCTGGCGACCCTGAAAGATCTCGCAGAAAAAGAGGTGGATAATGCCGCCCGCCTGCTGGGAGAAATGCGTCGCGGATGTCAGCAGGCGGAAGAACAGCTCAAAATGCTGATCGATTATCAGAATGAATATCGCAATAACCTCAATAGCGATATAAGTGCCGGGATGACCAGCAACCGCTGGATCAACTATCAGCAGTTTATCCAGACGCTGGAAAAAGCCATTACTCAGCATCGCCAGCAACTTAATCAGTGGACGCAGAAAGTTGACATTGCCCTGAACAGCTGGCGAGAAAAGAAACAACGTTTGCAGGCCTGGCAGACACTGCAGGAACGGCAATCCACGGCGGCACTGCTTGCAGAAAACCGCCTCGATCAGAAAAAGATGGATGAGTTCGCCCAGCGCGCCGCCATGAGGAAACCTGAATGATTCGCTTAGCGCCCTTGATTACCGCCGACGTTGACACCACCACACTGTCCGGTGGTAGCGCCACTGACACGGCACAGGATTTTCTTGCGTTGTTGAGCGGGGCATTAGCAGGAGATGCAGCTCCAGGCAAAGCTTCGCCGTTGCTTCGGGTTGCAGTGGATACCCCACACGCGCCAGGAAAAGAACGCGCCAGCGAAACTCTGGCCGAGGTACAGCCGTCTGATTTACTCATCGCTACTGACGAAACGTTGGCTGAACTAACCGCAGCGCTACCCGATACAACGCCGCTGACAAAGGCTCTGGTTAATACGCTGGCAGCCATGCCAGAAAAGGAGACGGTCGCCGATGATAAAACGGATGACCTTAATGAAGATGCTGTCGCCAGCCTGAGCGCCCTTTTCGCTATGTTGCCCGGTTTTGACAATACCCCTAAAGTGACTGATGCGCCTGCAACCGCGTTACCGACGCAAAAGCCAACACTCTCAACGAAACTGACTACCGCGCAACTCGCAACAGCGCAACCTGACGACGCCCCTGGCACGCCAGCTCAGCCATTAACACCGCTGGTCGCAGAAGCCCAGAGTAAAGCGGAAGTCATCAGCACACCTTCGCCGGTGACCGCTGCCGCCAGCCCGCTAATCACTCCACATCAGACACAGCCACTGCCCAGCGTCGCAGCGCCTGTTCTGAGCGCACCGCTGGGTTCTCACGAATGGCAGCAATCATTAAGCCAACATATTTCACTGTTTACCCGTCAGGGGCAGCAAAGTGCCGAGCTGCGTTTGCATCCACAGGATTTAGGCGAAGTACAAATATCTCTCAAGGTGGATGACAACCAGGCGCAAATCCAGATGGTTTCACCACATCAGCACGTACGCGCCGCCCTGGAAGCAGCGCTGCCGGTACTGCGTACGCAGCTGGCCGAGAGTGGCATTCAGTTAGGGCAAAGCAACATCAGTGGCGAAAGCTTTAGTGGTCAGCAGCAGGCCGCTTCCCAGCAACAACAAAGTCCGCGCACATCAGGCCATGAACGTCTGACAACCGAGGATGACGATACATTGCCGGTTCCCGCAACTCTCCAGAGAGTTTCATCTGGCAATAGCGGCGTCGATATTTTCGCCTAACGTCAGATGTAGCACCTTAATCCGCGTCTTTTCCACGCTTTGCCGCACTTAAGACGCAGGATAATTAGCCGATAAGCAGTAGCGACACAGGAAGACCGCAACACATGACTGATTACGCGATAAGCAAGAAAAGCAGGCGATCGCTTTGGCTCCCTATTCTGGTATTCATCACTCTCGCGGCCTGCGCCAGCGCGGGTTACAGCTACTGGCATTCACAACAAGTGGCCGCTGACAACAAAGCGCAACAACATGTCATGCCTTCACCGGTCTTCTATACGCTGGATACCTTTACGGTGAATCTGGGTGATGCGGACCGTGTGCTTTATATCGGTATTACGCTGCGACTAAAAGATGAAGCCACCCGTTCGCGCCTGAGTGAATATTTGCCGGAAGTCCGTAGTCGCTTGCTGTTACTGTTTTCGCGTCAGGATGCCGCTGTGCTGGCAACGGAAGAAGGCAAGCAACAACTGATTGCTGCGATTAAAGCCACACTTTCTACCCCGCTTGTTGCCGGGCAACCGAAACAGGATGTCACCGACGTGCTGTATACCGCTTTTATTCTGCGATAACGACATGGGCGATAGTATTCTTTCTCAAGCTGAAATTGATGCGCTGTTGAATGGCGACAGCGAAGTCAAAGACGAACCGACTTCCGGAGTGACCGGTGAAAGTGATATTCGTCCGTACGATCCCAACACGCAACGCCGGGTTGTTCGCGAACGGTTACAGGCGCTGGAAATCATCAATGAGCGTTTTGCTCGCCACTTCCGCATGGGGCTGTTTAACCTGTTACGCCGTAGCCCGGACATTACCGTCGGGGCGATTCGTATTCAGCCGTATCATGAATTTGCCCGCAACCTGCCGGTGCCGACCAATCTTAACCTTATCCACCTGAAACCACTGCGTGGCACAGGGCTGGTGGTGTTCTCGCCGAGTCTGGTATTTATTGCCGTAGATAACCTGTTCGGCGGTGACGGTCGCTTCCCGACCAAAGTAGAAGGTCGCGAGTTTACCCATACGGAACAACGCGTCATCAACCGCATGTTGAAGCTGGCGCTCGAAGGCTACAGCGACGCGTGGAAGGCGATTAATCCACTGGATGTGGAGTACGTGCGTTCTGAAATGCAGGTGAAATTTACCAATATCACCACCTCTCCGAACGACATTGTGGTTAATACGCCGTTCCATGTCGAGATTGGCAACCTGACCGGTGAATTTAATATCTGCCTGCCATTCAGCATGATTGAACCACTGCGGGAATTGTTGGTTAACCCGCCGCTGGAAAACTCGCGCAATGAAGATCAGAACTGGCGCGATAATCTCGTACGCCAGGTACAGCACTCACAGCTGGAACTGGTCGCCAATTTTGCCGATATTTCGCTGCGCTTGTCGCAGATTTTAAAGCTGAAACCTGGCGACGTCCTGCCGATAGAAAAACCCGATCGCATTATCGCCCATGTTGATGGCGTTCCGGTGCTGACCAGCCAGTACGGCACCATCAACGGCCAGTATGCGTTACGGATAGAACATTTGATTAACCCGATTTTGAATTCTCTGAACGAGGAACAGCCCAAATGAGTGACTTGAATAATCCGGCCGATGACAACAACGGCGCAATGGACGATCTTTGGGCTGAAGCGTTAGGCGAACAAAAATCGGCAAGCGACAAGAGCGCAGCTGAAGCGATGTTCCAACAGCTTGGCGGCGGTGACGTCAGCGGAACGTTGCAGGATATCGATCTTATTATGGATATTCCGGTCAAGCTGACCGTCGAGCTGGGCCGTACGCGGATGACCATCAAAGAGCTGCTGCGCCTGACGCAAGGATCAGTGGTGGCGCTGGACGGTCTGGCAGGCGAACCGTTGGATATTCTGATTAACGGTTATTTAATTGCTCAGGGTGAAGTTGTGGTTGTCGCCGATAAATATGGCGTGCGGATCACCGATATCATTACCCCGTCCGAGCGGATGCGCCGCCTGAGCCGCTAGTGATGAATAACCACGCCACGGTACAACCTTCCGCGCCAGTTTCTGCTGCGCCGCTCCTTCAGGTGAGCGGCGCGCTAATTGCCATTATTGTTCTGATTCTCGCTGCGGCCTGGCTGGTAAAAAGGCTGGGATTTGCACCCAAACGTAATGGTACGAACGGGCTGAAAGTTAGCGCAAGTGCCTCGTTGGGGACGCGTGAACGGATCGTGGTGGTCGATGTGGAAGATGCGCGACTGGTTCTCGGCGTTACCGCAGGGCAAATCAATCTGCTGCATAAACTTCCCCCTTCTGCGCCAACGGAAGAGTTACCTCAAGCCGATTTTCAGTCGGTCATGAAAAACTTGCTTAAGCGTAGCGGGAGAGGCTGATGCGTCGTCTGTTGTCTGTCGCACCGGTCCTTCTCTGGCTGCTTACCCCTCTCGCCTTTGCTCAACTGCCGGGCATCACCAGCCAGCCGCTGCCTGGCGGTGGACAAAGCTGGTCGCTCCCGGTGCAGACGCTGGTGTTCATCACTTCGTTGACGTTCATTCCAGCGATTTTACTGATGATGACCAGTTTCACCCGCATCATTATTGTTTTTGGTTTATTGCGTAACGCACTGGGAACGCCCTCCGCGCCGCCCAATCAGGTATTGCTGGGGCTGGCGCTATTTTTGACCTTTTTTATTATGTCGCCGGTGATCGACAAAATTTATGTCGATGCATACCAGCCCTTCAGCGAAGAGAAAATCTCAATGCAGGAGGCGCTGGAAAAAGGGGCGCAGCCGCTGCGTGAATTTATGCTGCGTCAGACCCGCGAGGCGGATTTAGGGTTGTTTGCCCGACTGGCGAATACCGGCCCGTTGCAGGGACCGGAAGCTGTACCGATGCGCATTTTATTACCAGCCTACGTGACCAGCGAGCTGAAAACAGCCTTCCAGATAGGCTTCACGATTTTCATTCCTTTTTTGATTATCGACCTGGTTATTGCAAGTGTGTTGATGGCATTGGGGATGATGATGGTTCCCCCCGCGACCATTGCTCTGCCGTTTAAACTGATGCTGTTTGTACTGGTGGATGGCTGGCAATTGCTGGTCGGTTCGCTGGCGCAAAGCTTTTACAGCTAGAGAGGCAAAATGACACCCGAATCGGTCATGATGATGGGGACAGAAGCGATGAAAGTCGCGCTGGCGCTGGCTGCCCCGCTGCTACTGGTGGCACTGGTCACCGGTCTTATCATCAGCATATTGCAGGCTGCCACGCAGATTAACGAAATGACGCTGTCGTTTATTCCGAAAATCATCGCCGTATTTATCGCCATTATTATTGCCGGACCGTGGATGCTCAACCTGTTGCTGGATTACGTTCGTACCTTGTTCACTAACCTGCCGTATATCATCGGGTAATCGATGCAATGTTGCAGGTAACAAGCGATCAATGGCTCTCCTGGCTAAGTCTGTATTTCTGGCCATTACTGCGTGTACTAGCGCTCATTTCTACCGCGCCCATTTTGAGCGAACGCAGCGTGCCTAAACGGGTAAAACTGGGCCTCGCAATGATGATCACGTTCGCCATTGCCCCGGCAATACCCGCCAACGATGTGGCTATTTTTTCGTTCTATGCCCTATGGCTGGCGGTGCAGCAAATCCTCATTGGCATTGCTCTCGGCTTTTCCATGCAATTTGCCTTCGCCGCTGTGCGCACCGCTGGCGAAATTATCGGTCTGCAAATGGGGCTGTCATTTGCGACGTTTGTCGATCCTGGCAGCCATCTCAATATACCCGTCTTAGCGCGCATTATGGATATGCTGGCGCTACTGTTATTCCTGACATTTAACGGTCATTTATGGTTGATTTCGTTGCTGGTCGATACGTTTCACACTCTACCCATTGGTGGCGAACCGCTGAACAGCAATGCATTCCTGGCACTCACCAGGGCTGGGAGTTTGATTTTTCTTAACGGGTTGATGCTGGCGTTACCGCTCATTACCCTGTTGCTGACGCTGAATCTCGCATTAGGTTTACTGAATCGTATGGCCCCGCAATTATCAATCTTTGTTATTGGTTTTCCATTAACGTTGACTGTCGGCATCTCATTAATGGCGGCATTAATGCCGTTAATTGCTCCTTTTTGCGAACATTTATTTAGTGAAATTTTTAATTTGCTGGCAGATATCATCAGCGAATTACCTGTAATATGATTCCCTAATGTTTATCTTGTTATCCTAAGGATTATCTGAAAAATAATACCAGCGAACATCTTCCAGGATACTCCTGTGGCGAAATATTTGTTTTAACCTCACTCACATATCGCAACATTTACTTTACTTTAAGACAATTCCAGGCAAATTATACAACACTTTACGGGATAGTAAGTCCGCCTGAAAAATCGCGAGAGTGGCGCATTAGGTGACCCATGTCGTTCCGTTTAGTCATGATGAAATATTCAGGTAAGGGGAATTATCGTTACGCATTGAGTGAGGGTATGCCATGTCAACGATTATTATGGATTTATGTAGTTACACCCGGCTGGGTTTGACCGGGTATCTGTTGAGTAGAGGGGTGAAAAAAAGAGAAATCAACGACATTGAAACCGTTGATGACCTTGCCATCGCTTGTGAATCACAGCACCCTTCAGTGGTGTTTATTAATGAGGACTGTTTTATCCACGATGCTTCTAACAGTCAACGTATCAAGCACATCATTAATCAACATCCCAATACGTTATTTATCGTTTTTATGGCAATTGCCAATGTTCATTTTGATGAATATCTATTGGTCAGAAAAAATTTATTGATCAGTTCCAAATCGATTAAGCCGGAATCTCTTGATGATATCCTTGGCGATATTCTGAAAAAAGAGACAACGATGGCCAGTATTTTAAATATGCCAACGTTATCATTAAGCCGGACCGAATCGAGTATGTTGCGAATGTGGATGGCTGGTCAGGGAACGATTCAAATATCTGACCAAATGAATATTAAAGCCAAGACCGTTTCATCGCATAAAGGCAATATTAAACGTAAGATCAAAACGCATAATAAACAGGTTATCTACCATGTCGTCCGACTGACCGATAATGTGACTAATGGTATTTTTGTCAACATGCGCTAAGGCATACTGACTGGTGGGATACCACCAGTCAGGCTGACAGAAATTACTCTGCTTTCTCCACAAAGATACCATCCTGATGCCCTGCTTCATTAAAGAACCAGATGCCGAGCGGGTAGTCTTCCAGCGAAACCAGGTACATTGTGCCTTCACTAAACTCCTCAACTGCCAGTACCACGCCAGGACGACGCGGACCGCCATCCGTTTTGACTGTTACCCGATCATTCACCTTCATCGTTTTCCTCCTGTGGCTTTGTGCCAGTTTAGAACAATTTCGTTTTTCTGACAGCGCCGGGCGCGTGCGAGTGCTGATTTTCTCAACGGTCTATACTTAAGAAATGCCTGGCTGACATGACGTGTCGGCAGCAACATATAAGCAACGGTTGCGAGGAAAGATGATGAAAACCGCAAAAGAGTACAGCGATACCGCAAAACGTGAGGTCAGCGTCGATGTCGATGCCCTGCTGGCGGCGATCAATGAAATTAGCGAAAGCGAAGTTCATCGCAGCCAGAACGATTCGGAACACGTTAGCGTCGATGGCCGTGAATATCATACATGGCGTGAATTAGCCGATGCCTTTGAACTTGATATTCATGACTTTAGCGTCTCTGAAGTGAATCGCTAAATGCGTCATAAAAAAATCCCGACCCTTGTGGGGGTCGGGATCAAACTTGCTTAAGCAAGAAGCACTTAAAAAATTCGTTACACCAGGAAATCTGATGCGTTCATCACCTTATCCGCAATTTTTTAGGCTGACAAGAAAATATTCTTGATATGAATGATTAACGTCACTTATGAATGGAAGTGTGATCCGCGTCACCACTTGGAGGCTCTGGCGTTCACGGGATCGCTCCCGAAAAACGATTTTTTATTATTCGTGCTGTTTTAAGAAATATCCGGCAAAGGGAGTACTGCGCGATCATGCTTTCAATTCATCAACCGCTGCTGATTTTCACCGATCTTGATGGCACCTTGTTGGACAGTCATAGCTATGACTGGCAACCTGCCGCCTCCTGGTTAATCCGCCTGCGGGAAGCAGAGATCCCCGTGATCCTGTGTAGTAGTAAAACCTCGGCTGAGATGCTGTACCTGCAAAAGATGTTAGGTCTGCAAGGGTTGTCACTCATTGCAGAGAACGGCGCGGTGATCCAACTGGATCAACAATGGCAGGATTTGGACGGCTTTCCGCGCATCATCTCGGGTATTGCTCATAGTGAGATCAGCCAGGTATTAAATACGCTGCGTGAGAAAGAACACTTCAAATTCACCACCTTTGATGACGTCGATGATACAACCATCGCTGAATGGACTGGCTTAAGCCGCAGCCAGGCCGCACTGACGCAGTTGCATGAGGCTTCGGTCACGCTTATCTGGCGCGACAGTGACGAGCGGATGGCACAATTTACCGCTCGCCTGAATGAACTGGGCTTGCAGTTTGTGCAAGGTGCGCGTTTCTGGCATGTGCTGGATGCCTCGGCCGGGAAAGATCAGGCAGCCAACTGGATCATTGCGGCATATCAGCAATCAAGTGGAAAGCGTCCAACCACGCTTGGCTTAGGCGATGGCCCAAATGATGCGCCATTACTGGAAGTGATGGATTACGCGGTGATCGTAAAAGGGCTAAACCGGGAAGGCGTGCATTTGCAAAATGAGGATCCGGCCCGTGTCTGGCGGACACAGCAAGAGGGACCGGAAGGCTGGCGAGAAGGGCTGGATCACTTTTTCACGGCCAGTTAAGGGCTATCGCTCGCGCAGACCCGATTACGCCCCGCTTGTTTTGCGAGATACAACCGCCGGTCGGCCAGAGACTGTAATTGTTCAAAATCATAATCGCCGGTTTCCTCGCTGCTACTCACCCCCAGCGAGGCACTGATGCGTAGGGTTGTGCTCTTGGCGATCAACATCTCTTTTTCATTCAGCTTCAGACGAATACGTTCGGCAACTTCCGTTGCCTGCGCCAGGTTAGCGCCTGGCAAAATCACACAAAACTCCTCGCCGCCAACGCGTCCTGCAACGTCCTGTGAACGCAAGGAACGACTGATTAATCCGGCAGCATGCGACAGCACACGATCGCCCGCCTGATGCCCAAAGCGGTCATTAATCGCTTTAAAATGGTCAAGGTCGACCTGTATGACAGAAAATGGATGTTTGTGTACCTGACACAATTCGGCAAGCGGACGCGCTTTTTCGAACAATGCGCCACGGTTATACAAGCGCGTTAAGGTGTCATGCCACGCCTGCCACTGCAACGAGCTTTGCAGGACATACATATTGCTGACCATCTGGCGAATCACATACCAGGAGATAAGTAACATCGTCGTAAAGAGCGCCCACAGAAGGGTTAACGCAATGCTGATGCTGCCGAAATCACCACGCACACCCTCACTAAGCGTATGAATGCGCACCAATGCGCCATCAAAATGGTCCAGTCGCTCCCAGCTAACATAGCGACTGTTCATCCTAATGCCACCGCGCGTATCGTGTTCCATAGCCTGCGCCAGAGATGCCAGCTCTCGAGGATCAAAGAGATCCTCCGCCGAGTGTTCCGGGTTAGAGGAGGTCAATAATTTCAGTTTACTGTCGTAAAGCTGATATTCGCCATCCAGGTTTTTATCAATAGCGTTTTTTAGAAATTGCTGCATCGAGCGCACAGGGATACTCATCCCCAACACGCCATACCAGTAATTATTGCTATCGACTGGTACGCTTACGGTGACCTGCGGTTCAGTAACATTGTTATGGTCATGCTGAGAAGTAAACCAACGTACGCCACGTTGACGATTTTCTCGTTCTGATTGGCCGATAAACCAGTTTTGTGTGACAAATTCGTAGTAACGTGTAGGGACATTTCGGGTAAACAACGTCGGCTGCGTCGAAACGTAGAATCCAGCGCGAGAGACATACATAGCTTGTTCAACCATCGACGAAGAGTTGTGCGCCAGCCGCAGTAAGTAGCCGACTTCCAGTGCGGCGGTAATTTCATTGTCGAGTGATTCATTTTCGCGAGAAAGTTGATTTCCCTCTCTCACTAACGCATCCGAGACGCCGTTTACCGACAGGGTGCGTCGTCTGTTGAGTTCGATTTGCCAGGCGTGTTCGTCGCGATGTTGTTCAAACTCGACAACAGCGTTACGCATAGAAGTGAAATCCAACGGCGCAACAAGTGCTTCACGCATTCCATTACGCAAAAAAATCAGTTTATCGACGTTATATTGCAGTTGCCTGTCGAGCGCGTTGGCAACGTTTTCCAAATGATTACGCTGGCTGGAGATATAGGCGTCTTCCAGCACCACGACTTCACGCCAGGTGAGCAAAGTGGAAAAGAGCAACACCACGAT
The DNA here is from genome assembly GCF_004211955.1 of Escherichia sp. E1V33. Taxonomy (GTDB): domain Bacteria; phylum Pseudomonadota; class Gammaproteobacteria; order Enterobacterales; family Enterobacteriaceae; genus Escherichia. The sequence goes on from NZ_RHJI01000010.1 coordinate 268,642, forward strand.
GAAGCACAGATTAACGACATGACCAGGCCCCAGGCGGCGAGCGAGTATTTTTAGCCAGCTCTGGTTTTCCATTTTTGTCTCGTGCTGCACCCTGACGACTCCCAACCTGCTTTTTTATGATTCTGGCATAACCTGGCGATAGCGTACCGCCAAACATCGATATTTTTATAATGTTGGCATGATAAGACGCGACAGCGTCGCATCAGACATTCCATGCAGACGCTGCTAAAACAGCCGGATGCGGCGTTAACGCCACATCCGGCCTTGTGTTACTTGCACACTTTCAGACTTCTTCCGACGAACAACTCCCCTCCCCCGGAACAAGCTCGGTTTCATGAAAAGCTTCCCGCTTGACCCCATAACCGTCATACCAGCGGCACTCAACCATACCGCTGGAATACCCGGTGACAATCATCCGCGGGCCGCCCTCTTTTACCGTGACTTCCTCACTAACCATAAAGCTCATACTCGCCTCCTTTTTTCGAGTGAAACTTGTTCACCTTAGTCGAGGATGGCGAATTTTGCATAACCGCCAATGTGGATTTTAATGTGCCTGGCCGCGCATTTTCGCTACCACTTTCACTCCAAGCACCACGATGCCACCGATGATAAATCCAAGAATCAGATTTAAAACAGTCGGTAATATCATCGCCACCAGTGCGTTCTGCTGTTCGGCAAAATGTTCAATGGCATGATGCAGTGGCGCGATGCCATGCACCACAATGCCACCACCAACCAGGAACATCGCCAGCGTGCCGACAACCGATAACGCTTTCATCAGCCAGGGCGCGATAATCAACAGCCCCTTACCCAATGCCTGCATCAAGGAACTGGACTTTTCTGCCAGCCAGTAGCCCAGGTCATCAATCTTAACGATAATCCCCACCAGCCCATACACGCCAATCGTTACCACCAGAGCAATCCCTGAGAGCACCAGCACCTGATTAATCAGCGGCGCTTCCGCCACAATACCCAGCGTTATGGCGACAATCTCCGCAGACAAAATAAAATCGGTGCGAATGGCCCCTTTTATTTTGTCCTTTTCAAACTTGAGCGGGTCTTGCGCCGCTAGTTTTTCCAGACGCTGCTGACTCTGCGCCGGGTCCTCTTTGTGCTTACGCGCCTCCAGCATATGTAGCACTTTCTCTACCCCTTCAAAGCAGAGAAACGCACCACCAATCATCAACAGTGGCGTAATTGCCCACGGAATGAATGCACTGATAATCAGCGCCAGCGGCACCAGAATCACTTTGTTGATTAGCGATCCCTTCGCCACGCCCCAGACAACAGGAAGTTCCCGGTTGGCACGCACGCCTGAAACTTGTTGCGCGTTGAGCGACAAGTCATCCCCTAATACGCCGGCGGTTTTCTTCGCCGCCAGCTTGCCCATCACGGAGATATCGTCCAGCAAAGTGGCGATATCATCGAGCAACGTCAGTAAACTACTCCCGGCCAAAAGCATTCCCTCTCATTTTTTCGTTGACGCGCTAAGTATGAAGCAAAATCGGCTTGCCTGATACTTGCTTCACAGGTCAACATTTTTTTAACAATTAAGCGCAATTATATCTCTCGCCAGCAGAATGATTTTCACGTTTACTATGAACCACCTTTTTATTTCCACCGTGAGGGATTATGCGTTTCCGCCAGTTGTTACCGCTTTTTGGCGCGCTGTTTGCGTTGTATATCATTTGGGGCTCAACCTATTTTGTCATTCGGATTGGCGTTGAAAGCTGGCCACCGTTAATGATGGCGGGAGTGCGATTCTTGGCAGCAGGTATTTTATTGATGGCATTTTTACTGCTGCGTGGGCACAAATTGCCACCGCTACGTCCCCTGCTCAACGCCGCGCTGATTGGCCTGTTACTACTGGCTGTCGGTAACGGTATGGTGACGGTTGCCGAACATCAAAACGTCCCTTCCGGCATTGCCGCCGTGGTGGTGGCAACGGTGCCACTGTTTACTCTTTGCTTCAGCCGTCTGTTTGGTATTAAAACGCGCAAACTGGAATGGGTAGGTATCGCCATCGGGCTTGCCGGAATCATCATGCTCAATAGTGGCGGTAATTTAAGCGGTAACCCGTGGGGTGCAATGCTGATTTTAATCGGCTCAATTAGCTGGGCGTTTGGGTCGGTTTATGGCTCGCGCATTACTTTGCCGGTAGGGATGATGGCTGGCGCCATTGAGATGCTGGCGGCAGGCGTAGTGTTAATGATCGCGTCGATGATTGCAGGTGAAAAACTGACAGCAGTCCCTTCGCTTTCAGGTTTCCTGGCTGTGGGATATTTGACGCTGTTTGGCTCGATTATCGCCATCAACGCTTATATGTATTTAATCCGCAATGTCAGTCCGGCGCTGGCCACCAGCTACGCCTATGTTAATCCGGTGGTCGCGGTATTGCTGGGTACGGGTCTGGGCGGCGAAACGCTGTCGAAGATTGAATGGCTGGCGCTGGGGGTGATTGTTTTCGCAGTAGTGCTGGTCACGTTGGGGAAATATCTCTTTCCGGCTAAATCCGTTGTTGCTCCCGTCATTCAGGATGCATCAAGCGAGTAAATGAATCCCCAGAGTGTCGATCTGCGCGCTGGCGCCCTCGCCGCAGATCCACTCTTCCAGACGCTCGGTAAGTGCCGCGTCCGTTAATTTCTCCCGCCCGCGTAACGCACATTCCCAGACAATCAATACGCGCCAGCCAAGTTCCTGCAAACGGCTGATATCACGACGATCGCGTTCGACATTTTTACCTATCTTCTCAAGCCAGAAATCTGTTCGCGTGGCGGGGACTTTAAACAGATAGCAATGGTGATGGTGCCAGAAGCAACCGTGGGCAAATATCACACAGCGAAATTCATCAAGGACAAAATCCGGACGTCCGGGGAGACTGGCTTCCTGAACACGAAACGCCAGCCCCTGCTCAGTTAACAGGCTGGCAAGGCGTTTCTCGATTGCCGTATCACGCGTGGCAATCGCGCGCATATTTTTGCTGCGCGTTGCCTTATCGTGAACGTCGGCCATGTTGTGTTTCTCGCTGACGCAACGCCACCGCCTGTTTGATTTTTGGCTCGAGCAGTTTTGCCACCGCGGCAAAGACCGGCACGACCACCGAATTACCGAACTGACGATAGGCCTGCGTATCGGAGACCGGTATACGGAATTTCGCTTCTCCCGGCGCTTCAAAGCCCATCAGACGCGCGCATTCTCGAGGCGTTAATCTTCGTGGACGATGTTGCTGATTCTGCGGATCGTCAAAGTCTTTCTCACCTGTTGCCATATCCCAGCCGCGATCGATTAAGATTTCCGCACCGTCTTTATAATAACGAGCAGAAAGCGTGCGCGTGACACTTCGCGGATTGTTCGGATAAACCATCCCATAACCGAAGCCGTTACCGCGCGCCTGATGCTTCTTCGCATAGCGATAGAGATACTTCCATAGCACTGGCGTCAGGATATATTTCGCTTCGACTATCGGATCAAGCAACTGCGCCAGCGTCATTCGTTGTGCAGGGAAACATTCGCTTATATCACGCAGGGTAAAATCAGCTTTCAGATTCAGATCGCGACGAAAGCCCACCAGCACGATGCGCTCACGGTGCTGCGGCAGGAAATGTTTGCCATCGATGATTTTCGGATCGTCCGGCCCGTTATCTTCTGCGTCAGCGACGTCATAGCCCAATTCGTCCAGCGTCTGCATAATAATGCGGAATGTTTTACCCTGGTCGTGGCTTTTCAGGTTTTTAACGTTTTCGAGCACAAAAATCGCCGGCCTACGAGCGTCGATGATGCGCACCACATCAAAGAACAGCGTACCCTGGGTATCGCAGGCAAAACCGTGCGCCCGCCCAAGCGAATTCTTTTTCGATACACCAGCCAGTGAAAACGGCTGGCAAGGAAAACCGGCCAGTAAAACATCGTGCTCAGGAATGTGCTGACGGATATGTTCCGCCGCCGCTTCATCACTCACGCCCTCTTTATTGCTCAGGGTGATGTCGCGGATATCTTCATTAAAATGATGTGTCGCCGGGTCGCAATAATGGTTGGCTTTATAGGTGCGCACCGCATGTTTATTCCACTCACTGGTAAATACGCACTGACCGCCAATTGACTCAAAACCGCGACGGATACCACCAATCCCGGCAAAGAGATCGATAAAGCGAAAAGCATAATGTGGATGATGTGCTGGCGGTTTGGGTAGCAACGTTTGCAGGTGGGTGAACTCATTTTCACTTAAACGGTGCCATACCGAATCATTCGCCAGCGCACGTTTTAAAATCGCTGCGCTCCAGTGGTTATCCCCCACGCCATTAAGTTGCGCCACCAGTGTTTTAACATCATAAATTTGCAGCAGTTTCTCCAGCATTGCCTGTGCGGCATTCCCGGTGCTGTATGAATCGGTTACTGAAATATTTTCCTGCATAGATTTAACCGGCCATATGAGATGGCCGACAGGTTAACATAATTACATCGGTTTAGGTCCACGCGCACAGTCAGTTGGCGAAAACGCAGCAATCACCTTGTGATCGATACCTTCATTCTCCCCCGCCAACTCAGCACTGAGTTTGGCCATAAACTCCACCAGAAAACGGGCATTGTGTTGCGCCAGTTGTTTACCTTTTGCGGTTTGCATCGTTTGCGGTAGTTTCAGCAACTTAGTCTGGAAATGATCCAGCGCGTAACGTTTATCATCGAGCGGGCGATGCTGCGCGAACGGATCTTCGCCATCAAACAGCGCCACACCCAACGCTCCTGAAACCGCAAACACTCGCGCCAGGCCAATCGCGCCTAAGGCTTCCAGCCGGTCAGCATCCTGCACGATTTTAGCTTCCGCCGTTAAGGGCGTAATTTGCGCACTGAAACTGTGTGCGGCAATGGCATGACAAACGGCCTCGATTTTCTCCGCCGGAAATTGCGCGAACTCTTCACATAGCAGGCGACGCGTCTCTTCTGCTGCCAGTATTGAAGATTGTTGCCGTTGCGGATGGTTTTTCGCCAGGCTCACGATATCGTGAAAATAACAGGCGGCTAAAATCACCAGCATATCGACTTCTTCATCTACCGCCAGTTTTTGTGCTGTCGCCCAAACGCGGCGAAAATGACACAGGTCATGGGCCCCATCCTGATATTGATGATGGCTCTTCAACCAGTTTTCGAATTGTGCCTGCCAGTGTTGTAAGTCCATATGCGCTCCGCTGCCAAAGAGCCGCAACCTTAGCAGTTTTTACTCATAGCGTCTGCTACGTACGGGGCGAGGTCGCGTGTACCAGGCAATGCCGCCTAACAACGCCCCGACCATGGCCATAAACAAAAATCCCACTAACGCACCTAACCACTTTCCCGCAGTTGAACCTAAATCACTTTCAAATCCAGACACGGGGGCGTCAGGGATGCGGCTCATTACCCAGATGTAACGCGCCATTACCCAGACAAAATAACCACACCAGGTATAGAAAGCCCATAAAGCCAGTTTGCCGCCAGGGCTACGAGAAAGTCTTTCTTCCATTGCTGTCGAACCATACTCCATTTTGAGATAACCCGGAAAATTCAGACTCAACACTATTATGTGATAAAAGTCACATTTTTCCACATCGGTCGAGCCAGTCAAGTCTCACTCATTTTTTGAACAAATATATGAATCTTAACCAGTGACATAATTTGCAGGAAAAACAAGCCAGAGGGCATTTGTTTTTCATTTGAGGATAATTAATTAATTCATATTTTGAATATATTGGTGTTGAATACCATTATACCTTTTTTGTTTTCTGTGTCATGATAACCGCGTTATTAGCCTTTTATCGTCTTGTTTATGTTTTTGGGCCGGCATGATGCCGGCTTTTTTTATGCATTCATTAATGTGAAGTCGATCACACCAAGTCTTTAGCTCAACAATCATTGATGCAACCCATCCTTTCCAAAGAACAATAAGCCATTGATATGAAAACATAAATAAAATGAATACTTATGTCTGTAATTCATAATTTTGAATTATATTAAATAAGATAGAAACATTCTGAAATCTTTTAAATATATTTGTTACATGTAATCTTTAAAATAAAATGAACTTCATAGAATAGTATCCAAATGTGCTTTTTTTTTGGATAACGGCACTTATTGATATATTCATGAAGATTATAATCACAAGGGAATACATAATGAAAAGAAAAGTTCTGGCAATGCTGGTCCCGGCGTTATTAGTTGCTGGCGCAGCAAATGCGGCTGAAGTCTATAATAAAGATGGCAATAAACTGGATTTATACGGAAAAGTAGCGGGTCTGCACTACTTCTCTGATGACTCTGGCAGTGATGGCGACATGTCATATGCCCGTATCGGTTTCAAAGGTGAAACCCAGATCGCTGACCAGTTCACTGGCTATGGTCAGTGGGAATTTAACATTGGTGCAAACGGCCCTGAAAGCGACAAAGGTAATACCGCAACGCGTCTGGCATTTGCAGGTTTAGGCTTTGGTCAGAACGGTACTTTCGACTATGGTCGTAACTACGGTGTCGTATATGACGTAGAAGCATGGACCGATATGCTGCCAGAATTTGGTGGCGATACCTACGCTGGCGCCGACAACTTCATGAACGGTCGTGCTAACAGCGTTGCAACCTACCGTAACAATGGCTTCTTTGGCCAGGTTGACGGTCTGAACTTTGCTCTGCAATATCAGGGTAATAACGAGAAAAGCGGATTATTTGGTCAAGAAGGTTCCGGTAACGGTAATGGCCGTAAACTGGCCAAAGAGAACGGCGACGGTTACGGCATGTCAACTTCCTATGACTTCGACTTCGGTTTAAGTCTGGGTGCGGCATACTCTAACTCTGACCGTTCTGATAACCAGGTTCACAAAGGTTATCATAATACTCGTTACGGAGACCGCTTCGATGCAACTGCTGGCGGTGAAACTGCAGAAGCATGGACCGTGGGTGCTAAATACGACGCTAATAACGTATACTTAGCAGCCATGTATGCTGAAACCCGTAACATGACTGGTTACGGTGATGCTGATGCTATCGCTAACAAAACGCAGAACTTTGAAGTTGTTGCTCAGTATCAGTTCGACTTCGGTCTGCGCCCGTCCATCGCTTACCTGCAATCTAAAGGTAAGGATTTAGGCGGTGTAAATAGTGATAACTTTGACAGCCAGGGTAATCATCATTACACCAACAAAGATCTGGTTAAATATGTTGATATCGGTATGACCTACTATTTCAACAAAAACATGTCCACCTATGTTGATTATAAAATCAACCTGCTGGACAACGGCGACGACTTCTACAAAGAAAACGGCATCGCGACCGACGATATCGTTGCTGTGGGCTTAGTCTACCAGTTCTAATCAGCCAACGCGCCGCGGCACGTAACTGTAAAACATAAAACTGCCTGAGTTCGTCCCTTATCGAACTCAGGCTTTTTTATATCCCACTTCAAATCACCAACAGCGGCACGCTAAACTGCCGTAGCATGTCGATAAAACCCAATTCCTGCGTAGCTCCCAGCACAATAACATCAGCCAGTTGCTGTTCAGCAAGTTTCTTTATCCCTTCCGGAAGTGTGCCGAAATGAACATACGTATGAATAAATCCTTCAGGCAAAACCAGTTGTTCTGCCATATAAGCTAAACGGCGCAAAGCCTGACCGCGTAGCGCTTCTTTAAAACGATGCATATCAGAAACATACCCACGCTCGAGAACTCTTAAATATTCCGGTATAAAGCCAAGTAAGTGAACATGCCCAGAAGAAACATTGGCGAAAAATTGCGCGTGCAAAAACGCTTGCTCTCTATCATCCCGAGAAAAAATATTCACCGGAATAACAATATTTCGGTACATAGGTATTCCCTGAAAAATTCAATATTAATCAACTGTGCCTGAATGATTACTGCATATTTTTAATGCTATATTTATGTCATTATCTTTGGAAAAGTTATCGTTGCTGCCCCGCTTTAGTCTCCAGCCCATTTCCTCTGACAAATTGTACAAAGAGCACATCTGATAACAAGTAATTAATCATATCTGTCATCAGTTAAACCTTAATCTGGATCATCATTTTTTCGCGATAATCTCTCGTGTCAGACAGTTTTACGATTATTTTTTGCTAATAATCTCATTTTCTTAACTTACATTCTCATGGCGTGGTCGGAGGGAGATTCTTTGCTTCAGCATTTGCCTGTCTTAAGCAAGATTCAGGGGAATTCTTCTATTATCGGCACCTCTGATGCTGCTCTAAGCATCACGTAAGCACAAAAAATCACCACAATTAAAAATTGTGCTACCGTAAGTCAATATCCTGATTTCTGAAAAATGGACTAAAATAAATTAACACCAATTTCGAACACTTTACGCAATAAGGAAAAATTGGCATGACTAATATTCAACACACGTGCGGAATAATCATCGCACGTTCCCCCTTCGCATACCGCTTTCGATATATTGACTCCAATTTCCAATCTGGTTAAAAATAGCAACCAGCTCAGTCGCAAATATAGTGACTAACCTACATAAGCAACAACGAGGAATACACTATGACTGTTCAACAAAGTAAGAATCCGCAAATCGATATGGCTGAAGATAATGCTTTCTTCCCGTCAGAATATTCGTTAGGTCAATATACCAGCCCGATATCTGATCTTGATGGGGTAGACTATCCAAAACCGTATAGCGGAAAGCATAAAATTCTGGTAATCGCCGCTGATGAACGCTATTTGCCAACCGATAATGGTAAACTTTTCTCAACAGGAAACCATCCGATAGAAACGTTGCTGCCGTTATATCATCTGCATGCCGCTGGTTTCGAGTTCGAGGTTGCAACGCTGTCTGGCCTGATGACAAAATTTGAATATTGGGCTATGCCGCGTAAAGATGAAAAAGTGATGCCATTCTTTGAGCAGCACAAATCTCTGTTCCTCAATCCGAAAAAATTAGCAGATGTTGTCGCCAGCCTCAACGCAGACAGCGAGTATGCAGCAGTCTTTGTTCCTGGCGGTCACGGTGCACTCATTGGTTTACCAGAAAGCAAAGACGTGGCTGCCGCGTTGCAGTGGGCAATTGAAAATGACCGTTTTGTTATCTCCCTTTGCCACGGTCCGGCAGCCTTTCTGGCGCTTCGCCACGGCGATAACCCATTAAATGGTTATTCAATTTGCGCATTCCCTGACGCTGCAGACAAGCAAACGCCAGAGATTGGTTACATGCCGGGTCATCTGACCTGGTACTTCGGTGAAGAACTGAAGAAAATGGGCATGAACATCGTCAATGATGATATTACCGGCCGGGTACACAAAGATCGTAAACTTTTAACCGGTGACAGTCCTTTCGCAGCAAATGCGTTAGGCAAACTGGCCGCACAGGAGATGCTGGCCGCATACGTAGGTTAATCGGCTGACACTTACCGTGGAATAAAAAGTGGGGGGATCACTCCCCCACTTAACAAACATGAAAACTACCACCTTCAATTGCTGACATTTTAACCCTTCCCTTACCTTTACTTTACGCCTCCCAGACAGATGAGTGCGGCACAAGCTGTTTTTAAACAGAATGATAATTTGCAAAAATGATTAATACATAAATGATAAATATATAGTATATTCCGCATTATTATTTATCGATTTTAGAAACCAATCATTTCTGATAAACTTCACCATGTTTTAACCAGAATGGAAGCGAGGTTACAAATGTCATTTTTATCAATTTTCAGACGTATTGCATTTGCGTATTATGATTATCGCTGCAAAGATACTGATATTGCAAAAAGTGAATTTGTAGTTATCCACATTCCCGATCAAATTGGGGATGCCATGGCTATTTACCCAATAATCCGCTCGCTTGAACTGCATAAAATAAAACACTTATTGATTGTTACATCAACAATTAATAAATCTGTTTTTGAGGCACTTCATCTGGAAAAAACAAAATTAACATTGGTCACTATGACAATGCAGGATTATGCCAATTTTAAAGAAATAAAAAAATTAGCAAAAAACATCAATGAACAATATGGAACGCCTGATCTTTGTATTGAAGCAATGCGCAAGAAAAACCTGAAGACGATGCTATTTATTAGTCACTTACGAGCCAATACAAATTTACAGGTTGTGGGTTTAACGATGAAATGTTATTCACCGGCCTGTAAATCGGCGTCGAAAATGGATCAGTCACTTCGCGCACCAGTACCGCTGACATGGGCCTTCATGATGCGAGAAGTAGGATTCCCCGCGCCCCCACCATTATTTGAATTGCCCCTCAGCGAAATAGTAATAAAAGAAGTACGTTGTGAGATGCATTCATTAGGTTCATATATTGCTCTTAATTTAGAAGGTAGCGTGCAAGAGAGAACATTTTCACTAACAATGGCACAAAAAATCATCGAGATAATTAAAATACAATCAGACATGCCAATTGTCATTGTTCATGGTCCGAAAGGTTCACAAACAGCCCTGGAACTAACCCGGCATTTTGATAACGTTTATCATTTGTCGTTATCACCTTCAATTATGCGGTCTGCAGCAATCATAAGAGATGCCTTCCTTGCAATAACGCCAGATACATCTATTTTACACATGGCAAGTGCTTATAATGTTCCTGTCATCGCCGTATATGCTGATTATAAGACTCGCTGGCCTGCCATGGCCGACATTTCAGAGACGATTGTAGTAGGAAAGGCTATTGATCATCTAAATTTGGATGAATTCAGCAATACGCTGAAAAGGATTATCGCGAAAATTCCAGTCACAGCGCAATGAAAGCTCTAACAAAAATTCAAACACTAAAGCACGTTTGCAGAAAAGCAAAAAGCCTGCTCGAAAGCAGGCTTTTCAGAAAATTGGCTCCTCTGACTGGACTCGAACCAGTGACATACGGATTAACAGTCCGCCGTTCTACCGACTGAACTACAGAGGAATCGTGAGAACGAGGCGAATATTACTTAGCAGCGCAGCGAGTGTCAACACTAAAATTCGCAAGTCATTTCAATCGGTTAATTAAGCAACAAAATTTATATTTAATGAACATTTGGTGCTGAATAGGTGTTTCGCCCATTGGCATTTCGTAGCCGTTGTAATGGATCCTGCTTATAAAATTGACAGAAACGTTGCCACAACGAGGGGAAGCGTGGCGCAAAAAGTTCCGGTGCACTAAAAAAGTATTCGGAAAGTACGGCAAAACATTCTGCTGGGTCACTGGCAGCATAAGCATCGATGCTGGAGGCATTTTCGCCCACTAACTCAATTTCTTCCTGAATGTTATCCATCGCCGCATGAAGATCGTGTTCCCATCCAGCGACTTCACGTAAAGAAATGAAGGGAACCCCACTGGCGCGATCACCATTTCGTGTATCCAGTTTATGTGCAACTTCGTGGATAATCAGATTAAAGCCCGAGGCATCGAAAGAATCTTGTATATCGAGCCAGTTCAGCACGATTGGGCCTTGCTGCCAGCTTTGTCCTGATTGAACGATACGTTGATTATGCACCAGCCCTATATCGTCTTCCCATTCATCGTCTACCACAAATGGCGCAGGGTAAATTAGCACTTCATGAAAACCATCCAACCATTCCAGTCCAAGCTCCAGAACAGGCAAACAGAAAAGTAAGGCGATGCGACTACTTTTCAATGCATCAAGTTCAAATCCTTGTAGCGGGACCAGTCTTTTTTGCTGCAAAAAACGTTCGGCAAGAGTGACTAGTTTGCTTTGCTCCTGCTCTGTCAGACATGTCAAAAGAGGTATCGCCAGAGCTTCCTTCCATGGGAGCGTATCTTCATGATCTGTTTCTTGTACTTTCCAGGGCCACTTAATCATCGTTTTGCTCGCAAACTCGTCACTTGAACAAAATTGCACGGACAGGGACTGTTAAAATGCCAAATTTCCTGGCATCATGGCAACCATCTGAACGGAGAGATGCCGGAGCGGCTGAACGGACCGGTCTCGAAAACCGGAGTAGGGGCAACTCTACCGGGGGTTCAAATCCCCCTCTCTCCGCCAATCATTCAAGCAATTAGCTCACCTGGTGTCAGTGACACAAATCCCATTAGGAAAATTCAAAAAAATCCATCAGAGAAAAATAGCATCAGACGGGTATGCGTTGCAGCTTTCGCGTTCACATTTTTTTGTTCAACGCGGTTGTGATATGTAACTGCCCCCTCCCGGCCCTTCATCCTCAGTTCCTGGCATAAAAACATTTGCAGATGCTTTCTGTCGCGGTAGTCTCATAAGGTTCGTTTATAGATCGACGGCAATGTGAGTTACCTTTTCCATACTAATTATAAAAAGACAGAACAAACAGGATCACTATGGACTCCACGCTCATCTCCACGCGTCCCGATGAAGGAACGCTTTCGTTAAGTCGCGCCCGACGCGCTGCGTTAGGCAGTTTCGCGGGTGCCGTCGTCGACTGGTATGATTTTTTACTCTATGGCATTACCGCCGCATTAGTGTTTAATCGCGAGTTTTTCCCGCAGGTAAGCCCGGCAATGGGTACGCTCGCCGCATTTGCCACCTTTGGTGTCGGTTTCCTTTTTCGTCCGCTCGGTGGTGTCATTTTCGGCCATTTCGGCGACCGCCTGGGGCGTAAGCGCATGTTGATGCTTACCGTCTGGATGATGGGCATCGCCACAGCATTGATCGGCATTCTCCCTTCGTTCTCAACTATTGGCTGGTGGGCACCAATTTTACTGGTTATGCTGCGAGCTATTCAGGGATTTGCTGTTGGCGGCGAATGGGGAGGCGCTGCGTTGCTGTCCGTTGAGAGCGCGCCAAAAAACAAAAAAGCCTTTTACAGTAGCGGCGTCCAGGTTGGTTACGGCGTAGGGTTACTCCTTTCAACCGGACTAGTTTCATTGATCAGTATGATGACAACTGACGAGCAATTTTTGAGCTGGGGTTGGCGAATTCCTTTCCTCTTTAGCATCGTGCTGGTGCTGGGTGCATTGTGGGTTCGTAATGGCATGGAGGAATCCGCTGAATTTGAACAACAGCAGCATAATCAAGCGGCAGTGCAAAAACGCATCCCGGTTATCGAAGCCCTGTTACGACATCCCGGTGCTTTCCTTAAGATTATTGCGCTACGACTGTGCGAGTTGCTGACGATGTATATCGTTACCGCCTTTGCACTGAACTATTCGACCCAGAATATGGGGCTGCCGCGCGAATTGTTCCTCAATATTGGTTTACTGGTGGGTGGATTAAGCTGCCTGACAATTCCCTGTTTTGCCTGGCTTGCAGACCACTTTGGCCGCCGCAAGGTTTATATTACAGGGGCATTAATCGGGACATTAAGCGCATTTCCTTTCTTCATGGCGCTTGAAGCAGAGTCCATTTTCTGGATAGTTTTCTTCTCCATTATGCTGGCGAATATTGCACATGATATGGTGGTTTGTGTGCAACAACCGATGTTCACCGAGATGTTTGGTGCAAGTTATCGCTACAGCGGCGCTGGCGTCGGATATCAGGTTGCCAGCGTGGTAGGCGGTGGATTTACACCTTTTATTGCCGCCGCTCTCATTACTTATTTTGCTGGAGACTGGCATAGTGTCGCCATTTATTTGCTGGCTGGATGCCTGATTTCCGCAATAACCGCTCTGTTGATGAAAGACAATCAGCGTGCTTGATAGCTTGGCGAAGATCGTCCGATCTTCGCCTTACACTTTTGTTTCACATTCCTGTGACATACTATCGGAAGTGCGGTAATTGTATGGAACAGGAGAGACATATGAATAATAAGGGCTCCGGTCTGACCCCAACTCAGGCACTGGATGAACTTGAAGCGCTGTACGAGCAATCAGTAGTCGCTTTACGCAACGCCATTGGCAAATATATTAAAAGTGGCGAATTGCCTGATGAAAATGCCCGAAAACACGGTCTTTTTGTCTATCCATCATTGACCGTAACCTGGGACGGCAGCGCAACAAACCCTCCCAAAACACGCGCGTTTGGTCGTTTTACTCACGCTGGCAGCTACACCACCACCATCACCCGCCCTGCTCTCTTTCGTTCATATCTTAATGAACAATTAACTCTGCTGTACCAGGATTATGGTGCACATATTTCAGTGCAACCCTCAGAGCATGAAATTCCATATCCCTATGTCATCGACGGCTCAGAGCTGACGCTTGATCGCTCAATGAGCGCCGGATTAACTCGCTATTTCCCGACAACCGAGCTGGCGCAAATTGGCGATGAAACGGCAGATGGCATTTATCATCCAACGGAATTCTCCCCGCTATCGCATTTTGATGCACGCCGGGTAGATTTTTCACTCGCACGGTTACGCCATTATACAGGCACGCCAGTCGAACATTTTCAGCCGTTCGTCTTGTTTACCAACTACACACGTTATGTGGATGAATTCGTACGTTGGGGATGTAGTCAGATCCTCGATCCTGATAGCCCCTACATTGCCCTTTCTTGTGCTGGTGGGAACTGGATCACCGCCGAAACCGAAGCACCTGAAGAAGCAATTTCCGACCTTGCATGGAAAAAACACCAGATGCCCGCATGGCATTTAATCACTGCCGATGGTCAGGGTATTACTCTGGTGAATATTGGCGTGGGGCCATCAAATGCCAAAACTATCTGCGATCATCTGGCGGTGCTACGCCCGGATGTCTGGTTGATGATTGGTCACTGCGGAGGATTACGTGAAAGCCAGGCTATTGGAGATTACGTACTTGCGCACGCTTATTTACGCGATGACCACGTTCTTGATGCGGTTCTGCCCCCCGATATTCCTATTCCGAGTATTGCTGAAGTGCAACGCGCACTTTATGACGCCACCAAACTCGTCAGCGGCAGGCCGGGTGAGGAAGTTAAACAGCGGCTACGTACTGGAACTGTAGTAACCACTGATGACAGGAACTGGGAGTTACGCTACTCGGCTTCTGCACTTCGTTTTAATTTAAGTCGGGCCGTGGCGATTGATATGGAAAGTGCCACCATTGCAGCACAAGGATATCGTTTCCGCGTACCATACGGGACGCTACTGTGTGTTTCAGATAAACCGTTGCATGGTGAGATTAAACTTCCCGGCCAGGCTAACCGTTTTTATGAAGGCGCAATTTCCGAGCACCTGCAAATTGGCATTCGGGCGATAGATTTGCTGCGCGCAGAAGGCGACCGGCTGCATTCGCGTAAATTGCGAACCTTTAATGAACCACCGTTCCGATAATGAGTTAAAATCCTTTGCGTCAGTAAAAGATGTGAAGGATTTGATTAAGTAACAAAGCAAAAAGCCCGCTATAAAAGCGGGCTCTTCAGAAATTTGGCTCCTCTGACTGGACTCGAACCAGTGACATACGGATTAACAGTCCGCCGTTCTACCGACTGAACTACAGAGGAATCGTGAGAACGGGGCGAATATTAACGATGCCCATCCACAATGTCAAAGCCTGTTTTTTAATTTTGAATTCGTTTGCTGAAATAATCTGCGCTTTGTCGTTTATTCCGACACATCTGGCTTTTTTTCATACTGTTTATGCTCAGGACGAGGGTATTTCCATAGCCATCGCCCTGTAACCATTCGACAGTAAAATAGCACAGCCCGCACGGCCCAGTCGGCAAACATCCCCATCCAGACGCCAACCACACCCCAGCCAAGCATGATTCCCAACATATAACCGACTACCACCCGGCATCCCCACATGCTCAGCATAGAAACCCACATGGCGTAGCGTGCATCTCGAGCACCTTTAAAACCAGCAGGTAGTACCCAGGAGGCAGACCAAATCGGCATAAATAAAGCATTCAACCAAATCAGAATCACAACGACATGTTTAACCTGCGGATCCTGGGTATAAAACGACGCCATAATCCCGGCAAAGGGGGCGGTTAACCAGGCTATTGCCGTTAATCCAATAGTGGACAGCCAGAACACATGCCTCAATTGAATTTCTGCTTGCGCTCTCTGCCCTACCCCCAACCTTCGACCCGTAATGATTGTAGAAGCAGATCCAAGTGCACTTCCTGGTAAATTAATAAGAGCCGCAATCGAAAAAGCGATAAAATTCCCGGCAATAACACTCGTCCCCATCCCGGCAACGAACATTTGTGTTAATAACCGGCCACTGGTAAACAATACGGATTCCACACTTGCTGGAATACCAATCCCCATGACTTCCCAGATAATGCTGAAATTCAATGGCTTAAAATAGCTTTTTAACGAGATCCGTAACGCAGGATTAAAACCAATCGCCAGAACCCACAAAATGGCGACTGCGCCAATATAACGGGAAATAGTCAATCCCAGCCCTGCCCCGACAAACCCCAAACCCTGCCAGGAGAAAAGACCATAAATCAATATGCCGCTAATGATAATATTAAGAATATTCAGACTACCATTTATAAGAAGCGGTATTTTCGTATTCCCTGCGCCGCGAAGTGCTCCGCTACCAATCAAGGTGATAGCCGCCGCAGGGTAACTGATGACTGTTAGCTCCAGATAAGTCAGCGCCAGTGCTTTTACCTCCGGCGTGGCCTCACCTGCAACAAAATCGATAATCTGCTCACCAAAATGATGAATAAACGCTGCCAACAGTACAGCAAACAATGTCATGATCACTAATGACTGCCGCGTCGCTACCCTCGCCCGCCGTCGATCACGCTTACCGAGACTAAATGCTACAACGACTGTAGTACCAAGGTCGATAGCTGCAAAAAAAGCCATAATGACCATATTAAAACTGTCCGCCAAGCCAACGCCTGCCATCGCATCTTTTCCCAGCCAACTCACCAGAAACGTGCTCAGTACGCCCATCAACAGGACACAGGCATTCTCCATAAAGATAGGAACAGCAAGTGGGGTTATCTCACGCCAGAACAACACCTTGTAGCTCTTACGTTTTGCGTGCCAGCGGGTGCCGTGAACAACCTGGCGTAAAGCTGAGGAGATATTCAAAACTGACCTTAATTGCAGAAAGTGAAACCACATTTCAAATAATGAGGGAGAATCAGCAAAGCTGCAAAGATTTTCGCCAGTAAATTGTCTGCAAATGCAACAAACTGTTGATAGAAACGGCAAACAGTTGAGAAATTTAAAAATCAGGTTTGACAAAAGATTTTTCGCCGTTAAGATGTGCCTCAACAGCGATTCCTCTGTAGTTCAGTCGGTAGAACGGCGGACTGTTAATCCGTATGTCACTGGTTCGAGTCCAGTCAGAGGAGCCAAATTCCTGAAGAGCCCGCTTTTATAGCGGGCTCTTTGCTATATCTGATAATCAATTTCCTCTTCACTATTTTCCATCACCTGTCGCTTAATATCCTCAACCGACAGCCCTGCATTGCACAGTTCCAGAAAACGCCAGACATAGTTACGCTGTAATTGTCCTCGTTTTAGCCCCAACCAGACGGTATTAGCATCGAAAAGATGGCGCGTTTCCAGACGGATTAAATTCTCTTCCTCTTGTTCGCCGCTGGATTGTTCGGCTACTAATCCAATCCCCAGGCCAAGGGCCACGTAGGTTTTGATGACATCAGAATCCTGCGCACTCAATACAATATCTGCCAGCAAACCTTTGCGGGCAAATGCGTCATCAATACGTGAGCGCCCCGTAATCCCCTGTCGGTAAGTGATTAACGGCCACTTCGCTATTGATTCCAGCGTCAATGGTGTAATTTGCGTCAAGGGATGATCGAGTGGAACAAGCAAACTATGGTGCCAACGAAACCACGGGAAGGCGACGAGCTGCGGGTCATTACTCAAACGCTCGCTGGCGATACCAATATCAGCTTCACCATTTTGCAACAACGTCGCAATTTCCTGTGGCGTCCCCTGGATAAGCTCAAGCCGCACTTCCGGGAAAAGTTCGCGAAAGGCTTTAATGACCTTCGGCAAGCTGTAGCGTGCCTGAGTATGCGTCGTTGCGATAGTGAGAACGCCAGATGTATTGTTGGTAAAGAGATCGGCAAGTCGACGAACATTACTGGCTTCATTCAGAATGCGTTCTGCAATTACCAGTAATGCTTTGCCCGGTTCAGTCATACCAAGCAGTCGTTTGCCCCGACGAACGAATATTTCTATACCAAGCTCATCCTCCAGCTCTCGAATATGACGGCTGACGCCTGACTGTGAGGTAAAAAGCATATTCGCAACCTCTGTCAGGTTGTAATCCTGACGTGCAGCCTCGCGGATTATCTTTAGTTGTTGGAAATTCACCGTAAACTCCGGGCAGATCAGACATTCCGCTATTGTTAAAGTCTAACGCCCGGCATAACAAATAATAAAAACCAGCATCTTATTCCATCCAGATATAACGTTTAGCTAACCAATTGCCATTGTCTTTTATCCATGACTGGAGAACTGACCACTGACAATAACAGCTCTTTCACTGCTTGCGCCTGTGGCGACAGGGTTGTTCTGGCAGGTAAATTTAATGACAAGGATAGGCTCATTGACGGTGTGGTAATACGTGACATCCATCCGTTAACTGCGCCACATAACGAACGCGCGGCTGATTCGGGTAACACTGCAACCCCCATGCCGCTGGCAATCGCTGCGGTAAGCGTGGCGATCGACTCAATTTCACCAATGACTTTTGCCGTGAGTCGCCGTAGAGAAAAAGCCTCATCAACACGGAGTCTTACGGCACTGTAATCGCAGGGAAGAAAGAGGTTCATTTGCGCTATTGCATTAACATCAACGCTTTGCCCTGGGCAATCCTGAGTTCCGACAAGAAAGAGATCTTCTTTTAACAACGCCTGGCTGGATACGCCTGCCACAGGGGAATGCTCGTAAATTACGGCCATATCAAGCTGGCAGTTTATAAGTTTATCGTTAAGAACAGCGCCGCTGTTTTCATGTAGATAGATAACCACTTCCGGAAATTCGGCACGTACCGCCTGTAATAAGGGCATGGTAATAGACGACGCCGCAGTTCCTGGCGCAAAGCCAATTGAGACTTGACCCGATAATGTCTGACCTACGTTATGTACCGCCAGTTGGGCCTGTTCACACTGACGTAAAATTGCCCGCGCATGGGTATAGAGAATTTTTCCAGCATCTGTTGGGGTAACGCCACGTTTAGTGCGAATCAAAAGTTGTTGGTCCAGCTCGCCCTCCAGAGTGGCGACCTGCTGACTGAGCGCAGGCTGCGCGATATGCAACACTTCAGCAGCCTGGGTCAGGCTACCAATGTCTACAATTTTTACGAAGTATTTCAGGCGTCTGAAGTTCATGTTGCCTCCGGTTTTTAAGAATCGGCCCAAGTGCCGGTATTACTCACAACCAGATTGCAAGATGCTTGCCAGTTTAAGCTTGGCGCTAACGCGAAAGCTAATCGCCTGTCAAATAAGAGATTATGATTGTTTTGACCCTTCGTCCTGGTCGCAGATCAAGCGTTCATTGCCCCATAAAAGGATGGCATGCACTACAATGGAACATTACAAAAAAGATTGAATGTTCATCGCTTTGTCGAAATTGCCAGCAAACGAACAAAAAAATGCATTTCCCCCTTTGACATCGCGGAACGCTGCCATTAATATTCGCCCCGTTCACACGATTCCTCTGTAGTTCAGTCGGTAGAACGGCGGACTGTTAATCCGTATGTCACTGGTTCGAGTCCAGTCAGAGGAGCCAAATTCAAAAAAGCCTGCTTTCGAGCAGGCTTTTTGCTTTCTACGTAACAACTGTTTTAAAACATCTGCCTCGCCCCAGAATTAACTTGCACAGGCATTCCCGATCGACGTTGCAATGCTGCATTTGCGCGATTTACATCAACTTCTTGTCCGTTGATAAACGCCTGCAATGACGGTGTTACCGGCAATGGCACTTTTCTGTCAGACTCATATTCCGCCCGATTGCGCGACAACGGTTCATGAACTTCCAGCCACTTTGGGCCATCAAGTTCCGTTGTGTATTTCACCGGCTGATCGATGATTTGCACGCGCGTCCCGACAGGAACATTATCGAACAAATACTTTATGTCATCATTGCGCAGACGAATACAGCCCTGACTCACCCGTAAGCCAATACCAAAATTGGCATTAGTACCGTGGATGGCATAAAGCCGACCAATATAAATAGCATAAAGCCCCATAGGATTATCGGGCCCCGCAGGGACAAATGCTGGCAGGCTCTCCCCTCGTTTCGCATATTCACGCCGAGTGTTAGGCGTTGGCGTCCAGGTTGGCGCTTCTTGTTTACGTTCAACAGTAGTTACCCAGTTGCGGGGCGTTTCACGCCCGGCCTGGCCGATGCCGATAGGAAACACTTCCACAGTATTTGTGTCCGGCGGGTAGTAATAAAGACGCATCTCGGCGACGTTAACCACAATCCCCTTGCGTACAGTAGCGGGTAAAATCAGTTGCTGCGGAATGGTGAGTTGCGAACCAGACTTTGGTAAGAAAACGTCAGCACCAGGATTCGCTTCCAGCATATTACTCAGACCTTGCCCGTACTGTGCAGCAAAGGTTTCCAGTGGCTGGGTATTGTGATCAGGAACCGTTATTGTCAATGGTTGTCCTACTAAACGGCTACCTTCTGGAGGGAGTGGATAAGTTACCGCCAGACTATTATGGCTGGCAAAAAGCAGAACAAATGAACAAAGAATATTTACACGACGCATCATGTCCCTTTCCTAAGTCGCGAAAGCTATCCGATAAGTATAGCTTTTATCTGACTTTTCGTTTTTAACTGTTCAATTCAGAAGTCATCTTCCGCGGTAGAACAATATTACTGGCGGCAAGTTCACCCATGTTGCTGTATATCGCGCAGGCAGCTTCGATGATGGGCATCGCCAGCGCTGCGCCACTCCCTTCACCTAAACGCATTTCCATATTGAGATAAGGCTCCAGCCCCAAATGCGACAGCGCTATACGCGCCCCTTTTTCTGCCGACAGGTGAGAAGGAATGAGATACGGTTTGATTGCAGGAGACATCTGGCAGGCGGCAAGTGCAGCGGCATAAGAAAGAAATCCATCCAGCAACACGGGTAAACCGCAGGAAGCGGCACCTAACATTACGCCAGCCATTCCGACCAAATCAAACCCGCCTACTTTGGCCAGTACATCAATACCATCCAGTGGATTCGGTTGATTCAATGTTATTGCCCGACGAACAACATCAACTTTATTAGCCAGTTTATCTGCCGGCAGGTTTGCGCCAATACCGACTACTTCTTCAGGATCGCGACCAGTAATCGTACTAACTATCGCTGCTGCCGGTGTGGTATTTGCCATCCCCAGTTCACCCACGCCAAACAGAGTGACACCATTTCTCGCTAACTCGCGCGTATATTGTATGACGTCCAGAAGCAACTCTTCAGCCTGACAGTGGCTCATTGCCGGGCCCGAGGCAATACTACCGCTGCCTCTTGCGACACGCATGTTAATAAGCCCTGGGATAGGCTCAACGGTATCAATCCCAACATCAATCACGTGAACTTTAGCCCCCGCCTGTGCAGCCAGCACGCACACACCAGTTGTTCCGCGGGTCATATTTTCAGCCTGAATGGCTGTCACTTCTTTTGGGGAAATAGCGACCCCTTCCTCCCAGACGCCGTGATCGGCACACATAACCAGTACCGCTTTTTTGCCCACATGCGGTATGCCATTCAACCCCGGCATTCCTGCCAGTTGTATGGCAAGCGCCTCCAGCCTTCCAAGGCTACCAACAGGTTTGAGTAACCCGTCAATATGCCGTTGTGCACGCGACATAGCGGCAGGAACGATGGCAGGAATCGTATTCAGTAAATCGGCAAGTGTTTGCATGTCACGTCTCTTTATAGCAGTGCCAGCAGGAAGACTAGTTCACCAAGCTCTATGGCTGCTCCCAGCGTATCGCCGGTTTGCCCGCCCAGAGTCCGTTTGAGAAGCTGACCGAGGATGAAAATCGCCACCATCGTCACCACCATAGCAGCAACACCATGCATACCTGGTAATAATACGGCAGCAAAAATAGCGGCTAAACCGACGGTGACGCAGGTTTGTCGCCCGTCAATTTTGCCAATGAACACATTACCAAGCCCTTCATCCCGGGCATAACGATGACGATACATCAACAATGCAGCTGTCCCACGGCTAACCGCACATGCCGCCGCCAGCGATGTAAGGATCGGTTCGCCACGCAGTGCCAACTCGCTTAACACCAGAATCTTTGCCACAACCACAAAAATCAGCGCCAGACCGCCGTGGGTACCTAAACGGCTATCACGCATGATTTCCAACATGCGATCGCGGCTACGTGCAGAAAATACGCCATCACAGGTATCGGCGAGGCCGTCCAGGTGGAATCCCCCGGTCATCAGCGCCAGCACAAGTACGCTAAACAGTGCCGCCAGCGGTATGCCACACCATGCCTGCAACACCATGAAGACCAGTCCGCTAATCGCGCCAAGCAATAAACCAATTAAAGGAAAAGTAATGATACCGCGAGAATAATGCTCAAAATCCAGCCCCTGAGACCAACGACGCGGCACAGGCAGACGCGTAATGAAAGAGAGCATCGCCCAAAATAATTTACTCATTTGATTTTTACTCCAATACCCGAAACCACCAGCCATACTTCATCTGCCGCAGCGGCCAACTGCTGATTTACCCGCCCGGCAATATCACGAAAATGTCGCGCCAGACGATTCTCTGGCACAATCCCCATGCCCACTTCATTGGTCACTAATACGACCTTTGCAGTACTACATTGACAGGCGGCAATCAACGACTGAATCTCACCATTAATCGCCTGCTCCATCGCGTTATAATCCCATTTTTCAGGATCTTTATCGCCGCCATATTCAAACAAAAGATTAGTCACCATTGTCGTAATGCATTCCAGCAATACGGCAGACTGCGGATTAATGTCTGCGTTAATTAACTCATCAAGATTTTGCCAGCGTTCCACCGTGTGCCAGTGCGCCGGGCGGCCTTGCCGATGATGTTCAATCCGTGCCGCCATCTCATCATCAAAGACTTGCGAAGTGGCGATATACAGGACCTGTGGTGTATCCCCAATAAGCGCCTCTGCGTGGCGGCTCTTCCCGCTCCGTGCGCCCCCCGTCACCAAAATCATCATACGGACTCCCGATTCAATTGTATGATGGTATTCATTAACCAGAACAATGGATGTTCCATTGTTACTGACCGTAATAACATTTCTTCGATTAATACTGCGCGTATTAAAAATAAAAATCCAGCATTCTCAATCGATTACGAATGCGTAAGGAATTGTGAAATAGCCCGACTTCCCTGCGATAACGACCGACAAAATGTGTCATTAGCAACGGTTTCTCTGAATTGACACATTTCATTCAGATAATGGATTAACGCTACAGCCTCACCAGCCGTACCTGAAATGGTTGACTGAATTTGGCCACCTGAACAGAGGTGATACGCTCACCTCAGAACAACACAGGCGCTCCAATGAAAAAAAGAAATTTCAGCGCAGAGTTTAAACGCGAATCCGCTCAACTGGTTGTTGACCAGAACTACACGGTGGCAGATGCCGCCAAAGCTATGAATGTCTGCCTTTCCACAATGACAAGATGGGTCAAACAACTGCGTGTTCGCAAGAAAACCAGTGGGCTGGGCCATGTCGTTCTCGCCGGACAGCAGGCTCACCATGAAAGCGCTGGAAATGGCATGGGAAACCCGTGGTAAGCCTGGCGGGGTGATGTTCCACAGCGATAGTAATAATCGCCGGTATCAGTTTTTGTTGACCACTTCAATTTTGATAGCGCCCTCACACTGGCGCTGAATGTGGGCTACGGGAAGCCGGAGCACGAAAGGTGTTAGTGGCCAGCACGGTAAATAACATCGGGGTTGCAGAATTTCTTGCCTTATTGCATACAGAAGAAGGCAGTCGTTAAGTCAGAAATTTCAATCTGTTATGAGATGGGAATGATGGCTTATGACGCTAAGAAAAGAATCAATGAACAGTGAGGATTGCCTTGCAATCCTCACTGAATAAAGTAGAAATTACTTCGCTTCGCCGTTTTTCATTTCGCCCATGGCTTTCAGCTTTTTAGAGATATCGCGGCGCTCTTTGGAGAGTTCAGCATTTTTGATGATGTAGTCATCAACACGATCTTCGTAGTCGCCTTTCATGCTGGCGATGATGCCCTGAATTGCTTCAACGCTCATACCAGGTTTGATGTAGTCGCTCAGGTTGTCGAGCAGCAGGACGCGTTTCTGGTTGTCACGGATCTTTTTCTCAACGTCCTGGATTTCACGTTGCAGCTTGTTCTTACGGCGGAACAGACGAACAAATTCCAGCACGTCCTGGAATGAAGGCTTGGTAGTTTCCATTTTTATACCCCTGATAATGTGAGAGTCGGATTCGTTTAAGCAACCGCTATTTATTAGGGCCAACATTACTCATAGCAGCCGCAGATGACAATGCTTTTATCCCTATTCACTATCATACCCTTTATCCTTGCTGAATCGAAGCAGCAGCAATTTGATTATGAAGGTCGGGTTTTATTTGCGCAAAGCCCGACAAATCAGATTTGACAGCAACTCCAGTTGATGCGCCGTTTCCATGTTTAGCCACACATAGCCATAAATCGGCGTCTCAACGACTTTCAGATCGTGGTGATCAGCGAGCAACTGGCGCAACTCTTCCACAGCATCGTTCAGTTTTTCTGTATTAGCAAAAACCGGCTGTGGATTGCCTTCGTACAGGGCATGAACAAGAGTCAGCACTATTTGCTGCATCATTTGCTGTGTGTCGCGCAGTTTTTGTGCATTCAATAGCACGAAATGACTGGGCCTCGTTGCCCAGTAAGCATTGATTTGCAGCTCCAGCATACAAACCAGATTACGGTTAATCGTCTGGATACCTTCATATATCGATTTTGGAATACGGGTCTCTTTGCTGGCGGGTGCAATCAGTCCACGCATTTTCACGGCATCAGCCAGGAGTTTTTGCAGATGGCTTTCCAGATGCGGGCGTTCCAGTAGATTCGGTGAAAATGCAGATTGATAGACCCGGTTATATTCGGTAAGGCTTTTCGCCAGTTGAATACGCCAGTGGATGAAGGCCCGCTGCGGCCAGATGCCAGTAAAAACCATTGCCAGTAGAGAGCCGAGGATCACATCGCCGCTTCGCCATAATGCCGTATCAATTTCACCTGTCGGGGAACCAACAACAATCGCCAGCGTCACACCAATCAATAAGCCTTGATAAGGTTTCTTGCCCAGCGCCAACCAGCCGCAAAGGAACATCGCCGCCGCGCACCAGACCAACATCAGAGGTAACGAAATTAACTCCAGTTGCAGGGCTATAAGACCTAAAATCGAGCCGAACACCGTACCGCCAATACGTTCGAACGCACGAGGGACGACGTTACCCCAAAACGAGATAGGCCCCATGATCACCACCATAGTGACCAGCGGCCAGGTGCTTTCCGGGATAGTAAACAGGCGAATAATGAGAAAAGTCAGCAGGAATGCCAGCGCGACACGAGTACCATGTACGATACGGTAATGACGGTACACACGAATTTCAAACGGACTAAGGCACTTATCAGCTTGCACGCTGCAACTCCGTAAAATAAGGATAAACGGCCAGACACTAAACCAGCTGTCCAGCCGACTTACAACCAGTAATCAGGAACATTCCCGAAGGGATTGTCAGTAATCTGAAGGCCAATTTTACCCTTTTACATGACGAAAAACAGCGAAGCAATCAGGTTAACACCCTGCTGTTGCACCAGCATTAACCCATTTTCGGCTGCACTGCGACATACATTTCAATATCCCAATAGCCGTCTTCCGCTCCGTTATTAAGATAAACTTCGAAACAAGGCTTAGGTGACATCTGATAAGCACTGTCTTGCAAGAGAGTATTAAAAAACTGATACCATGGCGTAGAAAAATCATCGCCTTCTACGCGGGCAACGGCAACCGCATATTGTCCACCGGAGATTTCCGTCAGGATCACACCTTCACTGTTTTCCGGTAGAGTGAAATTGTTCTCCAGGGAAACCACTGTGTCACAACGTAACTTTTCGGCGGGTGTTTCATCTGGGTTATCGTAATAGACGGCGATCCATTCCTTAGGTACAACTTTTTTGTTGTCTACCCACATCATCAACTGCTCAAAACCTTTCTTCACCGTTTGTTCCCACGGGCCAACAAGATGGAAACCTGCAACGGTACGTTTATCTTCCTGCTTAATCTCGTAGTTCATGACGCCTCCACATACACTGTTTTTTTGTACAGTGTATTTTGCAATATTAAAACCACAAGGAATGAGTGTTGATTATGCGAGCAGACTCGCACTCCTGCCAGTCTGCGATAAATAAAGGTCAGGATTTATGGTGGAAATAATCGCCCAACCTGGAAAACATACCGCCTTCACCGACAGATTCCAGGGTAACCAGTGGCCAGTGCGCAACCAATTTATCGCGGTCGTAAAGCTCAATTTCCCCTACCCGCTTGTGAGCAGCAATTGGCGCAGTTAGTTCTTTACCATCAAGAGTATATTTTGCTTTGATATTGGGGATCTCCGTTTTCGGCAGCACCATCCAGAATTCTTGTTCCGTTCCCAGTGCGATGTTTTCTTTATCACCATACCAGATGCGTTCCGTACCAACCTTTTTACCACGGTGCAAAATTTGCACCGTGGTAAAATTTTGTTGCCCCCAACGCAGTAATTTTCTTGCCTCTTCTTCGCGAGCTTTTGCGCTGTCAGCCCCCATTACCACTGCAATGAGACGACGCTGCCCATCCACAGCCGAAGCAATGAGATTAAACCCGGCCCCGGATGTATGCCCGGTTTTCAGGCCGTCAACGTTCATGGTTTTATCCCACAATAGCCCGTTTCGGTTTTGCTGGGTAATGCCGTTCCAGGTAAGGCTTTTTTCGCTGTACATATGGTAAAACTCAGGTTCGCCGTGGATGATGGCGCGAGAAAGCACGGCTAAATCATAGGCCGAGCTATGCTGCCCCGGCGCATCCAGACCGTGTACCGTTTCAAAATGGGTATCCTGTAAATGCAACTTTTCAGCGTAATTGTTCATCATTGCGACGAACTGCCGTTGCCCCCCGGCAATATAATCCGCAAGCGCCACACAGGCGTCATTGCCGGAATCCACAATTAATCCACGGCTTAAATCACGTACCGATACGCGATCGCCCTCTTTCAAAAACATCAATGAAGAGCCGACAAAGACCGGATTATCTTTCGCCCACGCATCGCGCCCCACAGTGACAATATCGTCCGGTGTTATGCGATGGCTATCGATAGCGCGATCGACGACATAGCCCGTCATTAGCTTAGTCAGGCTGGCAGGGTTACGTTGTTGGTGCTCATTACCCGCCGTGAGGATCTGTCCGGTTGTGTAATCCATCAATACCCATGACCCCGCATGAATCTCCGGAGGTTGGGGTGAAAAGGGAATATTTTCCGCCGCAAAACCAGACGATAAATTAAAAACGAACAAAGAAGCAGCAATAATAAGACGGCGTTTCAACAGCAAATCCTCAGGTGTTTCCAATAGCTGTTCTTTTTACGGAAATCCTGATGAACTGGCTGGAATAAAGTGCAAGAAAATGTGACATTTATCTCATTTTAATCTGACATTATCTGTTTCCACTCGCAGCCAAAATATCGCGCTAAAGCTGATTAGCACGGTGATATTTGATACTCTGGCATACAACAGAAATAACGGATTTAACCTAACGATGAATGACGGTAAGCAACAATCTACCTTTTTGTTTCATGATTACGAAACCTTTGGCACGCACCCCGCGTTAGATCGCCCTGCACAGTTTGCCGCCATTCGCACTGACAGCGAATTCAATATTATCGGCGAACCTGAAGTCTTTTACTGTAAGCCTGCGGATGATTATTTACCCCAGCCAGAGGCGGTGTTAATTACCGGCATCACTCCGCAGGAAGCGCGTGCGAAAGGGGAAAACGAAGCTGCCTT
This sequence comes from Escherichia sp. E1V33, assembly GCF_004211955.1. Taxonomy (GTDB): domain Bacteria; phylum Pseudomonadota; class Gammaproteobacteria; order Enterobacterales; family Enterobacteriaceae; genus Escherichia. The sequence continues at coordinate 296,485 of NZ_RHJI01000010.1, forward strand.
TGCCGCACGAATTCACTCGCTTTTTACCGTACCGAAGACCTGTATTCTTGGTTACAACAATGTGCGTTTTGACGACGAAGTTACGCGCAATATCTTTTATCGTAATTTCTACGATCCCTATGCCTGGAGCTGGCAGCATGATAACTCTCGCTGGGATCTGCTGGACGTGATGCGTGCCTGTTATGCCCTGCGCCCGGAGGGGATCAACTGGCCTGAAAATGAAGATGGTTTACCAAGCTTTCGACTTGAACATTTAACCAAAGCTAATGGTATTGAGCATAGCAACGCCCACGATGCGATGGCCGATGTGTACGCCACTATTGCGATGGCGAAGTTGGTGAAAACGCGGCAACCACGCCTGTTTGATTATCTCTTTACCCATCGTAATAAGCACAAACTGACGGCGTTGATTGATGTGCCGCAGATGAAACCGCTGGTGCATGTTTCTGGTATGTTTGGCGCATGGCGCGGCAATACCAGCTGGGTGGCACCACTGGCGTGGCATCCTGAAAATCGCAATGCCGTGATTATGGTGGATCTGGCGGGAGATATCTCGCCACTCCTGGAGCTGGACAGCGACACGCTGCGCGAGCGTCTGTATACCGCAAAAGCCGATTTGGGTGATAACGCCGCAGTTCCGGTTAAGCTGGTGCATATTAATAAATGCCCGGTACTGGCGCAGGCGAATACGCTGCGCCCGGAAGATGCCGACAGGTTGGGAATTAATCGTCAGCATTGTCTCGATAACCTGAAAATTCTGCGTGAAAACCCGCAAGTCCGCGAAAAAGTGGTGGCGATATTTGCTGAAGCCGAACCATTTACCCCTTCAGATAACGTCGATGCCCAGCTTTATAATGGCTTTTTCAGTGACGCCGATCGCGCAGCAATGAAAATCGTCCTCGAAACCGAGCCCCGTAATTTACCGGCACTGGATATCACCTTTGTTGATAAACGTATTGAGAAACTGTTGTTCAATTATCGGGCGCGTAACTTCCCGGGGACGCTGGATTACGCCGAGCAGCAACGCTGGCTGGAGCATCGCCGCCAGGTCTTCACTCCAGAGTTCCTCCAAAGCTATGCTGAGGAACTGCAGATGCTGGCCCAACAGTATGCCGATGATAAAGAGAAAGTAACGTTGTTAAAGTCGCTTTGGCAGTACGCCGAAGAGATCGTCTGATACGAAAAAGCCGGAGTGTTATGGACTACACTCCGGCTTTTAGTGACTTACCGGATGATTATGTCATCCGGCTTTAAAGATTATGCAACGTCTTCGTACTGCGGAACCGGGTTACGGAAGCTCTTAGTCACGCAAGCCAGGTAAATCAGACCGATAGCCGCCCAGATCAGCCCCAGAACCATCGAGCTTTCTTCCAGGTTAACCCACAGCGCACCAACAGTCAGCGCACCACACATCGGCAGGAACAGATACTGGAAGTGATCTTTCAGCGTCTTGTTACGCTTCTCACGGATCCAGAACTGCGAGATAACCGACAGGTTAACGAAGGTGAACGCCACCAGCGCACCAAAGTTAATCAGCGCCGTTGCCATTACCAGGTCGAAGTTGATTGCCAGCAGAGCAATCGCGCCAACCAGGATAATGTTCATTGCCGGAGTACGCCATTTCGGGTGTACATAACCGAAGAAACTTTTCGGGAACACGCCGTCACGACCCATTACGTACATCAGACGCGCTACGCCTGCGTGCGCCGCCATACCGGACGCCAGTACGGTAATGGTGGAGAAGATCAGCGCGCCGACCTGGAACGCTTTACCCGCAACATACAGCATGATTTCAGGCTGTGACGCATCCGGATCTTTAAAGCGAGAGATATCCGGGAAGTACAGCTGCAGGAAGTAAGTTGCAAAGATGAAGATCATGCCGCCGATAAGCGCGGTCAGGAAAATTGCACGCGGAATCACGCGCTCTGCATCTTTGGTTTCTTCCGACAAGTTGCTGATGCCGTCAAAGCCGGTAAAGGAGAAGCACAGAATCGTCGCACCAGTGATCATCGGGATGACATGTGCATCACCAGACCAGAACGGACGAGTGCTCGCCAGCGTACCAGCGCCTTCACCTTCAAATACGCCGTAAACTACCATGCCCAGAATCACCGCGATCAGCACAACCTGCAACACCACAATTACGGTGTTGAAGTTCGCTACGGACTTCAGACTACGCAGGTTAAAGGCGGTCATAAAGGCCACCAGCGCCACCACAAACATCCACGATGGAATGGAAGGCACCAGAGCTTCAAAATAAATTTTTGCCAGCAGAATGTTGATCATCGGCGCGAACAAATAGTCGAGCAGAGAAGACCAACCCACCATAAAGCCGACAGTCGGGCTAATGGATTTCTGGGCGTAAGTGTATGCAGAGCCAGCAGAAGGATAGCGGCGAACCAGCTTCCCGTAGCTCAGAGCCGTAAACAGGATCGCAATCAATGCGAACGCATAGGCTGTCGGCACATGACCATCCGTGAGGCCTGAAACGATACCAAATGTATCAAACAGCGTCATCGGCTGCATATAGGCAAGACCCATCATTACAACCGGAACTAACGTAAGCGTTTTACGCAATTCCACGCGAGAGGTGTTTGGAGTAACGTTATGCGACATGGTCATTCTCCTTTACGGTGATAACCGTCGCGTAAGCAAAAAATTGCCCCATTTTTTTGGATTCCTCAGCGACAACAACTGTCGATTTTTAGTAAATATCTATCCGGTACGAAGCCCGGCCTCTTGGTATGAATGATTGGTTTGAAGCAAAAAATAACCGACGCGGATGAAACGTCGGTTTTTAGTCATTTTTTGACAGCGGCGCATTGTGCCTAAATGGGGGGTAAATGACAAGAGAATGAGAGGCTTGTCATATAATTTTTTCTTTAAATGGCTGATTTTCCGTCATCAGATTTTGCATAAACACCGGCAATAGCACTATTTGCTAAAATCTCATCACGCCACCATGCGCTTGCAAGTCCTGCGGTTTGTTCATTCCATCCAATCCATACGGGTTCAAAGAGGGATTGCGCAACTACTTTTTTCTCAATTAACGCGCCACTATCGAGAAAGCGTTGCGCCAGATAGCGCGGTAAATAACCGCAACCAAGGCCACTGATTTGCAATTCCAGTTTGGTTTTAAAATCAAATACGGTAATGGCCTCTTGTTCATCGAGAAGTTGTGACGCCGTGGATGCGCCTGCCTGCGCAGTATCACCCACAATAATCGCCCGATAGCGTTTAATGATACGGCGATTTAGCGGTTCCTCTTCCAGAGCTAGCGGATGATGAGGTGCAACCGCGAAAACTTGCTCCAGATCGCCCAACCGAGAGAAACCATATTCGCTGGAAGCTGGCGGTTCATGCATAGCGCCAACAATAATATCTGCCCTCCCCTGGGTCAGGGCCTCCCAGGAACCGCCCAGAACGCCATTGATAAACTTCAGACGCGTGACGTTGTGATGTTGATAAAAGGCTTCAATAAGTGGCGCAAGCAGTGAAAAGGGAAAGGTATCATCAACACCAATCACCAGTTCGTTTTCCCAACCTTCATGGAGTTTGATCGCTTGTTTTTCCAGTTCATGGACAGTGTGGAGAACTTCCCGCCCTTTCTCTAATAACATCTTTCCGGTACGGGTAAATTTAGCGCGGTGACCGCTGCGATCGAGTAATTGAATATTAAGGTCGCTTTCCAGCTTGTGAACGGTGTAACTCAGAGCGGACGGCGTCTTATAGAGTTTGGCCGACGCCGCCGCAAAACTGCCCTCTTTTTCTAAGGCATCGAGGATCATCAACACATCCAGCAGTGGTTTCATACACGCCCCCTTGCAGTGTATGCGGCGTCCTGCTGGCGTGATGGTTTACTCCAGCGGCATTACCAGCGGATCGGGATACTGGTATTCAAAGCCCAGCTCATTACAGATCCGACTCCCATCAATAATTTTACCTTTGCCGCTGTCCAGACTATTTCTGAATTGCGGAGGTTCCAGCCCCTGTAAACGGGCCATCTGCGGATAGAAAACATTACGCGCAGGGTGAGCTGGCGCACATATATTATAGATGTGTCCGCCTTTAGGTGCCTGTAACAACAGAGTGATAGCGCCAATAACATCTTCTAAATGGACTAAATTCACACCATGTTCACCGTCTGGCGCGGTTTTTCCGGCAAAGAAACGTCCGGGATGACGCCCTGGCCCGACCAGACCCGCAAGACGCAGAATATCGACCGACGTACCAGGTAAGTTGTGCAACCAGTCTTCGAGTTCTTTTAATACTCGTCCACTGTTGGTCAACGGATTACGCGGGGTGTTTTCTTTCACTGTGCCTTGCGCATCACCGTAAACAGATGTTGAACTGGTAAAAATAATGCGGGGAATGTGATAAGCCAGTGCACTATCCACTAGCTCCTGTACTGCTTGTAAATAGAACTCATCGCCGGGGCCGCTACGACGTGCCGGAAGCGTAATGACCAGCGCGTCAGCATCCATCAGGGCATCCAGATCGTCAGAATCGCAAACTAATTCGGGCTCCATGCGAAGCAGATAGCTATCAATCCCACTCATTTGGGCCGCTTCTACGCCATCTTGTGTAGTTTTACTCCCGGTGACTTGCCAGCCTCGCGCTGAAAGTGACATCGCCAGCGGCATGCCTAACCACCCTAACCCGACAATTGCGACCTTTTTCATCCGTTTTCTCCTGATACACCTTAGATCTATAAGGCTACGCCAGCGTATCAAAACTGACAATTCATTCTATGAATGAATCAAAACTGTTAGCAAATATACCATTGCCTGATGCGCTCCGCTTATCAGTCCTACAAAAACATCAATATATTGAATTTCGGCAACATTTGTAGACCAGATAAGGCGTTCACGCCGCATCCGGCATGAACAAAGCCCACTTTAGTTACAGAACACAATGTTCTTGAGGGTTTTAAAGACATATTTTCACGATTTTTTTTCTAACGTAGTCACTCCAGGCACCCTCCTTTCCCCGCTCATTCATTAAACAAATCCATCGCCATAAAATATATAAAAAAGCCCTTGCTTTCTAACGTGAAAGTGGTTTAGGTTAAAAGACATCAGTTGAATAAACATTCACAGAGATTTTTATGACACGCGTTCAATTTAAACACCACCATCATCACCATCATCCTGACTAGTCTTTCAGGCGATGTGTGCTGGAAGACATTCAGATCTTCCAGCGGTGCATGAACGCATGAGAAAGCCCCCGGAAGATCACCTTCCGGGGGCTTTTTTATTGCGCGGTTGATAACGGTTCAGACAGGTTTAAAGAGGAATAAAAAAATGACAGACAACACTCGTTTACGCATAGCTATGCAGAAATCAGGACGTTTAAGTGATGACTCACGCGAATTGCTGGCGCGCTGTGGCATTAAAATCAATCTTCACACCCAGCGCCTGATCGCGATGGCAGAAAACATGCCGATTGATATTCTGCGCGTGCGTGACGACGACATTCCCGGTCTGGTGATGGACGGCGTGGTAGACCTTGGGATTATCGGCGAAAACGTGCTGGAAGAAGAACTGCTTAACCGCCGCGCCCAGGGTGAAGATCCGCGCTACTTTACCCTGCGTCGTCTGGATTTCGGCGGCTGCCGCCTTTCGCTGGCAACGCCGGTTGATGAAGCCTGGGACGGTCCGCTCTCCTTAAACGGTAAACGTATCGCCACCTCTTATCCTCACCTGCTCAAGCGTTATCTCGACCAGAAAGGCATCTCTTTTAAATCCTGCTTACTGAACGGTTCTGTTGAAGTCGCCCCGCGCGCCGGACTGGCGGATGCGATTTGCGATCTGGTTTCCACCGGTGCCACGCTGGAAGCAAACGGCCTGCGCGAAGTCGAAGTTATCTACCGCTCGAAAGCCTGCCTTATCCAGCGCGATGGCAAAATGGAAGAATCCAAACAGCAACTGATCGACAAACTGCTGACTCGTATTCAGGGCGTGATCCAGGCGCGCGAATCAAAATACATCATGATGCACGCACCAACCGAACGTCTGGATGAAGTTATCGCCCTGCTGCCAGGTGCCGAACGCCCAACTATTCTGCCGCTGGCGGGTGACCAACAGCGCGTAGCGATGCACATGGTCAGTAGCGAAACCCTGTTCTGGGAAACGATGGAAAAACTGAAAGCGCTGGGTGCCAGTTCAATTCTGGTCCTGCCGATTGAGAAGATGATGGAGTGATCGCCATGAGCTTTAACACAATCATTGACTGGAATAGCTGTACTGCGGAGCAACAACACCAGCTGTTAATGCGCCCGGCGATCTCCGCTTCTGAAAGCATTACCCGCACTGTTAACGATATTCTCGATAACGTGAAAACGCGTGGCGATGAGGCCCTGCGTGAATACAGCGCGAAGTTTGATAAAACCACGGTTACCGCGCTGAAGGTGTCTGCTGAGGAAATTGCCGCCGCCAGCGAACGCCTGAGCGACGAGCTAAAACAGGCGATGGCGGTAGCAGTAAAGAATATTGAAACCTTCCACACTGCGCAAAAACTGCCGCCGGTAGATGTAGAAACTCAGCCAGGCGTGCGTTGCCAGCAGGTAACGCGCCCGGTGGCTTCGGTTGGTTTGTATATTCCTGGCGGCTCCGCCCCGCTCTTCTCAACGGTATTAATGCTGGCGACTCCGGCGCGTATTGCAGCTTGCAATAAAGTGGTGCTGTGCTCACCGCCGCCGATTGCCGATGAGATCCTTTACGCGGCGCAGCTGTGCGGTGTGCAGGACGTGTTTAACGTCGGCGGCGCACAGGCCATTGCCGCGCTGGCGTTTGGTACTGAATCTGTGCCGAAAGTGGACAAAATCTTCGGGCCGGGCAACGCCTTTGTCACCGAGGCAAAACGCCAGGTGAGCCAGCGTCTGGACGGTGCGGCTATCGATATGCCCGCAGGCCCGTCGGAAGTGTTGGTCATTGCCGACAGCGGCGCTACGCCAGATTTCGTGGCTTCTGATTTGCTCTCCCAGGCTGAACACGGCCCGGACTCACAGGTGATTTTACTGACGCCCGATGCTGATATGGCGCGTCGCGTTGCCGAAGCTGTCGAACGCCAGCTGGCGGAACTGCCGAGAGCTGAAACCGCACGTCAGGCACTGAGCGCCAGCCGCCTGATCGTGACTAAAGATTTAGCGCAATGCGTAGAGATCTCCAACCAGTACGGCCCGGAGCACCTGATTATTCAGACCCGCAACGCCCGCGAACTGGTCGAAGGCATCACCAGCGCCGGTTCGGTATTTCTTGGTGACTGGTCACCGGAATCGGCAGGTGATTACGCCTCTGGCACCAACCACGTGCTGCCCACTTACGGTTACACCGCCACCTGTTCCAGCCTCGGGCTGGCAGATTTTCAGAAGCGCATGACCGTGCAGGAACTGTCGAAAGAAGGTTTCTCCGCGCTGGCTTCGACCATTGAAACACTGGCCGCCGCCGAGCGCCTGACTGCCCATAAAAATGCCGTTACTTTGCGTGTTAACGCCCTTAAGGAGCAAGCATGAGCACCGTGACTATTACCGATTTAGCGCGTGAAAACGTCCGCAACCTGACGCCGTATCAGTCGGCGCGTCGTCTGGGCGGTAATGGCGACGTCTGGCTGAACGCCAACGAATATCCCACAGCCGTGGAGTTTCAGCTTACTCAGCAAACGCTCAACCGCTACCCGGAATGTCAGCCAAAAGCGGTGATTGAAAATTACGCGCAGTATGCAGGCGTAAAACCGGAACAGGTGCTGGTCAGCCGTGGCGCGGACGAAGGTATTGAACTGCTGATTCGCGCTTTTTGCGAACCAGGTAAAGACGCCATCCTCTACTGCCCGCCAACGTACGGCATGTACAGCGTCAGCGCCGAAACCATTGGCGTCGAGTGCCGCACAGTGCCGACGCTGGACAACTGGCAACTGGACTTACAGGGCATTTCCGACAAGCTGGACGGCGTAAAAGTGGTTTATGTTTGCAGCCCCAATAACCCCACCGGGCAACTGATCAATCCGCAAGATTTTCGCACTCTGCTGGAGTTAACCCGCGGAAAAGCCATTGTGGTTGCCGATGAAGCCTATATCGAGTTTTGCCCGCAGGCATCGCTGGCTGGCTGGCTGGCGGAATATCCTCACCTGGCTATTTTGCGCACACTGTCGAAAGCTTTTGCTCTGGCGGGGCTTCGTTGCGGATTTACGCTGGCAAACGAAGAAGTCATCAACCTGCTGATGAAAGTGATCGCCCCCTACCCGCTCTCGACGCCGGTTGCCGACATTGCGGCCCAGGCGTTAAGCCCGCAGGGAATTATCGCCATGCGTGAGCGGGTGGCGCAAATTATTGCAGAACGCGAATATCTGATTGCCGCACTGAAAGAAATCTCCTGCGTGGAGCAGGTTTTTGACTCTGAAACCAATTACATTCTGGCGCGCTTTAAAGCCTCCAGCGCAGTGTTTAAATCTTTGTGGGATCAGGGCATTATCTTACGTGATCAGAATAAACAACCCTCTTTAAGCGGCTGCCTGCGAATTACCGTCGGAACCCGTGAAGAAAGCCAGCGCGTCATTGACGCCTTACGTGCGGAGCAAGTTTGATGAGTCAGAAGTATCTTTTTATCGATCGCGATGGAACCCTGATTAGCGAACCGCCGAGTGATTTTCAGGTGGACCGTTTTGACAAACTCGCCTTTGAACCGGGTGTGATCCCGGAGCTGCTGAAGCTGCAAAAAGCGGGCTACAAGCTGGTGATGATCACTAATCAGGATGGTCTGGGAACACAAAGTTTCCCGCAGGCGGATTTCGATGGCCCGCACAACCTGATGATGCAGATCTTCACCTCGCAAGGCGTGCAGTTTGATGAAGTGCTGATTTGCCCGCACCTGCCCGCCGATGAGTGCGACTGCCGTAAGCCGAAAGTAAAACTGGTGGAGCGTTACCTGGCTGAGCAAGCGATGGATCGCGCCAATAGTTATGTGATTGGCGATCGCGCGACCGATATTCAACTGGCTGAAAACATGGGCATTAATGGTTTACGCTACGACCGCGAAACCCTGAACTGGCCGATGATTGGCGAGCAACTCACTAAACGAGACCGTTACGCCCATGTAGTGCGCAACACCAAAGAGACGCAAATTGACGTCCAGGTGTGGCTGGATCGCGAAGGTGGCAGCAAGATTAACACCGGCGTTGGCTTCTTTGATCACATGCTGGATCAGATCGCTACCCACGGCGGTTTCCGTATGGAAATCAACGTCAAAGGCGACCTCTATATCGACGATCACCACACCGTCGAAGATACCGGTCTGGCGTTGGGCGAAGCGTTAAAAATTGCTCTTGGCGACAAACGCGGTATTTGCCGCTTTGGTTTTGTGCTGCCGATGGACGAATGCCTTGCCCGCTGCGCACTGGATATCTCTGGTCGCCCGCACCTGGAATATAAAGCTGAATTTACCTACCAGCGCGTGGGCGATCTCAGCACCGAGATGATCGAGCACTTCTTCCGTTCACTCTCTTACACCATGGGCGTGACGTTGCACCTGAAAACTAAAGGTAAAAACGATCACCACCGTGTAGAGAGCCTGTTCAAAGCCTTTGGTCGCACCCTGCGCCAGGCCATCCGCGTGGAAGGCGACACCCTGCCCTCGTCAAAAGGAGTGTTGTAATGAACGTGGTGATCCTTGATACCGGCTGCGCCAACCTGAACTCGGTGAAGTCGGCAATTGCGCGTCACGGTTATGAACCAAAAGTCAGCCGCGACCCGGACGTAGTGTTGCTGGCCGATAAACTATTTTTACCCGGCGTTGGCACCGCACAAGCAGCGATGAATCAGGTGCGTGAGCGCGAGCTGTTTGATCTCATCAAAGCTTGTACCCAACCGGTGCTGGGCATCTGCTTAGGGATGCAACTGCTGGGGCGGCGCAGCGAAGAGAGCAACGGCGTCGATTTGCTGGGCATCATCGACGAAGACGTGCCGAAAATGACCGACTTTGGTCTGCCACTGCCGCATATGGGCTGGAACCGCGTTTACCCGCAGGCAGGCAACCGCCTGTTTCAGGGGATTGAAGACGGCGCGTACTTTTACTTTGTTCACAGCTACGCAATGCCGGTCAATCCGTGGACCATCGCCCAATGTAATTACGGCGAACCGTTTACCGCTGCGGTACAAAAAGATAACTTCTACGGCGTTCAGTTCCACCCGGAACGCTCCGGAGCTGCTGGCGCTAAGTTGCTGAAAAACTTCCTGGAGATGTGATGATTATTCCGGCATTAGATTTAATCGACGGCACCGTGGTGCGTCTCCATCAGGGCGATTACGGCAAACAGCGCGATTATGGTAACGACCCGCTGCCTCGCTTACAGGATTACGCCTCACAAGGTGCTGAAGTGCTGCACCTGGTGGATCTGACTGGGGCAAAAGATCCGGCTAAACGTCAAATCCCGCTGATTAAAACCTTGGTCGCGGGCGTTAACGTCCCTGTGCAGGTCGGTGGCGGTGTGCGTAGTGAAGAAGACGTAGCGGCGTTACTGGAAGCAGGCGTTGCGCGTGTGGTGGTCGGCTCCACCGCAGTGAAATCACCAGAAATAGTAAAAGGCTGGTTTGAACGCTTCGGTGCCGACGCGCTGGTGCTGGCACTGGATGTTCGCATTGACGAGCAAGGCAACAAGCAGGTGGCGGTCAGCGGCTGGCAAGAGAACTCGGGCGTGTCACTGGAACAACTGGTGGAAACCTATCTGCCCGTCGGACTGAAACATGTGCTGTGTACCGATATCTCGCGCGACGGCACGCTGGCAGGTTCTAACGTCTCTTTATATGAAGAAGTGTGCGCCAAATATCCGCAAGTGGCATTTCAGTCCTCCGGCGGTATTGGCGACATTGATGATGTGGCAACCCTGCGTGGTACTGGCGTGCGCGGCGTAATAGTTGGTCGTGCATTGCTGGAAGGTAAATTCACCGTGAAGGAGGCCATCGCATGCTGGCAAAACGCATAATTCCGTGTCTCGACGTTCGTGATGGTCAGGTGGTGAAAGGCGTACAGTTTCGCAACCATGAAATCATTGGCGATATCGTGCCGCTGGCAAAACGCTACGCCGAGGAAGGTGCAGACGAACTGGTGTTCTACGATATTACCGCCTCCAGTGATGGACGTGTGGTAGATAAAAGCTGGGTATCTCGCGTGGCAGAAGTGATCGACATTCCGTTCTGCGTTGCGGGAGGAATTAAATCGCTGGATGACGCCGCGAAAATTCTTTCCTTTGGCGCGGATAAAATCTCTATCAACTCTCCTGCGCTGGCGGACCCGACGTTAATTACACGGCTGGCGGATCGCTTTGGCGTGCAGTGTATTGTGGTCGGTATTGATACCTGGTACGACGCCGAAACCGGTAAATATCATGTGAATCAATATACCGGCGATGAAAGCCGCACCCGCGTTACTCAATGGGAAACGCTCGACTGGGTAGAGGAAGTGCAAAAACGCGGTGCCGGAGAAATCGTCCTGAACATGATGAATCAGGACGGCGTGCGTAACGGTTACGACCTCGAGCAACTGAAAAAAGTGCGTGAAGTGTGCCACGTTCCACTGATTGCCTCCGGTGGCGCAGGCACCATGGAACACTTCCTCGAAGCCTTCCGCGATGCCGACGTTGACGGCGCGCTGGCGGCTTCCGTATTCCACAAACAAATAATCAATATTGGTGAATTAAAAGCGTACCTGGCAACACAGGGCGTGGAGATCAGGATATGTTAACAGAACAACAACGTCGCGAACTGGACTGGGAAAAAACCGACGGACTGATGCCGGTGATTGTGCAACATGCGGTATCCGGCGAAGTGTTAATGCTGGGCTACATGAACCCGGAAGCCTTAGACAAAACCATCGAAAGCGGCAAAGTCACCTTCTTCTCGCGCACTAAACAGCGACTGTGGACCAAAGGCGAAACGTCGGGCAATTTCCTCAATGTGGTGAGTATTGCCCCGGACTGCGACAACGACACGTTACTGGTACTAGCGAATCCCATCGGCCCGACCTGCCATAAAGGCACCAGCAGCTGCTTCGGCAACACCGCTCACCAGTGGCTATTCCTGTATCAACTGGAACAACTGCTCGCCGAACGTAAATCTGCCGATCCGGAAACCTCCTATACAGCCAAATTGTATGCCAGCGGCACTAAGCGCATTGCGCAGAAAGTGGGCGAAGAAGGCGTGGAAACTGCACTGGCAGCGACGGTACATGACCGCTTCGAACTGACCAACGAGGCGTCTGACTTGATGTATCACCTGCTGGTGCTGTTGCAGGATCAGGATCTGGATTTAACGGCGGTGATTGAAAACCTGCGCAAACGGCATCAGTGAGTTGCGGGCTGACCGGATGCGATGTTGTTGTCGCATCCGGAGCCATTGCCCGATGCGCAAGCTTATCGGGCCTACTATTCGCTCTGCACACGTAGGCTGGATAAGATGCGCCAGCATCGCATCCGGTAACAAAAAAGGGCAAGGTGTTACCACCCTGCCCTTTTTACTTAAAGCTATAAGATTATTTCGCGTTGTAATTACGCAGCGCATTACGTCCCAGCACAATCCCCGCGCCAACCATGCCGCCCAGCAACACAGCCAGAATCAAGGTAATTGCTTTCTTCGGGCTATCGCGACGAATAGGTAACGACGGTTTCATGACATAACGGTAAGCGTTAATATCAAGATCATCAACCTTCAGGCTTTCGATATCCAGCAGGTTTTGACGAGTCTGGTAGTAGTTCGGTGAAAACACAAGCGGACGAGTCGCTTCGTGCTTAATCATCGACTCCAGTGCTTCACTACCTAACAAAAGCAACGTGTCCTGAGTAATATTTTCACCAGTTTGCTGAATCTGCGGCTTTGTTACCTGCGCCTGATTCGCATACTGCAACGCTTCCTGAATCTGGCGGATACGCAGCGTTTTTTGCTCCTGAGCCACCACTTCCTGAGTTTTCAGGGAATCCTGCAAGGTTTTCATGCCCAGTGCAATATTATCCTTCAGGTCCTTTTCCAGCTCTTCATTCACTCGGTCATCAACTTGTTGAATGTATTCAGCCAGCTTTTTCTGTGCCTCCGCCGCAGTTTTCCCAACATAAGAAACAGCTAACGGTAACGGCTGGTTTTTAACAGCGGGCTCGATGGTCAGTTTTTCGCGTTCTTCCTGATTATCCAGCGTTTCAGCTAATGCAGAGAAAGCAGAACTGAAGCGCCCAATCAACGCCTCCTGTAAATCAGCTACTTTTGGCGCAGCCTGGCCATAAATTACATTCATGGCATTGTTATAGCCGGCAATTTGCCCCACATCAGGTTGAGTGACAATGGCTGTTGACGTCCATTGCTCTTTCGCTACTGCCAGGTATCCAATAGCCAACACGATAGCCACAATGATTGTGGCGATAATGGTCACCTTCCCGCGCCACAGTTGCACCAGTAAATCAATTAAATCAATCTGTTCCGGGTCATTGTTGTGCCCAGAAATATTATTATTTTCAACTTTCATCATTACCCTAACAGACGGAAAATTTCAGGTCGCCATAGTTTAGCGATAATCCGTATGAATGCCATAGGATAAACAATAAATATAATGAATTGTTACATGAACATAGATACCAGCTACCGCCAAAAATCATATGATTACAAATAGTTAGTCACTACCGAAAAGATCGCGGGTGTAGACCTTGTCTGCTGCATCTTTAAGCTCTTCTGACATTCGATTAGAGATGATGACATCAGCCTGTTGCTTAAAAGTCGCGAGATCACGTTCCAGACGAGAATTGAAAAACATTTCTTCCTTCATTACCGGTTCATAGATAATCACTTCTACCCCCTTAGCTTTGATACGCTTCATGATCCCCTGAATGGAAGACGCACGGAAGTTATCTGAACCGCTCTTCATAATTAGGCGATATATCCCTACAACTTTTGGTTTACGCGACAAGATAGCATCGGCAATAAAGTCTTTGCGAGTACGGTTAGCTTCAACGATCGCAGAAATGATGTTGTTTGGCACAGACTGGTAATTTGCCAGAAGCTGCTTGGTATCTTTCGGCAAACAGTAACCACCGTAACCAAATGATGGATTGTTGTAATGGTTGCCGATACGCGGATCAAGACAAACACCTTCAATGATTTGACGGCTGTTCAACCCCAGGCTTTCTGCATAACTATCCAACTCGTTGAAGTACGCCACGCGCATGGCAAGGTAAGTATTGGCAAAAAGTTTAATGGCCTCTGCTTCTGTTGAATCAGTAAACAGAATCGGGATATTTTGCTTAATCGCCCCTTCCTGTAATAACGCGGCAAAACGCTGTGCACGTTCAGAACGTTCACCTATCACAATACGGGAAGGATGAAGGTTATCGTAAAGGGCTTTGCCTTCTCGGAGGAATTCAGGGGAGAAGATGATGTTTTCAGTCCTGAATTTTTTTTGCATCGCGGCCGTAAAACCTACCGGAACCGTGGACTTAATAATCATTACTGCATAAGGGTTTATTTCTGTAACATCTTTAATTACAGATTCTACGCTAGATGTATTGAAATAATTGGTTTTAGGATCATAGTCGGTCGGGGTTGCGATGATTACATAATCAGCATTACGGTAGGCTTCTTTTTTATCTAACGTGGCATTAAAACGTATTTTATCTGATTGCAAAAATTGTTGAATTTCTTTATCAACAATAGGAGATATCCGATCATTTAGCATTGCAACGCGAGATGGTAAAATATCTAATGCTACAACATTATGATTTTGTGCGATTAAGAGCCCATTAGACAGGCCAACATAACCGGTTCCGGAAATGGTGATTTTCATTTCATGCTCTCAGAATTAACTTAACTATGAATCATGATGTTTTTAGCACCCTGATAAGAGTTAAAAGTTTTAACGCCACGATGATGTCTGGTCAACGAAACGAAAAACATTTCAGATTTTCTTTATAAGAATAGCTGCTATTTATTAAGTTAGTATTAAGCAATGAAATTAAATCAATAAGATTGATAGCAAAAAAAAGCCCGGCGATAAATGCCGGGCCTTAGTTTATTACTGATTAAATCAGATTAATCCAGCCATTCGGTGTGGAATACACCTTCTTTATCAATACGCTTATAGGTATGCGCACCGAAATAGTCACGCTGCGCCTGGATCAGGTTTGCAGGCAGTACTGCGGCACGATAGCTGTCATAATAAGCAACCGCTGCAGAGAAGGTAGGTACTGGAATGCCGTTCTGCACCGCATAAGCAACAACATCACGCAGAGCTTGCTGGTAATCGTCGGCAATTTTCTTAAAGTATGGGGCTAACAGCAGGTTAGCGATCTGCGGATTTTCGGCGTAAGCATCCGTGATTTTCTGCAGGAACTGAGCACGAATGATACAACCGGCACGGAAGATCTTCGCGATTTCACCATAATTGAGATCCCAGTTGTACTCTTCAGACGCCGCACGTAACTGCGAGAAGCCCTGCGCGTAAGAAACAATCTTACCCAGATAAAGCGCACGGCGAACTTTTTCGATAAACTCTGCTTTATCGCCTGCTGGCTGCGCTTGCGGACCAGACAGTACTTTCGACGCGGCAACGCGTTGCTCTTTCAAAGAAGAGATATAACGAGCAAACACAGACTCAGTAATCAGCGACAGCGGTTCGCCGAGATCCAGCGCGCTCTGACTGGTCCATTTACCCGTACCTTTGTTCGCTGCTTCATCCAGGATCACATCAACCAGGTAGTTACCGCCTTCATCTTTTTTGGTGAAGATGTCTTTAGTGATGTCGATCAGGTAGCTGCTCAATTCACCGTTATTCCACTCGGTAAAGGTCTGTGCCAGTTCTTCGTTAGAGAGATTCAGACCACCTTTCAGCAGAGAATAGGCTTCAGCAATCAGTTGCATATCACCATATTCAATACCGTTGTGAACCATCTTCACATAGTGACCTGCGCCATCAGCACCAATATAGGTAACGCACGGTTCGCCATCTTCAGCCACGGCGGCGATTTTTGTCAGGATAGGTGCAACCAGTTCATAGGCTTCTTTCTGCCCACCAGGCATAATGGAAGGTCCTTTCAGCGCGCCCTCTTCACCACCGGAAACACCCGTACCGATGAAGTTAAAGCCTTCTGCAGAAAGCTCGCGGTTACGACGAATGGTATCCTGGAAGAAGGTATTACCACCATCAATGATGATATCGCCTTTATCGAGATATGGTTTCAGGGAATCAATAGCAGCATCCGTGCCTGCACCTGCTTTCACCATTAACAGGATGCGACGAGGCGTTTCAAGAGATTCAACGAACTCTTTCACCGTATAGTAAGGAACCAGTTTCTTGCCTGGATTTTCGGCAATCACTTCTTCCGTCTTTTCACGGGAACGGTTGAAAATAGAGACGGTATAACCACGGCTTTCGATGTTGAGCGCAAGGTTGCGTCCCATCACTGCCATACCGACTACGCCGATCTGTTGCTTTGACATTGTTTACTCCTGTCAGGGGTGGTCACCGCGGGGTTGCGCGGCTTGAAGAAGCTAAGATGGTAACCCAGCATGTATAGAATAAGATAGAAGAATAAACGGTGGTGTATCGCCCTATAACCACTTAGAAAAAGCCTTAGCTTTCAGTGGGTCAAATGGCCCCTCCTTTATCTCTAACATAAGGGCTTTTGGTGACAGGCATTTGACACTATGTATATCTCCTGGGGAAAATTCCACGACGCTTATTCCCGTACCGTCTCCAACAACAAACTTTTTTTGGATCTCACCATTTTGCTCATACAAACAAACTTCTAGTTGCCCTTGCATGACGACAAACATTTCCCACTGATGCGGTAACTCATGCCAATGGGGTTCAACATAGCTGTCGCGTACAAATGCAATAAGTAAACGTTGAACCTTTTCCTGATGAGATGCGTGCAATAAATAATGAGCGCGCAAACGTTCAGAATTTGCTGCAGTGCGAAAAAGTTCATCCAGAATATTGTCATCAACTAAACGCATTCTCCTGCCTCCAGTCGGACTTCGATAGTATGTGCCGCCGATTCAACCGAAAATTGAGACTTTAACAACACATTAGCGTTCTGACCTAACTGTTTTCTTAAAGCTGAATCACTAAGAAGCAATTGTGCAGATTCAAACAGTTTATCATCTTCACCATTAACATGAATAAAACCGGCCCTGTGCTTATTAATTATATCCATTAAATCATTGCCGCCATTCACACTCCCAAGGATCGGGATTGATTGAACCATATACCCTAGTAATTTCCCGGGGAAATTATGCGAAGAATGGCGAGATGAAAGGGAGAATAGGCCAACATCAACTTCAGATAAAATTAATTTAAACTCTTCCTGGTTCACTGAAGGTAGATGAGTGAAATTAGTTAAATTCCATTCTGCAGCAAGAGATTTTATCAGGTCAACTTCATCACCCTGCCCTATAAACAGAAAATGAGCATCATGATAACTCATCATATTACGCGCAAGGCGCATTAAGTTTGCCATATCCTGAGCATGCCCAATATTACCGCCATAGAAAAAAATAACTTTATCTTTTAGATCGTATTTTTGACGAAGTGAATGATAATCATCGCTGACAGACACAGGAGTCATTGAGGCCCAATTACGTAAAACTTCGCACGGATAACCTTTATTGGTCTGACGAAATATCTCAAGATTCTTATCAGACATTACCCCTATTCGGTTAGCCTGCTGATATGATTTTTTTTCAAAATACCTGAAATATTTTTCAATTGGCGAACCGGCTTTCAACATACCTGCATCAATAACCCACTGTGGAAACATATCCCTTAGGACCAGGTAGCTTGGGCACTGGCATCGCTGTTTTATTTTTTTAACCAAGTCTCCCCAAAAAATAGAGGGGGAATAATAAACGACACCATCAAATGTATCATGTTGAATGAGGTGCTTAAATGCGCGCCATGCACGAAAAGACAAAAGAGTTTCATTTATGGCACGTTTAGCCTTACCTACATCCTTTAAAGGTCCACTTTTGAAACGCCAAACCTTTATACCATCAATCATACTAACAGAATAGATTGCTTGTAATGTGATGTCAGGCGTAATTACAGTTACATCATGGCCTCTGCTCAGCAATTCAAGGCCTAACTCATGAAACATTTTAGCCCCAACACGTGTGCTATGGGGCAAATAATCATCAATGATTAATGCAAGTTTCATTAGTATTGTTTCCAGACAACCCGTTTAACGTAGTCAGTGTATGAATGGATAATACGCACAACTTTATCTGAAACATTTGGCATGCTATAGTCACTGACCTGACGAAGTAAGCGTACTTCTCCACGAGGCTGTGTTGCAATAATTTCTAATGCCTGTAAAACGCGCTCAGATTCAAGACCGACCATCATTACTGCCCCTTCTTCGAAGCCTTCAGGGCGTTCGTGCGCTTCTCGTATATTGAGTGCAGGGAAGTTCATAATGGAGGACTCTTCTGTAATAGTCCCACTATCCGATAAAACAGCACGTGCATTTTTTTGCAGATGGTTGTAATCGTGAAATCCTAATGGCTTAAGAAGCAAGATATTTTTATGGAATTGAATACCATTTTCGTTGATGCGGTTACGAGTGCGAGGATGAGTAGAAACGACTACCGGGACATCATATTTTTCAGCTACGGTATTAAGTATATTCGCCAGTTTCGCAAGCTGTTTAGGGGTATCAACATTTTCTTCTCTGTGGGCACTTACCACAAAGAAATTCCCAGGTGTTAAATTCAGGCGAGAAAGTACATCGGAACCATCAATCTGCGGCATATAATGAGTGAGCACTTCAAACATTGGGCTACCGGTTTTAATAATTCTATCGGCTGGTACACCTTCAGCCAGAAGATATTCGCGCGCGATATCACTATATGTCATATTGATATCAGCGGTATGGTCAACTATTTTTCTGTTAGTTTCTTCCGGTACGCGTTGGTCAAAACAACGATTCCCAGCCTCCATATGGAAGATCGGAATTCTTCGACGCTTTGCTGGTATTGCTGAAATACAGGAGTTAGTATCACCAAGAACTAACATGGCTTCTGGTTTTTCCTGTTCAAGGACCTCATCAACTTTAATGATAACTTGTCCAATTGTCTCAGCTGCATTTTTACCGGCGGCATTAAGAAAATAATCAGGTTTGCGAACACCCAAATCTTTGAAAAAAACTTCATTCAATTCATAATCGTAGTTTTGACCAGTATGAACAATAAGGTGGTCACAATATTCATCTAATTTTGCAAGGACACGCGAGAGTCGAATAATTTCTGGACGAGTCCCAACAACCGACATGACTTTCAATTTTTTCACGATAAAACTCTCGCTATAGTATCTGGTTCAGAACGATTAAATATTTCATTTGCCCAAAGCATAACAACTAGCTCATCCGAGCCATTATTAGTAATGTCATGCGTCCATCCCGGAACTGTTTCAACAATTTTAAAATCATCTGATGAAACATTAAGTTCATATCGTTCACCCGTGACAATATTTTCAAATTTGAAACAAGCACTTCCTCGGATGACAATAAATTTCTCATTTTTGGAATGATGATAATGACCACCCCGAGTAATTCCTGGATGCGCAGTAAAAAACGAAAACTGGCCCGCGCTTTTCGTTTTCAATACTTCACAGAATACCCCTCTGTCATCACTATAAGAAGGAACCGTATACGCAAACTGTTCAGGAGAAAGGTAACTTAACCATGTTGAGTACAATGCACGAGTGAATCCATTACCTACATCTTCGGTGATTAATGTTTGGCGACTTTCTTTAAATCGATAAATTAATTGTGCCACTTCACCAACAGTAACAGAATAAATTGGACCAAATGTCCTGTAACCAGTTTCGTTCGCTCCTTCTAATAGCTTTAATATGTCAGAACAAAAGTCATCTATATACACCAGATTTACAACTGCTGAAGGATCATTAATTGTAATAGCTTCATCATTTGCAATGCGATGGCAGAAAGTTGCTATAAAGGAGTTATAATTTGGTCGACACCACTTACCGAATACATTCGGCAAGCGATAAATATAATATTTAGCGTTTGTCATTTCCCCATACTGCTGAATGATTTTTTCCGCAGCTGCTTTACTCTTTCCATAAGCGTTATCACATTCAGCCTGGATGGAAGAACTAAGCATGATAGGAGTATCTTTATTATTTTTTTTCAGAATATCAACAATCTGTTGAGTTAGATTGCTATTCCCCTCTTCAAATTCACTCTCCTTCACAGGACGATTTACTCCAGCAAGGTGAAAAATGAAATCTGCCTGCTTAAGTCCCTGCTCTAAATCCGCCAAAGAAGAGTTACGATCTATCGTAATAAGTTCGTTATATCCAGCTTCCTTAAGGCGGAAAACCAAATTTCGACCGATAAACCCTGCAGCGCCAGTAACTAAAATTTTCATATTATGAATCCAACTCATAATCTTCACCAGAACGAAGTGCCCGGATAAAAGGAAGTTTTAGCAGTAATTTTTTCATTCCCTCAACATCTAATCTCTCAGTATTATGAGAGTTATAATCTTCCACTTCCGAGATACGACGGTCACCATGTTCCACATATTTTCCATAGTTCAAATCGCGGAGATCTGGTGGAACACGATAATAATCACCCATATCTTCCGCTGCTATCATTTCCTCTCGGCTCAATAATGCTTCGTAAAGTTTTTCCCCGTGTCGAGTTCCAATAACATTGACTGGATGCTCATGGACATTTAGCAATTCCTTAAGTGCAATAGCTAATGTTTGAATTGTTGCCGCAGGTGCTTTCTGAACGAAAATGTCACCGTTATTTCCATGCTCGAAGGCATAAAGGACCAGATCAACAGCATCCTCAAGCGTCATCATGAAACGAGTCATATTGGGATCGGTAATGGTCAATGGTTTTCCAGATTTGATTAGATCAACAAATAATGGAATGACCGATCCACGTGAAGCCATTACATTTCCATAACGAGTTCCGCAGATAACTGTTTTTGAACTGTCAAGATTACGTGATTTTGCAACAATGACTTTTTCCATCATTGCTTTAGATATGCCCATTGCATTGATAGGATAAACGGCTTTATCGGTACTCAAGCACACTACGCGTTTAATCCCGTTTGCTATAGCAGCCTCTAACACATTTTCTGTACCCAGAACATTTGTCTTGACCGCCTCCATAGGATGAAATTCACATGAAGGAACTTGTTTAAGAGCTGCTGCATGATACAGAAAATCGGCACCACGTGTAGCATTCAGAACGGAATTATAGTCTCGCACATCACCTATATAAAACTTTAATTTTGAGTTGTTATATTTTTTCCGCATATCATCTTGTTTTTTTTCATCCCTGCTAAATATTCGTATTTCTGCAATATCTGTATCTAGAAAACGCTTAAGTACGGCATTACCAAAAGAACCAGTGCCACCAGTGATAACGAGTGTTTTATTCTTAAACATATTTTCACCTTTTACAGATATTTTTTATAGTCGTAATATGAACTTTTCATATAGCCATATTTTGTTTTAGAAGCAACTTTCGCCAAAGTTGCACTTTCTTCATGATAGACAATGGCATCAGGCTCATAGAAGATTTTTCCATTTACTCCCATTAATTGCCCTGCCAAATATGCCTCTTCACCATATAAAAAAACCTTGTCATCTAATTCATCAAAATATTTGAAGAAGGAAGGCATAAGGACATAGCAGGCTCCAATTCCCATATGTATATAACCTCTTCCCTGATCAAAAGAATTATTTCTTCCACCTTTCAAATAATTTAAAAACCTACTTCCCCACGTTAAAACTAAAGCAGCAATATAATTTGAAAAATATATATCATACAAAAACTTCCTAAACTTACTTACTCGTCTACGGCAGTGTGGGTTCTGGTGATAGCCATCCTTTGTAATCACATTCGGAGCAATAACTAAAGCATCGTCAGGATATGTAGTTTGTGATATTATTTTCGTAAAATCACTCTCATAAACCAAATCATTATTCCCAACAACTATTGGGTAATCTCTTGGTAATCCTTTTAGGCCAAGATTCAATCCACCAAAATACCCCAAATTGACATCACTTTTAATTAACCTCACCTTCTCTTTATATTTGGCCTCAATGTCATTTAACTTTTTTAATTCTTGCTCATTAGAACAGTTATCGACGACAATTACAAAGCTATCCTTTTCTTGATTAATAACGCTCTTAATTAATGCTTCTGTATAATCAGAGTTATTATAATTTACACAGATAAAATAAAACATATATCCTCATAAGTGTCATAATGAGTATGGTAACCCAAATACAATGTAATCATAATCGATTTGGAGTGTATAATATATTGACAATGCCAAAGTGAATAACAGTAGATATGAATAAAGTATATATCTGGTAGGTCTATTTAAATACTGTACTATAGACATCATTACTAGATATTTCAATAATAACGCATTTCTAAAAATCCTATTTATTTCGTCGATATATAAAAGCAGCGGTGAAAACACGGAAAGAAATAACAATAGCGAAAATATTATATCAATCCATTGTTTAGTATGTAAATCAGTTATTATTATTTTTTTTCTGAAGTAATATAACAAAAAAAGATCAAAAAGATAAGGACCTGCCCATATAACAAGAGAATGAACCTTAATGCCATCTGCTATATATGCATGTAACGTCCTGGTGCTAAATAACAAAATTAATACTTTAATCAAGAGCGGCACTACAATAAAAGACAGCACCAGTCCAAAAACCATTAACTTATTATAACCCCTCCAGGTACGAAATTGGATTATTACCCATGCCAATACATAAACAATACCTAAACTATGGAAAAGAGGTGCTATAAAGACAAAACAAAGAGAGTTAAATTTACGATCTTTTTCTAACTCGATAAGAGAATTTATGACAAATAAAAAAAGAAATGTATTCCTGATTTGAACAATATCAATTGGCATTGGACACAACATGTAAAGTAGCAAACCCAATGCTGTATACTTGCTGTATTGTATTAATCGCAGGAATGTTATCCCTAGGAATAAACCCAGCAAGCCAATTATGACATCATGGGTTCCGCCGAAATACTTAACTCCATAAATTAACCAGCGATAACCAATCTCGGCATAAAGTTCATTGACATTAAATATATCAACATACGCTTCGTAGTCTTGATTCTGCCTATTAATGATAAATAAAGTAGTAATAATAAGTACAATAACCAAATTACTTAGCTTGCTTGCTTTAGCGTAGTTGAATGCAATAACCCACAAACCTAAAACCATCACAAATATGATGTAATACATTCTTTCCCCGCAATTTATTCAGTCTATAACCATGATTATTTTGCACTATCAGTTCTTACCGGGAATTATAATCGTCTCACTTTATAAATTCTAAGTATGAGAATAAGTAAGATAAACTCAGCAAATACATAAGCAATTGCAGCGCCTATTTCAGCAAAGAAATAACTAAGGCATAATGATAAAATAATAGTTGAAACACCCGTAATGGCCACTATATAAGAAAATTCTTTCTTGTACCCTCTTATGGATAATCCAACTGAACCAAACATAAAATTGTATATCCCCATAAATATTGCAAAAGACATTATTAATAAAGGGATGGATGCGCTTTTAATTTCAGCGATACTTTGAATCTTATATCCTAATATTGTACCTAGTATCCCTAAACTCAGGACAATAAAAACCATGAACTTTAGCTGAATATTAGTACTTGCATATAGCAAGCTTTTATATTCCCCAACTTTATATGGTTCTAATTTCGATTCATGTTTCTTTATCAACCTCGTAAAATAATACTGATTTAATGGTGTTGCTATAGACTGAATACATTTAATAATTTTCTCTGCCGTCGCGTAAAGAGACGTTGCAATTGGGGAAGCAAGAGCGCCAAGAATAATAATATTACTATTTCTGTATAGAATAACAAATACATTGGCAATAAACAGATGATAGCCTGTACATATATATTCGTAAATTTCCGCCCATCGAATTTTAGCTTTGCTTGCCTTGTTTTGATTAAGAATATATATTAACGACAGCACACCAGATAAAAAATACGAACCAGACACACAAATGACATAATAATAACTCGCCAAATAGCCTGCTGGCCCTTTATAATAATAAATAAGACACAATGACAGACCACGAGTAATTAGTACAAAAATAGCCAACGGCCTATTATTATTCGTAGCCTGAAAAAAATAGTTAGATTGTAATATCATCCCTAATGGATATAATAAAAACAATGCCAGATATACACTCAATATTTTATTAATTAAATATGTTATAAATAAAAGACACATTCCCGAAATAACAAATAAGCATAATCTACAGATTAGCGTCAGAATGTAAACTTTAAATATATCATTTTTTGTTACACTTGAAATTACCTTCTGCACACTTATAATATCAAAACTGTATAGCGAAAATATAAGCACATATAGTGCTAGTACTTCACCAACAGCAATACTTGAAAATATATTTTCCCCTAAGGTAATAAGAAAAAATGGGAATACCAACACAGGAAATATGGCATTCGCACCCTGAATTATTGCCAACTCCAATACTGAATGATATTCCTTTATTTTTTGAAGTTTTTTTTTCAACATCAATGGTCATTTAGCCTCAAAATTGATGATCCTTTTTTATCTTTTTCTGAGATTGATATCGGTTTATTTGGCCAATCGATCATCAAAAAAGAATCATCCCATTTTATGCAACCTTCTGATTCAGGATGATAATAATTTGTCGTCTTATAAACAAACTCCGCAATCTCACTCAGCACCAAAAATCCATGCGCAAACCCCTCAGGGATCCACAACTGACGCTTATTCTCAGCAGATAAATTCACACCAACCCACTTGCCAAACGTAGGTGATGATTTGCGGATATCAACCGCAACATCAAAAACTTCACCGACAACACAGCGTACCAGTTTTCCTTGTGCATAAGGTTCTAACTGGTAATGAAGTCCACGTAATACGCCTTTGCTGGATTTAGAATGGTTATCCTGAACAAACTCAATCTTACGCCCTACTGCTTCTTCAAAAATCTTCTGGTTAAAACTCTCAAAAAAGAAGCCACGTTCATCACCAAAAACTTTTGGTTCAAAAATCAGCACGTCAGGAATTTCAGTTTTAATTACGTTCATTTTATTAATAACCTTTAATCATTTTCAGCAGATACTGACCATAAGCATTTTTCTTTAGCGGTTCGGCTAATACTTTCACCTGTTCAGCATCAATAAACCCTTTACGATAAGCAATCTCTTCCGGGCAAGATACTTTTAATCCCTGGCGTTCTTCAATGGTGGCAATGAAGTTGCTTGCTTCAATAAGGCTTTGATGCGTCCCTGTATCCAGCCATGCATAACCACGGCCCATCATGGCTACAGACAAACGTCCCTGTTCCATATAAATGCGGTTAATATCAGTAATTTCGAGTTCACCACGGGAAGATGGCTTCAGGTTTTTTGCCATTTCTACTACGTCATTGTCATAGAAATAAAGACCTGTAACTGCATAGTTACTTTTCGGTTGAAGCGGTTTTTCTTCCAAGCTTATTGCCGTACCATTTTTATCAAACTCCACCACACCGTAACGTTCTGGATCATTAACGTGATAGGCAAATACCGTTGCGCCACTCTCTCTATTAACAGCTGTATCCATTAATTTTGGTAGATCATGACCGTAAAAGATATTATCACCTAAAACCAATGCACAATCATCACCACCAATAAAATCTTCTCCAATAATGAAAGCTTGTGCCAGGCCATCTGGACTAGGTTGCACTTTATACTGAAGATTAAGCCCCCACTGGCTACCGTCGCCAAGTAATTGCTCAAAACGTGGTGTGTCTTGTGGCGTACTAATAATCAAAATATCGCGAATACCCGCCAGCATCAGCGTAGAAAGCGGGTAATAGATCATCGGTTTATCATAAATAGGTAACAGCTGTTTACTGACAGCCATAGTTACAGGATAAAGACGAGTTCCGGAACCACCAGCTAAAATAATACCTTTACGCGTTTTCATTTCATCATTCCTTTTAATTCATCCCGCTCTGGCATCATAAGCGAGATGCAAAACTTTGTTAAATTGCCGTAGTCGTAAATAATTCGTTGAGCATTCGTTTCACGCCAACCTGCCAGTCAGGCAAGACAAGCGCAAAGTTCTGCTGAAACTTTTCTGTATTGAGGCGAGAGTTATGGGGGCGACGGGCTGGTGTGGGATAAGCCGTTGTTGGTACGGCGTTGAGCTTGTTGAGTGCAAGGTTGATCCCTGCTTTGCGCGCCTCTTCAAAAACCAGCGCAGCATAATCGTGCCAGGTTGTTGTACCACCAGCAACCAGATGATATAAACCCGCAACTTCTGGTTTATTCAGTGCCACGCGAATGGCGTGAGCGGTGCAATCAGCCAGTAATTCAGCACCTGTTGGCGCGCCAAATTGATCATTAATCACAGCCAGTTCTTCGCGCTCTTTTGCCAGACGTAACATTGTTTTGGCAAAGTTATTTCCTTTACCTGCATATACCCAGCTGGTACGGAAAATAAGATGCGTCGCGCAATGTTCCTGTAACGCTTTTTCTCCGGCCAGTTTGGTTTCACCATAAACATTCAAAGGCGCTGTTGCATCCGACTCCTGCCACGGTATTTCACCGGTCCCCGGAAATACGTAATCAGTAGAGTAGTGAATAACCCAGGCGCCAACTTCATTAGCTGCTTTTGCGATCGCTTCGACACTTGTCGCGTTAAGTAATTGTGCAAACTCCGGTTCTGATTCTGCTTTGTCTACTGCGGTGTGAGCGGCTGCGTTGACTATAACATCAGGCCGAATGCTTCTTACGGTTTCAGCTACACCTTCGGGATTACTAAAATCACCACAATAATCAGTGGAGTGAACATCAAGAGCAATCAGATTACCCAGAGGTGCCAGAGCACGCTGTAGTTCCCAACCTACCTGGCCGGTTTTGCCGAAAAGGAGGATATTCATTACTGGCGGCCCTCATAGTTCTGTTCAATCCACGATTGATAGGCACCACTTTTCACATTATCAACCCATTTTGTATTGGCCAGATACCATTCCACTGTCTTCCGAATCCCGCTTTCAAACGTTTCCTGTGGCTTCCAACCCAATTCGCGGCTAATCTTCTCAGCATCAATCGCATAACGGCGATCGTGCCCAGGGCGATCAGCAACATAAGTAATTTGCTCACGATAAGATTTCTCTTTCGGGACTATCTCATCCAACAAATCACAAATAGTCAGCACAACATCGATGTTTTTCTTTTCGTTGTGTCCGCCAATGTTATAGGTTTCCCCCGCTTTACCTTCAGTAACAACGGTATATAACGCTCGAGCATGATCCTCTACATACAACCAATCGCGGATCTGATCTCCTTTACCATAAATAGGTAATGCCTTACCTTCCAGTGCATTAAGAATAACCAGTGGAATAAGCTTTTCCGGGAAATGATAAGGACCATAGTTGTTCGAGCAATTAGTCACAATTGTCGGTAAACCATAAGTACGTTTCCATGCGCGAACCAAATGATCGCTTGACGCTTTAGAAGCAGAATACGGACTACTTGGTGCGTATGCTGTCGTTTCCGTAAATAACGGCAACGTTTCATTGCTATTTACTTCATCCGGATGGGGTAAGTCACCATACACTTCATCAGTAGAAATATGATGAAAGCGGAAGTTTTTTTTCTTTTCGCCATCCAGACTAGACCAATAATTGCGAGCAGCTTCTAAAAGCACATAAGTACCCATGATATTGGTTTCAATAAATGCCGCCGGACCAGTTATTGAGCGATCAACGTGGCTCTCAGCCGCAAGGTGCATCACTGCATCTGGCTGGTGTTGTGAAAAAATACGAGCCATTGCTTCGGCATCGCAGATATCTGCATGCTCAAATGCATAACGTTCAGCATCAGAAACTTCAGCGAGCGATTCCAGGTTTCCGGCGTAGGTTAATTTATCGACATTAACAACACTATCTTGCGTATTATTTATTATGTGACGAACAACAGCAGAACCAATAAAGCCTGCACCACCAGTAACAAGTATCTTCACTTTTTTATTCCATATAACCAGAGAGCATGCTGTGAAATAGACTGCTCCAGATTTGATTAATAGATGCATTAATGCACGCTACCGCCCCTGGCTTAACAGCTACCAGAGCACTGCGTACATTTCCACGATGTGACGAGCGTAACTCACTCGTGCCAAATCCGAAAAATTCAAACGCTAATTGTCTTACCAAACAGCTGTAGAAACAAGGAAAATCCTGGAAAAATTTGAACTATGATTGCAAGCTAACATACTGTTTTTATTTAATTTATAAAAACAACAACGGCAGTGAGATTCAATGAGCAAAACTTATGCTACGAATCTTCACTGCCGTTTTTAATTACTTACTGACCGACACTTCCTGTCAGGAATTTGTTACTCGCTTAACAACTTCTCAATGCCTTTGCGGAACTTAGCGCCTTCCTTCAGGTTACGCAGTCCATACTTCACAAACGCTTGCATATAACCCATTTTCTTACCACAGTCGTAACTGTCCCCAGTCATCAGCATTGCATCAACGGCTTGTTTTTTTGCCAGCTCAGCAATGGCATCAGTCAGCTGAATACGTCCCCATGCCCCTGGTTGAGTACGCTCCAGTTCAGGCCAAATGTCTGCAGAAAGCACATAGCGACCTACTGCCATGATATCTGAGTCCAGGGTCTGCGGCTGATCCGGTTTTTCGATAAATTCAACGATGCGGCTGACTTTGCCTTCGCGATCAAGCGGTTCTTTAGTCTGGATGACGGAATATTCAGAGAGATCGCCCGGCATGCGTTTTGCCAGAACCTGGCTGCGGCCAGTTTCGTTAAAGCGCGCAATCATTGCGGCCAGGTTGTAACGCAGAGGGTCGGCACTGGCGTCGTCGATAACGACATCCGGCAGTACCACGACAAACGGGTTGTCGCCAATGGCTGGTCTGGCGCACAAAATGGAGTGGCCTAAACCTAAAGGTTCACCCTGACGCACGTTCATAATAGTCACACCTGGAGGGCAGATAGATTGTACTTCCGCCAACAGCTGGCGCTTCACGCGCAGTTCAAGGAGAGATTCTAATTCATAGGAGGTGTCGAAGTGGTTTTCGACCGCGTTCTTGGACGCATGAGTTACCAGGAGGATTTCTTTGATCCCTGCAGCCACAATCTCGTCAACAATGTATTGAATCATTGGCTTGTCGACGATCGGTAGCATCTCTTTAGGAATCGCCTTAGTTGCAGGCAACATATGCATCCCAAGACCCGCTACAGGAATAACTGCTTTTAAATTCGTCATTATTTCATCCACCTGTAAAATGGTTGCTGAATTATAGCTTGTTCGATTTTTTTCGCCAGCATCAATTACCCTGAATTGATTACTGATTTACTTCCGATGTTACGCCGCTTCGCTCAAGATTGCAGTAGCGTTATTCCTAAGTATGGCTCCATTTTTCCAG
This sequence comes from Escherichia sp. E1V33, assembly GCF_004211955.1. Lineage (GTDB taxonomy): Bacteria > Pseudomonadota > Gammaproteobacteria > Enterobacterales > Enterobacteriaceae > Escherichia. Next base: position 326,000 of record NZ_RHJI01000010.1, read on the forward strand.
GAATGGTCGCAAATCTACCTACCCCGTTCCGGCAGCGTAAAGTTAATATTTTCCACATTAACGATATGGTGATTAATCCTGTCGATATCGACGGAAATTTGTCCTTTTTCATTCACCGCATGAACATTTACCAGTGACAGCAGTGTCTCGTTCTTTGCCATAAAGACACCACGAACGTCCTTACGCAGGTCGAAATTCATGGTCAATGCCGGACCCGCAGTGGATGCTTGCATTACGTTGATATTACGCATAAAAATGTGTTGTGGTTTGTTGTGAATCTCCAGCGAAGCACGCTTCATTTCAATGTTGGTCAACGCCACAAATGAGACAGCATTCCCTGCGGAAATTTGGATTCCGCGCAATTTCCAGGCAAGATGAGTATTATCAAGATGAATATTATTCAATCTGAAGTTTTGTGGTATTGAGAGATACTTACCTTTAATGACTCCGTAACCGATTAACATTCCGGCACTATTGGTCATTTCTATATTGTCAATAACAAAGTTATCACATCCATATATCGCTACCGTTGCGTTATCAATACCTGCTTTCTTGCTGAAAGCTGGCGTAATATTATGAGCCTTGATATTACGGATGACGAAGTGTTTGCCGTTCTCAACATGAATCAATTGCCGACAATCCGATCCCGTGATATTCGCCACGACAAAGTTTTTCACTGCCTGCTCTTCCGGGTAGTTGTTATTGTAGGTACTTCCCGCAAGGCCTATGCCGATTCCCCAGTTGATTTTGCCGTTGGTACAGTTGATGCGCTCGATGACATGGTCAGATATCAAAATATCACTGTCGTTAATTGCCACGTTCCATTCAATGGCGTCGCCCTGTAAGTCGCTGAACTTACAGTTGGTGATGTTGGCACCGATAATCTGGTTATGAAATCCCTGGCGCAAAATGGCGTAATTAGCGTGGCTGACAGTCAGGTTATCGATGTTCAGGTTGCGCATGACCCGTCTGTTTTTGCCGCCGATATAGATTTGTGTTACCGGGCCAAAGCCGCTCATCGCCAACCCTTTGATAGTGCAGTCAGAACCGCGCACATCCAGGGTGATGTTATGCATACTGCCGCCCTTCTCCCCTGTCACCTGGCTGCTGTCCTGTAAGACAAATCGCCCTCTGCCGTTGCCGCGCAGGCTTCCAAGGATGTGTAACGTTTTGCCAGGAGGAATGAAGATGCCGGTGTTGATATTGTCACAAACGAATCCAGCAGGCACGACGACCGTTTGCCCTTCGCTGAAGGCTTGTTTAAATGAGGCGATCCAGTCGTGAGGGTTGTAGTCGTTAATGTTAACGCTTTGTCGGGCGGGAAGTGCGCGAGCGAAAGGGGTATGGAGGAAGGCAAGCGCCGAGCTTGCCGTCAGGAAGGTGCGTCGGGAGAGTTTTTTAAATGGCATACGTTCTCCTCTATAAAGCCTGCAGCAAGCTGGCGAGTTCTCGATTGATCACCTGCTGGTTAAAATCGTGTTCAACTTTTTCGCGCGCGCGTTTGATGACCGGAGCCAATTCGTCGGTGTCCAGTTGGCTAAACGCCGCCAGTCGTTGCGCCAGTGCGCGAGCATCGTTCTCAGGCACCAGCCAGCCGGATTTATCGGCCTCCACCAATTCCGGTATTCCGCTATGCAGAGTAGAAACCACCGGAATGCCGACCGCCATCGCTTCCATCAGCGCTACCGGAATGCCTTCCATATCGCCATCCGCGCCCGTTACCGATGGCAGCAGGAAGACATCCGCGTCGTCGAGCATCGCCTTCACTTCATGGCTCGGTTTAAAGCCCGGCATCTTTACCACATCTTCCAGTTGATATTGTTCAATAAGCGTTCGCAACCGTCGTTCCCACGGGCCGATGCCAAGGATGCGATAGCGAAATGCCACGCCCTGCTCTTTCAACTGACGGCAGGCTTCGATCGCCACATGCAGGCCTTTTTTCTCGGTTAAACGAGCGACGGAAATGATTTCCAGCGGTGTTGCGGGAGCTTTCACCGGACGCGGGCTAAAGCGCGTCATGTCCACGCCCATGCGCGATACGGCAATTTTCTCTCTGGGGCAGCCCATTTTTTGCAGCCTTCCGGCCCACAGTTCGCTTATCGGTAACATCAGGTCGCCACGTCGAAACAGTTGTTGATATTCGGGAGTGTAGTGGTTGAGCACTTCCCGACTGGAGATATCAATGCCGTGGAAGATAGTGGCAATTTTTCCGCGTATTACGCCAAGTTCGCGTAGTTTGGCTGCGATTACCCCCGCCGGGCCAAAATGAGCGATGAAGACATCGGCATGAAACGGTGTTGCGACCTGACCACAAATAGCAGACAAAATCAGGTTCCGCGACTCGGCACCATAGCGTTTGAGGTTGAGCGCCTGCCGGGTATTTTTACGATGAATGCCGCGTAATGTCTGGCTGGCGCGGTGGCGCAGCTTCGCTACTTTGCCCGTAGGTTCATCCTGTAACCAGCGGGTTCTGGCAGCAAGGTTGTATTTCGTCCATGCCGCGTGGGTGTTTTGTGTGTCGCCTTTTTGCAGCGCGACAATCTCCACCTCAAATCCCATATCAATAAACGCGGTAATTTGATTGAGGACGAAGGTTTCCGACGACAGCGGGAATTTCAATAAGAAGAAGCCGACCTTCATTTTACCTCCCCAATGCGTTCAAGCACAGATTGCACCATCTGCATTCCTGTATAACGCTCACGGCTGACAGCTTCATTAAGTCGTGCGTTCAGCGCCGGAAGTTGGCCTAAGGTATCCGCAACCATCGCTTGCAGGCTGCCGTCTAATAAATGACGGATATCAATTGCCATCTCTGGCAGCCCCAGCTGCTGCATGATCCCGGCGGATTTATGTTCATAGTTGATGGCAATCGCCGGAGTAGCAAAGTTCATTGAGATAATAGCGGAGTGCAGACGCGTACCAACGGTGAGTTCACAGGCACCGAGAATTTTGCCCATTTCCAGATCGTTAAGTTCATCCATCACCACGTGGTAACGGGCAGGATCGCTGATGTGCTGGCGCAGATTGAGCGCCACCATGCGGTCGTCTTTGTTATAGCTGTCGATGCCCGTACAGGTGGAGAGCGCAATCACCTGATACCCTTCATCGAGAATGCGATTGACCACCCCGGCAAAGGCTTTTTCATACGCTTGTTGAGTGGTGCCGAGACGTTTGTCGAACGGTGCCAGTTCGCGCAGGGTAATGGCCACCGTTTTCTGTTGTGCGGCAACGTCCAGCCAGTGTTGGACGGCATAGCTGGCGGTGAAATCTTCGGTGTGGTGATCGACCAGCCACGCGGTATCGACGCCATGTTCAACTTTTGCAGTGGTGATATTGCTGCGTTTCATCAGTTCAAGGCTGACCGATTCGCGCAGGATCAGCGCGTCGCAGTGACCGAAAACGTAGTTCGCCAGTTGGTTAAATTGCTCATCCTGGAAGGGGCCGACGCTGTGACCAATCATAAACAGTGGCTTTTTCGCCATAAATGTGCAAAGCGCATGTTCAAACTGCGGCACGCCATAGAGATCGACAAAAAACGATCCGCCGACCTGAATAATGGCGTCGTAACCTGACAGCAGGCGCACGAAGTCGGTGAATCCCTGGGCGATGGCGATATTGCGCAGCTTGCCAGTGTCGGTGACGCGTGAGAGCAATACCTGGTGCTGATAGCGGCGACGGAGGACTTTTTTAACGCGCCCGACAACGCCCGCCGCGCTGTTGTGTTGTTTCATTTGCAGGAACAGCGGATCGCCCATTACCGGGCGGTTGAGCAGCCAGGAAGAACTGACCGGATAGCGGCTCATGACGTCCACTTCGGCGTGTGGATTGAGGATGTTGATGGCATCAAGTAAGCCGCGCAAGATGGCGCTGTCGCCGCGGTTGCCGCAAGTGTGGTTGCCCAGAATCAGTAATTTCATTTTTTCCTCATAAATTTGATGCCAGGTGAGGCTGTGTTTGTTGTGTTCATTGCCGTTTTTTGCCTGATGCGACGCTGACGCGTCTTATCAGGCCTACAAGTCCCGAGCACAGAACCGTAGGCCGGATAAGACGTTTACGCCGCATCCGGCAACCGTTGCCGGAACCGAAAACAACAACTCACCCCGCCCGTAAAAGCATTTTCATTTTTTCACTGCGACAAAACTGACGTTTCACTTCCACCACCAGCGGATGGCGCGACAGCACAATCATCACCACAAACGCCAGCACGCCCGCGGCTATTTGCACCGCCAACAGCGTCCCCAGCGCCAGTTGTCCTTTCAGCACAATGCCCAGCGCATAACTGACCACCAGCGTCGGCAGCGAGAGATAAAACGGTAGCCACAAACTCAGGATGTACTGGCGATAACTGGAACCGAGCACCGGTTTAATCATCACGAAGTAACTCAGAATGGTGTTGATAATCTGCACCAGCAGGAAGCCAAGCGTGACGCCGATTGCGCCCGCCATCTGCCCACCAATGATGATTGCCGGAATAAACAGAAAGGTTTTGAATACGTTGAATTTAAAGCTGATATCGACCCGCGCTTTCGCCATCAGCAGCGAACCAATGGGGTTACCCACCGAACGCAGAAGCCCCACCACACACAACAGCTGTAGCACCGGAATAATGCTGTTCCACTTCTCACCAAAGACCAGCGGTACAAAATTATTCGACACCACCATCAGCCCCAGCAGCGCCGGAAAGTTAATAATCCCCACCACCGAAAGCAGCTTGTAGAAGTTAATGCGCAGCTTTTCGGTATCGTCCTGAATTTTGGCAAACGCCGGAAACAACACACGGGTGATGATCGGGTTCAGCTTCATCGGCGGCACAACGGCCACGTTGTACGCCAGGTTGTATCCCCCTGCCACGCCCGCGCCGAGAATACGCGCCAGCACCAGCGTTGAAAGGTTGGTATTGAGATAGTTGATGATGCTGTCCGCCGTCAGCCAGGCACCAAAACGTAAGTTTGGTGCCACAGACGCCAGCGAGAAATGCAGACCGGGGCGATAAATTTTTCGACCAAAGTAGCCAAACAGCAGCGTTCTCACCGCACTATTGACCAGATAACCGAGGATCGCGGTCATCGCCAGCGGCCAGAAATGGGCGCTAACCACCGTAAAAGTGAAGCCCGCCAGCACCGCGCTGGTTTCGATCATGCCGATTTTGTTGAACTCCAGTTCCTTCTGCATCAACGCGCGGAACTGTTGCCCGTGGGGGATCACCACAAACGCCAGCGACAATGTTTTAATCAACGGTGCCAGGTCCGGGTTGTTCAGCACGTCGCCGATGAGATCACTCAACAAAAACACCGCCACACACACCACAAGCCCCAGCCCGACGTTCAGCCAGTACAACGTGGTGAGTTCAAGGTGGCTGATTTCTTTTCGCTGAATAATCGAGTTAGCGATACCAAAGTCAGAAAGCGTATCTGCCAGCGCGATGATCACCAGCGACACGGTAAGCAAACCGAACTGGTGGTTGTCGATAATCCGCGCCAGCACGGTCATCTGCACCAGCCCGAGGCCGATGATGATCACCGTGGCAATCGCCGACCACTTCGCGCCGCTGATGGTTTTTTCACGTAAGCTCATATCAATATGCCGCTTTGTTAACGAAGCCTTTGAATACCGTCAGGAAAACGATTTTGATATCGAACCAGACGCTCCATTCGCGGATGTACTCAAGGTCGAACTCGACGCGTTTTTCCATTTTCTCCAGCGTGTCGGTTTCGCCGCGCCAGCCGTTAATCTGCGCCCAGCCGGTAATGCCCGGTTTCACCTTATGGCGCAGCATGTAGCCTTCAATGAGCTGGCGATACTGTTCGTTATGCGCCACCGCGTGCGGACGTGGACCGACAATCGACATCCCACCGGTCAGCACATTGATAAACTGCGGCAATTCATCCAGCGAGGTGCGGCGCAGAAAGTTCCCCACTTTAGTAACGCGCGGATCGTTCTGCGTCGCCTGAGTCACCACTTTGTCGTTCTCCATCACTTTCATGGAACGGAACTTCCACACTTTGATCGGTTTGCCGTCCATGCCGTAGCGCGTCTGGCGGAAAATAACCGGCCCCGGTGAACTCAGTTTCACCGCGAGCGCAATACAGCACAGCACCGGGGAGATCAGCAGCAGAATAAGCGTCGCCAGCACAATGTCTTCCGCACGTTTGAGCAGGCGGTTAACCCCGGAAAGCGGCGTGTCGTAAAGCGGCACCACCGGAACGCCGTTCATCTCTTCAAGACGTGAATGGAGAATGTTGAAGGTAAAGACATCGGGGATCAGCAGCACCGAACAGGTGGTGTCCGCCAATTGATGGACCAGTTTTTTCACTCGCGCGCCGTCGCACATTTGCATCGCGATATAGACGTTATGAATCTTGCCTGCTTTAGCATCCTCGACCAGCTGTTGCAGGTTACCCGCCCAGTCGTTAGAAACGCCGCCCGGTTTCGGGTCGTGGTAAACGCCCACCACTTCAAACCCTAACCACGGCTGGTTACGGAAGCTCTCCATCAGCATTTGTCCGGCGGCTAAATCCCCCGCCACTGCGACCATGCGCTTGTTATAGCCATGATTACGCAACCAGCCCGCCCCAATGCGAATACACGAACGGCAAACCACCAGTCCGATGCTGGTCAGCCCATACCACGCCAGCCAGATTTTCAGTTGCGTGTCGAAATCATTGTTGAACGCCACCAGTCCGGCGCTGAAAATCACGCTTAAGGTCCAGTTTTGTAGCAACAGGGCAAATTCTGTCGCTGCCCGAACACCGCGCCATGAGCGATAAAAATCGGTGATGCCGCCCAGCATCTGGAACACCACCAGCGTAATCAGCGCCACCAACAGGTGCATGTAGAGGAATGACAGTCCGCTGACTTCGCAAACCAGCCATAGTCCGGCAAACATGATGGTGATATCTGAAAAGCGTTGCACCATAGAGATTAACGATGCATTGGTTTTCGCTCGCTCGCGCTTTTTTAGATTTGTCATCGTTGTTCCTGTTATTAGCCCCTTACCCGCAGTGGGGTAAGGGAAGATCCGACATTACTCGTTCAGCAACGTCAGCAGAGTTCGCGTTCGCGCTTCCATCAGCGGTACATCACCGCGCGATTCCACATTCAACCGCACCACCGGTTCGGTGTTGGAGGAGCGCAGATTAAAGCGCCAGTCGGCAAAGGTCATGCTGATGCCATCGGTGCGATCCACCGCCAGCGCCTCACGGCTAAAATGCTGTTCCACGCGGTTAATCGCCTCAACGGGTTGCGCCAGTTTGCTGTTGATCTCACCGCTTGCCGGGAATGCCGCCATCCGGTCGCGCACCAGTTCGCCCAGCGTTTTTCCTTTCAGGCACACCAGTTCGGCGACCAGCAGCCACGGGATCATGCCGCTGTCGCAGTAAGCAAAATCACGGAAGTAATGGTGGGCGCTCATTTCGCCACCGTAGATGGCGTCTTCCTTGCGCATCCGTTCTTTAATAAAGGCGTGTCCGGTTTTCGACATTACCGGGGTGCCGCCTGCGGCAGTCACCACATCAACGGTGTTCCAGGAGAGACGTGGATCGTGGATGATCTTCGCGCCGGGATTTTTTTCGAGGAACGCTTCTGCCAGCAGGCCGACAATGTAGTAGCCCTCGATAAACTGCCCTTTTTCGTCAAACAGGAAACAGCGGTCAAAATCGCCATCAAAAGCAATGCCCATATCCGCGCCGTGTTTAATGACCGCATTGCGGGTGTCGTCGCGACATTCCGGCAGCAGCGGGTTAGGAATACCGTTGGGGAAATTGCCGTCGGGCGTGTTGTGCACTTTGATCAATTCCACGGGTGCGCCGAGGGCTTTAAAGCGGGCTTCGATGGCGTCAACTACCGGACCCGCTGCGCCATTCCCGGAGTTAATCACCAGCTTGAGCGGCGTGAGGCTTTTGACGTTGATATAACCGAACAGGTGATCAACGTAAGCGTCACGCAGGGTAATTTGCTGATAGCGACCGCGTTTGGTTTCATCAACGGGAGGAAAGTCGTTGGCTTCTGCCAGACGCTGGACGTCGCGCAGTCCGGTATCACCGCTGATCGGGCGAGCCCCCTCGCGCACCAGCTTCATGCCATTGTAATCCATCGGATTATGGCTGGCGGTAACTTCGATGCCGCCATCCACGCCGAGATGGAACGTGGCGAAATAGATCTCTTCGGTGCCGGACATGCCAATATCCAGCACGTCGACGCCCGCATCCTGTAAACCTTTTGCCAGCGCCAGTTTTAAGGTTTCACTGGTGAGGCGGATATCACCGCCTAACACAATGGTTTTCGGTTTAAGAAATTCGCCATAGGCGCGACCAATGCGCCAGGCAATATCTTCATTCAGTTCTTCGCCTAATTTTCCACGAATATCATAGGCTTTAAAGCAGGTTAATTTTTTCATGTCGTTACCCTTTTTCAGGCAATAGTCGGCCCTGACCGAAGCGGCCAATTTTGTTTTTGTCGTTATTTACATCGCGGTTCGGCATTCATTGCCTGATGCGACGCTGCCGCGTCTTATCAGGCCTACAAAACCAAACCGTAGGTCGGATAAGGCGTTCACGCCGCATCCGACAAACAGCGCCTGATGCGACGTTTACACCCGTCCGTAGCGATCCGCGAAACGCACCACATCATCCTCTTCGAGATAAGAGCCGGAGCGCACTTCAATTAAATCGAGCGGAATTTTCCCCGGGTTTTCCAGGCAGTGCGTCGCCCCCAGCGGAATATAAATGGACTCGTTTTCACCAAGCAGTTTGATATCACCGTCAATAGTGACTTTTGCCGTTCCCGCGACCACTACCCAGTGTTCCGCGCGGTGATGATGCATCTGTACCGACAAGCCTTCGCCCGGTTTCACGGTGATGCGTTTCACCTGGTAGCGGTCGCCTGCGTCGATTGAGTCATATTTGCCCCACGGACGATACACTTCGCGATGCACCCGATGCTCATGGCGACCATCGGCTTTGATCTGCTCGACCACTTTTTTCACATCCTGCACCGCATTGCGGTCGGCAATCAGCACTGCATCTTTGGTCTGCACTACCACCAAATCTTTCACCCCGACGGTGGTGACCAGACCAGATTCGGCGTACACGTAGCTGTTTTCGGTTTTGTGATTAATCACGTCACCGTGGCAAACGTTGCCCTCGGCGGTGTGGGCGCTGATCTCCCATAATGAAGACCAGGAACCGACATCGCTCCAGCCCGCATCCATCGGCACCACAACAGCATCTGCCGTACGTTCCATGACCGCGTAATCCACCGACTCTTCCGGGCAGGCCAGAAACGCTTCTTCATCCACGCGAATAAAATCGAGATCCGGATCGACGGCGCTCATCGCTTTTTCACAGGCATCGAGAATATCCGGGCGATATTTTTTCAGTTCTTCGAGATAGCGTCCGGCACGGAACAGGAACATACCGCTGTTCCAGTAATATTCGCCGCTTGCCACATAGGCCTGCGCGGTTTCCAGATTTGGTTTTTCGACAAACTGCGCCACTTCAAAGGCCACCGTATCCTGCTCACCCGCCGACACTTCACCGCGACGAATATAGCCATATCCGGTTTCAGGTAGATCCGGCACAATGCCGAAGGTCACCAGCTTGCCCGCTTCGGCATACGGCATGGCATTACGCACGGCGGCGCGGAATGCGTCTTCATCGGCAATCACATGATCCGCCGCCAGCACCAGCATTAATGGGTCGTTCTCCGGGCTATGACGTTTTGCCGCCAGCGCCGCCAGCGCAATGGCCGGTGCTGTGTTACGCCCTGCCGGTTCGAGAATAATGTTCTCAGTGAGTTTGTTCAGTTGACGCAGTTGTTCCGCAACAATAAAGCGGTGCTGCTCATTGCAAATCACCACCGGGCTTTCGCACTCCACGCCGTTCAGGCGACAGATGGTGGTTTGCAGCATGGTGAGATCGCCTTTCAGGCATAAAAACTGCTTGGGGTAAAGTACGCGGGAAAGCGGCCATAAGCGGCTACCGGAGCCACCTGCCATCACGACTGGATAGAGTTTCGACTGCGCCATAATTATCCCCGAATATCATTTATAAATTGACGTAACACGTTCTCTTTATCGAGCGTGCGTTCGGCATATTCACGTGCCACCGTGTTGTGTTTGGGCAGCAGGAGCGCCTGACGAATCCCCGCCACCAGCGCCTCGACCGATTCCGGTTCTACGCAAACCGCAATGCCCGGAAAGGTTTCGCAAAGCTGCCCCAGTTCTGTGTGGGCCTCTGCGGTAATCACCGCGTTACCGCCTACCGCCAGAATATTGGTCAATTTCGACGGCAATACGGCATCTGCCGCGCCGCGTTTTTGCACCACCAGATGGCAATCGCCCATCTTCAGCAGTGCGGGTAAAGCGTCATACGATTGCAGCGGGAAGAATTGCATGTTGTGCAGTCCACGCTGCTGCGCCATTTTTTCCAGCCGCGCTTTGCCGCCGCCCTGCCCGACAATGGCAAAAATCAGCGGTTCATCGCGCAGGAGATCGGCAGCTTCAATAACGTTTTCCAGCCCCTGCTTTTCACCAATATTGCCGGAGTAAAGAATGATTTTTTTGTTATCCGGCAGGCCAAGCTGGTTACGAAGAGCATCAACATCGGCCTCTGCGACATGCTGAAAACGGGCAATTTCCGACCAGTTGGGGAAGAAGATGACGCTTTCCGCCGCCACGCCTTTTTCGATGGCTTTATTCATCATCGAGCGCGAAATCGTGGAGACGTTATCGACGTTATGCAGTCCGCTACGTTCGAACGCCGTTGCCAGCTGTGCCACTTTGCCGCCTTTGCCTTTTCCGGCAAGGCCCAGCCCCAGCATGGCGTCCACTTCGTAATCCTGAATATGCAGCACGGTACGCGCACCAGAGAGTTTCGCCAGCAGGCGCATTCCCGGCGTGCAAAACAGCGTTGGCACCACGCCGATAATGCGATCCGGCTTCCAGCGACGTTGCGCCATCAGGGGAAAGAAACTGCTGACGGCAAAACTGCCGAGATGCAACAAGCGTTTCAGGGTGCTCGGCTGTTTTGGCACGTACAGCGGGCAGCGCCATACCGTGGCGGCCCCTTCTTCTCGTTTGTACCACCATGCGGAATAGTTCTCGCCCACCTGCCACTGCGGGTAGTAAGGCGGTGCGGTAATGACCCGCACCTCATGACCTTGTGCCACCAGCCATTCCACCATCTCGCCAGTGTATTTGCCGATGCCGGTTAACTCCGGCGAGTAGTTAATGCCGTAGACCAGTATTTTCATAATCCGGGTACCCCGGCACGCTTCTCAGCGAGAAAATAGGCGCGGCTGTTAGCGTGAACATTGTCACTGGCGAGCAGCGCGTCCGGCGTCAGCCAGCGGTAATCGTCATGCTGCTCATCCGGCAGTAACAGCTCTTCTTCCGCGACTCTGAAGCGAAAACCGAGCACCACATAGTGAGTGGTGAAATCCGTGCCGGAGAAGTTATCGTCATAAAAGTGCTGCCAGACACCGTAAAACTGGCCTGCTGTTATCGGCAGACGCAGCCCCAGTTCCGCCATCGTCAGCCGCTCAAATGCGGCTTCCAGCGTTTCGTCTTTCTGCACGCGCCCTCCCGGCACAAACCAGTAACCCTGCGCCGGGCGGTTGGTTCTTTTGCCAAGCAGAAACTCGCCGCGACTGTTCTCGACAATAAAGTCGAGAGAGACAAGCGGAGTGGAGCGCACTACCGTGGCAAAGTCTTCCTGACGTAAAAACATCATTACCCCCGAAAGCGGTCTTGATTCTCAAGGAACCACTGGTAAGTGCTGGCAAGCCCCGCTTCCAGTGAGATTTCGTGATACCAGCCAAGCTGATGCAGGCGCGTCACATCCAGCAGTTTGCGCGGCGTACCATCCGGTTTACTGGCATCAAAAACCACCCGACCTTTGTAACCCACCACTTTGGCGATGGTTTGCGCCAGCTCGCGGATAGTGCAGTCAATGCCCGTACCGACGTTAATGTGCGACAGCATCGGCTGGGTGTTCTCCAGCCAGACTTCGTGCGCCAGCTCCATGACATGAATGCTCGCCGCCGCCATATCATCGACGTGCAGGAATTCACGCATCGGTGTACCGCTGCCCCATACCACCACGTCCGGTGCATTCTGTGCCGTCGCCTCGTGGAAGCGACGCAGCAATGCAGGGATCACATGCGAATTACTCGGGTGGAAGTTGTCGTGTGGCCCGTACAGGTTGGTCGGCATGACTGAGCGGTAATCGCGTCCGTACTGGCGGTTGTAAGATTCGCACAGTTTGATCCCGGCGATTTTGGCAATGGCGTAAGGCTCGTTGGTCGGCTCCAGCGTGCCCTGCAATAACTCGCTTTCTGCCATCGGCTGTTTTGCCAGTTTCGGGTAGATACAGGACGATCCGAGAAACAGCAGTTTGTTCACGTCGTTCTGATGCGCGGCGTGAATGATGTTGCTCTCAATCATCATGTTCTGATAGATGAAATCCGCCGGATACGTGTTGTTGGCAACAATGCCGCCCACTTTCGCCGCCGCCAGATAGACCTGGTCAATACGTTCGCTGGCAAAGAAATCATGCACGGCGCGGCTGTCCAGCAGGTTCAGCTCGTCGCGGGTGCGTAATACCAGTTCCACATCACCACGCTGTTCGAGCTGCCGCCTGATGGCAGAACCGACCATCCCGCGATGGCCAGCGATAAAAATGCGTTGTCTACTCATGCTTATGACTCCAGCGCGATCGCCACGTCGTAGCCGTGAGATTTCAGCAGAGAGTGTTTTTTCGCCGCTTCGAGGTCATTAGCCACCATTTCAGACACCATCTCTCTGAGGGTGATTTCCGGTTTCCAGCCCAGTTTTTCGTGCGCTTTGGTCGGGTCGCCGAGCAGCGTTTCAACTTCAGCCGGACGGAAGTAACGCGGGTCAACAGCAATAATCACATCACCCGGTTTAACGCCCGGCGCGTCATGCCCGGTGACGGAAACCACAATGCCCTTCTCTTCAACGCCCGTGCCTTCAAAGCGCAGTTTGATGCCCAGCTGTGCTGCCGCCATTTCCACGAACTGACGTACGGAGTACTGAACGCCGGTCGCGATAACGAAATCTTCTGGCTGTTCCTGTTGCAGCATCATCCACTGCATTTTTACGTAGTCTTTGGCATGGCCCCAGTCACGCAGGGAATCCATATTGCCGAGGTACAGGCACGACTCCAGCCCCTGGGCGATGTTGGCGATTGCGCGGGTGATTTTGCGGGTAACGAAGGTTTCGCCGCGGCGCGGGGATTCATGGTTGAAGAGAATACCGTTACAGGCGTACATGCCGTAGGATTCGCGGTAGTTAACGGTGATCCAGTAGGCATACAGTTTGGCGACCGCATACGGAGAGCGTGGGTAGAACGGCGTGGTTTCTTTCTGCGGAATTTCCTGCACCAGACCATACAGTTCAGAGGTGGAAGCCTGATAGAAACGGGTTTTCTTTTCCAGACCGAGGAAGCGGATCGCCTCCAGCAGGCGCAGCGTACCCATCGCGTCGACGTCAGCGGTATATTCCGGTGACTCAAAAGAAACCGCAACGTGGCTCATTGCGCCCAGGTTGTAAACTTCATCCGGCTGTACTTCACGCAAAATGCGCGTCAGGTTGGAGGTATCACTCAGGTCGCCATAATGCAGATGGAATTTCGGGTTGCAGGTGTGCGGATCCTGATAAATGTGATCCACGCGCTCGGTGTTGAATGACGATGCGCGACGCTTAATACCATGCACCTCGTAACCTTTTTCCAGCAGAAACTCTGCCAGGTAAGAACCGTCTTGTCCGGTTACACCGGTGATGAGAGCGACTTTTGACATGTCTTATTCCTCTGTATTTTTTTGAATTTATTCAGTTTCAACGCGTTTGCGTATCACCACTGCGGGATTCCCCCGGCAAACCACATTTGCCGGAAGCGATTTAAAAACACTGCTTCGCGCACCCACGACGGTGCCGTCGCCGATCGTGACGCCTGGGGCAACAAAGACATCGGTTGCCAGCCAGCATTTCTCGCCAATCACAATAGGCGTGGCGTTAATGGTGAAATGTTGACTTGCATGGTCGTGGCTACCGGTGCATAAATAACTTTTTTGCGATATCACCGAATGTGCGCCAATGGTTATTTCACCGAGGGTATATAAATTGACGTCATCGCCGACCCACGCGTAATCACCTAAGGTTAATTTCCACGGATAGGTAATTTTTACTGACGGACGAATAACTACGTTTTTTCCTATTTTTGCGCCGAATAAACGTAATAAAAAAGCCCGCCAGCGATACAATACTTGTGGCGACCAGGCAAATATTGTTGCCTGTACCGCCCACCATAATTGCACTTTAATAGCATTGCTGCCCCGGAACCCTTTCGGCACCGAGAACCCACTTAAATCCTGCATCGTTTTCCCTTATATTCAGCTTTTGTTATATAAGGCTTTCGTCTTTGAGGTAGTACGCTGGCGTAAATGCCAGGATAATTCTGCCCAGAAGCCAGGCACATGTAATATTTGCCGTTGGACTTTTTTCGCGTCAGCACACAATTCCATATTATTGGTGGTTGATACCCCACCCATAGAAAATTCAGACACCAGACCATTGAGTTTTTTAAATGCATAACCGGCTTTATACATTTTGGCTGCCAGCGCGTAGTCGGAAGAAACTTTATATTCCAGGTCATAACGCCATTTCTTCAAGCCGGATACCGGGAAAAATATCGCCTGATGACTGGCGGGCAGGCTGTGATAAATATACCAGCCCGGTTTGGCGCTACGTTTAATTTTATGCCCGTCGCCAAAATCCAGTAGCGCATCGCCGGTGATCATCACGTTATCTTTTTGCACTTTTAACCTACGGACAAAATTTGCGGCATCCTGATGAAAAATATCGCCCGAGTTAAGAAACAACGCGAACTTGCCTTGTGCCATCGCAATGCCTTTGTTCATGGCGTCGTAGATACCGTTATCTGGCTCGCTAACAAAGCGTAGATTATAGATACCATTGAGATTTTCCAGATACTCACGGGTGCCGTCGTTGGAACCGCCATCGACAACAATCCATTCGAAGCTGATATCGTCCGCCTGCGCCAGATGCGCCAGAGAGGCGTGTGTTTTGACTATCCCTTCGAGGTTACGAAACGCGACAGTGATTATGCTAAGCAACATGTTTTACCTCGTTATCCCCGTCATATTTCAAGCTGCATGTGCGTTGGTTTTTCTCGCTCACCAACTTCCTGCAACTCGAATTATTTAGGGTGTATATTTAACGCTTTTCGCAAAATAAACGGACAGACGATTAAAAATGCATATTCCGGGCTAAATATCGAACCGGTAAAAAAAAGCGATACCGGAGTGAAAAGATATAATTGCACGCGAAAATTGCGGTTATCACCAAAAGCGTTGATCATCATTTTTATCACTTTCCCCATGTACCACAGCGATAAAAACACTGCGAACCAGGAAAAATAAATAATCAGCAGATACAGACCATTGTCTATGGTTTTTCCGACATCCGCACCGTTAAATATTCCGAATGATGCGACATATTCATAAAGTGAGCCAAATCTGACTACACCGTCAATATGGGTCAAAGAATAACCGACCATCACTAGTGGACCGACAATACGATAATATGATGACGATCCTTCTGTACCCAAATCGCCCAGACGGGTGGAAATATAAGGAAACGCGATTACCACACCAACCAGGAATACAGCCAGAGAAATCAATGCTAACGGTAACTTTTTCTTAATCGCCTCTTTATTCAGATATTGAAATGCCCACTCCAGCAAATAAAACAGGATAAAGGTCATAACCCCTGAAAACGATCCGGATAATATTATCCCTGCGAGAATCATAGCATCGGTTTTAGGCGTTTTGATACCAAACTGTTTGATGCTGAGCCAAATTGAGATTAATGCCAGAGCGAAAAATGCCGGTTCGAAATAAAGTGCTGTCGTGCGCTTGCCGCCGAATTTAATGAAATTCAGCACATAGCTGTTGCTGTAAATCAGATATTTCGAAATCGACTCCATAATACTGCTGCCACCGGTGAGGATAATTTGCGCCATCTCCACCGCCGCCAGCGCCACCACCAGCCCGACCACCAGATAAAAGAGACGTAATATCTTGCGATGGTTGTGTGGCGAAATTGTTTTAAAACGAATACTCCACACCATGCCAATAATGATCACAATATAGACAAACAGCATAGTTGAAGTGACGTATTTACCGGCATCCAACGACTGACCAAACAGGTAGTTAAACGCCGTGAGTCCCGCGCCAATCCCTAAGGCAATCATCAATTTTTTAACGCTGATGCGCTCTAAAAACAGCAGTAACAAGACAGGTAAAAAAGTGACGATGGTGATGGGGAAACTTTCGCCAAGCTGGGCGATTTTGACGTTAACCAGCAGGTAGATCAGCGGCAGCAGCAGGTAGCTACAGATTCTGATAGAAGTTGACATACTCCTCCAGCATCTGTTGTCCACTGTAGGCGGCGCGGCTGCGTTGGCTGAACTCAGCCAGCGTGGTACCAAATATCGCCTGCGCGATTTCCGGTTTGCTTAACTGCACCAGTTGCAGCACGTCTTCTTCGCTGACGGTTTTACCGCCGGATTTTTGCAGCACTTCCCGCGCCGCGTCGCTATGGGTGGCAATCACCGGCACACCAATCGATAGCGCCTCACACAAAATCAGCGGGTAGTTATCGACGCGAGAACTGAATACCAGCGCATCCATCTGATTGAGCGCGCTCATCAACTTGCGCTTGTCAGTTTCAAAGCCGTGATTAACCACGTTGCCAGCGGTGAACGGCGAGAACTTACCAAAGGTATGCAGTTCGATTTTGTCGCCCAGCGCCATCATCTCGCGTACCAGTTGCTGGTTAGTTTTGCCGTCGTAACGCAGGTCATGCGCTACCACCGCGATTTTCGGCTTACCCTGAGTTTCGCGCACCGGAGGCAAATCCGCCAGAATCGCCTCGGTTGCCATATCAATACCGTTATTGATAATCCGGCAACGCCCTGGACCGTACAGGCTATTGAAAGCGTCAGCCACATGCTGGCTGGGGGAAATAAACTGACAGCCCAGCGCCAGCATCTCACGGAATAACTGGCGTTTGCCCGCCACCAGCTGGTGCGCGCGATCAATCTTCACCGGCGGATAGTTATTTAAGGTCGGGCATTTCTGGCAGCCCGTTTTCCAGCCTTCACAACCGTCAGTAAAGGCGCAGCGCCCGGTAACGCTCCAGTGGTCGTGCAGCGTCCAGACCAGAGTGACATCCGGTTTGTGGTTTTTCACCTTTTCGCAAAAGCGCACCACGCTCTTAAGATTTAGCCAGTAGCTGTGCAGCACATGAAAATGCAGGACCACCGGACCCGGTGTGCGAGTAATGGTGCGATATAACTCATTGAAATTGCCAAACAGATCGCGATTAAACAGACGAAACAGGGCAATATTCGCCATTGCGGTCATCCGCGGCGTATGTTTGATTACCTGCGGATAGTTCTGATGGCTGACGCTCTCTTTGCCGCCTTTGCCGTAGCCGTAGACAAAATGTGACGCCAGCCCCTGTTGCAGCGCACGCTGGTGGAGATCTAACGCCACACCTGCCGCCCCGCCTTCCGCCAGTCGCACATTAAATTGCAGAATATTCATTTAATTACCTTCACTCGCGCTTTTTCTCCCACCACCAGCGCGTTGTCCGGGACAGAGTCGAGCACCACGCTGCCCGCGCCCACGGTGACGTTGTTACCAAGCGTGATATCACCAAGAATAATGACGTTGGCACCGAGTTCGACGCCGTTGCCAATGTGTGGACATGCCATGTTATCGGCACCCCGATTGCCGATAGTGACGCCGTGGCGAATGGTGAAATCATCCCCGGCAACCACGTTTTTATTGATCACTACGGCGTAACCGTGATGGATAGTGAAACGGCGGCCAATGGTCGCGGCGGCCTGGATTTCATAACCGAAAAAGCATTCGGTGATAATGCGATACAGCACCAGCAGCGGGGCCGCCCACAGATTGTTGAGGACGTTCTTTTTGCGCCACACCGAACAAAAATGAGCAACGCGATAGGCAAGAACCATGCCGCACGGGCGTAAACTCCAGCTGTTGGCACGCAGATCTTCCAGCATCTTTAGCGCCCCCGAATACCATCAGCCAGACGTTTGCCGTTACGCACCGACAGCAGCGTCAACAAGGTGCGCCAGGTCATGCGTTTATTGCGGATCTGGTAGAGGGTAAACAACTGATATTTTTTGCTGGCGCGGTCAAATTTGTCTTTGTGCTTGCGATAAAAGTGGAAGTATCCGGAGAATTTTTTCGGTGACGAGGTGATCTGCATTTCACCGTGATTGATATGCAGGATCTGCGTCGCCTCTTCCACTTTCCACGGTTCGCCGTACTCCACCACCATCCGCAGGAAGATGTCGTAATCCTGTGCCGCTTTCAGTTCGGTATCGAACAAACACTCTTTGAAACGCCATGCCCAGGTAAAGACCTGATTGCCAATGATATTGCGTTTGTAGAACAGGCGGCGTGAATACGGCGATTTGGGATACAGCGGCAAACTTGCCGGTTGGGAATAGACTTCGCCCTGACAAACGTAGTCGTTAGCGTACAAAAAGGCGTGTGTGACCAGTTGCTGTTTATGGGCGAGGAAGACGCTCAGGCGGTTGGGCGTCCATTCATCATCATCATCGATCCCGGTGATGTATTCCCCTTGCGCCAGCATAATCGCCTGGTTACGTACCGCGCACGCTCCGCTGTTAATGTCGTTGTGAATGTAGGTAATACGCGGATCGTTGAGGGCGGTGACGTACTGTTGCAGTTGTTCCCAGGAGGTGGAGCAATCATCCACGATGATCATCTCCCAGTTGCTGTAGTCCTGGCGCAGGACCGATTTTATCGCCCGAATCGCCAGTTGTTGGCGGTTCCAGGTCGGCATATAGATTGAAATCAGCGGATTGTCTATCATAGGTTGTTCTCCCGGCTTATGAGCTGGTTTGCTTGCCGGATGCGGCGTGAACGCCTTATCCGGCCTACGGGGCGGTGCGAATGCAGGCGTCGTTATTTCGCATCCGACTTATATTCGTATTCGTAATAGCCATAATCCTGATACGCGCTGGCGCGGCGGAAGATGGAGTTCAGAATCACCCCTTTCACCGGAATACCGTTTTGCTCAAAGCGGCTCAGACTGGTTTCCACTTCTTTCAATGTGTTGACCGCATAACGCGCCACCATCAACGTGGTTCCGGCATGACGACCAACAATTGCCGCATCGGTCACTGCCAGAATCGGCGGCGTATCAATCAACACCAGGTCGTAGTTTTTACTCGCCCAGCTCACCAGTTCGGCAAAGCGTTCGCTCATTAACAGTTCAGAAGGATTTGGCGGTACCTGACCGCGCGGGATCAGGTCAAATTTGGCAATCGAAGTAGGTTTGGCGCTGGCGGCAATATCGCCCTGTCCAATCAAAATTTCCGACAGGCCATTAACGTTATTGGTGCCCAACAGCTCGTGGGTGTAGCCTTTGCGCATATCGCAGTCGATCAACAATACGCGTTTATTAGTCTGGCTAATGACCGCCGCCAGGTTAGCGCAGACAAAGGTTTTACCGATTGACGGGCTAACCCCTGTCATCATCAACACATTGTTGTGCGCCTGCATCATCGCGAAGTGCAGACTGGTACGCAGACTGCGGATGGCTTCAATCGCCAGGTCGGTTGGATTCCCCACCGCCAGTAGCTGACTCTGTTTATAGCGTTTAACCCCTTTGATGGTTTTGACGCTATCGCGCGCTTTCTGCCACTCCGACAGCGGGATGCTGGCATAGACGCTGATTCCGTGTTCTTCCAGCACTTGCGGGCTTTCGATGCCGCGATTAAACAACGAGCGCAGCAGTACACCCACGATAGAGAGCATCAGGCCGAGGATAATTGCGCCGAGGATAATCAACCCTTTCTTCGGTTTCAGCACACCAGGCTGGGTGATTGCCGGGTCAACAATGCGCACATCGCCGACGGTGCTGGCCTCGGTGATTTTCAGCTCCTGCTCTTTATTAAGCAGTTGCATATAGACCTGCTGACCAGACTCGACATCGCGGGTCAGGCGCACAATTTCCTGCTGGGTTTTCGGCATCGCCGTTACGCGACCGTTAAGTTTGGCTTTTTCGTCTTCCAGCGCCTGACGTTTCTCCAGCAGCGTGCGGTACGCCGGATGAACTTTGGTGAACAGCTTGGAGATTTCCGCCTCTTTAAAGGTCAGTTCGTTCAGCTGCGCGTCGATGTTCACCATCGAATCGAGCACCGCTTTTGCTTCCAGCGGCAGATCAACAGAATCTTTATCCTGACGGAAGGCATTCAGTTTGTTTTCGGCAACATCCAGGCGGCTACGTACTTCCGGTAACTGTTGCGCGAGGAAGGCGAGGCTTTTCGACGCTTCCGCCGATTTGCGCTCAATATTTTGTTCCTGATAGTTACGGGCGATGCTGTTAAGAATATCGCGGATCTGTTCGCGATCTTCACCGGTATAAGTCAGGCTCAAAACGCCAGCGTCTTTGCCGTTCTCCGTTACCGTCAGGCTGTTTTGCAGTTGGTTGATCATCCCCAGCGTGGAGTATTTGGTGACGGTAAACTCACTGCCCGGGCTGGCGTGAATGGCTTCAACCATCAGCGTGACGCCTTCTTTTTTCAGCATCTGGCCCGCTTGCCCACGGGCGCTAAAGCCGCCGTCGCTGCTCAGGGTGTAGTTTTTGTTGTCCAGCACATTAAGCGTAAACACCTGATCCGCCATCTCTTTCGGGCGGTTAAAGGTGGTCACTTTCACCGTCTCGTTCTGACGTCCCATCAGGCGATCCCAGCCCGCACCGAAAATCGGGAACGTGTTTTTGCTCACCGCAATATCGAGGTCGAGATCGTCCACCGTTTTACCAAGCACCAGGCGCGAACGAATCAACTGGATCTCAGCATCCGATGCTGGCGGTTTGTTGGCTAATGCCGAACCAATGTCCTGCACTAACGAATTGCCGCTGCTTTGCTCGATTTGTACCAGTGCGTCGGCACTATAAATCGGCGTGGCGAAGAAGGTGTAAACCACGGCACAGAGGGCGAATACGGTGGTGATGCCAATCACCCACCAGCGCGCTTCAATGACGGTGCCGACCAGGCGACCAATATCGATTTCATCACTGCCCGTTACCGGAGCGGCATGTTGTTTTACTTTTTCTGTCATTCTTATACCTGCTCTGCGTTCAATGCCTGCGCCCACTGGCGGGCAGACCGTTCAAGTAATGTGTACACCGCTGCAAACGTTTCCCGGCTTTTGCGATACGGATCGGGGATTTCACATTCGTTATCCCAGTGACCAAACAGCATCACTTTGCCGCGCATCTCCGGTGCCATCTCGCATAAGCGTTCGATATGGCGCTTTTCCATGGTCAAAATCAGGTCATAGTTGCGACACAGGCGGCGGCTGAGTTGCCGTGCACAGTGACCTTCCAGAGACAGTTGATGCTCTGCGGCAACGCTGATGGCGGTAGGATCAGCGCCCTTACCGACCAGCGCGCCGAGTCCAGCGGACTCCACTTTCAGCTCCGGGTGATAACGTTGCAGTAAGCGTTCCGCCGTCGGGGAACGGCAAATATTGCCGACACAGACAACTAAGATGTTGTTAAACATGACGATTACCAGTTATGAATGTCGCTGGCTGTATCCGTCATGTAACGGACACCGCTAATAGTTGGCAGCAACTGATTGATCAGACGGTTCCAGCGGGAAACCGGTGCGGTGGTGACATACACCACGTCATAAGGTTGCAGGCGGAATTCTGTCGCCATCACCAGCGACGTGGCATCGGACATATCCAGCTGGTAGATATTGGCAATCTTGCCGTTACGCCCGCCCTCGCCTTTCAGCGGACGAATGACAAAGATGCCGCTGGCGTTGGAGGTGGTCATGTCGATGCCTTCAGCATTGCCCAGGGCTTCGGTCAGGGTCATGCCGCTAAAGTCCATTTTCAGGGTGCTCTGTTTCTTCACTTCACCCATCACAAACACTTTCAGATCATCATTACGCGGCACGTAGAGAATATCGCCGGGGTAAAGCAGTCGATTCTGGTTGAGGTCGCCGTTTTGCATCAGCGCCTGCAAAGAAATGCGCTCTTCACGACCATTGTGTGTTAGTACCACGTTGCGCCAGTCAGCGGTGTCGGTCAGGCCACCTGCGGCGTTGATGGCGTCGAGAATAGTCAGTGGCACGTTGGTGATCGCCTGTTGACCGGATTTATTCACCTGACCGGAGATATAGGCCTTTTGTGAGCGGAAGGCGGCGATATTAACGTCCACCTGCGGGTCAGCGATGTACGTCGCTAAGCGCCCGGTAATATCACTGCGGATTTCAGCGAGCGTTTTCCCGACTACGTGAACCTTGCCGATATACGGGTAAAACATAGTGCCGTCAGGCTGTACCCAGTTGCCGGTGTCGCTGGAGCTGCGGTACTGACCAGCTGGCGTGGTGAGTTCCGGGTGATCCCAGACGGTGACATTAAGAACGTCCCCCGGCCCGACGCGATACTGGTAATTCGCGATCTCGCTTTCCAGCGTCATATTGGGGCGCGCTACATTCGGGCGTGGGCGTAATTGGTCAATCAGGCGCGGGGTCAGCGGATAAACATTCACCATTTTGTCGAGATCGAAATCAGCGTCCTGCTGTTTGATGACGTCTTTGCCCATCGTCGACATATTGCTGCCCGGAAGTACTGTGCAACCGCTTATCAAGGTTACTGACACCAATAATGGCATCAATTTCATTTTGGATTTCATCATTGTTTATTTATCACTTTGGCAGAGTAATTATCCTGTGCACTATTAATAGCAATGTCGCCATGCACATTTACCTTGCAGTTAATTGAATAAAAATTTAACTGGCATCAGTCCTAAAAAAATTGATTTCATCCGCAGGCTATTGACAGAATAATTCGGACTGGTCTTTCAGGCATCCAGACACGCTACCGCCCCTGGCTTTTTAGCTACCAATACACTGATTTAGTTTAGATTTTATAACTCTTTCATCATGCAACCGTTTATGAAAAAGCGTTATTCCGTAGATTAATTTTCCAGATATAAGGTGGCATTATGGTATTTAAATATTGGCTCTCCAATAATGCAGGAGGAAGTGTTACAGCTAACGGAATAGCAGGCAAGGTAACAAATCGGCAATTGGCTATTTTTAAGAATTATATTAAGTGTCATTCAATATGGTTTTTAGGAGTTTCTTTAGGTTGACAATATTTAATATAGCGCCTCCATATGCGATATTTCTTAAATAATATTTTATTATTGCCACTTTTAATTCAGGGATAATGTAAGGTTATAATCCTCAAATAATGTGAGATAAATAGTGCTGTGACATTGCATTTTTGCCCTGATTTATCCATGATCGAATTGTGACATTTGTCATACAACGAATAGGTTTTGTACTTACTATGGAATGGATTGCCGATCCGTCTATCTGGGCCGGGTTAATCACGCTGATTGTGATCGAACTGGTCCTCGGCATTGATAACCTGGTCTTTATTGCCATCCTCGCCGAAAAACTACCGCCGAAGCAGCGCGACCGCGCACGGGTTACCGGGCTGTTGCTGGCGATGTTAATGCGCCTGTTATTGCTGGCGTCTATCTCCTGGCTGGTCACCCTGACGCAACCGCTGTTCAGCTTCCGCTCGTTTACCTTTAGCGCCCGCGACTTAATCATGCTGTTTGGTGGTTTCTTCCTGTTGTTCAAAGCCACGATGGAGTTGAACGAACGTCTGGAGGGGAAAGACAGCAATAACCCCACACAACGCAAAGGTGCGAAGTTCTGGGGGGTGGTGACACAAATTGTGGTACTGGACGCCATCTTCTCACTCGACTCGGTGATTACCGCCGTCGGGATGGTCGACCATTTACTGGTCATGATGGCCGCCGTTGTTATCGCTATCAGCCTGATGTTGATGGCAAGCAAGCCGTTAACGCAATTTGTTAACAGTCACCCGACGATCGTTATTCTCTGCTTAAGCTTCCTGTTGATGATTGGCTTTAGCCTGGTGGCGGAAGGTTTCGGCTTCGTCATTCCGAAAGGCTACCTGTACGCTGCCATTGGTTTCTCGGTGATGATCGAGGCGCTCAATCAGTTGGCTATCTTTAACCGGCGACGTTTTCTTTCCGCTAACCAGACGCTGCGCCAGCGGACTACCGAAGCGGTAATGCGCCTGCTTAGCGGGCAAAAAGAAGATGCGGAACTGGACGCCGAAACCGCGTCCATGCTGGTGGATCATGGTAACCAGCAGATCTTTAATCCGCAGGAACGACGAATGATTGAGCGGGTACTTAATCTTAACCAGCGCACTGTCAGCAGCATCATGACCTCGCGCCACGATATTGAGCATATCGATCTCAACGCGCCGGAAGAAGAAATCCGGCAGTTGCTGGAGCGAAATCAGCACACGCGACTGGTGGTTACTGACGGTGACGACGCGGAAGATTTGCTCGGTGTCGTTCACGTTATCGACCTGCTACAACAGTCACTGCGTGGCGAACCGCTCAACCTGCGGGTACTGGTTCGCCAGCCGCTGGTGTTCCCGGAAACCTTACCGTTGTTACCTGCTCTGGAGCAGTTCCGTAATGCCCGCACACACTTTGCTTTTGTGGTGGATGAGTTTGGTTCAGTGGAAGGGATTGTGACATTAAGTGACGTCACTGAAACCATTGCCGGTAACTTACCGAACGAAGTGGAAGAGATCGACGCCCGCCATGATATTCAGAAAAATACGGACGGTTCCTGGACGGCGAATGGTCATATGCCGCTGGAAGATCTGGTGCAATATGTGCCGCTGCCGCTGGACGAGAAACGTGAATATCACACCATTGCCGGGCTGTTGATGGAATATTTGCAGCGTATTCCAAAACCTGGCGAAGAAGTTCAGGTGGGGGATTATTTGCTGAAAACGTTGCAGGTGGAAAGCCATCGCGTGCAGAAGGTGCAGATCATACCGCTGCGTAAGGATGGCGAGATGGAGTACGAGGTGTGATGGCATGTAGGCCTGATAAAACGCGTAAAGCGTCTCATCAGGCGTTTCATTCAACCGGGAGAGTATGTGACATTGGAAGCTGTTCCGTTCACTTTATGTTCCTCGCTACTTTGGAACGCCCAAGCCGGTGAACGTGCCAGGGTGGCTCAATCGCCACCACCCTGGCAACCCGGGCTCCCGGCGGTAAATCGCCGCTAGCGCGGTCCCCTCATCTTATTCCTTTCGGCTATCGGGTACGGGCGCGAGGTAACATCCCTGTAAGACGCGCCCTCAGCCCACATCCATGTGGGCTGCCCCGGCCTACAGGAAACGAATCGGCGATTTACAGCCGGACCAACCCCCTCGCTGAAATATCTTGCTTTTACTGATGATTCATCTTTGGTGAAAGTAACCTACGTGATTGCCTGATGCGACGCTTTACGCGTCTTATCAGGCCTACAGGACAGGTCACCTGGTAACCTACATCTTCTCCAGCAACTTCTTCACATCTTTGCCATTGCGGGAATCTTTATTCCGCTCGGCCCAGTCATTCAGGCGACGTTTCGCTTCGTCCTGTAGATGTTTGCGCAGCAGCTGGTCCACTTGCAGGCTGTAATTGAGTTGCTGCCAGTTGCCATAAACCCGCAGCGGAACCGGGGTTTCTTTGAGGAAATCAATCAGTTTGCTTTCCCCGTTCCAGCCACCCACGACGCGAATATCAAACTGGGTGTCGCAGGTTTGCTCCGCCAGATTCAACATGCCTTCCCCTGTCAGCGCCAGCACTGGCGATTGACCTTGCATGTCGTTTAACGTCACGACACCATCTTTCAACGTCAGATCGGTGGTAAAGCTATCAAGCCGCGTCACGTTATCGAAGTTTTCAGCGGCCTTCACATCACCGCCATTACGTTCTACCGCTTGTTGGATCATCTGCTGGAAGTTCATGCCTTCCATGCGCGTATCGGCCATTTCGACATGCGCCTTCCCCTGCCAGGTGTGGCGGAATGCGTTAGCATCAATGTCAGCACCAGAGAAATCCCCCGCCAGCGACATTTTCCCCGTTAGTGAGATGGGATAGTTAAAGGCATTCAGGATGGTGCCAATCTCGACATTTTCCAGCCGAGGATAGAAGACTATACGCGGATGTGAGGCCGTTGCATCCAGCGTACCCGGTAACGACACGACACCGTCGTTAAGGTTGCCCTGCAACTGGATAATCTCCAGTAGCCCCGCCTTGTTGGTCATTTGCGCAGTGACATCGGCAAAATCCATACCACGCCAGCGCACGTTATTGGCCTGCAACAAAATATCTGCCGCAAAGCCTTTCAGCCCCTGATACGCAGGTTCATCAATGCGTGAGGAAATTACCGGGCGTGGCAGCGTCGGTTGGCTTTGCCCCTGTTGAGCAACGCCATTTTGCTTAGTCATCACCTCATTCATTGGCAGCAAATTATCCAGATTTAACTGGGCAAATTGCAGCCTGAGCAGCCATTCTGGCTTCTCAAGCAGCGCTACCTGCGCCTGGCCTGTCAGATTGCTGTCATTAGCGGTTAAATTGATTTGTTCAAAGGCGAGACGTTTTTGCGCTTCCTGCCACTGTGCCTTGAACTGACCATGACCCTGAATCCCTTGTTTCGGGAGATCAGCGCCCTGCAATTGCCAGTCAATCTGTTGAATATCCGCCGTTAAATCATGCGGATAATCAGAAGCATCAACAGTCCCCTTGAGCGCTAACGTGAGATCGCGTTGGTCGCGATTTACCCGACCAGAGAATTCAAACGATCCGCGATGTAGTGGGTCCTGCTCCATTTGCAGGCGGATATCACGTACCGTAACCTGTTCGTCATTTTCATGCTGGAACACCAACACGCTGTCACTGACCCGCAGACTGGCGATATCGAACGACCAGCCACGATCTTCCGCGTCATCGGGTAATGTATTGTCTTTCGGGGCTATTGGGGCATCTTCATTGCGCACCGCTTCTGTTTCCGGCGTCAGTTGAATAACTGCCCCTTTGAGCATGACTTGCTTAACGCTGAGTTGATGGCTTAATAAAGGCCACAAAGCCACATCAAGGCGCATGTTATCGGCACGTACCAGCGGTTGGCTGGCCCCGTTGGCCGTTAATATCATGCGACCAGAAAGGATACTGAGCTGCGGCCAGACGTGCCAACGCAGTGGCCCGTCGAGCTGCAATTGATAACCGCTACGTGCAGCAACCTGCTTAACCATATAGTCACGGAAATCATTCGGATTCACCAGCAACACTAACGCAGATAACCCAGCCACCAGCACGACCAGGAGTATCATCAGCGTCGTCAGAAATCGTCTCATGGTATCCTCAATGGGCCTGAATTAGTCTTTATCGATACGACTGGCGACCGCGCCCTGCTGGTTGCGATATTTCGCATCTTCACGGCGGTTATACGGACGCGCTGCCGGACCTGAAAGCGGCTCAAAACTCAGCGCGCCAATAAGCATGCCCGGACGCAGGGCCAGGGGCAGCTTACCGGAGTTGTAGAACTCCAGCACAATGCAACCAGACCAGCCCGGATCGATACGGTGCGCGGTGACGTGCACCATCAGCCCCAGACGCGCCAGTGAGGAACGCCCGTCCAGCCAGCCCACCAGATCGGCTGGCAGCGTCACCGACTCCAGCGTCACCGCCAGTGCCAGCTCTCCTGGGTGAAGATAGAACGCCTCGCTTTCATCGAGAACGATCTCATCGCTCATCACGCGGTCAAGCGCGGCGCTCACTTCATCTTTGGGACCGCTCAAGTCGATAAACGCTGCCGTGTGGCCACGGAAGGTACGAAATTTATTGCCCAGGCGTACATCCACCGTCGCGCCGTTAATACGCTCCACTGGCGGACGTGGGTTGATCGACAAACGGCCTTCATCAAGCCAGGCTTCAATATCTCGGTCACACAGACGCATGGCATTTTCTCCTTTCGCGCATTACTCCCTTAACGCCAGTTACGTCAAGGGCATACCAGGTTATCACTGAACGGTACACAATTTATCAAGCTTATTCAAAGAACTGACTTATTTTCGCTTTCAATATATCGATCGCGATGCGGTTTTTCCCGCCGCGCGGCACGATGATATCTGCATACTGTTTAGAAGGTTCAATGAATTGCAGGAACATCGGACGCACGGTTTTTTGATATTGCGCCATTACAGAATCCATCGAACGACCACGCTCATTAACATCGCGCTTAATGCGACGCATCAGGCAGATATCCAGTGGGGTATCCACAAAAATCGAGAAGTTCAGCTCGTCGCGCAGACGCGCATCCGTCAGCAGCAAAATGCCTTCGAGAATAATGACTTTCTTCGGTTCAACCTTCACCGTTTCTTTCATACGCGTATGTTCAACGTAGCTGTAAACCGGCAGGTCAATAGCCGAGCCGCGTTTCAGCGCCTGCAAATGTTGCAGCAGCAGGCTGTGATCCATCGCGCTGGGATGGTCATAATTAGTCTTAACCCGTTCTTCCATCGACAGATGGCTTTGATCTTTGTAATAGCAGTCTTCGGGAATTACGCCGATGTGTTCATCACCGACTTGTTCACGTAATTCACGATAAAGGGTACTGGCAATGAGACTCTTGCCGGAAGCCGATGCGCCTGCAATACCGATAATGACGCACTGATGAGACTGATCAGTCATAAATTTAGCGACCTGATTAACCTGGATGTTAGGAAGGGGGCGCCGAAGCGCCAAACGCGGCAATTATAGGGATTTCATCCGCGTGATACCAGTCGAATAGCGTTGCCTTGCTCTCAGAGTTAATTGTTGACGATCAATTCCCTGATGCAAATTTAATTGTTCAGTTATGACGCAAGGTGAAAAATGTTATGCATAGTTGCGCAAATTATCCTCCATTACGTCACTTTATGAGCAATTTGCATATAAAATGTAAAACTTTTGTACTAGCATAAACACAGATACTAATACTGACGGCCTGACCATACGGATAGAGCGGTAATGAGTAAACCATCACAACGTGTTTTAATTACCTTGCCTCATCCTCTGCTTCACCTCGTCAGTTTAGGTTTAGTCTCGTTTATCTTTACCCTTTTCTCGCTTGAGCTTTCGCAATTTGGCACTCAGCTTGCGCCGCTATGGTTCCCCACTTCCATTATGATGGTGGCGTTTTACCGCCATGCCGGACGCATGTGGCCAGGCATCGCGTTAGCCTGCTCGCTGGGAAACATAGCCGCATCCGTGCTGCTTTTTTCCACCAGCTCGCTGAACATGACCTGGACGACCATCAATATTATTGAAGCCGTGGTCGGGGCAGTGCTGCTACGTAAATTGCTGCCGTGGTATAACCCCTTGCAAAATCTGGCTGACTGGCTGCGTCTGGCACTCGGCAGCGCCATTGTTCCGCCTCTGTTAGGGGGTGTTCTGGTTGTCCTGCTGACGCCCGGAGACGATCCTCTCAGGGCATTTTTGATATGGGTACTGTCAGAATCCATCGGAGCACTGGCACTGGTGCCACTGGGATTGTTATTTAAACCACACTATCTGCTGCGCCATCGCAACCCACGGTTGCTTTTTGAGTCACTGCTCACGTTAGCCATCACACTGACGTTAAGCTGGCTTTCGATGCTATATCTGCCGTGGCCTTTTACTTTCATTATTGTGCTGTTGATGTGGAGCGCCGTGCGCCTGCCGCGAATGGAAGCCTTTTTGATCTTCCTTACCACGGTGATGATGGTGTCGCTGATGATGGCCGCGGATCCTTCCCTGCTTGCTACGCCGCGTACATACCTGATGAGCCATATGCCGTGGCTACCGTTTTTGCTGATCCTACTGCCCGCAAACATCATGACCATGGTGATGTATGCCTTTCGTGCGGAACGCAAACACATTTCCGAAAGCGAAACCCGCTTTCGGAACGCCATGGAATATTCCGCCATCGGCATGGCCCTTGTGGGAACGGAAGGACAATGGCTGCAATCCAACAAAGCACTCTGCCAGTTTCTCGGTTACAGTCAGGAAGAGTTGCGCGAACTCACCTTTCAGCAACTGACCTGGCCGGAGGATCTCAATAAAGATCTCCAACAGGTTGAAAAGCTGATAAGCGGTGAAATAAACACCTATTCAATGGAAAAACGTTACTACAACCGCAATGGCGATGTTGTCTGGGCGTTGCTTGCCGTCTCACTGGTGCGTCACACGGATGGCACGCCACTCTATTTTATCGCTCAGATTGAAGACATTAACGAGCTAAAACGCACCGAACAGGTGAATCAGCAACTGATGGAGCGCATCACGCTGGCTAACGAAGCGGGCGGGATTGGCATCTGGGAGTGGGAGCTGAAGCCGAATATTTTTAGCTGGGATAAGCGGATGTTCGAGCTGTATGAAATTCCTCCGCATATCAAACCGAACTGGCAGGTGTGGTACGAGTGTGTGCTGCCGGAAGATCGCCAGCATGCCGAAAAAGTGATTCGTGATTCGTTGCAATCACGCTCGCCCTTTAAACTGGAATTTCGCATTACCGTAAAAGACGGTATTCGCCATATCCGCGCCCTCGCCAACCGGGTACTGAATAAAGAAGGCGAAGTCGAACGCCTGCTCGGCATTAATATGGATATGACTGAGGTTAAACAGCTTAACGAGGCATTGTTTCAGGAAAAAGAGCGCCTGCACATTACGCTGGATTCCATCGGCGAAGCCGTGGTCTGTATTGATATGGCGATGAAAATTACCTTTATGAATCCGGTGGCGGAGAAAATGAGCGGCTGGACGCAGGAGGAAGCGCTGGGTGTTCCGCTCCTGACGGTGTTGCATATTACTTTTGGCGACAACGGACCATTAATGGAGAACATTTACAGTGCCGACACCTCACGTTCCGCGATTGAACAAGATGTAGTGTTGCACTGCCGGAGCGGCGGCAGCTACGACGTGCATTACAGCATTACGCCACTAAGTACTCTGGACGGCAGCAATATAGGCTCGGTGCTGGTGATTCAGGACGTCACCGAATCACGCAAAATGCTGCGCCAGCTGAGCTACAGCGCCTCCCATGATGCACTGACGCATCTCGCCAATCGCGCCAGTTTTGAGAAGCAACTGCGTATCCTGCTGCAAACGGTAAACAGTACACATCAGCGACATGCCCTGGTGTTTATCGATCTTGATCGCTTTAAAGCGGTGAATGACAGCGCCGGGCATGCGGCGGGCGACGCTTTGCTGCGCGAACTGGCGTCGTTGATGCTGAGTATGCTGCGCTCCAGCGACGTGCTGGCGCGGCTCGGTGGTGATGAATTTGGTCTGCTACTGCCAGATTGCAATGTTGAAAGCGCGCGTTTTATCTCTACACGCATTATCAGTGCCGTGAATGACTATCACTTTATATGGGAAGGCCGGGTACATCGGGTAGGTGCCAGCGCCGGGATTACCTTGATCGATGACAACAATCATCAGGCGGCAGAAGTGATGTCGCAGGCTGATATCGCCTGTTATGCCTCCAAAAATGGTGGACGGGGCCGGGTGACGATTTACGAACCGCAGCAAGCTGCCGCACATAGCGAACGGGCGGCGATGTCGCTTGATGAACAGTGGCGGATGATTAAAGAGAATCAGTTGATGATGATCGCCCACGGTGTCGCTTCGCCACGGATCCCGGAAGCGCGTAATTTGTGGCTGATTTCACTTAAGCTCTGGAGTTGCGAAGGCGAGATTATTGATGAACAAAAATTTCGTCGTAGCTTCAGCGATCCGGCACTTAGCCATGCTCTTGACCGACGGGTATTCCACGAATTTTTCCAGCAGGCCGCAAAAGCGGTTGCCAGTAAAGGCATAAGCATCGCCCTGCCCATTTCCGTTGCCGGTTTGAGTAGCGCCACGCTGGTAAGTGAACTGCTTGAGCAGCTGGAAAACAACCCTCTACCACCACGGTTATTACATCTGATTATTCCGGCAGAAGCGATTTTCGATCACGCAGAAAGCGTGCAAAAACTGCGGCTGGGGGGATGTCGGATCGTATTCAGTCAGGTGGGCCACGATCTGCAAATCTTCAACTCGCTGAAAGCGAATATGGCAGATTACCTGCTACTCGATGATGAGTTATGCGCCAACGTGCAGGGTAATTTGATGGATGAGATGCTGATTACGATTATTCAGGGGCATGCTCAGCGACTCGGGATGAAAACTATCGTCGGGCCAGTAGTTCTACCCTTAGTGATGGATACGCTTTCGGGCATCGGCGTCGATCTGATTTATGGTGATGTGATTGCCGATGCCCAACCGCTGAATTTGCTGGTGAATAGCAGTTATTTCGCGATTAACTGAGGGAGCGTTTGCCCATTGCCTGATGCGACGCTAACGCGTCTTATCAGGCCTACAAATCGCTCATTCCCCAGGCCGGATAAGGCGCTCGCACCGTATCCGGCGACCAGCGTCATGCTTCGTCTGGTTGCCAGCCTTCCGTATACCAGATATGCAACAGCGCATAAGAACGCCAGGGCTTCCAGCGCTCGGCATAACGGCGGATTTGTGCCGGTGTCATCCCCGGAAATCGCTGTTTAATCAGATAATCATCCGGCAGAAAAACATCTTTCGCCTGCCAGCCGCGCAAAGCAAAATAATTCGCCGTCCAGCGCCCGATACCCGGAAAAGTTTGCAGCGTTTTCATCGCTTGTTCTACGTCGCTCGGTATTGTCATTGGTAAGGTGCCCTCCAGCGCCGCATTTGCCAGATGAATCAGCGCCTCTGCCCGTTTCAACGGCATACCTAACGCTTTTAATGCCTGCGGGTCGGCAGCTGCCAGCCGCTGAGGCGTCGGGAAGCAGATATACTCCGGAAAATCATCCAGCCGTTCGCCATAAAGCTGTACCACTTTGGCGGTCAATTTTGCCGCCATCGCCACGCTCACCAGTTGGCCTAAAATGGCACGCACGCCCTGTTCAAAAGCATCAACACTGCCGGGTAAACGCAATCCGGGCCGCCCCGCGCCTAACTTGCCCAACGCACCGTTAACAATCTGCGGGTTACATTGCAGATCAAACAGGCGGCTCATTTTCGCCAGACACTCTGCGGCAACAGGTTCTAAACCTGCACTTAAATTTATGTGCAGAGTATGGCGGGCTATATCCGGAATAGCAGTCACCACGCCGCGATATTCGCCCACCGCCAGACTACGGGCATAATAATCGTCAGCGACCGTTTCCACACCGCTCACCGCACGGGCGGCGAGAAATCCCAACATCCACGACCAGTCATACGGCGGCTGCCAGTTCAGGGTATACATCGCATCTCCTTGTTTATCCGCTTTCAGCATAAACGTTATTCAGACGCTGCGCTTTGCTTTCATATTCCGGTTGTCGCGACGGCAACATTTCGCTAAAGTCACGCCCCTTCTTCACCGGCATGGGGATTATTTCGTGTTTATTGGTTTTGATTACGGTACAGCAAACTGTTCAGTGGCGGTCATGCGCGACGGTAAACCGCAATTACTGAAAATGGAAAACGACAGCACGCTGCTGCCTTCAATGCTTTGCGCGCCAACGCGTGAAGCGGTAAGCGAATGGCTGTACCGCCATCATGATGTTCCGGCAGACGACGATGAAACCCAGGCGCTGTTACGCCGGGCGATTCGTTATAACCGCGAAGAAGATATCGATGTTACGGCGAAAAGCGTGCAGTTCGGTCTTTCCTCACTGGCACAGTACATTGATGATCCGGAAGAAGTGTGGTTTGTGAAATCACCAAAATCGTTCCTCGGTGCCAGCGGCTTAAAACCGCAGCAGGTAGCGCTGTTTGAGGATCTGGTCTGCGCAATGATGTTGCACATTCGCCAGCAGGCGCAGGCGCAGCTGCCAGAAGCGATTACTCAGGCGGTGATCGGTCGCCCGATCAACTTCCAGGGTCTGGGCGGCGATGAAGCAAATACCCAGGCGCAAGGGATTCTGGAACGCGCGGCGAAGCGTGCCGGGTTTAAGGATGTGGTATTCCAGTACGAACCGGTGGCGGCTGGGCTGGATTACGAAGCCACCTTGCAGGAAGAAAAACGCGTCCTGGTGGTGGATATCGGCGGCGGTACGACTGACTGTTCATTGCTGCTAATGGGGCCACAGTGGCGTTCACGTCTCGATCGTGAAGCCAGCCTGCTGGGTCACAGTGGTTGCCGTATTGGCGGTAACGATCTGGATATCGCACTGGCGTTTAAAAACCTGATGCCGCTGCTTGGCATGGGTGGCGAAACCGAAAAAGGCATCGCCCTGCCGATCCTGCCGTGGTGGAACGCGGTTGCCATCAACGACGTTCCTGCACAGAGTGATTTCTACAGTAGTGCCAACGGTCGTCTGCTTAACGATCTGGTACGCGATGCCCGCGAACCGGAAAAAGTGGCCCTGTTACAGAAAGTCTGGCGTCAGCGTTTAAGCTATCGCCTGGTACGCAGTGCAGAAGAGAGCAAAATCGCCCTTTCAAGCGTAGCGGAAACCCGTGCCTCACTGCCGTTTATCAGCGATGAACTGGCTACGCTGATTAGCCAGCAGGGTCTGGAAAACGCCCTCAGCCAGCCACTGGCGCGGATTCTGGAACAGGTGCAACTGGCGCTGGATAACGCCCAGGAAAAACCGGACGTTATCTACCTGACCGGCGGTAGCGCCCGCTCACCGCTGATTAAAAAAGCGCTGGCAGAACAGTTGCCGGGCATTCCGATTGCAGGTGGCGACGACTTTGGCTCCGTCACCGCCGGGCTGGCACGCTGGGCGGAAGTGGTATTTCGTTAATTGAAAAATGGCTCAGCAACGGCTTAAATCAGCCTGCGCCTGAGCCAGTTTTTCTGCCGCCTGACGTAACGGTTCCATCAATGGCATGGTCCGTGCTGGAGCATGAAGGCGGAATCGCTGCAACTCTGCCGCGCCCTCTGTCAATGCGGCTTCCAGCCGATGTCGTTTGGCGGCCATTTTCGCCATTACCGCCTGTCTGTCTGCTGGCGTTACCGCTTCGTTCGGCCTGAACACAAAACGGCGTTCGCAACTCGCTTTCCAGTCGATAACCGCCTGGGTCAGATGATCACCAAACCCTTTCACTTGCTTAACGCCGCGACGGGTAACATCTGCTGCTGTTTCAATACCAAAAGACCGTAACGCCGCTTTACGCGCAGGGCCAACGCCGGGAATAGAGGCAACATCAATAAACAAATCCCTCCAGAAACTTCTGCTTCTGCCGTTCCCTTGCGGTGTCATGAAGTGCTGCCAATACGCGTTTTTCTTCTTCCGGTAACCCGAGAATTTCGTCCTTCATTTTTTCGAGCATCATCCGTTTGGCGATAAAACCTTCCAGGCCGCCCAACTGTTGGATCTGGCTGACTAAATGGTCATAGTCCATTTTCGCTCGATTAAATGCCTCACGGCGTTGCTGTACTTCTGCTTTGTACGCTTTGCTTGTCAGACTGCCAATAATCCAGATAGCCGCCAGCACGGGTACCAAAATGATATAACGCGGTTCTGCCTGAAGGCCGCAAAGCAGTAGCGATAACGCTGACAGCGCGATCTCAATCAGAATGATGTATTCGCGCCGTAACAGGCCTGAAGGAAGCGGTCTGCCCCCAGGTTGGAAATGAGCGGGTAATGGTAACTCTAGTGCTGGCGGTGGCACTGACGCCATCACCATCGCCCAGACTTTCGCCAGCACAAAATCCCCACCGGTGGTAATGACCTCTTCGCCGAGATCAATAAAATAGATAACGCCTTGATTATCCAGTGCACACCACGGGCAGTCGGTTAAATGACCGGGGTAAACATGCATTGCCGAAACGGGACATTTCTTTAACTGTTGGCGTAGAGAATCAAGTGCCGCTACCCACGCTTTAGCCGTCGGACGCCCGGTTGCCACGCCACTTTCCGTGAACGCCTGCTGAAACATGGTTTCAACATCACCCGGTAACATCGATAGCGGAATAGATCGCGGCGGCGGTTTTAAGCCACGTCGCTGATTGTCTGACGCGTAGGCATAACGAAAATGGGCAATATCCGTCTCCAGCGCATTACCCGCTTCAGAGATAAGCGGTACACCAGAATAAGGATGCCGCCCACCAAACAAGACGTGAAAAATCAGCAACGCAAGGCCAAAATTATCGTGATTTTCTGTGCGTTCAAAGCCAACAAATGACGACAAGGTTTGTAGCTCTGGCGGTGTAAAATGCGACACGCCGACTTCGCATAAATGCAGAGTGCCATTGGCGTTAATCTGAAAGGAGTCGCTATCGATCAACACCACTTTGCTGTCGCGACCTACCATAAAGCTGTTCTGGTTTACGTCACCCACGACGTGCCCGTGCTCGTGAACCGTAGCAAAAGATGAAGCAATATTGCGCGCAACATAGAGTAGAAAATCCCACGCACAATGAGGGTAACTCTGGCGACGATGTGCCGGGCTATAGATCATATGAATCGGTTCTTTACCTGAAACCTTCGGCATCATAAAACCGATAACCTTCCCGCCTCGTCCGCAATGAAGCGTTGCCTGCGGCCAGGCGACATAATTCAGCAACTGTGCGTCAGCTGTCGCAGCCATAAAGGCAAGTTTGTCCTGTTTTAAGGCGGGTGGCGGCGTGTGATAAATCTTGGCAACGCTATCGACAAACTCCTCGATATCATAAACCGCGCCTTCGCCGCCTTTGCCCAATTCACGGCCTGGCGTAACGCACTCACCAGTAGCAGTATATAAAGTGGGTTTCATAGTAACCACATAGCCAGTGCTAACGTTTTATCATCATCGGTACGCTCATTTACCGCCGGGCTGGACAAAAACTGCTTTAACAATTCAGGTAATAAATCGAGTTGTTCATGCGTTGCTGACGCCAGTCCATTGAAAAAAGGAGTAAAGAAAGGCACATGCGGAGAATTATCCAGCATATTTAACGCCAGCCGCTGGATACCATCCGTAAATGCTGCAACTTTATGCGCACGCTCAGTGCTGGTGAAAGTTTCCAGTCTGGAAACAGCATCTTCATCGGTAATGAAGTGCGTCATATTGGCATATTCACCCACCATCGGCGTGAGCGGCAGTTGCAGACCGTGCCCCATATCTACCACCACGCCGCCATCCCCAATCTGCATAATCAATGTGCCGTTAGGCGATGAAATCAATCCCAAAAACGTGCAGGCAAAAACGCGAACCGCTAATTCTTTAGCTTCCGCCTCGGCAAAAAGTCGCTGACGAATGGTCAGTACAATATCCGTGGCGAGGGCATCATTGAGTCCAAATTCACCGTTCTGCACTTTTTGCGATATAAAAGCCATCGCTTCATTGACGGCGAGCATCGCGCCTTCGCCACCCTGCGAGACGCTGCCTGCGCCATCAGCGACAAATACCGACAATAATGGCTGCTGGTCATTTATCCAGGCAACCTGCATCTGGCAGGCATCCTGACAAGGCAAATCAGCGCTGATGTGCGACGTTCCAACAACGGATGCATAAACCAGACGCCAGGTCACACTGACGTCCAGCCTTTTGGCGCTTCCAGTACAACTTCCGCTCCCGGCGTGGAGCGGGAAACCGAACGTAATGAACTGGATAACCAGCTAAACAGTTCGCGGAATTGTAATCCTTGCAGAGACAAAGGCTGACGGACGCTGATTTGGGCCAGAGTCTTCATATCCGCCCCCTGAACACCGATGGAAAAGAAGGCAAACTTCTTATCTTCTTCCCCCTGAAACACTTTGTTGGCGGCAGCCTGCCACTCATCGGTTGGTGCACCATCGGTGATCAGGAAAATCCACGGACGATAATAGGAAATACCATTGGCGCGGTACTCACGTTTCCGCTCTTCAACCATATCCAGGGCTTTGGTAATGGCAGCGCCCATCGGCGTATCGCCCTGGGCAAACAGGATTGGCGGAAAAAAATTAGCGGCGCTGGTAAAGGGTTGTTCCACATGCACCGGGCCGAAAGTCACAATACCGAGTTCCACTCTTTTTAAAGCCAGCGAATCGGCAAGCAGCTCATCACGAAAGGTAACCAATCCGGCGTTAAGTTCATTAATGGGTCTACCGTTCATCGAACCAGAAACATCCAGCAGCAAAATGCAGGGGCAACGTGGTTCCGGGTTACTGGCAAAATCGCTGGTGGCAAACGTGATTTGTTCGCTCATAAGAAATTCTTTCTTAGAGAATTATTGAGGTCCGGTATCATACCGACTGCAATAATGAAATAAGAGCAAACGAAGACATTTTCAGAATTAGGCCCAGCGACGCAGATAATTTTGCCATTCGCCTCGCAAGAACGTGGGCTTACAGATTGACAACAAGGGTTGAGTGGCATAATTTCAGGAGTGAGGGTAGAGCGGAGTTTCCCCCGCCCTGGTAGTCTTAGTAAGCTGGCCAGCTAATGACTAAGAGCACCACGATGATGAGTATCTTCATCATGACCCTTTCCTTTTTTAAACCCTCTTCTTCGGGAGAGGGTATCCCGTTTCAGCATCCCGCTGAAATCTTCGGCTTACCTCCTTTCGCCCTGCACGCAGTCTAACCCTGTCTTGACGGTAAAAAAGTTTCACCTGTGATTATTGCGTAACGTCTCGCAAAGAATATTTGCTGGCAGGATCGCAGACTACAAAGCCTGCGGATTGACATTCTGAACGTGAAAGCATATTTTCAGGAGTGAGGGTAGAGCGGGGTTTCCCCCGCCCTGGTAGTCTTAGTATGCTGGGTAGCTAATGACTAAGAGCACCACGATGATGAGTAGCTTCATCATGACCCTTTCCTTATTTAAGGCCCCTTCCTCGGGAGGGGCTTTCCCGTTTCAGCATCCCGCTGAAATCTTCGGGTTACCTCCTTATTGCCATGTACTCAGTCTATCGCTAACCTGCGAATAAAATAGTTTCCTGTGTCATTACTGGATGCATGCTCGCAAAGCGCACCGTCATTCAGACGATTCCCGAAACTGTTTCATAATTCCTCCATTTTTCTCCCTTATTGGCTGGCTACACTAGTATCATTCCGCGAAACGTTTCAGGAAGAGAAACTCTTAACGATGAAAGGCAGTTATAAATCCCGTTGGGTAATCGTAATCGTGGTGGTTATCGCCGCCATCGCCGCATTCTGGTTCTGGCAAGGCCGCAATGAACCCCAGAGCGCAGCACCAGGTGCAACGAAACAAGCGCAGCACCCACCTGCGGGGGGGCGCCGTGGTATGCGTTCTGGCCCTTTAGCGCCTGTTCAGGCAGCGACTGCCGTGGAACAGGCGGTTCCGCGTTATCTCACCGGGCTTGGCACTATTACCGCGGCTAACACCGTTACGGTGCGCAGTCGCGTAGATGGTCAACTGATGGCGTTACATTTCCAGGAAGGCCAGCAGGTAAAAGCAGGCGATTTACTGGCAGAAATTGACCCCAGCCAGTTTAAAGTTGCATTAGCACAAGCCCAGGGGCAACTGGCAAAAGATAAAGCCACGCTTGCCAATGCCCGCCGTGATCTGGCGCGTTATCAGCAACTGGCAAAAACCAATCTCGTCTCTCGTCAGGAACTGGATGCCCAACAGGCGCTGGTCAGTGAAACCGAAGGCACCATTAAAGCCGATGAAGCGAGCGTCGCCAGCGCACAACTGCAACTCGACTGGAGCCGGATTACTGCGCCAGTCGATGGTCGTGTTGGCCTGAAGCAGGTTGATGTTGGTAACCAAATCTCCAGTGGCGACACGACCGGGATTGTTGTGATCACCCAGACGCATCCTATCGATTTGCTCTTTACTCTGCCGGAAAGCGATATCGCTACCGTAGTGCAGGCGCAAAAAGCCGGAAAACCGCTGGTGGTAGAAGCCTGGGATCGCACCAACTCGAAGAAATTAAGCGAAGGCACGCTGTTAAGTCTGGATAACCAAATCGATGCCACTACCGGTACGATTAAAGTGAAAGCACGCTTTAATAATCAGGATGATGCGCTGTTTCCCAATCAGTTTGTTAACGCGCGCATGTTAGTCGACACCGAACAAAACGCCGTGGTGATCCCCACCGCCGCCCTGCAAATGGGCAACGAAGGCCATTTTGTCTGGGTACTGAATAGCGAAAACAAAGTCAGCAAACACCTGGTGACGCCTGGCATTCAGGACAGCCAGAAAGTGGTGATCCGCGCAGGTATTTCTGCGGGCGATCGCGTGGTTACGGATGGAATTGATCGCCTGACCGAAGGGGCGAAAGTGGAAGTGGTAGAAGCCCAGAGTGCCACCGCTCCGGAAGAGAAAGCCACCAGCCGCGAATACGCGAAAAAAGGAGCGCGCTCCTGATGCAGGTGTTACCCCCAAGCAGCACAGGCGGCCCGTCGCGCCTGTTTATTATGCGTCCTGTCGCCACCACGCTGCTGATGGTGGCGATCTTACTCGCCGGGATTATCGGTTATCGCGCCCTGCCCGTTTCGGCGCTGCCGGAAGTGGACTATCCGACCATTCAAGTGGTCACCCTCTACCCTGGAGCCAGCCCGGATGTCATGACCTCTGCCGTTACCGCGCCGCTCGAACGCCAGTTCGGGCAGATGTCTGGTCTGAAACAGATGTCGTCGCAAAGTTCCGGCGGTGCGTCAGTTATCACTTTGCAGTTCCAGCTAACATTACCGCTGGATGTCGCCGAGCAGGAAGTACAGGCCGCGATTAACGCTGCGACCAACTTGTTGCCGAGCGATCTGCCTAACCCGCCGGTTTACAGCAAAGTGAACCCGGCAGATCCGCCGATCATGACGCTCGCTGTCACCTCAACCGCCATGCCGATGACCCAGGTGGAAGATATGGTGGAAACCCGCGTCGCGCAGAAGATCTCGCAGATTTCCGGCGTCGGGCTGGTGACGCTTTCCGGCGGCCAGCGTCCGGCTGTTCGCGTCAAACTTAACGCTCAGGCAATTGCCGCCCTCGGCCTGACCAGCGAAACCGTGCGTACCGCTATTACCGGCGCTAACGTTAACTCGGCAAAAGGTAGCCTCGACGGCCCTTCCCGCGCGGTCACGCTTTCCGCGAATGACCAGATGCAATCCGCCGAAGAGTATCGCCAGCTAATCATCGCCTACCAGAACGGCGCGCCGATTCGTCTGGGCGATGTCGCAACCGTAGAGCAAGGTGCTGAAAACAGCTGGCTCGGCGCATGGGCGAACAAAGAACAGGCCATTGTGATGAATGTTCAGCGCCAGCCCGGTGCTAACATTATCTCTACCGCCGACAGCATCCGGCAGATGCTGCCACAGCTTACCGAGAGTTTGCCGAAATCGGTGAAGGTGACGGTACTTTCTGACCGTACCACCAATATCCGCGCATCAGTCGATGATACCCAGTTTGAACTGATGATGGCTATCGCGCTGGTCGTCATGATTATCTACCTGTTTTTGCGCAATATTCCGGCGACCATCATTCCCGGTGTTGCTGTACCGCTGTCGTTAATCGGCACTTTCGCGGTTATGGTGTTTCTCGATTTTTCAATCAATAACCTGACGCTGATGGCGTTAACTATCGCCACCGGATTCGTGGTCGATGACGCCATCGTGGTGATCGAAAATATTTCCCGCTATATCGAAAAAGGCGAAAAACCGTTGGCGGCGGCGCTCAAGGGCGCAGGCGAAATCGGCTTTACCATTATCTCGCTGACCTTCTCACTGATTGCGGTGTTGATCCCACTGCTGTTTATGGGCGATATCGTCGGGCGACTGTTCCGCGAATTTGCTATTACTTTGGCAGTCGCGATTTTGATCTCAGCCGTGGTGTCGCTGACCCTGACCCCGATGATGTGCGCGCGGATGCTCAACCAGGAGTCGCTGCGTAAACAGAACCGCTTCTCCCGTGCCTCGGAGAAAATGTTCGACAGGATAATCGCCGCCTATGGTCGTGGACTAACGAAAGTGCTGAATCATCCGTGGCTGACCTTAAGCGTGGCGCTCAGCACGCTGCTGCTTAGCGTACTGCTGTGGGTGTTCATTCCGAAAGGTTTCTTCCCGGTACAGGATAACGGCATTATTCAGGGCACCCTGCAGGCACCGCAATCCAGCTCCTTTGCCAATATGGCCCAGCGGCAACGCCAGGTCGCGGATGTGATTCTGCAGGATCCTGCGGTGCAAAGCCTGACCTCATTTGTGGGCGTTGATGGCACTAACCCGTCGCTGAACAGTGCGCGTTTACAGATCAACCTCAAACCGCTGGATGAACGTGATGATCGGGTGCAAAAAGTCATCGCCCGTCTGCAAACGGCGGTGGATAAAGTGCCGGGCGTCGATCTCTTCCTGCAACCAACGCAGGATCTGACTATTGATACCCAGGTCAGTCGCACCCAGTACCAGTTTACCTTGCAGGCAACCTCACTGGATGCGCTCAGTACCTGGGTGCCACAGTTGATGGAAAAACTCCAGCAGCTACCACAGCTTTCTGATGTCTCCAGCGACTGGCAGGACAAAGGGCTGGTGGCGTATGTCAATGTTGATCGCGACAGCGCCAGCCGTCTGGGGATCAGCATGGCGGACGTCGATAACGCCCTGTACAACGCGTTTGGTCAGCGGCTGATTTCCACCATTTATACTCAGGCCAACCAGTATCGCGTGGTGCTGGAGCACAACACCGAAAATACCCCAGGCCTCGCGGCACTGGATACCATTCGCCTGACCAGCAGCGACGGTGGCGTGGTGCCGTTAAGCTCAATTGCCAAAGTTGAACAGCGTTTTGCGCCGCTTTCCATCAACCATCTGGATCAGTTCCCGGTAACGACAATCTCCTTTAACGTGCCGGATAACTATTCGCTGGGCGATGCGGTGCAGGCGATTATGGACACCGAGAAGACGCTGAATCTGCCGGTGGATATCACCACGCAGTTCCAGGGTAGCACCCTCGCCTTCCAGTCGGCGCTGGGCAGCACTGTCTGGCTGATTGTCGCGGCGGTGGTGGCGATGTATATCGTGCTCGGCATTCTTTACGAAAGCTTTATTCATCCGATCACCATTCTCTCGACGCTACCCACCGCAGGGGTCGGCGCGCTGCTGGCATTAATGATTGCCGGTAGCGAACTGGATGTGATTGCGATTATCGGCATTATTTTGCTGATCGGTATCGTGAAGAAGAACGCCATCATGATGATCGACTTCGCGCTGGCTGCCGAGCGCGAGCAAGGCATGTCGCCGCGCGATGCCATCTACCAGGCTTGTCTGTTGCGTTTTCGTCCTATCCTGATGACCACTCTGGCGGCTCTGCTTGGCGCGCTGCCGCTGATGTTGAGTACCGGGGTCGGCGCGGAACTGCGTCGTCCGTTAGGTATCGGCATGGTCGGTGGTCTGGTTGTCAGCCAGGTACTGACGCTGT
The DNA here is from genome assembly GCF_004211955.1 of Escherichia sp. E1V33. Classification (GTDB taxonomy): domain Bacteria; phylum Pseudomonadota; class Gammaproteobacteria; order Enterobacterales; family Enterobacteriaceae; genus Escherichia. The sequence continues at coordinate 369,327 of NZ_RHJI01000010.1, forward strand.
TTACCACGCCAGTGATTTATCTGCTGTTCGACCGCCTGGCATTGTGGACCAAAAGCCGCTTTGCCCGTCATGAAGAGGAGGCGTAAGTGAAGTTTTTTGCCCTCTTCATTTACCGCCCGGTGGCGACGATTTTACTGTCGGTCGCCATTACCCTGTGCGGCATACTGGGCTTCCGTATGCTGCCGGTCGCCCCGCTACCACAGGTCGATTTTCCGGTGATTATGGTCAGCGCCTCGCTGCCCGGTGCATCGCCAGAAACAATGGCGTCTTCCGTTGCCACGCCGCTGGAGCGCTCACTTGGGCGCATTGCCGGGGTCAGTGAAATGACCTCCAGCAGTTCGCTCGGCAGCACGCGCATTATTTTGCAATTTGATTTTGACCGGGATATCAACGGCGCGGCGCGCGATGTGCAGGCGGCGATTAACGCCGCGCAAAGTCTGCTACCCAGCGGGATGCCCAGCCGTCCGACCTATCGCAAAGCGAACCCGTCGGATGCGCCAATTATGATCCTCACGCTAACCTCCGATACTTATTCGCAGGGTGAATTGTACGATTTCGCCTCAACGCAACTGGCTCCGACGATTTCGCAAATCGACGGCGTCGGTGATGTCGATGTCGGCGGCAGCTCGCTGCCCGCCGTGCGCGTCGGGCTGAACCCGCAGGCGCTGTTTAATCAGGGCGTCTCGCTGGACGACGTGCGCACTGCCATCAGCAATGCCAACGTGCGTAAACCACAGGGGGCGCTGGAAGATGATACCCACCGCTGGCAGATCCAGACTAACGATGAGCTAAAAACCGCCGCTGAATATCAGCCGCTGATTATTCATTACAACAACGGCGGCGCGGTTCGTCTGGGCGATGTGGCGACGGTGACCGACTCAGTGCAGGATGTACGTAACGCCGGGATGACCAACGCCAAACCGGCTATTTTGCTGATGATCCGCAAGCTGCCGGAAGCCAATATTATCCAGACGGTAGACAGCATCCGGGCAAAATTACCGGAGTTGCAGGAGACCATTCCGGCGGCGATTGATCTGCAAATTGCCCAGGATCGCTCCCCCACCATTCGCGCCTCGCTGGAAGAAGTCGAGCAAACGCTGATTATCTCGGTGGCGCTGGTGATTCTGGTGGTCTTTTTATTCCTGCGCTCGGGTCGCGCCACTATTATTCCCGCCGTTGCGGTGCCGGTTTCGCTGATTGGTACGTTTGCGGCGATGTACCTGTGTGGTTTCAGTCTCAATAACCTGTCGTTAATGGCGCTCACCATCGCTACTGGTTTCGTGGTGGATGACGCCATCGTGGTGCTGGAAAACATTGCCCGTCATCTGGAAGCGGGGATGAAACCGCTACAGGCCGCGCTGCAAGGTACTCGCGAAGTCGGTTTTACGGTGCTGTCGATGAGTCTGTCACTGGTGGCGGTGTTCCTGCCGTTGCTGCTGATGGGCGGTTTGCCGGGCCGCCTGTTACGCGAGTTTGCCGTGACGCTTTCTGTCGCCATTGGTATTTCGTTGCTGGTTTCTCTGACATTAACGCCGATGATGTGCGGCTGGATGCTGAAAGCCAGCAAGCCGCGTGAGCAAAAGCGACTGCGTGGTTTTGGTCGCATGTTGGTAGCCCTGCAACAAGGCTACGGCAAGTCGCTGAAATGGGTGCTGAATCATACCCGTCTGGTGGGCGTGGTGCTGCTTGGCACCATTGCACTGAATATCTGGCTGTATATCTCGATCCCGAAAACCTTCTTCCCGGAGCAGGACACCGGCGTGTTGATGGGCGGGATACAGGCGGATCAGAGTATTTCGTTTCAGGCAATGCGCGGCAAATTGCAGGATTTCATGAAAATTATCCGTGACGATCCGGCAGTGGATAATGTCACCGGCTTTACCGGCGGTTCGCGGGTGAACAGCGGGATGATGTTTATCACCCTCAAGCCACGCGGCGAACGCAGCGAAACGGCGCAGCAAATTATCGACCGTCTGCGGGTGAAACTGGCGAAAGAACCGGGGGCGAATCTGTTCCTGATGGCGGTACAGGATATTCGCGTTGGCGGACGTCAGTCGAACGCCAGTTACCAGTACACGTTGTTATCCGACGACCTGGCGGCACTGCGCGAATGGGAGCCGAAAATCCGCAAAAAACTGGCGACGTTGCCGGAACTGGCGGACGTGAACTCCGATCAGCAGGATAACGGCGCGGAGATGAATCTGGTTTACGACCGCGACACCATGGCACGGCTGGGAATCGACGTGCAGGCCGCCAACAGCCTGTTAAATAACGCCTTCGGTCAGCGGCAAATCTCGACCATTTACCAGCCGATGAACCAGTACAAAGTGGTGATGGAAGTGGATCCGCGCTATACCCAGGACATCAGCGCGCTGGAAAAAATGTTCGTTATCAATAACGAAGGCAAAGCGATCCCGCTGTCGTATTTCGCTAAATGGCAACCGGCGAATGCCCCGCTGTCGGTGAATCATCAGGGATTATCGGCAGCCTCGACCATCTCTTTCAACCTGCCGACCGGGAAATCGCTCTCGGACGCCAGTGCGGCAATCGACCGCGCAATGACCCAGCTAGGTGTACCTTCTACCGTGCGCGGCAGTTTTGCCGGCACGGCACAGGTGTTCCAGGAGACGATGAACTCACAGGTGATCCTGATTATCGCAGCGATCGCCACGGTGTATATCGTGCTGGGTATCCTTTACGAGAGTTACGTACATCCGCTGACGATTCTCTCCACCCTGCCTTCTGCGGGCGTTGGAGCGCTGCTGGCGCTGGAGCTGTTCAATGCCCCGTTCAGCCTAATCGCCCTGATAGGGATTATGTTATTAATCGGCATCGTGAAGAAAAACGCCATTATGATGGTCGATTTTGCGCTTGAAGCCCAACGGCACGGTAACCTGACGCCGCAGGAAGCTATTTTCCAGGCCTGTCTGCTGCGTTTTCGCCCGATTATGATGACTACCCTGGCGGCGCTGTTTGGCGCGCTGCCGCTGGTGTTGTCGGGCGGTGACGGCTCGGAACTGCGGCACCCCCTGGGGATCACCATTGTCGGCGGTCTGGTAATGAGCCAGCTCCTGACGCTGTATACCACGCCGGTGGTGTATCTCTTTTTCGACCGTCTGCGGCTGCGTTTTTCGCGTAAACCTAAACAAACGGTAACCGAGTAAATGACAGAACTTCCCGACAGCACCCGCTGGCAATTGTGGATTGTGGCTTTCGGCTTCTTTATGCAGTCGCTGGACACTACCATCGTTAACACCGCCCTTCCCTCAATGGCGCAAAGCCTGGGGGAAAGCCCGCTGCATATGCACATGGTCATCGTCTCTTATGTGCTGACCGTGGCGGTGATGCTGCCCGCCAGCGGCTGGCTGGCGGACAAAGTCGGCGTGCGCAATATTTTCTTTACTGCCATAGTGCTGTTTACCCTCGGTTCACTGTTCTGCGCGCTTTCCGGCACGCTGAACGAACTGTTGCTGGCACGCGCGTTACAGGGCGTGGGCGGCGCGATGATGGTGCCGGTCGGAAGGCTTACGGTGATGAAAATCGTACCGCGCGAGCAATATATGGCGGCGATGACCTTTGTCACGTTACCTGGTCAGGTCGGCCCACTGCTTGGTCCGGCGCTCGGCGGCCTGCTGGTGGAGTACGCCTCCTGGCACTGGATCTTTTTGATCAACATTCCGGTAGGGATTATCGGTGCTATCGCCACGCTGATGTTAATGCCGAACTACACCATGCAAACGCGGCGCTTCGATCTCTCCGGATTTTTATTGCTGGCGGTTGGCATGGCGGTCTTAACCCTGGCGCTGGACGGCAGTAAAGGTACAGGTTTATCGCCGCTAACCATCGCCGTGCTGGTAGCTGTGGGCGTGGTAGCCATTGCGCTTTATCTACTGCATGCCAGAAACAATCACCGCGCCCTGTTCAGCCTGAAACTGTTTCGCACCCGCACCTTTTCGCTGGGCCTGGCGGGGAGTTTCGCCGGACGTGTCGGCAGCGGCATGTTGCCCTTTATGACGCCGGTTTTCTTACAGATTGGCCTCGGTTTCTCGCCGTTTCATGCCGGATTGATGATGATCCCGATGGTGCTCGGCAGCATGGGGATGAAGCGAATTGTAGTGCAGGTGGTTAACCGTTTTGGTTACCGTCGGGTGCTGGTGGCAACCACGCTTGGCCTCTCGCTGGTCACCCTGCTATTTATGACCACCGCGCTGCTGGGCTGGTACTACGTTTTGCCGTTCGTCCTGTTTTTACAAGGGATGGTCAACTCGACGCGTTTCTCCTCCATGAACACCCTGATGCTGAAAGATCTGCCGGATAATCTGGCGAGCAGCGGCAACAGCCTGCTGTCGATGATTATGCAATTGTCGATGAGTATCGGCGTCACTATCGCCGGGCTGTTGCTGGGGCTTTTTGGTTCGCAGCATGTCAGCGTCGACAGCGGCACCACACAAACCGTCTTTATGTACACCTGGCTTTGCATGGCGTTTATCATCGCCCTTCCGGCGTTCATCTTTGCCAGAGTTCCGAACGATACGCATCAAAACGTGGCTATTTCGCGGCGCAAAAGGAGCACTCAATGAAGTTCTGGCGGCCCGGTATTACCGGCAAACTGTTTCTGGCGATTTTCGCCACCTGCATCGTCTTGCTGATCAGTATGCACTGGGCTGTGCGTATTAGTTTTGAGCGTGGATTTATTGATTACATCAAACATGGCAATGAGCAGCGACTGCAAATGCTTGGCGATGCTCTGGGCGAACAGTATGCGCAGCATGGTAACTGGCGCTTCCTGCGCAACAACGATCGCTTTGTGTTTCAGATCCTGCGTTCATTTGAGCATGATAATTCGGAAGACAAACCCGGCCCTGGGATGCCGCCGCACGGCTGGCGCACCCAGTTCTGGGTAGTTGATCAAAACAACAAAGTTCTGGTTGGTCCGCGCGCCCCCATTCCGCTGGACGGCTCGCGACGGCCAATTTTGGTAAATGGTACGGAGGTTGGCGCGGTGATCGCCTCACCCGTTGAACGGCTGACCCGCAATACTGATATCAATTTCGATAAACAACAGCGGCAAACCAGCTGGCTGATTGTCGCCCTGGCAACGTTACTCGCGGCGCTCGCCACCTTTCTGCTGGCGCGTGGTCTTTTGGCCCCGGTCAAACGGCTGGTGGACGGCACGCACAAACTGGCGGCGGGCGATTTCACAACCCGCGTGACGCCCACCAGTGAAGATGAACTGGGCAAACTGGCGCAAGACTTCAACCAGCTCGCCAGCACTCTAGAGAAAAACCAGCAAATGCGGCGCGATTTTATGGCCGATATTTCTCACGAACTGCGTACGCCATTAGCGGTGCTGCGCGGTGAACTGGAAGCCATTCAGGATGGCGTGCGCAAATTCACGCCGGAGACGGTGGCGTCTTTACAGGCGGAGGTCGGTACACTGACCAAACTGGTTGACGATCTCCATCAGTTGTCGATGTCTGATGAAGGCGCTCTCGCCTATCAAAAAGCACCGGTAGATTTGATCCCACTGCTGGAAGTGGCGGGAGGCGCATTTCGCGAACGATTCGCCAGCCGTGGCCTGAAACTGCAATTTTCCCTGCCAGACAGTATTACCGTTTTTGGCGATCGCGACCGTTTAATGCAGTTGTTCAATAACTTACTGGAAAACAGCCTGCGCTACACTGACAGCGGCGGCAGCCTGAAAATCTCTGCCGAGCAGCACGACAAAACGGTGCGCCTGACCTTTGCCGACAGTGCGCCTGGTGTCAGTGACGATCAACTACAAAAATTGTTTGAGCGTTTTTATCGCACCGAAGGTTCCCGCAACCGTGCCAGCGGCGGTTCCGGGCTGGGGCTGGCGATTTGCGTTAACATCGTTGAAGCACATAATGGCCGCATTCTTGCCGCCCATTCGCCTTTTGGCGGGGTAAGCATTACAGTAGAGTTACCGCTGGAACGAGATTTACAGGGAGAAGCATGACCGAGTTACCCATCGACGAAAACACGCCACGCATTTTAATCGTGGAAGATGAACCCAAGCTGGGGCAGTTGCTCATTGATTATCTGCGTGCTGCGAGCTATGCGCCGACGCTTATCAGCCACGGCGATCAGGTACTGTCGTACGTGCGCCAGACGCCGCCGGATCTGATCCTGCTGGATCTGATGTTACCAGGCACCGATGGTCTGACGCTGTGCCGGGAAATTCGTCGTTTTTCTGATGTCCCAATTGTGATGGTGACGGCGAAAATCGAAGAGATCGATCGCCTGCTGGGGCTGGAAATTGGTGCTGATGACTATATCTGCAAGCCTTACAGTCCGCGAGAAGTAGTAGCGCGCGTTAAAACCATTTTGCGCCGCTGCAAACCGCAGCGCGAGTTACAACAACAGGATGACGAAAGTCCGTTGATTATCGACGAAGGCCGTTTTCAGGCTTCATGGCGTGGCAAAATGCTCGATCTGACACCCGCGGAATTTCGCCTGTTGAAAACGCTCTCCCATGAACCTGGTAAAGTATTCTCGCGCGAGCAATTGCTCAATCATCTTTACGACGACTACCGCGTGGTAACCGACCGAACTATCGACAGCCACATTAAAAACCTGCGTCGCAAACTAGAATCTCTCGACGCCGAACAGTCATTTATCCGTGCCGTTTACGGTGTCGGTTACCGTTGGGAGGCTGACGCCTGCCGTATTGTTTAATCTGTTCCTTATGATGGCAGTCTCAAATTACGACGCGGACCGTTTCCTCGCCCACTGAGTATTATTACCCTCTCTGAAAAAGAGAGGGATAAAGCCGCGCTTGTATTCAGATTTCAGCATATTTATCAGTAATCTTCCCCATGCTTTAGAGGGTATTCCCCTGATTGGCAACCACCTGAATATCACCCATACTTAAATCGTTACATACTGTTTTCGATACGCAATTTCAAGCAAGGAGTCAATATGGCTGGTTGGTTTGAACTTAATAAGAGCAGTGATAATCAGTTCCGTTTTGTGTTAAAAGCGGGGAACGGAGAAACCATTCTCACAAGCGAATTGTATGCCTCAAAAGCCTCTGCGGAAAAGGGCATCGCCTCGGTACAAAGCAACAGTCCGCAGGATGAACGCTATGAGAAAAAAACAGCGAGCAACGGCAAGTTTTATTTCAATCTGAAAGCGGCCAATCATCAGATAATTGGCTCCAGCCAGATGTATGCTACCGCTCAATCACGCGAAGTCGGAATTGCCTCTGTAAAAACCAATGGCGTAAGCCAGACGGTGAAAGATAAGACTTAATCATTGTGCCGGACGCGGATGACGCGTCCGGCTTTATTTCTAATAAACACTGACTTATTGATGTTAAGGATTAATCCGCGCCATTAAAATAATGGGAGGATAAGCTTCATATTAGGTGAAGGAATTTTTGTTCTTCTTTTTGAACGCCACGTTATTTATTTCCTGCAAGTGCCGAAGAAATTATCGTCATTCGTATCCTTAACCAAAACCAGGATGCTACCAGACATTTACACTGGAGCCACCCCCACCGATTGCGCTACAATGCCCGCCCTTAAAGTGGGGACACTCCCCTAACCGCTTCATCAGGTGAAGCGGATCTGACCTGTCATCAGAACGAGAGAATTATGTTTAAACCGGAACTCCTTTCCCCGGCGGGAACGCTGAAAAATATGCGTTACGCTTTTGCTTATGGCGCAGATGCTGTTTATGCGGGCCAACCGCGTTACTCCCTTCGTGTGCGCAACAATGAATTCAACCACGAAAATCTCCAGCTCGGCATTAACGAAGCCCATGCGCTGGGGAAAAAGTTTTATGTCGTGGTCAACATTGCGCCGCACAACGCTAAGCTGAAAACCTTTATCCGTGACCTGAAACCGGTGGTGGAAATGGGGCCGGATGCGCTAATTATGTCCGATCCAGGGCTAATTATGCTGGTGCGTGAGCACTTCCCTGAAATGCCAATCCACCTCTCAGTGCAGGCTAATGCCGTAAACTGGGCGACGGTAAAATTCTGGCAGCAGATGGGCCTGACCCGCGTGATCCTCTCCCGCGAACTGTCGCTGGAAGAGATTGAAGAGATCCGCAATCAGGTGCCGGATATGGAACTCGAAATCTTCGTTCACGGCGCACTGTGCATGGCCTACTCCGGCCGCTGCCTGCTCTCGGGCTACATTAACAAACGCGACCCGAACCAGGGAACCTGCACCAATGCCTGCCGCTGGGAGTACAACGTACAGGAAGGTAAAGAAGATGACGTTGGCAACATCGTTCACAAGTACGAGCCGATTCCTGTGCAAAACGTTGAGCCTACGCTGGGTATTGGTGCGCCAACAGACAAAGTGTTTATGATCGAAGAGGCCCAGCGTCCGGGCGAGTATATGACCGCGTTTGAAGACGAACACGGCACTTACATCATGAACTCGAAAGATCTGCGTGCCATCGCCCACGTTGAGCGCCTGACCAAAATGGGCGTGCATTCGCTGAAAATCGAAGGCCGTACCAAATCTTTCTACTATTGTGCACGCACCGCGCAAGTTTATCGTAAGGCTATCGATGACGCAGCTGCAGGCAAACCGTTCGACACCAGCCTGCTGGAAACGCTGGAAGGCCTGGCACATCGCGGCTATACCGAAGGTTTCCTGCGCCGCCATACGCATGATGATTATCAGAACTACGAATACGGTTATTCCGTTTCTGACCGCCAGCAGTTTGTTGGTGAGTTTACCGGTGAGCGTAAAGGCGACCTCGCGGCGGTAGCAGTTAAAAACAAATTCTCCGTTGGCGACAGCCTTGAGCTGATGACTCCACAGGGCAATATCAACTTTACCCTTGAGCATATGGAAAACGCCAAAGGCGAAGCGATGCCGGTTGCGCCGGGCGATGGTTATACTGTGTGGATCCCGGTCCTGCAGGATCTCGAACTGAATTACGCGCTGCTGATGCGTAATTTCTCTGGGGAAACCACGCGTAACCCGCACGGTAAGTGATTAATTTCGACTATTTTTCCCAGATAGAAAATTCTTAGAAACCGATCACATACAGCTGCATTTATTAAGGTTATCATCCGTTTCGCTGAAAAACATAACCCATAAAATGCTAGCTGTACCAGGAACCACCTCCTTAGCCTGTGTAATCTCCCTTACGCAGGCTTATTTTTTGCCTCACGACTTTCATCCTGTTCTGACACCACCTTCTCTTTTCTGCTCTACACTTTCTTAAGATCAATAATAAAGGCATACGACGATGGCCGATTTTCCCGCCAGTTTGCTGATTCTTAACGGCAAAAGTGCTGACAATGAAACATTGCGCGAAGCGATTATGCTGTTGCGTGAAGAAGGAATAACGATCCATGTACGAGTCACCTGGGAGAAAGGTGATGCCGCGCGTTTTGTGACTGAAGCGCGCCAACTTGGCGTCGCAACGGTGATAGCAGGCGGTGGCGATGGCACCATTAATGAAGTCTCCACGGCGTTGATACATTGTGAAGGCGATGACATTCCTGCTTTGGGGATTTTGCCGCTAGGTACAGCGAATGATTTCGCCACCAGCGTGGGGGTCCCTGAGGCGCTGGATAAAGCGTTGAAACTGGCGATTGCCGGTAACGCTATTGCGATTGATATTGCGCAGGTTAACAGGCAAACCTGTTTTATCAATATGGCAACGGGCGGCTTTGGAACGCGCATCACCACCGAAACACCTGAGAAGTTAAAAGCCGCACTAGGGGGCGTCTCTTACATCATTCACGGATTAATGCGCATGGACACGTTACAACCAGATCGTTGTGAGATCCATGGTGAAAATTTTCACTGGCAAGGAGATGCCCTGGTTATTGGCATTGGCAACGGACGTCAGGCCGGTGGCGGACAGCAGTTGTGCCCTACTGCGCTGATTAATGATGGCTTGTTGCAGCTGCGTATCTTCACCGGAGATGAAATTCTACCTGCCCTTGTTTCTACATTAAAACCTGATGAAGAAAACCCGAATATCATCGAAGGCGCTTCGGCGTGGTTCGATATCCAGGCCCCCCATGAAATCACCTTTAATCTTGATGGTGAACCGTTGAGTGGACAAAACTTTCATATTGAAATACTTCCAGCGGCGCTGCGTTGCCGATTACCACCGGATTGTCCATTATTGCGTTAATCAAATTATTCTCTCTTGAATTAGGGAGAGTCAGTTATGCCGGATGCGGTGTAAACACCGTATCCGGCATACAAACTGAACAGATGAGTGCTACACCGTAATTAATTTCACCCGCGTCTTCTGCAATGCCATTTTATCGACTTCTGATACCGCATCATCGGTAATAATAATATCGATTTTTTCGATCGGCAGTACCTGATTAAATCCACGACGGTTAAATTTTGTTGAGTCGAGAACTGCGATAACTTTATTCGCTGCTGTCACCATAGCACCGCTAATGGAATAACCTTCATTAAATGTTGTAATACCATTAACTGCATCAATCCCATCAGCCCCCACAAACATTAAATCCGCATTAATATCCTGCAGGGAACGTTCAGCAATAGAGCCATGCATAGATCGCGTTTTATGGCGCACCGTACCACCACAAACCACCAAAGTGATGTCTTTATTTTCAGAAAGGGTAAATGCAGCAGGAAGACTATTGGTGATCACCGTGATATTTTTAGCTGTCATTAACCCTTCAGCGATAAGCATTGTCGTGCTTCCGCTATCGAGGATAACCGTCATTCCTTCATGGATCATTTTTACTGCCGCCTGCGCAATTCTGTTTTTCGGTGCGCTGGCTAACTGAAATCGCTCTTTAAACCCGACTTCCTGGGTCTCGGTTTCACTATTACCGGACATTATTTTCGCTGCACCGCCATGAAAGCGCGTTACCACGCCTTTTTGTTCGAGAAAGCGCAAATCGGCTCGAATTGTCGCTTCCGATGCAGCAAATATTCCCGCCAGATCCTGAACAAGCGCGGTTCCTTGTTCATTCACTAATTGGATGATCTTATTCCTTCGCTCGAATGAATTCATCGTCATTTACCCATATTCAATTGTGACTAGTGTAAACGAAGGGGGACCATTGGTGAATGATCTGTTTTGCACAATACCGGGCCAGCATCACGCTGGCCCGCGGTTTCAGGGAATGAGTAACACTTTACCCGGCATGGTATTGCGGGCGATGTCACGCACCGCCTGGGCGAAGCTTTCAAAGCCGCCACGGTGAGCGATTAACGGCTCCAGACTTAACTTTCGTTCTGTCAGCAACCGGCTTGCCGTTTCCCACTCCTGCCCAGGCCACGGGCTTGAGTAGTTCATCCAGCTACCGATAACCGTCAGCTCTTTACGCAATATTTTGCCAAACGTTGCCGATGTTAAATGCAGATCCTGATGTAACGTTCCCACCAGGGCCAGTTGTGCGTGAGGCCCGGCGATTTCCACCCCCAGTTCGACGGTTTGTGGCACGCCCGCTGTCTCAAGGATCAGCTGGTTGAAGCGCAGTTCGCGTAAAACGGCCTGTATTTGCGGCGCGCTCATTTCGCTACTGTTAAATGTTTGCGTAGCGCCGAAGGATTTTGCCAGTGCCAGTTTTTCTGGGCTAATGTCGATAGCCGTCACACTCTTTGCTCCAAGCGCAACAGCGCACTGGATCGCCAGCAGGCCAATGGTTCCGGCACCAATAATAATAACGTTTTTATTCTCACACCCTTGTGCTAAATGGAAAGCATGCAGGCCAACGGTAATCGGTTCAATAAAAGCACCATCCTCAATAGGCATATCCTCAGGTAGTGCAAAGACATTGTTTCGCTTAACCACAATATATTCGGAAAATCCGCCATCACGTCGCGAACCAATAAAATCATATTTCGCACACTGAGAATAATAGCCTTTCAGGCACTCCGGGCAATGAAAACAAGGTAATAACGGCACACAGGCAACCGCATCGCCAGGTTGTAAATCATTAACATCGGCCCCCACCGCATCGATATATCCGCTAAATTCATGGCCTAACGTTATTGGATAATAATGGGCACCATTTTTAAATATTCTGGGCAAGTCGGAACCACATATCCCTGAGCTGGCAATTTTTACCCGTACCTCGTCCTGATGGTTGATTTCGGGCATGACTCGTTCTTCAACTCGCACGATACCATCAGTATCATTAACAACTGATTTCATAAAAGCTCCAGATTGGTTAAGGGGGATATTCTCCCCCTCAGGTAAAAATTATTCTGCGAGAACGGCTTTCTCTTGTTTAATAAAACCACGCGCTCTACGCCAGGTCATGAAAATACCGGTGAGATAAATGGCGCCGATAATAATGAAACCGGGAATATTTTGCGGGGAGAAAAACTGAATCAATAACCAGGTAATGGGTGAACCGCCCTGATCCATCGAAGCTACCATGCCTCCGGCTTTTAATGCGCCAGCATTGGCAGCCAGTTGGGTGTGCAGACCAATAGTTTGCGTCGCAATCCACAGGGTGATGCTCATAATGATCACACCAGAAATTAAGGTGCGGAACAGGTTTCCACGATGCACCGCTACTGCCATTGCCACAAAGAAGCCAATGGTTGCAAGGTCGCCAAACGGCAGCACCTGATTACCCGGAACACATACCGCAATCAGAATGGTGAGCGGGATAAAAATCAGGCTGGCCGACACCACCGCCGTATGCCCCAGCAGCAATGCCGGATCCAGACCAATCAGAAACTCCTGGCCGCCAAATTTCGCCTGCAAACGGCTGCGAGCCTGCTTCGCAATAGGTGTTAAGCCATCCATAATAGGCTTGATCACTCGAGGCATCAGCAGCATAACGGCCGCCGTTTTTACTGCCAGTTGCAATACGCCTTTGACGTCGTAACCCGCGAGAATACCGATGATCAGCCCCATCACAAATCCCACGGTGACCGGTTCACCAAAGGGTCCAAATTTGCGCTGGATATCATCAGCACTAAATTTAATCTGGTTAACACCAGGGATTTTTTCAATGATGGCATCGACCACCACCGCTATCGGCCCCATATACGCCGACGTACCATGCGGAATGGCAATACCTTCCAGTTCAAAGAAATCACGGGTATCACGGGCAAACCAGTCGCCGAGTTTATAAACAAATGCTGCGTGAATCACCACGCCCGCGATCCCAATCATCCATGAACCGGTCGCAAGATGCAGCAACGCACCGGTGAAGGTCATATGCCAGATATTCCAGATATCGACATTCACCACACGCGTCATACGCGTGAGCAGCATCGCCACGTTAACCAGAATCGCAATCGGAATCGCCACAAGCGCAATTTGCGATGCCCAGGTCATGGGTGAAGACCCCGGCCAGCCGACATCGACCACATGGAGATTTAAGTCGAAATTTTCCGCCATCGCTTTCGCCGCTGGGCCAATGGAATCCAGCATTAAGCCAATCACCAGGCCGATGCCAACAAAGCCAATCCCGATGTGCAGACCCGCTTTAAAGCAATCGCCTGCTTTCATACCTAATATTTTGGAAAATATGATAATAACAATCGGCAACATGACCGTGGGGCCAAGGTCGAGGATATAACGCATGACTTCTGAAAACATAGGTCACCCCTGTAAAATTGTCAGAATCTTGTTTTGTAATGCTTCGATACCTACACCAGAAACAAAAGGCATACCGTGAACTAACGGAATATCGCCAAAATTGCGATCAACTCTGGCGGTAGTACAAATAAGATGTACACCATCCATATAGGTTTCTATTTCATTAACCCGACACTGGATTAATTCAATGGAGATATTATGGCTATGACACAACTCTTTAATTTCTTCCGCCGCCATCGTAGAGGTCGCAACCGCGCCTCCGCAAGCGACAATTATCTTGCGTTTCATAATCAATCCTTTTTATTGGTACAGAGGTATTTGGTTATTCGGAATCTAAAATATACTGTGTAAAATATTCCTTTAATTGTGCGTCAGAAATAGTGATTAGCGTTTCAACGATATCAGGTTGCTGCAACTTGCCAAATAAGCACCGCAAAAGCCTCAGTTGCTGCTGCGGATTTTCGACAATCAGCGCGATAATCAACGACACCGCCACGTCGTTATCATCATCGGCTTGCTGAAACTTAATTTTATTCGCCGGTCTTAATAGATAAATAGCTGATGATTTGGCGTGAATTGCCTCACAGTGCGGTATGGCGATAGCGTGCTGCTCAAGCAATATCCCGGTGGGAAATTCCGCCTCTCTGGCAATTAATGCCTGCGGCCAGGAGTCATGAACTACGCCTTGCGCGACCATTTCATTGCCGATATGGGTCAGTGCTTCACTGCGATCGGCAAAAGAAATCCCGCTGCGAACAAAGAGCTTTGTCATATACCGTCCTTATTATTCTGCACAACCATAACGATAGGCGCGTAAAACATCATAAATTTTATCCATTATCAGCTGATGCGGTATTGCAGATAATTCCCCGGCCTGAATGCGCTCAAATTGTTTCGGAAGATACTGACTAACTATTCCCAGCGGGATTTCCACGCCTTCCAGATTCGCCATCATCGTTTCGACGCTATTTTTAATCCGGTTATGCGGCCAGTAATAACGAATACGATCCGAAAGACTGTAACGAATATCCAATAATGAATCGTTAAAACCCGTACGATAATATTTTTTCCAGTATTGTGGTTCGTCAAGCATCACTTCTTCAATCACGTCCAGACAGCCGCTGCGATTTTCCGGGGCAATAAGTTCCTTTTCAATTTGTGCCAGCGCAAATATCGCCTCACGTAAAGCAAAGGTTAATGCGGGACCGACTTTCAATATTGCAAAGTGATCGCGGACTAATTCCCAATAAGCCGTCCGGGTCTGGTAATCGGTAGAATGTGCTTCATAAACCATTTTGCTGTTGATTATCCATTCGGCCAATGCCTGCGCTTCTTGCGCCTGATAATGGATAATATTGCTATGGTCAAACTCCACTCCAGGTTGCACCACGATGGCAATCACGCGCGTTAACGCCTCTGCCAGGCCATGGGCAATAAACGCTTTTTGATGCGTGCGTAACGTATTCGCGGCATCTTCTACCCGAGTGATGTGTACAGACTGAATGGCGCTGGCCTCACCGCCCGGAACTGGAACTTCGGTGCCAATAACATAGGTCAATTGCTCACGCTGACAATCTGTCGCCACGCTTTCCGCCGCGTGGCAGAGTACAGCGGCACGTTCAGCAACCGTTTCTGGGGCTAACGGCACGGGGTCGCCAGCGCAGGACATTGACGCATCAAGATGAATTTTACTGAAACCTGCGCGAACATATGCCTTTACCAGCTCGACGGATTTTTCCATCGCCGCATCCGCGCTTTCCTGCTGCCAGCAATTCGGCCCCAGATGGTCGCCACCGAGAATAATGCGCTCACGTGCAAATCCGACTTTATCGGCAATCGCCAAAACAAATTCGCGAAAGTCTGCCGGTGTCATTCCGGTATAACCGCCAAATTGATTGACCTGGTTTGACGTTGCTTCAATCAGCACTTTGCGCGTGCTGTTGCGATCAAATGCCAGCGCCGCTTCGATAACCAACGGATGGGCAGAACAGACTGAACATATGCCGATATGTTCACCGGCTTTATGCCGGGCAATTAACGTTTTCATTGTTTTTCCTTGTTAAATGGCAGGTGCGTTATGCCCTGCCCTCACAGCCACAATCGGCGATAACTTTGCTCACGACATCGCGCATCGCTAATTTGGCTGGTTGCAAATAATCCCGGGGGTCGGTTGCTTCGGGGTGCTCGGTCAGGTAATTTTTTAACGCCTGCGAGAAGGCATTTTTCAGCTCCGTTGCAACGTTGATTTTGCATATCCCCAGTTTGATGGTTTGCTGAATATCCTTAGTCGATAATCCTGACGCGCCATGCAGCACCAGCGGTAAGTTCACCCACTGGCGAATATTCTCCAGTCGAGAAAAATCAAGCGCCGGTGCGCTGGCATACATCCCATGAGCCGTGCCGATGGCGACCGCCAGGGAATCAATTCCGGTTGCCTCGGCAAATTCACGCGCCTGAACGGGGTTGGTGTACAACGCATCGGCTTCATTGACTTGCACATCATCTTCCTGGCCGCCAAGTTGCCCCAGCTCCGCTTCAACGCTGACATCAAAGCGATGGCAAAAATCCACCACCTCTTTGACTTGAGCAATGTTTTGCGCATAAGGCAGATGCGAAGCGTCAATCATCACCGAACGCACGCCGGAGCGGACTTTCTGAGCTATATCGTCAAATTTCGTGTGATGGTCGAGATGAATCGCCAGTGGATGGTTGTATTGCTTCGCCATTGCGCTGACCAGCGCCAGTAGGTTTTCTGTTCCAGCATGAGTAAAAGTGCCAGGCGTTCCGGCGATGATGACCGGTGCCTGCAGGTTGGCAGCGGTTTCCACCACCACTTGCATCGTTTCGAGATTGTGAATATTGAATGCCGGAACCGCGTAACCGCCGCGCTGCGCGTTGTTCAGCATCTGCTTTGTCGATACCACGTACATTTTCATATCCTGTCGTTTGTTTTCGATTTCAAAATATAATGAAATGATTTGTTTTTAAATGTCGAGATAACGATCACAAAAACAACAATATGAAAATTAATCGAGGAATGAAAGGCAAAAAAAAACGGCCTCCCGGAGGGAAGCCGCAACAAAGTGCGCGTGGTTTTATGCAGGATGCGGCGTAAACATATGTGGCAGCGCTGTGTAGGCATGATAAGACGCTTCAGCGTCGCATCAGGCATAGGTTGCCGGATGCGGCGTAAACGCCTTATCCGTCCTACGGGGTAGTGCCGTTCGTATCAGGCGATAGTAATTTTGCTATCGAGATAAACGTCCTGCACGGCGTTAATCAGTCTTACACCGTCAGCCATCGATTTCTTGAACGCCTTACGTCCAAGAATCAGCCCCATTCCGCCTGCGCGTTTGTTGATAACCGCAGTACGCACTGCATCGCTGAGGTCAGTTTCACCGCCTGCAGCACCGCCAGAGTTTATCAACCCGGCCCGGCCCATATAGCAGTTAGCTAACTGATAACGCACCAGATCAATCGGGTTTTCGCTTGTTAACTTGCTGTAAACGCGATCGTCGGTATAACCGTAATTAATCGCTTTATAGCCGCCGTTATTTTCCGCCATTTTTT
Organism: Escherichia sp. E1V33; assembly: GCF_004211955.1. GTDB lineage: Bacteria > Pseudomonadota > Gammaproteobacteria > Enterobacterales > Enterobacteriaceae > Escherichia. The sequence goes on from NZ_RHJI01000010.1 coordinate 386,448, forward strand.
GTTTGACGATATCTGCACCTATGGTTGCCGCCAGATGGTTCGCCTGACCGGTCAGGTCGGCGGAAACATGGTAATCAACGCCATCTTTCTTAAAGGCTGAGTTACGCAAATAGGCCCACAGCACAGTCACCATGCCCAGCTCGTGCGCGCGTTCAAAGGCCGCAGAAATTTCTTCAATCTGACGACGTGACTCTTCCGAGCCAAAATAGATGGTCGCACCAACCGCCACCGCCCCCATATTGAACGCCTGCTCCACGCTGGCATACAACGTTTGATCATAGGTATTCGGGTAACTTAGCGTCTCGTTGTGATTGAGTTTGACGAGGAATGGAATGCGGTGCGCGTAACGCCGCGATACCGATGCCAGCACGCCGTAAGTTGACGCCACACAGTTGCAGCCCGCTTCGATCGCCAGTTCCACAATGTTTTTCGGGTCAAAGTAGAGCGGGTTAGCTGCAAATGAAGCCCCGGCAGAATGCTCGACGCCCTGGTCAACCGGCAGAATAGAAAGGTATCCTGTGCCGGCCAGACGCCCGGTGTTGTAGAGCGTCTGCATATTACGTAACACCGCTGGCGGACGATTATTGTCAATCATCACGCGGTCTACGTAATCATGTCCGGGGAGATAAAGCTGGTCAGAAGGAATAGTCATACAACGGTGCTGTAAAAGGTTGTCGGCGTCTTTGCCAAGCAACTGCGCAATATCTGTCATTACTATGCTCCCGTAAATTCCGATTGGATATCGGCTATGGATTGTCCTGGCCCACCTTTTGTGCGGGCAATGATAATCCTGGTCCTTACGGGCTGGTTTTTCCATCTTGTGGATATTTTTTCAGCGTTTTCTGTTGGCACGATTCATCAGAAAAAGTGTTACAGCGGTCAAGCTTTCACCGCAAAGGTATTTAAAAGGTATTATTAAGTGGTATTGTCATCTCGTACCTTACATTACCTGTCATGAAGGAATTAAAAGATGAAAACAACAGCAAAGCTGTCGTTCATGATGTTTGTTGAATGGTTTATCTGGGGCGCGTGGTTTGTGCCATTGTGGTTGTGGCTAAGTAAAAGCGGTTTCAGTGCCGGAGAAATTGGCTGGTCCTATGCCTGTACCGCCATTGCGGCGATCCTGTCGCCTATTCTGGTTGGCTCCATCACTGACCGCTTTTTCTCGGCGCAGAAAGTACTGGCTGTATTGATGTTCGCCGGTGCGGTGCTGATGTATTTCGCCGCGCAACAAACCACCTTTGCCGGGTTCTTCCCGTTACTGCTAGCCTACTCACTGACCTATATGCCGACCATTGCGCTGACTAACAGCATCGCGTTTGCTAACGTTCCGGATGTGGAGCGTGATTTTCCACGCATTCGCGTACTGGGGACTATAGGCTGGATTGCCTCTGGTCTGGTTTGCGGATTCCTGCCTCAGATGCTGGGATATGACGATATCTCACCGACCAATATTCCGCTGTTAATTACCGCCGGAAGCTCCGCATTGCTCGGTGCGTTTGCCTTGTTCCTGCCAGACACGCCGCCAAAAAGCACCGGCAAAATGGACATTAAAGTCATGCTCGGCCTGGATGCGCTGATACTGCTGCGCGATAAAAACTTCCTCGTCTTTTTCTTCTGTTCATTCCTGTTTGCGATGCCGCTGGCGTTCTATTACATCTTTGCCAACGGTTATCTGACCGAAGTAGGCATGAAAAATGCCACCGGCTGGATGACGCTAGGCCAGTTCTCTGAAATCTTCTTTATGCTGGCATTGCCGTTTTTCACCAAACGCTTTGGTATCAAAAAGGTATTATTGCTTGGTCTGGTCACCGCCGCGATCCGCTATGGCTTCTTTATTTATGGCAGCGCGGATGAATATTTTACCTACGCGTTACTGTTCCTCGGCATTTTGCTGCATGGTGTAAGTTACGATTTTTACTACGTTACCGCCTACATCTATGTCGATAAAAAAGCACCGGTGCATATGCGTACCGCCGCGCAGGGGCTGATCACGCTCTGCTGCCAGGGCTTCGGCAGTTTGCTCGGCTATCGGCTTGGTGGCGTGATGATGGAGAAGATGTTCGCTTATCAGGAACCGGTAAACGGGCTGACCTTCAACTGGGCCGGGATGTGGACTTTCGGCGCGGTGATAATTGCCATTATCGCCGTGCTGTTCATGATTTTTTTCCGCGAATCCGACAACGAAATTACGGCTATCAAGGTCGATGATCGCGATATTGCGTTGACACAAGGGGAAGTTAAATGAAAACAGAACGTATTCTCGGTGCTCTTTATGGGCAGGCGTTAGGGGATGCGATGGGGATGCCCTCCGAGCTTTGGCCACGCAGCCGCGTTAAAGCACACTTTGGCTGGATTGACCGTTTTCTGCCTGGACCAAAGGAGAATAACGCGGCCTGTTATTTTAACCGCGGCGAATTTACCGACGACACCTCGATGGCGCTGTGTCTGGCGGATGCGTTACTGGAACGTGAAGGCAAGATCGACCCGGATCTGATTGGGCGTAATATTCTCGACTGGGCGCTGCGTTTCGACGCCTTTAACAAAAACGTACTAGGTCCGACCTCGAAGATTGCTCTCAACGCCATTCGCGACGGTAAACCTGTTGCTGAACTGGAAAACAATGGCGTGACCAACGGCGCGGCAATGCGCGTCTCGCCATTAGGTTGTTTGCTTCCGGCGCGTGATGTTGATTCCTTTATTGATGATGTGGCGCTGGCGTCCAGCCCGACCCATAAATCCGATCTGGCGGTTGCGGGCGCGGTAGTCATCGCATGGGCGATTTCTCGTGCCATTGACGGAGAAAGCTGGTCAGCGATTGTAGATTCACTGCCTTCAATTGCGCGACATGCCCAGCAAAAACGCATCACCACCTTCAGCGCTTCACTGGCGGCGCGTCTGGAGATTGCGCTGAAAATTGTGCGCAATGCCGACGGCACCGAATCCGCCAGCGAACAGCTTTACCAGGTCGTTGGCGCAGGTACCAGCACTATTGAGTCCGTTCCGTGCGCCATTGCGCTGGTTGAACTGGCACAAACCGATCCGAACCGTTGCGCCGTCCTGTGCGCCAATCTTGGCGGTGACACAGACACAATCGGTGCCATGGCGACGGCAATTTGTGGCGCGTTGCATGGCGTTAACGCTATCGATCCTGCGTTAAAGGCGGAACTGGATGCGGTAAATCAGCTTGATTTCAACCGCTATGCCACAGCGCTGGCGAAATATCGTCAACAACGGGAGGCGGTATGAGCGGCGCTCGATTACACACGCTGCTGCCTGAATTAACTACGCGTCAGCCGGTTATGGTGATTGGCGCGGCGGTCATTGATGTGATCGCCGACGCCTACGCCCTGCCCTGGCGCGGGTGTGATATCGAACTGAAACAGCAGAGCGTTAACGTTGGCGGCTGCGCACTGAATATTGCCGTGGCGTTAAAGCGCCTCGGCATCGAAGCTGGCAATGCCCTGCCGCTCGGCCAGGGGGTGTGGGCGGAGATTATTCGCAACCGGATGGCAAAAGAGGGCTTAATCAGCCTGATCGATAACGCCGAAGGTGATAACGGCTGGTGTCTGGCGCTGGTTGAGCCGGATGGCGAACGTACTTTTATGTCATTCAGCGGTGTGGAAAATCAGTGGAATCGCCATTGGCTGGCGCGATTAACCGTTGCGCCTGGCAGCCTGCTCTATTTTTCCGGTTATCAACTGGCCTCGCCCTGCGGCGAATTGTTAGTGGAATGGCTGGAAGAGCAGCAAGACGTGACGCCGTTTATCGATTTTGGCCCACGTATTGGCGATATCCCGGATGCATTACTGGCGCGGATCATGGCCTGTCGACCTTTAGTGTCACTCAATCGTCAAGAGGCTGAGATTGCCGCCGAACGTTTTGCTTTATCCGCAGAGATAACAACACTTGGCAAGCAATGGCAGGAGAAATTTGCCGCGCCGTTGATCATTCGTCTCGATAAAGAGGGCGCATGGTATTTCAGCAACGACGCTTCTGGCTGCATTCCGGCATTTCCAACGCAAGTTGTCGACACCATTGGGGCGGGCGACAGTCATGCCGGTGGCGTACTTGCCGGGCTGGCTTCTGGTCTGCCACTGGCGGATGCCGTATTACTGGGCAATGCAGTGGCGTCGTGGGTTGTCGGGCATCGGGGCGGTGATTGTGCGCCAACGCGCGAGGAACTACTCCTCGCACACAAAAACGTATAGATCGCTGCGACAGTGGCTAATGCTGTACTCAATAGGCCGTTGCTGTTGGTCAAGCGCCACTTGCTTGATCACCAGCACCGGTATTTTGCTATCTAACTGAATATGTGACTGAAACTCGGCATCCGGCATCCGGGCGCTAACGCGGGAACGGGTGCGTTGTGGGTAGATGTGCTGGCTGCGGAAGTAGTCATAAAGTGAAATACCGATGGCATCAACATCATGAATTAAATGCGCCGGAACCCATGATTCCTCAATCGATACCGCTTCTTCATCCACATAACGAATACGCTTCAACAAAAAGACATCACTGCCCACTTCGACCGCCAGCTGCTGCGCGACTTCTTCAGGGCATTTAACCACTCGCTTGTTAACCCACAGCGTATCGGGCTTTTTCCCGCGCAATACCACCTGCTGAGAAAAACCTCGCGCTTCTTTCAGCGAGTATTCGAAAATGTTGTTGATCTGCGTGCCGTAGCCGCGCGAACGCGTCACTACGCCCTCTTCTTCCAGCGCCTGCATCGCCTTGCGCACCGTAATACGCGAAACGCCAGTTAACTGACTTAAATCGCGCTCGCCGGGTAAAATATTGCCATGCTCCAGCACCCCGCTACGCACGGCATTTTTTACCGTTTCGGCAAACTTAATATATAGCGGCGTGTTGTCCGCCGCTAAAATACGTTCGTTCAGTTGGGCGATAAGCTGGGTATGCGCTTGTTCCATTTGTCTTTTTCCTGCCGGGAGTCTGGTAGGAGTATATCACTGCTTCTTATTTAAGGCGTTTCTTTAATCCCATCAACGAATGCCTGCAACTCCTCAGCCGTGCCATTAAACACATTAAAATCCACCGGGCCGTTAATGCCATCCACCTGCCCACGGTCAGAATGCTGCCAGAAACGCCATGCCATGCCGTCATTGTCCGGGCGACGTTGATAGTAGTGAGCAACCCACCATGGATACTCATTGAAATACCCCGCCAGATTCGTGTGATAAAACACGGCTCCGGAGTAAATAATCGGCTTTTTTCCCGTACTTTTTTCGACCATTTTTAGCCACTGACTTACCCGCTTGCGTAATTCTTTTGCCGATAATTTTCCCCGTTCTTCTACGTCCAGCACGGCAGGGAAATCGCCGTGGGTAAAATCCACCGTTTGCAGAAATAATCGCGCCTGAACCGGCGCTGCTACCGACGGGGAAAAATAATGATACGCCCCGCGCAGCAGGCCATTTTCGCGGCTTAGTTGCCAGTTACGCGAAAAATAGGGGTCCACCAGCTTTTCACCTTCCGTCGCCTTAATAAAGGCAAATTGTAAGCGGATACCGTTATCGCGCATTTTTGCCACCCGCTGCCAGTCGATCCGCTCCTGCCAGCGCGAAACATCTATTCCGTGAATGGTGTAACTGGCAGGAATGCTAATAGCGAAAGATTTAACCGGGCGATAACCGTAGAAGTGGATGTAGTCTTTAATCTGAATTGCTGTCGAATAGAAAAAATTCACCGTCTGGCGGGGATGAATCGCAACAATGGAAATTAGTCCCAGAGCGCATATCAAAGCGGTGAATTTTTTTCGACTGGCGATTCTTAGCTGCATTGGTTTCATCCCTGAATGTCAGTGCCAAAGACTGACAATAACCAAAGCAGCTATAGTACGGTGCTCACCACCAGGCGTGGAAGTGGTGAACCGGACCAATACCGTGACCAACTTCCAGCGTGTCTGCCTGCGCTAACGCCGCAGAAAGCCAGCTTTTAGCCTCCTGAACAGTGTCAGCCCAGTTTGTATGGCGCGGGCGCAGTGCAGCCAACGCCGCAGAGAGCGTACAACCGGTGCCGTGGGTGTTTTTGGTCATAATGCGCGGTGCAGTAAATCGTTGTTCTCCCTCACGAGTAAACAGCCAGTCCGGGCTTTGCTCATCATCCAGATGACCACCTTTCATTAGCACTGCGCCACAGCCCATCGCCAACAGCGATCGCCCTTGTTCCAGCATTTCCTGTTCGGTGCGCGCGTGTGGCGCGTCGAGCAAGGCAGCAGCTTCGGGCAAGTTTGGCGTTATTAATGAAACCTGTGGCAATAATCGACTGCGCAACGTAGCAACCGCCGAAGGTGAAAGCAGCGGGTCGCCGCTTTTTGCCAGCATAACGGTGTCGAGTACCACGTTTTGGATCTGATAACGTTGCAACCGTTCTGCCACCGCTTCAACAATATCGGTTTCCGCCAACATACCGATTTTAGTGGTGTCGATTCGCACATCGCTGAACACCGAATCGAGCTGGGCAGCGACAAAATCAGGCTCAATGCGATACACCGACTGTACGCCACGGGTATTTTGCGCCACCAGTGCAGTGATTACCGAGCAACCGTACGCACCTAGCGCCGAGAAGGTTTTAAGATCGGCCTGAATCCCCGCACCACCGCTCGGATCAGTACCGGCAATCGTCAGAGCGTTAATTCGTTTCATGCCTGCACCTCCTGCGTCAATTGCCAGAGTGCATCAAGAAAATGTGGAACAAAACTGCCTGGCCCCTCGCTTCTGGCGACTGCGCGTTCTCCGGCTTGTTTCATCCAGTGACAGGCAGATGCGACATTTCCCAGCGTATCGCCTGGTAACGCACAACAGGCAGCGACAACCGCCGATAATGCACAGCCAGTTCCTACCACTTTGGTCATTAACGGATCGCCACCGTGAATGCCAATGATACGATGTCCATCGGTAACATAATCCACCTCGCCAGTGACCACGACGATTGCGCCAGTTTCCCGTGCCAAAGTTTGTGCGGCGGGTAACGCGTTAGCTGTGGCGTCGGTGGAGTCCACACCACGACCACCATTGGCAATGCCAGCTAATGCCATGATTTCCGAAGCATTACCACGTATCGCTGCCGGTTTAAAAGATAAAAGTTCATGACAAAAATGGCGGCGATAATCGAGCGCACCAACCGCTACTGGATCAAGCGTCCAGGGTGTTTGAGAGCTTTTTGTTTGCTCAACGGCAGCACGCATCGCCTGTGCGCGTGGCTGCGTCAGTGTGCCAACGTTAATCAACAAGGCACTGGCGATAGCCGCAAACTGACTTGCCTCTTCGGTTTCGATAACCATCGCTGGCGATGCACCGAGCGCCAGCAATGTATTGGCAGTAAAGGTTTGCACCACATCATTGGTCATACAGTGCACAAGAGGGGAATGTTGGTGAAAAAGGTGTAATGCGTACGCAGACTGCGCGGAACTCAGCAGGTCGACTTGCATAGTTTGCTCCTGCCATAACGTGAAGAAGCAATGACCTGATGGTCTGTGACTTCCCTACGCTGGCATTATCCAGATCAGGTGGTACGGGTATTTCTCAGCCTTCACGCAGAAGGGCACCCCGAGTCGTTTGGTTGCGATGATAAATCGCAGAGGAAGATGGTAATGTCCAGCGCACGCGTTGTAAACGAGGAAAAACCGCAGTTTTACAATCGCGTTAATAAATTATTTGATATAAGAATCCAGCACCTTCAGAACGACATCCAGATCTTCTTCACGCTTTAGTTCATCGCCCTGGTGAACAATGTGTTCTGTCAGATGACCTTTAATCACTTCCCGCATCAGGCCGTTTACCGCGCCACGGATAGCAGCAATCTGTTGTAAAACTGCAGCGCATTCGTGCGGCTCGTCGAGCATTTTCTTGAGCGCCACGACCTGGCCCTGAATCTTACTGGCACGCGCTTTCAGTTTCTGTTTATCACGGATTGTATGAGACATGGCAACACCTGGTTAACAAGAACATGAAAAATCATAGCACTATTAATCTACTGGGGGGTAGTATCAGGTACTGGGGGGGAGTAGAATCAGATTGCCGAATTAATACTAAGAATTATTATCATGACCGAATTTACCACTCTTCTTCAGCAAGGAAACGCCTGGTTCTTCATCCCCAGCGCCATCTTACTTGGTGCGCTTCATGGCCTGGAACCAGGGCACTCAAAAACGATGATGGCGGCGTTTATCATCGCCATCAAAGGCACCATTAAACAGGCGGTGATGCTCGGACTGGCAGCAACCATTTCACATACCGCGGTGGTCTGGTTGATTGCCTTTGGCGGGATGGTGATCAGCAAACGCTTTACTGCTCAATCTGCAGAACCGTGGCTCCAGTTGATTTCCGCGGTGATCATTATTGGCACCGCGTTCTGGATGTTCTGGCGTACCTGGCGCGGCGAACGAAGCTGGCTTGAGAATATGCACGGGCATGATCATGAGCATCATCACCACGATCACGAAGATCACCACGACCATGGACATCATCACCATCACGAACATGGCGAGTATCAAGATGCCCATGCACGGGCCCATGCCAATGACATTAAACGACGCTTTGATGGTAGAGAGGTCACCAACTGGCAAATTTTGTTATTTGGCTTAACAGGTGGCCTTATCCCCTGCCCGGCAGCAATTACCGTGCTGTTGATTTGTATTCAACTGAAAGCCCTCACGCTGGGAGCAACGCTGGTGGTCAGTTTCAGCATCGGCCTGGCATTAACGCTGGTTACAGTAGGCGTTGGAGCGGCAATCAGTGTTCAACAAGTTGCAAAACGCTGGAGCGGATTTAACACTCTCGCTAAACGCGCCCCCTATTTTTCCAGTCTGTTGATTGGTTTAGTCGGGTTGTATATGGGAGTGCATGGCTTTATGGGTATTATGAGATAAAACAATCACCTGGGCTTCGCTATCCTTTTAGCCCAGGATGATTCTTAAATCAGCTTATTCCGCTCACTTCTCGCTCAATGAGGATGCTTTTGCTGCGTCCTTTCATTTACACTTTTTACGAAATCACGGGATCACTAACAAAATATCTCTTGTCGGTTATATTGTATGGCGGGAAAGATATGCGACTGATTTTACTGATCCCCAAAGTGGAGAGTATATGACCATAAAAAATAAGATGTTGCTGGGTGCGCTTTTGCTGGTAACCAGCGCAGCATGGGCCGCACCAGCCACCGCGGGTTCGACCAATGCCTCGGGAATTTCAAAGTATGAGTTAAGCAGCTTCATTGCTGACTTCAAGCATTTCAAACCAGGTGACACCGTACCAGAAATGTACCGTACCGATGAGTACAACATTAAGCAGTGGCAGTTGCGTAACCTGCCCGCACCTGACGCCGGAACCCACTGGACCTATATGGGCGGTGCATATGTGCTGATCAATAATACCGACGGAAAAATCATTAAAGCCTACGACGGTGAGATTTTTTATCATCGCTAAAAAAAGCCCCCTCATCATGAGGGGGAAATGCAGACACCTTGTTATTTTTTATTATTAGCCACTTGCTCGTCTTGCTTGTTATTAGTCGTATTTCACGTTGATTAATGCGGTTGCCTCCAGTGCGCCAGATTTAACTTTTTTTTCATCATATACATAGTAACTGGCCATGACAGGTATATTAATAATGTTGCTATTTAATGAAACTCCTGGTTTATCTGTTTTCCATAATGATGTCGCCGCGCCCTGATCGCCGTTGGCCGAAATTTTAATGGCAGCCTCAGTCCCTTTTGGTGGTTCTGTTAGATCCAACACAAACCCTACACCATTATCTGTTTTACCACGCAAAATAGTATTACTTCCTTTAACTAAGTCACTGCTAGAAAGATATACAACCATATTCCGCGATGCTTGTTTTTTGTCGCCGAAAAGATTATCACATTTCAACGTAATTGTTCCTTCCTTACTGTTCGCCGCAATCTTTCCCTGATTTCTGAGCTGGGACAAGGCGATATCATCTACTTTTATAACTGTGTTTTCAGGCTTACAGGTCGTATTTTTAGGATAATAGGAAATACTTAACCCAAGCGTAAAAGTATCCCCCGCCAGTTTGCTGGTGAGATAATTCACACACCAGTTAAACTTCAATGCCTTACAAATACCCAACCAAAAGTCGATGGATGACGATGACTCACCGCCAATATTTGCAATCACGGTATCTGAAATAAACCAGGTAGATTTTCTTTCTCCAGTAAAATCAGGTGTACCTCTGGCTATTTTAACCACATAGGGTAATACTGCCTGCGCATTGCTGGATTTCCCAATCGTGTCGCTGGTTTTACCTAAAGACTCTATTTTAACCTTTAATTTTTCGCCATTACCAAAAGGCCCAACTTCAACCCAATCACTTTGGATATTTTTATAAACTATTTTATCCGTGCTCGTATCACAAGATATCCCAGTAAACACGACACTTTTACTAAAGGAAGTTTCATTCGCTAAAATCTCCCCAACATTAATACCATCAGTAATATTTAATGATGCAGTAGTACGACATCCAGCCCAGGTAAAGTTAGCCCACAATATAAATATTAATAATATTCCATTTCTGAACATCATATTTCACCTCTCACCGACAGATATAATTTTTACTTTCATCAATCTCTTTACCGAAGGTGATTGTGCATGAAAGCCCTTGTTGCTTATCAATTGCCACATTAACCGCTGGCGGTATTTCATTGGTGCGAATAAATATCTGACTGCCCTGGCCGACAACACCAATGTTATGACCATGCATATCATTGACTTCATAACCAAACGTTAATGGCTGTCCATCGGATCTTAATGCTTTTATAAACCAGGGCTTACGCTGATCGGTATCAAAATCAACCAGAACGACCGCGCCGCGATAAGGGGCGGTCATTTTACGGTTCCCGCGTAATTCTGTTTCGCTATCGCTTTGCGACACATCGATCATCAGGTGATTTTCCCGATAAGGTGTCAGTCCGTCGTACACCACCACACCATTACGGTTTGTTGTACGATATTTTTGCCCATTGACATAAGCATCTTTGATTCCCGGCGCATGCATCACAGCAAACGTTTCGGAAAGACGGTTCGTCAGATTAACGCCACCAGACCAGGCAACCAGTCCCCCTGAAACACTGGCTCCGACCTGTCGATAAGTACTCGACTGACTATAGCTGCCATTCACTGTTGCGGCCGGTGCGGTCCAGGTCAAATTGGCCCCAGCTGTCGTTTCATTTCCCTGATGTTGATGGCTCAAGTTGATACCATAGTTAAACTGATCGCGGTTCCCAACGGTTCCCGATAATCCGGTATTGTTTGAGGCAAAACCCTGATCATCAAAGGTCGTTGAGTTAGACATATATATTTGCCGCCGCGGCGTCGTAACGTCATCGCCCCAGTCAAAGGGAATCGATATAAAAATATTAAAGCGTTTCTCTTCGGCGTGGTTCTCATCATACGCCTGGCTTGCCGCGAGGGTATAGCTTATCCGCCGCCAGTTATTGGAATAACTCAGTTGATAATCTTTACTACTGCCGCTTCGCCCCCAGTAATCACGCCATAAAGTACTTAATGACACAGATCCCCAGCCTTCTGGCAATGACTGACTCATATTGGCGGAAAAGCTATTTTTGCGACCAAAATCATTCTGGTAATAATCGGCAATATCATAGACATCGTTTTTATCACGACGATAATTATCTTTATTATTTGCCCACACATAATCGTTAAATGTGCGGTAATCACGCGACGAATAACGCCAGGCCGCCAGACCAAAACGTGTTGATGTTTGGCTCAAAAATTTGTTATAGGCAATTTGATAACTTTGTCCGTCAAACACATCACCATTGTCTTGCTTACTGTGCGATTTAGTTGCATCGACTGAAATTGCGCCAATACGCGTGTTCCAACCTGTTCCGAGGGTAAAGGCATAGTAATTATTAGCAACCATCGTGCCGCCATACAGCGTCAATAAATTATTAAAACCATACTGATAACCGGCCTGGACAAAATCACTTTGCTTGCTCGCACCTTCAATATGACTACGGCCTGCCGCAAAATCATATTTTGATACACCTGGTTGCAGCATATTAGGTACTGCCGCATAAGGCACCAGATACGTAGTCACAGAACCATCGGCTTCCTTAACACTAACATCAAGATCCGCCCCTCCGCCCGCTAACTGCAAATCACTAATCGAAAACGGACCTGGTGGAACCTCTTTCTGATAAACGACAAAACCGTTCTGTTCAATAGTTACCAACGCGTTACTCTGGGCAATCCCCTGTACCCGTGGGGTAAAATTTTGCTTCGAGTTTGGCAACATCTGCATATCACGAAATAACCGAACCCCGGTGAAGCGAACGGAATCAAATATATCGGCTGAGGTGTACATATCACCAATACGCAGCGTACCGAGAATTTGAGAAAATCCATGCTCCAGATACAGCGTGTTGCTTTTCCACTCACCAGGATTATTATCCGTTTTGCTAAAACTGGCATCTGAATGCAGCTGCCATCCCAGCAAATTTAGCCCACTGTTAAAACGCACATAAGTGCTCTTACTATTGCCCGAGGCTTTATAGTCACTGTAATACTGACTTACGTAATAAGACGTATAAAACGCATTGATTCCCCGCTCCCAGTTTTCTGGCGGAACGTAACCATTTTCCAGCTCTTCGACCCAGGCTTGCGGAACAGCGAGATCCAAACGAAAAATCCCAATATCCCAGGAGTAGCTTCCGCCCTGAACAAGTTGCTCAAATGTTAAACACTGATTTTCGCGTGCAAAATTATCGCTATTTATACCTAACCGCTTTACAATTTCACGCGTCAGGCAAGTTTCATGTGGGTTATCTTTGACGATAATCTCATATTTTCCACGCCATTGTTTATTGACATAAATATCAATGTCGTACTGCCCAGGTAAAGGCTGATTATCATCAAGACGCAAATTTGTTACTTGCTCACCTTTCATTCCTCCCATCATAAAATGGGTGTCAAAGGTTTCTTCTGCTGCATGTGCTTCAATGCCGAGCAATAACGCGACTATTGCTGATGCAAGCGGGGTCATTCTCAACATAGGCAGCTCCTGCAATTAAATTTTGTCACTAATATAGTTGCCGTGATCATCGATAATGGTCAGTTGCCAGCCATTCGCATTATTATTTTTTACACTGACATTCTGACTTTCTTGTGGTGCAATCATGATAGTTTCATAATTCACTTTGACGTTATTAGCCTTAACATCAGAAATCGTTACCCAATTTGGCGAGTCATTTTTTATGACTACGTTATTACCGCTACGACTCACTCGTAATTTTTTAAAAGTCGTTTTATTTACCGGAGCAATACCAGCAGGTCGGTAAAACAACTTGATTCTGTTTTGCATGGCAAATTTTAACGCATTCTTTCCTTCATCTTCTGGGCTATTCGGTGGAATATCCAGAACGTTAAGATAAAAAATACTTTCCTTATTACTGGGTAATTTATTAGGCATGATTTTAATTTTTATTTGTTGCCCAGAATTGGCCGCTACTTTCACTACTGGTGGCGTTAACATAAAAGGAACCTGAATCTTTTCTGGCGGCAGAGACGTGTCGCCATCATCAATCCACGCCTGCATCAGCGAAGAGCGGTTTCCCTGATTCATCAGTTGTACCATGACCTCTTTCTGCTCTGCCGGGTAAATGATACGGGTCCCTAAAATAACCATTCCGGCATGCACGGGGAATATCATAGAAGAGATGAGTAAAGATAATAACCCTTTCATCTTAATGCCTCTTATATTTATGCTGGCCGCCATGAATATGGCGGCCATTTTAACTTACTGAAAAAACAAGATGATTATTTTAAATATTTAATCCTGGGCAACACGCATAACCAATGAAGAGTTAACAGTACCAGATGCAACACCACTGTCAGTCAACTTCAGATATTTTGCCTTAAACGGTATTGCATATTGTCCATCAGCAGTTTTATAACTTTCAATATTAAATGGTGCGGAAATATCCAGTACGTCACTGCTATCTCCCAAATAGAGATAGTATCCAACTGTGTCATTACTACTGGATATTGCCTTATCATTACCAAGAATTTTCTCGTTGGTGATCAACGAAAGTTTTACGCCATCAATAGTCTTCGGACAAGTAATTTTCAGCATACTGCTGGTTACACCAACCGCGCCATCATAAGTTGAATATTTCGCTTTACCATCAAATACAGTGGTGGGTACAGTCGGCATATTAATACTGACTGAATCACCGCCAGCGACAAATGTACATGGTGATTCAGCAATATTACCTTTAATGGTTAAAGTTCCGGTATCTACTTCAGCAGCGAAAATACCAGCACTCATAAATACAGAAGATAAGACAGCGACAGCAATAATTGAATGTTTCATGATGCATTCCTTAATAAGTTTATTTTGTTTTGTTAAGAGTCTGTATCTCTTGGAAACAAATTTCTCACATCAAAAAGGTTGCCGCAATGTAAACATATTGTTTTGTTGATTTAAAACAAATTAACTAACGCGATATAAATACAACAAATAATTCGCTATAACAAACATTTTTGAAACTGATTAATTACCGTAAATTACCGTAAATAATATTTATGGGGTGAATAAAAAAGCCAAAATCATTCATAGGAATGATTTTGGCTTTTTAAATATGCTTAAAACGGTGTTGGCAAATTAATCGTAGCGATTTAACACGATTTTGCGTTTGTCGTTATTACCCACAGCTACCACTTCTGTCGTAACGCCTTTTGCAGTAGAAGAAGCACGATAGTTGGTTTCAACTCGTTGTAACAACTGCCCACAACGTTGCTGAAGATGATTATTAACAACATCCATACTGCATGTAGGGGAACTAATTCTGCCATTGATGGTTAATGTTGCAGTATCAGAAGAGAACGCGGGTGATGCTAGTCCATAAGCAAGAAAAACAACTCCTGACAACCAATACTTATTCATTGAACGTTATCCCTGTAGTAAAGGTTATGCCGGGTAGATTGAGTGCATAACACACTATAGCTGTACATCCGCTACACAGCCACGAGGGATGATAAAGAGACAGTGGTTGCACAATCAATCGCCTTTGTACAGTTTCGGACTAAGATCCACTGAATATTCGCAGCATTAAAAAAGTGATTATTAAGGCTGTAAAAATTCACCACATCAATTTAACATTGATGTGGTGAATGAAGAATAACCAGAAAGGTTAATACACGTTATACGGCGCGAAAGGCAATTTCGCCAGGAATGACTTCGCCCTGCCAGTAGAGCTGGGCTGCAACACGGTCCGCCAGCTGGCGGTAGATAGCAGTAAATTCGCTCTCCGGACGGCTGATAACCGTTGGGGTGCCTTTATCAAGATCTTCACGCAGGCTGATGTGTAACGGCATTTGCCCCAGCAGTTGCGTATGATACTTCTCTGCCAGTTTCTCCGCGCCACCAGTACCGAAAATCGGTTCGTGATGGCCACAATTACTGCAAATATGCACGCTCATGTTCTCGACAATACCGAGCACCGGAACTTCGACCTTTTCAAACATCACGATGCCTTTTTTGGCATCAATCAGCGCGATATCCTGCGGCGTAGTAACCACTACCGCGCCAGTTACCGGAATGTTCTGCGCCAGCGTCAGCTGAATGTCACCGGTTCCTGGCGGCATGTCGAGCACCAGATAGTCGAGATCTGGCCATAAGGTTTCTTGCAACATCTGCATTAGCGCCTTGCTGGCCATCGGACCACGCCATACCATCGCGTTGTCATCAGTGACCAGATAACCAATTGAATTGGTTGCCAGGCCATGAGACATAATTGGCGCCATGTGAGTGCCATCAGGCGAAGTCGGACGCTGATTTTCTGCCCCCAGCATGGTGGGAATTGACGGGCCGTAGATATCGGCATCCAGAATACCCACTTTCGCCCCTTCCGCCGCCAACGCCAGCGCCAGGTTTACTGCTGTGGAGGATTTACCCACTCCGCCTTTGCCGGAACTGACCGCAATGATGTTCTTCACGCCGTTAATACCCGGCTGATTCTTCACGCGTTTCAGGGTGGCAATGTTATGCGACAGTTTCCAGTCGATAGCTTTCGCCCCGGTGATACGCAGCAATTCGGCACTACACTGCTCTTTTAACTCTTCAAACGCGCTATGCCAGACAAACGGCATAACCAATTCCACATGCAACGTGTCGTCCATCCAGGCGACATGATGCAACGCTTTTAGCGTAGTGAGGTTATGCTTGAGGGTTGGGTGCTGAAAATTGGCCAGTGTCCCGGCGACCATTGCGCGCAGGGCTTCTGGTGATTTGGCCTGGGATTGTTCGTTCATCCCGACTCCTTATTTATAAAGATAACTTATCGCTATTAGTTTACCTGAAGTTAACAGCTAAGTACTTACCTAATAATGCATCATAAGATGCTTGCACAGGACTTACGTAACCATGCCCCATTTGGTACTATCTAAGCCCTTTTCACTACAAAGAAGTAATGCCTACTATGACTCAAGTCGCGAAGAAAATTCTGGTAACGTGCGCACTGCCGTACGCCAACGGCTCAATCCACCTCGGCCATATGCTGGAGCACATCCAGGCTGATGTCTGGGTCCGTTACCAGCGAATGCGCGGCCACGAAGTCAACTTCATCTGCGCCGACGATGCCCACGGTACGCCAATCATGCTGAAAGCTCAGCAGCTTGGTATCACCCCGGAGCAGATGATTGGCGAAATGAGTCAGGAACATCAGACTGATTTCGCAGGCTTTAACATCAGCTACGACAATTACCACTCTACGCACAGCGAAGAGAACCGTCAGCTGTCGGAGCTTATATACAGCCGCCTGAAAGAGAACGGATTTATTAAAAACCGCACCATCTCTCAACTGTACGATCCGGAAAAAGGCATGTTCCTGCCGGACCGTTTTGTGAAAGGCACCTGCCCGAAATGTAAATCGCCAGATCAATACGGCGATAACTGTGAAGTCTGCGGCGCAACATATAGCCCGACTGAATTGATCGAACCAAAATCGGTGGTTTCTGGCGCTACGCCGGTAATGCGTGATTCCGAACACTTCTTCTTTGATCTGCCCTCTTTCAGCGAAATGTTGCAGGCATGGACCCGCAGCGGCGCGTTGCAGGAGCAGGTGGCCAACAAAATGCAGGAATGGTTTGAATCCGGCCTGCAACAGTGGGATATCTCCCGAGATGCACCGTACTTCGGTTTCGAAATTCCGAACGCGCCGGGCAAATACTTCTACGTCTGGCTGGACGCACCGATTGGCTACATGGGTTCTTTCAAGAATCTGTGCGACAAGCGCGGCGACACTGTAAGCTTCGATGAATACTGGAAGAAAGATTCCACCGCCGAGCTGTATCACTTCATCGGTAAAGATATCGTTTACTTCCACAGCCTGTTCTGGCCTGCCATGTTGGAAGGCAGCAACTTCCGCAAGCCGACCAACCTGTTTGTTCACGGCTATGTGACGGTGAACGGCGCGAAGATGTCCAAGTCTCGTGGCACCTTTATTAAGGCCAGCACCTGGCTGAATCACTTTGACGCCGACAGCCTGCGCTACTACTACACCGCAAAACTGTCTTCGCGTATTGATGATATTGACCTGAACCTGGAAGATTTCGTTCAGCGCGTGAATGCCGATATCGTTAACAAAGTGGTTAACCTGGCCTCCCGCAACGCAGGCTTTATCAATAAGCGTTTTGACGGCGTGCTGGCAAACGAACTGGCTGATTCTGAGCTGTACAAGACCTTTACCGATGCCGCTGAAGTGATTGGCGAAGCTTGGGAAAGCCGTGAATTTGGTAAAGCAGTGCGCGAAATTATGGCGCTGGCTGACCTGGCTAACCGCTATGTCGATGAACAGGCTCCGTGGGTAGTCGCAAAACAGGAAGGCCGCGATGCTGACCTGCAGGCGATTTGCTCAATGGGCATCAACCTGTTCCGCGTGCTGATGACTTACCTGAAGCCGGTACTGCCGAAACTGACCGAGCGTGCTGAAGCATTCCTGAATACGGAACTGACCTGGGATGGTATCCAGCAACCGCTGCTGGGCCACAAAGTGAATCCGTTCAAGGCGCTGTATAACCGCATCGATATGAAGCAGGTTGAAGCACTGGTGGAAGCATCCAAAGAGGAAGTAAAAGCCACGGCAGCACCAGTTACTGGCCCGCTGGCAGACGATCCGATTCAGGAAACCATCACCTTTGACGACTTCGCTAAAGTTGACCTGCGCGTGGCGCTGATTGAAAACGCAGAGTTTGTTGAAGGTTCTGACAAACTGCTGCGCCTGACGCTGGATCTCGGAGGTGAAAAACGCAATGTCTTCTCCGGCATTCGTTCTGCTTACCCTGATCCGCAGGCACTGATTGGTCGTCACACCATTATGGTGGCTAACCTGGCTCCGCGCAAAATGCGCTTTGGTATCTCCGAAGGCATGGTAATGGCTGCAGGTCCTGGCGGGAAAGATATCTTCCTGTTAAGCCCGGATGCTGGTGCTAAACCAGGCCATCAGGTGAAATAATCCCCCTTCAAGGCGCTGCATCGACAGCGCCTTTTCTTTATAAATTCCTAAAGTTGTTTACCTGCATTTTCTGTGCTCTTTATTTACGGCATTAGCTGCTAGCATCCTCTGAAAACTGGATAAAATTACAGGGATGCATAATGAAGAACTTTATCTATCAGGACGACAAGTCACATAAATTCTGGGCGATTGAGCTACAGGGAAACGAGCTGCATATCAGCTGGGGTAAAGTCGGCACCACCGGGCAAAGCCAGGTAAAAAACTTTGCGGATGTTGCGGCGGCGGAAAAAGCGGAACAGAAGCTGATCGCAGAGAAAACGAAAAAAGGCTATGTGGAAGGCGGTTCGGCGAATGTGAATCTCCCGGCGGTCACCAAAGTTAGCCTCCCCCCTGAAGTTGAAACTTCCCCTGTAAGTAAGAATAAACGCCCCTGGCTGGCTGATGATGCGGTCATTCCGCTAACTGACGATATTAATCGATTTGCTTTTCCACATCGCTCTCGCCCCAGAGAGATCAATTATCTGCACAAAGATGGTGAAATATGGAAGCGCATTGCGAAAACGCCCAGGGCATATGCACCCTCCATTAATTACAGTTCTTATCCTGAAAGCTGGCAACAGGCGTTTAGCGAGCTGGAATGGCGAATTGAGCACAATGAGAAAAACGGCAGCCTACAGTCCGACGCCGCATTATTGTGGCAAATCTACCACGCTGATGAATTTGTTGACGATTTAGTTATTCGCCGTGGTCTGGAAACGACGGTAGAGATAGCTTTACTCTCTCTGCAACTGGCTTCGAAGATTGGCAATGCCTCTGTAATTACTGCTCATATTCCTCCTGATTTTGAAGCAGAATCACTACCATATTGGCATCGACATTTATGCCACCATCTTTCACTTGCTCCGCAAGAAGAGTGGGAACGTTGTGTAGATAAAGTGCTCACTGCCATTCCCACTCTCTCCCTGGCAAGACAACCTGTTGCAGCGCTATTGATCCCTGAACGCCCGGATATCGCCAATGCGATGGCGCTGCGTTATGCAGATGAAAATATCCCGGCAATGGTGTGGTTAAAATTAGCAGTAACAGATGATGCCGCGTATGCCGCTCTGAACAAATATGGTTTTCCTCCGCTCCACGGTAATTTTTACGCTTATCTTACAATGTTAGTCATTAACCACGGGATGCGCGGCGTAAGCAGGATCCTGCATGAGTTAACAGAGGACTATTACGATAATCCCACTTATCTTTTCAGTTGCATCAGCGAGACTGAAAATCTTGTCAAATGGCTATGGAAAACGAATCACCCGGATGCGATTCAAATTCTGATCCTCGGTGTTGATGGCAAGAAAAAACGTCTGGAATACTTAAGCAAAGCCAGTCAAAAGCATCCCGCTGCGGCTATTGCGGCTTATGCTACTTTGCTGGCAATACATGAAGATAAAGAGTGGCGTAAAGCGCTTGTCAAACTGATTACCGCTACGCCAGAGTTAGTCACTGACGTTATTCCCTGGGTTAACGCCAAAGCCGCTGGCATCTTATCTGAATGTCGCCTGCATCCAGTCACTGAAGAAAGTGAATACGCCACTGCGGATATGTTGCCACAACTGTTTGTTTCGCCGCCCTGGATAACCAAAGAGAAAAAGAAAAATACGCCAGTGTTTGATCTTCCTGTGCTTCCAGTTCCTTCTGTTTCTGATGTCACTCCCGAGATTGCCAAAAGACTAACCCGTACTTACCTTGTCACCCGCTTCCAGCAAATAGCCCAACAGCAGGCGACAAAACAAACATTGTTTACCGACCTGCCGCCGATGAAAAAAGCAAGCTGGGAGAAACACTTAATACCGCTTACACCGGAGCAACAAATACTGTGGTATCTTGGTTTTGAAAAATGGCGGGAAAGCGGAGAAAAAATATACGAAAAAATTCCGGCGCCACAAAGCGCCGTTGATGCCCTGCTACGCTTCGATTTTCCAGCACTCAATGCTGAATTTGCGCAATACCATAACAATGCATACAAAAGCTGGGATCTCATGGCCCTCTGTTACCTGCCTGGTCAACAGGCCATTTCTTTTCTTAACCAGATAGTCAAAGAAGATAACTACTCTGGTGAGGGAAATATTCTGGCAATTTTTGGTAGCGCCGCCATACCTGCATTTATGACCTGTCTGCAACGTGATCCACGACGCCTGTGCTTCTTCACCTTCTTCCTCGGTGTCAGTGAACTGGCCTTACCGATGGCGCAACAGCTACAGAAAAAAATGTCTTATGAAGATGCGCGAAACTGGCTAACTGACTACCCGCGCCATGCTGCCGCCGGGTTACTTCCTGTGGCCCTGGGCAAACAGGGAAAAGATCGTGATTGTGCCCGCCAGGCGCTTCGTCTGCTGGTGAATTTAAACCAGCGAGAAACGATTGAGGAAATCGCCCGGGGGTATAACCAACCTGATGTTTTAGCTGCGCTGGCAATATTGTTCGATAGCGACCCACTGGAAGAATATCCCGCAAAAATCGCCCCACTGCCTGGCTTTTATCAGTTCACCTTATGGCGCAGACCACGGCTTAAAAGTACCAACCTGCCTCTGCCAGATGACGCTATGCGCCACCTGGGCACAATGTTGAGCTTTCCACGCGACATAACCCCCTACGCTGGGCTGGATATCATTAAAGAGACCTTCCCCCGCGAATCACTGGCTGAATTTGGCTGGGATCTGTATACCGCCTGGACAGAAGCTGGCGCGCCCGCAAAAGAAAACTGGGCATTTACTTCGCTTGGGATTTTAGGCAATGACGACACCGCGCGTAAATTAACCCCGCTTATCCGTGCCTGGCCAGGGGAATCCCAGCATAAACGGGCGGTTTCCGGGCTGGATGTATTGGCTGATATTGGCAGCGATATTGCGCTAATGTTGCTTAATGGCATCGCGCGAAAAATTAAATTCAAAGCATTACAGGAACATGCCCGCGAGAAAATCAACATAGTTGCTGAAAACCGTGGGCTAACTATGGCTGAACTGGAAGACCGCCTGGCTCCAGATTTAGGGCTTGATATCAACGGCTCTCTGACACTTGATTTCGGCCCACGTCAATTCACCATTGGTTTTGACGAAACCTTAAAACCCGTGGTTCGCGACGCAAACGGCAAAGTCCTGAAAGATTTACCCAAACCAAACCATTGCGATGATAAAACACTGGCAACTGACGCCGTTACCCTCTTTAAACAATTGAAGAAAGATGTGCGCGCCATTGCCAGCCAGCAGATTGAGCGTCTGGAGCAGGCTATGTGCCAGCGCAGACGCTGGACGGCAGAGCAGTTCCGCCTGTTCCTGGTGGAGCATCCGCTGGTACGTCACTTAACCCGACGGCTGTTATGGGGGGTATATACTGAGGAAAACACGCTGATTGCCTGCTTCCGAGTCGCAGAAGACAGCACTTACAGCGATGCGCAGGATGAGCTATTCACGCTGCCAGCAGGAAACATCGGTATTCCGCATGTGCTGGAAATCCCCCCTGAATCCGCCGCTGCATTCAGGCAAATTTACGTTGATTACGAACTACTTCCCCCTTTCCAACAGCTCGATCGTGGTAGTTACCACC
The DNA here is from genome assembly GCF_004211955.1 of Escherichia sp. E1V33. GTDB lineage: Bacteria > Pseudomonadota > Gammaproteobacteria > Enterobacterales > Enterobacteriaceae > Escherichia. The sequence continues at coordinate 408,556 of NZ_RHJI01000010.1, forward strand.
TTGCTGATAACGAGCGTAATGTCCATGAATTGTCACGCTGGGACGGACGTCTCTGCCAGGCCGGACGCATTGTCGGTCTGGAACGCAGAGGCTGGCAACGTCTGGAAGAAAGCGGCAGCGTCTATGCGATGCGCAAATCTACCCCTTATGGCGCTCTCGAACTTGAAACAGAACCTTTTTCATTAATTTATGGCGAAACAGGGTATAGCGACCTACTGCCTGTCGAAAGCGTAAAAATCACCGCCTCTTATGATCGCTACGGTAAACAATCTTCATCCACTTTCTCCGTACTCGACGACATCACCGCCAGCGAGCTGATTAACGACATTGAATCACTGTTTGATTAAAAGGAATTAGCAATGAAAACCTATATTTATCAGGACGAAAAATCACATAAATTCTGGGCGGTGGAGCAGCAGGGAAACGAACTGCATATTAGTTGGGGTAAAGTCGGCACCAACGGGCAAAGTCAGGTAAAAAGCTTTTCAGATACTGCGGCGGCGGAAAAAGCGGAACTGAAGCTGATTGCGGAGAAGGTGAAGAAGGGGTATGTGGGGCAAGTAGACTCTAACGCTAACTCTCATGACGCATCAGCAAAGAAAGTCATTGTCACAGCGGAAAAAGCCTCAATAAATCATCAGGCAGCAAATAATGGTTTCCCCTGGCTGGCAGACAACGATCCCATTATTCTTCCGCCAAATATTGCCCGCTATGCCCTCAGCCACCGCCTTTGGCCGGGAGAGACAGTAAAAAAAACCACCAAACCCGAGAAACAAAATTTAATTTCCCGGCTGGCGAATCGTACTTATCATTATTATAAAAATCTGACTTTCGATTACAGATCATGCTCTGATGAATGGGCTGATGCGATTAGCCAGGCAATCAGCTTAATTAAGGCCCAAAAGACTGAGATACCCGCACGTACTATGGCGGTACTTACCTTACTGGAAATTTGTTTTTGTCAGAGCTGGAATGATGAAACCTCATCCGAGTTGCTGGATGAAATTGTAAGCACCTTCGGTATTGAATACGCAACTGAAACTGTCATCTTCTGGTGGCAAATTGATTTCGACTTTGACTATAAAAATGAACATTTGACTTTCTTTATTAATCATGCAGATTACAGCAGGGACAGTTATAGAAGGAATAGAGACAAATTTAGTTTCCGTCTACGCAAACATTTATCGCTGGCTGAAAAGGAAGTCTGGAATAACTGTATTGCAAAATTACTCGTTGCGTTACCAAATATATCAGTCTATCGCCAACCGTTAATTGCCATTTTAATGCCAGAAATACCCGAAGTGGCCCATGAGATCGTACACCGATTGCACCAGGTCGCAGATGTTCCACAACTGGAAATGTTAAAACTGGTAGCGACAGATCCTATCACGCTTGAAATACTTGAAAACTATCAACACATTGATGTGTTTAACACCTATGGTACCAGTTGGTCAGCTACAGTATTACGGGAGCAAGGCATAGCGGCACTAGCTCGCCTGGTTCCCTATGCTCAACATGACAGTTGCGGCGATGTACTTACATGGGTCAACCATCCCCAGGCTGTTTCTGCCCTAATAGAAGCCGCCGATAATAATAAACGCTGTTATGAACGACTAATAAAAAGTGCCGAAAATTTTCCTTCTGCCACAATAGCGGCATTAGCCGAAGCATTAGTAAAAAAAGATGATAAACGCAAACATACATTGCTGGTTTTATTACTCAATGCAAATCCTTTATTGGACGAAAAATTAGTCATGAGGTTATCGCCACACGCCGCGGACTTAGTGCAACAATGCCAGCCATTGCTGAATAGCCGCAATGAAGATTTTGCAAACTCAGAAATGCTACCAATGATATTAGTCTCGCCGCCCTGGGCAACGACAAATAAAAATAACGACAACAGTCCTATGGGTAAATACCCGACAAAAATACCCACTTTACCGTTGTTTTATCAACCCTCATTATGGACACGCCCGAAACTCAAAAATAGCAGCAAGGTACTACCCGATAGTGCCCTCCGCCACCTCGGTGAAATGCTCCGCTTCCCTCAGGAAGAGGCTCTGTATCCGGGAATATTGCAGGTGAAAGACGCCTGTACCGCCGACTCACTGGCTGGATTTGCCTGGGATCTGTTTACCGCCTGGCAGACCGCTGGCGCGCCGTCGAAAGAGAGTTGGGCGTTCAGTGCGTTAGGCGTTCTCGGTAACGACGACACCGCCCGCAAACTGACGCCATTAATCCGCGCCTGGCCTGGCGAGTCCCAGCATAAACGCGCCACCATTGGGCTTGATATCCTCGCCGCTATCGGTAGTGATATCGCCCTGATGCAGCTTAACGGCATTGCTCAGAAACTGAAATTCAAAGCATTACAGGAGCGGGCAAAAGAGAAAATTGCCGATATTGCAGAGAGCCGCGATCTCACTGTGGCGGAGCTTGAAGATCGCTTAGCACCGGATCTGGGGCTGAATGATAACGGCTCGCTGCTGCTGGATTTCGGGCCACGTCAGTTCACCGTCAGCTTTGATGAAACCCTAAAACCGTTTGTGCGAGATGCTTCCGGCAGCCGCCTGAAAGATTTACCCAAACCAAACAAAAGCGATGATGAATCACAGGCGAACGACGCGGTTAACCGCTACAAATTGCTGAAAAAAGATGCGCGTACCGTCGCCGCCCAGCAGGTAGCAAGGCTGGAATCCGCCATGTGCCTGCGCCGCCGCTGGTCGCCGGAAAACTTCCAGCTCTTCCTGGTTGAGCATCCGCTGGTTCGCCACTTAACCCGCCGTCTGATTTGGGGCGTTTATAGCGCCGACAACAAGTTACTGGCGTGCTTCCGTGTGGCGGAAGATAACAGCTACAGCACCGCTGACGATGACCTTTTCACCTTGCCGGAAGGCGATATCTCTATTGGTATTCCTCACGTTCTGGAGATATCACCGACGGATGCCGCCGCCTTTGGGCAGCTTTTTGCCGACTATGAACTGTTACCGCCGTTCCGCCAGCTCGACCGTAACAGTTACGCCCTGACAGAAACCGAGCGCAATACCAGCGAATTGACCCGCTGGGCAGGCAGAAAATGCCCGAGCGGTCGGGTCATGGGACTGGCGAATAAAGGTTGGGTGCGTGGTGTACCGCAGGATGGTGGCTGGATCGGCTGGATGATCAAGCCTCTGGGCCGCTGGTCGTTAATCATGGAAATCGATGAAGGTTTTGCGGTAGGCATGTCGCCCGCCGAACTGAGTGCCGAGCAACTCTTAAGCAAGCTGTGGCTATGGGAAGGCAAAGCGGAAAGCTATGGCTGGGGGAGTAATTCAACACAGGAAGCGCAACTCTCCGTACTCGATGACATCACCGCCAGCGAGCTGATTAACGATATTGAAGCTCTGTTTGAATAAGGAAAGAGCATGGACAAGGAATTACCGTGGCTGGCGGATAACGCCCAAGTGGAACTGAAATATAAAAAAGGCAAAACACCACTCAGCCATCGCAACTGGCCGGGCGAACCGGTGCCTGTTATCACTGAAAGCATCATTCAGACTCTGGGTGATGAACTTCTGCTACGTGAAAGCAGCAAAGAAAATATTAGCTGGCAATATGAACACTGTTCAGCAGAGTGGCTCGCCCCCATCAGACAAGCGATCGCACTCCTCGGCGAGCATAAGCCATCAATATCTCCCCTTACAATGGCGGCACTGATCTGTATCGCAAACAATGACAGTGAGCAGTTGCTGGATGAAATCGTCCAAAAAGAAGGGCTGGAATATGCGACGGATGTGGTGATAGCCCGTCAGAGTATTGCGCAGGGATATTGTACTGATCCATCAATAGTGCATTTAATGACAGTGACTGATGACCGCAGTTATGGCTATCGCTCAGAAACCTACAACGATTTCGATCTGCGACTGCGTAAACACCTTTCCCTGGCGGAAGAAAGCTGCTGGCAACGTTGCGCGGATAAACTCATTGCCGCACTGCCAGAAATACCCAAAGTTCGCCGTCCTTTTATCGCGCTGGTGCTGCCGGAAAAACCAGAAATTGCTAATGAACTCATAAGCGTTGAAAGCCAGTGGTCTAATTTTTACTCTAAGGAATGGTTAAAAGCCGTAGCGACTGACTCTAAAGCCTTAAAGAAACTTGAGCATTTCTGGGTCCTGGACATATTTAGTGATCGCGAAGCAAGTTATATGTCGCAGGAAAACCACTTCGGCTACGCGGCCTGCGCCGCCCTTTTGCGCGAACAGGGGCTGGCAGCCATCACTCGCCTCGCGATGTATGCGCATAAAGAGGATTGCGGCAGCCTGCTGGTACAAATTAACCATCCACAGGTCATCCGCACTTTGCTGTTAGTTGCCGATAAAAATAAACCCAGCCTGCAACGTGTTGCTAAATTTAGTAAAAATTACCCCCATGCAACGCTCGCCGCACTGGCAGAACTGCTGGCGTTAAAAGAACCGCCTGCTCGCCCTGGTTATCCAATCATCGAAGACAAAAAGCTGCCTGCACAGCAAAAAGCACGTGATGAATACTGGCGTATGCTGTTACAAACGTTAATTACATCGCAGCCACAATTGCCAGACGAAGTGAGGCCATGGTTAAGCACAAATGCACAAGCTGTGTTGAACAGCTATATATCCGCACCGACAACGCTTGCTATGGAAAGTAGTGAAAGCAATAACCAGCCTGAAATCCTTGTTTCACCACCGTGGCGTCGTAAGAAAAAAATGCCCCTTCCGCGCCTTGATTTAACGCAACTCGAATTAACGCCACAAGCTCACTGGCAACCAGGCGAACGCGAGAGGATTAACTCAACAGAATCTGCTCATTACTTCAGCACAGATTCTGTTATCGAGCGCTTAGAGCGAAAAAGTGGTCGTGTCGTATTACAGGAATTAGGTTTTGGGGATGATGTATGGCTGTTCCTGAATTATATACTGCCCGGAAAACTGGATGCCGCACGCAATTCACTCATTGTTCAGTGGCATTACTATCAGGGGCGGGTTGAAGAGATCCTGCACGGCTGGAATTCTCCGGAAGCACAATCCGCAGAACAGGCGCTTCGTAGCGGCGACGTTGAAGCATTAATTAACGCCTGGGAAAATGACAGCTACTCGCGTTATCGTCGGGAAAAGAGTGTCTGGAATCTATATTTGCTGGCACAACTGCCACGAGAGATGGCACTGACGATCTGGTTACGTATTAATGAGAAAAAATACCTGTTCGCTGGCGAAGACTATTTTCTCAGTGTCCTCGGATTGGATGCGCTACCCGGCCTGTTATTGGCTTTTTCACATCGTCCAAAAGAAACATTTCCGTTAATTTTAAATTTCGGCACAACCGAACTGGCGCTGCCTGTTGCTCGCGTCTGGCGACGTTTCGCAGCACAGCGAGATCTCGCTCGCCAGTGGATTTTACATTGGCCGGAACATACGGCAACCGCCCTTATTCCACACGTCTTTGCTAAACCCAGCGACAACAGCGAAGCGGCATTACTTGCCCTTCGTTTACTGTATGAACAGGGACATAGTGAATTACTGCAAACCGTGGCAAACCGCTGGGATCGCGCTGATGTGTGGCCAGCCCTGGAACAATTGCTTACCCAGAACTCGCTGGAAATTTACCCGGCACGCATGCCAAAAGCCCCTGATTTCTGGCATCCGCAAATGTGGTCCAGGCCGCGACTTATCACTAATAATCAGCCGATTACCGATGACGCTCTGGAAATTATCGGCGAAATGCTGCGCTTTACCCAGGGCGGACGTTTTTATAGCGGGCTGGAACAACTAAAAATGTTCTGCCAGCCGCAAACGCTGGCAGCTTTCGCCTGGGATCTCTTCACCGCCTGGCAACAAGCTGGTGCCCCTGCAAAAGACAACTGGGCCTTTCTGGCGTTAAGTATCTTTGGCAACGAAAGTACGGCACGGGATCTGACGACACAGATCCTCGCCTGGCCACAAGAAGGCAAATCCGCCCGTGCTGTCAGTGGTCTGAACATACTTACCCTGATGAATAATGATATGGCGCTGATACAACTGCATCATATATCGCTACGGGCGAAATCCCGCCCTTTACGTGACAATGCGGCGGAATATCTTCAGTTGGTTGCGGAAAATCGCGGCCTAAGCCAGGAAGAGTTAGCAGACAGATTAGTCCCAACACTAGGCCTCGACGGTCTGCAGGCGTTGATTTTTGATTTTGGTCCACGGCAGTTTAGCGTTCGCTTCGATGAAAACCTCAACCTGGTTATCTATGACCAGCAAAACGTGCGCCAGAAAAGTGTTCCCCGGTTGCGATCCGATGACGACCCACTTAAAGCACCCAATGCACTGGCCCGACTAAAAGGACTAAAAAAAGATGCTACTCAGGTGAGCAAAAACCTGCTCCCACGTCTTGAAACAGCACTACGTACTACCCGACGCTGGTCGCTGGCAGATTTCCATTCTCTCTTTGTTAATCATCCATTTACTCGCCTGGTTACCCAGCGACTGATATGGGGCGTTTATCTGGCAAATGAGCCGCGACGTTTACTCAACGCCTTTCGTGTGGCCGCGGAGGGGGAATTCTGCAATGCACAAGATGAGCCCATTGATCTGCCTGCGGACGCTCTGATTGGCATTGCCCACCCGTTAGAAATGACAGCAGAAATGCGCAGTGAATTTGCACAGCTTTTTGCCGATTACGAAATTATGCCGCCTTTTCGCCAGTTGGCGCGGCGCACGGTACTGCTCACACCTGACGAGGCAACCAGTAACAGCCTGACTCGCTGGGAAGGTAAATCTGCTACCGTAGGGCAACTTATGGGAATGCGATACAAAGGCTGGGAGTCAGGCTATGAGGACGCATTTGTCTATGACTTGGGCGAGTACCGGCTGGTCCTTAAGTTTTCACCCGGTTTTAACCACTACAATGTTGATAGCAAAGCGCTAATGGGCTTCCGTTCTCTTCGAGTGTACCGTGATAATAAATCTGTCACTTTTGCCGAACTCGATGCATTTGATCTCAGCGAAGCATTAAGCGCACCCGACGTTATTTTCCATTAACACATAACGGGCAGTGATTCGACTGCCCGTTATCGACACTATTTACCACTGGGAAAAGAGATGATCGTGCAAAAAGAGCTGGTCGCTACTTATGATTATGAGGTCCCTGTACCTGAAGATCCGTTTTGTTTCAGACTTGAGATCCATAAACGCTCTGAATTATTTACAGGTTCCGTCTATCGGTTGGAGCGATTCCGGTTACGTCCAACATTTCATCAACGTAATCGAGAAGATGTCGACCCGCTAATAAATGATGCGTTGATTTATATAAGAGATGAATTTATTGATGCGCGAAAATTACGAGGTGAATCACCAGAAACTGTAATCGCCATTTTTAATCGTGAACTACAGAATATATTCAACCAAGAAATAGAATAATATACTCTAAATAATTCAAGTTGCAGGAAGGCGATAAGCGAGTGAATCCCCAGGAGCTTACTAAAGTAAGTGACTGGGGTGAACGAACGCAGTCGCAGCACATGCAAATTGAAGTATGACGAGTATAGCTTTATTAAAGGGGGAAACGGTATTCCCCCTTAGATGCGTTTCAATTTGCCCATTACTTCAACAAATCAATCAACCGTAATAAAGCCACTAATAGCTCCAGTACGGCAATGAGCACGGTTAACTTTTGTGTCAGCGTGTCCATCCGCTCTCCTTATTAAGGAGCGCAACACCAGCACCTTACCCTTACACAGCCTGTCGATACTGGTTTACGTATGTTGGTACGAAACGTTGCTCTCCGGATCAGGGCACCGCCTGCGGCACCACCCGTCCGACAGCCAGGACTTAAAATTGGTCCGATCCGGCACAACCTCCCAACGGGCAAGATTATAAATCTCACTCACTGAATTGCAATGGAGTGTGGATATGGTTATAATTTACTCGTTGGTACGAAATGTTGCACAATCAGCAAGTTATCGTCAAAGTAGCAAATAAAAGAACCTGCCTCACCAGCAGGTTTTTTTATTTTCTGCGATCTGCTTTCCAGATATTTTTCGCTCAAACAACTAATGCGCCAAACATTTATTGCGCGTAAAATATCGTTTATTTTATTAATACATTTCAGGGATGAATATATGTCACCGCAGAATAATCATCTGCAGCGTCCGCCTGCCGCTGTGTTATACGCCGATGAACTGGCAAAATTAAAGCAAAATGATAACGCACCTTGCCCGCCCGGTTGGCAGTTAAGTTTACCTACGGCACGTGCTTTTATCCTTGGCGATAACGCGCAAAATATCAGCCGTAAAGTCGTGATTAGTCCCTCCGCTGTCGAACGTATGTTAGTCACTCTTGCTACCGGGCGCGGTTTGATGTTGGTAGGGGAACCTGGCACCGCAAAATCTCTCCTGTCTGAATTACTGGCAACCGCTATTAGCGGCGATGCCGGGTTAACCATCCAGGGCGGCGCATCTACCACCGAAGATCAAATCAAGTACGGCTGGAACTACGCTCTGCTTATCAATCATGGTCCGTCAACGGAAGCGCTGGTCCCTGCCCCGCTTTATCAGGGAATGCGCGACGGTAAAATCGTCCGTTTTGAAGAGATAACGCGTACACCGCTGGAAGTGCAGGACTGTCTGTTAGGTATGCTTTCTGACAGGGTAATGACGGTGCCGGAACTCACTGGTGAAGCCAGTCAGCTCTATGCGCGGGAAGGCTTTAATATTATTGCCACTGCCAATACCCGCGACCGCGGCGTTAATGAAATGAGTGCCGCACTCAAGCGTCGATTCGATTTTGAAACCGTCTTTCCGATTATGGATTTCGCCCAGGAGCTGGAGCTTGTCGCCAGTGCTTCGGCGCGTTTGCTGGCCCATAGCGGTATTCCGCATAAAGTGCCTGACGCGGTACTGGAGTTACTGGTGCGCACCTTCCGCGATCTGCGTGCCAACGGTGAAAAGAAAACGTCAATGGATACACTGACAGCGATTATGTCCACCGCTGAAGCCGTGAACGTGGCTCATGCTGTGGGCGTCCGCGCCTGGTTTTTAGCGAATCGCGCGGGGGATCCTGCCGACCTGGTGGACTGTATTGCCGGAACCATCGTCAAAGATAACGAAGAAGATCGCGCGGGTCTGCGTCGTTACTTCGAACAGCGCGTCGCCACACATAAAGAAGCTCACTGGCAGGCTTATTATCAAGCTCGCCATCGCCTGCCGTGAGGAAAGATGCATGAGCGAGCCGTTAATTGTCGGCATCCGGCATCATAGTCCGGCCTGCGCCCGACTGGTGAAATCGTTAATCGAAAGCCAGCGACCACGATACGTGTTGATTGAAGGCCCGGCTGATTTTAATGACCGGGTAGACGAACTGTTTTTAGCCCACCAGCTTCCGGTGGCTGTTTACAGTTATTGCCAGTATCAGGACGGTGCTGCTCCTGGGCGCGGCGCCTGGACGCCATTTGCCGAATTTTCGCCGGAGTGGCAGGCGCTACAAGCCGCACGTCATATTCAGGCACAAACTTACTTTATCGATTTGCCTTGCTGGGCGCAGAGTGAAGAAGAGGACGATTCGCCCGATACGCAAGATGAAAGCCAGGCCTTACTGCTACGTGCCACCCGCATGGATAACAGCGATACCCTGTGGGATCATTTATTCGAAGATGAAAGCCAGCAAACTGCATTACCCTCTGCGCTGGCGCACTATTTTGCCCAACTGCGCGGCGATTCCCCCGGAGATGCGCTCAATCGTCAGCGCGAAGCCTTTATGGCTCGCTGGATTGCATGGGCAATGCAGCAAAACAATGGCGACGTGTTAGTCGTCTGCGGCGGCTGGCACGCTCCGGCACTGGCAAAGATGTGGCGCGAATGCCCTCAGGAAATTAACAAGCCAGAATTGCCCTCGCTGGCAGATGCCGTTACAGGTTGTTATCTCACACCCTACAGTGAAAAGCGCCTTGATGTGCTGGCAGGATACCTTTCAGGAATGCCTGCCCCGGTCTGGCAAAACTGGTGCTGGCAGTGGGGCTTGCAGAAGGCAGGTGAACAACTGCTAAAAACTATCCTTACCCGTTTGCGCCAGCACAAATTGCCCGCTTCTACCGCTGATATGGCTGCCGCTCATCTGCATGCGATGGCACTGGCACAGTTGCGCGGTCATACACTACCGTTACGCACTGACTGGCTGGATGCCATTGCAGGCTCGCTGATTAAAGAAGCCCTGAACGCGCCGTTGCCGTGGAGCTATCGCGGAGTTATTCATTCCGATACCGATCCGATTCTGCTAACGTTGATAGACACATTAGCGGGTGACGGATTCGGTAAACTTGCCCCCTCCACGCCGCAACCGCCTCTACCAAAAGATGTTATTTGCGAACTAGAACGTAGCAAAATCACACTGCCATCCGACCTGACGTTGAATCGTTTTGCCCCCGATGGGCTGGCGCAAAGCCAGGTGCTGCATCGGTTGGCAATACTGGAGATTCCCGGCATTGTGCGCCAGCAGGGAAGTACACTGACGCTGGCGGGTAACGGTGAAGAACAGTGGAAATTAACCCAGCCACTTAGCCAGCATGCGGCATTAATCGAAGCCGCCTGCTTTGGTGCCACGCTCCAGGAAGCCGCACGCAATAAATTAGAAGCCGATATGCTGGACGCAGGAAGAATCGGCAACATCACCACATGTCTTTGCCTGGCGGCGTTAGCGGGCCTGGCGAGCTTTAGTGAGCAATTACTGGAACAACTCACATTATTAATCGCCCAGGAAAATCAGTTTGCCGAAATGGGCCAGGCGCTGGAAGTGCTATATGCCTTATGGCAGTTGGATGAAATCAGCGGTATGCAAGGCGCGCAGATATTACAAACGACGTTATGCGCGGCTATCGATCGCACGCTATGGCTGTGTGAATCCAACGGCAGACCAGATGAGAAGGAGTTTCACGCTCACCTGCATAGCTGGCAAGCGCTTTGCCATATCCTGCGCGATCTACATAGCGGCGTTAATTTACCCGGCATTTCTCTTTCTGCGGCGGTGGCCTTACTGGAGCGCCGCAGTCAGGCGATTCATGCCCCGGCGCTGGATCGCGGCGCGGCTCTTGGCGCACTGATGCGTCTGGAACATCCCAACGCCAGTGCCGAAGCGGCGCTGACGATGCTGGCGCAGTTATCCCCGGCACAATCCGGCGAGGCTCTGCACGGTTTGCTGGCGCTGGCCCGCCATCAACTGGCCTGTCAGCCCGCATTCATCGCCGGTTTCAGCAGCCATTTGAATCAACTGAGTGACGCCGATTTTATCAACGCCCTGCCCGATTTGCGCGCAGCGATGGCCTGGCTACCACCACGAGAACGAGGGACACTGGCGCATCAGGTGCTTGAGCATTACCAGCTCGCGCAACTTCCCCTTTCGGCGCTGCAAATGCCGTTGCATTGTCCACCGCAAGCCATTGCACATCATCAACAACTCGAACAGCAGGCACTGGTATCGCTGCAACACTGGGGAGTTTTCCATGTCTGAACTGAACGATCTTCTGACTACCCGTGAGCTTCAACGCTGGCGATTAATTCTTGGCGAAGCGGCAGAAACGACGCTTTGTGGGCTGGATGACAATGCCCGGCAGATAGACCACGCGCTGGAGTGGCTGTACGGGCGCGATCCTGAACGGACACAGCGTGGTGAAAGAACCGGTGGATTAGGTAGCTCAAATCTCACCACACCTGAGTGGATCAACAGTATTCACACACTGTTTCCGCAACGGGTGATCGAGCGACTGGAAAGCGATGCCGTACTGCGCTACGGAATGGAAGATGTAGTGACAAATCTCGACGTGCTGGAACGCATGCAGCCTTCTGAAGGCCTGTTACGTGCTGTTTTGCACACCAAGCATCTGATGAATCCCGAAGTGCTGGCTGCCGCCCGCCGGATAGTGCGCCAGGTAGTGGAAGAGATTATGGCGCGACTGGCAAAGGAAGTTCGCCAGGCTTTTTCTGGTGTCCGCGATCGCCGTCGCCGCTCGTATATTCCACTGGCGAGAAACTTTGATTTCAAAAGTACTCTGCGCGCCAACCTGCAACACTGGCATCCGCAACATGGCAAGTTGTATATCGAATCCCCCCGCTTTAACAGCCGCATTAAGCGCCACAGCGAACAATGGCAACTGGTCTTACTGGTTGATCAAAGCGGATCGATGGTCGATTCGGTGATCCACTCAGCGGTGATGGCGGCCTGTTTATGGCAGTTACCCGGCATTCGTACCCATCTGGTGGCGTTTGACACAAGCGTCGTCGATCTCACGGCAGACATTGCCGATCCGGTAGAGCTATTAATGAAAGTACAATTGGGCGGCGGGACCAATATCGCCAGTGCAGTAGAGTATGGTCGGCAACTTATTGAACAACCAGCGAAAAGCGTCATTATCCTCGTGAGCGATTTCTATGAAGGGGGTTCATCATCCATGCTGACGCATCAGGTGAAAAAGTGTGTCCAGAGCGGCATCAAAGTGCTGGGGCTGGCGGCGCTCGATAGTACCGCAACGCCATGCTATGACCGCGACATGGCCCAGGCGTTGGTTAATGTCGGCGCACAAATAGCCGCAATGACACCGGGCGAACTGGCTTCCTGGCTGGCGGAGAATTTGCAGTCATGAATTCACTACGTCCGGAATTATTAGAACTCACGCCGCAGGCACTGACGGCGTTAAGCAATGCCGGTTTTGTGAAGCGCAGTCTTAAGGAACTGGAAAATGGCAACGTCCCGGAAATCAGCCATGAGAACGGCGCTTTAATCGCCACGTTCAGCGACGGTACACGAACCCAACTGGCGAGCGGTCAGGCACTGAAAGAGGCCCAATGCAGTTGCGGGGCCAGCGGCATGTGCCGCCATCGCGTGATGCTGGTGTTAAGTTATCAGCGACTTTGTGCCACCACCCAGCCCACGGAAAAAGAAGAAGAGTGGGATCCGGCAATCTGGCTGGAAGAACTGGCTACCCTGCCCGATGCCACCCGCAAACGTGCACAGGCGCTGGTCGCTAAAGGCATCACCATTGAGTTGTTCTGTGCGCCTGGCGAAATTCCCTCTGCCCGCTTACCGATGAGTGACGTCCGTTTTTATTCCCGCAGCAGTATTCGCTTCGCACGCTGTGATTGCATTGAAGGAACGCTGTGCGAACATGTCGTACTGGCGGTACAGGCTTTTATCCAGGCCAAAACTCAGCAGGCGGAATTTACTCATTTAATCTGGCAGATGCGCAGCGAACACGTCACATCTAACGACGATCCGTTTGCCAGCGATGAAGGCAACGCGTGTCGTCAATATGTTCAGCAATTAAGCCAGGCATTATGGCTGGGCGGCATCAGCCAGCCGTTAATCTATTACGAAGCGGCATTCAGTCGTGCATTTCAGGCAGCAGAAATCTGCAACTGGCGCTGGGTGAGTGAATCACTACGACAGCTACGGGCAAGCGTTGATGCCTTCCACGCACGCGCCAGTCACTATCATGCCGGAGAATGCTTACGTCAGCTTGCGGTATTAAGCAGTCGATTAAATTGCGCACAAGAGATGGCGCGCCGCGACAGTATCAATGAAGTTCCTCCCATGCCGTGGCGCACGGTGGTTGGCGCAGGCATTGCTGGCGAAGCAAAGCTTGATCATTTGCGGCTTGTGTCGCTAGGTATGCGTTGCTGGCAGGATATTGAGCAGTATGGTTTACGCATCTGGTTCACCGATCCCGACACCGGCAGTATTTTGCACCTTTCGCGCAGTTGGCCGCGAAGTGAACAGGAAAACTCACCGGCAGCGACGCGTCGGCTATTTAGTTTTCAGGCAGGCGCCCTGGCGGGTGGACAAATTGTTTCACAAGCCGCGCGTCGCAGTGCCGAAGGTGAACTGCTCCTCGCTACTCGCAATCGCTTGAGCAGCGTTGTTCCACTGTCGCCCGATGCCTGGCAAATGCTGAGTGCGCCGTTGCGCCAGCCCGGTATTGAGGCTTTGCGGGAATTCTTACGCCAGCGTCCGCCAGTCTGCGTCCGACCGCTTAATCAGGTGGATAATTTATTTATTCTGCCGGTGGCAGAGTGTATTTCGCTCGGGTGGGACAGCAGTCGCCAGACGCTGGATGCGCAGGTGATTAGCGGCGAAGGTGAAAATAATGTGCTGACGTTATCGCTGCCAGCCTCTGCCTGCGCGCCCTTTGCCACTGAACGCATGGCGGCACTTTTACAACAGCAGGATGATCCTGTGTGTCTGGTTTCTGGATTCGTCAGTTTTGTTGAAGGACAGTTAACGCTGGAACCTCGAGTGATGATGACGCAAACCAGAGCCTGGGCGCTGGATGCAGAAACTGCGCCTGTGGCACCGCTGCCTTCAGCCTGCGTTCTTCCTGCGCTATCCACCGCTCATCGGTTGCTGATGCGCTGCCAGGCGTTGCTCGTTCAATTGCTACACAACGGCTGGCGTTATCAGGAACAGAGCATCATTAGCCAGGCTGAGTTGCTGGCAATAGATTTAACCGCGACGGGGTTTTATCGACTGGCGCATGTGTTGAATCAATGGCGTCATACGGAAGGCGAGACACTGGTAGAAACATTGAATAGTTGCGTTTTACTTTGCGAACAATTATTACCGATGCTGGAGCAACAAGGAGGAGGAAATGCTTTTTATTAAGAGTGCTACTCCATTTCCGGACTGCTCAAGCCGCTATATTAGGCATATCCTATAGCGCCCTGGTGAGAGTCACCAGTTTCCTGATTTTGATAAAATGGAGTTTTACATGAAGGCTTTCAACAAGCTGTTTTCCCTCGTTGTTGCATCTGTTCTGGTTTTCTCTCTCGCAGGCTGCGGTGACAAAGAAGAATCTAAGAAATTTAGCGCTAATCTGAACGGTACTGAAATTGCCATTACTTATGTCTACAAAGGCGACAAAGTGATTAAGCAATCTTCAGAAACCAAAATTCAGTTTGCAACCATTGGTGCAGCCACCAAAGAAGATGCAGCTAAGACACTTGAGCCGTTAAGCGCCAAATACAAAAACATTCCGGGCGTTGAAGAAAAATTAACCTATACCGATACTTACGCGCAGGAAAATGTAAATATCGATATGGAAAAAGTTGATCTGAAAGCCCTGCAGGGCATTTCCGGTATCAAGATTGGTGATGAAGATACCAGCAAAGGTGTCAGCATGAAGCAGATTGAACTGGTCATGGCTGCGGCTGGTTTTAAAGAAGTGAAATAATCTGTCGGCGGCCATGTTCTTCGCATGGCCGCCATACCCGTCTTAGCTTTTCTTCACATGCTGGCGCGCTGCCAGCCCACGCAGAAAATAACGCAAGAATTGATCGCCGCATTCGCGGAAGTTTTTATGTTCCGGTGCGCGCATCATCGCAGTAATTTCCGGCATCGAAACACGGAACTGCTGTTCGGTAAGGATCGCCAGAATGTCATCGGTTTTCAGTGAAAACGCGATGCGCAATTTCTTCAGTACGATATTGTTATTAATGCGACGTTCCGGCTCCAGCGCCGGTGCGGACTCATCCCTGCCGCGTTTTTCGTAAATAAGGCCATTCAGGAATGAAGACAAAACAATGTCCGGACAACGCTGAAAACCTTCTTCGTCTTCTTTACGTAGCCAGACGGCAATCTGTTCCGCGGTGGCTTCGACATTACCTAGCGCCAGAATACGCACCAGGTCATTATTATTGGCTTTCAAAATGTAGCGCACGCTGCGCAGAATATCGTTACTTAGCATGAGGCCTTCGGGTGTTAATGAGGCAAAAAGCCATTTTAGCAGTCTTTTAAAGGCCAATCGCCTCTTTTAAACTTTTCAGATAACGGCGGCTTACAGGGACGGTTAAGCCATTACGCAAAATCAACTCAGCCTGACCGTTATCTTCCAGGCGAATCTCCTGTAAATGCGCGAGGTTAACCAGATACTGCCGATGGCAGCGCAGTAGCGGTGTGCGACTCTCCAGCGTGCGTAAAGTTAATTCCGTGAAGCCCTCTTTCCCTTCCTGGCTGATAACGTAAACACCGCTCATTCGACTACTAACAAACGCCACGTCTTTCATTTGCAGCAAATAAATACGACTATGACCTGTACAAGGGATAAATTTCAGCGCCTGCTGATTTTCCGGTAACAGCGAAACATCCTGCTTGCTGCGCTCCTGTCGCAAACGCACCAGTGTTTTCTCCAGCCGCGCTTCATCAATCGGCTTCAGCAAATAATCAAAAGCATGTTCTTCAAAGGCTTTTATAGCGTATTCGTCAAACGCGGTGAGAAAAACAATATACGGGCGATGTTCCGGGTCAAGCATACCAACCATTTCCAGACCGCTGATACGCGGCATCTGGATATCGAGAAACAGCACATCAGGGCGCAGTTTATGCACCGCGCCGATCCCTTCTACAGCGTTTGAACACTCACCGACAATTTCAATATCACTCTGCTCCTGCAGAAACACACGCAGGTTTTCTCGTGCTAACGGTTCATCATCGACAATTAAGACTTTAATCATGCCTCGTCCCTCCATGGCAGTCGTAAAGTTATTCGGGTGTAACTATCAGGCTCACAGGCGACGCTTATCCCATAGTCATCGCCAAACCGTTCACGTAAACGCTTATCCACCAGATTCATCCCCAGCCCGCTGGCATTGGTTGCCGGTTGATACAAACCGGCATTGTCTTCGATCTCCAGCATTAAATGTTGCCCGTCACGTCGGGCGCTAATTGCCACTCTCCCTGTTTCCAGCAGTTGTGATGTCCCATGTTTGATGGCGTTTTCCACTATCGGTTGCAAGGTAAATGCGGGTAACTGCTGCTGAGATAACGCCTCCGGAATAGAAATGTTGACCTGCAACCGCGACTGAAAACGCGCCTTTTCAATTTGCAGATAAGCATTCACATGTTCAATTTCGTCGGCGAGAGTAACAAACTCCGAAGGTCGCTTTAAGTTTTTGCGGAAAAAAGTGGAAAGATACTGTACCAGTTGGCTGGCCTGTTCACTGTCGCGGCGGATCACCGCTTTAATGGTGTTAAGCGCGTTAAACAGGAAATGTGGGTTCACCTGAGCATGAAGCAGTTTAATTTCCGACTGCGTGAGCATTGCTTTTTGCCGCTCATACTGCCCCGCGAGGATCTGCGCCGAAAGTAGTTGTGCTATCCCCTCACCCAGCGTGCGGTTGATCGAGCTGAACAGCCGATTTTTAGCTTCATACAATTTGATGGTACCCATCACCCGCTGATTTTCACCACGCAGAGGGATCACCAGCGTTGAGCCTAACTTGCACTGCGGATGCAAAGAGCAACGATAAGGCACTTCGTTGCCATCGGCGTAGACCACTTCTCCGGTTTCAATAGCTTTTAAGGTATAAGCCGAAGAAATCGGTTTGCCTGGTAAATGATGGTCGTCGCCAATACCAGTAAAAGCCAGCAGTTTCTCGCGATCGGTAATCGCTACCGCGCCAATATCCAGCTCCTGATACAGCACCTGCGCCACCTTCATGCTGTTCACTTCGTTAAAGCCCTGGCGCAAAATGCCTTCCGTCGAGGCCGCAACTTTCAGCGCGGTGGCGGAAAAAGCCGAAGTGTATTTTTCGAACATCGCGCGCTTATCAAGCAAAATGCGCATAAACAGCGCCGCGCCCACGGTGTTGGTTACCATCATCGGCGCGGCGATATTACTCACCAGACGTACCGCATCTTCATAAGGTCGGGCAATCGCCAGGATTATCAGCATTTGCACCATTTCCGCGACGAACGTGACGGCACCCGCGGTAATGGGGTTAAAGACTTTATCGGTACGCCCGCGACGGATCAGGATGCTATGGACCAGCCCGCCGAGCAATCCTTCGACGATCGTCGAGATCATACAACTCAGCGCAGTCATGCCCCCCATCGAATATCGATGTAGCCCGCCGGTCAGACCAACCAGTCCTCCCACTACCGGACCACCGAGTAAACCGCCCATTACCGCGCCTATGGCACGGGTATTGGCAATAGAATCGTCAATGTGCAGCCCGAACCAGGTGCCCATGATGCAGAAGATGGAAAAGACGATATAGCAGAGAAATTTGTGCGGCAGACGAACTGTGACCTGCATTAATGGTATGAATAATGGCGTTTTACTCATTAACCACGCAATGACTAAAAAAACGCACATCTGCTGAAGCAGCAGCAACACCAGATTAAAATCGTACATACCCGCAAACCACACTTCCCTTTAAAACGCGTAACATACATTGCTCGCGTTTAACTTTCTTTGAACTGTTGCAGAAAAATGAAAAATCGTGAGTACGATCACTCAAAACAACCTGGCAAAAACAAAATCATCCTAATCGAGATCAAAAAACGGCCAAAACTACCTGGTTCATAAAAGAACGTCTACAGTTATGCTGGGACCTCGCAAGCAAGGGTGAAACGATGGCGCTTTACACAATTGGTGAAGTGGCGTTGCTTTGTGATATCAATCCTGTCACGTTACGCGCGTGGCAGAGGCGTTACGGGTTATTGAAACCGCAGCGGACAGACGGCGGACATCGCCTGTTTAACGATGCGGATATCGACAGGATCCGAGAGATCAAGCGCTGGATCGACAACGGCGTGCAGGTCAGCAAAGTTAAAATGCTGCTCAGTAATGAGAATATTGATGTACAGAACGGCTGGCGCGATCAGCAAGAAACGCTGCTTAATTACCTGCAAAGCGGTAATCTCCAGAGTTTACGAATGTGGATCAAAGAACGCGGCCAGGATTATCCCGCCCAGACACTCACCACGCACCTGTTTATTCCTCTGCGTCGACGGCTTCAATGCCAACAACCGACTCTCCAGGCATTGCTGGCGATTCTGGACGGCGTACTGATCAACTACATCGCCATTTGCCTGGCTTCGGCACGTAAAAAACAGGGCAAAGATGCGCTGGTGGTTGGCTGGAATATTCACGATACCACCCGTCTATGGCTGGAAGGCTGGATCGCCAGTCAACAAGGGTGGCGCATTGATGTACTCGCCCATTCCCTCAACCAGCTCCGTCCGGAACTGTTTGAAGGCCGCACGTTATTGGTGTGGTGCGGTGAAAATCAGACTCCCGCCCAACAGCAACAACTCACCAGTTGGCAGGAACAAGGCCATGATATTTTCCCGCTTGGCATTTAATGATTCGTTAACAAATGCGCTTTACTGTACAATCCTTTTGTTAACATAAGGAGTGCATTATGCGCATAGCTAAAATTGGGGTCATCGCCCTGTTCCTGTTTATGGCGTTAGGCGGTATCGGTGGCGTCATGCTCGCAGGTTATACATTTATTTTGCGTGCTGGCTAAGCGCCTGCACCAGCCGTTCAAACAGGCGGTCTACGATGATCGCCGCCAGTGCCACCAGCAACGCCCCCTGAATCACATAAGCAGTGTTAAATCCGCTAAGTCCGATGATTATCGGCGTACCCAGCGTGCTGGCTCCTACCGTTGAGGCGATCGTCGCCGTGCCAATGTTGATAATCACGGAAGTCCGCACGCCCGCCAGAATCACCGGCGCTGCCAGCGGTAACTCGACTTTGCGCAGTCGCTGACTACGGCTCATTCCCATGCCTTTGGCAACTTCGGTCACGCTGGCATCAATCGCTCCCAGCCCGGCAAGTGTCGCCTGCAGGATGGGTAGCACGCCGTAAAGGATCAAGGCGATAATCGCCGGTTGCAGACCAAACCCAATCACCGGAACGGCAATCGCCAGCACCGCGACGGGCGGAAAAGTCTGCCCAACGGCGGCAATGGTTTCCACCAGCGGGCGAAACTCAGCCCCCCACGGGCGAGTAACGGCAATTCCGGCACCAACGCCGATAATTACAGCAAACAAACTTGAGATCCCCACCAGCCAGAAATGGGCCAGCGCCAGGGCCGCAAAACTTTCTTGCTGATAAACAGGCCGCGGCAGTTGCGGAAATAAAGCACCGAACAGCGACTGGCTATAGGGTAGCCAGAAAATCAGCGCCACAAACAGAGCAATGAGCCAGAACAGCGGATCGCGCAACATCTTCATACGCTTACGCCTCCACCAGCAGATCCCGAAAATGCAGCGTGCCGCTAGGCTGGCCCTGCGTGTTCACCACCGGCAGCACTTCACATCCCCGCGCAACAAACAGGGAGAGCGCATCGCGTAGCGTCATCTCTTCTACCAGTGCCTCACCTTCTGCCCGTTCTTCGCGACGCACATAATCCGCCACACTACGTAACGAAAGCAGGCGCACACCCAGTTCACTACGTCCAAAAAACTGGCGGACAAAATCATTCGCCGGACGAGTCAGCATCGTCAGCGGATTGCCCTGCTGCACCACTTCACCGTGATCCATCAATACCAGATGTTCTGCCAGCCGTAGTGCTTCGTCAATATCATGGGTCACCAGTACAATAGTGCGCCCCAGCAAACGGTGAATTCGCGTCATCTCTTGTTGCAACGCGCCACGCGTTACCGGGTCCAGCGCGCCAAAGGGTTCATCCATCAGTAAGACTTGCGGATCGGCAGCCAGTGCGCGTGCCACTCCCACACGTTGCTGCTGACCGCCGGAAAGCTGATGCGGATAACGCTCACGCAAATTCGCCTCCAGCCCCAGTAGCGCCATTAATTCGTCGATACGATCGTCAATCCGCGCCCGCGACCATTTTTGTAATTGCGGCACGGTGGCGATGTTTTGCGCCACGCGCCAGTGGGGGAACAGACCAATAGATTGAATGGCATAGCCCATCCGGCGGCGCAACTCCAGCACTGGCAGCGAACGAATCTCTTCTCCGGCAAAGCGGATCACGCCGCTGTCATGCTCCACCAGGCGGTTAATCATTTTCAGGGTGGTGGATTTGCCAGAGCCAGATGTGCCAATCAGCACCGAGAAACTCCCCTCCTGAAAATTGAGATTGAGATCGTTAACGGCTTTTTGTGCGCCGAACAGTTTGCTGACATGGCTAAATTCAATCATTACGTTTCACCTTCAGCAGTGCGATAAGCAAATCGAACAGCGCGTCGATCAGCACCGCCAGAACAATTACCGGGATCACCCCCAGCAACACTAAATCAATGGCACTGCTTAGCAGCCCCTGGAAAACCAGCGCACCAAACCCGCCTGCGCCGATTAACGCCGCAATCACCGCCATACCGACGGTTTGCACCATCACCACCCGCAGGCTGCGCAGAAATACCGGTAACGCCAGTGGTAACTGAACATGCAGGAATCGCTGCGCCCCGCTCATGCCCATCGCTCTGGCGCTCTCCAGCACATCGCGCGGGATCTGGTTCAAGCCGACTACCACGCCGCGCACCAGCGGCAGCAAGGCATAGAGCACCAGCGCAATCAGTGCGGGTGTCATTCCGGTTCCTGCTATGCCGAGCTTCCCGAGCCACGGAAAGGCCGTAACCAGCGCGGCAAGTGGCGCAATCAACAGGCCAAATAGCGCCACCGAAGGCACGGTCTGAATGACATTGAGCAGAGAAAAAATCGCCCCCTGCCGCGCGGTGGAAAAGTAGCACCAGATGCCCAACGGCACACCAATCACTAACGCAGGCAGCACCGCACCAAATAGTAACGTCAGATGTTGTGCCAGCGCGTCGTCAAACACATCCTGACGGTTAGCGTATTCTTTCATTAGCGAGAGATCGTTAAGCGTACCGGAGTACAGCAACCACAGCGGAATAATGGCAATCTGCATATGCAACAACCAGCGCCACAGCGGATGCGTGGAGATTCGGCGGATGGCATCGCTACAGGCCAGCAATGCCAGCGCCGCAGCCAGCCAGAAACCACTGCCGAGGCTGGTACGCGCCAGCGCACTGCCATTTTGCGCCAGTTGGGTCGCCGCCTTTCCAGCTCCCCACACCAGCAATACGAAGACGAATTGCGCCAGAATGAGTGCAAAAATGCTGCCTTTTTTAGCGGGAATAAAACAGGCTGTCAGCCAGGCGCAACCGATGCCCACCAGCATCCAGATCGTTTGCGGCCACAGCTGCCAGAGATGACGCCCCTCACCCGAGACTAAACGATTAGGCGCGTAACTGATAAACGGCAGCGCCGCTGCGATTGCCGTCAGCAACAGCAGCAGCGCCAGAACAGGATTAATACGGAAATAAGCCACGGGTAATTACTTCGTCCACCCTTTTTGTTTCAGGTAGTCGGCAGCCACTTTTTTGGCATCAAGTCCTTCAACGGCAATACTGGCATTCAGTTGCTGTAACGTCTTTTCATCGAGGCTGGCGAAGACTGGCTGTAGCCACTGTGCCATTTGCGGATACTCCTTCAACACCGATTCACGCACCACTGGCGCAGGCGCGTAGATAGGTTGCACGCCTTGCGGATCGCTTAAGGTTTGCAGCCCCAGTGCCGCGACCGGGCCGTCGGTACCGTAAGCCATCGCCGCATTAACGCCGGATGTTTGTTGGGCAGCGGCTTTAATCGTTACCGCCGTGTCGCCGCCTGCCAGTGACAGCAACTGATCCTGATCGAGTTTAAAGTCATAGGCTTTTTCAAACGCGGGTAAGGCATCGGCGCGTTCGATAAACTCTGCCGAGGCTGCCAGTTTGAAGGTGCCGCCCTCTTTCAGATAACGACTCAGGTCAGCAAGCGAAGTGAGTTTGTTTTTCTCTGCCACATCCTGACGCACGGCGATGGTCCAGGTGTTATTCGCCGGTGCAGGCGTCAGCCAGATTAACTTGTTTTGCTCCGCATCGAGCTTTTTGACTTTCTCGTAACCTTGCTGCGCGTTTTTCCACGCTGCATCGTTTTCATCTTTAAAGAAGAAAGCGCCATTGCCGGTATATTCCGGATAGATATCCAGCTCGCCAGAAGTGATCGCCCCGCGCACCACGGGTGTCGTTCCCAACTGGACTTTATTGACCGTCGGTACGCCGTGGCTTTCCAGCACTTGCAAAATAATGTTGCCGAGCAGCGCACCTTCGGTATCGATTTTCGAACCGACTTTAACGGGGGAAGCCGCCTGTAGCGGCAGGCTCACGGCTGCCAACAAAACCAGTGAACCAGCCAAGAGCTTTGAGAGTGGCATGATGCTTTCCTCATTCTTTTACTGTTGTTTTCAGCGAATTAAGAGAAAAGCATAGTTGATAATGGCAGGGTTAGCCTGACAGGGCGGATTCAGTTGCAGAATCAGATAAATACTTAAAGGGCATATTTTACCCGGCGTTTCTCGCCGGATGCGGCGTAAACGCCTTATCCAGCCTACAAACAGTGAAAATTCAACAGGTTGCAACTACCTGTAGGCCTGATAAGCGCAGCGCATCAGGCAAAGGGCGCAAACATCGCGCCCTCACGAAAGCATTACAGCAACTCAAACTCGCCTTTCTTAACGCGCGCGGAATCGGTGCCGATAAAGACATTGAACTTGCCAGGCTCGGCGTCATATTTCATCTGCTGATTCCAGAACTTCAGCGCATCAATGTCGATTGGGAAGCTGACGGTCTGAGTTTCGCCCGGTTTCAGGGTGATTTTCTCAAAGCCTTTCAGCTGTTTCACCGGGCGGCTCATGGAAGCCGTCACATCCTGCAAGTACATCTGAATCACCGTCGCCCCTTCGCGTTTTCCGGTGTTAGTCACCTGCACACTGGCCGTTACTTTACCGTCACGCTTCATGGTCGGCGCAGAAAGTTTCACATCAGAGACGGTGAAAGTGGTATAGCTCAGACCATAGCCGAACGGATAAAGCGCCCCGTTAGCTTCATCAAAATAACGCGAAGTGTATTTGTTCGGCTTGTCGGCATTATACGGACGACCGGTATTCAGATGGCTGTAGTAAACCGGGATCTGCCCGACAGAACGCGGGAAGGACATCGGCAGCTTACCGGACGGGTTGTAATCGCCAAACAACACATCGGCAATTGCATTACCGCCTTCAGTCCCGGCAAACCAGGTTTCCAGAATCGCATCAGTCTGCTGATCTTCTTTCACCAGCGCCAGCGGACGCCCGTTCATCAGCACCAGCACCAGCGGTTTACCGGTAGCTTTCAGCGCCGCAATCAAGTCACGTTGGCTTTGCGGAATAGTGATATCGGTACGGCTGGAGGCTTCGTGCGCCATCCCCTGGGCTTCACCGACCACAGCCACCACCACATCAGATTGTTTCGCCGTCTGCACCGCTTCATCAATCATCTCTTGGGCAGAACGAGGATCGACTTTTACTGCTTCTTCATACTGATTCAGGAAGTCGATAATGCCTTTGTCATTGGTAACGTTCGCCCCTTTGGCATACAGCACTTTACCGTTTTCACCGACGGCATTTTTAATCCCGGTCAGCACGGTCACGGATTGATCGGCAACACCGGCCGCGGACCAGCTGCCCATCACGTCACGTTTGCTGTCCGCCAGTGGCCCAACCACCGCGATGGTGGCAGATTTTTTTAGCGGCAGGGTTTCGAGACGGTTTTTCAGCAACACCAGGCTTTCTCGCGCCACTTCACGTGCTTCTTTGCGATGCAGGCGGCTTTCGGCATTGGTATCCACCGGGTCGGACTCTTTCGGACCGAGATGGCTGTACGGATCGTTAAACAGCCCCATATCATATTTGACGTTCAGTACGTGGCGGGCGGCGTCGTCCAGCTCTTCCATCGTCACTTTGCCGGACTTGATCAAACCGGGCAGATACTTCGAGTAATACTCGTCACTCATGCTCATGTTGATCCCGGACTTAAGCGCCACGCGCACCGCATCTTCCGGGTCTGCCGCCGTGCCATGTTTAATCAGCTCTTTGATTGCACCGTGATCGGAAACGGTGATGCCTTTAAAGCCCCACTGGTCGCGCAGCACATCTTTCAGCAGCCAGGAATCAGAAGTGGCAGGCGTGCCGTTGAGTGAGTTCAGCGCCACCATCACCGCGCCGCTACCTGCATCCAGCCCCGCTTTGTACGGCGGCATATAATCATTAAACAGGCGCTGCGGACTCATATCGACGGTGTTGTACTCTTTACCGCCTTCTACCGCGCCGTAAGCCGCGAAGTGTTTGACACTGGTCATCACCGAGTAGCGATCCGCCGGACTTTTGCCCTGCATCGCTTCAACCATGGTTTTACCCATAATTGAGGTGAGGTACGTATCTTCACCAAAACCTTCAGAAGCGCGACCCCAGCGCGGATCGCGCGAGACATCGACCATCGGCGCCCAGGTCATGTTCAGGCCATCGTCCGCCGCTTCATAAGCAGAAACGCTGCCTACGGTTTTCACCGCATCAAGGTTAAAAGATGACGCCAGACCGAGGCTAATCGGGAAAACAGTTCGTTGACCGTGCAGCACGTCGTAAGCAAAGAAAAGAGGAATTTTCAGGCGGCTCAGTTCCATCACCTGATCCTGCATGGCACGGATATCCTGACGTGTGACGGTATTAAAAATCGCTCCAACCTGCCCGTCTTTGATCATCTCGCGGATCGCCTCTTTCGGGTTATCCGGGCCGACGCTGATTAAACGCAGCTGACCAATTTTCTCATCAACCGTCATTTTTTTGAGCAGTTCGGTGACGAACGCATCCCGCGCTTCGGGCGTTAATGGATGGTTGCCGAATAAATCATCCGCCAGTGCTGGCTGTAGGGCCAGACTCACCGCGATACCTACTGAACATAGCCATTTCATGTGGATTATTCTTCCTCTGTTGCCCGACGTGGCAGCGAAAATGGTGCAAAAGCGGTAGTTTGCCATAACCCTGATGGAGAGAGAAAAAGAAAGCTCAGTTTATTGTCTGAATTTTCAAAATATTCACTCGCTGAATTGTCATACAAGGCGCTATTCTAGTTTCTGATATTTTTTCGCCACCACAAGGAGTGGAAAATGTCTTCCATGACAACAACTGATAATAAAACCTTTTTGAATGAACTTGCCCGTCTGGTCGGTCATTCACACCTGCTCACCGATCCCGCGAAAACGGCCCGCTATCGCAAGGGCTTCCGCTCCGGTCAGGGTGACGCGCTGGCCGTTGTTCTTCCTGGCTCGCTATTGGAATTATGGCGAGTACTAAAAACCTGCGTCACCGCCGACAAAATTATTCTGATGCAGGCCGCGAATACCGGTCTGACCGAAGGCTCCACGCCAAATGGTAACGATTATGATCGCGATATCGTTATCATCAGCACCCTGCGCCTCGACAAGCTGCATGTTCTCGGTAAGGGCGAACAGGTGCTGGCGTATCCTGGCACCACCCTCTATTCGCTGGAGAAAGCCCTCAAACCATTAGGTCGCGAACCGCACTCGGTGATTGGTTCGTCGTGCATTGGCGCATCGGTTATCGGCGGTATCTGTAATAACTCTGGCGGCTCGCTGGTGCAGCGTGGCCCGGCGTATACCGAAATGTCGTTATTCGCACGCATAGATGAAAACGGCAAGCTGACGCTGGTTAACCACCTGGGGATTGATCTGGGCGAAACGCCGGAGCAGATCCTCAGCAAGCTGGATGATGATCGCATCAAAGAAGATGATGTGCGCCACGATGGCCGTCACGCCCATGATTATGACTATGTTCACCGCGTACGAGATATTGAGGCCGACACGCCAGCACGTTATAACGCTGACCCGGATCGCCTGTTTGAATCCTCCGGTTGCGCTGGCAAACTGGCGGTTTTCGCAGTGCGTCTGGATACCTTTGAAGCGGAAAAAAACCAGCAGGTGTTTTATATCGGCACCAATCAGCCGGAAGTACTGACCGAGATCCGCCGCCATATTCTGGCCAATTTTGAAAATCTGCCGGTTGCCGGGGAATACATGCACCGGGATATCTACGATATTGCGGAAAAATACGGCAAAGATACCTTCCTGATGATCGACAAGCTAGGCACTGACAAGATGCCGTTATTCTTTAACATCAAGGGACGTACCGATGCGATGCTGGAGAAGGTGAAGTTCTTCCGCCCACACTTTACCGATCTCGCAATGCAGAAATTCAGTCATTTGTTCCCCAGTCATTTGCCACCGCGCATGAAAAGCTGGCGCGATAAATATGAACACCACCTTCTGTTAAAAATGGCGGGCGATGGTGTGGGCGAA
This sequence comes from Escherichia sp. E1V33, assembly GCF_004211955.1. Classification (GTDB taxonomy): domain Bacteria; phylum Pseudomonadota; class Gammaproteobacteria; order Enterobacterales; family Enterobacteriaceae; genus Escherichia. The sequence continues at coordinate 435,532 of NZ_RHJI01000010.1, forward strand.
GCCAAATCGTGGCTGGTAGATTTTTTCAAACAGGCCGAAGGCGATTTCTTTGTCTGTACGCCGGAGGAAGGGAGTAAAGCGTTTTTACACCGTTTCGCGGCAGCGGGCGCAGCGATACGTTATCAGGCGGTACATTCCGATGAAGTCGAAGACATTCTGGCACTGGATATTGCTCTGCGGCGTAATGACACCGAGTGGTATGAACATCTGCCGCCGGAAATCGACAGCCAGTTAGTGCATAAGCTCTATTACGGGCATTTTATGTGCTATGTCTTTCACCAGGATTACATCGTTAAGAAAGGTGTGGATGTGCATGCGTTGAAGGAACAGATGCTGGAATTGTTACGCCAGCGCGGCGCGCAATATCCTGCCGAGCATAACGTCGGTCATTTGTATAAAGCACCGGAGACGCTGCAGAAGTTTTATCGTGAAAACGATCCGACCAACAGTATGAATCCGGGGATCGGTAAAACCAGTAAACGGAAAAACTGGCAGGAAGTGGAGTAAATACGGCTGGATGCCTGATGCGCAAGCATCGCATCAGGCATGGTGCTACGGGCAAGCAAACTTAATCGTTCTGTGCTGTCTGCCCCGCCGCCGCCATCTGGGCGGCTTTTTGTTTTTTATAGCTCAACGCCGCTGCCGGAACGGGCATCACTTTGCCGGTTTCAATCCATGTACGCAGGCGGCTGGCATCGGCAAAATGGGTATATTTGCCAAACGCATCCATCACCACCAGTGCCACTGGTTTATTATTGAAAACCGTGCGCATCACCAGGCAATGCCCTGCGGCATTAGTAAAGCCGGTTTTGGTTAGCTGGATATTCCAGTTATCGCGATACACCAGATGGTTAGTATTGCGGAACGGCAGCGTATACGACGGGTTAGAGAAGGTCGCCATATCTTCACGGGTGGTACTTAACTGACCGATCAACGGATATTGTTTGGTGGCAATCAACAATTTGGTCAGATCACGGGCAGTTGAAACGTTATGCACTGATAGCCCGGTCGGTTCGACAAAGCGCGTGTTGTTCATCCCGAGAGCTTTTGCTTTCGCATTCATTGCTTTAATAAATGCGTTATAACCGCCAGGATAATGATGTGCCAGGCTCGCCGCCGCGCGGTTTTCAGAGGACATCAGGGCCAGCAGCAGCATATCTTTACGGCTGATTTCGCTGTTCAGTCGTACGCGCGAATAGACCCCTTTCATCTCTGGCGTCTGGCTGATGTCTACTTTTAGTTTTTCATCCAGCGGCAGTCGCGCATCCAGCACAACCATCGCTGTCATTAATTTAGTGATTGAGGCAATCGGACGCACCAGATCCGGGTGGTTCGAATAGATCACTTTGTTGGTATTAAGATCAACAATCATCGCGCTTCCGGAAGCAATTTCCGGCTGCGAAGCGGTGGTAGCGGCTGCCGTTTTCGCAGCGGCCTGCGGTGCAAAAGGCACAGCCAGCATCAGGGCCAGGCTAAATAAAGAAACTCGAAATTTCGGCATGATGAGCATTCAAATAGTGGTTCACGCGCACGGGTTGCGCACCGCCGGAGTAAGGATTTACTGAGGCTAGCGAAGCCATCATAACGAGCAAAAAGTGCGGTCGTCAAAGGAGAATCGTGAGGAAATGCTGCATTGCTGACATTTACGCCAGCAATGCAACGCAAATGAACTTTCTAGAACAGACGATAACCGTAACCCCAAAGTATGACGGTAAGGGCGAGCAGGACTTCCAGTACCAGCACACCAATCGCCAGTGTCGAACTGGAGAAGCTAAGACCTTCCTCTTTGTTGATATTCAGGAAGCTTGGAATACCGAGATAAAGTAGATACCCCGTGTAAAACAGCGCCACCGTGCCGACCAGAGCACACAGCCAGACCAGCGGGTAAAGCGCTACCAGACCGCTCAAAAACAGCGGCGTCGCGACGTATCCCGCGAAGACCATACAATGCGCAAGCGACGGGCGCTGGGGGTAATTGCGCGCCATCCACCAGATGACCCGCCCCATCACCGCGACCCCAGCCAGCATAACGCCATAAAACAAGACAGCCAACGCCAGTCCGGTAAACCAGGATAACTTCAGGATAGTGCCATCGCCAAAATTCCAGCCGATTTGCGTGGTGCCAATGAAGGCGCAAATCACCGGAATCGCCGCCATCAGCAAAACGTGGTGGGTGTAGTGATGAGAAATCGTTTCGTTTTCACGATTAATCACCTGCATTTCACGATCGGGATGGGAAAACAATCCCCAGACATGGCTCATACCGCCCCCTTGTTGTGAGTTCATGAACCTGACAGTTCAAGTATAAGCCAGCTTGTGATTATTTTTTGCACACCCACTAAATTAGTGCACTACCCAGCGGGGCTTTTCCTGCGTGAATGATTTACTGGGTGTATGCTTACAGGCAACCAAAGGGAGACAGACTGGCCTATGGATATTAATACACTTATTTCACAATATGGTTATGCGGCGCTGATACTCGGCAGTCTGGCAGAGGGTGAAACCGTCACCTTGCTCGGTGGTGTCGCGGCGCATCAGGGGCTGCTGAAATTCCCGCTGGTGGTACTTTCCGTAGCACTCGGCGGCATGATTGGCGACCAGGCGCTTTATCTGTGCGGACGGCGGTTTGGCGGCAAGCTGTTACACCGTTTCTCAAAACATCAGGACAAAATCGAGCATGCACAAAAGCTGATCCAACGCCATCCGTATCTGTTTGTTATTGGTACACGTTTTATGTATGGCTTTCGGGTGATTGGCCCGACGCTGATTGGCGCCAGTCAGCTACCGCCGAAAATATTTCTACCGCTGAATATTCTCGGCGCATTTGCCTGGGCGCTGATTTTTACCACCATTGGCTACGCAGGTGGCCAGGTGATTGCGCCGTGGTTGCACGATCTTGACCAACATTTGAAGCACTGGGTTTGGTTGATTCTGGTTGTGGCTCTGGTGGTTGGTGTTCCCTGGTGGCTGAAACGGCGCGGGAAGAAAAAGCCGGATCATCTGGCGTAAAGCAGTTGCCACAGATAAGCATTCACGCCACATCCGGCACCGGGTGTTCCATGCCTGATGCGACGCTGGCGCGTCTTATCAAGCCTACCAAACGTGACCGGCCTGTAGGTCGGATAAGGCGTTCGCGCCGCATCCGACATCCGGGGCACCATGCCTGATGCGACGCTTGCGCGTCTTATCATGCCTACATAAATATTCCCCATTGAAATAGCCACGCCCCATTCCGCTACTCCGGCTTAAACTGCGGATTTGCCAACATAAAGCCGCCATCGACAATCAACGACTGCCCAGTGGTGTAATTGGCGCCTTCGGAACATAACCATGCCACCAGGCTGGCAATCTCATGCGTTGCGCCGAAACGTCGCAGGGGAATCGAAGGCTCCGCATCGGGCTTCACATCGCCGTCATCCATTCCGTTCATTGGTGTAGCAATCGCGCCAGGCGCGACCGCATTTACCAGAATCTTGTGTCGCACCAGCTCCAGCGCCATCGCTTTAGTTAGCCCGCCGAGCGCATGTTTAGCGGCGGTGTAGGCGCTGGCATCCGGCAACGGCGTATGTTCATGCACCGAAGTAATGTTGATGATTCGACCGCCCTGCCCTTGTTTCACCATCTGGCGGGCAGCAATTTGCGAGCATAAAAATGCACCATCGACATCAACGGTAAAAATCTTTCGCCACTCATCAAAAGCCATTTCAAGAAACGGCGCTTTGGCCATCGCGCCCGCGTTATTCACCAACACATCAATACGCCCCAGCCGTTGAATGAGTTTCTCCAGCGCCCTGGCACCGTCGGGCAAATTGCCGAGATCAAGTTGCACAATCTCCGCACGTACACCGTGGCTAACCACCTCACGGGCGGTATCTTTTGCCCCGGCTTCATCTGAGTGCCAGGTAATGCCAATATCAAAACCTTGCTGCGCCAGTAATAACGCGCACTCTTTACCTATCCCTGAATCAGAAGCGGTAATAATCGCGACCTGTGCCATTGATTTCTCCACCTGACGCTGACTAAACGTTAAGTATAGAAGGCGCTTATCATCAGCGTTTGTAGCCCCCACCCAGCGCACTAGTGAGTTGAATGGAGGCATCCAGCCATTGCCCTTGCAAAAGCAGGCCGTTGGCTCGTTCGCGAAGCGCCGGAATTCTGGCTTCACTGACACGGGAACCAGCGATGATGCCCGCGTTAAATCGCGCCTGCTCCAGCCCCACCACACGCAAGGCATCGCGCTCAATTTGAGCCTGATGCTGGTTTTTCTCTGCCAGTGTCTGAACCTGACTCGCCGCCCGCGCCACATCATTCACCGCTTCGACCACTGCTTTATTGTAGTTGGCAATCGACAAGTTGCTTTCGGCTTTCGTAATGTCAAGATTGGCGTTAAGTCTGCCACTGTCGAATATTGGCAATGTCAGCCCCGCCGTGACGCCCATCTGTTGGGCGGAACTACGAAAAAGATCGCTTAGATGCAAAGCATCCTGTTGCAGGAAGGCCATCAGATTGATGTCGGGATAAAATGCCGCTTTTGCTGCGTCGATGGTACTTAACGACGACTCGACATACCAATGTGCCGCCTGCAAATCTGCCCGCCGGGCCAGCAAGGAATATCCCAGTTCATCAGGAAGCTGGCTTGCCACTTTCGGCAACGTGACCGGATGCAGCTTCAATGCGCTTTTCTGATGGTTGGTGAGCGCACTTAATCGCGCCTCAATAATTTTCATCTTACCCGCAACATCGTTGAGCTGTTGCTGGGTCTTACTGGCATTAATATCGGTTTCCACACCTTCAACCGAAGAGGTAATTCCACGCTGATAGAGCTGACGATCGGTCGCAATAATGGTGTTCTGTTCTTTATCGATTTGCTGCAAGACAGTGTTCAAAGCCGCCTGGGTTTGCCACTCCCAGTACAGGCGTGCCACGCTGCCAGCCAGCAATTGCCGGGTCTGCTCACGTTCAGCCGCCCGCGCTTTAACCGTCCCCAGGCGAGCAGTAACTTCCGCCCGATTCTTTCCCCAGATATCAAGATGCCAGCCCGCCGTTAAACCAAATGTACCGTTGGTGTACCACGGCCCCGTGGTACCGGCAGCAGGATCGTTCAGGGCAAACGGCCCCATTAACCCTTCAGCCGACATTTTTTGCCGCTCCATATCAGCAGAAAAATCTACCTGCGGGCCATCATGGGTCGCTACGGCTTTCGCCTGCGCTTCAGCCAGTTGAATGCGCTGTTCAGCCACCTGCATATCCGGCGCGTTCTGTATTGCATTATTAATTAAGGAAGTGAGTTGATTATCCTGATATTCCAGCCACCACTGGCTGTCTGGCCAACCGTTTTTCAATGCCGCAGGTAACGCCGTGTCCACTTGTGTGGCAGGCGTTTGCAGGCTTAACGCCTGGCGAGTTTCGTGCTCAGGCGCACATCCAGCCAACAAAATTAAAAATGGAAAACAAACGCTTGCTGCATTAAATGAATCACGATTCATGGGGAATAATCAGGTAAGAAACGGTGCGCGGAGATTACCGTGTGTGGCGATATATTTTTTAGTTTCGCGTGGCAATACATCAGCGGAAATAAAACGACATATCCAGAAAAATATACAGTAAGTGAATGATATCCTCTGATTTATCTTAATCGTTTATGGATGACGGCAAAGAGTTTCATTTTTTCCTATACTTACTCAGCACTCACAAATAAAGGAACGCCAATGAAAATTATACTCTGGGCCGTATTGATTATTTTCCTGATTGGGCTACTGGTGGTGACTGGCGTATTTAAGATGATATTTTAAAAATCAGATATGGCATATAAGTCGTCAGGCTAGTAATTAGATGTTTTGTGTACTTGATTTGCAAACAGCTCTGGTGTTGGTGGCGTCAAAATCGCTGAAGCGTTCCCCGAAGGCCGGGGCAGCCCACATGGATGTGGGCTGAGGGCGCGTCTTACAGGGACGTTACCTCGCGCCCGACCCGGTAGCCGAAGGGGATAAGCTGAAGGTACCGCGCAGCGGCGATTTTGTTCGCCAGAGCCCGGGGGTGCAGGGGGAGGAGGCGATTGTCCTCCCCCTGCGCGCTCCTTGCGCCAGTAGCAATATGTGGCTTAGCTCATGAAAGGAGCGCAACAAGACGATGAAGCTGAATAAGCGATTCATTGTCTCTGATAAGCTGCGATTCCACTATTATCGCAGCTTATCGATATCAATTGCCTGAATAGCCCTTGCAATATCAGGGGAATTATTCAACACCCGAACATGCTGAAATAATTTCGTTGCTTCATCGTATTCTTTACGCAAATAACTCAACCACTGCTTAATCCGCGCAACATGATATAACCCGGTATCATCCTGCTTTTCCAGACGGGTATACTTTTGCAGCAATGCAACGACCTCCGGCCACGGCATTCGCGGTTCGTTATATTTCACCACCCGGCTCAGGTTGGGAATATTGAGCGCCCCGCGACCAATCATCACTGCGTCGCAGCCGCTGATCGCCATGCACTGTTGCGCACTCTGCCAGTCCCAGATTTCACCGTTGGCAATCACCGGAATATTCAGCCGCTGGCGTATCTCGCCAATCGCCCGCCAGTCGATATGCTCTGCACGGTAACCCTGTTCTTTTGTCCGCCCATGCACTACCAGTTCCGTCGCTCCGGCTTGCTGAACAGCATCGGCAATTTCAAATTTCTTCTCGCCATTGTCCCAGCCCAGACGCACTTTCACGCTGACGGGCAAATGCGCAGGTACGGCTTCACGCATCGCTTTCGCGCCCTGGTAAATGAGCTCGGGATCTTTCAGTAACGTTGCCCCACCGCCGCTGCCGTTGACCGTTTTCGACGGGCAGCCGCAGTTAAGATCCACGCCCCAGGAACCTAACTCCACCGCACGGGCGGCGTTCTCTGCCAGCCACTGCGGGAACTGCCCCAGCAACTGTACGCGCACCAACGTACCTGAAGGAGTACGGCTGGCGTTTTGTAGCTCAGGGCAAATGCGATGAAAAACTTTTACCGGCAGCAGTTGATCCACCACGCGAACAAACTCAGTGATGCACAGATCGTAGTCGTTAACTTCGGTCAGCAATTCGCGCACCAGAGAGTCAAGTACCCCCTCCATTGGCGCCAGTAACACACGCATATCATCACCCGCAAAAAAATGAGGCGCTATGTTAGCGCCTCCGGTCAGCGGATTAAAGGTCTGCCGAGTGAGATTGCTGCAAAGCTGCAATCCCTCTCTATGCTTGATCTATGGCAGGCACGCTTTCTGTTGCAAAAAAGCAGATCTGCCTGAGTTCGCTACTCACATCGTCATACCCAGGCGTGAAAAATAAGCGATGAATTCTTAATGTGATCGGTAGCACGTTTTACGAATTAATTGTATGATGAATCCATCTCATCTGGGGTGTTGATTATGAGTAAGACACTGAACATTATCTGGCAATATTTACGCGCTTTCGTCCTGATTTATGCCTGCCTGTATGCAGGCATTTTCATTGCTTCCCTTCTACCGGTAACCATTCCGGGCAGCATCATCGGGATGCTGATCCTGTTTGTCCTGCTAGCCTTGCAAATTCTTCCGGCGAAATGGGTCAATCCGGGGTGCTACGTACTGATTCGCTATATGGCGCTATTGTTTGTGCCGATTGGCGTAGGCGTCATGCAATATTTTGATTTACTCCGCGCACAGTTTGGCCCGGTAGTGGTTTCCTGTGCAGTCAGTACGCTGGTGGTTTTTCTGGTGGTGAGCTGGAGCTCGCAACTGGTGCACGGTGAACGTAAAGTCGTAGGTCAGAAAGGATCAGAAGAATGATGGCGAATATCTGGTGGTCATTACCGCTGACATTGATTGTCTTTTTTGCCGCCCGCAAACTGGCGGCACGGTATAAGTTTCCCTTGCTTAACCCGTTGCTGGTAGCAATGGTGGTGATCATTCCTTTTTTAATGCTGACCGGCATCTCTTACGACAGCTACTTTAAAGGTAGCGAAGTGCTAAACGATCTGCTGCAACCGGCGGTCGTCGCGCTGGCCTATCCTTTATATGAACAGTTGCATCAGATCCGCGCCCGCTGGAAATCAATAATCACCATCTGTTTTATCGGCAGCGTGGTAGCGATGGTGACGGGGACTTCCGTGGCATTGTTAATGGGGGCGTCACCGGAAATTGCTGCGTCAATCTTACCGAAATCGGTCACTACGCCAATTGCGATGGCTGTCGGCGGTAGTATTGGCGGTATTCCGGCAATCAGCGCAGTTTGTGTCATTTTCGTCGGGATCCTCGGCGCTGTGTTTGGCCATACATTGCTTAATGCGATGCGTATTCGTACCAAAGCGGCGCGTGGCCTGGCGATGGGGACGGCTTCTCACGCCCTCGGTACAGCGCGCTGTGCCGAACTGGATTATCAGGAAGGCGCATTTAGTTCGCTGGCGTTGGTGTTATGCGGGATTATTACCTCGCTGATCGCACCGTTTCTTTTCCCGATTATCCTGGCAGTAATGAGCTAAAATTTGCGATGCGTGGCGCATTTTCGATGTAAGTTTCACGCGTTGCATAATTAATGAGATTCAGATCACATATAAAGCCATACCAGGTTCGTAAACTGTTATCCCATTACATGATTATGAGGCAACGCCATGCATCCACGTTTTCAAACTGCTTTTGCCCAACTTGCGGATAACTTGCAATCTGCGCTGGAACCTATTCTGGCAGACAAGTACTTCCCCGCTTTGTTGACCGGGGAGCAAGTCTCTTCGCTTAAGAGCGCAACCGGGCTGGACGAAGACGCGCTGGCTTTCGCACTGCTGCCGCTGGCCGCGGCCTGTGCGCGTACGCCATTGTCGAATTTTAACGTTGGGGCTATTGCACGCGGCGTGAGTGGTACATGGTATTTCGGTGCCAATATGGAATTTATTGGTGCAACAATGCAGCAAACCGTCCATGCCGAACAAAGTGCTATCAGCCACGCCTGGTTAAGCGGTGAGAAAGCTCTCGCGGCAATTACCGTTAACTACACCCCTTGTGGTCACTGCCGTCAGTTTATGAATGAACTGAACAGCGGTCTGGATCTGCGTATTCATCTGCCGGGTCGCGAGGCGCACGCACTGCGTGACTATCTGCCGGATGCCTTTGGACCAAAAGATCTGGAGATTAAAACGCTGCTGATGGACGAGCAGGATCACGGCTTTGCGCTAAGTGGCGATGCACTTTCTCAGGCAGCGATTGCCGCAGCGAACCGTTCACACATGCCTTATAGCAAGTCTCCCAGCGGAGTGGCGCTGGAATGTAAGGATGGTCGTATTTTCAGTGGTAGTTATGCGGAAAACGCGGCGTTCAACCCTACTCTGCCACCGTTACAGGCCGCGTTAATTCTGTTGAATCTCAAAGGTTATGATTACCCGGATATTCAGCGCGCAATTCTGGCAGAAAAAGCCGACGCGCCGTTGATTCAATGGGATGCAACCTCAGCAACGCTGAAAGCCCTCGGTTGTAACAACATCGACCGCGTTCTCCTCGCTTAAGCCAGATGCTGGATGAGGCGCAAACGCCTTATCCAGCCACGTTTTATAGGCCTGATAAGATGAGCTATGCGTTGCATCAGGCTTGCCAACTCTCTGCTGGTGTCGAAAATCCCGGCAAACAGTTTGCCGTTTCTTGCGCAAAAGCAACGGGTAAAGTAGCCTGATAAAAATTTCCCGAGATCGAGTCTTCTGCATGTTAAAGCGTCTGTTCTACAGCCTGTTAGTCATGATCGGCTTACTGCTGTTGACTGTGCTCGGCCTCGATCGCTGGATGAGCTGGAAAACCGCGCCTTATATCTACGACGAGTTGCAGGATCTCCCCTACCGTCAGGTCGGCGTGGTGCTTGGTACGGCAAAGTATTATCGCACCGGTGTCATTAATCAGTATTACCGCTACCGTATTCAGGGGGCAATTAATGCCTATAACAGCGGCAAGGTGAACTATCTATTACTTAGCGGCGATAACGCGTTGCAAAGTTATAACGAGCCGATGACCATGCGCAAAGATTTAATAGCCGCTGGCGTGGACCCCTCTGATATTGTTCTCGATTACGCGGGCTTCCGAACGCTGGATTCCATCGTACGCACGCGCAAAGTGTTCGATACTAACGATTTCATTATTATTACTCAGCGTTTTCACTGTGAGCGAGCATTATTTATCGCTTTGCATATGGGGATTCAGGCCCAGTGTTATGCCGTACCATCGCCAAAAGATATGTGGTCGGTACGTATTCGCGAATTTGCCGCCCGTTTCGGCGCGCTGGCTGACCTTTATATTTTTAAACGTGAGCCGCGCTTTTTAGGTCCATTGGTCCCTATTCCGGCAATGCATCAAGTGCCGGAAGATGCGCAGGGCTATCCTGCCGTCACGCCCGAGCAGTTACTTGAATTACAAAAGAAACAAGGAAAGTAGTTATGGATGTACAGCAGTTTTTTGTCGTTGCCGTTTTTTTCCTAATCCCTGTATTTTGTTTTCGCGAAGCGTGGAAAGGCTGGCGTGCTGGCGCGATTGATAAACGGGTTAAAAATACGCCGGAACCGGTGTATGTCTGGCGCGAAAAAAATCCGGGGCTCTTCTTTGCTTATATGGTGGCGTATTGCGGTTTCGGAATTTTATCTATTGGCATGATTATTTATCTTATTTTCTATCGTTAATATTCCCTTCTTCAGTTAATTATTGAGAATAATTATTACTTCACCTGATAAGCTGCGGATATCACATTCCTAACCGCAGCTATTTGTGAATCTTTTCACAGTTTAAATTTCCCCGCACGCTTAGCCTTAATATCAGTACATTATTATTTACTAAACGCTCGCCTTAATTACCTATAGCATTAAGGAAGATCACATGCCGCAACAAAATTATCTGGATGAACTCACTCCGGCTTTTACGCCTTTGCTGGCGATTAAAGAAGCCTCTCGCTGTTTATTATGTCACGACGCGCCCTGTAGTCAGGCTTGCCCAGCGCAAACCGACCCGGGAAAATTTATTCGCTCAATTTATTTTCGTAATTTTAAAGGTGCTGCCGAGACAATTCGCGAAAATAACGCACTCGGTGCCGTTTGCGCCAGAGTATGCCCGACAGAAAAATTATGCCAGCGCGGTTGTACACGAGCCGGTGTCGACGACCCGATTGATATTGGTCGCTTACAGCGATTTGTTACTGATTTCGAACAGCAAACCGGAATGGAGATTTTTCAGCCCGGCAGTAAAACGCTCGGCAAAGTGGCGATTATTGGCGCAGGCCCTGCCGGGCTACAAGCTAGTGTGACACTGACCAACCGGGGATACGACGTCACGATTTATGAAAAAGAAGCACAGCCAGGTGGTTGGCTGCGTAATGGCATCCCACAATTTCGTTTGCCGCAATCGGTGCTGGATGCAGAAATCGCCCGTATCGAAAAAATGGGTGTGACCATTAAGTGCGATTGCGAGATAGGTAAAACGCTCACGCTGGAACAATTGAAAGCGGAAAACCGAGCGGTACTGGTCACCGTGGGGTTATCGAGCGGTTCTGGCCTGCCGCTGTTTGAACATAGCGACGTTGAGATCGCCGTCAATTTCTTGCAACGTGCGCGCCAGGCGCAAGGCGATATCAGCATCCCACAGAGCGCATTAATTATTGGCGGCGGCGATGTCGCGATGGACGTTGCCAGCACGCTGAAAGTTCTCGGTTGCCAGGCGGTAACGTGCGTTGCGCGTGAAGAGTTAGATGAGTTTCCGGCAAGCAAGAAAGAGTTCACCAGCGCTCAGAAATTGGGTGTATCGATTATTGATGGCTTTACGCCAGTGGCAGTAGATGGCAATAAAGTCACCTTTAAGCATGTTCGTTTACCGGGTGAACTAACGATGGCGGCGGACAAAATTATCCTCGCCGTAGGTCAACATGCCGAATTTGCCGCTTTTTCCGCACTGAAACCACAGCATAACACCATCGAAACGCAAAATTACCAGACTCGCGACCCGCAACTGTTTGCCGCTGGCGATATTGTTGAGGGTGACAAAACCGTGGTTTATGCAGTGAAAACCGGGAAAGAAGCCGCCGAGGCGATTCATCATAATTTAGAGGGAGCTTGCTCATGTTAACGAAAGATCTTTCTATTACCTTTTGCGGCGTGAAGTTTCCCAACCCGTTCTGCCTCTCTTCTTCACCGGTTGGCAATTGCTACGAGATGTGCGCCAAAGCCTACGACACTGGCTGGGGCGGCGTGGTGTTCAAAACGATTGGCTTTTTTATCGCTAATGAAGTCTCTCCGCGTTTTGATCATCTGGTGAAAGAAGACACCGGCTTTATTGGCTTCAAAAATATGGAGCAGATTGCCGAGCATCCGTTGGAAGAGAATCTGGCTGCCCTGCGTCGGCTGAAAGAAGATTATCCGGACAAAGTGCTGATCGCCTCAATCATGGGGGAAAATGAGCAGCAGTGGGAAGATCTGGCGCGTCTGGTGCAAAAAGCTGGCGCGGATATGATCGAGTGTAACTTCTCCTGCCCGCAGATGACCTCCCATGCGATGGGTAGCGATGTCGGGCAAAGCCCGGAACTGGTAGAAAAATATTGTCGGGCGGTGAAACGTGGTTCTTCACTGCCAATGCTGGCGAAGATGACGCCGAATATCGGTGATATGTGCGAAGTGGCGCTGGCGGCAAAACGCGGCGGCGCAGACGGCATTGCGGCGATTAACACCGTCAAATCCATCACCAACATCGATCTTAATCAGAAAATCGGTATGCCGATTGTCAACGGTAAATCGAGTATTTCCGGTTATTCCGGTAAAGCGGTGAAACCGATCGCCCTGCGCTTTATTCAGCAAATGCGCACCCATCCAGAATTGCGCGATTTCCCGATCAGCGGTATCGGCGGTATTGAAACCTGGGAAGATGCGGCGGAGTTTTTATTGCTCGGCGCGGCAACGTTACAGGTGACCACCGGCATTATGCAGTACGGTTATCGCATTGTGGAAGATATGACGAGCGGGCTGTCGCATTACCTTGCCGATCAGGGATTTGATTCGTTGCAGGAGATGGTAGGTCTGGCGAATCACAATATTGTTCCGGCGGAAGATTTAGACCGCAGTTATATTGTCTATCCCAACATCAATCTCGATAAATGTGTTGGCTGTGGACGCTGTTATATTTCCTGTTACGACGGCGGTCACCAGGCGATGGAATGGAGCGAGAAAACACGCACGCCGCATTGTAATACCGAGAAGTGCGTTGGTTGTCTGCTTTGTGGCCACGTCTGCCCGGTGGGTTGTATTGATCTTGGGGAAGTGAAGTTTAAGAAGGGAGAGAAAGAACACCCGGTAACGTTGTAAAAACAGCGACGCATCCGGCATTTGGTTCCTGTCGCCGGATGCGGCGTGAACGCCTTATCCGGCCTACCAAACCCCATTCCAGGCCGGATAAAACGCGCCAGCGTTGCATCCGGCAAGGTCCACATTCACATCACTTCTTACGTGCGTATTTCAGTGAATCCAGCGCCACGGCAAAGATAATAATCGCCCCTTTGATGATGTACTGCCAGTACGGGTTTACGCCGATGTACGTCAGACCATAGTTAATGACCGTAAAAATAATTACACCGGTCACCACACCAATTACCGTTCCTACACCGCCGCTGAACGATACGCCGCCCACCACGCACGCCGCGATAGCATCCAGCTCATACATAAAGCCGAGGTTGTTGGTGGCAGAGCCGATACGTCCGGCTTCTAACATCCCGCCGAAGGCATAGAACACGCCAGACAACGCATAGATCATCAGCAGGTTCAGTCCGACGTTGACACCAGAAACTTTCGCCGCTTCCGGGTTACCGCCAATGGCAAAAATGTTCTTGCCGAAGCGGGTTTTGTTCCATAACACCCAGACGAACGCCACCGCAATCAGGGCGTAGAAGGTGATGTAAGAGAGACGGAAGCTCCCCAGCGCAATAAAGCCCTGGGCAAAAGTGGAGAAACCACTGTCGAAACCAGAAATCGGCGACGCCCCAACAAAGTCGTAATAGAGCGAGTTAATGCCGTAAACGATGATCATCGTGCCGAGAGTGGTTATGAACGGCGTCACGTTGAGATAGGCGATAATCAGGCCGTTGATCAAACCGATAACCGCGCCAATAGCACAGACAATCAGAATAACCAGCGCAATCGGCATCGTCGCCATTTCCGGGAACACTTTGTTGGCGTTATCCATCGACTGCAATAACGTCGCCGCTACTACTGCAGCCAGCCCCACCTGACGACCTGCGGAAAGGTCAGTCCCCTGGGTGACAATTAACCCTGCCACGCCGAGCGCGATAATAATACGCACCGATGACTGGGTGAGAATATTACTTAAGTTCAACAAACTTAAAAAAGTAGGATCCTGGAAAATAATAATGGCCAGCAAAACTAAAAGAACGACGTAAATTCCGCCCTCTTTCAGGTAAGTAAGAAAACTTTTCTTATTTAACGCACTCATGGGAAGCCCCTAATCTTAAAGGTGCAAAGACGCAAGACGTAGAATTTCGTTTTGCGTTGTTGTTTTTGTATCGACAATTCCGGAAACGAGGCCATTGCTCATAACCAGAATACGGTCTGTTATCCCTAACAACTCTGGCATTTCAGAAGAAATAATAATAATTCCCTTGCCTTTCTTCGCCAGTTCGGCAATTAACTGATAAATTTCAAACTTCGCCCCAACATCAATACCGCGCGTTGGTTCGTCGAGCATTAATATTTCCGGTTGCGTTAGTAACCAGCGACCAATAATCACCTTTTGCTGATTACCGCCGGAGAGCGAACCAATTTGCGTCCGATGACCTGGTGTTTTTACCCGCATCGAATCAATGACCCACTGGGTATCACTTTTCATCCGCGAATTATCCAGCAAACCAACTTTGTTTTTGTAATTGCGAATATTGGAAATTAACGAGTTAAAGCCAATATCCAGATAGGCATAAATTCCCGTTGAGCGGCGCTCTTCAGTTACCAGTGCAAATCCGTGGTTTATGGCTTCGTTGGCATTATGGTTATTGATCTTTTTGCCGTGCAACGTAATGGTGCCAGCAGATTTCTCGCGAATACCAAATAACGTCTCAACAATATCGGTACGTTTCGCCCCCACCAATCCGGCAATACCGAGGATCTCCCCTTTATGCAGGTCAAACGAGACATCGCGAATCGACGGCTGGCGCAATGACGTCAGGTTACGCACCTCAAGGATGACTTCGCCTGGCTTGTTTTCTTTATCCGGGAAACGCTGGTTAAGAGAACGACCAACCATCATGGCGATAATTTTGTCCATCGTCAGCCCTGCCAGCGGTTCGGTGGCGATCCACTGACCGTCGCGCAATACGGTGACTTCATCACATAACTGGAAAATCTCTTCCATTTTATGCGAGATATAAACAATACCGCAGCCGCGTTCTTTTAATTTACGAATAATAGTGAACAGATGATTAACTTCTTTTTCGGTTAACGAAGAAGTCGGTTCATCCATAATCACAATTTTCGCGTTATAGGAAAACGCTTTAGCGATTTCGATCATCTGCATTTGCGAAACGGATAATGTGCCAACGCGCGCACGCGGATCGATATCAATATCCAGTTCATCAAAAATCGCTTTGGTTTCGCGGTACATTTTGTCCTGATCGACAAACATGCCTTTGGTGGGATATCGCCCCAGCCACATGTTGTCCATGACTGAACGTTGCAATACCAGGTTTAATTCCTGATGTACCATCGAAATACCGTTTTCCAGCGCTTCTTTGGCAGAGTGAAAATCGATTTCTTTACCCTGAAATAAAATGGTGCCGGAATCTTTTTGATAGATACCGAACAGGCATTTTAATAATGTCGATTTTCCCGCGCCGTTCTCACCCATTAATGCATGGATGGAATGTGGCCGAACTTTTAAATTGACATTATCAAGAGCCTTCACACCGGGAAAGGACTTGTTGATACCGCTCATTTCCAACAAGTATTCACCTGATGACGGAGTCGTTGAGCTGACCATATAATTTTACCTTGTTGGCCATACAATAAGGGCGCAATAAACTATTGCGCCCGTTCAGTCTTATTTCTTGCTGAATTCAGCCAGGTTATCTTTGTCTACGCCAACATAAGGTACACGGACCACTTTGTTGTCGATTTTCCAGTTAGTACCGTCAGCGGCGCCCTTGCCATCGGCCAGGTTTTTCGCCAGATCAAAAGTCGCTTTCGCCTGGTTGTTAGCATCGTTCAGTACGGTGCCCGCCAGCGCACCAGATTTCACCAGTGCCAGTGCTTCTGGCAGCGCATCGACGCCAAATACCGGAATGCTAGACTTGTTGTGTGCTTTCAGCGCTTCAACCGCGCCCATTGCCATCGCATCGTTGTTAGCAATAACCACCTCGATTTTGTTGGCGTTCGGGCCAGACAGCCAGGCGTCCATCTTATCTTTCGCCTGAGCGGTGTCCCACATAGCGGTATCTAGCTGTAACTGTTCAGTTTTGATGCCTTTGTCATTCAGTTCTTTAATCACGTAAGTGGTGCGTGCTTCTGCGTCCGGATGGCCCGGCTCGCCTTTCAGCAGTACGAACTGAATCTGACCGTCTTTGTTCAGATCCCAACCCTGATTCGCCGCCCAGTGTTTAGCAATCAGATCGCCCTGGATAATGCCGGACTCTTTGGAGTCAGTACCAACGTAGTAGGCTTTGTCGTAGCTATCCAGCGCCTTACGGGAAGGTTCTTTGTTGAAGAAAACCACCGGCACGTTTTGTCCGCGCGCTTTCTCAATCACCGTACCCGCAGCTGCCGGGTCAACCAGGTTGATTGCCAGCGCCTTCACCCCTTTCGCCAACAGCACGTCAATCTGATCGTTCTGCTTGGATTGGTCATTCTGTGAATCATTCATCAGCAACTGGACGTCTGGTGCTGCTTTCGCATCCTGTTCGATAGCCTTACGCACGACAGACATAAAGTTATCGTCATATTTATAAATCGTCACACCAATACGGGTATCAGCAGCGTGTGCAGCGGCGCCGAATAACATGCTGGCCATCACAGCAGACAGGGTTAACACCTTCTTATTCATGGTATCTCCGGTTTTTCTTATGCAGGGTAGTGCTTGAGATAAATGCTCGGCGGGCCAGTATGGTTAATGAAGTGTTACTGAACGCCGAAGCTCATTTTTAAAAATCCGTTCGTCCATGCCCGGTAACGCTCCATAAAACGGCTCTAATTGTTGTTATGACGCCATAACTTCGATAAAAGCGATCATTCACTGTTACATACAAGTTACAACGTTAAAACGGTGCAATCATAGCTACCACATTGTTAACATACTGTGAAATCACTCACAAATTGAAAGCGGTTACATCCTCTGATTTGTTCAGTTAGTGATCGCCGCCGCATTCTGGCGTATTGCGACAGAATGGCGACGCACCAACGTTGGCATAAAACAGTGGCTGGAACGCGGATCAATGTTGCCTGCTGCCCCCTGCAAGGCCAGTTCCGTGGCTAATTTTGCCATCGACGCAATGGGATAACGCACGGTCGTTAATTGCGGGTCGGTGTAACGAGCAATGGGGATATCATCGAAACCGATGATTGAGAGATGTAACGGAATAGCAATGCCATTATCTTTTAATGCCGTCAGAGCGCCAGCGGCCATATTGTCGTTATAGGCAAATACAGCGGTAAGTTGTAGATTGCGCCCGAGTAGTTCAACCATCGCCGTCTCGCCGCCAGGCATATCCGGCGTTCCCGTACCAATCCAGCTTTCCGACGGAACAATATCCTGCTCTTTCAGCGCGCTTATCCAGCCAGCTTTACGCATTGCGTCATCTTCAATGCTGTGGCTGGAAGAGAGATAGCCGATACGTTGATGGCCGTTGTTCAGCAACATGCGCGTCGCCATTCTGGCGCCGCTAATATTATCCAGACAAACACAGCGATGGGCATAGCCCGGCACAACCCGATTGATGAGCACCATACCGGGAATGTTGTCCATAAATTGCGCCAGCTCGTCGTCACTTAACGCTTTTGAATGAACGATCAACGCGTTACAACGCTGGCGGATTAGCACTTCAATGGCATGACGCTCTTTTTCCGCTTCATGATAGCTGTTGCCAATCAACACATACTTCTGATGTTGCTGGGCAACGAGATCGACAGCTTTAACCAATGCGCCGAAAAATGCATCTGAAACATCCATTACCACCACACCGATGGTATCGCTCACCTGTGTGGCCAACGCCTGTGCATTGGCGTTTGGCCGATAATCCAACTCACTCACCGCTTTCATAACTGCTTCACGCGTGTCGGCACTGACCAGCGTGCTGTTATTCAGCACCCGGGAAACCGTTGCCACAGAGACGCCAGCCTGACGCGCTACATCACGAATGGTGATCATATTCACTACCTGTTATGAGATTGCAGTAGATTACTGCTTGCTGGCGGCTATTTTGTCAGCACTGAATACAGGACTTCGTGAATCGAGTCACAGCAATGGAAACGGTTACAGCTGTTTTGTTAATGAATGTGATCCAGATCGTTATCTGGATGTTTTAGATAATGCAGGACCAGCAGCGCGCAGGGTTAACTGACGCCAGAGCCATTCCACCGGCCCCTGACGGAAGTAACGCAGCCAGATAACAGAGAAAAGCAGGTTCGCCAGCCATACCGGTACCACAAACGCCAGCAACTCCAGGCGGTCGAACTGCATAAACAAACCGAGGTGGTAAAACAGCGTGGTACAAATCAGAGTTTGCAGTAGATAATTGGTTAGCGCCATCCGTCCGACGCAGGCGATCGCCAGCACCATCCTGAAGCGGCTTAATTGCGGCCAAAAGCCATAAAACAGCGACGCATAGCCAATTGCCTGAAACGGCGCGCTAAGTTCACGCGGCATTTGCAGTAAGAAGGCACACCAGCGATACGCCCAGTCCAGCCGCCATTGCAATGCGATAGCAGGAAGATTAATCAGCACACCAATTGCCACCAGCACAAAACCGGTACGCCGATAGTGTCGCAAGCTATACTGCCCTTTCAGCCAGCCGCTTCGCATCAGCGCCGCGCCAATTAACATCATCCCCGCCAGCTGCCAGCCGTACTGCGCACCCAGCGCCAGTAAACTGTTGCCTACGCCATCGGCGCGGTTACTGATCGCTTCAACGCCGCCGTGAAGTTTCCAGTATTTTTCATACAAAATGGCCGATGCATCTGGCGTCCAGGCGCGACTGGTCTGGCTGTCTGAAATCAACCCCAGCAACAGCAAAACGCCAATCCCCACCAGATACAACATGACGCCTGTATTAAATAAACTTTTTACCGACGGCGCATCGCGCACCAGTCGCCAACTGATTAAGCCCACCAGCCCGTAAGCCAGCAGGATATCGCCGTCCCAGAACAATAAACCGTGAATAAAGCCCAGCAAGACTAACAGTGTTAACCGCGACTGGATCCAGCGTCTGCCGCGCGGCAGCAACATTTGCAGGCCCGCGCCAAACAGCAGCGCAAAAAGCGTGAGGAATTTTACCTGACCGATGAGATCCAAAAACGCCCAGGTCCAGGCGTCGGACGGAGTAATAGTGCCGTACCAGGCGGGATTGAGATAAGCCGCCTTTGGTAGCCCAAAGGCGCTGATGTTTAATAGCAGGATCCCCAGAATGGCGACGCCGCGAACAAAATCGAGCGTGACGTTGCGCTCCATGGTTCCTGCCTTTTAATCAGTTGTGATGACGCACAGCACGCAGAAACTCGTGCCGCGTATTCTGACTGGATTTGAACAAGCCACCGAGGGAGGTTGTTGTCGTGGCGCTGGTTGCATCGCGGATGCCACGCGCTTTCACACAGTAATGCACCGCGTCGATGGAGACGGCCACGTTATTGGTGCCCAACAGCGTTTGTAGCGCAATCAGGATTTGCTGAGTCAGACGTTCCTGCACCTGCGGACGCTGGGCAAAGAACTGCACGATGCGATTAATTTTCGACAGGCCGATCACCGAATCTTTCGGGATATAGGCTACCGTCGCTTTGCCATCAATAGTGACAAAATGGTGCTCGCAGGTGCTGGTCAGGGTGATATCGCGCACGGTGACCATTTCATCGACCTTCATTTTATTTTCAATGAGGGTGATTTTCGGGAAGTTGGCGTAATCCAGACCGGAGAAAATTTCATCGACATACATCTTGGCGATGCGATGCGGCGTTTCCATCAAACTGTCATCAGCCAGGTCGAGATTCAATAACTGCATGATTTCGGTCATATGACCGGCGATAAGGCTTTTGCGCGTTTCGTTATCCATTTCATGCACGGGCGGGCGCAGCGGTGTTTCCAGTCCTCGCGCAACTAACGCGTCATGAACCAGGGCCGCTTCTTTACTGAGTGATGGCATTTATGTTTTCTCCTGCAGGTGTGACGCCTCCGCCCTGCGTGGGGGCAAAGTTATTAAGCTGATTAGCAGCCCGATTATTGTGCGTGAGGTGGCGCACATAATCCAGTATTCACAGCGATAATTATTGTTATTGCCGCTGCCTTTCAGCAGTAGATGTTAAAACATCGTTATGCATATGCGGAAGTGAAAGTTACTCACAGCGCATTGAATAAACGGTATGATGACTAAAATGCAAACAACACAACAAGGAGCCACGCATGGAAATGCTCGAAGAGCACCGCTGTTTTGAAGGCTGGCAGCAACGCTGGCGGCACGACTCCAGTACCTTAAATTGCCCGATGACGTTCAGCATTTTTCTCCCACCGCCCCGCAACAGCGCCCCTCCACCTGTGCTGTACTGGCTTTCGGGTTTAACCTGTAATGACGAGAACTTCACTACCAAAGCGGGTGCCCAACGCGTAGCGGCAGAACTGGGGATTGTGCTAGTCATGCCAGACACCAGCCCGCGTGGCGAACAGATTGCTAACGATGATGGCTACGATTTGGGCCAGGGCGCGGGGTTTTATCTCAACGCCACACAACCGCCGTGGGCGACGCATTACCGGATGTATGATTATCTGCGCGATGAATTACCGCCGCTGATTCAATCGCAATTTTACGTCAGCGATCGCTGCGCTATTAGCGGTCATTCGATGGGTGGTCATGGCGCATTGATTATGGCACTGAAAAATCCTGGCAAATACACCAGTGTTTCCGCCTTTGCGCCGATTGTGAATCCGTGTTGTGTTCCCTGGGGAATCAAAGCATTTAGCGCCTACCTGGGCGAGGATAAAAATAGCTGGGTGGAATGGGACAGTTGTGCGCTGATGTACGCCAGCAATGCGCAAGATGCGATTCCGACGCTTATCGATCAGGGCGATAATGATCAGTTTCTTGCCGACCAGCTTCAACCTGCGGTACTTGCAGAAGCCGCACGCCAAAAAGCGTGGCCGATGACGCTACGTATTCAACCTGGTTATGATCACAGCTATTACTTCATTGCCTCTTTTATAGAGGATCATCTGCGCTTCCATGCGCAGTATTTACTGAAGTGAATGTCCGCCCGGTTCGCCGGGCATCTCTTCATCAGAAGCGATAATCCACTGCCATAAAGTAACGACGTCCGTCTTCGTTATAGCTGTAGTCATCACGACTCAGATCTTTGTCGCCCAGGTTCAGCACGCCTGCGCGCAGTTTGACGTCTTTAGTCACCTGCCAGGCCGCGCCGGTATTCCAGATGGTATAACCGCCCGGTGTTTTAGCCGTCGCGCTGTCGGCACGTTTCTGACCGGTGTAGTGACCAGAAACATAGAACGACCAGTCTTCCAGCGCCAGCGGTTTCCAGTCCAGCGTACCGTTAGCGGTATGGAATGGCAGATCGGATAGTGGCTTGTTTTCTCCGTTGCTGACATCGCGTCCATCGTTGTAGGTGTAGTTGAGTGACAGCTTCCATTCATCGTTGAACGGGATTTTCAACTCGGTTTCCACGCCCTGGATACGTGCTTTATTGACGTTGTAGTAGCTGAACACCGGTATACGTCGACCGTTAGCCCCCGTCTCAAAACCAACAAAGTTTTGGTAACCCGGCGCAGCATTGACGTCAGACGTACGGCTGATGCTAATACGATCTTTCACATCATTGCGGAAGACGGTCACGCTGGATTCAACCCCTTCCAGCCAACCTTCTTCGCCCATGTAGTAAAGCCCCAGCTCCCAACTTTCGCTGGTTTCTGGTTTCAGGTCCGGGCTACCCACAATCTTACATGCCCCACGGCAGGAATTGCTCGTCCAGTCAGGGCTAAGTTGCAACAGAGAAGGCGCTTTAAAAGCCGTCGCCCAGCCCCCTTTCACCGTTACAGTATCGGTGGCGTTGTAGACCAAATAGGCACGCGGACTCCAGTGTTCGCCGTAGGTTTCGTGATCGTCCATACGCACGCCGGTCGTCAGCGCCAGCGGCTCGAAGATCCGCCATTCATCTTCCACAAACAGCGCGTACTGGCTGGCGGACGTTTTAGTGCTGGTCCCACCGGTCAGGTTCACCGCATCGCTAAGTTTGTCGTGGCGCCATTCACCACCAACCGTGACAAACTGATTGATAGCCGTCAGCGGCAGCGTGTATTTGCCATCGACCGTGTTACTTTCGGAAGTAATCGGGCTACTGTTGCCTGGGTTTTTGTTCTCAACTTTCTCACCGTAGTATTTCAGTTCGCTGGTGCCGTAATCCCAGCGCCCATTATGGCTTATGGAGTAGTTCTGGCGTTCGAGGCGGTTTTTGTCCAGCGAGTCAGAATCGCGATCCTGGCGGTCGAAACCGTAACCAGCGGTAAAATCGTGATTTTGATTCGGCGTCCAGGCAAATTCGACATTGCCATCGCGGCTGGAGAATCCTTCAATACGCGGCGTTTCTCCGGTATCAGTGGTAGAGGAACTCTGCGGGTCATCCTTTTCACGTTTTGCCAGACTGCCGTAAGCTTTCATCCCCAGTACGCCATCAATCAGCGGTCCACTCGTGAAGAACTGGCCGTTGTAGGTGTCACCGCGATCGCGATGTTCCTGAATGGTGGTATCGACCGTTACAGTGCCTGACCATTTCTGGCCGATTTTTTTAGTGATGATGTTCACCACGCCGCCGAGCGCATCAGAACCATACAGTGAAGACATCGGGCCACGTACCACTTCGATACGTTCGATGGAATCGACCGGGATCCAGTTCAGGTCAAAGTCATTATGGCGGAAGACGGCATTACGCGAGTTAACACGTTTACCATCGACAAGAATCAGGGTGTAGCTGCTATCCAGACCACGAATACTGACGCCCTTACGGTTGTCCCCTTCGTTAGTCAGTTGCACGCCCGGTACTTCTTTGAGGACATCCTTCAAATTTTGCACTGGTTTACGTTGCAAATCTTGCTGGGTAATGACACTGATACTGGCGGGCGCATCTTTGAGGTTTTGTTCAACGGAAGATGCCGTGACTACCATCGTTTCGCCATCATCATCAACCGCTAACACAGGCCATGCACATGAAATTGCGGACAAACACAGCCCGACCCGTACGAAAGGGTTCAACCTAAACATTCCATATCTCCATGAGGTAACTACGAAAATAAAATGGGTTATCGCTCACATCTTCTTCATGTCCCCTTGCGTACGGCAGCATCGCGGTAGACTTTTTTGTAGGCAGGTGATCATCCCAAAAGCCTGAACAGCCTCTGATTTGTCAGCCTTTTTTGATTTCGGCGTAACGATAATGCAAACGATAACAATTATCAATCCAAATGTTAAATTTTATATCCGCATGAATACCAAGGAAAAGAAAAAGCCCTCTCGGTTGAGAGGGCTTTATTAAGGAAGGGGTAAAACTTATTTCTTTTCGTTCTGCGGGAACTTCATTTCGCTGTAGCGTACGAAGTGGGTTCCTTTAATCAACTTATAGCCAAACCAGATCATAAGGAACAGCGGGATGCCAATATAGGTTGCCGCTACGCCGCCCCAGTCGATAGTGTCTTTCAGGAACGCTTCGTAGTTCTGGCCCAGAGTGATAATCAGGCACAGCACAAAAGCGAAGATCGGTCCCAGCGGGAAGAAGCCTGAACGGTACGGCAGATCGTTAACATCATGCCCCTGCAGCACATAACCGCGACGGAAACGATAATGGCTGATCGCAATTCCCAGCCAGGCGATAAAGCCTGTCATCCCGGAGGTGTTCAGCAGCCACAGATATACCGTCTGATTACCAAACATGGAGGTCAGGAAGCACAGACCTGCAATTACCGTGGTCGCATACAGTGCGTTACGCGGTACGCCGCCACGTGACAGTTTAGCGAAAATGCGCGGCGCTTTACCGTCACACGCCAGGGTGTACAGCATACGAGTAGACGCATACATACCGGAGTTACCGGCTGACAGCACCGCCGTCAGAATAACTGCGTTCATCACCGCCGCCGCAGAGAGCAGACCCGCGTGCTGGAACACCAGGGTGAACGGACTGACGCTGATGTCTTTAACATCGTTACGCAGCAGGCTCGGATCGGTATACGGAATAATCAGGCTGATGATCAGGATTGCGAACACATAGAACAGCAGGATTCGCCAGAACACCTGACGTACCGCACGTGGAATGTTTTTCGCCGGATCTTCGGACTCGCCTGCAGCAATACCGATCAGCTCGGTTCCCTGAAAAGAGAAGCCGACAATCATAGCTACGCCGATCATCGCCGCAAAACCACCTGCAAATGGTGCTTCGCCAATCGTCCAGTTGCTCCAGCCCGCAGGCTGTGCGCCTTTGAAGATACCGATAATCATCATCACGCCGACGATGATAAAGACAATGACCGTGGTGACTTTGATCAGTGAGAACCAGTATTCCGCCTCGCCAAAGCCACGAACTGAAATGTAGTTCAGGAGGAAGATAACGCCGAGGAACAGCGCACTCCAGATCCAACCCGGGGTGTCCGGGAACCACCAGCTCATGACCAACTGTGCGGCCACCAGGTCAACGGCGATAGTCACCGCCCAGTTGTACCAGTAGTTCCAGCCCAGCGCGAAGCCAAAGCCTTCTTCAACATAGTTCTGACCGTAAGTGGCAAACGAACCGGAAACCGGCATATATGCCGCCAGTTCACCGAGACTGGTCATCAGGAAGTAAACCATCAGGCCAATCAGCATATACGAGAGCAGCGCCCCGCCCGGACCTGCCTGAGAGATCGTTGCGCCAGAGGCAACAAAAAGACCCGTACCGATGGAGCCACCAATGGCAATCATCGTCAGGTGACGCGCCTTTAATTCACGGCGTAAGCCCGGCGCTTCTGTGGTTTTAGTTTCGGAAACCATACGAAAATGCTATCCATCTTAAAAATGAGGCGCGATTGTAGCAGACGATTTGCAATCCTTCCGGTAGAAATACGCTTTTATAAGACACCTTCATGATAGCCCAGGGATTATAAGTAAAGCAGCCAATCTCTTTTCTGGCGAATGCATACCGATGGTGCTGCGTCACGAAATCAACACAGCACCCACTGGTTTCTGTACAACGGATTAACGCGGCAAAGTGGAGGAATCGCAGTACTCCAGAAAGCGTCGTAACGCGTTAGAAAGGTGTTTCTGCCGATGGTGAATACGCCAAAGCGTGCGCATCAGGCGCGGTAGCGGAACGGCAACTTCGCGTAAAGTGCCTGCCTGTAATTGCTCTTCAATCACCCGACGTGAAAGGCAGCTAATCCCCAGTCCGTGACGCACCGCATGCTTAATCGCCTCGGAGTTACCTAACTCCATCGCCATCTCAAATTTCGGCAAATGCGACAGTAACAGATAATCGACAATTTCCCTCGTACCAGAACCGTGTTCACGTAAGATCCACGGCGCAGCAGCCAACTGTTCCAGGGTAACCGGCCCCTTAGCAAGCGGCGAGGTTGGTGCGGCAAAAACCACCAGCTCGTCTTCCAGCCACGGTTCAGAAATGATTTCTGTGCTGTGGCACGGTCCTTCAATAAAGCCAATATCAACGCGGAAATCCAGCACCGCCTGAACCACGTCCTGACTGTTACCAACGCTAAGTTCAATCGGCAACTGCGGGTAGTCAAGGCGATAACGCGCAATCACCGCAGGCAAAATGTAATTGCCGATGGTGCTACTGGCATAGACACGAATCGCGCCGTTGTCTTCGCGAAACAGTTGTTCGATTTCAACCGCCTGTTCGAGCAGTGCCAACGCACGCGGATACAGCAGTCGCCCGTGTTCATTAACAACCAGCCTTTTCCCCACGCGATCAAACAGTTGCACGCCAAGCTGCCCTTCCAGATCGGTCAAGGCTGCGCTCACTGCTGATTGCGACAACGCCAGCATCACCGACGCCTGGGTGGTTGATCCACTTTTCAATACTTCTGCAAAAACTTCCAACTGCCGGAGGGTGATGTGCATAGTCGCTTACCACTTATAAAGATTGATTATAAATATATAATCAATTTTATTTTTAAACCAGTTAGTCGTAACCTTATGCCCGGATAAAGGAGAGGGTTATGACGAATATCACCTTACAGAAACAACATCGAACACTGTGGCATTTTATTCCGGGGTTAGCCCTGAGTGCAGTTATCACCGGGGTCGCCCTGTGGGGTGGTTCCATTTCCGCGGTTGCGGGTGCCGGGTTTAGTGCCCTCACCCTCGCAATCTTGTTGGGGATGGTTTTAGGCAACACCATCTATCCGCACATCTGGAAAAGCTGTGACGGTGGTGTGCTGTTTGCCAAGCAATATTTATTACGTCTGGGTATCATTCTTTATGGCTTCCGTCTGACGTTCTCGCAAATTGCCGATGTCGGTATCAGTGGGATCATCATTGACGTGCTGACGCTGTCCAGTACCTTCCTGCTGGCTTGCTTCCTGGGGCAGAAAGTGTTTGGTCTGGATAAGCACACCAGCTGGTTGATCGGTGCCGGTAGCAGTATCTGTGGTGCTGCCGCGGTACTGGCGACTGAGCCGGTAGTGAAAGCTGAAGCCAGTAAAGTAACCGTGGCTGTTGCAACCGTTGTTATCTTCGGGACCGTCGCGATTTTCCTCTACCCGGCGATATATCCGCTGATGTCTCAATGGTTTAGCCCGGAAACTTTCGGTATCTACATTGGTTCTACTGTGCACGAAGTGGCGCAGGTGGTGGCGGCAGGTCATGCCATCAGCCCGGATGCAGAAAACGCAGCAGTTATTTCCAAAATGCTGCGCGTGATGATGCTGGCTCCGTTCCTCATTCTGCTGGCGGCGCGTGTTAAACAGCTGTCAGGGGCGAACAGCGGCGAGAAAAGCAAAATCACTATTCCGTGGTTTGCCATCTTGTTCATCGTAGTTGCCATCTTTAACTCGTTCCACCTGTTACCGCAGAGCGTGGTGAACATGCTGGTAACGCTGGATACCTTCCTGCTGGCAATGGCAATGGCGGCGCTGGGTCTGACCACTCACGTCAGCGCGCTGAAAAAAGCCGGGGCGAAACCTCTGCTGATGGCACTGATGCTGTTTGCCTGGCTGATTGTTGGTGGTGGTGTAATTAACTATGTGATTCAAAGCGTCATCGCATAAACCACTACATCTTGCTCCTGTTAACCCGCTATCATTATCGTTTTCCTCCAGCGGGTTTAACAGGAGTCCTCGCATGAAATACATTGGAGCGC
This sequence comes from Escherichia sp. E1V33, assembly GCF_004211955.1. GTDB lineage: Bacteria > Pseudomonadota > Gammaproteobacteria > Enterobacterales > Enterobacteriaceae > Escherichia. The sequence continues at coordinate 463,094 of NZ_RHJI01000010.1, forward strand.
ACGTTAGTGCTGCTGGCGGTCTGGCAAATGCCGCAATTCGCGCCGCCGAAATCGACGCAACCGCGTTTGCCTTGTTCACCAAAAACCAACGTCAGTGGCGTGCCGCACCGCTCACGACGCAAACCATCGATGAATTCAAAGCCGCCTGTGAAAAGTATCACTACACGTCGGCGCAAATTCTTCCCCACGACAGTTATCTGATTAACCTCGGACATCCGGTTGCAGAAGCCCTGGAAAAGTCGCGCGATGCGTTTATTGATGAAATGCAGCGTTGCGAGCAACTGGGTCTTTCTTTACTCAACTTCCACCCTGGCAGTCATCTGATGCAGATTTCAGAAGAGGATTGCCTGGCGCGCATTGCCGAATCTATCAACATTGCGCTGGATAAAACAAAAGGTGTGACCGCAGTGATTGAAAACACCGCCGGTCAGGGCAGTAACTTAGGGTTTAAATTCGAACATCTCGCGGCGATTATCGACGGCGTGGAAGATAAATCCCGCGTCGGCGTCTGCATTGATACCTGCCATGCTTTCGCTGCCGGGTATGATTTGCGTACTCCAGCCGAATGCGAGAAAACGTTCGCTGATTTTGCCCGTATTGTTGGCTTTAAGTATCTGCGCGGGATGCACCTCAACGATGCGAAAAGTACCTTTGGCAGCCGCGTTGACCGCCATCATAGCCTTGGCGAAGGCAATATCGGTCATGATGCGTTCCGCTGGATCATGCAGGACGACCGCTTCGATGGCATTCCGCTGATCCTCGAAACCATCAACCCGGATATCTGGGCAGAAGAGATCGCCTGGCTGAAAGCGCAACAAACTGAACAAGCGGTAGCCTGAAGATGAACAACCGGGAGAAGGAAATCCTTGCAATTTTACGGCGTAACCCGCTGATTCAGCAGAACGAAATTGCGGACATGCTACAAATCAGTCGTTCGCGCGTTGCGGCGCATATTATGGATTTAATGCGCAAAGGGCGGATTAAAGGCAAAGGTTACATCCTCACCGAGCAGGAATACTGCGTAGTGGTGGGGACAATCAATATGGATATTCGCGGGATGGCGGATATCCGTTATCCGCAAGCGGCCTCTAATCCCGGTACGATTCATTGCTCGGCGGGCGGCGTTGGGCGCAACATTGCCCACAATCTGGCGCTGTTAGGCCGCGACGTCCATTTACTCTCGGTGATTGGCGATGACTTTTATGGCGAAATGCTTCTGGAAGAGACGCGCCGCGCCGGAGTGAATGTCTCCGGCTGCGTTCGTTTACACGGCCAAAGTACGTCAACATATCTGGCAATTGCCAATCGAGACGATCAAACCGTGTTGGCGATTAACGATACCCATCTGCTGGAACAGTTAACGCCGCAATTATTGAACGGGTCGCGCGATTTACTTCGTCATGCGGGCGTGGTACTGGCTGATTGCAACCTGACAGCCGAGGCGCTGGAATGGGTCTTTACCCTCGCTGGTGAGATCCCGGTGTTTGTCGATACCGTTTCAGAATTCAAAGCGGGCAAAATCAAACACTGGCTGGCGCATATTCACACGCTGAAACCCACTTTGCCGGAGCTGGAAATTTTATGGGGCCAGCCGATAACCAGCGATGCTGATCGTAATGCCGCAGTGAACGCGTTGCATCAGCAAGGTGTTCAGCATCTGTTTGTTTATTTGCCCGATGAGTCTGTTTATTGCAGTCAAAAGGATGGCGAACAATTTTTGCTGACTGCGCCAACGCATACGAAAGTAGACAGTTTTGGTGCTGACGATGGTTTTATGGCGGGCCTGGTGTATAGCTTTCTGGAAGGAAGCAGTTTCCTTGATAGCGCCCGTTTTGCGATGGCTTGTGCGGCAATTTCGCGCGCCAGCAGCAGCATAAACAACCCAACCCTGTCTGCCGATAACGCGCTTTCATTAGTACCAATGGTGTAACAATGTTGCCGGATTCGACGCTTGACCGCATCTTATCCGGCTCATAAATTGCGCACTACGCTAAACCAATAAAGAATCCTGCAATGGTGGCACTCATCAGGTTGGAAAGCGTCGCCGCCGCCAGCGCCCGTAAACCAAGCTGGGCGATTTCCGGCGCGCGGTGTGGCGCAACCGCAGAAAATGCCCCAACCACTACCCCGATAGAACCAAAGTTAGCGAAACCGCACAGCGCAAAAGAAATAATCGCCACGGTTTTTGCATCCAGAGTGCCACTAGTTTGCAGATATGGCGAGAAATTGAGATAAGCGACAAATTCATTTATTGCCAGCTTCTGTCCAATCAAACTCCCTGCCAGATTCGCGTCGCTCCAGTCGACACCCATCACCCACGCCAGCGGGGCCAACAGGTAACCTAAAATGGACTCCAGCGAGGCATGTTCAAAACCAAACCAGCCGCCAACGCCGCCGATAATACCGTTAATCAACGCAATTATTGCAACAAATGCCATCACTACTGTCGCCACACCTGCGGCGATTTTCAGCCCGGTCATTGCCCCTGTAGCGGCGGCTTCAATAATGCTTTTTGGCGGTGTTTCGGTGAAAGAAAGATTATTAAAGGAAACCTGAGAAGATTCCGTAGCCGGGCTTAACAGGCGGGCAAACAAGATCCCGCCTGGGATCGCCATTAACGATGCCGCCAGCAGATATTCCACAGGCACGCCCAGTGCGGCGTAACCAATCATTGTCGAACCAGCAATTGAGGCCATGCCACTGCAAATAGCCGTAAACAGCTCATTGCGATTAAGACGATCGATAAAAGGTTTCACGATCGCCGGAATTTCGTTTTGCCCGAGGAAAATGGTGGTGACCGCGACGAATGACTCAATCTTGCTGATATTTAACGCTTTCTGGAAGATACCGCCAAGAATGCGAATCAAGATCCCCATCACACCGATGTAGTAGAGAATACTCACCAGCGCGGTGACGAAGATAATTGCCGGTAATACTCTGAAGCCGAAGATAAATCCTGCGCCATCAAACAGGGTGTCCATTTTCGGCCCGACCAGCGAACCGAAGATAAAAGCACTACCTGCATCGCTGTACGCCATCACTTTATGGACGCCAAAAGCGACTTTTTCTGCGACCCAACGCCCTGGCGGTAGCCACAGCATAATGCCGCCAATCACGACCTGTAACACCAATGCCGCGCCAACGGTACGCAGGCTGATCTTCTTCTTATTCACTGACAGCAAAAACGCAATCGTCAGCAGTACCACCATTCCCAGAACACTTCTCATGACATCCATAGTTATTATCTCTTCATGTCATTTTGGGCGACGGCTTTCTGCCCATCAGAAATAGCCAGGCTTGCATCTTGCGATACTGGCCCGGCTTGTTATCAACACTTAATGGTTTTTGATGTAGCCGCGAACGCACTCTTCGACTAAGCCCCAGAACCAGTCGGTATCAATGGTGATGCCGACTTTGGTATTAGCGGGCTTGCCAAGAACGCCCAGTTCGTCGCAGACCGTGCGCCCGTAGCAAGGGCCGCTGTTGACGTCCACTTCGACGTACATCTCCTGGGTTTTAATGCCATCAGGGTTGATCAGATAACCAATGCAGGTGGCGTCATGCACCGGGCCGCCAGCCAGACCGTAGTTTTCGAACTGCGTTTTCAGAGTGAAGTTCATGATGTCGCTGAACAACTCTCCGGCAGGGCCTCCTGCCCTTTCCATCCGTGCAATCACATCCGGGGTGCAAACGGTCTGGTTGGTGAGATCGAGGCCCATCATCACTAATGGAACGCCGGAGGTGAACACCACGCGTGCAGCTTCCGGGTCGGCAAAGATGTTGAACTCGGCAGACGGCGTGAAGTTACCTGTACCGTAAGCGCCGCCCATCAGCACTATTTCACGGATTTTCGGCAGAATTGCAGGCTGCATCCGCATTGCCACCGCGATGTTTGAAAGTGGACCAACCGGTACCAGAGTGATATCACCATCGCTTGCCATCAGAGTATCGATGATGTATTTCACCGCATGGGTGCTTTCAGCTTTACGGGTCAGTGGCTCGAATACCGGGCCATCCAGTCCGGTTTCTCCGTGAATATTATCGGCAACGATTTGTTTACGCATAATTGGCTGCGGCATCCCCGCATAAACCGGAACATTAATCTCCAATTTCTGGCAAACATTCAGGCCATTAATTAATGTTTTATCGAGGGTTTGATTACCCGCCACAATGGTGATACCTAATAAATCAATCGCCGGATGTTTCGCCGCCATCATTATAGCAATAGCATCATCATGACCCGGATCACAATCCAGAATAATTTTTCTCTTTTCCATTGTTTATTTCCTCTGTTTCCAGTTGCGTTATTTTTTGCTACAGCAAAGAAATTTCTACCGGCCGATGATTGAATCTTAACAACAGCGTACGTATGCTAAATATGAGAAATCTCATAGCGGATAAACATCGTGAAAGAAATCCACAATAATGATCTTAAGCAGCAATTGATGAGTGAATCCGCGTTTAAGGATTGCTTTTCAACAGATGTTTCAGCCGATACGCGGCTGTTTCATTTTTTAGCGCGTGACTACATTGTGCAGGAAGGGCAACAGCCGTCCTGGCTGTTTTACCTGACGCGAGGCCGCGCCAGGCTTTACGCGACGCTAGCTAATGGTCGCGTGTCGCTGATTGATTTCTTTGGCGCGCCCTGTTTTATTGGCGAGATTGAGTTAATCGATAAAGACCATGAACCGCGTGCGGTGCAGGCTATTGAAGAGTGTTGGTGCCTTGCGCTCCCTATGAAACATTACCGCCCGCTGTTATTAAACGACACGCTATTTTTACGAAAACTCTGCGTCACCTTAAGTCATAAAAATTATCGTAATATTGTTTCTTTAACTCAGAATCAATCATTTCCGTTAGTGAATCGCCTGGCAGCTTTTATATTACTCTCGCAGGAAGGTGATCTTTATCACGAAAAACACACACAAGCGGCAGAGTATTTGGGTGTTTCTTATCGACACCTGTTATATGTTCTCGCACAATTCATTCACGACGGTTTATTAATTAAAAGACAGAAAGGGTATTTAATTAAAAACAGAAAGCAGCTGTTAGGGCTGGCGCTGGAAATGGACCCGGAGAATAAATTCTCCGGGATGATGCAGTAAAAATTATTTGCAGTAGTGCGATTTCCGGCTGCGTCTTATCCGGCATAAAAATCGAGCATTACGCCAGCCCAAGAAAGAAACCGGCAATAGTCGCACTCATCAGGTTGGAAAGCGTCGCTGCTGCCAGCGCCCGTAAACCAAGCTGGGCGATTTCTGGTGCGCGTTTCGGCGAAATAGCCGAGAACGCCCCAACGACAACGCCGATAGAACCAAAGTTAGCAAAACCACATAGCGCAAAGGAGATAATCGCCACGGTTTTCACTTCCAGCGTACCGCCCGTTTGCAGGTATGGGGAGAAACTCAGGTAAGCGACGAATTCGTTAATCGCCAGTTTCTGCCCAATCAGGCTACCCGCAAGGTTAGCATCGCTCCAGTCTACCCCCATGATCCATGCCAACGGTGCCAGCACATAGCCAAAAATACTTTCCAGAGAAGCATTGGCAATACCAAACCAGCCGCCAATTCCACCGATAATGCCGTTAATCAGCGCAATAATTGCGACAAACGCCATCACCACCGTCGCCACACCGGCGGCGATTTTCAACCCGGTCATCGCACCGCTCGCCGCTGCTTCGATAAAGCTTTTTGGCGGCGTTTCACTGAACGACAGATTTTCAAATGTGACCTGCGAAGGCTCGGTTGCCGGACTAAGAATACGTGCAAACAAAATACCGCCGGGGATCGCCATCAGCGATGCCGCTAACAGGTAGTCAATCGGCACGCCCATTCCGGCGTAACCAATCATCATCGAACCGGCAATGGATGCCATCCCGCTACAAATTGCGGTAAACAGCTCGTTGCGATTCATGCGATCGATAAACGGTTTAACGATCGCCGGGATCTCGTTCTGCCCGAGGAAAATAGTGGTAACCGCAACAAAAGACTCGATTTTGCTGATGTTAAGAGCTTTCTGGAAAATGCTGCCAAGAATACGAATTAGCAGTCCCATTACGCCAATGTAGTACAGCAGGCTGATAAGCGCAGTGACGAAGATAATCGCCGGGAGTACGCGAAAGGCGAAGATAAAGCCCGCACCGTCGAACAAGACATCCATTTTCGGCCCCACCAGCGAGCCAAAAATAAAGGCACTTCCGGCGTCACTGTAGGACATCACTTTATGAACGCCTAATGCCGCCTGCTCTACCGCCCATTTTCCCGGTGGAAAATAGAGCATGATGCCGCCAATGGCGATTTGCAGCAGCAGCGCGGCCCCAACCGTGCGCAAACTGATGCTTTTTTTATTTACCGACAATACAAATGCAATTGCCAGCAATACCATCATCCCTACCAAACTTCTCATTATATCCATAAGGATTTTCCCTTCATGCCAGTAAACCCGGCGCCAGAGCCAGGTTTCGGTATGTATGATCAGTACGGGCGACGGCTTTCTGCCCGTCAGAAATTAACCTGCGAGACGCTGGTATTCTTTGGCAATTTCACTCGCCAGAATGGCGTTGTTGAACACCAGCTGGATGTTGGATTTCAGGCTGTCACCGCCGGTCAGTTCAGCAACGCGCGCCAGCAGGAACGGCGTACTTTCTTTACCAATAACGCCCTGCGCTTCAGCTTCAGCCACCGCCTGATCGATCGCCGCATTGATGGTCTGTTCCGGCATAGCAAACTGTTCCGGGATCGGATTCGCTACCACCAGGCCACCGTTCAGCCCGCTTTGCCATTTCACTGCCATCGCGCGGGCAATTTCTGTGGCACTTTCGAGACGAATGCTGACGTCAAACGGGCTGGTACGGCAGAAAAACGCAGGCAGCGCTTTGGTCTGATAGCCAATTAGCGGTACACCGAAAGTTTCTAAATATTCGGTTGTTAAGCCTAAATCGAGAATAGATTTCGCCCCGGCACACACTACGGTGACATTGGTATTTGCCAGTTCCTGTAAATCGGCAGAAATATCGAATGTATGTTCCGCACCGCGATGCACACCGCCAATACCACCGGTTGCAAATACTTTAATTCCGGCAAGCGCCGCAATAATCATGGTTGATGCGACGGTGGTTGCGCCATTTTTCCCAGCCGCGACAACAAAAGGTAAATCGCGACGGCTAACTTTAGTTACGTTGTGCCCTTCACGTCCCAGTAATTCAATTTCTTCTTTGCTTAAACCGACTTTCATTACGCCGCCAATAATGGCGATAGTGGCAGGAACAGCCCCCTGCTTACGAATAGTTTCTTCTACTTCAATTGCCGTCTGGGCATTTTGTGGAAACGGCATACCGTGAGAGATAATGGTCGATTCCAGCGCAACTACTGGTTTTTTGCTTTTTAAAGCATCCTGAACTTCCGGGGAAATTTGTAATAATTCAGGGGAAATTTTTAATTCAGACATTCTGCGTTCTCCACTAACGATATAACGTTGGCAATCGATAAATTGGGGTTATTGGTGTATTCACAGGAGAGCGCCATTGACGAACATCCCTGTGCAAAACGAACAGATTCGGCAAACGGCATTCCGTCGACCCAACACGAAGCAAGACCAGCCATCATGGCATCGCCCGCTCCGGTAACATTAATGACATTGGTTTTAATCGGTGCAGACCAGCCGCTTTCACCGCCGATTTCACTGTAATAAACGCCGTCGCCGCCCATACTCAATACCAGTCGGTTCAGGCCATGTTGATGGAACCAGGCAGCAACTTTTGCCACATCTTCACGCCCTGACAGCGCAATCCCACTCAGGGTTTCCGCTTCAAGGCGGTTTGGCTTCAGGGTGTGGATCTGACTTAGACGGTCGCGCACTTTGACACATTTCCATGCCGAAACCGGATCGACAAATACAGGTACGTCGGTGGCATTATCCAAAATCCAGACCAACGCCTCTTCACTGATATTACAGTCAGCGACAATAACCTTTGCCCCCTGGATAAATTCACGGTGCTGTGCAAGATATTCCGCAGAAATACAGTTACTAATATTCATGTCATTTATAGCAACCAGCATTTCACCGGTATTATCGAGCAATGATAAATAGCTCGACGTATTTTCCCCTGGCACAATCAGGCATTTATCGACATAAACACCGGATTGATTGGTTTGCGTCAGGAGCGATTGACCATAAAAATCGCTGCCTACAGCGCTCAGTAGCCAGACTTTGTTCCCCAGCAACGCCAGATTTTGCGCGATATTGCGCCCTACTCCACCAGGTGTAAATTTTATTTTGCCTGGATTTGAATCCGCATAATTTAATGATTCATGTGAATATCCGGCGACATCAATATTCGCCGAACCTATAATTACGACATATTCCCTTTCGCGCATAGCACGTCCCCTGGTAAAAAATTACCAACTCTGTCAATCCACAAGAATATAGGCACCGAAAATAACGTTTAAACATGTGTTCATATTTAAACATGTGCTCATAGTATGCATGTTTTACTTAAAGTAAATTGCCGCCAGATGGGCAAAATGAGCAGATTTGAACAGGCTCACAAAACGCTATTAAATGCACGGATTAAAAAAACGGAGAATTTGTGACGAGATGCACAGAACAAGAGCAATAAAAAAGGGCAGAAATTAATCCGCCCTTGAGGAAATAACGTTAATGTTTGATGAAGATTTCAGGTTTCAACTTAAAGATAAAACATATAAATTCATATAGTTATCTTCAATAACTGGTCAATCACCTTACGATCATCAAATGATACAGGGCAGGAGATTTCTGCCCTGTTGTTCACATTTTATTATGCTGCTTTCGCTACCGCGTCCACTTCCGGACGTTTCAGGAAGGCATAGGCCAAACCAGCCACCAGCGTACCGGCAATAATTGCCACCAGATAACCCAGTACTGGCGTAATTGCACCCGGGATCAGCAGCACAAACAGCCCACCGTGTGGTGCCATCAGTTTCGCACCAATCGCCATAGAGATTGCCCCAGTCAATGCCCCACCAACGATACAGCACGGCAGCACACGCATCGGATCACGGGCAGCAAACGGAATTGCACCTTCAGAAATAAAGCACAGTCCCAGAACCAGAGCTGCTTTGCCGCCTTCCTGCTGCGCTTTATCGAATTTGCGACGCGCCACCATTGTTGCCAGGCCCATTGCCAGCGGTGGCACCATACCTGCCGCCATAATCGCTGCCATTGGGCCATAGGTTTGGGTACTCAGCAGACCCACACCGAACGCGTATGCCGCTTTGTTAACCGGGCCGCCCATATCAGTACACATCATGCCGCCAAGGATCGCGCCCAGCAGAACCGCATTCGCAGTACCCATGGTTTGCAGCCAGTGGGTCAGAGCTTCGAGGATGCCAGCAACTGGTTTACCGATCAGGTAGATCATCGCCAGACCAACCACCAGACTGGAAATCAGCGGAATGATCAAAATCGGTTTCAGCGCCTCCATACTCTGTGGCAGTTTCAGTTGCGTACTGATTAACTTCGCAATGTAACCAGCCAGGAAGCCCGCAATAATACCGCCAATGAAGCCAGAACCGGTGCTGACCGCCAGCATACCGCCAATCAGACCCGGTGTGAGGCCCGGACGATCGGCAATGGAGAAGGCAATATAACCTGCCAGTACCGGCACCATCAGCGCAAAGGCTGAACCACCACCAATCTGCATCAGCGCCGCTGCCAGCGTACCCGGCTCTTTAAACGCTTCGATACCAAAAGCAAAAGAAAGCGCGATACACAGACCGCCAGCAACGACCATCGGCAGCATGTAAGAGACGCCCGTCAGCAAGTGACGATAAGCGCCTGCACTCTCTTTCTTACCTTCAGTGGTCGCTGTTTGAGCTTTGCCCGCCGGTTCATACGGCGTTGCTTCAGCAACCGCTTTATCCAGTTCCTGCGCGGTTTTCTTCAGCGCCAGACCGGTAGAGGTGCGATACATCGGTTTACCAGCAAATTTCGCCAGATCCACTTCGATATCTGCCGCCACAATCACCAGATCCGCTGCTGCGACTTCTTCGGGGGTGATTGCATTACCCGCGCCTACAGAACCACGAGTTTCAACTTTCACCCACCAGCCACGTTTTTTCGCTTCGGTTTCAATGGCTTCAGCCGCCATAAAGGTGTGTGCTACGCCAGTTGGGCAAGCAGTCACCGCAACCACGCGTTTCGGCCCGCTGACAGCAACCGGCACTTTAGCCGCAACCGGCGCAGTGTAAGGTTTCGCATGGCCTTTGGCTTCGCTCAGGAACAGCTCAGGATGCGCAACGGCCCGGGAGATGTCGCCCAGCCAAACATTTTTACCGTTCAGCGCGCTGTCGTTCGGGATGGAATCACCGAGCACAATCGCCATTTCAGCGTCGTTAGGATTGTCGATGATTTCCAGTTTTGCTTTTCGCGCCGCCGCGCCCAGCAGGGTCTTCGCCATATAGGCGCGTGCCTGACCGAGATTAGCGTCAATAATCAGCAGCGTTTTCATTATGCCTCTCCTGCTGTCAGTTAAAAGGTTGTAAGTCGACGCGCGCCATCATTGCGGCCAACTGCGGACGATCGGTAATACCTACATTGCTTTGACTTACCGCCAGGGCAGCAACAGCTGTCGCCAGACGCAGTGTGTGCTCACTGGATTCACGCATCAGCAAGCCATAAATCAGCCCACCAACCATAGAATCCCCAGCGCCAACGGTACTTACGACATCGACTGACGGTGGTTTGGCGATCCATTCGCCGGAGGCATTAACCCAAAGCGCGCCTTCGGCACCCAGTGAAATGACGACATGCGCAATACCTTGTTCACGCAGCGCATGCGCAGCTTCAATCACATCTTTCATTTCAGGCAGTTTACGGCCTGCCCAGATTTCCAGCTCGCGGCGGTTAGGTTTCACCAGCCACGGTGCTGCTTTCAAACCTGCCACTAACGCTTCACGGCTACTATCAAAGATAATGCAAGGACACTGACTACGCAGGCGAGTCATCCAGTCGGTGAAAGCTTCCGGGCTGACACCTGAAGGCAAACTGCCGCTGACACAGACCATATCGAACTGACCAAGCCAGCTCAGAGAATCCGTCACAAAGCGTTCCCAGTCGGCTGGAGTAACTTCAAAACCCGAGAAGTTGAAGTCGGTCACTTCGCCGTCTTTTTCCGTCAACTTGACATTAATGCGGGTACGCCCCTGTACAACCTGGAAACGGTTGGCAATGCCCAGCTCACTGAACAACTGCTGAAATCCGTCCTGGTTATCTTTACCGAGGAAGCCGCCAACAGTGACATCAATCCCCAGATCTTTCAGAACTTTGGCAACGTTGATACCTTTACCCGCCGCATGCAGACCGGTGGTTTTCACCAGGTTCACTTCGCCGCGTTCAATTTCCGGGCAAAAACCAACAAGGTCATAAGCCGGATTAAGGGTGATCGTAGCAACACGTCTGCTCATTACGCGCCCTCCCCAAGACCTGCGGCGATGGCGTCGCCAATGGCGTTCAGCGCCTGTTCAGCGTCTGGTCCCTGGGCGGTAAAGCGTAGGCGATGACCTTTCTTAACGCCAAGTGCTACAACTTTCATCAGACTACGTCCGTTTGCCGGTTTGCCGGTGCCATCAAGGTTTGTCACGGTAATATCACTGTTAAATTGTTTAATGGTATTGACCAGCATGGTGCCTGGACGGGCATGCAGGCCGTGTTCATTGCGCACCACAAACTCCGCGCTTAACACGTCGTCGGTCGGCGCATCATCGCTGGTCAGCAGCGCCAGCAACGTTGCCGCATCCGCTTTCAGCAAGCGGTCAGCTTTATTGTCGAGTAACAGATCGCTCAGGCGCTTAAGTACCGCGAGAGGCTGATCGTCATTCATCGCCACACTCACCAGCATGGCTGCCGTTTCGCCTTCAATATCAAAAGCCTTTACCGCACGGCTTACCGCAATAGCACTGCGCAGGTTGCCTTCGGTACTATCGTTCAGCCAGATGCCTTGCCCGAGATTTAATGGCTGCTCGTTGATAACATTGGTGACGAAGGTAGCGTCAACTGCGCCCGCTTCTTTCAGACGAGCGGCGTTTAACGCTTGCAGGGTCAGCAAATCACTGGCGACGATATCCAGCGTCAGCATTTCGTTATCGAGCTTCAGCTGCTCACTCTGCTTTTCCCCCATCAGCAATGCGCGCAGTTCTTCTGCGGTGGTAGCTGACTTTAATTGTTCAGCAACGGAATCATCGCTCAGTACATGGGTTAGTTGGCGCAGCAAGCCCAGATGTTCATCGGAACTGGCGGCAATACCGATAGCCACGTACGCGACCTGACCTTCACCCCAGGTAACGCCTTCCGGGAACTGAAATACCTGAACGCCGGTTTTCAGCACCTGGTCACGGGTGTCGGTAGTACCGTGTGGAATAGCAATACCATTGCCGAGGAATGTTGAGGTTTGCTGTTCGCGCGCCAGCATGCCATTGACGTAGCCTTCAGCTACATTACCGGCCTGCACCAGCGCCGCAGCGACCTGGCGAATCGCCTCTTCTTTGTCTCCGGCCTTCTCGCCCGGATGGATGTCCTGTACGGATAACTGGAACATAGTTCTCCTCTCTTGCTGAATTGAAACGATTCAGCTTCTATGAGAAAAAAAGCGCCAACCTGGCTTAGGATTAAAGACAAGATCGCGCTGAAACGTTTCAATAAAGAATAATACTTCTTCTTCAGCACGCAAGGGAAGCCGCTAAATTATGTCCAAAAGTTTGATGTGCTGCACATTTTTTTGCCAATAATCCGAAATGCTGACAGCAAAATTAGCCATCAGTATTAGCCTTTCAGCGGCGTCAGCAGAGGATCAGCAAGAGTGAAATGCCATTTTGATTATTCGTGGCGAGTTTGATTTCACTGACTGTTTATTTTCTGACAGGCAGCGTAAACTCCGCCTCTTCATCTTTCACAGATCGACCAGCATGCATAACTCCCCCGCAGTTTCCAGCGCGAAATCGTTTGACCTGACGTCAGCAGCGTTTTTAATTGTTGCCTTTCTCACCGGTATTGCAGGTGCTCTGCAAACCCCGACGCTAAGTATTTTCCTCACTGATGAAGTGCACGCGCGCCCGGCGATGGTGGGATTCTTCTTTACTGGCAGCGCCGTTATCGGAATTCTGGTCAGTCAGTTTCTCGCCGGACGCTCTGATAAACGCGGCGATCGTAAATCGCTGATTGTCTTTTGCTGCCTGTTAGGCGTGCTGGCCTGTACCCTTTTTGCCTGGAATCGCAACTACTTTGTTTTGTTATTTGTCGGCGTTTTTTTAAGCAGCTTTGGCTCTACCGCCAACCCGCAAATGTTTGCTCTTGCCCGTGAACATGCCGACAAAACCGGGCGTGAAGCGGTGATGTTCAGCTCTTTTTTACGCGCACAGGTTTCGTTAGCATGGGTCATTGGCCCGCCGCTGGCTTATGCCTTAGCGATGGGATTCAGCTTTACGGTGATGTATCTCAGCGCGGCGGTGGCGTTTATTGTCTGCGGCGTGATGGTGTGGTTGTTTTTACCGTCGATGCAAAAAGAGGTGCCGCTGGCAACCGGCACGGTTGAAGCGCCTCGACGTAACCGTCGCGATACACTGCTGCTGTTTGCGATTTGTACATTGATGTGGGGCTCGAACAGCCTGTACATCATCAACATGCCGCTGTTTATTATCAACGAACTGCATCTTCCTGAGAAACTGGCGGGCGTGATGATGGGGACCGCCGCCGGGCTGGAAATCCCGACTATGTTGATTGCCGGATATTTTGCCAAACGTCTGGGTAAGCGCTTCTTAATGCGCGTTGCCGCCGTGGGTGGCGTCTGCTTTTACGCAGGTATGCTGATGGCGCATTCCCCTGTCATTCTGTTGGGCTTACAGCTGCTGAATGCTATTTTTATTGGCATTCTGGGCGGTATTGGGATGCTCTATTTCCAGGACCTGATGCCCGGTCAGGCAGGTTCAGCAACCACGCTCTATACCAATACGTCGCGCGTGGGCTGGATCATCGCGGGTTCAGTGGCGGGCATAGTCGCCGAGATCTGGAATTATCACGCGGTGTTCTGGTTTGCGATGGTGATGATTATCGCCACCCTGTTTTGCTTGCTGCGGATTAAAGATGTTTAAGGCGCGGTCAGCATTTCCAGATCGATAAGCCAGGTCATGGCCTGCTGACGCGTATTACCGCACATTTCAGCACTGGCCTGTAAGCCTGCACAAACTTTCGGTCGTAATGGAGATGTGAAAATTTTACAGCGTTGCTGTTCATCAAGCTGAATGCAGGGCGTATTGGCGGGCTTGCCATCTGGCATACCGGGAATAGGACTGGAGATTGAGGGGGCGGTGCAACACGCCCCGCAACCCGGACGGCATTCCATACGTTCTTCTCTTAAGGTTAACCACCGGATTGAGGAGCGCGCACATTACCACCTTTTTGGCACCAGCAAAAGTGCGAATACCACTTGCCTGAAAGGCCCGTCGCGAGTAGTTTGTCGCGATATTTTTGACATTTTCGACAACAGGAATTTTTCGATGCCAAGAGCGAACGAAATTAAAAAAGGTATGGTACTGAATTACAACGGCAAACTGCTGCTGGTTAAGGACATTGATATTCAGTCACCTACCGCCCGCGGTGCCGCTACGCTGTACAAAATGCGTTTTTCAGATGTCCGTACCGGGCTGAAAGTAGAAGAACGCTTTAAAGGCGATGATATCGTTGATACCGTGACGCTGACCCGCCGCTACGTTGACTTCTCCTACGTCGATGGCAACGAATATGTCTTTATGGATAAAGAAGACTATACCCCGTATACCTTCACTAAAGATCAGATTGAAGAAGAACTGCTGTTTATGCCGGAAGGCGGCATGCCAGACATGCAGGTTCTGACCTGGGACGGTCAACTGCTGGCGCTTGAACTGCCGCAGACCGTTGATCTGGAAATCGTTGAAACCGCCCCTGGCATCAAAGGCGCTTCTGCCAGCGCCCGTAACAAACCGGCGACATTGAGCACCGGCCTGGTGATTCAGGTCCCCGAATACTTAAGCCCGGGCGAAAAAATTCGTATCCATATCGAAGAACGCCGTTATATGGGACGTGCTGACTAACTTCAGCCACATTCAGAAAAGGGATGGCTCAGGCTGTCCCTTTCAAACTCATGACAAAGTGCGCTTTGCTCATGCCGGATGCGGCGTAAACGCCTTATCCAGCCTACAAAATCGCGTAAATTCAATGCATTGCATAATCCATGTAGGCCTGATAAGTGTAGCGCATCAGGCAGCTTTACGTTTGTCATCAATCTCAAAGGGACTGCTAAGGCTGTCCCTTTTTTAATTTATTATACCAATCCTTTATTTTGCGCTTCCTGAACACCTTTCGCTCGCAATATTCACTTGTAAATTGATCGCCCTCACACTTCATCGCATTAATAATCCAGACCAATTTCAATTGCTGTCATATAACTTTACACTAGCGTTGTTAATCAATCGTTACTAAGACGTGACTTCTATGAACACAATTGCCTCCACTACGTTCCCGCCTCACATTCACACTCCACGCTATGATCGCCAGCAATTGAAATCCCGTATCGTTCATTTTGGCTTTGGCGCCTTTCACCGCGCACATCAGGCGTTACTAACCGACCGTGTGCTGAATGCCCAGGGCGGCGATTGGGGGATCTGTGAAATCAGCGTGTTCAGCGGCGATCGGCTAATGAGCCAACTTCGCGAACAGGACCATTTATATACCGTGTTGGAGAAAGGCGCAGACGGCAATCAGGCGATTATTGTTGGGGCCGTTCATGAATGCCTGAATGCCAAACTGGATTCCTTAGCGGCGATTATTGAGAAGTTTTGCGAACCGCAGGTGGCAATTGTGTCCCTGACCATTACCGAAAAAGGTTATTGTATCGACCCGGCCACCGGTGCGCTCGACACCAACAATTCGCGGATTATTAACGATTTACAAAGCCCGGAAGAACCTCACTCTGCGCCAGGCATTCTTGTGGAAGCGCTGAAACGCCGTCGTGAACGTGGCCTTGCGCCATTTACCGTACTTTCCTGCGATAATATTCCCGATAATGGTCATGTGGTGAAAAATGCAGTGCTGGGAATGGCTGAAAAACGCTCTCCAGAACTTGCCGAGTGGATTAAAGAGCACGTCAGCTTCCCGGGAACCATGGTCGATCGTATCGTCCCGGCGGCAACAGAAGAATCACTGGCAGAAATTAGCCAATATCTGGGCGTGAATGATCCCTGTGCAATTAGCTGCGAGCCGTTTATCCAGTGGGTAGTGGAAGATAACTTCGTGGCAGGGCGTCCAGCCTGGGAAGTCGCCGGTGTACAAATGGTGAATGATGTCCTGCCGTGGGAAGAGATGAAACTGCGCATGCTGAATGGCAGCCACTCTTTTCTCGCTTATCTGGGCTACCTGGCAGGATTCGCCCACATCAGTGATTGCATGCAGGACCGCGCGTTTCGCCATGCCGCCAGAACGTTAATGCTGGAAGAGCAAGCGCCAACGCTACGGATTAAAGATGTCGATTTAACATCTTATGCGGATACGTTAATTGAACGTTTTGCCAATCCGGCGCTAAAACATAAGACCTGGCAAATCGCGATGGATGGCAGTCAGAAATTACCGCAGCGCATGTTGGCAGGGATTCGCCTTCATCTGGCTCGCGAAACAAACTGGCCGTTACTGGCATTAGGCGTCGCAGGCTGGATGCGCTATGTGAGCGGCGTAGATGATGCCGGAAAAGCTATCGATGTCCGCGATCCGCTTAGCGATAAAATTCGCGAACTTGTTGCGGGCAGCAGCAGTGAACAACGCGTCACCGCCCTGCTTTCTTTGCGTGAAGTATTCGGTGATGACCTGCCAGATAACCCGCATTTTGTGCAGGCAATCGAACAAGCCTGGCAACAAATCGCGCAGTTCGGCGCGCATCAGGCGCTATTAAACACCCTCAAAATTTAACGATTTCTGCGGTTAAAGCGGATGGAGCATCGCTTCGTCCGCCCTCTCTCTTCTCTTTTCCGGCTTTTTTAGCCAGGATTAACGCACAGTTAACTCATCTGATTATTGCGGAGCCGTTGTGACCAGGACCAACCTCATCACCGGTTTTCTCGGCAGCGGGAAAACAACCTCTATCCTTCATCTGCTAGCCCACAAAGATCCAAACGAAAAATGGGCGGTTCTGGTTAATGAATTTGGTGAAGTCGGAATAGATGGCGCTTTGCTCGCAGATAGTGGCGCTTTGCTAAAGGAGATCCCCGGCGGCTGCATGTGTTGCGTCAATGGTTTACCGATGCAGGTGGGGCTGAATACCCTCCTGCGCCAGGGAAAACCTGACCGCTTGCTGATAGAGCCGACCGGACTGGGTCATCCGAAACAGATCCTCGATCTGTTAACCGCGCCGGTCTATGAACCGTGGATCGATCTGCGCGCCACCTTGTGCATTCTCGATCCTCGCCTGCTGCTGGACGAAAAAAGCGTCAGCAATGAAAACTTCCGTGACCAGCTGGCTGCCGCCGACATTATTGTCGCCAATAAATCCGATCGCGCTACGCCTGAAAGCGAGCAAGCGTTACAACGCTGGTGGCAACAAAACGGTGGCGAACGGCAATTAATTCACAGCGATCATGGGCAAATTGAAGGTCATCTTCTGGATTTACCTCGTCGCAACTTAACTGAGTTGCCCGCCAGCGCAGCCCATTCGCATCAGCATAACGAGAAAAAAGGATTAGCGGCATTAAGTCTGCCAGAGCATCAACGCTGGCGTCGCAGTCTGAATAGCGGACAAGGACACCAGGCCTGCGGTTGGATATTCGACGCCGATACAGTGTTCGACACCATTGGCATTCTGGAATGGGCGCGACTTGCGCCGGTCGAACGCGTAAAAGGCGTGATGCGGATACCAGAAGGTCTTGTGCGCATCAACCGTCAGGGCGATGACCTGCACATTGAAACGCAAAACGTTGCACCACCAGATAGCCGCATTGAGCTAATTTCCAGCAGTGAAACTGACTGGAACGTCTTACAGAGCGCGCTGTTGAAGCTTCGTTTAGCGACCAACGCGTAAGGTTGCCTGCGTTTTTCAGTAAGATAATTAGAGAAAATATGATCAAAAATTTGCCGCAAATAGTGCTGTTAAATATTGTCGGCCTCGTGCTGTTTCTTTCCTGGTACATTCCCGTCAATCATGGATTCTGGTTGCCGATTGATGCGGATATTTTTTATTTTTTTAATCAGAAACTGGTCGAAAGCAAGACTTTTTTATGGCTGGTTGCGTTGACTAATAATCGCGCCTTCGACGGTTGTTCACTGCTGGCGATGGGAATACTGATGCTGAGTTTCTGGCTGAAAGAAAACGCTCCCGGCAGACGGCGTATTGTGATTATTGGCCTGGTCATGCTGTTAACCGCAGTGGTATTAAACCAGTTGGGTCAGGCATTGATTCCGGTAAAACGGGCCAGCCCGACATTGACCTTTACAGATATTAACCGCGTCAGCGAACTGCTCTCTGTTCCAACGAAAGATGCATCACGAGATAGTTTTCCCGGCGATCATGGCATGATGCTGCTTATTTTTTCAGCTTTTATGTGGCGATATTTCGGAAAAATCGCAGGAGCAATCGCCCTTATTATATTTGTGGTTTTTGCATTTCCCAGAGTGATGATTGGCGCACATTGGTTTACCGATATCATTGTCGGTTCCATGACGGTGATATTGATTGGTTTGCCCTGGTGGCTAATGACGCCTTTAAGTGATCGATTAATCGCCTTTTTTGACAAATCACTCCCCGGAAACAATAAACATTCATAAAACAAATAACTCACAGTAATTAACATTGTCAGGTTTATTTTCATAGAGAAGATAATCCTGATGATGCGCGACTTTCCTCTCGTTCATTAAGTGAAATAATCATTCTCTAAGCAAATGAATGGATTGCACATCTTTTAGGCAATCGTACTTAAATTGACCAATCCCGTTTATTAACTTTCTGTATCACTTTTTCTTATAAAAAATCATGTAAAACCGCTCGCCAAGACCGCGCCAATCGGGTAATCTCGGACACGTTTTGCCTCGGCGGTAGATTATCCTCACAGCATATAATTTTGTGCGTTAGTCCACAGATTTGGCCTTAAGGAATTGTTTCAACGTGCCCAGGTAATTAGTCTCGTCTCGCTTGGCATTTTTTTATAACGATATTTGTCGTTAAGGACTTCAAGGGAAAACAAACAACATGGTCAAATCTCAACCGATTTTGAGATATATCTTGCGCGGGATTCCCGCGATTGCAGTAGCGGTTCTGCTTTCTGCATGTAGTGCAAATAACACCGCAAAGAATATGCATCCTGAGACACGTGCAGTGGGTAGTGAAACATCATCACTGCAAGCTTCTCAGGATGAATTTGAAAACCTGGTTCGTAATGTCGACGTAAAATCGCGAATTATGGATCAGTATGCTGACTGGAAAGGCGTACGTTATCGTCTGGGTGGCAGCACTAAAAAAGGTATCGATTGTTCTGGTTTCGTACAGCGTACATTCCGCGAACAATTTGGCTTAGAACTTCCTCGTTCAACTTATGAACAGCAGGAAATGGGCAAGTCAGTTTCCCGCAGTAATTTGCGTACAGGTGACTTAGTTCTGTTCCGTGCCGGTTCAACTGGACGCCATGTCGGTATTTATATCGGCAACAATCAGTTCGTTCATGCTTCCACCAGCAGTGGTGTTATTATTTCCAGCATGAATGAGCCGTACTGGAAAAAGCGTTACAACGAAGCACGTCGGGTTCTTAGCCGCAGCTAATAAACCGTTTGGATGCAATCCCTTGGCTATCCTGACGAGTTAACTGAAGGCACTGCTTAAGCAGTGCTTTTTTGTTTTCATTCATCATAGAAAATGATGTCTCCGAGCCTTGAACCAGGCTATAGTCCCGTCATTCTCTTCCACTTCAGCGTTGTCGTAATCTCAGGAATATTAACGGAACCATGTTCATACGCGCTCCCTCTTCCGGACGTAAGATCCTGCTTACCTGCATTATTGCGGGCGTGATGATTGCAATACTGGTCAGCTGTCTTCAGTTTTTGGTCGCCTGGCATAAACACGAAGTCAAATACGACACACTGATTACCGACGTACAAAAGTATCTCGATACCTATTTCGCCGACCTGAAATCAACCACTGACCGCCTACAGCCGCTCACCTTAGATACCTGTCAGCAAGCTAACCCTGAGCTGACTGCCCGCGCGGCGTTTAGCATGAATGTTCGCACATTTGTGCTGGTGAAGGATAAAAAGAGCTTTTGTTCATCAGCAACAGGGGAGATGGATATACCGCTCAATGAGTTGATCCCGGCGCTCGATATTAACAAAGACGTCGATATGGCGATGTTGCCTGGCACGCCAATGGTGCCCAACAAACCCGCTATCGTCATCTGGTATCGCAACCCTTTACTGAAAAATAGCGGCGTTTTTGCAGCATTAAATCTGCACCTGACGCCGTATCTTCTCTATAGCTCTCGTCAGCAAGATTTCGACGGAATCGCGCTCATTATTGGCGATACCGTGCTCTCGACATTTGCGTCGCATTTGATGAACGTCAGTGAGTTATCCGGCAAACCAGTACGCGAAACCAAAATAGCAGGCATTCCGCTGACCGTGCGTCTTTATGCTGATGACTGGACATGGAACGATGTGTGGTATGCGTTTTTACTGGGCGGTATGAGTGGGACGGTCGTTGGCCTGCTCTGCTATTACCTTATGAGTGTGCGTATGCGCCCTGGCAGAGAAATTATGGCTGCCATCAAACGTGAGCAATTTTACCTGGTGTATCAGCCGGTGGTTGATACACAAACGCTGCAGGTCACGGGCCTGGAAGTGCTGCTACGCTGGCGTCACCCAGTAGCAGGTGAAATCCCGCCGGATGCCTTCATTCAATATGCCGAATCGCAAAAGATGATCGTGCCGCTGACTCAGCACCTGTTTGAGTTGATTGCCCGCGATGCCGTAGAATTAGAAAAAGTACTGCCGGTAGGCGTCAAATTTGGCATTAACATTGCGCCGGACCATCTGCACAGCGAAAGCTTTAAAGCTGATATCCAAAAACTGCTCACTTCCCTGCCCGCACACCATTTCCAGATTGTACTGGAAATAACCGAGCGCGATATGCTGAAAGAGCATGAGGCCACACAACTGTTCGCCTGGCTGCACTCTGTCGGCGTGGAAATTGCTATTGATGACTTCGGCACCGGACACAGCGCGCTTATCTATCTGGAACGCTTCACACTCGAATATCTGAAAATTGACCGTGGGTTTATCAATGCTATAGGTACGGAAACGGTCACATCTCCGGTGCTTGACGCAGTGCTCACGCTGGCGAAACGTCTCAATATGCTGACGGTTGCTGAAGGGGTCGAAACACCGGAACAGGCGCGCTGGCTACGTGAGCGCGGCGTTAATTTCCTGCAAGGCTATTGGATTAGCCGCCCCTTACCGATGGATGATTTTGTCCGCTGGCTGGAGAAACCGCATACGCCGCAGTGGTAAGGTGTGCTTGTGTCCCTTATTATTCATAGTTGAAGCATGCCGGATTGCGGCTAATGATGAGTAAAAGGAAATCTGTTGCAGATGATTGTGCGCATACTGCTGCTGTTTATCACCCTGTTCACCTTCGGTGCACAGGCGCAAGCTATCAAGGAAAGCTATGCCTTTGCGGTGCTGGGAGAACCCCGGTATGCTTTTAATTTCAACCATTTTGATTATGTGAATCCCGCTGCGCCAAAGGGCGGGCAGATAACGTTATCCTCCATTGGCACCTTCGATAATTTCAACCGCTATGCACTACGCGGAAACCCCGGCGCCCGCACCGAGCAACTGTACGACACGCTATTTACCACTTCCGATGACGAACCCGGCAGTTATTACCCGCTGATTGCCGAAAGCGCGCGCTATGCTGACGATTATTCCTGGGTAGAAGTCGCTATCAATCCGCGCGCCCGTTTTCATGATGGTTCGCCGATTACCGCACGCGACGTTGAGTTTACTTTTCAAAAATTCATGACCGAAGGCGTGCCGCAGTTTCGCCTGGTATACAAAGGCACAACGGTCAAAGCCATAGCGCCATTAACCGTGCGTATTGAATTAGCCAAACCCGGCAAAGAAGATATGCTGAGTCTGTTTTCACTCCCCGTGTTTCCTGAGAAATACTGGAAGGAGCATAAACTTAGCGACCCGCTATCTACACCTCCGCTGGCCAGTGGTCCGTACCGCATTACATCCTGGAAAATGGGACAGAATATTGTCTATTCTCGCGTAAAAGATTACTGGGCGGCCGATTTACCGGTAAATCGTGGTCGCTGGAATTTCGATACCATTCGCTACGATTATTATCTCGACGATAATGTTGCCTTCGAAGCGTTTAAAGCTGGCGCCTTTGATTTACGCATGGAAAACGACGCCAAAAACTGGGCCACGCGCTATACCGGTAAGAATTTCGATAAAAAATACATTATCAAAGATGAACAAAAGAATGAATCAGCCCAGGATACGCGCTGGCTGGCGTTTAATATTCAACGACCGGTATTCAGCGATCGCCGGGTCCGGGAAGCCATCACCCTCGCCTTTGACTTTGAATGGATGAATAAGGCGCTGTTTTACAATGCCTGGAGTCGCACGAACAGTTATTTTCAGAATACCGAATACGCGGCCAGAAATTACCCCGACGCCGCTGAGCTGGTGCTTCTGGCGCCAATGAAAAAAGATCTACCGCCAGAAGTGTTCACGCAAATCTACCAGCCACCAGTGTCCAAAGGCGATGGCTACGACCGTGACAACCTGTTAAAAGCCGACAAACTTCTCAACGATGCAGGCTGGGTGCTGAAAGGTCAGCAACGCGTTAATGCCACCACAGGCCAGCCACTCAGCTTTGAATTATTGCTTCCTGCAAGCAGCAATAGTCAGTGGGTATTGCCGTTCCAACATAGCCTGCAACGGCTGGGTATCAACATGGACATTCGCAAGGTGGATAACTCGCAAATCACCAACCGAATGCGCAGCCGCGACTATGACATGATGCCGCGCGTGTGGCGGGCGATGCCGTGGCCCAGTTCCGATTTACAGATTTCCTGGTCATCGGAATATATCAACTCCACTTATAATGCCCCTGGCGTGCAAAGCCCGGTTATCGACTCGCTAATTAACCAAATTATTGCCGCGCAGGGAAATAAAGAAAAATTACTGCCTCTGGGGCGCGCCCTGGATCGCGTATTAACGTGGAATTATTACATGTTGCCGATGTGGTACATGGCGGAAGACCGTCTCGCCTGGTGGGATAAATTCTCCCACCCGGCCGTGCGCCCCATCTATAGCCTCGGTATCGATACCTGGTGGTATGACGTCAATAAAGCGGCCAAACTGCCGTCCGCCAGCAAACAGGGAGAGTAGATGGGCGCTTACCTGATTCGCCGTCTGTTGCTGGTGATCCCAACATTATGGGCGATTATCACCATCAACTTTTTCATCGTGCAAATTGCGCCTGGCGGTCCCGTCGACCAGGCCATCGCCGCCATTGAGTTTGGTAATGCAGGAGTATTACCCGGCGCAGGCGGCGAAGGCGTTCGTGCCAGCCATGCGCAAACGGGCGTCGGCAATATCAGCGACAGTAATTACCGTGGCGGACGCGGGTTAGATCCAGAAGTGATCGCTGAGATCACCCATCGCTACGGTTTCGATAAGCCGATCCACGAACGTTACTTCAAAATGCTTTGGGACTACATTCGCTTTGATTTTGGTGACAGCCTGTTTCGCAGCGCCTCGGTGCTGACGCTGATTAAAGACAGCCTGCCGGTTTCCATCACACTCGGATTGTGGAGCACGCTGATTATCTATCTGGTGTCGATTCCGTTAGGCATTCGCAAAGCTGTTTATAACGGTAGCCGCTTTGACGTCTGGAGTAGCGCGTTTATCATCATCGGCTACGCCATTCCTGCCTTTTTGTTTGCCATCCTGCTGATAGTCTTCTTCGCAGGCGGCAGCTATTTCGACCTGTTCCCTCTGCGCGGCCTGGTATCCGCGAACTTTGATTCGCTGCCGTGGTATAAGAAAATCACCGATTATCTGTGGCATATCACGCTGCCAGTGCTGGCGACAGTGATTGGTGGCTTTGCGGCGCTCACCATGCTGACAAAAAACTCATTCCTTGATGAAGTACGCAAGCAATACGTGGTGACCGCGCGTGCGAAAGGGGTAAGTGAGAAAAATATTCTCTGGAAACATGTGTTCCGCAACGCCATGCTGCTGGTGATTGCCGGTTTTCCGGCGACGTTTATCAGCATGTTTTTCACCGGCTCGCTGCTGATTGAGGTGATGTTTTCGCTCAATGGTCTTGGCTTACTGGGCTACGAAGCGACCGTCTCGCGCGATTATCCTGTAATGTTTGGTACCTTGTATATTTTCACCCTGATTGGCCTGCTGCTGAATATTGTCAGTGATATCAGCTATACGCTGGTCGATCCGCGTATAGATTTTGAGGGACGTTAATGTCGCGACTCAGCCCCGTCAATCAGGCCCGTTGGGCGCGTTTTCGCCATAACCGTCGCGGCTACTGGTCGTTATGGATTTTCCTCGTCTTGTTTGGTTTGAGTTTGTGTTCTGAACTTATCGCCAACGATAAACCGTTGCTGGTGCGTTATGACGGCAGTTGGTATTTCCCGTTACTGAAAAACTACAGTGAAAGCGATTTTGGCGGCCCGCTGGCAAGTCAGGCTGATTATCAGGACCCGTGGCTGAAACAACGGCTGGAAGATAAAGGCTGGGTTCTGTGGGCGCCGATTCGCTTTGGCGCTACCAGTATCAACTTTTCCACCGACAAGCCCTTCCCCTCCCCGCCTTCCCGACAAAACTGGCTGGGAACGGATGCCAATGGCGGCGATGTGCTGGCGCGCATTCTGTATGGCACGAGGATCTCGGTTCTGTTTGGTCTGATGTTGACACTCTGCTCCAGTGTAATGGGCGTACTGGCGGGGGCGCTGCAAGGTTATTACGGTGGTAAAGTCGATCTCTGGGGGCAACGCTTTATTGAAGTATGGTCGGGGATGCCGACACTGTTTTTGATTATTTTACTTTCCAGCGTTGTGCAACCTAACTTCTGGTGGCTGCTGGCAATTACTGTCTTATTTGGCTGGATGAGTCTGGTCGGCGTGGTGCGGGCGGAGTTTTTACGTACCCGCAATTTCGACTACATCCGCGCGGCGCAGGCGCTTGGCGTCAGCGATCGCAGTATTATTCTGCGTCATATGTTGCCGAATGCAATGGTCGCTACCCTAACCTTTTTACCGTTTATTTTATGTAGTTCGATAACCACCCTGACCTCGCTC
Organism: Escherichia sp. E1V33; assembly: GCF_004211955.1. Classification (GTDB taxonomy): domain Bacteria; phylum Pseudomonadota; class Gammaproteobacteria; order Enterobacterales; family Enterobacteriaceae; genus Escherichia. Next base: position 488,464 of record NZ_RHJI01000010.1, read on the forward strand.
GATTTCCTCGGTTTCGGGTTGCCGCTCGGTTCACCGTCGCTCGGCGAACTGCTATTACAAGGGAAAAATAACCTTCAGGCCCCGTGGCTTGGGATCACCGCCTTCCTGTCGGTGGCAATATTATTGTCTTTGCTGATCTTTATTGGTGAAGCAGTCCGCGACGCATTTGATCCTAATAAGGCGGTGTAGTATGACGCAAACTCTGTTAGCGATTGAAAATTTGTCGGTGGGTTTCCGCCATCAGCAAACCGTACGTACCGTAGTAAATGATGTTTCACTACACATTGAGGCTGGCGAAACGCTGGCACTGGTGGGCGAGTCTGGTTCTGGTAAGAGCGTTACCGCGCTGTCGATTTTACGTCTACTCCCTTCCCCGCCGGTTGAATATCTCTCTGGTGATATTCGTTTTCATGGCGAATCGCTGCTTCATGCCAGCGAGCAAACATTGCGTGGTGTACGGGGAAATAAGATTGCCATGATTTTTCAGGAACCGATGGTGTCGTTAAACCCATTGCATACCCTGGAAAAACAGCTTTATGAAGTACTTTCACTCCACCGCGGGATGCGTCGGGAAGCGGCACGTGGCGAAATCCTTAATTGCCTCGATCGCGTCGGTATCCGCCAGGCGGCAAAACGGCTGACGGATTACCCGCATCAACTCTCCGGCGGTGAACGCCAGCGGGTGATGATCGCAATGGCTCTTCTCACACGGCCGGAGTTATTGATTGCTGATGAGCCAACCACCGCGCTGGATGTCTCTGTCCAGGCGCAGATTTTGCAGCTTTTGCGCGAACTGCAAGGCGAGCTGAATATGGGCATGCTGTTTATTACTCATAACCTCAGCATTGTCAGAAAACTGGCCCACCGTGTGGCGGTAATGCAAAACGGTCGCTGTGTGGAGCAAAATAACGCCGTTACGCTATTTGCCTCGCCTGCGCATCCTTACACGCAAAAGTTACTCAACAGCGAACCGTCAGGCGATCCAGTGCCGTTGCCACAACCAGCCTCAACGTTGCTTGATGTTGAACAACTTCAGGTCGCCTTCCCCATTCGCAAAGGGATCCTGAAGCGCGTCGTCGATCATAACGTGGTGGTGAAAAACGTCAGTTTTACGCTACGGGCGGGTGAAACGCTGGGTTTAGTGGGCGAGTCCGGTTCCGGCAAAAGTACAACGGGGCTGGCGCTGCTGCGGTTGATTAACTCTCAGGGCAGCATCGTCTTTGACGGTCAGCCATTGCAAAATTTAAATCGTCGCCAGCTATTACCAATCCGCCATCGCATTCAGGTTGTATTCCAGGATCCGAACTCCTCGCTCAATCCGCGGCTCAACGTGTTGCAGATTATTGAAGAAGGGTTACGGGTTCACCAACCGACGCTCTCTGCCGTGCAACGCGAAGAACAAGTGAAAGCCGTAATGCATGAAGTGGGGTTAGATCCTGAAACGCGCCACCGTTATCCGGCGGAGTTCTCTGGTGGTCAGAGACAACGTATTGCAATTGCCAGGGCATTAATTCTTAAGCCTTCGCTGATCATTCTTGATGAACCAACATCATCGCTCGACAAAACGGTACAGGCGCAGATATTGACGCTATTGAAATCATTGCAACAAAAGCATCAACTGGCCTATTTGTTTATCAGCCATGATTTGCACGTTGTCCGCGCGTTATGTCATCAGGTTATCGTGCTGCGACAGGGAGAAGTGGTGGAACAAGGACCGTGTGCGCGCGTGTTTGCCACACCGCAGCAGGAGTATACGCGTCAGCTACTGGCGTTGAGCTGACGCTTAAAATGGATTGTAGTTTGAGAAAGGTTCGGCAATGGCCACACCAAAATTTTTCAGTCGACACGTCGCCGCAAACTCGTCCTGACGATTCACAAACAGACATGGCTCACCTTCGCACTCGAGAACAGAGCACGGAACTTCAATATCGCTTAATGCCTGGCTTAGTTTGTACATCACCGACCATGCGTTATCGCCATCCGGGCTAAGTAATTTAAGCGCCACCAGGCTGTTGTCGCCGCACTGTCCATTTTGCGGAATCGGTTCAACTTTCGAACCTGCGAAACCAGCAGACCAACGATAGTTCTGCGGCAGTCGATGGACGATTGAGAGTTGTAATGAAGTCACTTATTTTCCCCGGAAGCACATTTACTTCACAATTTATTTACATTAATTTTAACACATCATCAACAATCTGTCCTTCAACAGATCGTAAAGATTGATGCCTCGCCAGCGTGGCCGCTATGGTTCTGATTTAAATGATATCTGCGGACGTGGTCACGTTTGCGGGGCTATATGTACCCGTTTCTGCGATCTAACTCAACCTTTTTAACTACAATGATGTGACTTTTTACATAAATTGAGTTTACATAAAATAAACATATATCGGGGGAATGATAGATTTGCGGTTGACATGCATCAACAAAGGAAGCCTTTTAGCTTCCCCGTTGTGCAATAGATCACCGTTTTTTCGGTCGGCTGGCGTAAAGACAGAAGAGAATGGAACTGGTCGCACAGAAAGCAATGGACCAGATCATCGGCCATGCGGAATTGAAGGTAGCCAAAGAAAGCAAAGCACCAACAACTGCGCCAATACCAAAACGGAAAGTTCCAGCCAACGACGACGCCGTTCCCGCCATATGGGGGAATTCATCCAGAATGACCGCCATCGCATTGGATGACACCATCGATACGCAGCCCACAAACGCCGCAACGCCAACCACCAGCGACCAGAAACCCAGCCCCAGCAGCGCACTGATGACCATCCATGCCGCCATAATGAACTGGATCCACAGCCCAGAACGGAACATATTTAACGCGCCAATGCGGCGGACAAAACGGCTGTTAAAGATGGTCATCACGAACAGGAAAACAATGTTTAGCGCAAAGTAATAACCAAAGTTTTCCGGCGCGACGTGGTTAATTTCAATGTAGACAAACGGCCCGGCGCTTAAGAATGAGAACATCCCGGCAAAGCTGAAACCGCTGGCCAGCATATAACTCAGGACACGCTTATGGCGGAACAGCGCAGCAAAGTTACCAATAGTGGTACGAATGTGGAACGGTTGGCGACGCTCTGGCGGCAACGTTTCTTTAATCAGGAAGAAGATCATTGCCGAAGCCAGAATTGCCGCCACAGCGAGGATCCAGAAGATGTAATGCCAGCTCAACCACACCAGCACCCAGCCGCCAACTATCGGAGCCATCAGCGGTGCAATGGTCGTCACCAGCATGACAAACGACATCATCCGCGAGAACTCTTCTTTCGGGTAGATATCGCGCATCAAAGCGTTGATAACCACGCTGGCCGCAGCCGCCGCCAGACCGTGGAAGAAACGCATCACAATCAGTTGATCGATGGTTTGCGCCAGCGCGCACGCCGCCGCTGCTGCCGCGAACACCAGCGTACCACCGAGAACAACCGGCTTGCGCCCGAAGCTATCCGCCATCGGCCCGTAGATTAACTGCCCCAACGCAAAACCCAGAATATAGGTACTCAGGGTCATCTGTGTGCTGCCCGCTGGCACACCAAACTGCGCTGAAATCACTGGCAGAGCGGGCAGATACATATCAATCGACAGCGGCATTAACATGGCCAAAAGGCCAAGGATAAAGACAATAGCAAACGACGAATGCTGTCGAGTGGTCACAACGGGCTCCTGAATAAAATGAAAGTGTTAACCGACGCTGGCAATTTCTTCTGCAGTTAATGGACGATATTCACCGGGCGCTAAATCTGCATCCAGTGTAATACCGCCAATGCGTTCACGGTGCAATTCCACCACGTGGTTACCCACGGCGGCAAACATGCGTTTCACCTGATGATAACGCCCTTCACTGATGGTCAGACGGACCTGCGTAGGGGTAATCACTTCCAGCACAGCTGGCTTAGTGAGATCTTTTTCGTTATGTAACTGCACGCCTTTGGCAAATTGTTCTGCCGTATCGTCCGCTACCGGAGACTCCAGCGTCACCAGATAGGTCTTCTCACAATGATGACGCGGAGAAGTAATGCGATGCGACCACTGACCGTCGTCAGTCATCAGCACCAGACCGGTGGTATCAATATCCAGCCGCCCTGCCGCGTGCAGTTTCCACGCCACAGGTTCATCCAGAAAATAGAGCACCGTTGGGTGATCCGGGTCATCAGTTGAGCAAACATAGCCCTGGGGCTTGTTGAGCATGAAATAACGCGGGCCGTGTTGCTGCGCCAGCGGATTGCCATCATAAGCTACATCGTGTTCAGGGAGCAGTTTGAACGCTGCATTGCGGACGATTTCGCCATCGACGGTGACACGATTGCCGCGGATTTCACGCCCGGCAATAGCACGACTAACGCCGAGTTGCTGTGCGATAAATTTATCAAGTCGCATGTGTGTGATTTTGCCTGTAAAAAACGGAGGTCGGGCATAGACCCGAAAATCAGAACTGTTGTCTGCCCAGTATAGCGGTCTAATAACTTCCCTCAAGGGAAAAAGATCCGTGGCATACTATTAGCGGATTAATCTACCTACGCTAAACCATGATTTTTACACTTCGTCCATACCAGCAAGAAGCCGTGGATGCCACGCTCAACCATTTTCGTCGTCATAAAACCCCTGCCGTTATCGTGCTGCCCACCGGTGCAGGTAAAAGCCTGGTGATTGCCGAACTGGCACGGCTGGCGCGTGGTCGTGTGCTGGTGCTGGCACACGTTAAAGAACTGGTGGCGCAAAACCATGCAAAATATCAGGCGCTGGGGCTGGAAGCCGATATTTTTGCCGCTGGGCTAAAGCGCAAGGAGAGCCACGGTAAAGTGGTCTTTGGCAGCGTGCAATCAGTCGCCCGTAATCTTGAAGCCTTTCAGGGTGAGTTTTCGCTGTTGATTGTCGATGAATGCCACCGTATTGGTGACGACGAAGAGAGCCAGTATCAGCAAATCCTGACTCACCTGACAAAAGTGAATCCCCACTTACGCCTGCTGGGGCTGACTGCCACGCCCTTTCGGCTGGGTAAAGGCTGGATTTATCAGTTTCATTATCACGGTATGGTACGCGGCGACGAGAAAGCTCTTTTCCGTGACTGCATTTATGAGCTGCCGCTGCGCTATATGATTAAACATGGCTATCTGACGCCACCGGAACGGCTGGATATGCCGGTAGTGCAATATGATTTCAGCCGCTTGCAGGCGCAGAGCAACGGGCTGTTCAGCGAAGCCGATCTCAACCGCGAGCTAAAAAAACAACAACGTATTACCCCGCACATCATCAGCCAGATTATGGAGTTTGCTGCAACGCGCAAAGGGGTGATGATTTTCGCCGCGACAGTCGAACACGCAAAAGAGATTGTGGGATTACTACCCGCCGAAGATGCTGCACTGATTACTGGCGACACCCCCGGCGCTGAGCGCGATGTGTTAATTGAAGATTTTAAAGCCCAGCGTTTTCGCTATCTGGTCAACGTCGCAGTACTGACCACCGGATTTGATGCCCCGCACGTCGATCTTATCGCCATTCTGCGCCCTACCGAATCAGTGAGTCTTTACCAACAAATTGTCGGGCGCGGTCTGCGTCTGGCTCCTGGCAAAACTGATTGCTTAATTCTTGATTATGCGGGTAACCCTCACGATCTCTACGCGCCGGAGGTCGGTACACCGAAAGGCAAAAGTGACAACGTTCCGGTACAGGTCTTCTGCCCTGCCTGCGGTTTTGCCAACACTTTTTGGGGGAAAACGACCGCTGACGGAACATTGATTGAACACTTTGGTCGCCGCTGTCAGGGATGGTTTGAAGATGACGACGGTCATCGCGAACAGTGTGACTTCCGTTTCCGTTTTAAAAATTGCCCGCAATGTAACGCGGAAAACGATATTGCCGCCCGCCGCTGCCGCGAATGTGACACCGTACTGGTTGATCCAGATGATATGTTAAAAGCGGCGCTACGACTGAAAGACGCGCTGGTATTACGCTGTAGCGGCATGTCTTTGCAGCATGGGCACGACGAGAAAGGCGAATGGTTGAAAATCACCTATTACGATGAAGACGGCGCGGATGTGAGTGAGCGTTTCCGTCTGCAAACGCCCGCCCAGCGTACCGCCTTCGAGCAGCTTTTTATCCGCCCGCATACGCGCACACCGGGCATCCCTCTGCGCTGGATCACCGCCGCCGATATCCTCGCCCAGCAAGCCTTACTGCGACACCCGGATTTTGTCGTCGCCCGCATGAAAGGTCAGTACTGGCAAGTGCGTGAAAAAGTGTTCGATTACGAAGGTCGTTTTCGTCGGGCGCACGAATTACGCAGTTAATGGTAGTTTTGATTGATGTATAAGGCGATTGAGTATAGAATCTCGCCCGCTTTTGCATACGCAAAGCAGATCACTTACCTGTTGCTGGGTCGCCTGTAGCAGGATTAATTTAAGAGAGAAAGAAATGTTTACTATCAACGCAGAAGTACGTAAAGAGCAGGGTAAGGGTGCGAGCCGCCGCCTGCGTGCCGCTAACAAATTCCCGGCAATCATCTACGGTGGCAAAGAAGCGCCGCTGGCTATCGAGCTGGATCACGACAAAGTCATGAACATGCAAGCTAAAGCTGAATTCTACAGCGAAGTTCTGACCATCGTTGTTGACGGTAAAGAAATCAAAGTTAAAGCTCAGGACGTACAGCGTCACCCGTACAAACCGAAGCTGCAGCACATCGACTTCGTTCGCGCTTAATTGCTGAATAAGTTGTAAAAAACCCCGCTCCGGCGGGGTTTTTTGTATCTGCAGATTATACCTGATTACGGTATTGCTATTTTTTGCAGGCCAGATAAGGCGTTCACACCGCATCTGGCATTCAGAACACAAAACCGATTAATTGCCGCCAGACGTCCGGCGCTGCAATTGATCACGCAGGTTTGGCGGCGTACCCTTAATGGTCAGCGTATCGGTTGCCGGATCCCAGAAGATGCGTTCACCTAACAGCATCGCATCAAAGTTAATGGTCAAGCCACCGCCGCTACCGGCAAACTTCGTCAACTGACGCAGCGTGCTGCGGTCTGCCGGGAAGCTCTCTTCCAGTTCATACCCTTTTTCAGCAGCAAACTCCGTGAAGCTCACTTCGCTGACGCCCGCCAACTCTTTCGACAGCGACTCCAGTTCGATCTCCTCGCCTGCCTGCAGCTGCTCATTACAGTAGCTATAAACCTGCTGGCGCACGTTCTGTCGCTCTGCTTTATCCAGTTGTGCTTCTGCGGTGAAGTCGTCGACCGCTTGCAACAGACCGCGGTTTTGCGCTTTCGCGTTCAACCCCTCGCTGGCACCGAGGAAGTCCATAAAGAAATCGGCGACTTTGCGTCCGACTCGCCCTTTCAGGAAAGTCAGATAGCGGGTCGATTCCGGATTGGTTTCCCACTCGGTTAAATCGATACGCGCCACGATATCCGCATGATTGATATCGAGATAATGGGTCGGGTTAATATCGAGATTTTCGTTTACGCGCATACTGCTCAGGTTGCTTAGTACTGCCACCAACAGATATTCCACTGCCAGATAACGGTAGTGACAAAACAGTACGAAACCGCCGTCAGCAAAAGGATATTTCGCCAGTTCGTCACGCAGGCGTCCAGTTGCCGCGCGGCTAAATGCCAGAAAGTCCTCTTCGCCCTGACGTTGCAAGCGCAGCGTCTGCGCCAGTTCACTCTCTTCACTGAACAAACCGTAGGCTTTGTTCTTGGCGCTATAGACCCGATGTAATTCTGCCACCATCTCAACGACGGTTTCCGTCGGTTCCAGCAATGAATCGCGCAACACCAGCTCAAGGTTCTGCTCATCACGCTTGATAAGCTGGTGCAGAGCAATCTGGTTGATATCCAGACTCATGATAAACTCTCCTTTAAGACCGGGCGGTATTCAACCACCACCGGTAAAGCGACGCAATAAAAGTTGGCGGCCATTTTACAGAAGGCTGCGTAAGGAGAATGATTGAAAGCATAAAAAAGCAGAAAAAAAACCGTTGCTACGGTAATATGTTGCCCTTTCATCAACTAACTGATTTCGATTTATGCCACAAATTTCCCGCTACAGTGATGAACAGGTTGAACAATTGCTCGCAGAGCTGCTCAACGTACTGGAAAAACATAAGGCTCCGACCGACCTTTCCCTGATGGTGTTAGGCAACATGGTCACTAACCTTATCAATACCAGCATTGCCCCGGCTCAACGCCAGGCGATTGCCAACTCTTTTGCCCGCGCTTTGCAGTCCTCAATCAACGAAGACAAAGCGCACTAAGGGAAACAGATAACAGGTTATGGTAACTCATCGTCAGCGCTACCGTGAAAAAGTCTCCCAGATGGTCAGCTGGGGGCACTGGTTTGCACTGTTCAACATTCTGCTCTCACTAGTCATTGGCAGCCGTTACCTGTTTATCGCCGACTGGCCGACAACGCTTGCGGGTCGTATTTATTCCTACGTAAGTATTATCGGCCACTTCAGCTTTCTGGTGTTCGCCACCTACTTGCTGATCCTCTTCCCGCTGACCTTTATCGTCGGCTCACAGAGGCTAATGAGGTTTTTGTCCGTCATTCTGGCCACTGTGGGAATGACGCTGTTACTGATCGACAGCGAAGTCTTTACTCGTTTCCATCTCCATCTTAATCCCATCGTCTGGCAATTGGTTATCAACCCAGACGAAAATGAGATGGCGCGCGACTGGCAGCTAATGTTTATCAGCGTGCCAGTTATTTTATTGATTGAACTGGTGTTTGCGACGTGGAGCTGGCAAAAATTGCGCAGTCTGACGCGTCGTCGGCGCTTCGCCCGTCCGCTGGCTGCATTCTTATTTATCGCCTTTATCGCCTCACACGTAGTGTATATCTGGGCCGATGCTAACTTCTATCGCCCTATCACTATGCAGCGCGCCAACCTGCCGCTTTCGTACCCGATGACGGCGCGACGTTTTCTTGAGAAGCATGGTCTGCTTGATGCACAGGAGTATCAACGCCGTCTGATCGAGCAAGGAAATCCAGACGCTGTTTCCGTACAGTATCCGTTAAGCGAATTGCGCTACCGCGATATGGGCACCGGGCAGAATGTGCTGTTGATTACTGTCGATGGGCTGAACTACTCACGCTACGAGAAGCAGATGCCTTCACTGGCAGGTTTTGCTGAGCAAAATATTTCGTTCACGCGTCATATGAGTTCCGGCAACACTACCGACAACGGTATCTTTGGCTTGTTCTATGGCATCTCGCCAAGCTATATGGACGGTATTCTGTCGACCCGTACGCCTGCGGCGTTAATTACCGCGCTCAACCAGCAAGGCTATCAGTTGGGCCTATTCTCGTCAGATGGCTTTACCAGTCCGCTTTATCGTCAGGCATTGTTGTCAGACTTCTCTATGCCGAGCGTACATACACAATCCGATGAACAGACCGCCACGCAGTGGATCAACTGGCTTGGCCGCTACGCGCAAGAAGATAACCGCTGGTTCTCGTGGGTATCTTTCAATGGCACCAATATTGACGACAGCAACCAGCAAGCATTTACCCGGAAATATAGCCGCGCGGCTGGTAATGTCGATGACCAAATCAATCGCGTCCTGAATGCGTTACGTGAGTCCGGGAAACTGGACAACACGGTGGTGATTATCACTGCTGGTCACGGCGTTCCGCTGAGCGAAGATGAAGAAACCTTTGACTGGTCACGTGGCCATCTTCAGGTGCCATTAGTCATTCACTGGCCAGGTACACCGGCACAGCGTATTAATGCCCTGACCGATCATACCGACCTGATGACGACGCTGATGCAACGCCTGCTGCACGTCAGCACGCCTGCCAGCGAATATTCACAAGGTCAGGACTTGTTCAACCCAGAACGCCGTCATTACTGGGTAACAGCCGCGGATAACGATACGCTGGCAATTACCACACCGAAAATGACGCTGGTGCTGAACAATAACGGTAAATACCGCACTTACAACTTACGTGGTGAAAGAGTGAAAGACGAAAAACCACAGTTAAGTTTGTTATTGCAAGTGCTGACAGACGAGAAGCGTTTTATCGCTAACTGATTAATTATAAATCAGTTAGCAAAATATCTTACTTGCAATCGTTGTGGAAAACGGTAGTATAAGCAGCCACGAGTCGGCACGTAGCGCAGCCTGGTAGCGCACCGTCATGGGGTGTCGGGGGTCGGAGGTTCAAATCCTCTCGTGCCGACCAAAAATCCCAAGAAAACCAACCGCAAAGGTTGGTTTTTTTATATCTACGTCAATGCCCCTCTACCCACACTTACAGTTTTCACTACATGCCCATACATAAAATGGGGTAACATTCACGCGCCTGGTAGCGTTACCAACGCTACGCTCAAACATAATGATTCTAATAAAACCTCAGGAGACTACTATGCCTGAAGCAACGCCTTTTCAGGTGCTGATTGTGGATGATCATCCACTTATGCGACGCGGTGTTCGTCAGTTACTGGAGCTTGACCCTGGCTTTGAAGTGGTCGCCGAAGCAGGCGACGGCGCTAGTGCTATCGATCTGGCAAATAGACTGGATATCGACGTGATCTTGTTGGATCTCAATATGAAAGGTATGAGTGGTCTGGATACCCTCAATGCCTTGCGCAGGGATGGCGTTACCGCGCAGATTATAATCCTGACAGTGTCTGATGCCTCCAGCGATATCTTTGCACTGATAGACGCTGGCGCAGACGGTTATCTGTTGAAAGATAGCGACCCGGAAGTATTGCTGGAAGCGATTCGCGCCGGAGCAAAAGGCAGCAAAGTCTTTAGTGAACGCGTCAGTCAGTACTTACGCGAGCGCGAAATGTTTGGCGCTGAAGAAGACCCCTTCAGCGTGCTAACGGAGCGTGAATTAGATGTTCTGCACGAACTGGCACAGGGGCTGTCAAATAAACAGATTGCCTCGGTGTTGAATATTTCCGAGCAGACAGTAAAAGTACATATTCGCAATCTGCTGCGTAAACTCAATGTCCGCTCACGCGTGGCGGCCACCATTCTGTTCCTGCAACAACGCGGGGCACAATAAAAATAGCCCGATGGCATCACCATCGGGCTGAGATTTATGACAAACGCAAAACTGCCTGATGCGCTACGCTTATCAGGCCTACGCGGATCGATCAATTTAGTGAATTTACACGATTTTGTAGGCCGGATAAGGCGTTCACGCCGCATCCGGCATAAACTAAGCGCACTTTGTCATCAGTCTGGCCCGATGGCATCACCATTGGGCCTCTTTTTATTTACTCTCCTGCGGCGACAAATGTTGCATCGCCTGCGCAATACTACGTTCAATCACCGCACGGCGAGTATCGTTGGCAGGTAAGAGTTTCAACATCATCTCCCACGCGGCAACGGCTTCGCCAAATCGCTGCTGCTCAAAGGCATTAAACGCATACATGCTTAACACACGAATATTGCTGTGGTCGCTTCTTACCAACTGACGTAGCAGTTCACCACCCAGGCGGTTGTCGTTGGGATCAGATGAACGTGTCAACGCTTCAGCGTATCCCAGTGCGGCATCACTGTTTTTCGGATCGAGGCGATATGCAGTAGCGTATGCATCAGTCGCGATACTGGCATTCCCCAGCGCCATGCCAATGCGGCCAAGCATAATCCAGCCTTCTATATCTCCCGGATTTTTTTGCAGTTGAGTACGCATCCCCAGCGCAAGGCGCGACATCTCTTCTTCGTTGAGCGGATCGGCTTTCGGATCCAGCGCCCTGTCCAGCAACGCCGGAGCCTGTGCCGTGGCCTGCTGCCATATTTTCACCTGCTGATAATTGCCGGTCTGGTAGTAGCTGACGCCTGCTACAATCAACGCCACCACAATACCCGGCAGGTAAACAGCAAATCCGGCACGCTTACCTTCCGGCACGCTTTGTTCAGGAAACTCCTCCACCGCCAGCCGTACACGCCGCCGCGAGCGGGCGTAAATGACCCAACCGCCAATGCCAATAGCCACTACCGGAAGCACCCACAGCAGCACGGTCAGCGGCGTTAACGGCGGATCGTAAGTGACGAAGTTGCCGTAACGCGCCACCATATAATCGACAATCTCTTTCTTACTTTTACCTTCCTGCATCAGTTCATACACTTTCTGGCGCAGGTCGGTGGCAATCATCGAGTTGGAATCAGCAATGCTGTTGTTCTGGCATTTCGGGCAGCGCAGCTCTTCAGTGAGCTGACGGAACTGTTGTTCCTGTGCTTCATCTTTAAACTGCAACACGTCGATGGTCGCCAGCGCTGAGCCGGAGATCATCAGCATCAGCACGCCCAATAAAAACCTCATTGTGCGGCCTCCTTACTGTATTTCTCCCACAGCGGCTTGATCTCTTCTTCCCAGACGCGAGGATTCAGATCGCCCGCATGGCGATAGCGAATGATGCCGTTGCCGTCAATAAGGAACGTTTCTGGCGCGCCATAGACACCCAGATCCAGCCCTAACATGCCGTCACCGTCAAACAGGCTTAACGCATAAGGATTACCCAGCTCTTTCAGCCAGCTAATCGCTTTCTGGCGATCGTCTTTATAGTTCATGCCAACCACGCGGATACCCTGCGCAGAAAGCTGATTCAGATATTGATGTTCCGCACGGCAGGTCGGACACCAGGTCGCCCAGACGTTAAGCAGCACTGGTTTGCCCTGAGTCAGCACATCCGCCTGATAAAACTGCCCCGGATTGTCCAGTGATTCGAGGCGAAACTTCGGCACCGGCTTGCCAATGAGCGCAGATTCCAGATTGGTCGGATCATCCCCTTCGGCATTGCGCGCCAACTGCCACAGCAGCGCCGCGGCAATCGCCAGGAAGATAATCAAAGGAATTAACAATACTTTGCGCTTCATACAGCCTCCGGCGCAGTTTTCTGCGGGTTCACGCGCTTACGATAGCGAGGATCAAACAGGCACAGCAGCCCGCCCAGCGCCATCATCAGCCCGCCCACCCAGATCCAGCGAACAAAAGGTTTGTAGTAGAGACGAACAGCCCAGGAACCGTTTTCCAGTTCTTCACCGAGCGCGGCGTACAGGTCACGGGTGATGCCGCCGTCAATCGCCGCTTCGGTCATCATCGACCCGGCAGTGTTGTAATAACGTTTTTCCGCATACAGCACCGTTTCCGGCTTGCCATCTCGCGTTACGCCGATAGTCGCCACACCGCCGCGCCAGTTCGGACCAGTCACCTCTTTAACATCACGGAAGGTGAAGCGATATTCATGAATATCGACGCTATCGCCGGACTTCATGCGCACATCACGCTCAACGCTGTAGTTCTGACTGAAAGCAATACCAACAATTGTCACTGCCAGCCCCAGGTGAGCCGCCACCATCCCCCAATAACTGAAGGTGGTTTTCGTGCCGCGTGAAATACGCAGCGCCGCTTCTGCAATTGCCAGCACCGCAATCCAGCAGGCCATTGCCAGGCCGAGCACCGTCATCGCCACCACTTTGCTTTCGAACAGCCACGGCAACAGCAGCGACAGCACCAGCGTAGAGATAAAGGCGAAAATCAATAAATTGCGGATTTTACGCGGTCGATCGCGTCCCCAGCGCACCAGAGGACCGACACCAAGCAGTAGTGCAAACGGCACCATCAGCCAGGTAAACATGGTGTTGAAGAACGGTTCGCCAATCGAAATGCTGCCCAGTCCCAGTTGCTTGTGCACCAGCGGCAGCAGCGTCCCCAGCAACACCACCAGCATCGCGGCGACCAGCAAAACGTTGTTCGCTAACAGCAAAGATTCCCGCGACCACAGCGCATTGTTTACGCGTGAGCGAACTTTGTGTCCACGCGCGGCAAACAGCAGCAGCGAACCGCCAATCACCAATACCATAAAGGCGAGGATAAACATGCCGCGCGCCGGATCAGACGCAAACGCGTGTACCGATACCAGCACGCCGGAACGCACCAGGAAAGTCCCCAGCAGACACAACGAGAAGGCACTGATTGCCAGCAGTAATGTCCACGCTTTGAAGCTGGCACGCTGTTCAGTCGCCGCCAGCGAGTGCATCAACGCAGTCCCCACCAGCCACGGCATAAACGAGGCGTTTTCTACCGGATCCCAGAACCACCAGCCACCCCAGCCGAGTTCGTAATAGGCCCATGCGGAACCGAGCACAATGCCGAGCGTCAGGAAAATCCACGCCGCCAGCGTCCACGGGCGAGTAAAACGCGCATAAGTGCTGTCCAGACGCCCGCTCAGCAAAGAAGCAATGGCAAAAGCAAACGCCACCGAGAAACCCACGTACCCCATATAAAGCAGAGGCGGATGGAAGATCAGCCCCGGATCCTGTAACAACGGGTTAAGATCGCGCCCTTCAATCGGGAAGTTCGGCAGCGTGCGTGAGAATGGGTTAGAGGTAAAGAGAATGAACAGCAAAAAGCCGACGCTGACCATCCCCATTATCGCCAGTACGCGGGCCACAATATCCAGCGGAATACGCTGACTAAAAATCGCCACCGCAAAGGTCCAGCCGCTCATCAGCAGCACCCACAGCAGTAGCGAGCCTTCATGCGCGCCCCAGGTAGCCGCCACGCGATACCACACCGGAAGCTGGGTATTGGAGTTGCTGGCAACATAGGTGACGGTAAAGTCGTTGACCACGAAAGCGTTGACCAGCACCAGAAACGCGCCAGCCACAGACATAAACAGCAGCCAGGCAAACAAGCGGGAAGACGCCATCATGCGCGCATCTCCGCGCGCCACGCCCCATAGCGGATACACGGACAGCAGCAGCGCAATCCCTAACGCCAGGCACAGCAGCCCGTTTCCAATTTCCGGCATCATGATGCTGGGTCCTTATAAACACTCGCCGGGCGACGGTGGTTAGCTTCCATCGCTTTCTCAACTTCAGGCGGCGTGTAGTTTTCGTCGTGTTTCGCCAGCACTTCTTTTGCGAGGATATGATTGCCTTTTTCCAGCTCGCCCTGCACCACAACGCCCTGCCCTTCACGGAACAGATCCGGCAAAATGCCTTCGTAAGAGACATCCACTGAGCCTTCAGCGTCGTAAATGGTGAAGGTCACTTTCAGCGAATTGGGATCGCGCTGCACACTACCCGGCATCACCATCCCGCCAACGCGCAGACGCTGACCGACTTCCGGCATTTGCTGAGTTTCACGCTTGCCGTAGAGAATTTCCCCCGGCGTATAAAAGAGATCGATATTCGAGCGCAGCGCATATAGCACCAGACCGATAGTCAGCGCCAGCCCTGCCAACACGGCACAGGCAATCCACAAGCGGTTTTTACGGCGAATATTCATGCAGCCTCCTGCTGTTGCGCAGCACGTAAACGCGCCTCACGCGCCCGCTGTTGCGCCACGCCACGCAGAATTGCGCGATGTTGCATCACCGAGTGCACGACCAAAACCACCAGCGGAATAACGGTCATCACCACCGCCAGCCAGACAAAAAAGGCGTAACCGCCCATTGCGAAAAATTCATTCCAGGAAGCAAATGCAGGGGTCATTTACGGCCTCTTTTCAGTATCAGTTCACTCACCCACGGACGGCGTTTTTCCATCAGCAAAATCAAATTACGCATCCGCATCAGCGTCAGCGTGGCAGACAGGAGCAGGAAGCCAAAAATCGACCAGCGCAGCGGCGAACGCATCGCCGGATCGATACTTTGCTGCATCCGCGTTGATCCCTGATGCAGGGTGTTCCACCACTCCACGGAGTAATGAATAATCGGCAGATTCACCACGCCAATCAGCACCAGGATACCTGCCGCACGGCCCGCCAGACGGCGGTCGTCGAAGGCGTGCCACAGGGCAATCACACCCACATACAGAAACAGCAGCACCAGTTCAGAAGTCAGGCGTGCATCCCATACCCACCAGGTGCCCCACATCGGTTTTCCCCATGCAGAGCCGGTAACCAGGGCAATAAAGGTAAACACGGCACCAATGGGGGCCATCGCCGCCACCGCCAGGTTGGCCATTTTCATCTGCCAGACAAGGCCAATAAACGCTGCCACCGCCATTGATGCATAAATGCCCATCGACCAGATCGCCGCAGGTACATGCAAGTAGATAATGCGGTAGCTATTTCCCTGCTGATAATCAGCCGGAGCAAAGCCGAATCCCCAGATCCAGCCAACGGTAAGCACGACCACACTGGCAATTGCCAGCCACGGTATAAACCAGCCACAGATTTGATACAGCCGTGGTGGGATCGCCAGTTGATGCAGTGTTTTCCACATAGTTTCGATACCAGACTCGAACAAAAATCAGTAATCCAGCGTTATTGAATGCTGATTCGTAACGCTGCCGCCGTCGCAAAAGGACTTAATGTCGCGGTGCCTGCCAGCAACGCGCCTAAAATTGCCAGATACCCGTCAACGGGCAAATGCATAGAAGCCGCGTCCATCGCGGCGGTGGCAAAGATGAGTAATGGGATAGTCAGCGGTAACACCAGTATGCTGAGCAGCACACCACCGCGCTTAAGCCCCACTGTCAGCGCCACGCCCGGTGCACCGAGAAAGCCAAGCGTAGGCGTTCCCAGCAGTAGCGTTAACGCCATCACTTGCCAGCCATAAATATCCATTCCCAGTAGCATTGCTACCAGGGGCGAAAGGATGAGTAACGGCAGACCGGTTACCATCCAGTGCGCCATCACCTTCGCCAGCACAACGGCGGGCAAGGGTAACGGCAACAACATCAATTGTTCAAGACTGCCGTCCTGCAAATCGTCACGGAACAGTCGCTCCAGTGCCAGCAAGGATGAAAGCAGCGCAGCAACCCAGATAATGCCCGGCGCAATACGCGCCAGCAGTTGCGGCTCCGGACCGATACTGAGTGGAAAAAGGGTAATAACAATCAGGAAGAACCACAGCGGGTTGGCGATTTCGGCGCTATGGCGAAACGCCACGCGCAGCTCAAGACGGAAAATGCGCCAGAACATCATGCGGCCCTCGTTTGCGTCAGTGAAATGCGGCGAATTTTACTTTCAGCAACGTTGAGCGGCTGGTGGGTAGTCAGAATCACAATCCCCCCCTGCTCCGTATGCTGCGCCATACGCTGGGTCAGACGATCGACGCCGTTAACGTCAATCGCGGTAAAAGGCTCGTCGAGGATCCATAACGTGGCACGGGTCAGCCACAGACGCGCTAAAGCGACGCGGCGTTGTTGCCCGGCAGAAAGTTGATTTACCGGAATATCTTCGAATCCGGCAAGCCCGGCCTGCGCCAGGGCTTCCAGACATTGTGCGGTATCGCCATCGCGATGATAAAAGTGCAGATTTTCTAACGCCGTCAGCCGGGTTTTGATCCCCGGCTGATGGCCTATCCATAACAGGTTTTGATGGTAGCTGTCGCGTACCTGATGCAAGGGCTGCCCTTGCCAGAGAACCTCGCCTGCGTCAGGGCGAGACAACCCCGTCAGCAAACGGAGAAGCGTTGTCTTCCCCGCGCCGTTGCTACCGGTGATTTGTACCCACTCTCCTGCGTTCAGCGTAAATGACAAGCCACTAAATAAGGTTCGTTCATCCCGCTCACAAAGTAACTCTCTGACTTCAAGCATACCCAAGCAATAACCCTGTTAAAAACCTGGCTCGACTTCACGCATATCGGGCAGCTTGTGCGCTATCCCTTTATGGCAATCAATACAGGTTTGCCCATCTTTCACTGCCTGGTCATGCATCTTCGCGGCAACCGATTTCTGGGCGGTTGTATCCATATACTCGAAGTTGTGACAGTTACGGCACTCCTGCGAGTTATTGTCCTTCATGCGCCGCCACTCATTCTGTGCCATCGTCAGGCGATGAGCTTCAAATTTCTGCGGCGTGTCAATAACGCCAAAAATTTTACCATACAGCTCTTTACTTGCTTTGAGCTTGCGTATCATCTTCGGCACAAACTCGTGCGGAACGTGACAATCCGGACAGGTCGCACGGACGCCGCTACGGTTGTTGTAGTGCACGGAATCCATGTATTCCTGATACACCGTGTTACGCATTTCGTGGCAGCTAATGCAGAACTCTTCGGTATTGGCTTTTTCCATCCCGGTGTTAAAGCCGCCCCAGAAGACGATGCCGCCGACAAAACCGATCAACAGCAGCGTCCCCAGCGCCAGACGGCTGGGGGTACGCCACCATTTCCACAGGCGCTTAATCAGACCAGGCTTACGGTCAGAATTTCCCATAATAACCTCTTATTTCCCGTAACCTTTTGATGGGGTAAAGGTATTCCCCACGATTGGCGCGGTATCGGCCTGCGGTACGTGACATTGCAGACAGAAATAACGACGCGGAGCCACTTCCGCGCCCACTTTGCCGTCGCTGTCCATAAAGTGAGTAGGACTGATACGCGGCGCGCCAGTGGTGCGATAGCTTTCGACACCGTGGCACTGCAAGCAGCGGTTGGTATTGGTCGTTACCTGATAACCTTCAACGCTATGCGGGATCATTGGCGGCTGATTCACATAGTTCAGCGGCATCCGATCCTGCTCTTTTGGCATCCGAATGGCCCCTTCCTGCGTCCCGGATACTTCCGGCGACTGGCTAAAATCGACGCCATTAGCCGCCCAAACCGCGCCGCTTACCACCAGGGCCAGCATCGCCGTCCATTGACACAGCGCTTTCTTCAGGTCATGGCTTTTCATGATTTCGCTCCCGAACTCCATCGTGTAGTTATTGTAAATACATCCTCAGAACAGACATCCACGCAGCGACCGCACGTCATGCAATCGCGGCTGGTGACCTGCACCGGGCTTTGTTCATCCAGCACCGGGGCACGTAGTACATGCGGTTCCGGGCAAACATGAAAACAATCCATACAGCGGTTACATTTCTGCCGATCGCTGGCCGCAACGGTAATCACACCTTTGCTACCCAGCACGCCATACAGCGCGCCGACCGGACAAATATGGCCGCACCAGCCGTGTTCCACGACCAGTAGATCAAATAAAAACAGCGCGAGAATAAGCAGCGCGCCGCTGCCGAAGCCCATTACCAGGCTGCGCCCCATCAGGGAAACGGGGTTGATCCATTCCCAGATGAGCGTGCCAGTTAAGGCCGATCCCAGCAGAATGACCACCAACAGCACGTAGCGAATGTGGCGAGGGATCGTCGCAGACTGATTAAGGTCAAATCGTCTGCGTAACCAGTTTGCTAAATCGGTAATCGGATTCAGCGGGCAGACCCAGCTGCAAAATAATCGCTTTCCTGCCAGGGCGTAGAGCACGGTGATAATCACCGCACCAGTCAGCGCCACCGAGGCCGGCAGATGACCGCTGGCAAGGCTTTGCAGCGTCATTAACGGATCGGTCAGCGGAACGGTGTCGAACAACAAGCTACTGCTGTAGTTGCCGTGCAAGATCCACACACCAAACCACGGGCCGCTCAAAAACATTCCCAGCACGAAGAACTGACAAAGGCGACGCAACACCAGCCAACGGTGACTACGCCACCAGCCTTTCTTCGCCAGTGCCTCACGCCCGGCGTCACGTTTACGATTTGCCATTGTTCCCCTCCAGCCAGCCGAAGCGGTAATGGTGACCTAACTCCCCTTTCGCCAGTGACAGCGGTAACACTTTGATTGCCGGTTGTTCCAGCACGCATACTTTTTCGCACTTACCGCAACCGGTACAGGCGTCGCTGTGAACCGTCGGCAGAAAGCGGGCGTGTTTACCGGTACGCGTGTTGCGCTCCAGCTCCAGGGTGATGGCCTCATCAATTTTCGGGCATTCGCGATAACAAACATCGCAGCGCAGCCCCTGAAAGTTGAGACAGTTTTCCTGGTCCACCAGTACCGCCAGCCCCATCCGCGCGTCGTCGATCGATTCGATCTCACGATCCAGCGCACCGCTCGGGCACACTTTGGCGCACGGAATGTCCTCACACATTTCGCAAGGAATATCCCGTGCGACAAAATATGGCGTGCCCGCCGACAGACCAGAGGCCAGCGTCGCCAGTTTTAAGGTGTCGTAAGGGCAAGCCTGAACACACTGACCGCAACGCACACAGGCACTGGCAAAGGCGTTCTCGTTTATGGCTCCGGGCGGGCGCAACCGCACGCCAGATGCGCGTGCGGTTTGCTGTTGTAACCCCAGCGCCACACCCACGGCAGCCAGCCCGCCTGCTGTGCGAACGACATCGCGCAGAAAGCGGCGGCGACCATTTTGAGGTTTCGCTGACCGGGACATAATGGCTTACACCTTCTCCAGTTTGACCGCGCACTTCTTGAAGTCCGTCTCTTTCGAGAGCGGATCGGTCGCATCCAGCGTCAGTTTGTTAACCAGCTGTGCGGCGTCGAAGAACGGCATGTACACCAGGCCCTGTGGCGGACGGTTACGACCGCGCGTTTCAACAATCGAGATGACTTCGCCACGGCGAGAAACCACTTTCACTTTGTCGCCACGGCGCAGATCGCGCGCTTTCGCATCCAGCGGGTGAATAAACAGGACCGCTTCCGGGAAGGCGCGGTGCAGTTCCGGCACACGGCGAGTCATACTGCCGGTGTGCCAGTGCTCCAGGACGCGTCCGGTAGAGAGCCACAGGTCGTACTCTTCATCCGGTGCTTCCGCCGCCGGTTCGAACGGCAGCGCGAAGATCACCGCTTTACCATCCGGTTTACCGTAGAACTTATAGCCTTCGCCCGCTTTCACGTACGGGTCGTTACCTTCGCTGTAACGCCACTGCGTTTCTTTACCGTTCACCACCGGCCAGCGCAGACCGCGCGCTTTGTGGTAGTCATCGAACGGCGCGAGATCGTGACCGTGACCGCGACCAAACCATGCGTACTCTTCGAACAGCCCTTTTTGCAGATAGAAGCCCAGCTCGCGGGATTCATCGTTCAGCTGATCTTCCGCCAGTTCGGATACCGGGAATTTGCTCACTTCGGGGGTGGCATACAGAACTTCGTACAGCGTTTTGCCACGCAGTTCCGGTTTCTTCGCCAGCAGCTCTTCCGGCCATACTTCTTCGGTTTTGAAGCGGCGGGAGAACTGGACTAACTGCCAGAGATCCGATTTCGCTTCGCCCGGTGCCTGTACCTGCTGACGCCAGAACTGAGTACGGCGTTCGGCGTTACCGTAAGCGCCCTCTTTCTCTACCCACATTGCGGTCGGCAGGATCAAGTCGGCGGCCAGCGCACTGACTGTCGGATACGGATCGGAGACAATGATGAAGTTGCGCGGATCGCGCCAGCCCGGCATACGCTCTTCATTAATGTTCGGCCCGGCCTGCATGTTGTTGGTACACATGGTCCAGTAAACATTCAGCTTGCCGTCTTTCAGCGCACGGTCTTGTGCCACCGCGTGCAGACCGATTTTTGCCGGAATGGTACCGCTCGGGATATTCCACTTCTTCTCGCAGATATCACGATGTTTCTCGTTGGTCACCACCATGTCCGCAGGCAGACGGTGAGCAAAGGTGCCCACTTCACGCGCAGTACCACACGCGGAAGGCTGCCCGGTCAGGGAGAACGGACCGCAACCCGGCTGGGAAATTTTGCCGGTCAGCAGGTGCAGGTTGTAGACCAGGTTGTTGGCCCACACGCCACGAGTATGCTGGTTGAAGCCCATCGTCCAGTAGGAGATGACTTTCTTGTTCGGATCGGCATACAGCTGCGCCAGTTGTTCCAGCTGATCTTTTGGTACGCCAGTCATTTCGGCGGTTTTTTCCAGCGTATACTCGGCAACGAAGGCTTTGTAATCTTCAAAGCTCATCGGTTCGGAGGCGTCAGAACCCGGATTCTTCGCTGCTTTTTCCAGCGGATGGGTCGGACGTAAACCGTAGCCGATGTCCGTCGCCCCTTTGCGCAGGTTAACGTGCTTGCTGAAGAAGTCCTGATTTATCGCATTGTTTTGAATGATATAGTTGGCGATGTAGTTCAGGATCACCAGGTCAGATTGCGGCGTAAAGATGATGCCGTTATCCGCCAGCTCGAAGCTACGATGCTGGTAGGTTGAAAGCACCGCCACAGTGACGTTCTGGTTAGAGAGACGACGGTTGGTGATGCGCGACCAGAGGATCGGGTGCATCTCCGCCATGTTTGCGCCCCACAGCACAAACGCGTCAGCCTGCTCGATGTCGTCATAGCAGCCCATCGGCTCATCCATACCAAAGGTACGCATAAAGCCAACTACTGCCGACGCCATACAGTGACGCGCGTTCGGGTCGATGTTGTTCGAACGGAAGCCCGCTTTGAACAGCTTGGAGGCGGCATAACCTTCCCAGATAGTCCACTGACCAGAACCGAACATACCGATCGACTCCGGCCCTTTTTCTTTCAGGGCGGTTTTGAATTTCTCTTCCATCACATCAAAGGCTTGATCCCAGGTGATTGGGGTGAACTCGCCTTCTTTGTCATATTTACCGTTTTTCATACGCAGCAGCGGCTGCGTCAAACGGTCTTTACCGTACATGATTTTGGGCAGGAAATAGCCCTTAATGCAGTTCAGACCACGGTTAACCGGTGCGTCCGGGTCGCCCTGACAGGCTACCACACGCCCCTGCTGCGTTCCGACCAGAACGCCGCAACCAGTACCGCAGAAACGGCACGGCGCTTTATCCCATTTAATGGCTTCCTGCTGACCAACAACGGCGCGGGCAACGCCCGGCACGCTGAGACCGGCAGCCGCCGCAGCGGCCGCAACGGCGTTAGCTTTCATAAAGCTACGACGACTGAGTTTCATGGTGTTTCCTCACCTTGCTCTTCCTGCTGGTGATAAACCAGCGACACCGCCAGCACGCCCTCTACGTTGCGTACTGACTCAATGGTTTGGATCAGCGTTTCGCTGTCTTCTGCTTCCACCACCACAATCAACTGACCGCTCGGCGCGTCGCTGACAGCAACTTCACAGCCGGGAAAGGCGTTCAGTTGGGTGCTGATGTCTGAAATTCGTTCGCTTTTGGCCTGCACGACCAGGCTGCAAACTTGCCAGTTAGTGTGCATGGAGATACTCCGCAGTTATGGCTGATACCGGACAGCTGGCTGCACATGCTCCACATCCGTTGCAAAGTTGGCTATTAAGTTGCGGCTGGTAGATCCCGGAGAGCGTCGGGCGAAAGATAATTGCCATTGGTTCACAGCTATCCTGACAGCGGCGGCATTCAACTGACTGATACGCCAGGCACGCGTCCCCAATGGTGAACTGCAAATCCCAGGCCCTGGTGTGGCGCGGAGAAAATAGCGATTCGGGGCAAGCCTGCGCGCAGGCGTAACAGAAGCTGCACTCGTTGTTTTTGAAATTAACGCTCGGATAGCCGCCCGCGCCGCGTTGCAGAATGTTGTTTTCACAAGCATTAATACAGGCATCGCAGCGGGTGCAATGGGTCAGAAAATGAGATTCATCACCGGACCAGGGCGGACGGATACCGTTACTGGCTTTGCGCCAGCGACCAGTGAGTATGCCCCGACGGGATGCATCAATCTTCACATTGACCTTCCATCATTAACGCGCTCCACAAAGCTGGAGCGACCAAAGAAACCGCGTAATTAATAAGCCATTTTTATAGGCGCTAAGATATTAAAGGATGTGTCAAAGATGCATACCCCGATCGGGGTAAAACCTGTAGCAGGATCAAAAGAGTGGCGGGAAGGCTGGCAAAAATGGGCTTTTATTCACATTTCAACCGGTTATAAACAATTTTACATAGCGATAAATTCACCAAAGATATTCCTCCAGGCTTCCCCATCCATCAGCATATAACTCCAAAAGAGAAGGTAAAGTTGTCTGAATATTCTATGCATTATTCATAAAGCAAATTAATAAATCTGATGAATATGTTAACCTTCAGCGACATCATCGGTGAAAACCTATAAATGAAGAAGGAAAGCAAAAATGAAGACCATTCTACCTGCAGTGTTGTTTGCCGCTTTCGCCACAACTTCAGCCTGGGCGGCAGAAAGCGTCCAGCCACTGGAAAAAATCGCCCCTTATCCGCAAGCTGAAAAAGGGATGAAGCGTCAGGTGATTCAGTTAAACCCGCAAGAAGATGAATCTACCCTGAAAGTAGAACTGTTAATCGGTCAGACGCTGGAAGTCGACTGCAATTTGCATCGTCTCGGCGGGAAACTGGAAAGCAAAACGCTGGAAGGCTGGGGCTATGATTATTATGTCTTTGATAAAGTTAGCTCCCCGGTTTCGACGATGATGGCCTGCCCGGATGGCAAAAAAGAGAAGAAGTTTGTCACTGCATATCTCGGCGATACCGGAATGCTGCGTTACAACAGCAAGCTGCCGATCGTGGTGTATACGCCAGACAATGTGGATGTGAAGTACCGTATCTGGAAGGCGGAAGAGAAGATTGAGAACGCGGTAGTTCGCTAAACTGCTGTGAAGTGCTGCAACCGCCAGGTCGGATAAGGCGGTTACGCCGCATCCGACATCCAACGTCCGAGCCGGTTGCCTGATGCGACGCTGACGCGTCTTATCAGGCCTACACCGCGGTTAAGTGCTGCAACCGCCAGGTCGGATAAGGCGGTTACGCCGCATCCGACATCTAACGCCCGAGCCGGTTGCCTGATGCGACGCTGACGCGTCTTATCAGGCCTACACCGCTGTGAAGTGCTCCACCCCGTAGGTCGGATAAGGCGGTTACGCCGCATCCGACATCTAACGCCCTGGCCGGTTGCCTGATGCGACGCTGGCGCGTCTTATCAGGCCTACGCCACATCCGGCATACCCTGCCGGATGTGGCACATCATTACAACGCAATATCCGCCACTTCTTTTTGAACGGGTTGCGGTTTCAACTGCGGTTTCGGCGTACTGTCTGCTGCCTGCGGCTTGTCGTATTTCAGCCCCAGCACTTCGCTGGTGTACTGCAATTCACGTTCTGTTGCCGCCACATCACCGTTCAACTTGCTGCCATAAGACGGAACGATCGCTTTCAGCGTGGCCTGCCATTGCGGGCTGGAAACACGATCACCAAACACTTTTTCCAGTAGATTCAACATAATTGGTGCGGCGGTTGACGCCCCCGGTGATGCCCCCAGAAGCGCGGCAATAGTCCCTTGCTGGTCGCTGACCACTTCAGTACCCAGACGCAGTACGCCTCCTTTGTCGGCATCACGCTTGATAATTTGTACGCGCTGCCCCGCTTGCCACAAACGCCAGTCCTCTTTTTTCGCCTGTGGATAGTACTCTTTCAGCGCTTCAAAACGATCCTCTTCACTCAACATCACCTGACTAATCAGGTATTTCACCAGATCGAAATTATCCAGCCCGACATGCATCATCGGCATCACGTTAGAGGTGGTGGTGGAACTCATCAGATCCCACAACGAACCGTTTTTGAGGAATTTGGTTGAGAAGGTGGCAAATGGCCCGAACAGCACCACACGTTTGCCGTCCAGCACACGGGTATCGATATGCGGAACTGACATCGGCGGCGCACCAACGGATGCCTTACCGTAAACCTTCGCCAGATGGTGATTAACCACATTCGGGTTTTCCGAAACCAGGAACTGTCCGCCCACCGGGAAACCGGCGTAGTCTTTCGCTTCCGGGATACCGGATTCTTGCAACAGTTTCAGCGCCGCACCGCCCGCGCCGATAAAGACAAATTTTGCACGGATGTTCTGTACAGTGCCATTTTTCAGATCGGCAATGGTGACGGTCCAGGTGTTATCGCCATTACGTTTGAGGGCGCGGACTTCGCTACTCAGTCGCAGCGAGAAGTTAGATTTCTTCTGCAAGGAAGCAATTAACTGGCGAGTGATTTCACCATAGTTTACATCGGTGCCGATTTCTGTACGTGTCGCTGCCACTTTCTGCTGCGGATCGCGTCCTTCCATCACGAGCGGCGCCCACTCTTTGATCTGTGCGTGATCTTCAGAGTAACGCATACCGCGAAACAGCGAACTTTGTTGCAAGGCCGCGTAACGGGCGCGCAGGAAATTGACGTTATCCTCGCCCCAGACAAAGCTCATATGCGGAACGGTATTGATAAATGAACGCGGAGTACGCAGCACGCCGCGCTCGACCTGGTGCGCCCAGAACTGGCGGGAAATCTGAAATGCTTCGTTAATGGCGACTGCTTTTTCAATACTGATGCTGCCATCGGCGTTTTGCGGGGTGTAGTTCAGTTCCATCAGTGCAGAATGCCCGGTTCCGGCGTTGTTCCAGCCGTTCGAACTCTCCTGCGCAACCCCCTCCAGGCGCTCCACCATTGTCATCGACCATTCCGGTTCCAGCTCGCGTAAATAGGTCCCCAACGTGGCGCTCATAATGCCGCCGCCAATCAACAGTACATCAGTTTCCTGCTCCTCGGACGCTTTCGCTTTTGCCGCCATCGAAACGGCATTAAGCCCCACGGCCATCGAGAAGAGCATGGCAGTCACTTTTTTCATCTTGTTAATGCCTTACTTTTAGTCGCTTTATTGCAGGTGAGATTTGCGCGGCATCAACGGTAACACTTAAGTAACAACATTTAAATAATGTTTATAAATTATCTTCTAATTTTATAAACATTATAATTTCGTTGATTAATTATAGGGTTATTAGAAATGCAGGGATTTTTAGAATATTGACCTGGCGACAGTAGCCCGCCAGGTCAGCGTCAAAATATTATGCCGTCCGGGCAACGGCATCACGCGAAGCAGCGTCGCGCTCTTCGCCGGTCAGTTCGCTAAGTTGCCCATTACGCATCTCCAGCAGACGGTCGGCGTGGATGAAGTAGTGATCATCATGGCTGATAGCGAAAATTGTTTTACCCATTTCCTGCATCAACGGCAGCAGCACCTGATAAAACTCACGGCGGAAATGTGGATCCTGATCCGCCGCCCATTCATCCAGCAGAATAATATCGCGTTCTTCTGCCAAAGCCAGCAACAGCGCCACGCGTTTTTTCTGCCCTTTCGATAACTTCAGGTTAACAATACGCCCGTTACTTAACTCAAGCTTATGACCCATTTTCAGCTGCGCCAGCCACTTCTCAACCAGTTGTGGGTTAGCAGGTTTCCCCTCCGGCCCCAGCAGTTGATCAAACAACCAGACATCGGTAAACACTGCCGAAAACAGTTTGCGATAATCTTCCGGTTTTTCGCCGCTGATGGGGTTACCATCCAGCAAAATTTTGCCACTTTGCGGCTGATATAAACCTGTCAGCAACATCGCCAGCGTCGATTTGCCGCTACCATTGCCACCTATCAGAAACAGCAGTTCGCCACGTTTAATGGTGAGGTTAATCGGCCCAACGGAAAACGCGTTATCCTGATAAGCAAACGTAACATTACGCAGCTCCAGCGTTTGCCAGTTGGGAAACGCCTGCGGGCGCGGAAACTCCGCTTTGAAAGGTGCGAGCGCGAATTTGTTTAACTTGTTAAACGCCACCTGCGCAGTCAGTAGCGTCGGCAACGCACCAACCGCCGAAAGCAGCGGCGTACGCAAGAACAACAACGTCAGCGAATAGGTCGCGGCAACGTTGGTATCAGCCCAACCGAGACTGTTTGCCATCCAGAACACCAGGCCGATAGCGCCCAGCATCATAATGTTCGACCAGTTCACGGCACTAAGATGGAAGGTGTCTGCGCGGATAATATGATGGCGATACTCTTGCGCATCAGGGATGTAGAGATTGTTAAACACGTACTCGGCGCGCTCGCGATTAAGCGTCAGCTCTTTGCGCCCTTCCAGCACGGTTTGAAAATCCGTGTACAGCTTGTCTTCGGTTTCACGCAGGGTCGCCATATGTTTGTACACCCGCGCCACCAGCACAAAACCGCCCCAGATGGTGATCGCCATCCAGATAGCCGTTACCAGCAACATTTTGCCGGACAACATCCACAGATACGCCGCTGAGCCGATTGTGAGAATGATCCCCTGCACCAGTTCCGGCAGACGAACAAACGCAATAGTGATATTGCGCACATCGCTGGTTAACCCCGCCAGCAACGAGGCGCTACCGAGTTGTTCGATACGCTCGACGTGAGTATCCAGAATCCGCTTAATAAATTCGCTACGCAGTCGGTAAACAAAGCGATGCCCCAGCGTAGTAAGTGCCAGTTGCGATCCCAGTGTGACCGCCATTAACAGCAGCAATAAACCCAGAAACTCCGGCAACACCAGCAGACTGGTATCCGCCGTTTCAATAAGGCGCTGATTGATAAAAGCAATTAAGCCAATGCCTAATGCCGCACTGGCGAGGCTTAGCGCCATCACACTGATAAATGGCCAGCGATACTGCCGCCAGACAAGTACAAGAAGTTCCATGCAGAAAACCCGGACAATGAATTACAGCCCGCAGTTTAAACATCTCCGCGCGCACAGCAATAATAATTCTTATTTTTATTCTTTTTTACCTGCCTGACGGAATGTCAGGTTGTAGCGGCAGTCGGCGGTGAGTGGATGAAACCCCGCTTTGAGCGGTTGAATGCCGTGATAAAACAGCCGCGACTCACCGCCCCACACCACCACATCGCCATGTTCCAACAACAAACGTTTTAGCGGATCATTTCGTTTCAGGCCGCCAAATTGAAAAATCGCGGGTAAGCCCAGAGAAACAGAAACAATTGGCGCGCGCAGATCCGGTTCGTCTTTATCCTGATGCAGCGACAGTTTCGCACCAGGGGCGTAGCGGTTGATTAGGCAAGCGTCAGGCTGGAAATCTGGATAACCCGCCGCCGTGGCCGCGTGCTGACATAAATCATTAAAACTCTGCGGCATGGCGGGCCACGGTTTATTTGTTTGCGGATCAATGGGCGAATAGAGATAGCCTTGCCGATGGGTAGTCCAGCCCAGATGCCCACAGTTGGTCATCGCTACCGACATGGTATATCCCCCGGGGGTGACCATCTGGCGAAACGGCGACTGGCTGGCAATGTCACTGATATCGTGCATCAGTTGTTCCGCAGCGTTAAAAGCAAAACGGCGCAAAATAACCGCGCCGGGAGCCAGCGATTCTTGCCACGGTTCAGCATCAGCAAACAGATCCAACATTACCTCTCCTCATGTTCAGCTTCGCGGCGCAGCAAGTGCGCTTTGCGCGACACGCCCCAGCGGTAACCAGAAAGTGCGCCATCACCGCGTACTACCCGATGACAAGGGATAATAATAGCTAATCTATTGGCGGCGCAGGCACTGGCTACCGCGCGAACGGCTTTAGGTTTGCCAATCGCGTTCGCCAGTTGCTGGTAACTCACCGTTTCACCACAAGGTATAGTGCGTAGCGCCTGCCAGACTTGTTGTTGAAAAGCGGTTCCCCGAATATCCAGCGGTAACATCAGCGGCGTATCGCGCTGATTGAGGCTGGCAATCACTTCACACACATGTTGCTGAAACATCAGGTCAGCAGGCGCGTTGTCGGCGGCAGGAAACATTTGACGGAGTTCGTTAATCAACATCCCGTCATCGTCGCCCAGCAGAATCGCGCAAATCCCCCGCTCGCTTTCTGCCACCAGGCAACGGCCCAACTCACAATCAGCCAGCGCATAACGCACAGCCAGGTTTTCGCCGCCGTGACGAAACTGTTTAGCCGTCATTCCCAGCGTTTCGTCGGCTTTGCGGTAATAACTACTGCCGTCGGGAAATCCAGCGTTCAGAATCGCCTGGGTGACGCTCTCACCTTTCGCCAGCGATGCGCGCAAACGTCGAGCGCGCCAGGCCTGTTGCCAGGCTTTTGGCGTCATTCCGGTCGTGGCTTTAAATAAACGATGCAGATGGAACGGACTCATCGCCACCTGGTCAGCTAAGGCCTCCAGCGTTACAGGCATTTCCTGTTCCAGCAGTCGACAAGCGCGGGTGATTTTATCCAGCCGATGTTGCTGGGCGTTGGCTTTATCAGGTTGGCAGCGTTTGCAGGGACGAAAGCCAGCGGCAAGCGCCTCGCTGGCATCAGCATAGAAAGAAACGTTTTCCCGCAAGGCATGTCTGGCGCGGCAAGACGGACGGCAAAAGATACCCGTGGTACGCACGGCGAAAACAAATTCGCCGTCGGCGTGCGGGTCGCGGGCTAGGACCGATTGCCAGCGTTGATCGTCAGTTAAGCGTGTGGCGTTTTTCATAATCAGCTCCCTGGTTAAGGATAGCCTTTAGTCTGCCCGGTCACCATCACGCAAAAACCAACAATCTTGCGCTTTAATTTTTTTCGCTCACCAGGAAGCTTTTAAACTGCGGCGACATCCAGGTTTTAAAGCTATCGCCTTCTTTGGTGATCATATAAACCGCCAGCCCTTCCCGGCGGACGACTTCTTTGGCTTTCTCTGGCCCGAGCACCATCAAACCTGTATCCCAGGCGTCGGCTTCCAGCGCCGTCGGTGCAATCACCGTCACGGACACCAGATTATGTTCGATAGGTCGTCCGGTTTGCGGATCAATAACATGAGAAAGGCGTTTGCCGTCCAGTTCGTAATAATTGCGATAGCTGCCGGAGGTGCTGATACCGTGACCGTTGATATCCACTACCGCCTGAACCGCGTTTTCTTTATCGGTTGGTTTTTGAATCGCCACTCGCCACGGCTGGCCCTCGCCGTTCATACCGCGGCTGTTCAGCGCCCCGCCCACCGACACCAGGTAGCGGGAAATACCTTCCTGCTCCATCAAGCGTGCCAAATGATCGGCCGCATAACCTTCGCCTACGGTCGAAAGGTCGACATATAAATCCGGAAGATCTTTTTGCAGGTACTGCTGATGATACTGATTGATGACCGTCAGGTGCTGTAAGCCGGTTTTGGCTTTCATCGCGTCGATCTGTTCCTGGCTCGGAATTTGTACCGGTTGTTGTTCCGGGCCAAAGCCCCACAGATTCACCAGCGGCCCGACGGTAATATCCATTGCGCCATCGGTCTTTGCGCCAATACGCAGCGAGGTGGTGACGATATCCGCCATGGCTTCATTTACCGGCCACGGTGTCAGGCTTTGCGAGTCGTTAAAGCGCATCAGCGCGGAGTCTTTTTTATAGGTCGAAAGCAGCTGATCGTCAGCGTCCAGCTGGGTCTGAATCTTCTCTTTGAGCTCGGCGCTACGTTTGGTGTCAATGCCCGGGATACTGGCACGCCAGAAGGTTCCCATGGTTTTGCCTTCAAGAACAGTAACTTCAGTAGCGTGGGGGTTGGCGGGTTGTGGTTTTTGATCGCAACCGACAAAGAAGAGCGTGGCAGCCAGCAATGCCACGCGGGTAAAGCTTATTTCCATACGTGATTATCCTCATGCGAACGATCGCAAGAGTACACCAAAAAAACGCGTTTGTACGCTGAAAACAATGAAAAAAGGGCCCGCAGGCCCTTTGTTCGATATAAATCGAGATTAGAACTGGTAAACCAGACCCAGAGCTACGATGTCATCAGTGTTGATGCCAGCGTCACGGGTGAAACGGTTGTCGTCCAGCAGGTTGATTTTGTAGTCAACGTAGGTGGACATGTTTTTGTTGAAGTAGTAGGTAGCACCAACATCAACATATTTCAGGATATCTTCGTCGTCGTAGTTACGACCAGCGATGGTACCCAAGTTTTTACCTTTAGACTGCAGGTATGCTACAGACGGACGCAGACCGAAGTCGAACTGGTACTGAGCAACAGCTTCGAAGTTCTGTGCTTTGTTCGCCCAACCCAGGGAACCTACGCGAGTTGCGTTGTAGGTCTGGGTGTACTGAGCAGCCAGGTAGATGTTGTTAGCGTCGTATTTCAGACCACCAGTGTAGGTTTCAGCACGGTCGCCGTTACCGATGTAAGCAACGCTGTTCTGATCATCAGTACGTTTGGAGCTGGAAACTGCAGCACCGATACCGAAGCCTTCGTAATCATAAGTGATAGAACCGCCGACACCGTCGCCGTTCTGACGCAGAGCGCCACGACCGTTGTTGGTCATGCCTTCGCCGCTTACACTACCGTTTTTGCCCTGGTACTGAACTGCAAAGTTCAGGCCATCAACCAGACCGAAGAAGTCGGTGTTACGGTAAGTCGCGAAGCCGTTACCACGCTGCTGCATGAAGTTGTCAGAACCGTAGGTGTCGCCACCGAATTCTGGCAGTACGTCGGTCCAGGAAGTTACGTCGTAAACAACGCCGTAGTTACGACCGTAGTCGAAAGAACCGATGTCCTGGAATTTCAGACCAGCAAATGCCACACGGGTCCAGGAGTTGTTTTCGCTTTCCGGAGCGTTGCCCTGGATCTGATATTCCCACTGGCCGTAACCGGTCAGCTGGTCAGTAACCTGAGTTTCGCCTTTGAAGCCAAGACGCATGTAGGTCTGGTCGCCATCAACATTGTCGTTGTCGGAGAAATAGTGCAGGCCGTCTACTTTACCGTACAGATCTAATTTGTTGCCGTCTTTGTTGTAAACTTCAGCAGCATTTGCTGCGCCTGCTACCAGCAGAGCTGGGACCAGGAGGGACAGTACTTTAACTTTCATGTTATTAACCCTCTGTTATATGCCTTTATTTGCTTTTTTATGCCACTGCATACTGATTAACCCTCATTAATCAGTCGGCAGGTCCATTCTCCCCAAAAATGCAGAATAATCCAACACGAATATGATACTAAAACTTTTAAGATGTTTCAAATATCCACATAGATATTTCAAAATGTAAATATGATGGAACTTTTTCAGATCCTAATGGTTGAGCAAATAACGCACTAAACATCAAGTAAGATTATTTCGACCTTTAAAACAATAACTTAATCTTAAGTCTTTGACCGCACTGAATGTTAAAACAAATTCTTCACTCGCAACTAAAATATCTCTCGCTATCATCATTAACTTTATTTATTACCGTCATTCATTTCTGAATGTCTGTTTACCCCTATTTCGGCCGGATGCATCGCATCCGGTTTTTTTTACCCTTCTTTACACATCTTTTATTTTCTTGTGCTACTGTAGCAAAATTATAACAATCGTTAACTATTTCGTAAAAAACGACAACAATTACCGACAAAATCTATCTGCGCTATTTTCCTGATAATTTTTTCCACGCCTGTGAGTTATTTGTACATTACCAACGCATTTGTACATTTATTTACCGCAGCGCAAAATGTGAAATATCGTCGGCGAATGCCTTAACATCAATCAGGTAAGAGTCTGGAATTTCACACTGTACCCTTTATACTGCCCTATCACTTTGCGAAGTTTTAACAGGTCATAAACACTAATGCGTCAGAAAGAGACAACGGCCACGACCCGCTTTTCACTCCTACCGGGGAGCATTACCCGCTTCTTTTTACTGTTGATCATTGTGTTACTGGTGACGATGGGTGTAATGGTGCAAAGCGCCGTTAACGCCTGGCTGAAAGATAAAAGCTACCAGATTGTTGATATTACCCATGCCATACAAAAGCGCGTCGATACCTGGCGTTATGTGACCTGGCAGATCTACGACAACATTGCCGCAACGGCCTCTACCTCCTCCAGCGAAGGTTTGCAGGAGACGCGCCTGAAACAGGATGTTTATTATCTGGAAAAACCGCGCCGCAAAACGGAAGCCCTGATCTTTGGTTCTCACGACAACTCAACGCTTGAAATGACCCAAAGGATGTCCACTTATCTGGACACATTGTGGGGCGCAGAGAATGTTCCCTGGTCAATGTACTATCTGAACGGCCAGGATAACAGCCTGGTTTTGATCTCTACCCTACCGCTCAAAGATCTCACCTCGGGATTTAAAGAGTCGACCGTCAGTGACATTGTTGATTCTCGTCGAGCAGAGATGTTGCAACAGGCCAACGCCCTGGATGAACGCGAAAGTTTTTCTAACCTGCGCCGCCTGGCATGGCAGAACGGTCATTATTTTACCCTGCGCACCACCTTTAACCAGCCGGGACATCTGGCGACGGTAGTAGCTTTTGATCTGCCTATTAATGATTTGATCCCGCCGGGGATGCCGCTGGATAGCTTCCGTCTGGAGCCAGACGCGGCAGCAGCGGGAACCAATAATAATGAAAAAGAAGCGACGGATAGCGTCAGTATCCACTTTAATAGTTCGAAGATTGAAATATCTTCGGCGCTCAACTCCACGGATATGCGTCTGGTTTGGCAGGTTCCTTATGGCACATTGCTGCTGGATACGTTGCAAAACATTCTCCTGCCGCTGCTGCTGAACATCGGTTTGCTGGCGCTGGCGCTGTTTGGCTATACAACCTTCCGCCATTTCTCTGGCCGCACCACTGAAAGCATACCCAGCACGGCAGTGAACAATGAACTGCGCATTTTGCGGGCTATCAATGAAGAGATCGTGTCACTGCTGCCGCTCGGCCTGCTGGTTCACGATCAGGAATCGAATCGAACAGTCATAAGCAACAAAATTGCCGATCACCTGCTGCCGCATTTGAATCTGCAAAACATCACCACGATGGCAGAACAGCACCAGGGCATCATTCAGGCGACGATTAACAACGAACTGTATGAGATCCGTATGTTTCGCAGCCAGGTCGCGCCGCGTACACAAATCTTCATCATTCGCGATCAAGATCGCGAAGTACTGGTGAACAAGAAACTCAAGCAGGCGCAGCGTCTGTACGAGAAGAATCAGCAAGGCCGGATGGCCTTTATGAAAAATATTGGCGACGCACTAAAAGAACCTGCACACACCCTGGCGGAAAGCGCAGCCAAACTCAACACACCTGAAAGCAAACAACTGGCGAATCAAGCTGATGTGCTGGTGCACCTGGTCGACGAAATCCAGTTAGCGAATATGCTTGCCGACGATAGCTGGAAAAGCGAGAGCGAGCTTTTCTCCGTGCAGGATTTAATTGATGAAGTCGTGCCTTCCGTGTTGCCAGCCATCAAGCGTAAAGGTCTGCAGTTACTGATTAACAATCATCTAAAAGCTCACGATATGCGCTGCGGAGATCGCGAGGCCCTACGCCGTATTTTGCTGTTACTGATGCAATATGCTGTCACCTCAACGCAAATGGGGAAAATTACCCTTGAGGTTGATCAGGACGAATCTTCTGAAGAACGTCTGACTTTCCGCATTCTTGACACCGGAGATGGCATAAGCATTCATGAAATGGATAATTTACACTTCCCGTTTATCAACCAGACCCAAAGAGATCGCTACGGCAAGGCGGACCCGTTGGCATTCTGGTTGAGCGACCAGTTGGCGCGCAAGCTAGGCGGTCATTTAAACATCAAAACGCGCGACGAGCTTGGTACACGTTACTCCGTGCATATCAAAATGCCCACTGCGGAACCGGAAGTCGAAGAGGAAGAAGAGCGTTTACTGGATGATGTTAGCGTGATGATGGACATAACTTCCGCAGAAATTCGGAATATTGTCACTCGCCAGTTAGAAAATTGGGGGGCAACCTGCATCACACCGGATGAAAGATTAATTAGTCAAGATTATGATATCTTTTTAACGGATAATCCGTCTAATCTTACTGCCTCTGGCTTGCTTTTAAGCGATGATGAGTCTGGCGTACGGGAAATTGGGCCTGGTCAATTGTGCGTCAACTTCAATATGAGCAACGCTATGCAGGAAGCGGTCTTACAATTAATCGAAGTGCAACTGGCGCAGGAAGAGGTGACAGAATCGCCTCTGGGCGGAGATGAAAATGCACAACTCCATGCCAGCGGCTATTATGCGCTCTTTGTAGACACAGTACCGGATGATGTTAAGAGGCTATATACTGAGGCAGCAACCAGTGACTTTGCTGCGTTAGCCCAAACGGCTCATCGTCTGAAAGGCGTGTTTGCCATGCTTAATCTGGTACCCGGCAAGCAGTTATGTGAAACGCTGGAACATCTTATTCGCGAGAAGGATGTCCCAGGAATAGAAAAATACATCAGCGACATTGACAGCTATGTCAAGAGCTTGCTGTAGCAAGGTAGCCTATTACATGAACAATATGAACGTAATTATTGCTGATGACCATCCGATAGTCTTGTTCGGTATTCGCAAATCACTTGAGCAAATCGAGTGGGTGAATGTTGTCGGCGAATTTGAGGACTCTACAGCACTGATCAATAACCTGCCGAAGCTGGATGCGCATGTTTTGATTACCGATCTCTCCATGCCTGGCGATAAATACGGCGATGGCATTACCTTAATCAAGTACATCAAGCGCCACTTCCCAAGTCTGTCGATTATTGTTCTGACCATGAACAACAACCCGGCTATTCTTAGCGCGGTACTGGACCTGGATATCGAAGGGATCGTTCTGAAACAAGGTGCGCCGACCGACCTGCCGAAAGCGCTGGCAGCGCTACAAAAAGGTAAGAAATTTACTCCGGAAAGCGTTTCTCGGCTGTTAGAGAAAATCAGCGCTGGCGGTTACGGTGACAAGCGCCTCTCACCAAAAGAGAGTGAAGTTCTGCGCCTGTTTGCAGAAGGCTTCCTGGTTACCGAGATTGCTAAAAAGCTGAACCGGAGTATTAAAACCATCAGTAGCCAGAAAAAATCCGCAATGATGAAGCTGGGTGTCGAGAACGATATCGCTCTGTTGAATTATCTCTCTTCTGTGACGTTAAGTCCGGCGGATAAAGAGTAATTTCCCGCAGTCCAGATAAGCTCCGATTGCCGGATGCAGCGTAAACGCCTTATCCGGCCTACAAATTCTAATATTTCAATATATTACAACTTTGTAGGCCAGATAAGACGCGCCAGCGTCGCATCTGGCATTTGCACCGAACGCACCTACGATTCCCGCGCTTTCCTGACCCTTTCGGCATAAATCGTCAACGTCTGTTTTATGACATCCAACGTCACTGGCTTAGACAGACAGCTATCCATACCGGACTCCAGACACCGCTGTTTCTCTTCAGCCAACGCATTGGCCGTTACCCCTATTACCGGCAGCGTCAGTCCCAGCTGGCGGATACGTTGCGTTAACCGGTAACCATCCATATTCGGCATGTTGACATCACTTAACACAATATCAATGTGATTCTTACTAAGAACATTAAGCGCATCAACACCATCATTCGCCGTCTTACACTGATAGCCTAAAGATCCAAGCTGATCGGCCAACAGGCGACGGTTAATCGGATGATCGTCCACGACCAGAATCATCATATCGTCGTTATTGCTGACCACTTTGTCGGTCAACGGCAGAGAGTTAGCAGGATCGTCACTCTCCATCTCTATCAGATAGATGCGCGCCAGCAATGCCGGTAACTCGTGCGGGGCTGCCACACTATGTACCCATTCACCAGGGGCTTTCTCCAGAGGGATGCCGATATGGCGACGACAGAAAGTCACAACCGCCCTGCCCTGCCATTTTTTACTCACCACATCATCGGTGATCAACACATCTTCGGAAGTCGGTTCCTGCCCTTCATATGTTGCAACAACTATACCGCTACGTTGCAAACTGGTTTCAAGGAACTGACAGAGCGACGCATTGCGTACCGCCAGCCAGCAACGTTTACCCGTTAATCCTTCGACACCTTTTTTCTGCGGATACTGCGCGCCATACAGTGGAATACGCACCGCAAACTGGCTACCCATTCCCGGTTCAGAATCCACCGAGATGTCACCGTCCATCATGCTGATCAGTTTTTCACAAATCGCCAGTCCCAGACCAGTCCCCTGGAAGTTACGCTGTACGCCCGTCCCTACCTGAAAGAACGGATCAAATAACCGCACCACCTCTTTCGCCGGAATACCCACTCCGGTATCGCGTACGCGAATAGAAAGATAATCGCCATCAACGCGAACATGCAGAACAATGCAGCCGGTATCAGTAAATTTAATAGCATTACTTAAAAGGTTGGAGATCACCTGCTGTAAGCGCATTGGGTCGCCATTGAGCGCCATCGGTACATCTGGCTCAATAAAACAGTACAAACCAAGTTGCTTGCGTACCACCAGCGGCAAATAGTTGGCGGTGATGTGGTTCATGACTTCGCGCGGTGAAAACTCGCGTGGTTCGATTTTCAACTGTTCCGATTCAATCTTCGAGAAATCGAGAATGTCGCTAATAATTTTCAATAACAGGCTGGAAGAGTTATTCATTGCCGTCACCAGACGGTCAACACCTTTTGGTAACTCTTTGGTTTGTAATAGATCCAGGTTACCAATAATGCCATACAGCGGCGTTCGCAGTTCGTGGCTGACGGTAGCAAGGAACATCGATTTTGACTGGCTCGCCTGTTCTGCTGCCTGCGCCATTTCCTGCAGCGACTCTTCCATCTTCACACGTGAAGACACATCTACCAGTACGCAAATTGCCACGTTTTCATTACGATAGCGCGAATGAACAAAGCTGATCTGTAGATTGGTATTGTTACTGGTAAGGACATCGACAAAATTGACCTGCTGGCCACAAATAATTTGCGTCAGCCGTTGACGATCCTCATGCGTAAGCATGTTGAGATAGGTGTGCGCCAGTTCGTTACTCAAAATATTGACGCCATCGACAGTTCGCAAAATGCAGATGCCCACAGGCGCAGAGGCGACTATCTTGCGGTTAAACTGCTCATGCTCTTCCAGTCGCTGGGCGTCACTTTCCGCCGGAATAAAAATACGTCGCTCATACATCCGTGCGAGAGTAAACAATGCAGCACCCGCAATCACGTTCAGCAAAATCGCGTTAAGTATCAACATGCGAATACGTTCCAGCACCTGATCAACAGGCACTGAATAGACAATACTTAGCGAAGACGGCGGTAAATTTTTCTTCAGCACCAGCTCACGGAAACCTGGCGTATAGCCAAACCAGGATCGCTCCTGCATCCAACGTGGTTCAGCTTTGATCTTACTTTCCGGTCCGGTCAGCGAAATCAGGGTATGGCCATTTTCATCAAGAATGGTGACGCCCATTGGCAACGTACCCGGCAGGAAGAAGTTCTCCATCCGAATTGTCTGTTCTACGCCTAAAAGCGCTTGCAAACGGTTTGCCAGATAAACTGGTGTCAGCGCGTAGAAATACCCCACCCCAGGACGCGGCCCTTCACTGATCCAGAAAAGGTTACTGCCACTGTCATCCTGTGGCGCATTACGATATTTGTTAATGCGTTCATGCAGGGCTTTCAGAGCGGTGTCGCGTTCGACGGGCATATCACGCAGGCCAAAGTTAGCCATACAGAGATTATCGCTGCCGATTAAAAACACGCGGTTGAGATCGTAAGCCGCAGAGAAGTTATCGCGCCAGTAGCGCATAAACCACGCCAGTGACTCCAGGGAGCCTCGCCATGTGTTGCTCATTGCGGAACAATCGGAATCAGCAAACAGCGGTTCGAAAACCGGCACATCCGCTTGCGTTTCACGCCCACGCGGAGAAAGCACGCCGTTTTCCACGGATAAGCGATTTTCAGCAATGTACTTCAGCTCTTTCATGACATCAGAGGTGCGCTGAATAAACCGCTGAGCCTGATCGGAGCTCAGATTAAATTCCTGACGAATCTCAGATTCTCGTTGATGTAAAGCGTTGACGATGTAAAACACTGATGAAAAAGCAATCAACAGCCAGATCAATAACGCCAGCGCTCTGAACATGTAGCGCGAGACTTTCAGGGTTGTGCGAAAAGAAGCAAGGTATTTCAAAGGGGCGAAGCTCCGCCTCAGGTGAACGATGGAGTGTGGTTAAGGTAGCGGTAAAAGCGTGCCACCGCAATGTTCTCTCTTCTCTGGAATATGATACACCGCCGAGAAATCATTACCTTAACCCCTGATAATCGTCGTTTGCCTGAAAAACAACCCGGATACCCAGCATGCACTCTCTGAAGTGGTTGTACCCACGTCGTCTGCGCAACCAGCTCATTATGATGGCAATCCTGATGGTCATCATTCCGACGCTATCTATTGGTTATATCGTAGAAACTGAGGGTCGGTCAGCGGTCTTATCTGAAAAAGAGAAAAAATTAGCGGCGGTTGTGCAGTTGCTGAACGCCGCACTGGAAGAACGCTTTGCGCTTTACCAACATCTGCCTCGTGAGGCACGCATCCGGGCGCTGAATCATGAGTTGGCTCCTATTACCGAACGTATTACCCAAGCTTTTCCCGGTGTCGGGGCTGGCTATTACCACAAAGAACTGGACGCAATTATCACTTATGCCCCATCGGCACTCTATCAAAGCAATGTAGGTATTAGTATCACCCCGGATCATCCCGGCAATATCGTCATGCAAACCAACACGC
The DNA here is from genome assembly GCF_004211955.1 of Escherichia sp. E1V33. Lineage (GTDB taxonomy): Bacteria > Pseudomonadota > Gammaproteobacteria > Enterobacterales > Enterobacteriaceae > Escherichia. The sequence goes on from NZ_RHJI01000010.1 coordinate 528,402, forward strand.
CACAACTCTTTTCCGGCAGGCAAGTCCGCGGCGATATTATGAATTCCATGATCCCAATAGAACGCCAGGGCATCGTGCTTGGTTATATCTGGGCGAATGAATTAACGGAGGATATTCGTCGTCAGGCATGGAAAATGGACGTGCGGATAATCATTGTCCTTTCTGCCGGTCTGCTGATTAGCCTGCTGTTGATTGTGCTTTTTTCTCGCCGTTTAAGCGCCAACATCGATATCATCACTGCGGGTCTGTCGACGCTGGCGCAGAATAATCCGACGCAATTGCCACCGCTACCTGGCGAACTAGGGCAAATCAGCCGTTGTGTGAATAACCTTGCCGACGCGCTTCGTGAATCGAAAACACTCAATGACCTGATTATTGAAAATGCCGCCGATGCAGTGATTGCCATTGACCGACAAGGCGATGTGATCACCATGAATCCTGCAGCGGAAGCCATCACCGGATACAAACGTCAGGAACTGGTAGGCCAGCCTTACGCCACCCTCTTTGCCAACACCCATTTTTATAGTCCGGTTCTTGATACGCTGGCGCATGGTATCGAACATATGGCGCTGGAAATCAGCTATCCCGGACGCGACCGAACCATTGAAATCAGCGCCACCACCAGCCGAATCCATGACGGACATGGTGAAATGATTGGCGCTTTAGTGATTTTCTCCGATCTGACGGCACGTAAAGAAAGCCAACGGCGACTGGCGCAGACAGAAAGACTCGCCACCCTTGGGGAACTGATGGCAGGCGTAGCCCATGAAGTACGCAATCCTCTCACCGCCATCAGGGGTTACGTGCAAATCATTCGCCAGCAGACACCTCAGCCAGAACATCAGGAATATCTGTCAATTGTACAGAATGAGATTGATTCCATTAATAAAGTTATTCAGCAGCTTTTGGATTTTTCCCGCCCACGTAAAAGCCAGTGGCAACAAGTGTATCTCAATGCCTTGATCGAAGAGACGCTGATTCTTGCCCAAACCTCCGGCGTACAGGCACGGCTCGACTTTATTACAGAACTTGACCCGTCACTCACAGCGATCGTGGCTGATCGGGAACTACTCAAGCAGGTAATCCTGAATATGTTGATCAATGCCGTGCAAGCTATCACCGCGCGCGGGGAAATCCGCATTCGCACATGGATGTATACGGCTAACCAGCAGGCGATCACGATTGAAGACAACGGCTGCGGCATCGAGCTGTCTCTACAGAGAAAAATCTTTGATCCCTTCTTTACCACTAAAGCGTCCGGCACAGGACTTGGCCTTGCCTTAAGCCAACGAATTATTAATGCGCACCAAGGCGATATTCGCGTCGCCAGCCTGCCCGGCTGCGGTGCCACATTCACCCTTATCTTACCGATTGATCCGCAGGAAAATTTGCCCTTATGAATGCTGTTTACCGAATCCTGATTGTTGACGACGAAGAGAATGTGCGTCGCATGCTATCCACCGCTTTTTCTTTGCAGGGGTATGACACTCATTGCGCCTGTAACGGCAATGAAGCATTGCCACTGTTCACCCGTGTGCAACCGGACGTGGTGCTGATGGATATCCGTATGCCGGAAATGGATGGTATCAGTGCGTTAAAAGCGATGCGTGGTCATAATCCACGCACGCCCATTGTCCTGATGACCGCATATGCCGAAGTCGAAACGGCAGTAGAAGCCTTACGCAGTGGTGCGTTTGATTACGTCATCAAACCGTTTGATCTGGATGAGCTGAACCTGGTCGTGCAGCGCGCATTGCAGTTGCAGTCAATGAAAAAAGAGATTCGCCAGCTACATCAAGCGCTAAGTGCCAGTTGGCAGTGGGGCCATATATTAACCAGTAGCCCGGTCATGAAGGCGATCTGCAAAGACACGGCAAAAATTGCCCTCTCGCAGGCCAGCGTGTTAGTCAGTGGCGAAAGCGGTACTGGTAAGGAGCTGATTGCCCGGGCGATCCATTACAACTCCCGCCGCGCCAATGGGCCATTTATTAAAATTAACTGTGCCGCGCTACCAGAATCCCTGCTGGAAAGCGAACTTTTTGGTCATGAAAAAGGCGCATTTACCGGTGCACTGACCCTGCGCCAGGGACTGTTTGAGCGTGCCGACAGCGGCACATTATTCCTTGATGAAATTGGTGAAATGCCGTTGGTATTGCAGGCTAAATTGTTGCGCATTTTGCAGGAGAGGGAATTTGAACGCATAGGCGGCCATCAAACCATCAAAGTCGATATTCGCATCATTGCCGCTACCAATCGCAACCTGGACGCGATGGTAAAAGAAGGTACTTTCCGTGAAGATCTCTTTTATCGACTCAATGTGATTCATTTAATGTTGCCGCCACTTCGCGAGAGACGAGAAGACATTTCCCTCTTAGCCAATCATTTTTTGCAAAAATTCAGTAGCGAAAACCAACGCGATATTATCGAAATCGACCCCAGCGCAATGTCATTGCTTACCGCCTGGTCGTGGCCTGGCAATATCCGTGAGCTTTCTAACGTCATTGAGCGCGCGGTGGTAATGAACTCGGGACCGGTAATTTTTGCAGAAGATCTACCACCACAATTTCGCCAGCCTGTCTGTATGAATCACGATGTGAAAAGCACGCCACCGGGCGAGCGCAATCTCAAAGAAGAAATTAAGCGCGAAGAGAAACGGATCATTATTGAAGTGCTGGAGCAACAGGAAGGAAACCGTACTCGCACCGCGCTGATGCTCGGTATCAGTCGCCGTGCGTTAATGTACAAACTGCAAGAATACGGCATTGATCCAGCCGGTGCGTAAGACAAAAACTGCTATGCAGAAATTTGCACAGTGCGCAAAATCCTGCATAGCAGTGCAATATCCCCTCACCACCACCCTCCTTTTTATTTCAATATTTTCAATCTATTAGAAATTATTTCGCATAATTTCATTCTGGCACTCCCCTTGCTATGCCTTCTGTGTACCCACAACGGTGTATTCAAGAGGGATAAAAAATGAAAACAAAATTGATGAGCATAGAGGACGCCGCCAGCTTCTTTCGTGATGGCATGACCATTATGGTTGGCGGTTTTATGGGAATTGGCACGCCTCCCCGCCTCGTTGAGGCATTACTGGAATCCGGTGTCAGGGATCTGACCTTAATCGCCAATGACACGGCATTTATTGATACTGGTACTGGCCCGCTGATTGTCAACGGTCGGGTCAGCAAAGTCATCGCTTCACATATTGGCACTAACCCGGAAACCGGACGGCGCATGATTTCTGGCGAAATGGAGGTCGTTCTCGTACCGCAAGGTACATTGATTGAGCAAATTCGCTGTGGCGGTGCCGGACTTGGTGGTTTTCTCACCCCAACCGGTGTCGGCACCGTCGTCGAAGAAGGCAAACAAACGCTCACCCTCGATGGCAAAACCTGGTTGCTTGAACGTCCATTGCGGGCAGACCTGGCGTTGATCCGCGCCCACCGTTGCGACGCACTCGGAAACCTCACCTACCAACTCAGCGCCCGCAACTTTAACCCCCTGATTGCTCTCGCAGCAGACATCACGCTGGTGGAACCCGACGAACTGGTCGACACCGGCGAATTGCACCCCGACCACATCGTCACCCCCGGCGCTGTTATCGACCACATCATCATTCCACAGGAGAGCAAATAATGGACGCGAAACAACGTATTGCGCGCCGCGTGGCGCAGGAACTTTGTGATGGTGACATCGTTAACTTAGGGATCGGTTTACCCACAATGGTCGCCAATTATTTACCGGAGGGTATTCATATCACTCTGCAATCGGAAAACGGCTTCCTCGGTTTAGGCCCGGTCACGACAGCGCATCCCGATCTGGTGAACGCTGGCGGGCAACCGTGCGGTGTTTTACCCGGCGCGGCGATGTTCGATAGCGCGATGTCATTTGCGCTGATTCGTGGTGGTCATATTGATGCCTGTGTACTCGGTGGCTTACAGGTCGATGAACAAGGCAATCTCGCCAACTGGGTCGTGCCAGGAAAAATGGTGCCTGGTATGGGTGGTGCGATGGATCTGGTGACCGGGTCGCGCAAAGTGATCATTGCCATGGAACATTGCGCCAAAGATGGTTCAGCAAAAATTTTACGTCAATGCACCATGCCGCTAACCGCGCTTCACGCAGTTCATATGCTGGTGACAGAACTGGCGGTGTTCCGCTTTATCGATGGCAAGATGTGGCTCACTGAAATTGCCGAAGGTTGTGATTTAGAAACTGTGCGTGCCAAAACTGAAGCGCAGTTCGCCGTCGCTGATGATCTTTTGCTCCCACAGGGGGCGCTATGATCGGTCGCATCTCGCGTTTTATGACGCGCTTTGTCAGTCGCTGGCTTCCCGATCCCCTGATCTTCGCCATGCTACTGACATTAATCACCTTTGCCGTAGCTCTCTGGTTAACGCCACAAACCCCTTTCAGCATGGTGAAACTATGGGGTGACGGCTTCTGGAATCTGCTGGCATTCGGGATGCAGATGGCGCTCATCATCGTGACCGGGCATGCACTCGCCAGTTCTGGTCCGGTGAAAAGTTTGTTACGTACTGCGGCGTCAGCAGCCAAAACGCCTACCCAAGGGGTCATGTTAGTCACCTTTTTTGGTTCCGTCGCCTGTGTAATCAACTGGGGATTCGGTCTGGTGGTTGGCGCAATGTTTGCTCGCGAAGTTGCACGTCGGGTACCAGGCTCCGACTATCCGTTGTTGATCGCTTGCGCCTATATCGGCTTTCTCACCTGGGGCGGTGGTTTTTCCGGCTCAATGCCGCTACTGGCAGCAACACCGGGGAATCCCGTTGAGCACGTCGCAGGGTTAATTCCGGTCAGCGATACCCTGTTTACTGGCTACAACATCTTTATCACCCTGGCCCTGATTGTGGTGATGCCGTTTATCACCCGCATGATGACGCCTAAGCCTTCCGACGTGGTGAGTATCGATCCGAAGCTGTTGTTGGAAGAAGCGGATTTCCAGAAGAAGCTCCCTGCAGACGCCCCACCTTCAGAGAAACTGGAAGAAAGTCGCATCCTGGCGTTGATTATTGGTGCTCTGGGCATTGCTTATCTGGTGCTGTACTTCTCCGAGAAGGGATTCAACATCACCATCAACACCGTCAACCTGATGTTTATGATTGCCGGTCTGTTGTTGCATAAAACGCCGATGGCCTATATGCGGGCGGTAAGTGCGGCTGCGCGCAGTACCGCCGGGATTCTGGTGCAATTCCCCTTCTATGCCGGGATCCAGTTAATGATGGAACACTCCGGCCTCGGTGGCCTGATCACCGAATTTTTCATCAATGTCGCCAACAAAGATACCTTCCCGCTGATGACCTTTTTTAGCTCTGCGCTAATTAACTTCGCCGTGCCTTCTGGCGGTGGACACTGGGTTATTCAGGGGCCATTCGTCCTTCCTGCCGCGCAGGCGCTAGGGGCCGATCTGGGTAAATCAGTAATGGCGATAGCTTACGGTGAACAGTGGATGAACATGGCACAACCGTTCTGGGCGCTACCTGCACTGGCAATAGCCGGACTCGGTGTCCGCGACATCATGGGCTATTGCATCACTGCCCTGCTCTTCTCCGGCGTCATTTTCGTTATTGGTTTAACGCTGTTCTGACGGCAACTTTATAAAAGGAAGAAAAATGAAAAATTGTGTCATCGTCAGTGCGGTACGTACTGCCATCGGTAGCTTTAACGGTTCACTCGCCTCCACCAGCGCCATCGACCTGGGGGCAACGGTGATCCAGGCCGCTATAGAACGCGCAAAAATCGATTCACAACACGTTGATGAAGTGATTATGGGTAACGTGTTGCAAGCCGGGCTGGGGCAAAATCCGGCACGTCAGGCGCTGCTAAAAAGCGGACTAGCTGAAACGGTGTGCGGATTCACGGTCAACAAAGTGTGCGGTTCAGGTCTGAAAAGCGTGGCGCTTGCTGCACAGGCGATTCAGGCAGGTCAGGCACAGAGCATTGTGGCGGGGGGTATGGAAAATATGAGTTTAGCGCCCTACTTACTCGATGCAAAAGCACGCTCTGGTTATCGTCTTGGAGATGGACAGGTTTATGACGTAATCCTGCGCGATGGCCTGATGTGCGCCACCCATGGTTATCATATGGGAATTACCGCCGAAAACGTGGCTAAAGAGTACGGAATTACCCGTGAAATGCAGGATGAACTGGCGCTACATTCACAGCGTAAAGCTGCAGCCGCAATTGAGTCCGGTGCTTTTACAGCCGAAATCGTCCCGGTAAATATTGTCACCCGGAAGAAAACCTTCGTCTTCAGTCAAGACGAATTCCCGAAAGTGGATTCTACGGCTGAAGCGTTAGGCGCATTGCGCCCGGCCTTCGATAAAGTAGGAACAGTCACCGCCGGGAACGCGTCTGGTATTAACGACGGTGCTGCCGCTCTGGTGATTATGGAAGAATCTGCGGCGCTGGCAGCAGGCCTTACCCCCCTGGCTCGCATTAAAAGTTATGCCAGCGGTGGCGTGCCCCCCGCATTGATGGGTATGGGTCCAGTACCTGCCACGCAAAAAGCGTTACAACTGGCGGGGCTGCAACTGGCGGATATTGATCTCATTGAGGCTAATGAAGCATTTGCTGCACAGTTCCTTGCCGTTGGGAAAACCCTGGGCTTTGATTCTGAGAAAGTGAATGTCAACGGCGGGGCCATCGCGCTCGGGCATCCTATCGGTGCCAGTGGTGCTCGTATTCTGGTCACACTATTACATGCCATGCAGGCACGCGATAAAACGCTGGGGCTGGCAACACTGTGCATTGGTGGCGGCCAGGGAATTGCGATGGTGATTGAACGGTTGAATTAACGAACAAAAACGTCCGATAGCGAAAGTTATCGGGCGTTTTCTTGAACAACGACAGCGAAGGTAACCCCATTAATCACCAGTCAAAACTTTTCACCAGCGTCAGCTCGCCAGCATTACGCATCGGTACAATAAATGTTTCCTGTTTCTCATTGACCGATCCTTCATCGGTGATCAGCGTCAGTTGGGCGGTGGTTAATTCCGTTTCGCTGCGCCCGCCGTAGTAGTTGATATACACCTGATAGCGCCCGTGAATCGGCGCTGGCATGGCGAAAATCTCTGGTCCGTACCCCGTCGTGACGTCCATATCCAGTGCGCCACTGTTTTTCAGCACCGTGTTACCGTACCAGGCATGTTCACCGTCAGGCGTAACAACATGAAGATCGAGGTCGGTATTGTCCGTATCCCACGAGAGAACCAGCCGTAAACGCGCGCGAATCGCTCCGGCCCCCGGCGTAGAGTAAAACTGCATTTTTTGTCTGCTTTGCCCATCGGGGCTGATGACCTGCACACTGTTACTGCCTTCCGTAAAAATATAAGGGCGCGCAAAAGAACCATCGGATTCAATTCTCTGCGGCATACTGGCCCCGTTGACCACCAGTCGCCCCTGCTGGACTTTGCCCGCCGCAGCATAATTTTTTATTTTGCCGCGGATTTGCGCTGAGATATTTTGATCATCTGCCATGTTGACGGATGACGCGGGGTAATTGATCGACTGTGAAAAACTGGCATCTTCGCCATCTGCCGGATGCCAGCCAGAGAGCGGCGCATCAATCTCGACTTCCTGCACACCTTCGCTGTGGGCAACCGGTGAAAGCGCCACCAGTAACAACGGAAGAAAAATCTTTCGCATAGCATTAGTCCATTAATAATTGTCGGGTCAGCGTTTCGATATAGTTCTCATCAAGCCCGGTGGGATAACCATCAAAGGCCAGGTGCAGATACTCATGGGTTAAATCCAGCCGATCCTGAAGCGTAAAGAAGTTACGAATAAACAACCGTTTCTGCTGCCGATCGGTATAGGGGAAACCTGAGACTAAACGACAGACCGCAAACACGTCTGGTTCGTTGTACCCCGTCTCGCCTTGTAATATACGCCGCCACTGCGGCATTTTTTTCGCCAGCCAGGCTTTCGCTTTGGGTAATAACTGGCAGGTTGAACGTGGCGCTCCCCAGCGGCTAAGGCTGTTGTCGGGATAAGCAAACGCAAGTATCTGGTCGTAACGCTCTCCCTGCCCCGCCTGGGCCGTGGCTTGCCGCCAGGAAAGCGTCCCTTCGGTAGCGCGACTGCCGTGATAATGAACTGGATCGCCCGCATAGATGAGATCCTGCGTCCAGGCGGTCATCGTCCGCGCGCCCGTGGTGGCTGGCGAAGCAGAAACACGCTGGGTGGCGCTGCTGTCGGGAATGATCAGGCAATCGCCTTCCCGATTGGCGTTTTGCTGTAAAAAAGTGCGAATCGCCACGGTCATGGCTTTCGCTGCTTCAGGAGGCGTGCTTTTCGCCTCGCGATCCAGGACTCTGGCAACATACTCTTCACGATCGAGATGCGATTGTAATTTCAGTTTGCCCTGCTCCGTCAGTAACGTCGTCTCACCGTGGCTAACAAACGTGATGTGGTTACCATTGGCGAACGTCACACGATAGCGCCCATTAAGTACGCCGGGTTTTACTGCCGTCGTACTCTTTTCCGCTGTGATTTTCTTCAGCGGATAGCGCGCAAACAGCTCCACCTCGACACATTGCCCACTGGCAACTTGCGTCGGCACTGGCAAAACCCGATTAAGCACCGTCGCATAACGGGTCAGTACCGTTTTGCTGGTGCCACTGCCAGTAACCCACAGCGGTGTACCATCGGTTAACCAACCAGCAAAACCACCCTGACGGATTTCCTGTTTATCATCGGCAAACCAGCTCCAGGTTTTCACCCGAACTCGACTACCGAGCATGGATGCGACACCGATTTTCGCCTCGTCCAGCACCACATCCAGTAAGACTTCCTGAGCTTTGTTTTGCGCAGGTAACGTCGCTAATGAATCAAGCAGCGATTTAACCGTTACCGAGGTTTCTGGCTTCAACGTAGTAAGAGACGCTAACCACGCAGGTGCCTGACGCTGTTGCCAGTATTGCCCCCACACATCTGCGCCAATATGCAACCGCTGCGGCGCAAAATAGAGCCCACAGGAACGTACCAGCGCGGTATCGCGCGTTATGCTCTCCCCAGCCTGACAACAATAAACCTCTTCCGGGGAGTTTCCGCGACACTGGTAGGGCTGCTCCGGTTGATGGGTATCCTCCAGCCAGGCGTAAACATACAGTTTCCACAAACTCCCTAACGGCGTGGTGAGCGAGTCAGGTAATGTCGAGGCTTTGGTCACGCCTGATGACGACAGCTGATACAGTTGATCGTGCTGCGCACCACGCAGTGCCAGTTGTAACGGCGTCTCCTCCGCAAGCGTTGGCAGAGTAACCAACGCCAATAGCCAGACGATTCTGCGCCAGTTCACTTATTTCACCTGCATCCCGGTCCATTCGCTCCCTGCCGCAACACTTTGCTGTGCAGGTGCATAGGAACGCACATAGCGAGCAGGTGGTAGAACGAATTGCCCTTTTTGCGAGAAGCGCAGTAGATGGCGGAAAGTGACCGTTCCCGTCAGCTCTTTCACCGGCACCATATAGGCCAGTTCGCCCATTTCATTACGCGCTTTTTCCAGCAATTGCCCCTGCTGTTTCGCGGCGTTAGGTTTATTGACCGAAATGCCCCACGTTGTCCGTTCAACGTCGGCTCCCGGCGGGAGCGGTACTTCCACCTGACCGTAGCGCAGAACTGCATCCTGCTCGCTGGTAAGCGTAATTTCATCGAGATACAGCGCATCGCTGTCAATCTCATTGCTGGTCACCGGCTGCAGAGTAAAGCTCATCTCTTCTTCACCGGGGATAAGCCGATACAACTGGCGTTCAACGGTCACCGGAATGTTACTTTGTTGAGCCGTTTTTGCCGGTTCACGCCAGCGGACCTGCACATTTTGCGGCGATAATTCGTCACCAAAAGAGAGAATTTCAGGCACTCCCTGACCAACCCAACGCCAGTATTCGCCCCCTCCGGTTAATTTATGTTTGGCCCATGCGCCCGCAGGCGCAGGTAACACAACCGGAGGCATCGTCGCCATATATTTCGCCAGCCAATTCATGGCCAGTGCGCGTTCAATAGTGGATTGCTCAGCGGTCAAACCACTTAAAATAGCGGCCGCCTGGGTGGTGTCGCCACCGCTATTGAGCAGCACAACCGTGTGCGCCAGCGGCTGATTGCTGTTTGCCGCTTTATCCCACGCATATTGCTGAACCTGTGGCATCACAGTGGACTTCAACTGCGCTTTTTTCAGTAACGTCATGGTTAAGACGTTTGCCACCGCATCTGCCAGTGGAGATTCCGGTGTATCGAGGATCATGCTGTCATTGATATCGCTGGTGTCTTCCTCAGAGAAATCTTCAGTTTTAGTTCCGCGCCGGGCGATAGCTTCATCCAACCCTTTTAGCAATGTTTTGCACGGCAGATTCATCTCCTGCGCCCACGCCAGTACCAACGCCCGATGCAATAACGGCATGTTGTCCGCCTGCTCCGCGTAACTGTCGAGCATATGCTGCCAGTATTCCGGTTGTTGCGTTACCCCGAGCACCTGGCTGGCCTGCCAGTCGGCGTACCATGCCCATGCCGTGAGGAATGCGTCGCCATTGTCATCTTCACCCCACCAGGTAAAGCGCGCACCAGGCCCCGCCAGTTGCATCAGCCGTAGACGGTTATCCTGAATCATCTGACGAATGTCGTTAGCGGCGGCACTCTGATGATCGGCAAGCGAACGCCAGGCGAGGCTTAGCGGGATCAAACGGCTACCGGTGTTGATCACTCCCCCCCATGGTTCATCAACTAACGCGTCAAGGTTATTGCGGAAAATCTCCTGCGGCGTTTCGCTACTTAGTAGTCGGATGTTGCTCGCCTGCTCTGGCAACATCAGCGCGTTATCGCCACCGCCGAGCATGACGTTTTTCTGTTGCTCAACAGGCCATGTGTTATCCACAAAAGACAGCTTTGTGCTAATGCTGTCCTGAACTTGCCCATTTTGTTGCAGTTCTGCGCTTAACAAGCCAGATTGCTGAATGTTCTGCGTCAGCGAAATATAATTCGCCCCTTTGTGCAGCGTCAGCGTCTGGCGCGTCTCGTCGCTTGCGAATTTACTCACCAGCTCTACCGGTTCGTTATCCTGCTGACTGAAGATAAACAGCCCTGCCGCTGGTTTGTCGCCCATGCGATACACCGTTGGCATACTCCACTTCATGTAGAGATTTTTTTCCGAACGCAGATAAGCACGCCCCTGCCCGACCAGTCCTTCGCCGTTCATCCCTCGAGCGGTAATGCGCCAGCGCGTTAACGAATCCGGCATCAGGAACGTAAAGTACGCTTTGCCTTGTTTATCCGTTGTTAGCGACGGCATCCATGCCGCGGTATCCACCTCTTCACGCCGCGGACGTTCCAGCATTTTTACTCGCCGCTCGCTGCGGTTAGTCGCGCCTGGCGCAACAGGCTCGCTGGAGAGCGCCTGGTCATAGCTGATAAATGACAGGCTGGAACTGGTGCGCACATTGTTTCGCCCCAGGGGATAGAAAAATTTGCCGATATTCGGCGCGATTTCCGGTTGTAGCGCGTAGATCATTTCATCGACCACACCAACCGTTAGCTGCGCAGAAACCGGTTTACCTTTCAGCAACGAGGTTAATTCGACGTTGACCAGTTCGCCCGGCTGGTAGTGGGTTTTATCCGTTTTCACCCGAATATCTAACTGGGGAACGGCGACTTTGATCCCAGCGTTCTGAAAACTGTACTGCCCGTTACGGGTGTACAGCACCGAAAAAGTGATGTTGGGCGCAAAGGTACTGCTCACTGGAACGCGGGCTTCATACTGGGTATCGTTTAAGCGTTGTAGCGTTAGCCAGTTTGCCGGGTGCGAAAGCAGCGACTGCTGTTCCACGCGATCGCGTTCCAGCGTCAGCAAGGCTTCATCAATTGGTTCTGGAAAGGTAATCAACATCTTCGCAGTTTCACCAGGCTGGTACAGCGTTTTATCTGCCACAATATCTACCGTACCCGCATGCGCCGTGGTGCCCTTACCACTGACCGCATGGCTTAACCCTGCGAGAATTAAGCCGTCTTTATCGCGTAACGTCAGATTGTAGTTACCGGGTTTATCGAAATTAACGGTGAAGGATTTGCCACCTGACGGTAGATCTCCGCTGTGGCTCGTGCGGTCTTCCAGACGCAACCACTCATACGTAACAGGAACCTGTTTTGAAGATTCCAGCGCGGCATAACGGAAAACAACCGATTCACCGCTATTGCTGTATTGTGCAGCGGTGCTTAAAGAGTAATGCGCCAGGCCACGCTCAATGAGGATTTCTTTGGTGGTGGTAACACGATACGCCGCACCATCGCTGGCGGAGACGGTCAGTAAATAGCGGCTCGGTTTATCTGCTGCGGGAAGATTTAACTCCACATGACCGCTGGCGTCTGAAACTGTTTCACTGCCTTCCAGCGACACCGGGAAACGCCCGGCATAGCGCAAATCGTTACCGACCATCGAAAGTTGTTGGGCGCGCAAACTTAACTGCACGCGGGCATTTTTTACCGGCTCGCCATCCGGGTAGAGCAGTTGCAGTTTGCCGCTGACCGCTTCGCCAGTTTTGAAATCTTTTTTGTCGAGAGCTAAACCAATCTCGAAATGTGGCTTGATATAGTTGGCTACGCGAAAACTACTGCTATAGACCTGATTGCGGTAAGCAAGACGTAACTCATAACCTCCGGCAACGGCATTCTCTGGCAGGCGGAAACTCCCCTGCCCGCCATTACGCGCATCAAGTGTGACATCGACGGTTTGCAACAGGCTGCCGTTGGCGTCCAGCACCGAGAGTTTCGCCGGGGCGCTGACGATGGGGGATGAATGCAGCGGATCGTGGAACTCGCGGCCCATCACTTTGACATCAACACGGTCGCCAGCACGGTATAGAGGGCGATCGGTAAAGATATACAAGCGGGTGTTGTAGATTTCGCTTTCGTAGAAGAAGTTCTCGGATACAAAAACGCCGCCTTCAGCATCTTTACCCAGAATGTATGAACGTTCAGGCGATATATGTTGTAACTGTAAGGTGCCGCTGTCATCGGTGATGCCTCGGGTCATCACGCCAAGACCGTCAGTCCACAGAATTTCTGATCCCGGCTTCGCTTCCCCCAGCTTTTTGCCTGCGGTCCACACCAGAAGTTCGTTACCCGACACTTTACTCAACGCCACGGTATTGGAGACAAACACCACCGTCGTTGCCCGATAACCGCCGACCATCGCTTCGACAAGATACAGCCCCGGCTCTTGTTTGCCGAGGGGGATATAGATGTTGCCCGACTGCGGCGAGATGAAGTTACTGGATTCACCTTCCAGTCTTACGCCTTGCTGCGGCTCAACCGGTTTAGCCTGCCATAATGGGTAACGGAACTGTTCCACCAGTGGATATTTTTTCAGCGGTGAAAACTGGCTGTTTTGTACATAACCGGAAGGTTTGATAATGGCATTGCCAAGCTGTAATTCGGGTAACGCCTGAGTCACATTCTGCCGAGACTGAGAAGAGAAAGTACGTTGCATTACGCGGCGAGATTTGCCGTACCAGTTATCCCACAGCCAGGTCAGCGTATTGTTCAGACCGTCGCCCAGATACTGCGGTTGTACTACAATGCGGTGCAGGTTTTTCTGCTGACGCAGAAATGCCATCGGATCAGGGATACGATACAGGCGAACATCCACACCGCCGTACTCTTCCATCTGATAACGTTGATAATCGCGCCCCGGCGCTTCCAGCCGCACTTTCGCTTCTTCGTTGCTGCTAAAACTGCTGTCAGCGAGCAAAAAGAACGTTCCCCCGGCTGGCGGCGCATAGTTGCTGGAAGGAAGCAAATCGTCAGCATTAGCAAGCCCCGTCCCCACAAGAGACAGGCTCAGGTAGGCCGCTATTGCGCCAGAAAATTTAAACGATAAATGCCAATGAAATTGGGATTGGAATCGTTGGGTATCCATCGGGTGTCCTTCCATGTCATAAGTTGTTGCAGACTGACTGCGCGCATTCCGTTGTCAGTTTTCGTAGCGCTTCCGGTGTGATAGATGACGTAACGCCCCATCCAGACCATTAAGTGCTGGGCATCGCCCTGATCGAAAAAAATCATATCGCCAGGCCGCGCCTGGTTTATGTCCTGGCCAATAAAATGGCTGTTGTACTGAATCAAATTAATCGCGGTCACATAGGGTCCGGTTTTAGCGTTCCCCTGGTTCCAGTTTTGTGCCAGTTGTCGTTGCTCAGGTGTTAGCGTCATCTCTGGCGGTAAATACTGGTTTGACAGACCGTTACTTTTTAGCCATTTGCTATCGTGAACTTTCAGCGCCTCGTTCGCGGCAAAGCGCACCAGGCCAGCGCAATCCTGCTGATACCAACGTGGACTTGGCCCCTGACGGAGTTGTTCCTGTGCAATGCGCACAAACCAGGCGCGAAACAGTCCCGATTGTTCTACATTCAGCATTTCGCTATGAGCAACAAAACAACACAGCCAGCAAATCAGTGCCAGCAGTCCACGCCTCATAATGGCTGCCAGTTGATTGGTAACCATTGCCAGGCAGCGCCCGGTTTCATCTGGTCCAGCTTGATAACATAACGAGGCTGTTGCGATAAAGCGTCCAGTTTCGGCATTAATAAAGTTTGTGCGGCGTTATAAAAAACCGGTTCGAGATTCTTCGGCAGGCTGGCCAGTGTTTCATTACGCAGAAGTTTTGCTACGCCTTGTGGATTGATATAGACCGGAACGACGCCATCAGTGGGTATTACATCCACCATTGCCGGGCGGGTTTTATTTAGTGTTTGCAGGGCGTTATTAACCAGCCTGTCATCGAGGGAGAAAAGCAGCGTTTTGTTTTGCATCGCCAGCGACACGCGGAAAAAATAATCCGACATTAATTGACCCGGTTGCGCCGCCTGCGCTTTCGGATACTGACCGTATCGGGAACTGACTTCGCGACGCCAGATTTGCGCTTCGCCCTGCTGAGTTTGAGTTACCGGTAATACGCCTTCTGGCGCTTTGCTTTCACGAGCACCAATATTTTGGGTAAACAGCTTCCCAGGCAATTGCGCCTGTTCGGCAGTGCCATCAAACTGGCCAACAAATAGCGGGGTTTGCAGTTTTGAATCCTCATACCAACACAACCCGGCTGCGCCATCTAATGCCCCATTCAACTTATCTTTTTCCTGACCGATTTGTGAGAGCATCTCTTCAGCGATACCGTGTGAATAAGGCACAGCCACGCAGAAGCTGGCCCCGGCAGGCATACTGCTCCATACCGGCGTAAAATCGAAACTGGCATCCACACTATCGGATTCATCATTTAACGCCAGAAAGCTATGCCAACCGTCGTTGCTCATTTCGAAGCGCACACCAGCAAAAGAAGGCATTAATCGCTGGTAGCCAAAACCCAGCAAATTTGCACTGACCACGATGCGCTGGCGTACTGGTGTTTTTCCGGCAGTACGCTCTTCAAGGCCAAAACTGGTTTCCCAGCGTTTCTTACCACTTAACAAATCACTTGCGATTGCCGTGGCTTCGGTATCCTGCTGGTCATCTTTAAACAGCATATCCGTACTGGAAAAGACCACCATCTTGTCCTGATAAGCCGCGAACATCAGGGCGTTATTACCGTTATAGCGCAACTGATAAACAGGGATGGTTTCATTATTTAGCTTGATGCTACTGATTTCCGTTTTGCTTAACTGGCTGTCGCTGGTAGCGGCAAACAGCAATGGCTCCAGCAGCTTGCTTAAGCCACTACGCTGGATAAGCACCATATAATGTGAAAGATGGCCTTGTTTATCGTGCCACAGTGCCGCCTGCGCGGGCTGGTCTAAGAGTGAGGCAAAGAGTTTATCTTTCAGCGTTAAATCATGTTCGTACACAATGCGGCGAATACTGCCTTCAATGCCCAGACGGTCAGCATGATTCTGATAATAGAAAACGAAATCTTCGCTTAGAACATCGTGGAGAAAAGGAATGGTAAGGAGATCTTTGGGAAGCTGGCTTAGAGAATCGCTGTCGAGAAAGAGGTCCGGCTCATTGAGATCAATTTGCAAATTATTGTGCACCACCAGCGGCGACAACGTTTTTTCTGGACCGCTGCCAGTGTATTGCAATGCCCAGACGCCCGCGGAAAGGAGCGCAACAACACCGACACCTACAAGGCCATAAAACTGCCAGCCTTTCGCCTTTTTTTCACCGCTCATTGCCACATTCCTTGTGTATAACCGTCATTTTTGACGAACGAACCCGCCCTTTAGCGCGCCCTAATACGACAAAAGCCCAGACTTTGCAGCCTGGACTTTTCATTCCGAAGAAGGGATATTTACTCCCTTCTGTCATGAAGCGATGAAATTATTCTTCTTCTGGCTCGTCGTCAACGTCCACTTCCGGAGCGATTTCATCGTCTCCTTCCGCAGCACTGCCGTCGATAGTATCCAGATCTTCATCGTCAACCGGTTCAGCAACACGTTGCAGACCCACCACGTTTTCATCTTCCGAAGTACGGATGAGGATTACGCCCTGGGTGTTACGGCCCACGATGCTGATTTCTGATACGCGAGTACGTACCAGCGTACCGGCATCGGTGATCATCATGATCTGGTCGCAGTCATCTACCTGCACCGCGCCAACCACTAAACCGTTACGTTCGGTAACCTTAATGGAGATAACCCCTTTCGTCGCACGCGACTTAGTTGGGTATTCCGCCACCGCGGTACGTTTACCGTAACCGTTTTGCGTTGCAGTGAGGATTGCGCCATCGCCACGCGGTACGATCAGAGAGACGACTTTATCGCCTTCGCCTAAACGGATACCGCGAACACCGGTGGTGTTGCAGCCCATTGCGCGGACAGAAGACTCTTTAAAGCGCACCACTTTACCTTCTGCGGAGAACAGCATCACTTCGTCTTCACCGCTGGTCAGATCAACGCCGATCAGTTCATCGCCTTCAACCAGTTTGATCGCCACTTTACCGGCGGTACGCAGACGGTTGAATTCGGTCAGGACAGTTTTCTTCACAGTCCCGTTAGCGGTCGCCATGAAGACTTTCACGCCTTCTTCAAACTCAGTCACCGGCAGGATCGCGGTGATACGTTCGTCTTGCTCCAGCGGCAGCAGGTTGACGATCGGACGACCGCGCGCGCCACGAGTGGCTTCCGGCAACTGGTAAACTTTCATCGAATAGACGCGACCACGGCTGGAGAAGCACAGGATATGATCGTGGGTATTCGCCACCAGCAGTCGGTCGATAAAGTCTTCTTCTTTAATACGTGCGGCAGATTTACCTTTCCCGCCACGACGCTGCGCTTCGTATTCAGAAAGCGGCTGGTACTTCACGTAGCCCTGGTGAGAGAGCGTCACTACTACATCTTCCTGAGTGATCAGATCTTCCAGGTTGATGTCTGCGCTGTTAGCCGTGATTTCAGTGCGGCGTTTATCACCGAACTGTTCACGAACCAGTTCCAGCTCTTCACGGATCACTTCCATCAGACGATCGGCGCTACCCAGAATACGCAGCAGTTCCGCGATCTGATCCAGCAGCTCTTTGTATTCGTCGAGCAGTTTTTCATGCTCAAGGCCGGTCAGTTTCTGCAAACGCAGATCCAGAATCGCCTGGGCTTGCTGTTCGGTCAGATAGTACAGACCATCACGCACGCCGAACTCTGGCTCCAGCCATTCCGGACGCGCAGCATCGTCGCCAGCACGTTCCAGCATCGCGGCAACGTTGCCCAGCTGCCACGGATTAGCAACCAGCGCGGTTTTCGCTTCTGCAGGCGTCGGCGCATGACGGATCAGTTCGATGATCGGGTCGATGTTCGCCAGCGCCACGGCTAATGCTTCAAGGATATGAGCACGATCGCGAGCTTTACGCAGTTCGAAAATAGTACGACGGGTCACTACTTCGCGGCGGTGACGAACAAACGCCGCGATGATGTCTTTCAGGTTCATGATCTTCGGCTGACCATGGTGCAATGCCACCATGTTGATACCGAAAGAAACCTGCAACTGGGTCTGGGAGTAGAGGTTGTTGAGCACCACTTCACCGACCGCATCGCGTTTAACTTCAATCACGATGCGCATACCGTCTTTGTCTGACTCGTCACGCAGCGCGCTGATGCCTTCCACGCGTTTTTCTTTTACCAGTTCCGCAATCTTCTCGATCAGGCGCGCTTTGTTCACCTGATACGGAATTTCGTGAACGATAATGGTTTCACGCCCGGTTTTGGCGTCGACTTCCACTTCGGCACGGGCGCGGATGTACACCTTGCCACGACCGGTACGGTAAGCTTCTTCAATACCGCGACGGCCGTTAATGATAGCGGCTGTCGGGAAGTCCGGACCCGGGATGTGTTCCATCAGCCCTTCAATGCTGATGTCTTCATCATCGATATACGCCAGACAACCGTTGATAACTTCCGTCAGGTTGTGCGGCGGGATGTTGGTTGCCATACCTACGGCGATACCGGAAGAACCGTTCACCAACAGGTTAGGAATTTTGGTTGGCATGACGTCCGGAATTTTTTCCGTGCCGTCATAGTTATCAACGAAATCGACCGTCTCTTTTTCGAGATCGGCCATCAGTTCATGGGCAATTTTCGCCAGACGGATTTCCGTATAACGCATTGCCGCCGCAGAGTCGCCGTCGATAGAACCGAAGTTACCCTGACCGTCTACCAGCATATAACGCAGCGAGAATGGCTGCGCCATGCGGACGATCGTGTCATAGACCGCCGAGTCACCATGGGGATGGTATTTACCGATTACGTCACCAACGACACGGGCAGATTTTTTATAGGCTTTGTTCCAGTCATTGCCTAGTACGTTCATGGCGTAAAGTACGCGACGGTGTACCGGCTTCAGGCCATCTCGGACATCCGGCAGCGCACGGCCAACAATGACCGACATCGCATAATCCAGATAGGAGCTCTTCAGCTCTTCCTCAATGTTGACCGGTGTAATTTCTCTCGCAAGGTCGCTCATCTAACCGCTATCCCTCTACTGTATCCCGGATTCAAAGGTCGGAAATTATAACACAGCCGCGCAGATTGAGGTAAACCAATACGCTTTATTCACATCCAATGCCTGATATACTCGATTGTCTTGCCAATTACGGAGTAGAAGTACCAATGAATGCCGAAAAATCGCCGGTCAACCATAACGTAGACCACGAAGAGATCGCTAAATTTGAAGCTGTTGCCTCCCGCTGGTGGGATCTTGAAGGTGAGTTCAAACCACTGCACCGTATTAACCCGCTGCGTCTGGGCTATATTTCCGAGCGTGCTGGCGGTTTATTTGGCAAAAAGGTGCTCGATGTTGGTTGCGGTGGCGGCATTCTGGCCGAGAGTATGGCGCGCGAAGGCGCGACGGTGACCGGTCTGGATATGGGCTTTGAGCCATTGCAGGTGGCAAAGCTGCATGCGCTGGAAAGCGGTATTCAGGTAGAGTACGTACAGGAAACCGTTGAAGAACACGCGGCAAAACATGCCGGGCAGTATGATGTGGTGACCTGCATGGAGATGCTGGAGCACGTTCCCGATCCGCAGTCAGTGGTCAGAGCCTGTGCACAACTGGTGAAACCGGGCGGCGATGTCTTTTTCTCGACGCTTAACCGCAACGGCAAGTCCTGGCTGATGGCGGTGGTTGGCGCTGAATATATTTTGCGCATGGTGCCTAAAGGTACGCACGACGTGAAGAAATTTATAAAACCGGCAGAACTGCTGGGCTGGGTGGATCAGACCAGTCTTAAAGAACGTCATATGACCGGGCTGCATTACAACCCGATCACTAACTCCTTTAAGCTCGGCCCCGGCGTGGATGTGAACTATATGCTGCACACGCAGAATAAGTGAGATGGTTGGCCGGATACATCCGGCAACCGTGCCAATGCCTGATGCGCCGCTTGCCGCGTCTTATCAGGCCTACAAATGCTCCCCGTAGGCCAGATAAGGCGTTTACGCCGCATCAGGCGGCAATGGTGCTGGTCAGACAGCGATTACCATTTCACCGTCATCGATAAAAACCCGGTCGTCTGGGCAAAATCATCACTCCCTTTCTGCCACGCCACGCTGCCGCGCAAGGAAACTCGTTGACTGATATTTCCTGTGATCCCCATCTTTAATTCACCACATTGCTTCGCCACATCATCGCTGATATTGCTGCCATCTTCGTCAATTTTCGCCGAATGGGGATCGTGATAATAATTCAAATCCAACGTTGGCGTGATATGAAGCGCAGTTTGCCATTCGCTGTGTAATCCAAGCCGCATCTGAATATCATCATCCTGTGATTGTGACACCTGTGCACGGTTAGCGGCGGTAAAATCACGTTGCTACACGCCCTGATAAATCACCTGCGCCTGAGGTTCAATTAACACACGACTTCCCGGTAACCACTGATAACCGGCTTCCAGCGAAGCAACGATCCCTGATGAGTGGTAATGGTCCGCGCCGTCGCTTTGTTCGCTAACATCATTCGTAAACCAGGCGTACTGCAACCAGCTATCCAGCCATGCCCCTTGTTTTTGGCTACCGTGCTGAAACCAGCTTGAGGTCAGCCCAACGGCATAACCGTGATTCTGGTTATCAGCGCGGGTTCCAGTCATGTTTGAGCGACTGTCACCCTGATTATCGCTGTAGCCCCCCACTGCCCCTAGCATCCACTGACCATCATCGCTCCAGCGTCCGCTTAACAGGTTGCCGCTAAGCTGTACCGTAGAAGTGTCTTCGTGCTCCGCCAGCTGCCCCGCGGCGGTGTATTGATAATGACCGCCGACAACGCGCAAATGCAGTGTCTGACCATCGCCACCAGCGTGATCGCGCCGCTCCATCACAAATGCCTGATTTGCCACCCGCAGATTATTAAGATATCCCCCAACTTTGGCATTCAGCACAGGCTGGTAAGCGGGTGTTGGGTAGGGATCAGGCGTGGGATCGGGAGTTGGGTCCGGATCGGGCGGTGGCGTAGGAGTGACATTTTGCGATCGCAAATACCAGTCATTATCATCTTCCACCAACGTATAGTCGTAAGCGCCCATATTGACGTAGCCACTACCCGCCAGACTAAACTGCGCATTGTTCTGGAATTGCGTAGGATCGGCCGTAAAATCAACCACTTTTATCCCAGTAGATGTCGGTTGGTCAATGCCTGTAATCGGGTTAATCACTACCGTGGTATTGCCGGATGTATTGCCGTTAAGCACCAGCAGATCGCTTATGGAATCATCGCCGTTTAATTCGCTGTCGAGCAATAACGTACCGCCGCCAGTGTAATCACCGTTTACCGTCAGTGTATCGCCAGCGATGCCATTTTGCAGACTGACCGCACCGGAAGTATTGGTTAGTTCACCATTGACCGTCACGCCTGAAAGATAAGTCAGGCTGTCGGTTTCCAGGTTGGTATTAAGAACACCTGTCAACATCACGCCATCGGTGGCATTCACCAACGTACCGTCGCCGTTAAACAGCGAGGCATCCAGTGCGGCGGAAGTATCCTGACTAGTCAGGCACAAAACCGTGCCATCACTGATGTCGATCGTGCCACTGGAAGTAGCATCAATAGACTGAATATCCTGGTCCGCACCAGTCTCGAACGTTGCGCCGTCACCGACCCACAGCGAAGAAGCATAAGGAAAGATATTCGCAGCATCGCCTTGCAGCGTGCCTTCTTCTACTCTCACCGCTGACTGCGTCGTACCGCTGGCGGTCAGTTCCAGCGTACCTGCGCCTGTTTTAGTCAATGTGCTTCCCACATCCTGATGCTGCCCGCTGCTGTCAGCCATCAGCGCGCCCCACTGCGTCTCTACGCCCGCATCAACCGCCACCTCACCGTCAGCGCGCATTTCGATATCACGCCCGTGGCCTGCCGCCTCTGAACACGTGTCAACGTCGGCGGTAATCTCCATCGTGCTATCTTGTTGATTATCAGTAAAGATAACCTGGCGGTTATAGTGGGTATCTCCAAGCTGAGAGTTGTCGCTCACCTCCAGCGTACCGGAGGCAATTTGCGTTGTGCCGAGGTATTGATTGTCATTTGCCAGGCTGACCTGCCCGTCACCCGCATCCACTACCACGTAGACGCCATTATTCCCGTCATCGCCAATATGCAGATCGTCGCCGCCGTAGAGATCGACAACATCCTGCCGACCAATCACCGTACCGCCGCTGCCACTGATTTCCAGACCATCGTTCTCTGACGTACCGCCCTGCCAGGTAGTGAAATCGGAGAGATCCAATACGCCGCCGTTTAATACGATTGACTGCGGATCGTCCTGCATCGCCGCCAGGTCCGTGGCGTTACCCGCAAGCGAGAGGATTGCGCCATCTTCCACTAAAATATCTCCGGTCAGCATCATCGACTGCGCCCCCACCAGCACATAGCTACCGTTTTCAGCAACCGTGAGTTGCCCTTCACCTTCGATGGTTCCACTAAAACCGCCTGCATTAACGGTAACATTACCGCCAGCATCAATATTTAAGGTGCCATTCTGAAAACCCGTCAGTGAATGAACAAAAGTCTGCTGTGTAGCGCCAACGTTCAATTCCGCCTGGTCATCCCGATGGCTGATACTGCCGACCATCAGGCCATAGCAATTTTGCGCATTAGTCTGGCAATAGTCATCGCCGACATTCATCAGCGAATTGCTACGCCCCAGCGTCACTTCACCGTTTTCGATCCGCATCTCGCCGGTAAAATTATTATTATCCGCATTGAGCACCAGTTCGCCCGCTCCGGTTTTGCTGATACTCCCGGTTCCGGCAATGGAATCGATCGCACCATCGTTACTTACGTCACCGATAACCAGGGTTTTATTGGCAGCGATATCAAACCTTACCTGGCTTGAATCGACGTACATAAAGCCGCCCGCCGCTGGAGAAAGAGCATCGCCATAACCTGCTGCGCTGTTGTTCTCATCCACTAACACGCCGCCGTTCTGGCTGTAGCTGTCATCAACAGAAATATCAATAAGATAGGAAGCCGCCACGCTATTGGTATAAATCGCCCCGCCATAGCCTTCGGCAGTGTTATTTATAAAGGCTGTGTTATTTATTATCGTATAACCAGAGGGATGCGTAATATCGCTATTATTATCGGTAACATCGATCGCACCGCCATCGCCATCGCTGTAACTTGTTGATGTATGTGCCTGGTTATTATCAAATATATCATCACTTAAATAGACGTCATTATTGATAGTATAAATTGCACCACCTTTGCCGTCATTGGCAATGTTTTTGCTGAACACGGCATTAGCGACGATTATATCTACAGCACCGGAGTCATTGGTCCCAGAGGAATAAATAGCGCCACCATATCCTCCGGCCACGTTATCCACAAAAATAACACTATCAAGATTCAGCGTTGAGTTTTCTTTGGCAAATATTGCCCCACCATTATTATATTCGCCATTTACGGTATTATTCGCAAACAAGGTCATACCGCTTTCATTTTCTGGCGATAATAAAAGTCCCGCCCCCTGTTGCAAAAATACAGCCCCTCCGCTAGAGCTATTTGTCATATCCGCAAAAACCAGCCATTGTCCATCAGCAACACTCCAGTCTTGTGTAATGCCTGAAAGACTTTGCCTGCTGGCCTGGCAACTGCTGGTTACGTTGTTTCCCTGGCATGATTCAAAAGCCTGCGATGAGGCATTTGCGGCTGTAAATGAACCCGCCATCATGGCAGGGATACCCCATATAATCCCTTTAGCAGAAAAAAGAATCCATTTTTTACTTTGCATGACCTGGTTACCACTTAAATAACATTGGTCTATTAAAAAACAGGTTATGCCTTTAAATAAAAATTAATTGTAAATCGCAAATAAATTAACTGTATGACATGGCAGTTAATGATAATAAATAGATGTGAAAGTTTTCTTAAAATCACATTAATTCTTTAATTAACAATACTTAAATGACATTAATTTAATTAAATCATTTATCAACCATAAGAAAAATCAACATTGAGAGTAATTATTTAACATTAACTGAATAAAAAAACACCGTTACCACCCTTACAGCAGGTTACAAATGCTCATATTGTGAACAATGAAATAAATGATTGCTCCAGATGCTGTTGCAGCAAAATCAATTTTTGCCGAATTGAATTAAGCACAACAAATAACCTGGATCAATAATTATCTTAAATTGAACGTTCAAGAAATCACCGAACGGTTATTTTTAACAAATTTTTCTCTTCCCATTGACTTTCCCGAACACCTTGTCTGACCTAAGGTACGCGGAAGTCACTTTTTCCTTCCTGAGTTATCCACAAAGTTATGCACTTGCAACAGGGCCATTTTCACACTATCTTGCAGTGAATCCCAAACATACCCCCTATATATAGTGTTCGTTGCAGCTTTCCTTACTACAGGTAGTTGGTGCGAAACTATTGCGGAAAGAATTCCAAAAACAGGTACGACATACATGAATCAGAATCTGCTGGTGACAAAGCGCGACGGTAGCACAGAGCGCATCAATCTCGACAAAATCCATCGCGTTCTGGACTGGGCGGCAGAAGGACTGCATAACGTTTCGATTTCACAGGTCGAGCTGCGCTCCCATATTCAGTTTTATGACGGTATCAAGACCTCCGACATCCACGAAACCATTATCAAGGCTGCCGCTGACCTGATCTCCCGTGACGCACCGGACTATCAGTATCTCGCCGCGCGCCTGGCAATTTTCCACCTGCGTAAAAAAGCCTACGGACAATTTGAGCCGCCTGCGCTGTACGACCACGTGGTGAAAATGGTCGAGATGGGCAAATACGATAATCATCTGCTGGAAGACTACACGGAAGAAGAGTTCAAGCAGATGGACACGTTTATCGTTCACGACCGTGATATGACCTTCTCTTATGCTGCTGTTAAACAGCTGGAAGGCAAATATCTGGTACAGAACCGTGTGACCGGCGAAATCTACGAGAGCGCCCAGTTCCTTTATATTCTGGTTGCCGCGTGCCTGTTCTCGAACTACCCGCGTGAAACGCGCCTGCAATATGTGAAGCGTTTTTACGACGCAGTTTCCACATTTAAAATTTCGCTGCCGACGCCAATCATGTCCGGCGTGCGTACTCCGACTCGCCAGTTCAGCTCCTGTGTGCTGATCGAATGCGGCGACAGCCTGGATTCCATCAACGCCACCTCCAGCGCGATTGTGAAATACGTTTCCCAGCGTGCAGGTATCGGCATCAACGCCGGACGTATTCGTGCGCTGGGTAGCCCGATTCGTGGCGGTGAAGCGTTCCATACCGGCTGCATTCCGTTCTACAAACATTTCCAGACTGCGGTGAAATCCTGCTCTCAGGGCGGCGTGCGCGGCGGTGCGGCAACGCTGTTCTACCCAATATGGCATCTGGAAGTTGAAAGTCTGCTGGTGCTGAAAAACAACCGTGGTGTAGAAGGCAACCGCGTGCGTCATATGGACTACGGGGTGCAGATCAACAAACTGATGTATACCCGTCTGCTGAAAGGTGAAGATATCACGCTGTTCAGCCCCTCTGACGTACCGGGGCTGTACGATGCGTTCTTCGCCGATCAGGAAGAGTTTGAGCGCCTGTACACCAAATATGAGAAAGACGACAGCATCCGCAAACAGCGCGTGAAAGCGGTTGAGCTGTTCTCGCTGATGATGCAGGAACGTGCGTCTACTGGTCGTATTTATATTCAGAACGTTGACCACTGCAACACCCACAGCCCGTTTGATCCGGCTATTGCGCCAGTTCGCCAGTCTAACCTGTGTCTGGAAATCGCTCTGCCGACCAAACCGCTGAATGACGTTAACGACGAAAACGGCGAAATCGCGCTGTGTACGCTTTCTGCTTTCAACCTGGGGGCAATTAACAGCCTGGATGAACTGGAAGAGTTGGCCGTTCTGGCGGTACGCGCACTCGACGCGCTGCTGGATTATCAAGATTACCCGATCCCGGCAGCCAAACGCGGGGCGATGGGTCGTCGTACGCTGGGTATTGGTGTGATCAACTTCGCGTACTATCTGGCGAAGCACGGTAAACGCTACTCCGACGGCAGCGCCAACAACCTGACGCACAAAACCTTCGAAGCGATTCAGTATTATCTGCTGAAAGCCTCTAACGAGCTGGCGAAAGAGCAAGGCGCATGTCCGTGGTTTAACGAAACCACCTACGCGAAAGGGATCCTGCCGATCGATACCTATAAGAAAGATCTGGATGCCATCGCTAATGAGCCGCTGCATTACGACTGGGAAGCACTGCGTGAGTCAATCAAAACGCACGGCCTGCGTAACTCTACGCTTTCAGCCCTGATGCCGTCGGAGACGTCTTCACAGATCTCTAACGCCACTAACGGTATTGAACCGCCGCGCGGTTACGTTAGCATCAAAGCCTCGAAAGACGGTATTCTGCGCCAGGTCGTGCCGGACTATGAACATCTGCACGACGCCTACGAGTTGCTGTGGGAAATGCCGGGTAACGACGGCTACCTGCAACTGGTTGGTATCATGCAGAAATTTATCGATCAGTCGATTTCTGCGAATACTAACTACGATCCGTCACGATTCCCGTCAGGAAAAGTGCCGATGCAGCAGTTGCTGAAAGACCTGCTCACCGCCTACAAATTCGGGGTCAAAACGCTGTATTATCAGAACACCCGTGACGGCGCAGAAGATGCGCAGGACGATCTGGTACCGTCAATCCAGGACGATGGCTGCGAAAGCGGCGCATGTAAGATCTGATATTGAGATGCCGGATGCGGCGTGAACGCCTTATCCGGCATTAAAACCACAGGACACAGTCATGGCATATACCACCTTTTCACAGACGAAAAATGATCAGCTCAAAGAGCCGATGTTCTTTGGTCAGCCGGTCAACGTGGCCCGCTACGATCAGCAAAAATATGAAATCTTCGAAAAGCTGATCGAAAAGCAGCTCTCTTTCTTCTGGCGTCCGGAAGAAGTTGACGTCTCCCGCGACCGTATCGATTATCAGGCGTTGCCTGAACACGAAAAACACATTTTTATCAGCAACCTGAAATACCAGACGTTGCTCGATTCAATTCAGGGTCGTAGCCCGAACGTGGCACTGCTGCCGCTAATTTCTATTCCGGAACTGGAAACCTGGGTCGAAACCTGGGCATTTTCAGAAACGATTCACTCTCGTTCCTATACCCATATCATTCGTAATATCGTTAACGATCCGTCTGTTGTATTCGACGATATCGTCACTAACGAGCAGATCCAGAAACGCGCGGAAGGCATTTCCCGCTATTACGATGAACTGATCGAGATGACCAGTTACTGGCATTTGCTGGGCGAAGGCACCCACACCGTAAACGGTAAAACTGTGACCGTTAGCCTGCGCGAGCTGAAGAAAAAACTGTATCTCTGTCTGATGAGCGTTAACGCGCTGGAAGCGATTCGTTTCTACGTCAGCTTTGCTTGTTCCTTCGCATTTGCTGAACGCGAACTGATGGAAGGTAACGCCAAAATCATTCGCCTGATTGCCCGCGACGAAGCACTGCACCTGACCGGTACTCAACATATGCTGAATCTACTGCGCAGCGGCGCGGATGATCCGGAAATGGCGGAAATAGCCGAAGAGTGTAAGCAAGAGTGCTATGACCTGTTTGTTCAGGCGGCACAACAGGAGAAAGACTGGGCGGATTATCTGTTCCGTGACGGTTCGATGATTGGTCTGAATAAAGACATTCTCTGCCAGTACGTGGAATACATCACCAATATCCGTATGCAAGCTGTCGGTTTGGATCTGCCGTTCCAGACACGTTCCAACCCGATCCCGTGGATCAACACCTGGCTGGTGTCTGATAACGTACAGGTTGCCCCACAGGAAGTTGAGGTGAGTTCTTATCTGGTCGGTCAAATTGACTCGGAAGTGGACACCGACGATTTGAGTAACTTCCAGCTCTGATGACCCGCGTTACCTTGAGCATTACTGGCACACAACTGCTGTGCCAGGATGAACACCCTTCCCTTCTGGCGGCGCTGGAATCCCACAATGTGGCGGTTGAGTATCAGTGCCGCGAAGGCTATTGCGGATCCTGTCGCACACGCCTGGTTGCAGGTCAGGTGGACTGGATTGCCGAACCATTAGCCTTTATTCAGCCTGGGGAGATTTTGCCCTGTTGTTGCCGGGCAAAAGGCGATATCGAAATAGAGATGTGATCTCGCACTAGCGCCAGATGCGACGCTTACGCGTCTTATCTGGCCTACAACGATTACATGGCGTAGTAATACGCTTTCACCTGCTCCCAGTCGGCTTTGGGAATCGGCTCCAGATATTTTTCCAGTTGGCGGAAGTCATGATTGATCGCTTTATGGCGCCGTAAACGACGGCGGCTTTTCTCCAGGTCAAGAAAACCCGCTTCTGCCTTACCTTCTGTTTTCACATAGATATGGCGGACATAACAGCAACCATGCTGACGATTAACGCTATGCATTTTTTTAAACGCCAGCGCCATCGCTTTTAGCATCCCTTCGCGGGCATCATCAGCAAAAGGCGTAATTGCATGTTGCGCATACCAGTCAGCAATGCTGACAAACCCCGCCATATCTTCGGTGACCAGCAATGCGCGCCATTCGCCATCAATTTTCACCGCTTCACCAAAAACGATTTTCGGCACAATCACACCGGCGCGTTCCAGATCCTTTATCACCGCAACCTCGCGCACAATCGTCGGGCGACCAAACGGATAGCGGAGAGAATGAAACAGGTGCTGAGTCATACGCTTCACATAAAGTTTTTGCCCGTCTCGTTCAACGCATTGCACTCCGCTCATGCCGTTGCGGCGGAAATTAGGCTCTTCAACCCAGTCACCTTCCGTTGCCCACCAGTGATTAAATTCGTCGTGTTTTGCTGAAACAACCATACCCTGTCGCCTGTTGTTATTGTTAACGACAATGACTATAGGTGTTCACCTTAAGAAAAACTTAATAAAAAATGTTTATTAATGGGTTTCTTTTGCCGAGACTAGCGTCACGCCACTTCTTCCCTTCATTTGTAGAGCATAGATTCCGCCAGCCACTACCACTAACAGCGCGCCCAGTAGATATATCGTCCGGTAGCCGGTATGCGCAACCATCATCCCCATCACAAACGCCCCCAGCGCCAACCCAGCATCCATCGCATTGAAGAATAACGAGTTTGCGACACCAATTTTATGTGGTTCTACCGAACTGATGATTTGTGTCTGGAATACTGGCGTGACAGATCCATAACCAATACCAATCAGCGCGCCAGAGACGATCATCATCACGCTTCCCTGACTAAAACCCAGCGCAACCAGACCAATGGTAAATGCCAACAGACAAGGGTAAACCACATAATTGGGCCCTTTTTTATCGCAAATGTTGCCAGTAAAGGTTCGGCAAATCATCAGGAATACGGCGTAACAAAGCAGGAAGTTACTGGCAGCCGACATCAGGTTAAGTTCGCGAGCGTAGAGCGCCAGAAAAGCAGAAACCCCTGCGTAAGAAAAAGTCATAAAAAAGGTAACCATCGCAAACGGTATCGCGGCACGGTCAAACATTGCCGCGAAGCCCATTTTTGCTTTCGCCCCATCAGCATGGCGCAGTACCGATGGAACGGTCATCATCAACGATAATACGATGCCTAACGCGGCAACCGCTGTGCATAACCAGAATGCGGGGGCAAAGGCTTCCCAGCGCGCCATATTCAGGCCAATCCACGGCCCAACCACCATCGCCAACCCCATTGCCAGAGAGAAAAAACTGATGCCCTCCCCACGTCGGGAGGCCGGGATCAACCGCGCGGAAATCGTACCTTTTACCGTAGTGATAACCCCGAAGGTAATACCATGAAGCACCCGAATAAAAAGCAGTGATTCAATCGACTGACAAAAAGGATACAACGCAGTGACCAACAAAAAGGCCAGAGAAGAGAGCACCAGAATAGTTTTATTCGAATATTTACCCACCCATTGCCCGGCAAAGGGGCGAATAATAATGGCGGCAATTAAAAATAAAGTCACCAATAAACCAGCTTTATCAGGCGAGGCATGTAAACGGTCAGAGATGTAAATTGGCAACAACGTTAATAAAACATAAAAAACGAAGAAGATAATAAAACTGATGATAGTGATTGCCCAAAAATCCTTCGTCCATAACTTTTCTTTCATACCCTACCGCCTGTCAGGATGACGCACACAGACAACATTCCCGTTACTGCGGTTGCGTCAAATTGTGATGTACTTTGCAGAATAAGAGTATAAATGGCGGCATTCTATTAGAGAAATTAATCGTTTTAATATTATTAATAAGCAAACACTAATGACACTGACTCAAATACATTCTTTACTCGCCGTGCTGGATTACGGCGGCTTTACCGAAGCCAGCAAGCGGTTGTTCATGACGCAATCAGCGGTAAGTCAGGCGATTGCCACACTGGAACAAGAACTTGGCGTGAATATACTGCTGCGCGATCGCCGTAAAGCTTTGCAGTTGACCGCAGCTGGTGACCGAATTGTGCATCACCTGCGCGCCATTACTCGAGAAGTTAACGCCGTGAAAGAGATAGCCGAACAGGAAAAACAGAACCCGCAAAGGACGCTGAGGCTCGGCTGTTTCCCCAGTGTATGCGCCTGCATTTTACCAGTGGTTATTCGCTACTTTGAAATTCATCATCCGAATGTAAAAATCATTCCTTTTGAGGAAAATAGCACGGAAATTATTGATTCAGTCCAGAATGAAACCATTGATGCTGGTTTTGTTCATTTTCCCGTTAGTGGAATGTACTCCGTACCGATATATCAGGATAAATTTACTGTAGTATTGCCGCCCGACCATCCACTGGCAAACAATAGCACCATTACGGTAGAAGAGCTGATGGGTGAGCCATTAATTATCAGTAAAGGACGCTATGAATTAAGTATTATGGCGTTATTTAAAGAAAAAAATATCACACCGCAGATAAAATATGAATTTAACCATCCGGATACAGCAATCAGTTTTATTCGTCAGGGATTAGGCATTGCTTTATTACCGGAATTAACACTTAAAACCATTGCCGGTGAATTGTGTTCCGTTCCTCTGCAGCCGACCTTCTATCGACAGATTTCATTACTGGCGAAAGAAACTCCAGTAGAAGGTAGCCCGCTGTTTTTACTGCAGATGTGCATGGAGAGCTTAGTGGTGAGTGGTAAAATTTGAAGTAAGACAGGATGGCGTTTAAAACGCCATCCTGTAATAACGTTACTCTTTGTTGAGGAATTTTACCGCCTTGTCAGGGAAGTCGGTAAATAACCCATTAACACCGGCTTTATTGTACAGAATGTCATACAGCTGATTCACATCGGTAGCATATTCCGGTAGCTTGTCGGCCCGCACGGTATAGGGATGCACCACCAGCTTATTCTGCTGTGCATCTTTTACCATTCCGGTAAGCTTGATATTACCCGGCTGCGATTTCTCATCAATCACCATATGGTAATCCGGACCAATGCCATCAGCATATTCCGCGACCTGTTTCATGGCGCCCGGCTTGAACATCCAGTCATAGCTGTAATTAACCCAGCTTCCGTCCGGTTGTTTCTGCTGAGTTTCGTTCCAGTCGGTATAGGCAATCAGCTGTACCAGGTTGAGGTCCATGCCCATTTTGGGTTCCAGCTCATTCTTAATACGCTTCAGTTCATCAGCATCAAAGCACTGCAAATAAACCTTATCATCCTTACCGGTGTAGCCATATTTCTTCAGCACTTCCAGGGTTTTTGCCGCAATATCCTTCCCTTCCTGATGATGGAACCACGGCGCTTTAATCTCTGGATAGATACCAATATTTTTCCCGGTCGAATGGTTTAGCCCCTGAACAAATTCAATTTCCTCTTCGAAAGTGTGCACACGGAAGTCAGATTTACCCATCGGGAAACGTCCGGGGAAAGTCTGCACTTTTTTTCCGTTTTCAATATCGAAGCCTTCAGTGAATTTTAAAGACTTAATTTCATCCAGCGTAAAATCTATCGCGTAGTAACGGCCATCTTTACGCGCCCGATCCGGGAAACGATCGGCAACATCGGTTACCCGGTCAAGATAGTGGTCATGCAGAACGACCAGATGGTCGTCCTTCGTCATCACCAAATCCTGTTCAAGATAATCTGCCCCCTGCGCATACGCCATCGCCTTTGCAGGCAGCGTATGCTCCGGCAAATAACCGCTGGCGCCACGATGGGCAATCACTATTTTCTCACTGTTATCCGCCGCCATTGCACTGCTTCCCATGATCATTCCACTCATCATGATAGCCATGCTAAGGTTTTTCAGCGTCAATTTCATGCCATTAGCCTCCGTTGCGTTTTTGCTGTAATTCCTGATGGCGACGTTTTTCGCCAATCATCACGACAATTAACAAGATAACCGCCAGGATGCTACCGCCAATCATCACCATGAAGCCGCCATCCCAGCCGAAGTAGTCAACGGTGTAGCCGACAATCGCGCTCGCCGCTACGGAGCCTCCAAGATAACCAAACAGCCCGGTAAAGCCCGCCGCTGTACCTGCCGCTTTCTTCGGCGCCAGTTCCAGCGCGTGCAGACCAATCAGCATGACTGGGCCGTAGATCAGGAAGCCGATAACAATCATACAAATCATATCGACAGTTGGGTTACCTGCCGGGTTCATCCAGTAAACGATGGTGGCGATAGTCACCAGAGTCATAAAGAAGACGCCAGTTGCCCCACGGTTACCACGGAAAACTTTATCCGACATCCAGCCACACAGCAGAGTGCCCGGAATGCCAGCATACTCATAGAAGAAGTAGGCCCAGGAGGATTTATCCAGCGCGAAGTGTTTTACCTCTTTCAGGTAAGTCGGTGACCAGTCGAGGATACCGTAGCGCAGCAGATAGACGAACACGTTGGCGATGGCGATGTACCAGAGCAGTTTATTGGGCAGCACGTACTGCATGAAAATCTGCTTCGCGGTCAGTTCCTGTTCCGCTTTTTCGTTATAGTCGTCCGGGTAATCATTTTTGTACTCTTCGATCGGCGGCAGGCCACAGGATTGCGGAGTATCGCGCATCATCGCAAAGGCGAATAATGCCACCAGAATGGCGCAGAAAGCGGGCATATAGAGCGCCGCGTGCCAGTCATTGAACCAGGCCATCCCCAGCAGGAACAGCAGCGGCGGAATACCACCACCGACGTTATGCGCACAGTTCCACACCGACACAATGCCGCCACGTTCTTTCTGCGACCACCAGTGCACCATAGTACGACCGCACGGCGGCCACCCCATCCCCTGGAACCAACCGCAAAGGAATAGCAGCACAAACATTACCGCAATGCTCGATGTCGCCCACGGTACAAAGCCCATAAAAAGCATGACTGCCGCAGCAAGAATCAGACCTGCCGGCAGGAAAACGCGCGGATTCGAGCGGTCCGACACCGAGCCCATGATGAATTTCGAAAATCCGTAGGCAATTGAGATCCCTGAAAGGGCAAAACCTAAATCACCGCGTGAGAACCCCTGCTCCACCAGGTAGGGCATCGCGAGAGCAAAGTTCTTACGAACCAAATAGTAAGCGGCATAACCAAAGAATATCCCCAGGAAAATTTGCCAGCGCAATCGACGGTAAGTCGGGTCGATCTCCGCAGCAGGTAAGCGCGCCTTGTGTGGCGCTGGTTTAAAAATACTCAACATTTATAGCCTCCGTGGCCGTGGTCTTATTTATGATTAACAGCCTGATTCAATAGAAGAACCTGCCGTTTCTTGAGTTGCCGCGATGTTAATTAATCATTCATTCCATGAATGTGAATTACCGCACACATTATTAAATAAGATTTACAAAATGTTCAGAATGACGCATGAAATCACGTTTCATTTTCGAATTATGAGCGAATATGCGCGAAATCAAACAATTCATGTTTTTACTATGGCTAAATGGTAAAAAACGAACTTCAGAGGGATAACAATGAAAACTCGCGACTCGCAATCAAGTGACGTGATTATCATTGGCGGCGGCGCAACGGGAGCCGGGATTGCCCGCGACTGTGCCCTGCGCGGGCTGAAAGTGATTTTGGTTGAACGCCACGACATCGCAACGGGAGCCACCGGGCGTAACCACGGTCTGCTGCACAGCGGCGCACGCTATGCGGTTACCGATGCAGAATCGGCCCGCGAATGTATTAGTGAAAACCAGATTTTAAAACGCATTGCGCGTCACTGTGTCGAACCAACCAACGGCCTGTTTATCACCCTGCCGGAGGATGATCTCTCCTTCCAGGCGACTTTTATTCGCGCCTGCGAAGAAGCAGGGATCAGCGCAGAAGCTATAGACCCGCAGCAAGCACGCATTATCGAACCGTCGGTTAACCCGGCATTGATTGGCGCGGTAAAAGTTCCGGATGGCACCGTTGACCCATTTCGCCTGACCGCAGCAAACATGCTCGATGCGAAAGAACACGGTGCCATTATCCTTACTGCTCATGAAGTCACGGGGCTGATTCGTGAAGGCGCGACGGTGTGCGGTGTTCGTGTACGTAACCATCTCACCGGCGAAACTCAGGCACTTCATGCGCCTGTAGTGGTAAACGCCGCCGGGATCTGGGGGCAACATATTGCCGAATATGCCGATCTGCGCATTCGTATGTTCCCGGCTAAGGGATCGTTGCTGATCATGGATCACCGCATTAACCAGCATGTGATCAACCGCTGCCGTAAACCTTCCGACGCCGATATTCTGGTGCCTGGGGATACCATTTCGCTGATTGGCACCACCTCATTACGTATTGATTACGACGAGATTGACGATAATCGAGTGACGGCAGAAGAAGTGGATATTCTGCTGCGTGAAGGGGAAAAACTGGCCCCAGTGATGGCGAAAACGCGCATTTTGCGGGCCTACTCTGGCGTGCGCCCGTTGGTTGCCAGCGATGACGATCCGAGCGGTCGTAACGTCAGCCGCGGCATCGTGCTGCTCGACCATGCCGAGCGCGACGGCCTGGACGGATTTATTACTATCACAGGCGGTAAACTAATGACTTACCGCCTGATGGCGGAATGGGCTACAGATGCCGTCTGCCGCAAACTTGGCAACACGCGCCCCTGTACGACCGCTGACCTGGCGCTGCCTGGCTCACAAGAACCGGCAGAAGTCACACTGCGCAAAGTGATCTCCCTTCCTGCCCCGCTGCGCGGTTCTGCGGTTTATCGCCATGGCGATCGCACACCCGCCTGGTTAAGTGAAGGTCGTTTGCATCGCAGCCTGGTGTGTGAATGTGAAGCCGTTACCGCTGGCGAAGTTCAGTACGCAGTAGAAAATTTAAACGTCAACAGCCTGCTGGATTTACGTCGACGCACCCGAGTGGGGATGGGAACCTGCCAGGGAGAACTCTGTGCCTGCCGCGCTGCCGGACTGTTGCAACGCTTTAACGTCACCACATCCGCGCAATCTATCGAACAACTTTCCACCTTCCTTAACGAACGCTGGAAAGGTGTGCAGCCCATTGCATGGGGGGACGCATTGCGCGAAAGCGAGTTTACCCGCTGGGTTTATCAGGGACTGTGTGGTCTGGAGAAGGAGCAGAAAGATGCGATTTGATACTGTCATTATGGGCGGCGGTCTTGCCGGATTACTCTGCGGCCTGCAATTGCAAAAACACGGCCTGCGCTGTGCCATTGTCACCCGTGGACAGAGCGCTCTGCATTTCTCATCCGGATCGCTGGACTTACTGAGCCACCTGCCGGATGGTCAACCGGTGACAGACATTCATAATGGGCTGGAGTCTTTGTGCCATCAGGCTCCTGCCCACCCTTACAGTCTTCTCGGCCCACAACGCGTACTGGACCTCGCTTGCCAGGCGCAGGCATTAATTGCGGAAAGCGGCGCGCAATTGCAGGGCAGCGTGGAACTGGCCCATCAGCGCGTTACCCCGCTCGGCACTTTGCGTTCGACCTGGTTAAGTTCGCCAGAAGTTCCCGTCTGGCCGCTACCCGCGAAGAAGATATGTGTAGTAGGGATAAGCGGGCTGATGGATTTCCAGGCACATCTTGCGGCAGCTTCGTTGCGCGAACTGGATCTTTCGGTTGAAACTGCTGAAATTGAACTGCCGGAACTGGATGTGCTACGCAATAACGCCACCGAGTTTCGCGCGGTGAATATCGCCCGCTTCCTTGATAATGAAGAAAACTGGCCGCTGTTAATTGACGCACTTATCCCAGTCGCCAATACCTGTGAAATGATCCTGATGCCCGCCTGCTTTGGACTGGCTGATGACAAACTGTGGCGGTGGCTGAATGAGCAATTGCCCTGTTCATTAATGCTGCTACCAACACTGCCGCCTTCAGTGCTGGGTATTCGTCTGCAAAATCAGCTTCAACGTCAGTTTGTGCGCCAGGGCGGCGTGTGGATGCCGGGCGATGAAGTGAAAAAAGTGACCTGCAAAAATGGTGTGGTGAGTGAGATCTGGACCCGCAATCACGCCGATATCCCGCTGCGTCCGCGTTTTGCGGTGCTTGCCAGCGGCAGTTTCTTTAGCGGTGGACTGGTGGCGGAACGCAACGGCATTCGCGAGCCAATTCTCGGCCTTGATGTGCTGCAAACCGCCACACGGGGTGAGTGGTATAGAAGTGACTTTTTTGCCGCCCAACCGTGGCAACAGTTCGGTGTGACCACTGACGAAGCGTTACGTCCGTCGCAAGCAGGGCAAACCATTGAAAACCTGTTTGCCATCGGTTCGGTGCTGGGCGGATTCGATCCCATCGCCCAGGGATGCGGCGGCGGCGTTTGTGCCGTCAGTGCTTTACATGCCGCTCAACAGATTGCCCAACGCGCAGGAGGCCAACAATGAACGACACCAGCTTCGAAAACTGCATTAAGTGCACCGTTTGCACCACCGCCTGCCCGGTGAGCCGGGTGAATCCAGGTTATCCGGGGCCAAAACAGGCCGGGCCGGATGGCGAACGTCTGCGCCTGAAAGATGGTGCACTGTATGACGAGGCGCTGAAATATTGCATTAACTGTAAACGTTGTGAAGTCGCCTGCCCGTCCGATGTGAAAATTGGCGATATCATCCAGCGCGCACGGGCGAAATATGATACCTCGCGCCCCTCGCTGCGTAACTTCGTTTTAAGCCATACCGACCTGATGGGCAGCGTTTCCACGCCATTCGCGCCAATCGTCAATACCGCGACTTCACTGAAACCGGTGCGGCAACTGCTTGATGCGGCATTAAAAATCGATCATCGCCGCACGCTACCAAAATACTCCTTCGGTACGTTCCGTCGCTGGTATCGCAGCGTGGCGGCCCAGCAGGCGCAGTATAAAGACCAGGTCGCCTTTTTCCACGGCTGCTTCGTCAACTACAACCATCCGCAACTGGGTAAAGATTTAATTAAAGTGCTCAATGCGATGGGAACGGGCGTGCAATTACTCAGCAAAGAAAAATGCTGCGGTGTGCCGCTAATCGCCAACGGCTTTACCGATAAAGCGCGTAAACAGGCGATCACTAACGTGGAGTCGATCCGCGAAGCGGTGGGGGGAAAAGGTATTCCGGTGATTGCCACCTCCTCCACCTGTACTTTCGCCCTGCGCGACGAGTACCCGGAAGTGCTGAATGTCGACAACAAAGGTTTGCGCGATCATATTGAACTAGCGACCCGCTGGCTGTGGCGCAAATTGGACGAAGGCAAAACGTTACCGC
The DNA here is from genome assembly GCF_004211955.1 of Escherichia sp. E1V33. Lineage (GTDB taxonomy): Bacteria > Pseudomonadota > Gammaproteobacteria > Enterobacterales > Enterobacteriaceae > Escherichia. Next base: position 566,006 of record NZ_RHJI01000010.1, read on the forward strand.
TGAAACCGCTGCCGCTAAAAGTGGTTTACCACACCCCATGCCATATGGAAAAAATGGGCTGGACCCTCTACACCCTGGAGTTGTTGCGTAAGATCCCAGGGCTTGAGCTGACAGTGCTGGATTCCCAGTGCTGCGGTATTGCCGGAACATACGGCTTCAAAAAAGAGAACTACCCCACTTCACAAGCCATTGGTGCGCCACTGTTCCGCCAGATAGAAGAGAGCGGCGCAGATCTTGTCGTTACCGACTGCGAAACCTGCAAATGGCAGATTGAGATGTCCACAAGCCTTCGCTGCGAACACCCGATCACACTGCTGGCAAAAGCGCTGGCTTAAGCGCCCTTCTGATGCCCGATGAGTTCATGGCTTATCGGGCATTTTTGCGTGCACGGTTCCGTACCCAATGTATGCGTTGCATCGCAGTAAAAATACTTCTGAAAACGTCTCGCAAAGGCTAAAACTGCCAGATGCCATCGGCCTGCGATCCCCGTAATGTCCCGTCATCATAAAAATCAGGTGACGGACAACCATGACTGAATCAACAACATCCTCCCCGCATGATGCGGTGTTTAAAACGTTTATGTTCTCGCCCGAAACCGCACGGGATTTTCTGGAAATACATCTGCCGGAACCGCTGAGAAAACTTTGCAATCTGCAAACTTTAAGGCTGGAACCCACCAGTTTTATTGAAAAAAGTTTACGCGCTTACTACTCGGATGTTTTGTGGTCAGTAGAAACCAGCGACGGCGAAGGTTATATCTACTGCGTAATTGAGCATCAGAGTACTGCGGAAAAAAACATGGCCTTTCGATTGATGCGTTATGCCACTGCCGCCATGCAGCGCCATCTGGACAAAGGCTATGACAGAGTCCCGCTGGTCGTGCCAATGCTGTTTTATCACGGCGAAACCTCACCCTACCCATATTCACTTAACTGGCTGGATGAATTTGACGACCCGCAACTTGCCCGGCAGCTCTACACCGAGGCATTTCCGTTGGTGGATATCACCATCGTACCTGACGATGAGATCATGCAACATCGGCGTATAGCTCTGCTGGAACTGATTCAAAAGCACATTCGCGAGCGCGATTTAATAGGTCTGGTCGACAGGATCACCACGCTCTTGGTTAGGGGCTTCACTAATGACAGCCAATTACAAACTCTGTTTAATTATCTGCTGCAATGCGGCGATACCTCCCGTTTCAGCCATTTTATCGAGGAGATTGCCGAACGTTCACCACTACAAAAGGAGAGATTAATGACGATTGCTGAACGACTACGGCAGGAAGGGCATCAAATTGGCTGGCAGCAGGGTAAATTGGAAGGTTTGCAGCAAGGCATGCATGAACAAGCCATTAAAATTGCTTTGCGCATGCTGGAACAGGGCATTGATCGTGACCTGGTGCTCGCAGCCACCCAACTAAGCGAAGCCGATCTGGCAGCGAATAACCACTAATTAACACAGGCCCACAGGTAATCCCTGTGGGCCTGTGATATTAATAACTTCCTGTTATGCGTGGCCCATTTTTGCCTGATTTAAACATTGCCAGTCGCTGATCCAGGGCATGACTATAGAGCATGGTGTCAACGCCAACGGCGACAAAGTTCGCTCCCCACGCCAGGCATTGCTGCGCCATATCAGGGTCAACAGCCAGAAAACCTGCCGCTTTACCCGCAGCGCGGATCCGCCGGATGCTTAAGTTCGTTAAGCAACAGATAGGCCGTACTTTTCGGGATCCCCAATCTGTCGATGATTGTCGCCGCACTACAGGGACCAATGCGGGTAATCAGATTGAGAATATCAATAGCCCGTGTCAGGGCGGGTACTTTGCTTGATTCCAACATACTGGATTCCAGTCTTAGATACTGGAATCAGTCTCGTCGCTCAGGGTGAGTAAAATTGTGAAGCGCATCAAATCCCGTTTCTCGTCCTGCGGACTGGAGAAATTACGTACAAATTTGTGAATCAGCGCACGGATTTTTTCTTATTGAGTACAATAGGTTGGACAAATTTGCGGGAGGAGAATGTGCCGGTGCAGTAAACCGGCACAGAATGGCTGATCAGACGGATAAGGTCATGGACTCAACAACCTCAATCCAGCCATGCTCGCTGGCGATATCCTGACCGTTCAGCCAACGGCGCAGCATATTAAGCGCCATCATTGCGCACACTTCCTGACGGATAGCCAGGCTGTAGCGCGTAGTGCTGAAACGCACACGCAGAGCAAAAGTGCCGTTTGGCGTGGCTAGCGCAAAGTTGAGATGTTCGTTCTCGAAACCAGAAACAGCCAGCGCCAACCCGGCAAAATGGTTGGCCCGCCGTTCTGTAATCCAGTGGGCGGTTTGTGCCAGTGTCTCTTCTTGCGATGGTACGACTTCGCAAGCCAGCAGCGGCGCACCTGCGCGAGAAAGTTGCAAAGCCAATAAACCACCGGTGAATTGCTCGCTCAACGTCAGGCTGAACTGGCGGTTTTGCAATTCGCGGCTGATCTGCGCAGGCAGTCCTTCGGTGCCTTCGAAAATCAGGCTCTGTCCGGCAACACGTTTAACATCCAACCACAGTTTTTCCATCGCCTGTTTCTCGCTTGCCGGTCCGGTCAGCTTAAGTTCAATTATCGGCATTGAGGAGCGATAGCCCATCGTTACGCCCGGCGGTAATTGCAGGGAGTCCAGGCTTTGCGCCAAATCGCTTTCCGAACGACCAAAGGTAGTCAAACGCAGGCAAACCGGCGGTTGCGACAATGCAAATCGCTCACGCAGGCGCGGCAGGATTTCATGCTCGACCATCACTTTAAATTCCGACGGCACGCCAGGGGTAAAGAACATCAGGCAACGGTTAAGCTGCACGGCAAAACCACAGGCAGTGCCTACGGGGTTATTGATGAACTCGGCACTCGCTGGCAGTTCTGCCTGTTTACGGTTGCTCGGCGCCATCACGCGACCACGTTCGTGGAAATAACGTTCCATCTCTTTAAGCCAGGCGTCATGTAGCACCAGACCTTCACCCTTTGCTGTCGCAGCCGCGAGCGCGCTTAAATCATCGCTGGTTGGCCCCAGCCCACCGTTGACGATCAGCACATCGGCGTGCTGACTGCGCTCACGTAGAATGTTGACTAAATCTTCAAGGTTATCGCCTACGGTATTACGGCGAGATAGCGGCAAGCCCTGATGAAAGAAAAAGTCGGCCAGCCAGGCAGCATTCGTGTCAACGATTTGCCCGTGTAACACCTCATCCCCGGTGGATAGCATTTCCACTTTTAACATGGTTATCTCCTGCTTTTGTTATCGAATCACTATAACGCAAAGGGAGATAAGGCATAGTAAGAAACTGAATGGCGCGACAGAACGCCGCGCCGGAAGGTATCAGAAGCTGGCGTTAACCCCGACATAAGGGCCGTCGGCCACGGCATTATCACGATTGCCGTCTTTCCCCGACAGGTTCAGATAACGGTAGCCTGCCTCAATGCTGACTGGACGCATAATGGTGTAACGCGCGCCAGCATTCGCTTCTTCATAACTTTGAATACCGCTGGAGAGCGAATCTGGAGAGTAATAATACTCGCCAAATAGACGGAAGCTGTCGCCAATTTGCCACTGCAAACCACCACCGACTGCTGCCGCGTAACCTTCATCGCCGTAATTCGGGTTGGTATAAACACCTTTCCCACCTACAGTTGCCATTAACGGCCCCAACGGAAGATTCAGACCCAGCCCCACGCCCGCGACATCACCGTCGTCGTCGTTATGTGTCCAGTTACCGCTTAACGCCAGCCCCGTAGACTCGGTCCCGAAGCCGACGCCAATATTGGTATATTCCTTACCTGCCTGGCCGCTGATACTCATCGCATTGACCGATGCAGAAACCAACAGCATTCCAGCCAGAACTGGTAGCGCAAATTTTTTCATTTTTACCTTTTCCCGCAAGAAGATGATCAAAATTCCCCAAAGCTGCGGGATTGTACTGCCTGACACAGAGGATTCAATGCGCGAAAAAAGTGATCTGCTAACTTATTGTAACTAAATACTTCTCAAATAATTTAACGCCGAAAAAACAAACATGATTTAACGTTACAAACCAAAATAATAATCAGCGCAGTTATCATCGCAAAAGAGACTAATGTCACTTTCGCATATTTATGAGTTGCCGTATTCTCTTGGTTTATTTTCGATTATTAAGGAACATCCCTGTGCGACAACGGACTATTGTTTGCCCTTTAATTCAAAATGATGGCGCTTACCTGTTATGTAAAATGGCTGACGATCGCGGCGTTTTTCCGGGTCAATGGGCGCTTTCGGGTGGTGGCGTGGAACCTGGCGAGCGTATTGAAGAAGCATTACGCCGTGAAATCAGAGAAGAGTTAGGCGAGCAACTGATTCTTACTGACATCACTCCGTGGACTTTCAGCGATGACATTCGCACTAAAACGTATGGAGATGGTCGCAAGGAAGAGATTTATATGATTTACCTGATCTTTGACTGCGTTTCTGCCAACCGTGAAGTGAAAATAAACGAAGAGTTTCAGGAATACGCGTGGGTAAAACCCGAAGATCTGGCGCAATACGATTTGAATGTTGCAACCCGCAAAACGTTACGTTTGAAAGGGCTGCTGTGATAGAAACGACAGCCATAACTGGCTGTCATATTAACAATATCACCGATTAACAAACTCACCGTCCAGAAATACTTTGCCTTTTTCCACATGCATTACCAATCCATCCAGATAATCTGGTTTAAATGTCGCATTACGTTTGTCTTTGGCAATATACGTCAGGCAATGGTTATGGGTAAAAATAACAATATTCTTACCCGGTGATGTTGTTTGCAAATCCTTAATTGCGCTATAAATCTCGTTCCCACAATGTAGAAAGCGCTTATCTACCGTCAGTTTTTTACCCGCAGAAAACCAGGTCGCCGATTGAATGGTTCGAATGGTATTACTGGAATAAAGATCGAAATCAGGGATATCTGCGCTGAAGGCTTTGCCCAGTTCACGCGCATCCTGAGAGCCATTAACCGTAATACCTGTTTTGTCTGACAAGCATTGATTGGAGGAGCGATCGCAGCGTTCTCCATGGCGAAACAAAACCACCACCGGGTGCTGTTGCGACAATCTGGCCAACGTTTTGTTGTCGATACGCGGCAAACCATTACTACTCCAGGCTGCATGTGTACCCAACGCGGCAATCGCAGCAAGCGCCAGTAAAATGAAGGCATATTTTTTAGACTTCAACGAAGCCCAGCAAAAAGCTAACACGTAAACTCCACCTGTAGACAAGCACAACTGACTAAATACCCGTGAAAACCAACGGTATTTTCATCAATAAAGAGTGACTGGGAAAATATTAAAACATTACGATGTGCGCAAAATGCCTTAAAGTTTTGCAAAATGCAAACCAAAAATAATATTTAAGTATCAGATTATTTTCTTAAGGTTAAGTTAACATTCTATCTTTAGCATCTTATTCCAAATGGGAAAATATATATAACGCCCTATGGCAAATATTAGCGAATAGCTGGGAAAGGTATTCAATGGCTGAAAGAAAAACAATGTCAGACTTTTTACCTTTTTCACGTCCGGCAATGGGTGTGGAAGAACTCGCTGCGGTTAAAGAGGTTCTCGAATCTGGGTGGATCACCACCGGTCCGAAGAATCAGGCACTTGAACAAGCCTTTTGCCAGTTGACGGGAAATCAACATGCCATCGCAGTCAGCTCAGCCACTGCCGGAATGCATATCACGCTAATGGCGCTGGAGGTAGGTGCTGGCGATGAAGTGATCACGCCTTCTCTGACCTGGGTTTCAACCCTCAATATGATCTCCTTGTTGGGTGCAACGCCGGTAATGGTGGATGTCGACTGCGATACGCTGATGGTCACGCCTGAAGCGATCGAATCAGCCATTACGCCACGCACTAAAGCCATCATTCCAGTGCATTATGCCGGTGCGCCAGCAGATATCGACGCCATTCGCACCATTGGCGAACGCTACGGGATCGCGGTTATCGAAGATGCTGCCCATGCCGTCGGTACGTATTACAAAGGCCGACATATCGGCGCGAAAGGTACCGCTATTTTTTCGTTTCACGCCATCAAAAATATTACCTGTGCGGAAGGTGGCCTGATTGTTACCGATGATGAAAACCTCGCCCGCCAGCTACGTATGCTGAAATTTCATGGTCTGGGCGTCGATGCATATGACAGACAAACCTGGGGCCGCGCACCACAGGCAGAAGTATTAACACCGGGCTACAAGTACAATCTGACCGATATTAACGCCGCTATAGCCCTGACACAGTTAAATAAATTAGAGCAACTCAACACCCGTCGTCGGGAAATTGCCCTGCAATATCAACAAGCACTGGCAGCCCTCCCGTTCCAGCCTTTAAGCCTTCCCGTATGGACGCATGTTCATGCCTGGCATCTGTTTATTATTCGTGTTGATGAACAACGTTGTGGTTTCAGTCGCGATGCGTTGATGGAAGCATTAAAAGAACAAGGCATTGGCACCGGGTTACATTTCCGCGCTGCCCACACGCAAAAATATTATCGCGAGCGTTTTCCCACGCTGTCGTTACCGAATACCGAATGGAATAGCGAACGCATCTGTTCGTTGCCGCTGTTCCCGGATATGACCACCGCCGATGTCGACCGCGTCATCACAGCTCTTCAGCAACTCGCAGGACAATAAGCCATGTTTGAAATCCACCCTGTTAAGAAAGTCTCGGTGGTTATTCCCGTTTATAACGAGCAGGAAAGCTTACCGGAATTAATCAGGCGCACCACCGCAGCCTGCGAAACGCTAGGGAAAGAGTATGAGATCCTGCTGATTGATGACGGCAGTAGCGATAATTCCGCACAAATGCTCGTCGATGCCTCGCAAGCGGAGGGCAGCCACATTGTGTCTATTTTGCTTAATCGTAATTACGGACAGCATTCGGCGATCATGGCAGGTTTCAGCCACGTTACCGGCGACTTAATTATTACCCTTGATGCCGATCTCCAGAACCCGCCAGAGGAGATCCCCCGTCTGGTAGAAAAAGCCGATGAAGGTTACGACGTGGTGGGTACTGTGCGACAGAATCGCAAGGATACCTGGTTTCGTAAAACTGCATCGAAGATGATTAACCGACTTATTCAGCGCACCACCGGCAAAGCGATGGGCGACTATGGCTGTATGTTACGCGCCTATCGCCGTCATATTATCGATGCCATGTTGCACTGCCATGAACGCAGCACCTTTATTCCGATTCTGGCGAATATCTTCGCTCGCCGCGCCATTGAAATTCCAGTGCATCATGCCGAGCGTGAATTTGGCGAATCTAAATACAGCTTTATGCGCCTGATTAATTTGATGTACGACCTGGTGACCTGCCTGACCACTACGCCGCTACGTATGCTGAGTCTTCTCGGCAGCGTGATTGCGATTGGGGGGTTCAGCATTGCGGTACTGCTGGTGATTTTACGCCTGACCTTCGGACCACAATGGGCGGCAGAAGGCGTCTTTATGCTATTTGCCGTGCTGTTTACTTTTATTGGCGCTCAGTTTATCGGCATGGGATTGCTCGGTGAATATATCGGCAGGATCTACACCGATGTCCGCGCCCGCCCCCGCTATTTTGTTCAGCAAGTTATCCGTCCATCCCGCAAGGAAAATGAATAATGAAAACCGTCGTTTTTGCCTACCACGATATGGGATGCCTCGGTATTGAAGCCCTTCTGGCTGCCGGTTACGAAATTAGCGCCATTTTTACCCATACCGATAATCCCGGTGAAAAAGCCTTTTATGGTTCGGTGGCTCGCCTGGCGGCGGAACGAGGCATTCCGGTCTACGCGCCGGATAACGTTAATCATCCGTTGTGGGTGGAACGCATTAGCCAACTGTCGCCAGATATCATTTTCTCTTTTTATTATCGCCATCTGATCAGCGACGGGATTTTGCAGCTTGCTCCCGCAGGTGCATTTAATCTGCATGGTTCGCTGTTACCGAAATATCGTGGTCGCGCGCCGCTGAACTGGGTGCTGGTGAATGGTGAAACGGAAACGGGCGTTACATTGCACCGAATGGTGAAACGTGCCGATGCCGGGGCCATTGTGGCCCAACTGCGTGTCGCCATTGCGCCAGATGATATCGCCATTACGCTGCATCATAAATTGTGCCAGGCCGCACGTCAGTTGCTGGAACAGACGTTACCCGCCATTAAACACGGTAATATTCTGGAAATCGCCCAACGCGAGAACGAAGCCACCTGTTTTGGTCGCAGAACACCAGAAGACAGCTTCCTCGAGTGGCACAGACCGGCAGCCGTATTGCATAACATGGTGCGCGCCGTCGCCGATCCGTGGCCTGGTGCCTTCAGCTATGTTGGTAACCAGAAATTCACCGTCTGGTCGTCACGCGTGCATTCTCATGCGTCCGCAGCACAACCGGGAAGCGTGATTTCTGTTGCGCCACTGCTGGTTTCCTGTGGCGATGGCGCGCTGGAAATCGTCACTGGACAGGCGGGGAACGGCATTACCATGCAAGGCTCGCAATTAGCCCAGACGCTGGGGCTGGTACAAGGTTCACGGTTGAATAGCCAGCCTGCCTGCGCCACCCGACGCCGTACCCGGGTGCTCATCCTCGGGGTAAATGGTTTTATCGGTAACCATTTGACAGAACGCCTGCTGCGCGAAGATCACTATGAAGTTTACGGTCTGGATATTGGCAGCGACGCGATAAGTCGTTTTCTGAATCATCCGCATTTTCATTTTGTTGAAGGCGATATCAGTATTCATTCCGAATGGATTGAGTATCACGTCAAAAAATGTGATGTCGTGTTGCCGCTGGTGGCGATAGCCACGCCGATTGAATATACCCGCAACCCGCTGCGCGTATTTGAACTCGATTTTGAAGAGAATCTGCGCATTATCCGCTACTGCGTGAAGTACCGTAAGCGAATCATCTTCCCGTCGACGTCAGAAGTTTACGGGATGTGTAGCGATAAATACTTCGATGAAGATCATTCTAATTTGATTGTCGGTCCGGTGAATAAACCGCGCTGGATTTATTCGGTGTCAAAACAATTACTTGATCGGGTGATCTGGGCGTATGGCGAAAAAGAGGGATTGCAGTTCACCCTCTTCCGCCCGTTTAACTGGATGGGACCAAGGCTGGATAACCTTAATGCAGCGCGAATTGGCAGCTCGCGCGCTATTACCCAACTCATTCTCAACCTGGTGGAAGGTTCACCCATCAAGCTTATTGATGGCGGAAAACAAAAACGCTGCTTTACTGATATTCGGGATGGTATCGAAGCGTTGTTCCGCATTATCGAGAATGTGGGAAATCGCTGTGACGGCGAAATTATCAACATTGGCAATCCTGATAACGAAGCGAGTATTGAAGAACTGGGCGAGATGCTGCTGGCGAGCTTTGAAAAACATCCGCTGCGCCACCATTTCCCGCCGTTTGCAGGCTTTCGCGTAGTAGAAAGCAGTAGCTACTACGGCAAGGGATATCAGGACGTGGCGCACCGTAAACCGAGCATCCGCAATGCCCGTCGCTGCCTGAGCTGGGAACCGAAAATTGATATGCAGGAAACCATCGATGAAACGCTGGATTTCTTCCTGCGCACTGTCGATCTTACGGATAAACCATCATGACCAAAGTAGGCTTACGCATTGATGTCGATACCTTTCGTGGCACCCGTGAAGGCGTGCCGCGTCTGCTGGAAATTTTGAGTAAACATAATATTCAGGCCAGCATTTTTTTCAGCGTCGGCCCGGACAATATGGGCCGCCATCTCTGGCGTCTGGTGAAACCACAGTTTTTGTGGAAGATGCTACGCTCAAACGCGGCATCGCTTTATGGCTGGGATATTTTACTGGCAGGTACGGCATGGCCCGGTAAAGAGATTGGTCATGCCAATGCCGATATCATTCGTGAAGCGGCTAAATATCACGAAGTCGGCCTGCACGCCTGGGATCACCACGCCTGGCAAGCCCATAGCGGTAACTGGAGTCGGCAAACGATGGTCGACGATATTGCACGCGGCCTTCGCACACTGGAAGAGATTATCGGCCAACCAGTAACCTGTTCTGCCGCTGCGGGCTGGCGTGCCGACCAACAGGTGATCGAAGCAAAAGAAGTGTTCCATTTGCGCTACAACAGCGATTGTCGTGGGGCGATGCCGTTTCGTCCATTGCTCGAATCAGGTAAACCCGGCACTGCGCAAATTCCGGTGACCTTACCTACCTGGGATGAAGTGATTGGCCGGGATGTGAAAGCGGAAGATTTTAATGGCTGGCTACTCAACCGCATCCTGCGAGATAAAGGCACGCCGGTTTATACCATCCATGCAGAAGTTGAAGGCGGCGCTTATCAGCATAATTTTGTGGATCTCCTGAAACGCGCCGCTCGCGAAGGCATTACGTTTTACCCATTAAGCGAGCTGTTAACAGAGACATTGCCTGTCGGACAAGTTGTTCGCGGTACTATTGCCGGACGTGAAGGCTGGCTGGGTTGCCAGCAAGCTGCGGGAACTCGTCCATGAAATCCATTCGCTATTACGCAGCATTCTTTGCGTTTATTACCGTCTATTATCTCTTGCCGATTAATTATCGTCTGCTTTGGCAACCTGATGAAACGCGTTATGCAGAAATCAGTCGGGAAATGCTGGCCTCCGGCGACTGGATTGTGCCCCATCTGTTAGGGCTACGTTATTTCGAAAAACCGATTGCCGGATACTGGATTAACAGTATTGGACAATGGCTGTTTGGCGCGAATAACTTTGGTGTGCGGGCTGGTGTTATCTTTGCGACCCTGTTAACCGCCGCACTGGTGGCCTGGTTTACTCTGCGTTTATGGCGCGATAAACGTCTGGCACTACTCACTACCGTGGTTTATCTGTCGTTATTTCTTGTCTACGCCATCGGTACTTATGCGGTGCTCGATCCATTCATCGCATTCTGGCTGGTGGCGGGAATGTGCAGCTTCTGGTTGGCAATGGATGCGCACACGTGGAAAGGCAAAAGCGCAGGATTTTTACTGCTGGGAATCACCTGCGGGATGGGGGTAATGACCAAAGGTTTTCTCGCCCTCGCCGTGCCGGTATTAAGCGTGCTGCCGTGGGTGGCGACGCAAAAACGCTGGAAAGATCTTTTTATTTACGGCTGGCTGGCAATCATCAGTTGCGTACTGACGGTTCTCCCCTGGGGATTAGCAATAGCGCAACGGGAGCATGACTTCTGGCACTATTTTTTCTGGGTTGAGCATATTCAACGCTTTGCGATGGATGATGCCCAACATAAAGCCCCGTTCTGGTATTACTTGCCTGTCATCATTGCCGGTAGCCTGCCGTGGCTGGGATTACTCCCCGGCGCGCTGTGTACTGGCTGGAAAAACCGCAATCATTCCGCAACCGTCTATTTGTTGAGCTGGACAGTGATGCCACTGCTGTTTTTCTCCGTCGCTAAAGGCAAATTGCCCACCTATATTCTCTCCTGCTTTGCGCCTTTAGCGATGTTGTTGGCGTATTACGCGGTACAGGCAGCAAAAAATAATCCTCTGGCATTGCGAATTAATGGCTGGATTAACATCGCATTTGGCGTTACTGGCATTATTGCCACGTTTGTTGTCTCCCCCTGGGGACCAATGAGCACGCCAGTCTGGCAAACTTTCGAAATCTATAAAGTCTTTTGCGCATGGTCGATTTTTTCGCTGTGGGCATTTTTCGGCTGGTACACATTAACGAACGTGGAAAAAAACTGGCCTTTTGCGGCGCTTTGCCCGTTGGGGCTGGCGTTGCTCGTGGGATTTGCGATTCCTGACAGAATTATGGAAGCAAAACATCCGCAATTTTTTGTCGAGATGACGCAAGAGTCACTTCAGCCGAGCCGCTATATTCTTACTGACAGTGTCGGCGTTGCCACAGGTCTGGCATGGAGCCTGCAACGCGATGACATCATCATGTATCGTCAGACGGGTGAGTTGAAATACGGCCTTAATTACCCGGATGCGAAAGGCAGGTTTGTCAGCGGTGATAATTTCGCCAACTGGCTTAATAATCATCGTCAGGAGGGGATTATTACTCTCGTACTTTCGGTTGACCACGATGAAGACATTAACAGTCTCCCCATTCCACCTGCAGACGCCACCGATCACCAGGGACGTCTGGTGCTCTTTCAGTATCGGCCTAAATGATCTGGCTGATATTAGTCTTTGCCAGCTTGCTTAGTGTTGCCGGGCAACTCTGTCAAAAACAGGCAACCTGCTTTGTGGCGATAAATAAACGGCGCAAACATATCGCGCTGTGGCTGGGGCTGGCATTGGTTTGTCTTGGGCTGGCAATGCTGCTCTGGCTGCTGGTATTGCAGAGCGTACCGGTAGGCATTGCTTACCCAATGTTGAGTCTGAATTTTGTCTGGGTGACGCTGGCGGCAACAAAACTCTGGCACGAACCGGTGTCTTTTCGGCACTGGTGTGGGGTGGCGTTCATTATTGGTGGCATTGTGATTCTCGGGAGTACGGCGTAATGGGCCTGATGTGGGGATTATTCAGCGTTATTATTGCCTCCGCTGCGCAATTAAGCCTGGGTTATGCGGCGAGTCATCTGCCACCGATGACGCAATTATGGGATTTTATCGCTGCGCTTTTGGCTTTTGGCTTGGATGCCCGGATGCTGGTGGTAGGGCTACTGGGTTATCTGCTTTCCGTTTTTTGTTGGTATAAAACACTTCATCAACTCACACTCAGCAAAGCCTATACTTTGCTGAGTGTGAGTTATGTACTGGTATGGATTGCATCAATGGTACTTCCCGGTTGGGAAGGGACTTTTTCCGTGAAGGCACTGCTTGGAGTTGCCTGTATTATGGGCGGATTAACGCTGATTTTCCTGCCAGTTCGAAATAAAAATCACTGACGATTTCTGGCCATTTTGCGTACATTCTCCCACTCTTCGCCACTGTAGCTTCGGGCATCAATAACTTTAATTGTGTGTTGTGTATCCCGGTTAATACAGTACATCGCATCCTGTAGCGGTGAGAGTAAATCACCTGGCTGCACAATAACATCATTGCACACTTCGGCAATCATTTTGAGAGCACCACTGGTATCACTAAGGACCAATACATGGCGATTTTTCGCCGCGCCGCAACACGTCTTTTTTACTAACCACTCCATTGCACCTCCCTGTAGGATAAGAACTTTCACATTAATTTACAGATTAACATGTAAACCCATTATCAATGGCAATGGAATGGTTAAAATGAGAAGTGAAACGGATGGTTAATTATTGCTGGCGTTGCACCCACTCTTTTAGCGCCTGACGTGAAATCTTAATGCCGCCGTTTTTTAACTCTGGCGGCAACGTCAGCCAATGTATCGGTTGCTGAAAACGGGCCAGTTTATCTTTCACCCATTCGCTGAGATCAACGCTTTCCTGATCATACTCCACAACTGCTACCGGCCGATGACCAAACTCGTTGTCTGCGACAGGGACAATAAACACCTGCAAAACCGCAGGATGCGCGGCAATCACACGTTCGACTTCTTCCGGCTGAATGCCTTCGCCACCACTGAAGAACAGATTGTCTAAACGTCCGACAATGGTCAGCTTGCCATTATGCATCTCACCGCGATCGCGCGTGGCGTACCAGCCTTCGTCATTCACCAGCGGCACCAGTTGCCCGTTACGCCAGTAGCCTTCTGCCATACTGGCAGCCCGCAGCCACACTTCATCGTTAACGATTTTCACTTCCCGACCGGGCAGCGGCGAGCCGACGTCAGCCAGGCCGTCGGCTTCTTTCGCACACACCGTGGAGGCAAACTCGGTCAGACCATAGCCGCAAAAGCAACGAATCCCCTGCTCGCGCGCCTGTTCCGTCAACTCGATCGGGATAGCCGCGCCGCCAAGTAACACCGCTTTCAGGGAAACGGAACTGCGGTTAACCAGCAAACGCCAGAGCTGCGTCGGCACCAGCGAGGCGTGCGTACAACCTGCCAGCATTTGCTCCAGCGGTTGTTTATCGCGTACCGTCATCCGCGCACCAGCGTATAACCAGCGCCACATAATTCCCTGACCAGAGACGTGAAACAGCGGCAAAGAGAGCAGCCAGTCATCATGCTCGCTAAACGGAATCAGCGATAACACCCCTTCGGCACTGGCAATATGGGCCTGATAAGTATGAACAGCGGCTTTTGGCAAACCAGTGGAGCCGGAGGTCAACGTCATTGAGCACAGACGCGTCGGCTGCCACACAGCGGCATGTGCGCCTTCAACCAACTGAATGTACAGCGACGTTAACGCCGGAAACGTGTTTTCCCCTTCCGGCACCAGCGCAAATTGCAACGTAAGATTTGGCAGCAATTCCTCAAGCAACGGTTGCGGCAGTTGTGGATTCACGGGCAGCACTCGCGCACCACATTGCAGTAACGCCAGCCAGGCCAGCAGAGTTTGGGGCGTATTCCACGCCCGCAACATCACACCGCTGCCCTCAACAACGCCCTGCGCCGCAAAGCCCGCAGCTAACTCATCGACGCGAGCACAAAGCTCGCGCCAGTTGAGTTGCTCGTCATTGAGACGTAAGGCGGTGGCTTCTCCCCGCACTTGCCGCCAGTGACGCCACGGCCAGTCAGAGAAAGTCATAACAACCGCTCCAGTGCATCAACGTCCACTAACGGCAAAGGGCTACCCGGCCAGCGACGTACCTGCTGCGCCTGCATCAGATCCAGCGTGTCCAGCCCCGGAATGGTATCTGGTGTTAACCAGGCGGCAATCCGCGCCAGTTGCGTTAAGCCTAAGCTCGATTCAATGGAAGAACTGATCACTGCCGTCAGCCCCAGCGCATGCGCCGCATCTACCTGCTCGCGCACTTTCTCCAGGCTGCCCGTGAGCGTGGGTTTGATAACTACCGCACGTACGCCTTCTTCCGCCATAAAGGCAAAATCCGGCTCGCGCAGGCTTTCATCCCAGGCAATGGCAATGCCGGTTTCACGGGCAAACGCTCGCGAATCATCGCGGGTTTTGCACGGCTCTTCGAGAAATGAGATGCGGTGGCGATAATCCGGGTTAACGTATTTGGCAAACTGCTGGCCTTTCAGCGGCGTCCAGGCGCGATTCGCGTCAAGACGCAAATGCAGATCCGGAATTGCCTCCAGCAACAGATTGACCACCATGCCGTCGCGTACTGCTTCGTACAATCCCACTTTGACCTTCGCCACTTTCTCGCCAGGCATATCGGCAAGTTTGAGGATCAGATCGTCAGGATCGCCATTACACAGCGGCGCAGCACGGTAGTTGGCTGCTTGCGGCAACGTATCGGTCAGTTCTGCCAATGCACAGCTTACGCCAAAGGCCACGGAAGGCATCTGCGGTAGCTCGCAAACGCCTGCCAGCCAGTTATTTACCCAGGCAAGCAGCACGCTTTGCGCCTCTTCCCAGGTTTCCTGACTGAATCCCGGCAGTGGGGAGATCTCCCCCCACCCTTCGCGCTCGCCTTCACGCAGGCAAACGTATAGCCCGTCGCGGGTTTTTAACCGCCTGTCGCGCAGAACCACCCCCGCGTCCATGGGGATCTGCCAGCGGTATACCTGCGCGCTACGCATTACGGATTCCGTTTGAATTTGCTGAAGTCAGGCTGACGTTTCTGGTTGAAGGCGTTGCGACCTTCCTGACCTTCTTCCGTCATGTAGAACAGCATGGTGGCGTTACCCGCCAGCTCCTGCAGACCTGCCTGACCGTCACAGTCGGCGTTCAGTGCAGCTTTCAGGCAACGCAGCGCCATTGGGCTGTTTTGCAGCATTTCACGGCACCAACGCACGGTTTCTTTTTCCAGATCGGCCAGCGGTACAACGGTGTTTACAAGGCCCATATCCAGCGCCTGTTTTGCGTCGTACTGACGGCACAGGAACCAGATTTCACGCGCTTTTTTCTGTCCGACGATGCGAGCCATGTAAGACGCGCCCCAGCCGCCGTCGAAGGAA
The DNA here is from genome assembly GCF_004211955.1 of Escherichia sp. E1V33. Classification (GTDB taxonomy): domain Bacteria; phylum Pseudomonadota; class Gammaproteobacteria; order Enterobacterales; family Enterobacteriaceae; genus Escherichia. Next base: position 581,966 of record NZ_RHJI01000010.1, read on the forward strand.
CCGACCTTCGGCCCCGTCTGACCGAAGATGGCATTTTCTGCCGCAATGGTCAGGTCGCACATCATGTGCAGAACGTGACCGCCGCCGATAGAGTAGCCAGCGACCATTGCAACAACCGGTTTCGGGCAGGTACGGATCTGACGCTGGAAGTCCAGCACGTTCAGGTGATGTACGCCGGAATCATCTTTATAGCCGCCGTAATCGCCACGTACTTTCTGGTCACCGCCAGAGCAGAACGCTTTATCGCCTGCGCCAGTCAGAATGATCACGCCGATGTTGTCGTCATAGCGCGCATCCGCCAGCGCCTGGATCATCTCTTTTACCGTCAGAGGACGGAAGGCATTGCGCACCTGCGGACGATTAATGGTGATTTTTGCGATACCGTCGGTAGATTTTTCATAACGAATGTCCTCGAAACCTTCGGAGCAGTCGTGCCATTCAACCGGTGCGTAAAGCATTGCTTCATCAGGATAAATCATATTGTGTCCTTTAGTCAGAAACGCAAGATCTGCGCCAGACTTGCAATTACGCCAGCGGGATTTTCCCGGTGCGCGTTATGTCCGGCGCGAGGAATGACATGGCAGTCGGCAGCCAGTTCCGCCGCCAGAGCGCGGAATTTGCTGTCACGTTCACCACATAAATAATAAAACGCAAATGTGCGGGCGCTAAGGTTAGCACGTAAATCGGGCTGGACGGCGAGAGAAGTGGCCTCCAGCATGGCGGCAAGGGTTGCACCGTTATTGTTGCTGCGCAGCGCCACCAGCTCCCTGCGTTGATCATCATTGAGCGAGGCAAAAACAGGCTGTTGATACCAGTCGGTAAACACCGCCGTTAACGGTTCTGAGCGAAAACGCTGCGCCCAGCGGTGATCGGAAAGCTGGCGTTCCGCACGTTGTTCAGCACTTTGCAGCCCAGGATGCCCACCTTCGACAATCACGCCACAAAGCCCCGTCATCCCCTGACAAGCCGCCATCATCGCCACCCGTCCGCCAAGCGAATACCCCACCAACCAGTGGTTTAGTATGTTGTAACTAAAAAGGGTGTTACGCAGTAAATCGACGACATCAGCAAAACCACTGACACGAATTGCCGCCGAACCACCATGTCCGGGGAGATCAATATATAAACGCGAATAATCAGCAAACGCCTCGCCGACTTCCTGCCATTCGTGGCAATCGCCGGAAAAACCGTGCAAAAACACCAGCCAGGGTAAACCGGGCTTGCCGTGTTTTGCCTGCGCGTGCAGGATCATAAATGGCTTACCTGCGCCAGCAGTTGCTGGAGCGTTTGCGCGCCATCGGTATCGTTAACCACCATTTCAATCACTGTGGTGGTTGGGATGCGCCACGCGCCTGCCAGCGCCGATTCAAATTCATCCCAGTTTTGCGGGCGATGATATTTCAGCTCAAACATCGCGGCAGCGTGCTCAAAATGGACGTTTTGCGGCATCAGATAGAAACGCTCGCGCTCGCTTTTCGGCGTCGGCAGCAGCGAGAAAATTTGCCCGCCGTTGTTGTTCACCACAATTAATACCAGCGGTGCGGAAACCTGACGCAATAACGCCAGCGCGTTGATATCGTAAAGAGCAGAGAGATCGCCCACTATCGCCAGCGTCGGTTTGCCGCTCGCTCGCTGTACGCCTGCGGCGGTAGAAATCAGCCCGTCGATACCGCTGGCCCCTCGGTTGCTGTACACCGGGTAACCTGCCGGAAGTTGCGAAAGCGCATCAATCAGACGTACCACCAGGCTGTTACCGACGAACAGTTGCCCTTGTTCAGGCAGATAGCTGCTGATGCGATGCGCCAGTTGCGCTTCGCCAAATGCATCGCGACAGGCAACAACCGCCTGCATTGCCTGTTCAGCGAGACGCGGGATCTCCATGCACCAGGGCTGGCGTTTTTCAGCCGGATGCTGCTCCAGCCAGTCGGCAATATTGGCAATCAGGCGACGTCCACGATGGTGTGCCGGGTCAAGCTGCCCTTCGATGTTATCAACAATCCAGTACTCTTCAGGCTCACAGCTCGCCTGCCATTGCAGTAACCGTTTGCCTGTCAGGCTGCTCCCAAGTTGCACGACAATCTGCGCCTGCTGCAACTCACTCACCGCTTTGGCATTGCTTAACCAGAGATCGGCACACGGCAGCGGCTGCCCGGTTTGCGACAGCACGTCGCCAATCAGCGGCCAGCCAAGAGTTTGCGCCCACAGGGCAACTTTTTTGCCCTCTTCCGCACTCATGCGCCCGGCAACCACCACGCCACGCTTTTGCCGCCAGAAGAACCAGTCGCGCTGTTTTTCGCTCTCAAGACGAGGCGCTTCACGCAGCCACGGCTTGTCACCCTGCCACCAGTCGCCAAGACGTTGTTGCCACGCAAGCCCTGTATCGTCCATCTCGCCATATAACGGTTCGGCAAACGGGCAGTTGATATGAACTCCGCCCGCATGCAGCGTGCCTAAAGCGTGGTCGATAGTAGAAACCAGCCAACGAGCGGGAATATCCTGCGTCGGGCGCGGCAGTGAAATGCTATGCGTAGGATGAGACGCGAACATACCCGGCTGACGAATTGCCTGATTTGCGCCGCAGTCAATCAGTTCCGGAGGACGATCGGCGGTTAACAGGATCAGTTTTTCTCCGGTTAACCCGGCTTCAATCAGTGCCGGATAGAGATTCGCTACCGCCGTGCCGGAAGTCACTATCACCGCCACCGGCTGTTTGCTGACCTTCGCCAGCCCCAGCGCCAAATGCCCCAGCCCACGCTCATCAAAATGAGTGTGATGAATGAATGCGGAATTTTCCGCCGCCGCCAGAGTTAATGGCGTAGAACGAGAGCCAGGGGCGATGCAGACGTGTCTGACGCCATGACGTGTTAATGCTTCCAGAATGACCGCCGCCCAGCGTCGGTTAAATGCGCTTACTGACATGAGTTTGTCCGGTATCAATATTGCGGCTAAGTATAAGGAGCTACAAAAATAGATTATTGATATGAATCGGTAATGATGCGACTCATTACTATTCCAATTGTAATAAAGTGCGCAGCCCTGCCGCTTTGTTGTCGATTTCCTGCCACTCCAGTTCGGGGTCTGATCCTCGGACAATACCCGCTCCGGCATACAATCGCACGACATTGCCACTGATTTTCGCCGAGCGCAGGGAAACGCAGAATTCGCTTTGTTGTAATGAGAGATAGCCCGCAGACCCCGCATACCATTCACGGGTAAACGGTTCGTTCTGGGCGATGAACTGCCGCGCTAAATCGCGCGGTAAGCCAGCCACAGCTGCCGTTGGCTGCAACTGATGCAGACAAACCACATCGTCTGCCGTATTAAGCGAAGTCCAGATACAGCGACGCAGATGCTGCACTTTACGCAGACGAAGCACCTGCGGCGGTAAAACATCCAGCGTCTGGGTATCGGCCTGTAATCGTTGGCAGATATCTTCCACCACCAGCATGTTCTCGCGCTGGTTTTTATCATCCGCCATCAGCCACTCGCCCAGTTGCTGCGCCTGTTTATCATCAGGATGATTCGCTACCGTTCCCGCCAGTGCTTCAGTACGCAACGCTTTGTCACGCCGCCGCCAAAGCCGCTCAGGAGATGACCCCAGGAACGCGGTTTCGCCATCAAAGGCCATGTAGAAATGGTAGCAGTTCAGGTTCAACCGACGGCTGGCAGCCATCATTGCCGCTGCGTTAATTGAATCGGAGAAATGCAGGTCGGTCGCCCGCGCCAACACCACTTTATCCAGTTCGCCTTCAGCAATGGTATCGGTCGCCAGTTTAATTAACCGCGTCCAACCTGGTTTATCCGGCCAGTGATTTTCTTGGGTGATGGTTAAATGCAGGGCTGGCAACGGTTTAATGTTTGCCAGAGCAACAATAAATTCCTTTGCCCGATGTGCGTCTTGCTGAAGGGAGTTTTCGCTGAAAAGGGTCAGACGAAGGGTCGCTTTGCCTGCACAGCGTCGCCATTCCAACCGAGGGAGGAGTAAATTGCCCTGGGACGGGTCAAACGCATTCAGCCCCCAGATACGTAAGTCGGTGTGATCCGGGTGTTGTCGGAGAAAACGCTGCGCCTGCGCCAGCGACGAAAAGCTGACTATTGTACCCAGCACGGCAGCCTCTTCATCACCATTGCGTTGTTGCCAGTAAAATTGCGGATACATTTTCTGGCTGGCCAGCCAGCTTAAGGCATCAAAGGCGTCATTTAATGGGAAAGGAATATCAAAAACCCGAATGCCGGGCGTCGCTGGAAACTCTCGCGACAGATGGCGCAATAGATTTTCCAGCGCCGTAGTGAGTGATTGCACGCGGACCTCTCCCTGTTAAAAGCCTCACATTATACGGGGTACTGCAAAAAAAATGCAGTACCCCAGTGTAGGGAGGTTTTAACGGCGTGCCAGCAACAGTCCTAATACCAAACCAACCGCAGCGCCAACGCCAATCCCCTGCCACGGTTTTTCATGTACGTAGTCGTCGGCGCGATAAACCGCTTGTTTCGCCCGATAGTAATAGCTGTCCGAAGCCTGGCTGACTCTTTTTTTCACATCATCCAGCGCCTTCTCTGCTCGCGCCTTCAGCTCAACATATTTCTGATCGGCGGGATCGCCAGAGGAGCGCAGCACTTCTTCCAGTGTTTCACTCAGCAACGTCAGGTCGTCATCGATGCGTGTATCACCAAATTGATTAGACATTCTCGTTCTCCATTTGCTTAAAACCTGCCACTAACTATAGACAACGGTTATCAATTACGCCTGAATGACTTCGCGCGCCATCCCAATGTGGGGAATACCATCTTCCTCGTAAATATCCGTTACGGGGATAAAGCCAAAACTGCGGTAAAAGTTTTGCAAATGTGCCTGCGCGCCAAGGTAAACAGGCTTATCAGGCCAACGACTCGCACATGAATCGAGCGTTTGACGCATCAGTTGCTGCCCCACTTTTTCGCCCCGCAAAGCTTCGCTGACAATCACCCGACCAATCACCACCGGTTCGAGATCATCATCACTTTTCAGAATCCTCGCATACGCTACCAGTTTCCCGTTTTGCCAGCCGAGAATATGACGATTTTCACCTACCAGATCGTCACCATCGACATCCTGATAAGGACAGTTTTGTTCGACGACGAATACCGCACAACGCAGTTGTAATAAGGCATAAAGCTGAGGAACCGATAATTCAGAGTGATGAAGATCCTGCCAGTCGATCATGATGCGCTCCTTTTGGTTGTATGCCTTATACTAGCCGGATTATTTTCAGAAATGTGATGGTCTTATGGAATTAATTTTCTTAGGTACTTCGGCGGGAGTTCCAACCCGGGCGCGTAATGTCACGGCGATATTGCTCAATCTGCAACATCCGACCCAGGCCGGACTTTGGTTATTTGACTGTGGCGAAGGTACTCAACACCAAATGCTACACACGGTGTTTAATCCCGGCAAACTGGACAGGATTTTTATTAGCCATCTTCATGGCGATCATCTTTTCGGTCTGCCCGGTTTGCTGTGCAGTCGTTCCATGTCAGGCATTGTGCAACCCTTAACCATTTATGGTCCGAAAGGTATCCGTGAATTTGTTGAGACAGCGTTACGCATTAGTGGCTCGTGGACCGATTATCCACTGGAGATTATTGAAATTAGCGCAGGCGAAATTCTTGATGATGGCTTGCGTAAAGTGACAGCTTATCCGATGGAACATCCGCTGGAATGTTACGGCTATCGCGTAGAAGAACATGATAAGCCTGGTGCGCTGAATGCCCAGGCATTAAAGGCCGCGGGCGTACCGCCTGGCCCATTGTTTCAGGATTTGAAAGCCGGAAAAACTGTCACATTGGAAGACGGTCGGCAGATTAACGGCGCTGATTACTTAGCCGCGCCTACACCAGGAAAAGCGATCGCCATTTTCGGCGATACTGGCCCTTGCGATGCCGCGCTGGCGCTGGCTAAGGGTGTCGACGTAATGGTTCACGAAGCGACTCTGGATTTGGCGATGGAGGCCAAAGCCAACAGTCGCGGCCACAGCTCCACACGCCAGGCGGCGGCACTAGCCCGTGAGGCTGGTGTCGGTAAGCTAATCATTACCCATGTTAGTTCGCGCTATGATGACAAAGGCTGTCAGCACTTGTTACACGAATGCCGGTCGATTTTCCCGGCAACTGAGCTGGCGAGCGATTTCGCGGTTTTTAGCATTTAAGTCGAAAGCGGTGGTTAGTTGGCAGATTAATTTAATGATACCAACGCACTTATTTTTCATCTGTTTGCCGAATACGCTTGATGTCGATATCCGGCAAACAGATTTATCATTTTTAGTTTTGTGAATTGTCCAGACCTTTCGCCAGCCCAATCAGGCGAATAAATTCCGCTCTGTAGCCTTGTGGATCCTGTCCTTTCGCTTGCCGCGCCCACTGTTCGATCTGCTGCCAGGATGTATTATTCAGATATTCAGAGCCGCGCAATTTTTGCCCAAACGCAGCCACTGCTGCGCGAAAGCGCATATCTTCTGAAGGTGCTTTTATTGTGGGTGCCAGCGGGAATTCAACTAACTGACTTTCTTTTCCCTGCGGGTATTTCCAGCGTATCTTTAGCCAGGCCAGTTCTTTCGATTTATCCGATTTCGCTGATTTGTTATCCGGGACATAGCGTAACTTATCAATTGATGCTTTTTGCCCGTTCAGCGTTAATTCGAATAACAACGTTATATGTTTACCTGCGCCAATATCGCCTGCATCGACGGTATCGTTATTAAAATCCTCAGCCCGTAACTGGCGCTTTTCATAACCAATCTGACGGTATTCCGTCACCCACGCGGGGTTAAACTCAATTTGCGCTTTAACATCTTTTGCCACGGTAACCAACGTCTGACGCATTTCGCTGTTCAATACCTTCTGCGCTTCTGAGAGGGTATCAATGTAGCTGTAGTTACCGTTACCAACATCGGCAATTCGCACCATCATTGCCTCGTTGTAATTGTCATCCCCCACGCCAAGCGTCGAAAGAGTAACACCAGACTCGCGCTGTTTTTTGACCATTGATTCAATCGATTTTGGATCGTCAATGCCAACGTTAAAGTCACCGTCAGTGGCCAATAAAATGCGATTGATGCCACCTTTAATAAACCCCTTCGCTGCCTGCTGATAAGCCATCTCCAGCCCGGCACAGCCATTGGTACTGCCTTCTGCATCCAGCGCATCAATTGCGACATTAATTTCCGCCTTGTGACTCCCAGAGGTAGAAGGCAACGCAATATGGGAATCGCCAGCGTAGGTCACGATGGCAATGTTGTCCTGCTCACGAAGTTCTTTGACCAATAATTTCAACGAAGACTGAATAAGTGGCAAACGTTCATCAGAAATCATTGACCCAGAAGTGTCGATAAGAAAGACCAGATTAGAAGCCGGTAACTCTTCGCTTTTGAGATCTTTCGCCAGGATATCAACTTTCAGCAATGTTCGCTGTTCATTCCATGGCGCAGGCGCCAGTTCGTAGCGCATAGCGAAAGGTATTGGCTTAGAAGCCGGAATAGCTTGTTTGTCATTAATATCCCAGTCAGACGGGAAATAATTGACCATCTCTTCCACTCGCACGGCGTCTGGCGGAGGCAACTGCCCTTGATTGAGGAAACGCCGCACATTCGCATAACTGCCGGTGTCGACGTCAAGGCTAAACGTCGCGAGTGGCTCTTGCGTTACTTGTTTCACCGAATTGTCATCGAACTTCTGGTAGCGAGCGGTTCCAGGAGCTGAACTTCGAGGAGCAGCGCTTGCGGTGACCGTACTTCTATGTGCTGGAGCCGCCTGTAAGCGCCCCTGTAAAGCGTGTTTATCGGAATATTGTTGTGCTTCTTGCTGTATTAAGGGTTTTTCTTTCGCTTTTGCAGCGGCTTTAGCTGCGGCGGCTCTTTGCTCGGCCACTTTTATTGCTTCTTGTTGCGCGGCACGCACTTGGTGGTCTGTTGATGCAGTGGATTGTTGTTGCTGACTTTCTTTATCCTCAGATTCCTGTCCACACCCTGTCAAAATCAAGCTACCAATAAGCAACATGATTATATTTTTGTTTCTCATATAAATTCCTTTTTTAAAAAATCACGCACCAACTGTAAAATATACTCTTTGTATATCTCTGCCAACCTTAATAAAATAAGCGTTCAGGACTCATTATAAATAATGATGGAATAACGTATTTTATTGATAATTTACATATGAAAAAAATAATACCTCTTTGTTTTATATTGCTACTACTATCACTTCCTTTAATTATATTTTATCAACCCTGGGTCAGCGCATTACCGTCATCTTCCCAACATGCAAGCCCTGACCAATTAGAAAAAACAGTTCGTTATCTTACACAAACTGTGCATCCTCGAAGCGCTGATCATCTTGATAATCTGAACAGGTCGGGTAGCTATATTAAAGATGTTTTTGTGAAAAGTGGTGCAAAAGTTATTGAACAACCGGTCCCCATTGCTGATGGGCCGTACAAAAATATTATTGCTGATTATGGCCCACAAGATGGACCGCTGATTATTATTGGCGCGCACTATGATTCCGCCTCCTATTATGAAAATGATCAATTAATCTATACGCCGGGCGCGGATGATAACGCCAGCGGCGTGGCAGGATTACTCGAACTGGCACGCTTGTTACAGCAGCAAGCGCCGAAAATAGGCGTGCAGCTGGTCGCCTATGCGTCGGAAGAGCCGCCCTTCTTTCGTAGCGATGAAATGGGGAGCGCGGTACACGCCGCTTCGCTTGAGCGCTCGGTGAAATTAATGATAGCGCTGGAGATGATTGGTTATTACGACTCCGCACCATGGAGTCAGAATTACCCTTACTCTGCAATGTCCTGGCTTTATCCCGAGCGTGGTGATTTTATTGCTGTCGTCGGCAGAGTGCAGGATATCAGCGATGTGCGTCAGGTAAAATCTGCGTTGTTATCAGCAACAGAGTTGCCTGTTTATTCTATTAATGCGCCAGGTTTTATTCCCGGTATCGATTTCTCCGACCACCTAAATTATTGGCAGCACGATATTCCCTCGGTAATGATTACAGATACAGCGTTTTACCGTAATAAACAATATCATTTGCCTGGCGATACCGCAGGCAGACTCAATTATCAGAAAATGGCTCAGGTCGTGGATGGAGTTATTACCTTGTTGCAAAACAGTAAATAATAAAAATTTCTCGAGGCGGATCCAGAAAAAGCGGCATGATTATTTTATTTTTCCGCGTCTGTTTTAAGATGCGCAAAATGAAATCTGACGGGAGAAAGAAGATGGGAATGATTGGTTATTTTGCGGAAATTAATTCAGAAAAGGTTAACCAACTGCTTGAATCTACAGAAAAACCTTTGATGGATAATATACATGACACGCTTTCAGGTTTACGGCGACTGGATATTGATAAACGCTGGGATTTTTTACATTTTGGCCTGACGGGTACATCTGCATTTGACCCCGCGAAGAATGATCCGCTGAGTCGTGCCGTGCTTGGTGAACACAGCCTCGAAGATGGCATAGATGGCTTCCTGGGATTGACCTGGAATCAGGAGTTAGCCACGACAATCGACCGACTGGAATCACTGGATCGAAGTGAGCTGCGTAAACAGTTTTCCATTAAGCGACTCAATGAAATGGAGATTTATCCGGGAGTGACCTTTTCAGAAGAGTTAGAGGGGCAACTCTTTGCTTCGATCATGCTTGATATGGAGAAGTTGATTAGCGCGTATCGACGTACGCTACGGCAAGGGAATCATGCGCTGACGGTTATTGTTGGGTAATGGTGTCAGGGCACCAAAAAAACCGCCGAACATGTCGGCGGCTTTCTGACTTACGAACTAACAGCTTACATAAGCGGCATTGCTAACCGCACAATGCTAATCAGCGGTTGCGGCCATACACCCAGCACCAGTACCAACAGTGCGGAGATCAGCACCACGATACCGCCCGCGCTGTACTGCCAGTTTGATGGTGCATCGCGACCCGGTTGTTCCGGGGCGTGAAGATACAGGCTGACCGCCACGCGCAGGTAGTAGTAGAGGCCGATTGCCGAACCGACAACCACGGCACCCACCAGCCACCACAAGTGTGCCTGGACACCGACCGCCAGCACGTAGAACTTACCGATAAAGCCCAACGTCATCGGGATACCGGCCAGAGACAGCATCATCACCGTCATCACCGCCGCGAGGATCGGACGATGCCAGAACAGTCCACGGTAAGAGAACAGGGAATCAGCATCCGGGCCACGATACGGGCTGGACATCAGGCTGACCACGCCGAACGCGCCGAGGCTGCTGAACAGATAACCGGCCAGGTAAACCCCTACCGCTTCCATCGACATCTCGCCGGTTTGCAGCGCAATCAGCGCCACCAGCAGATAGCCGAGGTGAGAGATAGACGAGTAACCGAGCAGACGTTTGATATTGGTCTGGCTCAGCGCCATCAGGTTACCGAAGATGATGGAGGCAAAGGCGATAATCGCCAGCACCACGCGAATCGCTTCGCTGTCACCCACCGGTGCGTAGAGGAACAGACGCATCACCACACCGAAGATAGCGATTTTGCTCGCCGTCGCCAGGAAAGTGGAAACCGGCGCAGGCGCGCCCTGGTATACGTCTGGCGTCCACAGGTGGAACGGCACCAGAGAGAGTTTGAAGCCGAGGCCAACAATCATCAGGCCGAAACCTGCCAGCAACAGCGGCTCGTTGAGCATACCGTCGCCGAGGTTTTTACCCAGCGCGACAAACGACAGGTCGCCAGACTGCGCATACACCAGCGCCATACCGAACAGCAGGAAAGAAGACGCTGCGGCAGAAAGGATAGTGTATTTGATACTGGCTTCCAGCGAACGTTTCTGGCGGAACGCGTAACCGACCAGGCCAAACAGCGGCAAAGAGATCAGTTCAATACCGAGGAACAGAGACGCCAGATGGTTGGCATTCGCCAGCAGGATCCCGCCCAGGGCAGCAATTAACACCAACAGGTAGAACTCGTCCTTGTTGTCGTTATAGCCTTCAAGCCACGGGTAGGCGAAAGTACAGGTGGCGAGGCTCGCCAACAATACCAGCCCGGTGTAAAGCATGGCGAAACCATCAACGCGCATCAGCGGCGTAACGTCCATAGCGCCCGCCTGGCCAACAAACCAGAGCGAAACCAGCGCCGCGTTAAGCCCAATAACCGAGAGCGTAGCGTTGAGGAAATGATTGCGTCGCCACGCAATGGAGAGCATCACAACCACCACCGTCAAGCCGACGATCAGCAACGGTAGCAGTGCGATCAGGTTTTGTGGAGTTATTGTCATGGCGATTTACGGCCTTGTAGTAGTAACGGAATTAACAAACCACTGCTGGATATTGCCAATCGCGGAGTGCGAGGTATCCAGAATCGGCTGCGGATAGAAGCCCAGCAGTACCAGCAGCACCACCAGCAACAGGATCATAAACAGCTCACGCAGCGACATCCCTGGCAGTTCCTGGCTGGCAATCTGGCTTTTCGCTTTACCGAAGTAAGCGCGATGCAACATCGCCAGCGAATAAACAGATGCAAAGACCAGCCCAAAGGTAGAAATAACGGTAATCACCGGGACAACCTGGAAGCTGCCGAACAGAATCATAAATTCGCCGACGAAGTTACCGGTGCCAGGCATCCCAAGCGTTGCCACCGCAAAGAACAGCGACAGTGCTGGCAGCCATTTCATCTTGCTCCACAGACCGCCCATCATGCGCATGTCGCGGGTATGGATACGTTCGTAGAGCTGACCACAAAGAATAAACAGACCCGCCGCTGACAAGCCGTGCGCAATCATCTGGATTACCGCGCCCTGGTAGGCCAACTGGCTGCCGGTGTAGATAGCAATCAGTACGAAGCCCATGTGGGAAACCGAGGTGTAGGCGATCAGACGTTTGATATCGGTCTGGGCGAAGGCCATCCACGCACCGTAGAAGATGCCGATAACACCCAGCCACATAGCGATTGGCGCGAACTCTGCCGACGCGTTCGGGAACAGCGGTAGGGAGAAACGCAGCAGACCGTAAGCGGCGGTTTTCAGCAAGATCCCCGCGAGGTCCACGGAACCGGCGGTCGGAGCCTGTGAGTGCGCATCCGGCAGCCAGCCATGCAGCGGAACCACCGGCATTTTCACCGCAAACGCGATGAAGAAGCCCAGCATTAACAGGTATTCCACACCACTGGACATTGGCGTATTCAGCAGCTCTTCATAGTTGAAGGTCCAGACGCCGGTCGCATTGTAGTGAACAAAAACCAGCGCCAGGATGGCGATCAACATCACCAGACCACTCGCCTGGGTGTAAATGAAGAACTTGGTTGCCGCCGTGATACGCGTTTTACCATCAGAGGCTTTATGCCCCCACAGTGCGATCAGGAAGTACATCGGCACCAGCATCATTTCCCAGAAGAAGAAGAACAGGAACATGTCGATGGCAAGGAACACGCCGATAACGCCGCCCAGGATCCACATCAGGTTGAGGTGGAAGAAGCCCTGATATTTTTCGATCTCATTCCACGAGCAGAGTACCGCCAGCACGCCGAGCAAACCGGTCAGCACGACCATCAGCAGTGACAGACCGTCAATGGCGAGATGGATAGAGATACCAAAACGCGGGATCCACGGCATGTCGAATTCAGACTGCCACTGCGGAATTCCGGCGGATTGCGTCAGTGAATAACCGCCCTGCAACCACAGTTGCAGCGACAGCGCCAGCGTCAATCCCATGGTGATCAGCGCGATCCAGCGCGGCACCTTGACGCCAAAGCGTTCGGTCTGCCAGCACAGGAAGCCGCCGATAAAGGGGATTAGTATTAACCAGGGTAATAACATAGCTAAGTATGTCCCTTATATTTACTCCTGCTCAGGCTATCTCACTCGCCAGCCCGAATCCCGGCAGTGCTCGCAATCCTCACGTACTTAAGTACGCTCCGGTTGCTGTGCGCTGGCGGTATCCGGTCTGACTTCGCCGATGACGCCTGTACTTCAGGAACAGTTACCTAAAATTTATTCTTAGTTCACAGACCCGGCGCAACGCCGGGTATATTCACTCAGCCAACAACTCAACGCAGTACCATCAACAGTGCCAGCACCACGACCGCACCGATGCTCATGGATGCCACATACCAGCGCAGATAACCGTTCTCGCTTAACAGCAGGCCTTTACCTGCAAAGCGGGAAAGAACCGCCGGAATGTTCATCATTGAGTTCAGCGGATCGCGTTTCAGCAACCAGGCAATACCCAGGAACGGCTTGACGAACACTTTGTCGTACAGCCAGTCAAAGCCCCAGGCGTTGTACCACCAGGTGCCCAGCAGACGGCCCGGCGCACTGTTGGCGATGGAGGTCACCAGAGTACGTTTACCCAGCCACAGCCAGGCTGCCAGCAGAATGCCGACCACCGCGACTACGCCAGAGGTAATTTCCAGGGTCAACATGCTGCCGTGCGCCAGCTCTGTCGTTTGCGGAAGCACGCCCTGCAGCGGCGGTACAATCAGTGCGCCAACGAAGGTGGAAAGGATCAGCAGCACAATCAGCGGCAGGCTGTGAGTTACCCCTTTCACGGCGTGAGCGTGAATTTGTTCTTTTCCGTGGAAGACGATGAAAATCATACGGAAGGTGTAGAGCGAGGTCATAAACGCACCCACCAGACCTGCCACCATCAGATTGATATGACCATTCGCCATCGCACCCGCGAGGATCTCATCCTTACTGAAGAAGCCCGCAGTGACCAGCGGCAGTGCCGACAGTGCTGCGCCGCCCACCAGGAAGCAGAGATAAACCAGCGGAATAGATTTACGCAGACCGCCCATCTTGAAGATGTTCTGTTCGTGATGGCAGGCCAGAATGACGGACCCGGATGCCAGGAACAGCAGCGCTTTAAAGAACGCGTGAGTCATCAAGTGGAAAATCGCCGCATCCCATGCCTGCACGCCAAGCGCGAGGAACATGTAGCCAATCTGGCTCATGGTAGAGTAAGCGAGAACACGTTTGATGTCGGTCTGTACCAGCGCGGCAAAACCGGCCAGCAGCAGCGTAACCGCCCCAACAATGCCCACCAGATGCAGAACTTCCGGCGTCATCAGGAACAGGCCGTGGGTACGGGCGATCAGGTAGACACCCGCAGTTACCATCGTTGCGGCGTGGATCAGCGCGGAGACAGGCGTCGGGCCCGCCATCGCGTCGGCAAGCCATGTCTGCAACGGCAACTGCGCAGATTTACCGACCGCACCGCCCAGCAGCATCAGCGTCGCCCACATCAGCATGTTATTGCCGTCAGCAAAGTGCGCTGGTGCCAGTTCCACCATTTCGCGGAAGTTCAGGGTGCCCAGTTCGTTGTAAAGAATGAACAGTGCGAAAGCGAGGAAAACGTCACCCACACGGGTCACGACGAACGCTTTCATTGCCGCTGCGCCATTCTTCGGATCGGTGTAATAGAAACCGATCAGCAGATAGGAGCACAGGCCCACGCCTTCCCAGCCGAGGTACATCAGCAGCAGGTTGTCGGCAAGCACCAGAACTACCATGCTGGCGATGAACAGGTTGGTGTAGGCGAAGAAGCGAGAGTAGCCCTCTTCACCGCGCATGTACCAGGAGGCGTACATGTGGATCAGGAAACCCACACCAGTGACCACCGAGAGCATGGTCAGCGACAGGCCGTCCAACACCAGGTTAAAACCGATGTTAAAGTCGCCTACCGACATCCACGTCCACAGCGGCTGGCTGTATGCCTGCTCGCCGTTAGCGAAGAAATCAACGCCGATAAAGGCGGTTACCAGCGCCGCCAGGCCCACAGAGCCAACGCCGACGATCGCCGAAACGTTTTCAGACCAGCGCCCACGGGAGAACGCCAGCAGGACGAAGCCAATCAATGGCAAAATAATGGTTAAGGCAAGCATGTTCATCCGCGCATCTCACTTACTGAATCGATGTTCAGGTTCTGGCGACGACGGTGAAGTTGCAGCAGCAGCGCAAGGCCGATACTCGCTTCTGCCGCCGCGAGGCTGATGGCGAGAATGTACATCACCTGACCGTCGGTCTGGCCCCAGTAGCTTCCGGCGACCACAAAGGCCAGCGCGGAGGCGTTAATCATGATTTCCAGACCAATCAGCATAAACAGCAGATTGCGACGGATAACCAGACCGGTTAAGCCAAGAACGAATAAGATTGCCGCGAGGATCAGTCCATGTTGTAAGGGGATCATGCGTGCTCCTCCGTTTTTCTTTTCGCGCTGTCGTCTTTACGATTGCTCAGCACTTCACCCGCACGCTCTTCACGACCGACGTGGAAGGCCACAACCAGACCCGCGAGCAGCAGCATAGAAGCCAGTTCCACCGCCAGTACGTAAGGCCCGAACAGCGTAATACCCACTGCTTTAGCACTGATTGGCATACCGTCGATACCTTGATCATTAACACCAAGGATGGCGTAAACAATCACCACCAGCATGATGGCTGACAAAATTGCCGGACCAATCCACACCTGCGGTTTCAGCCACTGGCGTTCTTGTTCGATTTCTGAACCGCCCAGGTTGAGCATCATCACCACGAACACGAACAGCACCATAATGGCACCCGCGTAGACGATAATTTCCAGCGCACCGGCGAAGTAAGCGCCCAGTGAGAAGAACACCCCGGAAATCGCCAGCAGCGAAATAATCAGGTACAGCAGTGCGTGTACCGGATTGGTATGGGTGATCACTCGCAAGGTCGCAAGTATGGCTATCAGGCCACAGATATAAAAAGCGAACTCCATTGCCCCTCTCCTTACGGTAACAGGCTCTTGACGTCGATAGGCTTGGCTTCGTTCTCTGCTTCGCCCTTATCTTTGCCGTCGATTGCCATACCTGCCATCCGGTAGAAGTTATACTCCGGGTATTTGCCCGGACCGGAGATCAGCAGATCCTCTTTCTCGTAAACCAGATCCTGGCGCTTGTATTCCCCCATTTCGAAATCCGGGGTTAACTGAATCGCCGTGGTCGGACAGGCTTCTTCGCACAAACCACAGAAAATGCAGCGTGAGAAGTTGATGCGGAAAAATTCCGGATACCAGCGACCGTCTTTGGTTTCTGCTTTTTGCAGCGAGATACAGCCGACCGGGCAGGCTACCGCACAGAGGTTACAGGCTACGCAACGCTCTTCGCCGTCCGGGTCGCGGGTCAGAACGATACGACCACGATAACGGGGCGGCAGATAGACCGGCTCTTCCGGGTACATTCGCGTTTCGCGTTTGGCGAACGCGTGCAGGCCGATCATCCAGATACTACGAACCTGGGTGCCGAAACCTACTAACAATTCTTTTAAGGTCATGGTCTTATTGCCCCTTATTGCGCCTGCCAGAGAATGACAGCCGCCGTTACCAGCAAGTTGATCAGCGTCAGCGGCAGGCAGATTTTCCAGCCGAAGGACATTACCTGGTCATAACGCGGACGCGGTAACGACGCACGAATCAAAATGAACATCATCATAAAGAACGCGGTTTTCAGCGCGAACCAGATGAATGGCGGTAACAACGGGCCTTGCCAGCCACCGAAGAACAGCGTCACCATCAATGCAGAGATGGTCACAATCCCGATGTACTCACCCACGAAGAACAGACCGAACTTCATGCCGGAGTATTCAATGTGGTAACCATCCGCCAGTTCCTGCTCGGCTTCCGGCTGGTCAAACGGGTGACGGTGACATACCGCCACGCCCGCGATGGCAAAGGTAACAAAACCAAAGAATTGCGGGATGACGTTCCACACATGCGCCTGGCTGTTGACGATGTCGGTCATGTTGAATGAACCGGCCTGCGCCACAACGCCCATCAGGGAAAGCCCGAGGAACACTTCGTAGCTCAGGGTCTGCGCAGAAGCACGCATCGCACCCAGCAGCGAGTATTTGTTGTTACTTGACCAGCCCGCAAACAGCACCGCGTAAACCGCCAGACCTGCCATCATCAGGAAGAACAAAATCCCGATGTTCAGGTCGGCAACCACCCAACCTGGGCTGACTGGCACAATCGCAAAGGCCAGCAGCAGTGAGGTAAAGGCAATCATCGGTGCCAGGGTAAAGATGACGCGATCCGAGAATTTCGGGATCCAGTCTTCTTTAAAGAACATTTTGATCATGTCCGCAACCAGCTGGAGCGAACCGCCCCAGCCAACACGGTTAGGTCCGTAACGGTTCTGGAACAGACCCAGCAGGCGACGTTCGCCAAAGCTCATGAATGCCCCGCAGGTGACAACCACCAGCAGGATCACCACCGCTTTGAGGATGGTCAGCAGGATCTCAATCAGTTCCGGTGATATCCAACTCATTGTTGTGCCTCCTTGAGATCCTCAAGATGCGCGCCAGCCAGCACCGGAGCAATGCCGGACATACCCATCGGCAAGCCCACCTGCCCTGCCGTCAGTCCTTCGGCGATTTCAACCGGCAGCGTGACCGTGTTGCCATCGTAACTAAAGGAGACGCGTGTACCTGCGTTCACACCTAACTTCGCGGCATCCGCTGGGTTGAGTTTGATGTACGGCTGCGGCATACGGCTCTGGAAGACCGGAGCACGCTGTGACAATTCATCGCTGCCAAACAGGTGGTAGTACGGCGCGATACGCCATTTCCCTTCCTGCGGCTGGAAGCGTGCCGGTACGCTGGTGAAGTAATCCAGACCGTTTTCGCTGGTTGCAAACAGACGCACGCCCGGATCGCCAAAGCGCAGTTTGCCGCCCACTTCGTCCTGGAATTTGTTCCACGCCTGCGGGGAGTTCCAGCCCGGTGCCCAGGCAAACGGCACTTGCGAACGGTGCGCGGTCGGCTGGTTGTTACCTTCCATCGAGAAGGTGAACATGGTGTCAATATCCTGCGGCTGACGCGGTTCATGAACGCTGATGTTGGCGCGCATGGCGGTACGACCACTGTAACGGTGCGGTTCACGGGCCAGCTTCTGGCCACGAATGCGGAATGTCGCATCCGGAGCAGCATCTTTGATACCTGCCAGTTCCGGGATTTTCGCCACAACAGCGTCAATCACATGGTCGAGCTGCGTCCAGTCCACTTCACGGCTCAGCAGGGTACTGTGCAGCGAGTGTAACCAGCGCCAGCTTTCCAGCATGACAGTTTTGCTGTCGTAATAAGCCGGATCGTAAACCTGGAAGAAACGTTGGGCGCGGCCTTCATTATTAATTACCGTACCGTCGCTTTCAGCAAAGCTGGCGGCGGAAAGTACCAGATGGGCGTTTTCCATGATCGCTGTGCGTTGATGATCAACCACCATCACCAGCGGCGCTTTAGCCAGCGCAGCATTCACGCGTGTAGCGGAAGCGTGACGATGCAGATCGTTCTCCAGCACCACCACCGCGTCGGCACGTCCGGTTTCCAGTTCGGTCAACGCTTCTTCAAGCGAACCGCCACCCATAATGCCCAGCCCCATGCTGTTGACGGAACGGGCAATCATGGTGATACCGACGTCAGCGCCACGACCTTTCAGGGCTTTCGCGACGTTAGCCGCAGCCTGAATCACTTCAGCGCTACCGGCGTTCGTCCCGGAGATAATCAACGGTTTCTTCGCACCTGCCAGTGCCTGCACGATGACGTCGATTTTGCTTTGCAGCTCAGGTTCGATACCGTCAACCGCTGGTGCAGAGTTATCCAGCGCATGGGCGATGGCAAAACCTAAACGCGCCTGATCTTCAACCGGTGCGCGGTAAGTCCACGCCGCGATATCATCCAGACGGGTGTCATCAACGTTGGTAACAAACAGCGGATGCTTAGCACGTTGACCGATATTGAGGATTGCCGCAATCTGCCAGTCAGCCACTTTCTGTGCTGCCGCCATTTCGCGCGCTTTACCTTTCACCGCCTGACGCACTGCCAGCGCGACGCGCGCGCCGGTCTGGGTAACGTCTTCGCCCAGCACCAGTACCGCATCGTAAGATTCGATTTCGCGCAGAGCCGGAGTATAAATGCCGCCTTCACGCAGCACTTTCAGCGCCAGTTGCAGACGTTCCTGCTCACCGTGAGCGATACCGGTGTAGAAGTTTTCTTCGCCCACCAGTTCACGCAGCGCAAAGTTGCTTTCCACGCTGGCACGCGGAGAACCAATACCGATCACTTTCTTCGACTGACGCAGAATATCTGCCGCGCCCTGCATTGCCTGTTCGGCGTTGAGGGTAATGAAATCATCGCCACGACGCTGTACTGGCTGACGCGGACGATCTTTCAGGTTGACGTAACCGTAACCGAAACGACCACGGTCGCAGAGGAAGTAGTGGTTTACCGTACCGTTGTAACGGTTTTCGATACGACGCAGTTCGCCGTAACGTTCACCGGGGCTGATGTTACAGCCGATGGAACATTGCTGGCAGATGCTCGGCGCAAACTGCATATCCCATTTACGGTTGTAACGCTCGGAGTGCGTTTTGTCGGTAAATACGCCGGTCGGGCAAATTTCGACCAGGTTACCGGAAAATTCGCTTTCCAGCGTGCCGTCTTCCGGGCGACCGAAGTAGACGTTGTCGTGCGCGCCATAAACGCCCAGATCTGTACCGTCAGCGTAATCTTTGTAGTAACGCACGCAGCGGTAGCAGGCGATGCAGCGGTTCATTTCGTGAGAGATGAACGGCCCCAAATCCTGATTACGGTGGGTACGTTTGGTGAAACGGTAGCGACGGAAGCTGTGTCCGGTCATCACGGTCATATCCTGAAGATGGCAGTTACCGCCTTCTTCACATACCGGACAGTCGTGCGGGTGGTTGGTCATTAACCACTCGACCACACTTTCACGGAACTGTTTCGCTTCTTCGTCGTCAATGGAAATAAAGGTGCCATCGGAAGCCGGTGTCATACAGGACATCACCAGGCGACCACGCGTGTCTTCCGCGTTTTGGTATTGCTTCACCGCACACTGGCGGCAAGCACCGACGCTTCCCAGCGCCGGATGCCAGCAAAAGTAAGGAATATCAAGGCCCAGAGACAGACAAGCTTCCAGCAGGTTGTCCGCTCCGTTGACCTCGTATTCTTTGCCGTCTACATGAATTGTAGCCATTAGCATGCTTCCAGTTTTCTCAGTCAGAGACTGAGCGTTAATCGAAATTCGGTTACCAGCGCTCTTTCAGCAGGTTCGGCTGAATCCCATTAATCAAATGGGTATTGCTGAACGGCTGTTTGATCCCCGCCTCAAATTCTTCGCGGAAATATTTGATGGCGCTCTGTAACGGCTCCACGGCACCAGGTGCGTGGGCACAGAAAGTTTTACCCGGGCCTAAGAATCGACACAGTTGCTCAAGTGTTTCGATATCGCCCGGCTGACCTTCGCCACGCTCCAGCGCACGCAGAATTTTCACGCTCCACGGCAGACCGTCGCGGCACGGCGTACACCAGCCGCAGGACTCACGGGCGAAAAACTCTTCCAGGTTACGCACCAGCGACACCATGTTGATCTCATGGTCAACCGCCATCGCCAGCGCCGTACCCAGACGGCTTCCCGCTTTACCGATACTTTCGAATTCCATCGGCAGATCAAGGTGCGCTTCGGTCAGGAAGTCAGTCCCCGCACCGCCTGGCTGCCAGGCTTTAAATTTCAGTCCATCACGCATACCACCGGCGTAATCTTCGAGGATCTCGCGTGCGGTGGTGCCGAACGGCAGTTCCCACAGTCCCGGATTTTTCACCCGACCGGAGAAGCCCATCAGCTTGGTGCCAGCATCTTTACTTTTCGAGATGTTCTGATACCACTCCACGCCGTTAGCGAGGATCGCCGGAACGTTACACAGGGTTTCGACGTTGTTGACACAGGTCGGTTTGCCCCATACGCCGGAAGTTGCCGGGAATGGTGGCTTCGAGCGTGGGTTAGCACGACGCCCTTCCAGGGAGTTGATTAACGCTGTTTCTTCCCCGCAGATGTAGCGCCCTGCCCCGGTATGGACGAACAGTTCGAAGTCGAAACCTGTTCCCATAATGTTTTTGCCAAGCAATCCCGCTTCAGTCGCTTCGGCAATGGCACGGCGCAGATTTACTGCTGCTTCAATATATTCGCCACGCAGGAAGATGTAGCCACGGTAAGCTTTCAGCGCAAACGCGGAGATGAGCATACCTTCCACCAGCAGGTGCGGCAGTTGCTCCATCAACAGGCGGTCTTTATAGGTGCCCGGCTCCATTTCATCGGCGTTACACAGCAGGTAACGGATGTTCATGGATTCGTCTTTCGGCATCAGGCTCCACTTCAGGCCAGTCGAAAAGCCCGCGCCGCCGCGCCCTTTCAGACCAGCGTCTTTTACCTGATTAACGATTTCGTCCGGAGACAGCCCGGTCAGAGCCTTACGCGCCCCTTCGTAACCGTTTTTGCTGCGGTATTCGTCCAGCCACACTGGCTGTTTGTCATCGCGCAGACGCCAGGTCAGCGGATGCGTTTCGGGAGTACGGATAATGTTTTTCATTTATACCGCTCCAGCAGTTCAGGGATCGCTTCCGGGGTCAGATGCGCGTGAGTGTCCTCATCGATCATCATGTTTGGCCCTTTATCACAGTTCCCCAGGCAGCAAGTTGGCAGCAGCGTAAAGCGGCCATCAAATGTCGTTTGCCCTGGTTTGATGTTCAGCTTTTTCTCGAGCGCCGCCTGAATACCCTGATACCCGTTGATATGACAGACCACGCTGTCGCAATAACGGATCACATGGCGACCAACCGGCTGGCGGAAGATCTGACTGTAGAACGTTGCCACACCTTCGACGTCGCTTGCCGGAATACCCAGCACATCGGCGATCGCGTGGATCGCACCATCCGGCACCCAGCCACGCTGCTTCTGAACGATTTTCAGCGCTTCAATGGACGCCGCACGCGGGTCTTCGTAGTGGTGCATCTCGTGCTCAATCGCTTCACGCTCTGCCGCACTCAGCTCAAAAGCCTCGGTTTGTGGTTGTTGATTCTCGTGCATAATTAGCGGTCCACATCTGACATAACAAAATCGATACTGCCCAGATAAACAATCAGGTCAGACACCAGGCTGCCGCGGATCGCCGCCGGAATTTGCTGCAAATGCGCAAAGCTCGGGGTACGAACACGGGTGCGGTAACTCATGGTGCTGCCGTCGCTGGTCAGGTAGTAACTGTTGATCCCTTTGGTCGCCTCAATCATCTGGAAGGATTCATTGGCAGGCATCACCGGACCCCACGACACTTGCAGGAAGTGGGTGATCAGGGTTTCGATATGTTGCAGCGTGCGCTCTTTCGGCGGCGGCGTGGTCAGCGGGTGATCCGCTTTGAACGGGCCTTCCGGCATGTTGTTGAGGCACTGCTCAAGAATGCGCAGACTCTGGCGCAGCTCTTCCACTTTCAGCATTACGCGGGTGTAGCAGTCAGAAACACCACCACCAACCGGGATTTCAAAGTCGAAGTTTTCATAGCCAGAATAAGGACGCGCCTTACGCACGTCGAAGTCGATCCCGGTAGCACGCAGTCCCGCGCCAGTGGTGCCCCACTCCAGCGCCTCTTTCGCGCCATAGGCGGCAACGCCCTGGGAACGACCTTTCAGAATGGTGTTTTGCAGCGCCGCTTTCTCGTAAGACGCCAGACGTTTCGGCATCCAGTCGAGGAACTCACGCAGCAGGCGATCCCAGCCGCGCGGCAGGTCGTGCGCTACGCCGCCAATACGGAACCACGCCGGGTGCATACGGAAACCCGTGATCGCTTCCACTAGATCGTAAATTTTCTGACGATCGGTAAAGGCGAAGAACACGGGCGTCATTGCGCCGACGTCCTGAATAAAGGTCGAGATATACAGCAGGTGACTGTTGATGCGGAACAGTTCGGAGAGCATTACGCGAATGACGTTAACGCGATCCGGCACGGTGATCCCGGCCAGTTTCTCTACCGCCAGCACGTAAGGCATTTCGTTAACGCAGCCGCCGAGGTATTCGATACGGTCGGTATACGGAATGTAGCTGTGCCAGGACTGGCGTTCGCCCATTTTCTCCGCACCACGGTGGTGGTAGCCGATGTCTGGTACGCAGTCGACAATCTCTTCGCCGTCGAGCTGCAAAACGATACGGAAAGCACCGTGCGCCGACGGGTGGTTCGGACCGAGGTTGAGGAACATGAAGTCCTCGTTTTCGGTGCCGCGCTTCATCCCCCACTCTTCCGGTTTGAAGGTCAGGGCTTCCATCTCCAGATCCTGTTTGGCTTTGGTCAGCTCAAACGGCGAGAATTCGGTAGCGCGCGCCGGGTAATCTTTACGCAGCGGGTGACCTTTCCAGGTTTGCGGCATCATGATGCGGCGCAGGTTCGGGTGACCGTCGAATGTAATGCCAAACAGATCCCAGGTTTCACGCTCATACCAGTTAGCGTTCGGGAACAGTTTGGTGAAGGTCGGTACGTGCAGGTCGTTTTCTGCCAGCGCCACCTTCAGCATGATGTCGCGGTTACGATCGATAGAAATCAGATGGTAGAAAACGGAAAAATCCGCGGCAGGTAACCCTTCGCGGTGTGTGCGCAGACGTTCGTCCATGCCGTGTAAGTCAAACAGCATGACGTAAGGTTTCGGCAGTTTCTTTAAGAAATCGCCAACTTCCAGTAATTGTTCACGCTTGATCCACACAACGGGAACCCCGGTGCGAGTCGCCTGAACAGTAAAGGCATCCGGCCCAAAACGGTTGCGCAGTTCGCCAATTACCGGATCATCAAGATGATCGCGGGTCTGCCAGGCGGGTTCTTGCGCGGTTAAGTCGGTCATATTGTTCACCATTGCAAATGGTCCGTGGTGACTGTCGGCGCAGTAAGCTTCGCGAAATAGATTTAGGAATAAGCGAAGAAAAATCCCTTTGCCGACAGGCGCAAATTAAATCTCGTCAGGTGTACGCAGGTTGGTTACGGCAATGCGTTCACCGCGCTTGCGTTCGCGCTCTGATTGCATATTGGCGCGATAAACGCCCTGATCGCCAACCACCCAGGAGAGCGGACGACGTTCTTTACCGATAGATTCCTGCAACAGCATCAGTGCCTGCATGTACGCTTCAGGACGCGGCGGGCAGCCCGGGATATACACATCAACCGGGATGAATTTATCGACGCCCTGCACAACGGAATAAATATCGTACATACCGCCAGAGTTGGCACAGGCACCCATTGAGATAACCCATTTTGGTTCCAGCATCTGGTCATAGAGACGCTGAATAACCGGTGCCATTTTGGTAAAGCAGGTTCCTGCAACCACCATCAGGTCAGCCTGACGCGGCGAAGCACGCAATACTTCTGCGCCAAAACGCGCCACGTCATGCACCGCGGTAAACGAAGTCACCATCTCAACGTAACAGCAGGAAAGACCGAAGTTATACGGCCAAATTGAGTTTTTACGACCCCAGTTAACCATGTCATTGAGCTTGCCCATAAACACGTTTTTGTTAACTTCTTGCTCCAGAGGGTCGGTTACGATCTCCTGCTTTTGCAGGGGGTAACGGTCGTTCTCACCGTTGGGATCTATGCGGGTGAGCGTATAATCCATCTTAATGCCTCGCGGTTAGCGTTGACGATTAGCGATACTGTTCGTTTCCGGGTTCATACGCTCGCGGCGTGAACGCGCGGGCGTCCAGTCCAGCGCGCCAATACGCACCAGATAAACCAGACCTGCCAGTAACACAAAAATAAAAATTGCAGCTTCCACAAAGCCTACCCAGCCGCTTTCGCGGATAGAGGTTGACCATGCGAACAGATACAGCGCTTCAACGTCGAAGATAACGAAGAACATGGCCACCAGATAAAACTTGGCGGACAGGCGTAAGCGGGCGGAGCCGACCGAGTCGATACCGGATTCAAACGGCACGTTTTTTGACCTCGCGCGTGCGCGACCGCCTAAAAACCAACCGCCTACCAGCATCAGGCAACACAGGCCAATGGCAACGATAAGAAAGATAGCGAATGCCCAGTGATGAGCGATGACTTCAGTGGATGTTGACATACTCATTGCTTACTCATCAAAAGTAGCGCCAGATTCACTGCTCTTCACGGCAGATGGACGCCACATCGATTCATGGGGAGGAATAAAAAAAACCTTACAACTACTGTAGTAACAATTTTATACAGTGAATTGATGTGGTCTTTTACCCCTTTCTATAACCTTTTGTCAACTTTAACAAAAGTTTCTTCACATTAATTTACATAATTCCAACAACTTTTGCATTTAATGCTCTTCATCCCAGATCATTAACGACTCCAGGAAAATTAGATGTTGTTGAATCGTGTCCGTTGTGAAGCAATGGAAAAAAATACGGGTCTATTTTGACAGGAATTTGTGTCGATTCCTCCCCCCAAAAGAGAGTATTTTCTTGATCTGTGACACGCTTTTGTTAATCCATAACAAAAATACAGCAACAAGTTTACGTATTTTTTAACATCATTGTAGCAGGAGATTTTTATCAGGCGTTTTTTTGTTCGCGCGTTTAGAGAATGGCGGGTGATTGAAAAATGAACACTTTTGTTCAAAATCAGGAAAGGTCGTCATCATTTGTTGTAAAAAAAAGCCACTGACGTTCAAAAAAACATCAGTGGCTTGTTTTTACAAATGTGGTTAGCTAGTACCAGACAATTATTCGTAATCGCCTTCAATTAACAGAGAATCATCCCCTTCATGGGCACCTATCGTGCTGAACTGCCATGGGCTCTGATAACTCTCCATTGCCTGGTATATCACCTGGGCCAGTTCATTACCGCTGGACGGGTCATAGCACAGCAAATATTCGGTATCTGGCAATGGTGGTAAACCGTCCACGGCACTCAAGACGCGCAGGTCCGGACTCATCATCTCAACCGGCCTTGCCGTTACACCTAACCCCGCTTTCACGGCAGCACGGACCGCCGGCAACGTGGAGGCGACATAAGCCAGACGCCATGGAATATCCGCTTTATTGAGTGTTGCCAGAACCATATCGCGGAACGGACTAGGATCATCCAGCAACACCAGAGGGATCGGCTCGCCTTTTTGCAATACGTATTCCGCAGCGCAATACCAGTGCGTTGGAGAAGTTCTCAGGTTCAACGCCTTAAAGGTATCAGGACGATTTGTGGTAACCATTAAATCCACTTCCTGGGACTTCAGCATATCTGCCATATAGGCATTACGCTTAACGCGGACATCCAGCGCAAGTTTCGGGTAAACCGAACTCACGCGATTAAGCAGGAAAGGTAAGATTGTATCAGCAGATTCATCTGAAGCGCCGATTGTTAACACGCCCTGAAGATTACTGAACATCAATGATGAGCAAGCTTCATCATTAAAACGCAGGATCTTCCTGGCATAGCCAAGAAGCTGAATGCCATGTTCAGTTAACAGTTTGTTACGACCGTGCCGAGCGAACAGTTCTTTCCCAACGAGTTGTTCAAGACGTTGCATTTGCTGACTAACAGCGGACTGAGTACGACACACAGCGGCAGCTGCGGCAGCAAATGTGTTCAGATCGGCAACAGCAACAAATGTTCTCAGCAGATCGAGGTCGAGGTTAATTATCGGACGATTTGCACTTATCATATATTATCACTTACTGGCGGCTCATACTGAGCTGGTTAATGCTGTGCACACACAAACAAGCAATTCCATTTGTAATGTGCCTCCCTGGCAGTTTCATCCGGAAGTCTGGATGAAAGTTAAAATGCATATGAGTTGCACTAATAAGATCGACTCACATTGTTCCGTTATAATGCCTGAAGTAGTTCACAGAATATATCTTCAGGAATCGCATATCTATTAAGTTACTCACTCTTTTCTATTTATGACATGCGAGTGTTTGTGTAAATGTAAATGTTGATCCTTGTTCCACTACTAGCAAAGCGGCGCCAACCCAGCGTGAACACGCATAAGCGGCGATGATTTGTCTGCGTCAAAAGTGGGGATTCCTTCATTTAAGCGAGCATTTTACCCTAAAACCCATTTATTTATAAGGGCCATTGCGAATTATCTGATGCAAAGTTATGTTATGTTAGGCAAAGTAATCTCCTATTATTAATAAGCACAACAAAACCGTTTTGAATATTAAATAATAATTAATTAGCACACCCTGCATTCATTAATTACGCTTAACAATAGTTTCGCGCGTCATCACCTATACGACACTTCGGCGATCGCTACTCAGTTAATGTTTCACTTATAATGAAAATATCATGAATATGTTATGTTCGTGATTTCTTAAATCAAAGGAAATTCGCACATTTATCTACCAGACAAAAAACCATGCATTGGATTAATACTTAGAATAAATCACTACAAAACACAAATCATTAAGCATATGCATCTCATTATTTAATGATTATTAAGTTATTAACAGCACATTCACTCTTTTTACTCTCGCAAAATCTTGTTCTGCAGAACTTCAAAACACCGCCCCGGGGGAGTACATTGTTCTAAGCTGACTTCCACGGCAGGGAGTGGCGATAACAGCAAAAAAGGTCAAGATTCATGTCACCCATTGAAAAATCCAGCAAGTTAGAGAATGTCTGTTATGA
Source organism: Escherichia sp. E1V33 (assembly GCF_004211955.1). Lineage (GTDB taxonomy): Bacteria > Pseudomonadota > Gammaproteobacteria > Enterobacterales > Enterobacteriaceae > Escherichia. Next base: position 609,420 of record NZ_RHJI01000010.1, read on the forward strand.
CATCCGTGGTCCGGTGCTGAAAGAAGCAAAACGCCTGGAAGAAGAAGGTAACAAGGTATTGAAACTGAACATCGGCAACCCAGCCCCGTTCGGTTTTGACGCTCCTGATGAGATCCTGGTTGATGTGATACGCAACCTCCCGACCGCTCAGGGCTATTGTGATTCAAAAGGCCTCTACTCTGCGCGTAAGGCCATCATGCAGCACTATCAGGCGCGAGGCATGCGTGATGTTACCGTGGAAGACATTTACATCGGCAATGGCGTCTCGGAGCTTATCGTCCAGGCAATGCAGGCATTGCTGAACAGCGGGGATGAAATGTTGGTTCCTGCACCTGATTACCCACTATGGACCGCGGCGGTTTCGCTCTCCAGTGGTAAAGCGGTGCACTACCTTTGCGACGAGTCCTCTGACTGGTTCCCGGACCTCGATGATATTCGCGCTAAAATTACGCCTCGTACGCGCGGTATCGTTATTATCAACCCGAACAACCCAACTGGTGCGGTTTATTCCAAAGAGCTTTTAATGGAAATTGTGGAGATTGCGCGTCAGCATAATCTCATTATCTTCGCCGATGAAATTTACGACAAAATTCTCTACGACGACGCCGAGCATCACTCGATTGCGGCGATGGCGCCTGACCTGCTGACCATTACCTTTAACGGTCTGTCGAAAACGTATCGTGTGGCGGGCTTCCGTCAGGGCTGGATGGTGCTGAACGGGCCGAAAAAACACGCCAAAGGCTACATCGAAGGTCTGGAGATGCTGGCCTCAATGCGACTTTGCGCCAACGTTCCTGCACAACACGCGATTCAGACCGCATTGGGCGGCTATCAGAGCATCAGTGAATTTATCTTACCTGGCGGGCGTCTTTACGAGCAGCGTAATCGCGCATGGGAATTGATTAACGACATTCCAGGCGTTTCCTGCGTGAAGCCACGCGGCGCGCTGTACATGTTCCCGAAAGTCGACGCCAAACGTTTTAATATTCACGACGACCAGAAGATGGTGCTGGACTTCCTGTTACAGGAAAAAGTTCTGCTGGTTCAGGGGACGGCTTTTAACTGGCCGTGGCCGGATCACTTCCGCATTGTTACGCTGCCGCGCGTTGATGATATTGAACTGTCAGTAAGTAAATTCGCTCGTTTCCTTTCTGGCTATCATCAGCTGTAATCTTAAATTCACTGCCGGAGATTGCATCCGGCAGTGTTATCCCCCCACAATGATCTCATGAAGTCATCACACGCAAGGTCGTTATGAAGCAGAGCCATTTTTTTGCCCATCTCTCCCGTCTGAAACTCATTAACCGCTGGCCGTTAATGCGCAACGTACGGACAGAAAATGTGTCTGAGCACAGTTTGCAGGTGGCGATGGTCGCACATGCGCTGGCAGCCATTAAAAACCGCAAGTTTGGCGGAAATGTCAACGCTGAACGCATCGCTCTGCTGGCGATGTACCACGATGCCTCTGAAGTGCTCACCGGCGATCTCCCTACCCCAGTGAAATATTTCAACTCGCAAATCGCTCAGGAATACAAAGCCATTGAAAAAATCGCCCAACAAAAGCTGGTCGATATGGTTCCGGAAGAGTTAAGGGATATCTTTGCACCGCTCATTGATGAGCATGCACATAGCGACGAAGAAAAATCGTTGGTGAAACAGGCTGATGCACTTTGTGCCTATCTGAAATGTCTGGAAGAGCTCGCTGCAGGTAATAATGAGTTTTTACTTGCAAAGACGCGGCTGGAAGCGACGCTTGAAGCGCGCCGCAGTCAGGAAATGGACTATTTCATGGAAGTATTTGTTCCCAGCTTCCAACTATCGCTCGATGAGATTAGCCAGGATTCGCCGCTGTAAGTTGCCGGAGCCAGCGTCGCATCAGGCAAAAGCACCGCCAGATGCGACTTCAGGCTCTCATCAAAACGGAAACAGCATCGGAATCATCACCACGCAAACCGCCATCACAATAACGGTGAACGGTACTCCCAGCTTCACAAAATCACTAAAGCTGTAATTTCCCGGCCCTAAAACCAACGTGTTAACTGGTGAGGAAACTGGCGTCATAAAGGCGGCGGATGCTGCCATCGCCACCACCATGGCAAATGGATACGGCGAGACGCCCATTGTTTTGGCCGCCGCCAGCGCAATCGGCGCCATCAGCACTGCCGTTGCCGTATTCGAAATAAACAAACCAATCACCGCCGACAAGACAAACAAACAGCCAAGCATCATATGTGGCCCGTAACCACCGCCGATGTCCATTAACCCTTTTACCGCCAGCGCGACTCCGCCAGTTTTCTGTAGCGCCACCGCGAACGGCATCATTCCAACGATCAAAATAATGCTCGGCCAGTGAATGGATTTATAGGCGCTTTCGGCATCGATACAGCGGAATTTCCCCATCAGCAAGCAGGCAATAATGGCCGCAACAGGATTAGGAATTTCATCGGTCAGCATTAACGCTACCATCAACACCAGACAGAAAATGGCATGGGGTGCCTGGCTGTGCGCGGGCGATGCTTCACTTACCTCTTCCGGTAAGTTCAGCGCTACGAAGTCGCGGCCCTGTTTGGCCAGCATACCGATCAGTTTCCAGTTACCCACAACCAGGATGATATCGCCCAGCAGCAGAGGCTCATCCGCCAGCGAACCTTCCAGCGCCACGCCATTGCGCTTTAGCCCCACCACATTCAGTCCGTAGCGGGTACGAAAGCCAATTTCGCGCACCGATTTACCAATCAACTCAGACTCAGGAATTAAAGAAATCTCCGCCATGCCAACATCAAGGGCCTGATCGGAAAAATACTCGCCGCGCAGCACCATCGGCTCCAGCAATTGTTCACTACAAAATTGACGGAGATCGACATCAGCCGCAGACATATCAATAAGCAAAACGTCACGCGCACGGAATTCAGAAACCCCGTTCACGTTCACTATAACGCGACGAAAACGCCGCCAGCGTTCAACACCGATGACGTTAGCGCCATAACGTTCACGTAGTTTGAGATCGTCCAGTCGCTGGCCAATCATCGGCGAACCGGGACGAATGGCCAGGCGACGCGCGCGCCCGGTAAGCCGGTATTCACGGATAAGATCGCGGAAGGTACGACGCGTCCAGCCTTCGCGCTGCGGGGACTGGGTATCCCCTTTCAGCATGAAACGCATCACTAACATATACAAAATGCCCAGCACCAGCACGACCAGGCCGATGGGGGTTACGCTAAAGAAACTAAAGCCATGATAGCCTTCACGCAGCAATTCACTGTTAATCACCAAGTTAGGTGGTGTCGCCACCAGCGTCATCATGCCGCTGATCAGCCCGGCAAAACTCAACGGCATCATCAAACGCGACGGCGATGTTTGCATGCGCATAGCGACGCTTAACACCACAGGGATAAAGATAGCGACGACGCCGGTTGAACTCATAAACGCGCCAAGGCCCGCAACGGTCAGCATCAACAAAACCAACATTTTGATTTCACTGTTGCCCGCCACTTTAACCAGCCATGTCCCCATTACGGTGGCGACACCCGTGCGAACTAAACCATCGCCGATAATAAACAAGGCGGCGATCAGTACCACGTTAGGATCGGAAAAGCCGGAAAACACTTCAGGGACGGTCAGCGTACCGCTTAATGCAAACGCAACAATGACAAACAAAGCGACCGCATCCATACGCACTCTGCCCGTCGCAAACAAGACGATGGCAACCGCCAATAATGAAAGAACCCAGATCAATTCACCGTTCACAACGTATCCTTGTTAATTGAGGGGGATAGCCTGATTCTGCCACAAAAAAGCCCCGACGGGACGGGGCTAAATCATGATCTGGCGTTTCACGCAATAATAACGTCACCATTTGGTTGTTTGATCACAGTAATTTGTTCCAGACTATGGAGGACCAAATCCACCTCATTCAGGCGCGGGGTATCAGCCGGTGCGTTAACCGCAATGACATGACACCCCGCAGCCAGGCCTGAAAGCACGCCAGCGGGCGCATCCTCTACCACCACACATTCCTGCGGCGCAAGGCCCAACAGTTGTGCACCTAACAGATATGCATCCGGCTCTGGTTTTCCACGTTTGACACGCTCTGCGGTAACAAACACTTCCGGCGCGGGAAGTCCGGCGACTTTGTGGCGTGCTCGCGCAACAGGCATGGAACCAGAAGTAACAATGGCCCACGGAATCCCTGCTTTATTCAAATGATTGAGTAAAGCTATCGCCCCCGGGAGTGCGGTAATACCTTCGGTTTCCGTGGCCTCGATCTGCTCCAGACGGGTAAACTCGGCGGCAATTTCCGTCTCCGATTTGCCCACCATGAAATGGCGCAGAGACGTAATCGCCTGTTTACCATGAATGAAAGCCAGCACATCTTCCGGTGCTAACCCATGACGTCTGGCCCAGTTGCTCCACGCCCGCTCTACCGCGGGCAGAGAATCCACCAGCGTTCCATCCAGATCAAACAGAAAACCTTTACACCGCACGCGGGCCTCCTCAGGCGTTGATAATTTGGTTAATTTCGTTAGCGCTCAGGTGATACTGACGCGGGCAGGCATGCCAGACATTCAACATGCGCAGATATTTCTCCCACATTGGCGTCTGTGCATTAAAGCCGTGAGTTCCGGCATCAAAATGGGTGTAACGCCCTTCAACGTTAACCATAAAGCGTACATAACCGAGATAACGTGCTTCGGTGGCGGCGTCAAAGCCGAGGAAGGTGACACGACGTTCATCGATGGATTGCTGGTCCTGTAAATTAGACCAGGAAACATGCAGCGCATGATACATCTCCATAATGTCGATGATAGTGCGGCAGGTTTCTTCTTTCAGCTCGCCAAACTCGCGATCCAGCTCGCGCATTTGTAAACCATAACCACGCTCAATGATTGTCTGCAGGCGACGGTAACGTTCAGCATTAGCCGGATCGAGCATAGTCATCATTTTGTACTGGTTAGACAAAATAAGACGTTGCGCGTTGGTCATTTCCATTGTTGACTCCTGTATCACTCTACTACGGTGAAAAAAAGAAGGCTGAGTATGCCTTCTTTTATATGCGTAATCAGGGGTCAATTACAAATCATCAAGGAAAGTTTTATCCAGTTGTTTGAAGGCGCGCTTAAGCGTGTCAGCTAATGCCTGGTAATCAGGCTTGCCTTCAACAGGTGCCAGTACCTGTCCAGACTCCTGCAATTTACCGCGAACTTCATAAAACCAGTTGAGGATTGCAGGTGGTAATGGCGTTACTGAACGCTTGCCCAGCCACCACAATCCCTGCATGGGTAAGCTTAGGGCGAACAACGCAGTGGCGACTGCCGGACCAAGCTGACCGCCCAGCGCAATCTGCCAGCAGAGAGTAAACACGGCGATCGGCGGCATAAAGCGAATCGCATAGCGCGTCATCTTAATGACACGATTCTCAACAAAGACCGGGGCAAGGCGTTTTTCCAGCGGCCACGTCTTTGAGTAATGCTGTCCCCGGCGAAACAAGCTAAAAAAATTAACAGAACGATTATCCGGCGTTGACATGCTTCACCTCAACTTTACATATAAAGATTCAAAAATTTGTGCAAATTCACAACTCAGCGGGACAACGTTCAAAACATTTTGTCTTCCATACCCACAATCAGGTATCCTTTAGCAGCCTGAAATGGCCGAGTAGTACATATTCATTGAGTCGTCAAATTCATAAACATTATGCCATTGGCTGAAAATTACGCAAAATGGCATAGACTCAAGATATTTCTTCCATCATGCAAAAAAAATTTGCAGTGCATGATGTTAATCATAAATGTCGGTGTCATCATGCGCTACGCTCTATGGCTCCCTGACGTTTTTTTAGCCACGTATCAATTATAGGTACTTCCATGTCGAGTAAGTTAGTACTGGTTCTGAACTGCGGTAGTTCTTCACTGAAATTTGCAATCATCGATGCAGCGAATGGTGAAGAGTACCTTTCTGGTTTAGCCGAATGTTTCCACCTGCCCGAAGCACGTATCAAATGGAAAATGGACGGCAATAAACAAGAAGCGGCTTTAGGTGCAGGCGCCGCTCACAGCGAAGCGCTCAACTTTATCGTTAATACTATTCTGGCACAAAAACCAGAACTGTCTGCGCAGCTGACCGCTATCGGTCACCGTATCGTACACGGCGGTGAGAAGTATACCAGCTCCGTAGTGATCGACGAGTCTGTTATTCAGGGTATCAAAGATGCAGCATCTTTTGCACCGCTGCACAACCCGGCTCACCTGATCGGTATTGAAGAAGCACTGAAATCTTTCCCGCAGCTGAAAGATAAAAACGTTGCTGTATTCGACACGGCGTTCCACCAGACTATGCCGGAAGAGTCTTACCTCTACGCCCTGCCGTACAACCTGTACAAAGAGCACGGCATCCGTCGTTACGGCGCGCACGGCACCAGCCACTTCTATGTAACCCAGGAAGCGGCGAAAATGCTGAACAAACCGGTAGAAGAACTGAACATCATCACCTGCCACCTGGGCAACGGTGGTTCCGTTTCTGCTATCCGCAACGGTAAATGCGTTGACACCTCTATGGGCCTGACCCCGCTGGAAGGTCTGGTCATGGGTACTCGTTCTGGTGACATCGATCCGGCGATCATTTTCCACCTGCACGACACCCTGGGCATGAGCGTTGATGCCATCAACAAACTGCTGACCAAAGAGTCTGGCCTGCTGGGTCTGACCGAAGTGACCAGCGACTGCCGCTATGTTGAAGACAACTACGCGACGAAAGAAGACGCGAAGCGCGCAATGGACGTTTACTGCCACCGCCTGGCGAAATACATCGGTGCATACACCGCGCTGATGGATGGTCGTCTGGACGCTGTTGTATTCACCGGTGGTATCGGTGAAAATGCCGCGATGGTTCGTGAACTGTCTCTGGGCAAACTGGGCGTGCTGGGCTTTGAAGTTGATCACGAACGCAACCTGGCTGCACGTTTCGGCAAATCTGGTTTCATCAACAAAGAAGGTACCCGTCCTGCGGTGGTTATCCCAACCAACGAAGAACTGGTTATCGCGCAAGACGCGAGCCGCCTGACTGCCTGATTTCACACCGCCAGCTCAGCTGGCGGTGCTGTTTTGTAACCCGCCAAACCGGCGGTAACGAAAGAGGATAAACCGTGTCCCGTATTATTATGCTGATCCCTACCGGAACCAGCGTCGGTCTGACCAGCGTCAGCCTTGGCGTGATCCGTGCAATGGAACGCAAAGGCGTTCGTCTGAGCGTTTTCAAACCTATCGCTCAGCCGCGTACCGGTGGCGATGCGCCCGATCAGACAACGACTATCGTGCGTGCGAACTCTTCCACCACGACAGCCGCTGAACCGCTGAAAATGAGCTACGTTGAAGGTCTGCTTTCCAGCAATCAGAAAGATGTGCTGATGGAAGAGATCGTCGCGAACTACCACGCCAACACCAAAGACGCTGAAGTCGTTCTGGTTGAAGGTCTGGTCCCGACACGTAAGCACCAGTTTGCCCAGTCTCTGAACTACGAAATCGCTAAAACGCTGAACGCGGAAATCGTCTTCGTTATGTCTCAGGGCACTGACACCCCGGAACAGCTGAAAGAGCGTATCGAACTGACTCGCAACAGCTTCGGTGGTGCAAAAAACACCAACATCACTGGCGTTATCGTTAACAAACTGAACGCACCGGTTGATGAACAGGGTCGTACTCGCCCGGATCTGTCCGAGATTTTCGACGACTCTTCCAAAGCAAAAGTAAACAATGTTGATCCGGCGAAGCTGCAAGAATCCAGCCCGCTGCCGGTTCTCGGCGCTGTGCCGTGGAGCTTTGATCTGATCGCGACCCGTGCGATCGATATGGCTCGCCACCTGAACGCCACCATCATCAACGAAGGCGACATCAACACTCGCCGCGTGAAATCTGTAACTTTCTGCGCACGCAGCATTCCGCACATGCTGGAGCACTTCCGTGCAGGTTCTCTGCTGGTAACTTCCGCAGACCGTCCTGACGTACTGGTTGCCGCTTGCCTGGCTGCCATGAACGGCGTAGAAATCGGTGCCCTGCTGCTGACTGGCGGCTACGAAATGGACGCGCGCATTTCTAAACTGTGCGAGCGCGCTTTCGCTACCGGCCTGCCGGTATTTATGGTGAACACTAACACCTGGCAGACTTCTCTGAGCCTGCAGAGCTTCAACCTGGAAGTTCCGGTTGACGATCACGAGCGTATCGAGAAAGTTCAGGAATACGTTGCTAACTACATCAACGCTGACTGGATTGACTCTCTGACTGCCACTTCCGAGCGCAGCCGTCGTCTGTCTCCGCCAGCGTTCCGTTATCAGCTGACCGAACTGGCGCGCAAAGCGGGCAAACGTATCGTTCTGCCGGAAGGCGACGAACCGCGTACTGTTAAAGCCGCCGCTATCTGTGCTGAACGTGGCATCGCAACTTGCGTACTGCTGGGTAACCCGGCTGAAATCAACCGCGTTGCAGCTTCTCAGGGCGTAGAGCTGGGCGCTGGCATTGAAATCGTTGATCCAGAAGTGGTTCGCGAAAGCTATGTTGGCCGCCTGGTCGAACTGCGTAAGAACAAAGGCATGACCGAAACCGTTGCCCGCGAACAGCTGGAAGACAACGTGGTTCTCGGTACGCTGATGCTGGAGCAGGATGAAGTTGATGGTCTGGTTTCCGGTGCTGTTCACACCACCGCAAACACCATCCGTCCACCGCTGCAGCTGATCAAAACTGCACCGGGCAGCTCTCTGGTATCTTCCGTGTTCTTCATGCTGCTGCCGGAACAGGTTTACGTATACGGTGACTGTGCGATCAACCCGGATCCGACAGCAGAACAGCTGGCAGAAATCGCGATTCAGTCCGCTGATTCCGCTGCAGCCTTCGGTATCGAACCGCGCGTAGCTATGCTCTCCTACTCCACCGGTACTTCTGGTGCTGGTAGCGACGTTGAGAAAGTTCGCGAAGCAACTCGTCTGGCGCAGGAAAAACGTCCTGACCTGATGATCGACGGCCCGCTGCAGTACGATGCTGCGGTAATGGCTGACGTTGCGAAATCTAAAGCGCCGAACTCTCCGGTTGCAGGTCGCGCTACCGTGTTCATCTTCCCGGATCTGAACACCGGTAACACCACCTACAAAGCGGTACAGCGTTCTGCTGACCTGATTTCCATCGGGCCGATGCTGCAGGGTATGCGCAAGCCGGTTAACGACCTGTCCCGTGGCGCACTGGTTGACGATATCGTCTACACCATCGCGCTGACTGCGATTCAGTCTGCACAGCAGCAGTAATCTCGTCATCATCCGCAGCTTTGCGCTGCGGATATCTGAACCGGAAATAGTGACTATTTCCGGTTTTTTATTCTCTTAATTTGCATTAATCCTTTCTGATTATCTTGCTTAACTGCGCTGCATCAATGAATTGCGCCATCTCACTTTGCATACTTACCACTTTGTTTTGTGCAAGGGAATATTTGCGCTATGTCCGCAATCACTGAATCCAAACCAACCAGAAGATGGGCAATGCCCGATACGTTGGTGATTATCTTTTTTGTTGCCATTTTGACCAGCCTTGCCACCTGGGTAGTTCCAGTGGGGATGTTTGACAGTCAGGAAGTGCAGTATCAGGTTGATGGTCAAACAAAAACACGCAACGTCGTAGATCCACACTCATTTCGCATTCTGACCAACGAGGCGGGCGAACCTGAGTATCACCGCGTGCAACTGTTCTCGACGGGCGATGAGCGTCCCGGTTTGATGAACTTCCCATTTGAAGGGCTAACCTCTGGCTCGAAATATGGGACAGCCGTTGGCATCATCATGTTTATGCTGGTGATTGGCGGCGCGTTTGGCATCGTGATGCGCACAGGAACTATTGATAACGGTATCCTGGCGCTTATCCGCCACACTCGAGGGAATGAAATTCTTTTCATCCCGGCGTTATTTATTCTCTTTTCACTCGGCGGTGCGGTATTTGGCATGGGGGAAGAGGCTGTCGCCTTTGCCATCATTATCGCGCCACTCATGGTACGGCTGGGTTACGACAGTATCACCACTGTCCTGGTAACCTATATCGCTACGCAAATCGGTTTTGCCAGCTCGTGGATGAACCCGTTCTGCGTGGTCGTCGCCCAGGGGATCGCAGGTGTTCCGGTGCTTTCTGGCTCCGGTTTGCGCATCGTGGTATGGGTAATCTCTACTCTGATTGGCCTTGTATTCACCATGGTGTACGCCTCGCGGGTGAAAAAGAATCCGCTGTTATCACGCGTGCATGAGTCAGATCGTTTCTTCCGCGAAAAACAGGCGGATGTAGAACAGCGTCCATTTACCTTTGGTGACTGGCTGGTATTGATTGTTTTAACCGCCGTCATGATCTGGGTGATTTGGGGCGTTATCGTCAATGCCTGGTTTATTCCTGAAATTGCCAGCCAGTTTTTCGCTATGGGTCTGGTAATTGGCATCATCGGCGTTGTCTTCCGTCTTAATGGTATGACGGTAAACACCATGGCTTCATCATTTACCGAAGGCGCGCGAATGATGATAGCCCCCGCCCTGCTGGTTGGCTTCGCCAAAGGGATTTTGCTGCTGGTAGGTAACGGCGAAGCCGGTGATGCCAGCGTGCTGAATACCATCCTTAACAGCATTGCCAATGCCATTAGCGGTCTGGATAACGCGGTCGCGGCGTGGTTTATGCTGCTCTTCCAGGCAGTATTCAATTTCTTTGTGACATCCGGTTCTGGTCAGGCAGCGTTAACCATGCCGTTACTGGCACCGCTTGGCGATCTGGTTGGCGTTAACCGTCAGGTTACCGTGCTGGCCTTCCAGTTTGGCGATGGCTTCAGTCATATCATTTACCCGACCTCGGCTTCGTTAATGGCAACGCTCGGTGTTTGCAGGGTGGACTTCCGTAACTGGATAAAAGTGGGCGCAACACTGCTTGGACTGCTGTTTATTATGTCCAGCGTGGTGGTGATAGGCGCCCAGTTGATGGGCTACCATTAAAAAAGTTAAGAGCCGCGGTTGCGGCTCTTTTTTCATTCTGCCGTTTCTGTCTCTACGGCTTCATTGTTGGCATTGCGCTTCATCCACAACGCCAATGCTTTTAGCGAGTCTGGTGTGAACTCATCGCAACGAGCGGTGATTTCTTCTGGCGTCAGCCAGCAAACCTCACTGACTTCATCTTCCTGAAGGGCGAAGGGGCCGTGAGAAACACAGCTGAACAGCGCGCCCCAGACACGGCAATTTTTGTCTTCGAAATAGAACTGCCCGTGCTCGGCAAAGGGGACACCGGCAATGCCCAACTCCTCTTCCGCTTCGCGACGTGCGGATTCCAGCAGTTGTTCATCAGCCTGGACCACACCGCCAGCAGTAGCATCTAACATGCCGGGTAAAAAGTCTTTTGTCTCGGTACGACGCTGGACCAGAATTTTGCCCATACCATCATGCACGACGATGTAAGTTGCACGATGACGCAGACACTGTGCCCGCATTTGTTCCCGGCTGGCTTGTGCAATGACTTCGTTATCTTCATTGACAATATCCACCCATTCAGTACTTGCCAAACGACGCTGTTCCATTATCAGGAAACCTTCTTTTTCTGGCGCTCTTACGGCGCATTTTGAGTTGTTGGGTAAATTACGGATTAATCGCGATCTGCGCAATGATACTTTGATCATTGAGTGCGATTACGCTTAGTACGTCATCTTCGAGCATGCCGTAGCTCGCCAGATTGCCGCCTTTCGGAATGCTAACCGAACCGGGGTTGAAGTGGAAAATCTCCCCCCGCTGCTCCGCCACCGGCAGATGAGTATGACCATACACCAGCACGTCGTTCTGGTTTAACGCCGGCAGATTATCCGGGCCAAACAGATGACCATGTGTCAGAAACAGGCGCTGTTTTTCCAGCAACACCTGTTGCCATGGCGCGGTCATCGGGAAATGCAGCAGCATTTGGTCCACTTCGCTGTCGCAGTTGCCACGTACAGCGATAACTTTATGCGCCACTTCATTCAACCGTTCTGCCACCTTTGCCGGCGCATAGCCCTCAGGTAAAGCATTGCGTGGGCCGTGATTCAGCACGTCGCCAAGAATCACCAGCCACTGAGCGCCGCTTTGGGCAAACAACTCCAGTACACGTTCCGTCGCCGGTAACGACCCATGAATGTCCGATGCAAACATCAGTTTCATCACTCACTCCTCGTCGAAAAAACGTAAGCTATGATACTGGATTCTGTCGCTGCTATCAGCCAGATTGCTTGGCTGAAAGTGCAATAAAACGCTGAACTGAGGCCCGCTGCCACTGGAATGCCGCATAATCCACCAGACGCTCCGGCACCTCATCGCCGTGCAGCACCAGACGATTAATCATTAGCGCTAAATCAGTATCGGCAATACTCCACTCGCCAAACAAATTAGGCTGATTATGCGTCAATAAATGTTCTGCCATTGCGAACAGTTTCTCCGCGCTGGCTTTTCCCTCCGTTGTTAACGGTGCTTTTTTTGCGCCAGCAAAAACGACATCCGTCGAACGCTCCTCACGCAGAGGCATCAGGTCGCTTCGCAGCCATGCCTGAATCTGCCGTGCACGCGCCCGATTTTGCAGATCCAATGGATAAATGCGTTCCCAGGTCGGCGGCGCAAAACGGTCTTCCAGATATTCCGCTATAGCAGAGGATTCGCTCAACTCAAAATCATCAATCTGTAACAAAGGCACGCGGCGTGTCTGCCCGTAACCTTGCCACGTCGGCTGTAAATGTTCACCGCTGTCAAGGTCGATAGTCTTTATGTGAAAAGGCAGTCCTTTCTCCTGCAACGCCACCCAGGCAGATAACACGTAGGGGGAGAAAAAATGGGCATCTGACCAAAGCGTGATAGCGGGTTTACTCATTATATCCTCGGCGATAAAGGGGCTTGCTCTCAAACTATAGAGCCTTTTTGCCACTGTTACTTGATGAAAACTCACGCAAGTCACCGGGGTTTCTATACTTGAGATGTTCAGATTATTAGACAACCGGAGCTGCAATGATCGATCTCTATTACGCCCCTACCCCAAATGGCCACAAAATTACGCTGTTTCTCGAAGAGGCTGGCCTGGATTATCGTTTAATCAAGGTTGACCTGGGGAAAGGCTGTCAGTTTCGCCCGGAGTTTTTGCGCATTTCGCCAAACAATAAGATTCCAGCAATTGTTGATCATTTACCGACTGATGGCGGCGAACCGTTAAGCCTCTTTGAGTCAGGTGCAATATTGTTGTATCTGGCAGAGAAAACGGGACTATTTTTAAGTCGCGATCCGCGTGAGCGCGCCACCACCTTACAATGGCTATTCTGGCAGGTTGGCGGCCTGGGGCCAATGCTCGGACAGAATCATCATTTTAATCATGCTGCGCCACAGACTATTCCTTACGCTATTGAACGTTATCAGGTTGAAACTCAGCGTCTGTATCAGGTACTCAATAAGCGCCTGGAAAACGCCCCCTGGCTTGGCGGCGAAGATTACAGCATTGCGGATATTGCCTGTTGGCCGTGGATAAATGCATATGCTCGCCAGCGGAATGACCTTGCTATGTACCCGGCAGCGAAGAACTGGTATGAGCGGATCCGTTCGCGCCCTGCCACCGGGCAATCACTATTAAAGGCCCAATTGAATGATGAGATCTCAGATAGTTAACTGAGAAAGGTTCTCGTGTATTATTCCAGTCTAAGTAAAACAACAGGGAACCTGCAATGTCACAACCTGCCGCTATTATTCGTATAAAGAACCTTCGTTTACGTACATTTATCGGAATTAAGGACGAAGAGATTAACAACCGTCAGGATATTGTTATCAATGTCACGATCCACTACCCCGCCGATAAAGCGCGTACCAGTGAAGATATTAATGACGCGCTGAACTATCGCACAGTCACCAAAAACATCATTCAACATGTAGAGAATAACCGTTTCTCTTTGTTGGAAAAATTAACTCAGGATGTGCTCGATATCGCACGTGAACATCACTGGGTAACCTATGCTGAAGTGGAGATCGATAAACTGCACGCGCTGCGCTACGCCGATTCGGTATCAATGACCTTGAGCTGGCAGCGTTAACCGCCATATCGGGAGGCTGCATGAATATAGTGATCACCGGAGGGACAGGATTAATTGGTCGCCATTTAATCCCGCGTTTGCTGGATCTGGGCCATAAAATCACGGTAGTGACGCGTAACCCGCAGAAAGCCAGTTCCGTTCTCGGCCCCCAGGTGACACTATGGCAAGGACTTGCCGATCAAAGCAACCTCAACGGCATTGATGCGGTAATCAACCTGGCTGGCGAACCGATTGCTGACAAACGCTGGACTCGCGAGCAAAAAGACCGACTGTGCCAAAGTCGCTGGAATATTACGCAAAAACTGGTGGAGTTAATTAACGCCAGCGACACGCCGCCGTCGGTCCTTATTTCCGGTTCGGCGACGGGATATTACGGTGATTTAGGTGAAGTAGTGGTTACCGAAGAAGAACCACCGCATAACGAATTTACCCATAAACTCTGCGCCCGCTGGGAAGAGATTGCCTGTCGGGCGCAAAGTGACAAAACGCGAGTGTGCCTGCTGCGTACCGGCGTAGTGCTGGCACCGGATGGCGGTATTCTCGGTAAAATGCTGCCGCCGTTTCGTCTTGGCCTGGGCGGGCCGATTGGCTCTGGTCGGCAGTATCTGGCCTGGATTCATATCGATGATATGGTCAACGGTATTCTCTGGCTGCTGGATAACGAGCTGCGCGGGCCGTTTAATATGGTTTCGCCCTACCCAGTACACAACGAACAATTTGCCCACGCGCTCGGTCATGCGCTGCATCGCCCGGCGATTATGCGCGTCCCCGCGACCGCCATTCGGCTGTTAATGGGCGAATCTTCAGTACTGGTGTTAGGTGGACAACGGGCCTTGCCCAAAAGGCTGGAAGAAGCGGGTTTTGCGTTTCGCTGGTACGATTTAGAAGAGGCGCTGGCGGATGTCGTTCGCTGATGTGGTTTACTGCAAACATCCGCCAGTTAATGCCCGGTGTTACAGGATTAGTGGCTTTGCGCGATAAGATCGTCTGGTGAAAGTCGGGTCACCATCAGAACTAACTCTCTGTCTAAACCTCTCTCCAGCATCTCCTGAGCAATACGCAGGGCTTCTTCGTGTTTGCCCTGCATTGCACCTTCTTCACGTAATCTGTCAGCAATGGTCATCAGTTTCTCCTTTTCTTGTGGTGCACGTTCTGTTATCTCACCAATAAATGCATGGAAACGCTGGGCATCCCCTGTTTGTAATACGTAATTAAACAGGGCTTTTAGCTGTCTGTCATTAGTGTTGCCTGTAATAAGCAGGGAAACAATTTGATCGACTAATCCCAACAGATCGCGTTGGCGAATATGTTTCTGCATTAACTCCAGTAACGCCATTTTGCGGTGTTGCATAATCTCGTCATCCGGCACCACGGTAATATCCACTAGCGGAAAAGCCGATGAATAAATTTTGCTGGCAATCGCAGGCTCGGCAAATTCATCAAGCCAGCAGAGAGAATAAGGATAAGGACTCCTACAACCATGATAAAACAGCATCGGGATCACCAAAGGCAGCTCTTTATAGCCTGCATCAAGATGGTTTTGCATTGCCGCGATAGAATAGCGCATCATGCGAAAAGCCATTAATTCTTCCGCCTTACTTTGGTGTTCAATGACGACATAAATATATCCCATTCCCTCCTCAGTTTTCACTGACCACAAGATGTCGGAGTAATATTGTCGCAGGTTTTCATCAATAAAACTGTTGGGTTCCAGTTTTAACGTCGATAAATCACAAAGTTTACGTAGCGGCGCGGGAAGGTGAATATCAATAAAATCCCGCGCGGTGTCCGGATGGCGTAAAAAGGATTTAAATACCGCATCATGCGGTGTGGAAGTTGTCGATATAGTCATGGCGTTCCGTCACCCCTCAAATTTAAGATGACGAGACAATAAACACCCTTTATAAGCAATGCAGCAGGCAGTTTTTATATTTGGACAGCGAATTCAGAACTATTTTAAGTGGACTGCAATATATACATTTCAACGGAAGCTAACTCGCAAATTAGCCTTGAAAATACTCCGGCAGCATTAGCCACCGGAGAGGCAATTATTTCAGCGATCCCTTAAGGAACTGTTGCAGACGACTGCTTTGCGGGTTGCCAAATAATTGTTCTGGCGCCCCCTCTTCTTCGATTTTCCCCTGATGGAGGAAAATAACATGTGTGGAGACATGGCGAGCAAACTCCATTTCGTGGGTCACCACCACCATCGTTTTTCCCTCTTCCGCCAGCTGCTGCATAATGCGCAGCACTTCGCCCACCAGCTCTGGGTCAAGGGCCGATGTCGGTTCATCAAACAACAGAACTTCCGGTTCCATTGCCAGCGCACGCGCGATAGAAACACGCTGTTGCTGGCCGCCGGAAAGATGTACCGGATATTTCCCCTGCGCACGTTCGTCTATGCCGACTTTCGCCAGATACTTCACCGCCCGCTCGCGCGCTTCCTGCTTGCTCAGGCCCAACACCTGAATCGGCGCTTCCATGACGTTTTCCAGCACCGTCATATGGCTCCAGAGATTGAAGTGCTGAAACACCATCGTCAGGCGTGTGCGCAGTAAGCGTAGCTGGTTTTTATCGGCGACTTTGAGTTGACCGTCTTTGTCGCGCACCAGATTGATCGTCTGGCCGTTAACGACGATCGATCCTTCGCTCGGTTTTTCGAGGAAGTTAATGCAGCGCAGAAAGGTACTTTTCCCCGATCCCGACGATCCGATGATGCTTATGACATCTCCGGCATTCGCTTGCAGTGAGACCCCTTTCAGCACTTCGTGTTCGCCGTAGCGTTTGTGCAAATCGATAACGTTTAATTTATTCTCGGACATCGTATTCTCAGTGCGTTGAAGAAGGTTTCACATGCTGCAACCAGCGTTTTTCCGCTCTGCGAAAGAGGCTGATCAGGACATAAGAGATGATTAAATAGAGCACCGCGGCAATGCCGAAGGCGGTAAAAGGTTGATACGTGGCGGCGTTGATATCGCGAGCTATTTTCAGCAGATCCGGCACCGTGGCCGTAAACGCCAGCGCAGTAGAGTGCAGCATCAGGATCACTTCGTTGCTGTATGCCGGTAACGCAATACGCAGCGCAGAAGGCAAAATAATGCAGCGATACATTTTAAAGGTCGAGAAGCCATAGGCTCTGGCGGCTTCAATTTCCCCATGCGGCACTGAACGAATTGCCCCGGCAAAAATCTCGGTAGTGTAAGCGCAGGTGTTGAGCGTCAGCGCCAGCACGGTACAGTTCAGGCCACTGCGGAAAAAGGCGTTAAGGAACTCGGTTCCCTTAACAATCTCAAGCGTGTACATGCCGGAATAGAACACCAGCAACTGAACATACAGCGGCGTACCGCGAAAAATATAGGTAAATAACCAGATTGGAAACTGGATGTATTTATTACTGGAGACGCGACCAATCGCCAGAAACAGCGCCAGAACTCCACCTATCACTACCGACAAAATCAGCAGCCAGAGGGTGATTGCCACGCCGGTAAAGCGATAACCGTCAGTCCACAGCAGTGGTTTCCAGTATTCATGTAAGATTTCGATCACAGGTCAGCCCTCTTCACACCCACGGAGTAGCGGCGCTCAAGGAACAGCAGCACACCATTGGAAACGGTGGTAAAAACCAGATAAATCACGCCACAGACGATGGCGAAATAGAACGGTTCCCAGGTACTTTTGCCTGCCAGTTGGGTGGCTTTGACCACATCTTCCAGGCCGAGTAACGAAACCAGGGCGGTAGATTTGAGGATCACCTGCCAGTTGTTGCCAATGCCTGGCAGAGCGTAACGCATCATCGCCGGAAACATAATCCGCCGAAACACTTGCCCACGAGTAAAACCGAACGCCGTCGCCGCCTCTATTTGCCCTTTCGGCACTGCCATAAACGCGCCACGGAACGTTTCGGTAAAATAAGCACCGTAGATAAAACCAAGAGTGATAATACCAGCGACCATCGGATCGATATCAATCTGCCCGACGCCCATCGCCTCCGTCACCGTGTTTAGCGCAATCTGCAAACCATAGAAAATCAGCAGCATTAACACTAAGTCCGGCACGCCTCGAATCAGCGTGGTGTACCCTTCGAAAATCAGCCCCGAAAGCCGATTTTGCGAGAGCTTACCGCCAGCGCCAATTAAACCGATGATTACAGCGAGCACTACAGAACTGATAGCCAGCTCCAGCGTGACGAGCGCCCCCTGTAAAATAACACCTGAAAACCCATACAACATGCTGCCTGTCCTGTCGTGTGTGGTGAATTACCGCCTCTTGTCTCCCTCCGGTTACCCGAAGGGAGCGGGCTTTCTTTCACCGATGGCGATTAGCCACCATAAACATCAAAATCGAAGTACTTTTTCGCTAATTTCTCGTAAGTACCGTCAGCGCGCATTTCGGCAAAGGCTTTGTTCAGTGCTTCGCGCAGTTCGTTATCTTCTTTACGCAGGCCCATGCCGGTACCTACGCCAAACAGTTTTTCATCTTTAACAGACGGGCCACCGAATTTGTAATCTTTACCGACTGGCTGTTTGAGGAAACCTTCGCTGGCGGCAACTTCGTCCTGGAACGCGGCATCAATACGTCCGGCGGTCAGGTCAGAATAAATGTTGTCCTGTCCCTGATAAGAAACGATTTCAATGCCTTTTGGCGCCCAGTGCTCGTTACCGAACGTCTCCTGGGTAGTCCCCTGCAATACGCCTACCCGCTTGCCTTTCAGCGACTCGACTGTCGGTTGAATGTCGGCGTTTTTCGCCACCACCAGACGAGAATCAGCGGCGTACAATTTGTCGGTGAAGGCTATTTCTTGCTGACGTTTTTCGGTGATGGAAAGCGATGACATGATGGCGTCAATCTTCTTCGCTTTTAATGACGGAATTAACGCATCCAGCGGGTTTTCGACAAATGTACATTGCGTATTGATGCGTTTGCACAGTTCCTTCGCCAGATCGATATCAAAGCCAACCAATTCACCTTGTGAATTTTTTGATTCAAACGGTGCATAAGTCGGGTCAGTACCGATGCGAATATTTTGCGGTATAGCAGCAAAAGCAGCAGTCGCGCTGGAGAAGGCCAGAACCAGAGAGAGCGATAGCACCAGTTTTTTCATAATGTCCTCAACTGACAGTCTTTTAATAGGGAATATTTACAGGTTTGTTACACTTATCGTGCCATAAAATTGACCAACAAGGCAAAATATCCTGGCCCGTTAATCGTATTATTTTTCATTAAAATTGCTTAAGTATGCATTTTAATGCACCACGATAGTGCAACAAACCTATAATGCACCATGATAATGACGGTATCAGGTGCGGCCTCCCTGCGACGTATCAGTCACCGTATACATTAAAATCGAAGTACTTTTTCGCCATCTTGTCGTAAGTACCATCCTGACGCAGTTCGCCAAGCGCTTTGTCAAAGGCGGCTGTCAATTCGGCATCATCTTTACGCAGCCCAACACCGGTGCCGTCACCAAAGTATTTTTTGTCTTTCACTGAAGGGCCAGCAAAGGCGAAATCTTTACCGGCAGGTTGTTTAAGGAATCCTTCACTGGCAGCGACTTCATCTTGTAACGCAGCATCCAGACGCCCCGCAGCAAGATCGGAATAGACTAAATCCTGGTTGGCATAGGCCACCACATCCACGCCTTTGCTACGCCAGGTCTCGTTAGCATAAGCTTCCTGGGTGGAGCCTTGCAGCACACCAACATGCTTACCTTTCAGTGAATCCAGCGTTGGCTGAATCGGCGAACCTTTGGCGGCAATCAGACGGGAGTCCGCGGCGTACAGCTTGTCGGAGAAAGCAATCTCCTGCTGACGTTTATCGGTAATGGAGAGCGACGAAATAATAGCGTCGATTTTTTTCGCTTTCAGTGAGGGGATAAGCGCGTCAAAGTCACTGGCAACCCAGGTACATTTCACCTGCATCCGTTTGCACATCTCGTTACCGAGATCGATATCAAAGCCGACAAAGTCACCTTTGGCATCTTTCGACGAGAACGGTGCATAGGTGGTATCCGTTCCGATACGTACCGTCTCCGGCAGTGCCGCATAGCTGGAAGCCGCTGCGGAAATACCGACTAACAAAGACAGAGCGAGAATCGACTTCTTCATACATAACCCTCAAGTGAAATGGCTTTTTTATGTTGTGTATTGTGTTGTGTGTTTGCAGGCTTGTTCATGCAGGTCTTATGCCATCTTGCCGACAGCAGCAACATTCAATGTAAAATATGTTAATAAGACGTTGCATTATTGTCCTGAGATTGAAGATAGCAGGTATGGCGGTTGAATCGCAGCGTTTCGATTCAATGGAAGGAACAAAATGTCGAGGATTTGATCGCGGTTGCAAAATTGCCCTGAAACAGGGCAACAGCGAAGTTATGCGCCCTGCCAGCGGGCAAAGAGATCTTCGGGAAGGTTTATCGCAAACTGGTCAAGAACACGGTTAACCGTCTGATTTATCACATCATCAAGGGATTGCGGGCGATGATAAAACGCCGGAACGGGAGGCATAATCACCGCACCGATTTCTGCCGCCTGAGTCATTAAACGCAGATGGCCTAAGTGCAACGGTGTTTCACGCACGCAGAGCACCAACGGACGACGCTCTTTCAGCACCACATCTGCCGCGCGGGTCAACAGGCCATCGGTATAGCTATGGACAATGCCGGAAAGGGTCTTGATTGAACAGGGTAAAATCACCATGCCCAGCGTCTGGAAAGAACCAGAAGAGATGCTGGCAGCAATATCGCGCGCATCATGAGTTACATCGGCTAACGCCTGCACTTCGCGCAGGGAAAAATCCGTTTCGAGGGATAAGGTCTGGCGCGCCGCCTGGCTCATAACCAGATGCGTTTCGATGTCTGTAACATCGCGCAGAACCTGTAATAAGCGCACGCCATAAATCGCGCCGCTGGCACCACTGATGCCTACAATGAGTCGTTTCATAGAGAGTTGCCCTGTCAGACTTGCAGGCAGACTTTGCAGGATTTCGGCGGGAGTTGCAAGTCAGGGTGCCAGACTGGCACCCTGAGTGAAGGCATCATCCTTCGTTATGCATTTCCAGGTTTTCCACTTCGTTCTGACGTTGCAATGCTTTGGCGTCGTCATTACGTAAAGTATCGAGAAAATCGAGATAGCCCTGATCAACATCTTTAGTGACATAGACGCCGTTGAACACCGAGCATTCAAACTGCTGGATATCCGGATTTTCAGCGCGAACGGCTTCGATCAGATCGTTGAGGTCCTGGAAAATCAAACCGTCGGCACCGATGATCTGGCGAATTTCATCAACTTCACGACCGTGAGCGATCAGTTCCGTGGCACTCGGCATATCAATACCATAAACGTTCGGGAAGCGAATCTCTGGTGCCGCAGAGGCGAGGTACACTTTCTTCGCTCCGGCTTCGCGTGCCATCTCGATAATTTGTTCAGAGGTGGTGCCGCGCACGATGGAGTCATCAACCAGCAGGACGTTTTTATCGCGGAACTCAGCGCGGTTGGCGTTCAATTTACGGCGCACAGATTTACGACGCAGTTGCTGACCCGGCATGATGAAGGTACGACCAACATAGCGGTTTTTAACGAAGCCCTGGCGGTACGGTTTGCCCAGAATTCGGGCAATTTCCAACGCGATATCGCAGGAAGTTTCCGGAATCGGGATCACCACGTCGATATCAAGATCTTCCCATTCACGGGCAATTTTCTCGCCCAGTTTCGTGCCCATATTCACACGCGCGCTGTAAACGGAAATTTTGTCGATGAACGAGTCAGGACGGGCAAAGTAAACATACTCAAAAAGGCACGGATTGCTGACCGGATTGTCAGCACACTGACGGGTAAACAACTGCCCTTCTTCAGTGATGTAAATCGCTTCGCCTGGGGCAACGTCACGCAGGAACTCAAAGCCCAGCGTATCGAGCGCAACGCTTTCGGAAGCGACCATATATTCTGTGCGATTCTCGTCGATATCACGTTTCCCCAACACCAGCGGACGAATCCCGTTAGGATCGCGGAAGGCGACCATACCGTGGCCGATGATCATCGCCACACAAGCATACGCGCCGCGGATTAAGCGGTTAGTGGCAGCAATGGCGGCGAAAATGTTGTCGGCTTCCAGCGGGTAGTGGCGGAAATTGTCCAGCTCGCTGGCGAAGATATTAAGCAGAATTTCCGAGTCGGAAGTGGTATTGATGTGGCGGCGTTTTTCTTCAAACAGTTTTTTACGCAACTCATGAGCGTTGGTCAGATTGCCGTTGTGGGCAAGCGTAATGCCATACGGAGAGTTAACGTAAAACGGCTGCGCTTCAGAGGCACTTGAGCTGCCAGCCGTAGGGTAACGCACATGACCAATGCCCATATTGCCCTGCAAACGCTGCATATGGCGAGCGTCAAATACATCGCTCACCAGCCCGTTCGCTTTACGCAAACGGAAGCAGTTATTGGCATCTATGGTGATGATGCCGGCGGCATCCTGACCGCGATGCTGAAGCACCGTTAAGGCATCATAAATCGACTGGTTAACCGGCATAACACCGGCGATACCGACAATACCGCACATACGTCTTTTTCCTCGTTAAGCCACATCTCAGAGCACTTACGCTCTGGGCAAGAAACTTGACGAGCTTTGCAGATAATCAAAAAACCATCTGATGATGAAACTGAACTGCGGGATCAATTGTGACTTGCTCCAGTCTTCGCTTTTCGACACACCTGTAAAGGAGTCGAGAAAGAAAAGAATAGCGGCGACAATCAACACACCGCGCAATGCACCGAAACAGACGCCCAGCACCCGATCGGTGCCCGACAATCCCGTTTTTTCCACCAGTTGGCCTATCACGAAGTTGACGATAGCACCAACGATCAGGGTAGCGATAAACAGTACCGCGATGGCAATCCCATTTCGAACCAGTTCGTCTTCAAAGCCCGTAAACCAGACTGACAGGTAAGTGTAGTAATGACTGGCAACAAAGAAAGCACAACCCCATGTCACCAGCGATAACGCTTCACGAACAAAGCCGCGGATCAGGCTAACCAGAGAGGAAAAAGCAATCACCGCGATTATGGCGTAATCAATCCAGACCATATGTGTCCCACGATTTTACGCCCTGTCATCCTGTTCGGGGCGCATTCTAACAGAAAAAGAAAACGTTTGCGTAGGGATTTCCTTCCCCCGCATCAATAAAAATGGCGCTGAAAAAAGATTCAACGCCATCGACTTTTTATGCCTTCGCGGCATCGGGCAATCATTGTCGGATGCCGCGTGAATGCCTTATCCGACCTACGGTTCTACTCCTGCGTAGGCCTGATAAGACGCGCCAGCGTCGCATCAGGCAACGGCTGTCGGATGCGGCGTGAACGCCTTATCCAACCTACGGTTCTACCCCTGCGTAGGCCTGATAAGACGCGCCAGCGTCGCATCAGGCAACGGCTGTCGGATGCGGCGTGAATGCCTTATCCAACCTACGGTTCTGCTCCTGCGTAGGCCCGATAAGACGCGCCAGCGTCGCATCAGGCAACGGCTGTCGGATGCCGCGTGAACGCCTTATCCGACCTACGGTTCTACCCCTGCGTAGGCCTGATAAGACGCGTCAGCGTCGCATCAGGCAACGGCTGTCGGATGCGGCGTGAATGCCTTATCCGACCTACGGTTCTGCTCCTGCGTAGGCCTGATAAGACGCGCCAGCGTCGCATCAGGCAACGGCTGTCGGATGCGGCGTGAATGCCTTATCCAACCTACGGTTCTGCTCCTGCGTAGGCCCGATAAGACGCGCAAGCGTCGCATCAGGCAACGGCTGTCGGATGCGGCGTGAACGCCTTATCCGACCTACGGGTCTGCTCCAGCACAGGCCTGATAAGACGCGCCAGCGTCGTATCAGGCAAAACCGTATTAATTCGGCGTGTAGCCCATCACCACGCCGCTCAAACCAGAGATCTGCTTCAGTTCGCCAAGCGAACCTTTCAGCTTATCTTTCGAAGCATCTGGCCCCACCAGAATACGGGTGATTTTACCCTGTACTGGCGTCGACGGCGACGTATAAACCCGATAACCGGCACCGCGCAGCTTACCGACAATCTCATTCACTTTATCGGCATTTTTCAGCGCGCCCAGTTGCACAACATAGGCTTTACCCGTCGGCGCTGCTTTTTCTTCAACAACCGGCTTCGGTTCTGGCTTCGGCGGAGGCGGCACTTCAACCTTAGGCTTAGGCGGTTCCACCGGTTTCGGTTTCGGTGGAGCGACCGGTGCAGGCTCCGGTTCAAATACGGTGTTATTGGCCGCAATGGTTGTCGGGTCGAGCGAAGGCGCTGCGGCATCACCTGCCCGCACCTCTTCTGCCGCGCCTTCTGGCGGCTGTGTCGGCAACGCCTGAGTGGCGGCTGGCATCATATCAGGCTCGTCACGATCGCCCGCTTTCGGCACCAGCGGGATCGCTGCGAACTCATCCTGATAATGTTTTTTCTGCCCATCAAGCAATCCTGGAAGCACAATAACTCCCAGAGCTACCAGCACAATAGTGCCAACTAACCGATTCTGAAACTTACTCGCCACCGCTTCTCCTCGCGTCAATCACTTCCATGACATGTGCGACCGTATGGAACGAACCACACACCAGCACGGTATCTTCCGGTTTAGCGTCCGCCATTGCGGCATCCCATGCCTGCGCAACGCTATCGAATGGTTTGCCGTTCCCCAGATGCTCAAGCAGTTGTGCTGCCGTGGCACCGCGCGGCCCTTCTAGTGGCGCACAATACCAGTCATCAACCACGCTTTTCAACCAGGCCAGTGTTCCGGCAATATCTTTATCATGTAGCATACCGATAACTGCCAGCACGCGCCCGTTTTTCGGTAACGCTTTCATGCGTCCGGTAAGATATTCCGCCGCATGAGGATTATGGGCAACATCAAAAATAACGCGTGGGGACTCGCTCACAATCTGGAAGCGTCCAGGCAAAATTGCGCTGGCAATACCGTCGCGAATTGCCTTTTCACTGACTTCCAGGCCGCTGGCACGCAGTGCCGCCAGCGCTGTTGCGGCATTCGGTTGCGGGACAAGTGGCAACGGTAACCCCGCCAACGTGCCGTGAGCATCAGTAAATGACCAGTCATGGTCGGTGACGGAATAATTCCACTCAACGCCACAACGTTGCAACAGTGCGCCTTTCTCCTGTGCTACATCGGCAATGGTGTAAGGCATTTCCGGTTCACCGACGATTGCCGGTTTTTCGCTGCGGAAGATCCCCGCTTTCTCACGACCAATGCTTTCACGATCTGGCCCCAGCCAGTCGGTATGATCCAGCGCGATACTGGTTACCACGGCAACATCAGCATCGACAATGTTAGTCGCATCCAGACGACCGCCCAGACCTACTTCCAGAATCACCACATCGAGTTGCGCTTCTTTGAACAACCACAATGCCGACAGCGTACCGTATTCAAAATAAGTCAGAGAAATATCGCCGCGCTCGGCCTCAATCTCGGCAAAAGAAGCCGTATGGGCCGACTCCGCCAGTTCTTTGCCCTGTATACGAACGCGCTCGGTATAACGCACCAGATGCGGCGAACTGTAGACCCCCACCCTGTACCCTGCCGCCATCAGAATCGACTCCAGTGTACGGCAGGTCGTGCCTTTGCCATTAGTTCCCGCAACGGTAAATACAAACGGTGCAGGTTTAAGGACGCCAAGACGCGCGGCAACCTGGCTGACGCGCTCAAGGCCGAGATCGATAGTTTTACTGTGCAGGTTTTCCAGATAAGAAAGCCACGAAGCCAGAGGCGACGCGGCTTGAGGAGTGCGTTTGATAATCATGGTATCCGCTGATTCGTTACGGGGAGAATAAATAGCAAAAGGGCAGAGCCAGTGGCCCTGCCCTTATCAGTTATCAGGCCTCTGGTTCCTGATCCGGCACCGGTGGCACCACTTCGCCTTCACGCGGCGCATCAGGATTAGGCGCTGGCAGATTCATCAGCTTCGCCAGAATGCTAGCCAGTTTCAGGCGCATTTCCGGGCGACGGACGATCATATCGATGGCGCCTTTCTCGATCAGGAATTCACTGCGCTGGAATCCTGGCGGCAGTTTTTCGCGAACGGTCTGTTCGATAACGCGCGGACCGGCAAAGCCGATTAACGCTTTCGGTTCAGCAATGTTGAGATCGCCCAGCATCGCGAAGCTTGCAGAAACACCACCCATCGTCGGGTCGGTCAGCACGGAAATGTACGGTAACCCGCGCTCCTGCATTTTCGCCAGTGCCGCTGATGTTTTCGCCATCTGCATCAGCGACATCAGCGCTTCCTGCATACGTGCGCCACCAGAGGCGGAGAAGCAGATCAGCGGGCAGTTATCTTCCAGCGCCTGCTCAACAGCACGCACGAAACGAGCGCCAACCACTGAGCCCATTGAACCGCCCATAAAAGCGAATTCAAATGCCGCAGCGACAACCGGCATACCGTACAGAGTACCTTTCATCACCACCAGCGCGTCTTTTTCGCCGGTTTCTTTCTGCGCAGAGGCCAGACGGTCTTTATACTTCTTGGAGTCACGAAACTTCAGCACATCTTTCGGCTCAAGCTCGCTACCCAGCTCCACAAGGCTGCCTTCATCTAACAAGCTATGCAGGCGGTTACGCGCCGACATACGCATGTGATGGTCACACTTCGGACAGACCTCAAGATTACGTTCCAGTTCAGCGCGGTATAAAACCTGACCGCAGCTATCACACTTAGTCCACACACCTTCAGGAATGCTTGCCTTGCGGGTGGGAGTAATGTTGCTTTTAATTCGTTCAATCCAGCTCATTAGGGACCTTTCTGTCTGAACCTGGTTCGATGCCAGTTTTATCTTTGGGGACGCATAATGCCATTTTTGCCCCCAACAGACCATGAATGTTGCACATTAAAACATAACAGCCCGAAACTTTGGATAAAAAAGTGGTCGAACCGCGGAGTTACTTTTTATTTTGCGGCGCGTGCCGCAGCGCGTTTGTGACGGATAATTTCGATGACGCCCGGCAAAATGGAAACCACAATAATACCGACGATCAGCAGCTTAAGGTTATCCTGAACCATCGGGATTGTACCGAAGAAATAACCTGCATAGGTAAAAAGCAGTACCCATAACAGTGCGCCGATCACGTTATAAGCGGCGAAATGACGGTACGACATGTGGCCCATACCCGCAACGAACGGAGCGAACGTTCTGACGATAGGCACAAAACGAGCGAGAATAATGGTTTTGCCGCCATGTTTCTCATAAAACTGGTGCGTTTTATCGAGGTAACTGCGACGGAAAATTTTCGAATTGGGGTTACTGAATAACTTCTCACCGAACAGTCGCCCAATGGTGTAGTTGACCGCATCACCCACAATTGCAGCAATCAACATCAGTACCACCATCATATGGACGTTGAGATCGTTAGTCTCCAGAGATGCCAACGCACCAGCGACGAACAGCAGGGAATCACCTGGTAAAAACGGTGTTACCACAAGCCCGGTTTCACAGAACAGAATCAAAAACAGAATGGCATAAACCCAGACGCCGTACTCCGCGACCAGCTCAGCCAGATGCACATCAATGTGCAAAATAAAATCGATGAGGAAATAAATCAGGTCCATAATTGCCTATGCCTTGTACTCTTCATTTCTCAGGCTGCAACTGCGTTGGCTACAGCCTGAAATTTTTAGAGCATTATTCTCATTAGTCCGCCAGAAATAGCGGGCCCATTGGCGGTTTTGGAAGATCAAATCGGTCAGGGTAATCTACCGCAACCAGATACAGCCCTTCCGCTTTCGCCGTTGCTGCCGCCAGCGTTCTGTCCTTTGCCGCTAACAGCTCTGCTATCCAACTCTCTGGCTGGTTGTGGGCGCCTACTTCCATCAGACTACCGACGATATTCCTCACCATATGATGTACAAAGGCATTCGCTTTGATATCTACCACCACATAGGGGCCATGTCGCGTGACGTTAATATGCATAACGTTGCGCCACGGCGTTCGGGACTGGCACTGCACCGCGCGAAATGAGGTGAAATCATTCTCGCCCAACAAGCATTGCGCAGCCCGATGCATCCGTTCGGCATCCAGCGGTTCGTAAAAGTGGGTCACACCTTTACTCAGCACCGCCGGGCGCAGCCGATGATTGTAGATGATGTAGCGATAACGGCGAGCCGTGGCGCTAAATCGGGCATGAAAATCATCAGGTACAGCTTTAACCCAACGCACGGCGATGTCACCAGGTAAATTCGCATTTACGCCTAATGTCCACGCGGCGTCTTTGCGCTGCGCGGTGGTTTCGAAATGTACTACCTGCCCGGTGCCGTGTACACCTGCGTCAGTACGCCCTGCGCAGAAGACGGTGATGGGTTCGTTCGCCACCTGGGAGAGCGCCTTTTCCAGCTTCTCCTGCACACTGCGTACTTCGTTCTGCCGTTGCCAGCCGTAATACTTACTGCCGTCGTACTCAATGCCCAGCGCAATTTTATAAACTGGCGGTTGTTGCTGGTCGGACATTAGTACAGATACTCCTGCACCAGTTTTTCGGCGATTTTCACTGCCATCAGTGCGCCGCCAAAACGGACGTTATCGGCCACCGACCAGAACTGGATTTGCTCCGGAATACCGTAATCATTGCGCACGCAGCCCACAGAAAGATGCGGCGTACCGGAAGCGTCACCCACCTGAGTCGGAAACTCGTTCTCTTCAGAGAGCACAATATCTTCGCCCTGGGTAAAGGCATCACGCGCTTCTTCTGCCGCCAGCGGACGCAGAGCTTCAAAGTTGACCATCTGGGCGTGGCCGTAAAATACCGGTGCCTGGACGACGCTTGCCGAAATCATCAGCCCTTCGTCCTGCATGATTTTGCGCACTTCATCGACGATACGGCGTTCTTCACGTACAGAACCCTCTCTGTCCGGCAGTAACGGCAGCATGTTGAACGCGAGCTGACGCCCGAAAAAATCCTCTTCATCAATCGGAATGCCGTTGAGCAATTTCGCGCTCTGCCCCGCTAACGCATCGACCGCTTTTTTGCCCTGAGCGGAGGCTGAAATCAGGCTGGTAACGCTAATACGCGATAATCCGCCCTGATCGATTAACGGTTTCAAAGAAGCCAGCAGTTGGCTGGTCAGGCTGTCCGGTACGGCGATAACATTACGGTTACGGTAATCAGCAAGTACAAACGGGTTTACTTCCGGCACCACCAACGGTACGTCTGGTTCGAGAGCGAACAATCCGCTGCTGTCGATAACCAGGCAGCCGGAGTTGGTTGCTTCTTCAACCCAGGTTGCGGTCGCTTCTTTGCCTGCGACAAAAAACGCCAGTTGTGCCTGCGTCCAGTCAAATTCGGCGACATCCTGCACGGTGATTGTCTTACCACCAAAGCGCAGATGTTCGCCTGCGCTTTCGTTACGTGCCAGTGCATAAATTTCCCCAACCGGGAACTGACGTTCAGCCAGCGTTTCAAGCAGGGCTTCGCCCACAGCGCCAGTTGCGCCCAGGACGGCAATGTTCCAGCCTTCAGACATGGTGGTTTACTCCAGAAAATGCAAAGCTCCCTGCCTATGTTACAGCAGAGAGCATGAAGAAGAGATTAACGAGCCGGATGATGAACGGCGTTAAAACCCAGTTTACACAGTAATGATGCCGCACTGGCATCATCACAAATCACATACAGAGACGACCATTCGCGGCGCTCAAGGTAATTTTTGCGCAGTTTATCGAACTCACCCGGTATTCCGGCGACTTTACGCAGCGGTGCGTCATCGCGGCGCACATCATACACCAAATGCACCAGCCTTTTTAGCGTCGGCTGATCGAGCGGGCCATGCAGCGTGATGCGGCCAAACTCAGGCGTGGGCAGTAAAGTATCCAACGCCACGTGCTGTTCATGACCAATAAACTTGCTGTAGGCTTCAAACACTTGCGTCGTGCCACGCGCTTTACCTTCGAGGGTATAGCCCGCGATATGTGGCGTGCCGATATCCACTTTTTGCAGCAGCTCAACGTTGAGTTCTGGCTCGCCTTCCCAGACATCCAGCACCACGCTTAACTTCTGGCCTTCATTCAGACAGGTCAACAGCGCAGTGTTATCGACAACGGCGCCACGGCAGGCGTTAATCAGAATCGCCCCCGGCTTCAGGCTGCGAATCAGTTTTTCATCCGCCAGATGCCGCGTTTTGTACGGACCATCTTTAAAGAGTGG
Source organism: Escherichia sp. E1V33 (assembly GCF_004211955.1). Classification (GTDB taxonomy): domain Bacteria; phylum Pseudomonadota; class Gammaproteobacteria; order Enterobacterales; family Enterobacteriaceae; genus Escherichia. The sequence goes on from NZ_RHJI01000010.1 coordinate 639,690, forward strand.
CGTATGGAAAGTCAGAATGTCTGCCTGCGCGACCAGTTCATCAAGAGGACGGAAATCCCCTTCATCCCCACGATCGGCGCGTGGCGGATCGCAAAGTAAGGTTTTGATCCCCCACGCTTCCAGCCGTGCCTGTAAACGTCGCCCAACGTTGCCGACGCCCACGATCCCCACGGTTCGCTCGTCCAGTGAAAATCCATCGCGTTCGGCAAGCATCAGCAGTGACGAGAAAACATATTCCACTACCGCGATCGCATTGCAGCCAGGTGCAGCGGAAAAACCAATTCCCGCCTGCTTTAACCACGCTTCATCGACATGGTCCGTCCCCGCAGTCGCGGTGCCAACAAATTTTACTGGTTTTCCTGCCAGCAAAGATTCATTCACTTTTGTGACCGAACGCACCATCAAAGCATCTGCATCATCCAGTTCAGCAACTGAAATTGGACGCCCCGGAACCGCTTTCACCTCACCCAGACGACTAAATAATTCGCGGGCATAAGGCATATTTTCATCAACAAGGATTTTCACGTTTGTGGTACCTGTATGAGAACGAGAGTTAACCGGACAAGTGTGCCATAATCTCGCGGCCAGGCATACTTGCGATGATTTCAGGTATAAGGATACGTAATGATACAACCTATTTCCGCCCCTCCTGGGCAACCACCGGGCCAGGGGGATAAACTGTCGTCTGGCGCAGGCAATCAGCCTTTATCCAGCTTGCAACGTACAGTGCTGGAAAGTTTGATAACCAAAGTGACTTCGCTGACGCAACAGCAGAGTGCGGAATTGTGGGCCGGTATTAAGCACGACATCGGTCTGCCGGGTGATTCACCGTTACTTTCACGCAACTTTCCCGCCGCAGAACAAAACCTTGCACAACGTTTACTGGCCGCGCAAGAAAGCCATTCTGTCCGCCAGCTTTTGGCTCAATTGAGCGAGTATTTACGGCTGGGGAATAATCGTCAGGCGGTCACAGATTACATCCGTCATAACTTTGGTCAGATGCCGCTGAATCAACTCTCACCAGAGCAATTAAAAACCGTCCTGACGCTGTTACAGGAAGGGAAGATGGTTATCCCACAGCCGCAACAGCGCCAGGCGACCGATCGCCCTTTGTTACCGGCAGAACACAATACGCTTAAGCAACTGGTCACTAAACTCGCGGCGGCAACAGGAGAACCCAGCAAACAGATTTGGCAATCTATGCTGGAACTTTCTGGGGTAAAAAATGGTGAGTTGATCCCGGCAAAAATGTTTACCCACCTGGTTACCTGGTTGCAGGCACGCCAGGTGTTAAGTCAGCAAAATACACCGACGCTGGAGTCGCTTCAGATGGCGCTAAAACAGCCACTGGATGCCAGCGAGCTGACAGTATTATCGACCTATGTTGAGCAGAAATATGGTCTTTCTACGCAATCAGCCCTGACATACGCACAGGCCGAGGATATCCTCAACCAGCTTTATCAGCGGCGAGTGAATGGGACTGAACCGCGAGATATTCAACCGTTGCTCAATCCCTTTACGCCATTTATTAACACGATGCAAGAAATGGCCATGCGCCCCAGCCTGTGGATATTGTTGACCGCCATCATCGTGATGTTGGTCTGGTTATTGAGTTAACCACGACGAAATGACAGTATCGTCACGATAATCCCCAGCACCGCCGATATCGCCCCGGCAAGGAATACCGACGAATAGCCAAATGTGGTCGCCAGCACGCCTGCCAGTGGCCCTGAAACACCGAGGGCGATATCCTGAAACGCCGCATAACCGCCGAGCGCAGTACCGCGAACCTGAGACGGAACGCGCTTAACGACTTCCACACCGAGCGCCGGGAAGATAAGTGAACACCCCGCCCCGGTTAACGCCGCACCAGCTAATGCCACCCACGCGCCAGGCGCTTGCCAGAGCAGCAACAAACCTACCGTTTCTACAAGCAAAGAGACAATCGCCACTTTCACGCCGCCAAAACGGTCTGGCATCCAGCCAAACATCACGCGCATCACGACAAATGCGCCGCCAAATGCGGTGAGTGTAAAGCCTGCCATCGCCCATCCTTTGCTGGCAAAGTAGAGCGAAACAAAGGTCCCGATAACCGCAAAGCCAACGCCCTGAAGCGCCAGACCAAGCCCCGGTTTCCAGATAAGCCCGACAACACTCCACAGCGATGGACGTTCTCCCGCCATTGCCGGTACTTTGCGTACAGTGCCGTTACAAGCCCACGCCAGCAGGGGCAATGCCATTGTCGTAAGCGCCAGTGCGGCAAAACCGTAATGGCTATGAATCAACAGGCCAAGCGGTGCACCAACAGCGAGGGCACCGTAAATCGCCATTCCGTTCCATGACATTACTTTGCCAGAGTGTTTTGGCCCTACGATGCCTAATCCCCAGGTCAGAGCGCCTGTCAGTAACTGGCTTTCACCAAAGCCAAGAATCAAACGCCCGACGACCAACAGGGCAAATTTGAACGGTGCGGAGACGGGCAAAATCGCCGCCAGCAGCAACGCGCCCCCCGCCAGACCACAAGCTAACATCCCCTGAAGCGCCGAACGTTTTGCGCCATATTGATCGGCCAGTCGCCCGGCGTAACCACGCGTCAGCACCGTAGCCAGAAACTGAATGCCGACGGCAATGCCGACCATGGTATTGCCATAGCCCAATTCATGATGAACAAACAACGGGATAACCGGCAACGGCAACCCTACGGTCATGTAGGTGAGAAAAACCGCAAAAGCGATGCGGAAGAGCGAAAAATTGGCAGAAGATCGTGTTTTTGTTTGGCTTACAGCAGTCATGCATTACTCCAGAATGCAGCGCAAGGCGAGGATTCTCCCCCGTCTTATCTCTCTGGTTTCAAGGTTACGGTGCGTTGGCAGGATTTAACGCGTACGTCTTTTTAGCAGGATATCGACAAAGCGGGAAGTTTGCCTGGAACAGGCGGCGATTGTCAATGATGTGAAAAAGGGAACCATCAGGTTCCCTTTTGCGTTAGTGTCGGATAAGCGCGTAACGTCGGATGCGACGCTGACGCGTCTTATCCGACCTACTCCGACCTACTCCGACCTACTGCGAATTAATCTTTCAGCTTACGCATTACCAGCGTGGCGTTGGTGCCGCCGAAACCGAAGCTGTTAGACATAACGGTGGTCAGTTCGCGATCGGTCGTTTCGGTCACGATGTTCAGACCCGCAGCCTGCTCGTCCAGCTCTTCAATGTTAATGCTCGGGGCAATAAAGCCGTGTTCCAGCATCAGCAGAGAGTAGATAGCTTCCTGTACGCCAGCAGCGCCCAGAGAGTGACCGGTCATCGCTTTGGTTGCAGAAATCGCCGGGCTCTTATCGCCGAACACTTCACGGATAGCAGCCAGCTCTTTCACGTCACCAACCGGAGTCGAAGTACCGTGGGAGTTCAGGTAGTCGATTGGAGTATCAACACCGTGCATCGCCATCTTCATGCAGCGCACTGCGCCTTCGCCAGACGGAGCAACCATGTCTGCGCCATCAGACGTTGCGCCGTAGCCAACGATTTCAGCGTAGATATGAGCACCACGTGCCAACGCGTGTTCCAGTTCTTCGACCACAACCATACCGCCGCCGCCAGCGATAACGAAACCGTCACGGTTAGCGTCATAAGTACGGGAGGCTTTTTCCGGGGTGTCGTTGTATTTGGTAGACAGCGCGCCCATTGCGTCGAATTCGCAGGCCATTTCCCAGCACAGCTCTTCGCCGCCGCCAGCAAACACGATGTCTTGTTTGCCCAGTTGGATCTGCTCTACTGCGTTACCGATACAGTGTGCGGAAGTCGCACACGCGGAGCTGATGGAGTAGTTAACGCCGTGAATTTTGAACGGCGTGGCGAGGCAGGCAGAAACGCCAGATGCCATCGCTTTGGTGACCACATACGGGCCTACCGCTTTCAGGCCGCGCGGGCCGCGCATTGCGTCAGCGCCGAACACCTGGAAACGCGGGGAGCCGCCGCCGGAACCTGCAATCAGGCCAACGCGCGGGTTATTCTGGTAAGCTTCCGGGGAGAGGCCAGCATCTGCAATTGCCTGCTCCATAGAAAGGAATGCATAGATGGATGCGTCGCTCATAAAGCGCACAACTTTGCGGTCAATGAGGCCAGTGGTATCCAGTTTTACGTTGCCCCAAACGTGGCTACGCATGCCGGAATCCTTCAGCTCCTGAGAGAAAGTGATCCCTGAGCGTCCTTCACGCAGAGATGCCAGGACTTCCTGCTGGTTATTACCGATGCTGGAAACAATGCCCAGGCCAGTAATCACTGCACGTTTCATTCAATACCTCTGTAAGTCGCACATAGAGTAAGTTTCGAATGCACAATAGCGTACACTTGTACGCCGAACAAGTCCGATCAGCCAATTAATAGAGAAATTTGCGCAGCCTGGCACACATCGCTAAGATCGAGCCACCGCCTGTAAGACGAGTAACTTACGTGAAACACTACTCCATACAACCTGCCAACCTTGAATTTAATGCTGAGGGTACACCTGTTTCCCGAGATTTTGACGATGTCTATTTTTCCAACGATAACGGACTGGAAGAGACGCGTTATGTTTTTCTTGGGGGTAACCAATTAGAGGCACGCTTCCCCTGTCATCCACATCCTCTGTTTGTGGTAGCAGAGAGCGGCTTCGGCACCGGATTAAACTTCCTGACGCTATGGCAGGCATTTGATCAGTTTCGCGAAGCGCATCCGCAGGCACAATTACAACGCTTACATTTCATTAGTTTTGAGAAATTTCCCCTCACTCGTGATGATTTAGCATTAGCGCACCAACACTGGCCGGAACTTGCGCCGTGGGCGGAACAACTTCAGGCGCAGTGGCCTTTGCCCTTACCCGGTTGCCATCGTTTATTGCTCGATGAAGGCCGCGTAACGCTGGATTTATGGTTTGGCGATATTAACGAACTGACCGGTCAACTGGACGATTCGCTGAATCAAAAAGTGGATGCCTGGTTTCTGGACGGCTTTGCGCCCGCGAAAAACCCGGACATGTGGACGCAAAATCTGTTTAACGCCATGGCGCGACTAGCGCGCCCTGGTGGCACGCTGGCGACATTTACTTCTGCCGGTTTTGTCCGCCGCGGTTTGCAGGAAGCCGGATTCACCATGCAAAAACGTAAGGGCTTTGGGCGCAAACGGGAAATGCTTTGTGGGGTGATGGAACAGACATTATCACTCCCCTGCTCCACGCCGTGGTTTAACCGTACGGGCAGCAGCAAACGGGAAGTTGCGATTATCGGCGGCGGTATTGCCAGCGCATTGTTGTCGCTGGCGCTATTGCGTCGCGGCTGGCAGGTAACGCTTTATTGCGCGGATGAAGCCCCCGCACTGGGTGCTTCCGGCAATCGTCAGGGGGCGTTGTATCCGTTATTAAGCAAACATGATGAGGCGCTAAACCGCTTTTTCTCTAATGGGTTTACTTTTGCTCGTCGACTTTATGATTCATTACCCGTTAAATTTGATCATGACTGGTGCGGCGTCACGCAGTTAGGCTGGGATGAGAAAAGCCAGCATAAAATCGCACAGATGCTGTCGATGGATTTACCCGCAGAGTTGGCGATTGCAGTCGGGCCGAAAGAGGTTGAAGGCGTTACTGGTGTAGTAACCAATTGCGGCGGTATTACTTATCCGCAAGGTGGCTGGTTGTGCCCAGCAGAACTGACCCGTAATGTGCTGGAACTGGCGCAACAGCAAGGTTTACAGATTCGTTATCAACATCAGTTACAGGATTTATCCCGTAAGGATGACGGTTGGTTGTTGAATTTTGCAGGTGATCAGCACGCGACGCATAGCGTGGTGGTACTGGCGAACGGGCATCAAATCAGCCGTTTCAGCCAAACATCATCTCTGCCAGTATATTCGGTTGCCGGTCAGGTCAGCCATATTCCGACGACACCGGAACTGGCAAAACTGAAGCAGGTGCTGTGCTATGACGGTTATCTCACGCCGCAGAATCCGGCGAATCAGCACCATTGTATTGGTGCCAGTTATCATCGCGGCAGCGAAGAGACGGCGTACAGTGAGGACGATCAGCAGCAGAATCGCCAGCGGTTGATTGATTGTTTCCCACACGCGCAATGGGCGAAGACGGTTGATGTCAGTAAAAAAGAGGCGCGTTGCGGTGTGCGTTGTGCCACCCGCGATCATCTGCCAATGGTGGGCAACGTGCCTGATTATGGCGCAACACTCGCGGAATATGCCTCGCTGGCAGAACAGAAAGAAGACGCAGTCAGCGCGCCGATTTATGCCGATCTCTTTATGCTTGCTGCTTTGGGTTCACGTGGTTTGTGCTCTGCCCCACTGTGCGCCGAGATTCTGGCGGCACAGATGAGTGAAGAACCGATTCCGATGGATGCCAGTACGCTGGCGGCGTTAAATCCGAATCGGTTATGGGTGCGGAAATTGTTGAAAGGTAAAGCGGTTAAGGCGGGGTAATCTGCTTTGGCATTGTTTGTCGGATGCGGCGTAAACGCCTTATCCGACCTACGTGTGACGTGTAGGCCTGATAAGACGCGATAAGCGTCGCATCAGGCATGGTGCTCCCAAGGTCAGATGCGGCGTGAACACCTTATCCGACCTCGTGTGACCTGTAGGCCTGATAAGACGCGATAAACGTCGCATCAGGCATGGTGCTCCCAATGTCGGATGCGGCGTGAGCGCCTTATCCGACGTGTGACGTGTAGGCCTGATAAGACGCGATAAGCGTCGCATCAGGCATGGTGCTCCAGACGCCGCAACTTACTGCTGTGACGCCTGCTGAAACAGGTTTTCCCACATATCGGTTACCAGCGCCTGGTCACGCGGCGACAATTCCCCTGCGCCAATGGCTTTTTCCAGACTCTGGCTAACCGTCGTATGTACCGCCTGAGCAGAGTGGTCATCACCACTTTCCAGTTCAGCGATGGCTAATGTCAGGTGGCCACGCAAATACCCACTGGCAAACAACTCGTCATCACTGGCATGGTCAACCATACCGTCGATTAATGCCAGAATGCGTGATTCAAACTCCGCGATCATCTTCTTTCCTCATTGTAAAACGTGGCGCTGGCTTCAGTTGAGCCCTTCCGGCCACGGGAACTGTTCCGCCGTAAGTTCCGGCGTGTGATAATAATTTTGTAGTGCTTTAATGAAGTGTGCCGGACGTTCCGGAATGCCGTTTGCCAGATAATCCATCACCTGCGCATGTACCCGCCGTTGAAACACCACGCGATCCGGTTCGAAATCCCCTTCCAGATTGTCGCAACTGACATTAAACGGATATCCCGCCGCCACGCAGAACAACCAGTCGAGCGCCTGCGGCTTCACTTCAACATCTTCAAACTGGCTTTGCGTTTGGGCATCGCGACCGTCCGGGCAATACCAGTAGCCGAAATCAACCAGCTCACGGCGCGCTTTTCCGGCAATACACCAGTGCGAAATCTCATGAATTGCGCTGGCATAAAAGCCATGAGCAAAGACGATTCGGTTATACGGTACTTCCGCATCAGCGGGAAGATAGATCGGTTCGTCGTCGCCTTTAATCAGACGGGTATTAAATTCATCGGCAAAGCAGCTATTAAAAATTTCAATCAACTGCTCATAGTGGTGTGTACTGTTCATTAGTTCATCCCCAACCAGTGGAGGATCTCCTGTCCGTGGCTATCATAAAGTAATTTGGCACTCATCACCGCCGAGACGATAACGATCATCGGGCGGATCAGCTTTTGTCCTTTGCTCAACACCAGTCTTGAACCCATGCGCGCGCCGAGGAACTGCCCCACCAGCATCACAAAGCCTGTCGCCCAAATCACTTTGCCGCCGAGAATAAACAGCAGCAAACCGCCGATATTTGACGTTGCGTTGAGTAATTTGGCGTGAGCCGTGGCTTTGGCGAGATTAAATCCGCACAGCGTAACGAAGGCCAGCGCGTAAAACGACCCGGCAGCCGGGCCAAAGAATCCATCATAAAAACCGACGCAGCCACCGGCAATTAACGCGAAGGGTAAACCGTACATCCGGCGCTGGCGATCTTCTTCACCCAGCTTTGGCATCAGCAAGAAATAGAGGCCGATACAAATCACCAGAATAGGCAAAATCTGCTTCAAGACATCAGCCTGAACGTATTGCACCAGCAATGCGCCACTCATTGAGCCGACAAAGGTCATAGCGATATTGAGTTTCTGATCGCTTAAACTAACCACTTTGCGGCGAATAAAGTAGATAGTGGCGGAAATAGAGCCGCCGCAGGCTTGCAGTTTATTGGTTGCCAGCGCATTAGCGGGAGACATCCCCGCCGCCATCAACGCCGGAATGGTGAGTAACCCACCGCCACCGGCAATCGAGTCGATAAATCCCGCCAGCATGGCGACAAAAAAGAGAACTCCCAGCAACAGCGGGGAAACCATAAACAGGTTATTAAACGTTTCCATTAGATCACGTGCTCATCCAGTAGCGCCTGGCAGGAAGGCGGCAACGGAGGCGGTGTCTTCTTCTCAGGCTTTGTTGTTCCCGGTTTTGGAGGTTCAAACCAGCTTTGTAGTTCTGCCCCGCAACCATCGCCTGGTGGCGGTAAAGGTTGATCTTCACACTCCAGACTATCGGCAGGACAACGTAATCGTACATGCATATGTGCGCGATGCTGGAACCAGGGTCGCACTTTGCGCAACCAGTCGCGATCGGTGCCCGCATCGAGGCAAAGTTGTTGTTTAATAGCCGGATTAACAAAAATTCGCGTCACATCTTTGTCTTGTGCGGCGAGTTTGATCAAGCTGAAAATTTCCGGCTTCCACAGCGTGGGGACAACGCGTTTACCGTCCCGGGAAACCAAATCTAACGCTTGCGGGCGCAAGAGTTGCGCAGAGGTCCAGCGTGTTTTCGGTAATTGCAGGAAAATATCAACATCCAGTCCGGTCTGGTGGCTGGCGTGACCGCCGTTGAAGCGCCCACCAGCAGGCATTCCCATATCGCCAATCAGCACCGTCCCCATGCCCAGATTGCTCACCTGGCTACTCAGACGCTGAATAAACATCACCAGGTCTGGGTGACCGAAATAGCGACGCTGATCGGTACGCATGACCTGATAATGTTCGGACTGTATCGGCAGCGTGTCAGCGCCGACGATACAACCATTGGAAAAACTGCCTATCGATTGTGCGCTTCCCGGCACAGGTTGGGTTATTTTTTGCCACGGCGTCGCTGCCAGGCTGACGCTACTGGCAAGCAGGGCCAGTAGCGCAATCGCGGTTTTGTTCATTTTTTACCAGCGTGGAATATCAGTCTTCACATCGGCATTTTGCGCCCGCTGCCGTAACAGGTGATCCATTAATACGATCGCCAGCATCGCTTCTGCTATCGGCACCGCGCGGATCCCGACACAGGGATCGTGACGGCCTTTGGTGATCATCTCAACTTCTTCGCCAAAGCGGTTAATGGTACGCCCCGGAACGGTGATACTGGAGGTCGGTTTCAGCGCCATATGAGCAATGATTTGCTGCCCGCTGCTAATTCCGCCGAGAATGCCGCCCGCATGGTTGCTCTGGAAACCGTCTTTGGTGATTTCGTCGCGGTTCTGGCTGCCACGCAGCGCCACCACGTCAAAACCATCACCAATTTCCACGCCTTTCACCGCGTTAATGCTCATTAGCGCATGGGCGATGTCGGCATCCAGGCGGTCAAAGACCGGCTCACCAAGCCCGGCAGGAACGCCACTGGCAACAACGGTGACTTTCGCGCCAATAGAGTCGCCCTCTTTTTTCAGCGCGCGCATCAGTTCATCTAACGCGTCGATTTTGTCCGGGTCCGGGCAGAAGAATGGATTTTGCTCGACCTGCGACCAGTCTTTGATTTCCAGCGGAATGTCGCCCATCTGGGTCAGGCAGCCGCGAATTTCGATGCCAAATTTCTCAGCGAGATATTTTTTGGCAATCGCCCCTGCTGCAACGCGCATGGCGGTTTCACGGGCGGAAGAGCGTCCGCCGCCGCGATAATCACGCAGACCGTATTTTTGTTCGTAGGTGTAATCAGCATGGCCTGGGCGGAAAACGTCTTTAATTGCGCTGTAATCCTGAGAACGCTGATCGGTATTTTCGATCAACAAACCAATGCTGGTGCCGGTAGTAACACCTTCAAAAACACCGGAGAGAATTTTGACCTGATCCGGCTCACGACGCTGGGTGGTATAGCGCGATGTCCCAGGGCGACGACGGTCGAGGTCATGTTGCAGGTCCGCTTCCGTCAGCGGAATTCCTGGCGGAACACCATCGACGATGCAGCCGAGCGCCAGCCCGTGCGATTCGCCGAAGGTGGTTACGCGAAAGAGTTGTCCAATTGTGTTTCCAGCCATCACGGCTCCGTTATTGTTGTGTTTGCGTGTTTACTTAATCTTTATAAATCGCGAAATGTTCACGGGCCGCCAGCAGCTGCTCTTTGGTGAGCATAAACACACCATCGCCGCCGTTATCAAACTCCAGCCAGGTGAACGGAACATCGGGATATTGTTCCATAAGATGTACCATGCTGTTGCCGACTTCACAAATCAGCACGCCATCATCAGCAAGGTAATCTGCCGCGTTACCGAGAATGCGACGCGTCAGTTTCAGGCCGTCGGTGCCAGATGCCAGGCCCAGTTCCGGTTCGTGACGGTATTCGTTTGGCAGGTCGGACATATCTTCCGCATCGACATACGGCGGGTTAGTGACGATCAGGTCGTACTGCACTTTCGGCAAATCACGGAACAGATCGGAACGAATCGGGATGACATTGTGGATCAGACCGTGTTCTTCGATGTTCTGTTCGGCAACCGCCAGCGCGTCGGGAGAGATATCTACCGCATCGACTTCTGCTTCCGGGAAGGCATAAGCACAGGCAATGGCAATGCAGCCGCTACCGGTACACATATCTAAAATATGCTGCGGTTGCTTGCTGATTAGCCCGGCAAATTTATTGTTGATCAGTTCACCAATCGGCGAGCGCGGCACCAGCACACGTTCATCGACGTAAAATTCATGACCGCAGAACCAGGCTTTATTGGTCAGGTAAGCCACCGGAATGCGTTCGTTGACGCGGCGGATCACGCGCTCAACAATACGGTGTTTTTCGCTGGAGGTCAGACGCGCGGTGCGCATATCTTCCGGAATATCCAGCGGCAGGTAGAGCGACGGCAACACCAATTGTACCGCTTCATCCCACGGGTTATCGGTGCCGTGACCGTACCAGATATTTGCCGCGCTGAAGCGACTAACCGACCAGCGCAACATGTCCTGAATGGTTTGCAGCTCATTAACTGCTTCATCAACGAAAATTTTATCCACGTATTCCTCCAGGGCATGATCGCAATAATTTCGGCGGCTAGTTTGCCACGAAGATGACGATAAATCAGCATTCACGCGCGGTGAGTGAGGAAAAATACGTTTAAAACGATCGATTGCGCTACGAGTCGGGTAAACTGTAGGAAAATTAAGAATAGAGACGCATAAATGAAAAAGAAAACAACACTTAGCGAGGAGGACCAGGCTCTGTTTCGCCAATTGATGGCGGGGACTCGCAAGATTAAGCAGGACACCATTGTCCATCGGCCACAGCGTAAAAAAGTCAGCGAAGTGCCCGTCAAACGGTTGATTCAGGAGCAGGTTGACGCCAGTCACTATTTCTCTGACGAATTTCAACCGTTATTAAATGCTGATGGCCCGGTGAAATATGTACGCCCTGGTGTAGACCATTTTGAGGCGAAAAAGCTGCGCCGCGGCGATTATTCACCGGAGCTTTTCCTCGATTTACATGGTTTGACGCAAATGCAGGCCAAGCAGGAGCTGGGCGCGTTAATTGCCGCCTGCCGCCGTGAACATGTGTTTTGCGCTTGCGTAATGCACGGGCACGGGAAGCATATTTTGAAACAGCAAACGCCGCTGTGGCTGGCACAACATCCGCATGTAATGGCATTTCACCAGGCGCCGAAAGAGTACGGCGGAGATGCAGCGTTGTTAGTGTTGATTGAAGTGGAAGAGTGGCTACCGCCGGAGTTGCCGTGAATATTAGGGGGCGGATGCGTTTTGCCATTTCGCCCTGAATGCTGGTATCGAATGCCGGATGCGGCGTAAACGCCTTATCCGGCTACGAACACTGTCGAGGCTAATAATATTAATTAAAGTTCATTAAGAATATATTGAAAGCGACATGTAGCATCAAAACTTTGCCGTTCACTAGTATCAACACGCACCTGCATGTCATGGAGTTGTTTATCAGTTACAGGATGTCGGTTTGCCGTTACGTTCACTTTATTGTTATCACAACCCTGGACACTAAACGTCATTAATTGTGATACTAGGCGACAATAGGCTCCACGGTCATCACTGAAGTCACTGCCATCGCATAATCGCCCATCTTTCATTAAGAATGTCGGCAACGATTTCTCAATAACCCCCCCCGTAGATTGCAGGCTTAATGATTTATTATGAACAACGGTGTTTTCATCCCAGGAAATATCATAGCTTGCTACTGGCTCTGTTGGACAATTTGATTGGTGCGCATTCGGCCCCTGATAATAATATGGCCCCGCCTGCGGAGGCCTTGCTGTGCTATAAATTGATGTTGTCACCACCCAGGGGCAACCATGGGTTGTACCCGTAACATGTACATTTACAGGAAGTCTATGACAAACCCAACCAGAGGTCATACCGGGACAATAAGAATCATCTACTATCGGTGCCCGCCCTGGCGGAATTGTTATGTCTGGGGGGACACCCGGTCCAGTCCAGGTTAAGTTAGGCACAACACCTGCCTGTACCATAATCCCCCCTTGTGAATATGTCCCATAATATGCCCCTTCAGGGGTTAACACATCTATTTTATAAACGATAGATGTTGTTAGCCCACTGCCATAAGATGCGCCATAAGTCTGGACATTATTAAATGTAACGTCTGCTTGTACAGAAGAATTAAGCCCGAACAATAACATACCAAATAAAATTACTTTTATTTTCATTTAGATATACTCAAAAATTGCCGTCAGGCTGGCAGTAAATTCACCAGAAAAGACTTCTCGCCCAGATTTCGCCTGCAACCAAGCCTTAAAGTTAAGATTATTAGCACCATTACTCAGGTTAAATATTGCCCCTGCCGAATTGTTGATGGGGACCTGTATCCCATCAACTGTTTCCATGCCAATGCTCACACCTTGCGCACCCGATGATGCATCCAAAGCCAGAAACCCTGGCAAATCGCTATCTTCGGTACCGGTTAACGTAACTCTAACTTTGTAACCAACAGGCCCTTTGCAATCTTTCAATTGAAAAACGACCGGCACACGATCAGATTGTTCCCGTGACATTAAATCTCTGCTGCTGATACTTGGGAAATGGACTTCAGCCAGCACTTGTCCTTGTACTACCAGGGTACAAGATTTACTTAATAAATTTCCGTAGAAGTGCAAATTATTGTCTGCACGCGCTGTGCTATTTCCTGCCAGTAACAGCATTACTATGAGTGCGAACCAGGTTTTCATCTTCATTGATATTCCACCCGTAATGTGGCCGAAGCTGAAAACGTTCCGTCTGTTAATACAGCATCTACCGCCTTCACGGGGACAGCCTCTAATTGTGGTTTCGTATCGGCGTTAATTTGTATCGGTGTATTTACTCTAAATGGCTGACCATTTTGCCGAAGTTTAATCCCTAATCCTGTTACATCAGTTTCGATTGCAGCATCATCATAACTTGTTTGTGTGCCTATCCATGTCAATGTCATATCCCAGGAACTACCGGGTGTAACAGCATCACATTTAATATCGTAGGGCACGACCTCTCGCCCATTATTTCCATCAATGCTATCGATAATTACATCCCTGAACTCCACCTCGATAGTGTTTCCATCACTAATAGTACATGCCGGAGGCAATACAAGAGTTCCTTTGAAGGTGATATCCGGTGATGCATTCACAATACCGCTGCTCATACAGAGCAATAAATACAAGAGTATTTTCATTGATAATCCACCACCATTGTTAAACTCCCACTAAAATCGGCCCCTGAAAGTTGTGCACCACTTTGTTTTACCGGGACTGCATTAAGTTTCGGCTGTGATGTGATATTGAAAGGGGTCCAGTTGTTTTCTCCAATGGAGAATAGTGAGTTGTTATCTGCATTCTCGATTCGAATACCAAATTCTGGAACCCCTACATCAACGACTTTTTCTCCATTAATTGTGGTGGTGTTTCCTCTCAACTGCATACGTAAATCATCAGCTTTTCGGTCAGGGCATGACAACGTATATCCTGCATCTTTACGATAATTACTACCATTGATATCGTTGATATTCACAGTCTGAAAATCTACTGCACTCCCCGTTACGCTGCATGGCGGAGGAGGATCTACATGTACCTGTAAAATGAGATCAACAGGTTTTGAATTTGCAAGGATAATGTTATATATCCCGCTAACGCCCAGCAGTAATATACCAACCCCCACAACAAAAATTTGTCTCATGTCGCTCTCCCGGCATCAGCCTTTGCGGCTCTGCTCTGCATCCACCTGGCAGGTATCGCCGCCACATTTAAAATACAGCGGCATCCGCGCGCCATAGTCGTTGACGTAGGTCAGCACCGGGACGCTATCCATTTTGACCTTTAACGGCACAGAGGTTTTTGGCGATATCACCATGGGGGAAAATCCCGCTGCCGGGTTGCCATTTTTCTGCGCACTGGCGTTACTGATAACCACGAAGTACGGCGTCGGGTTATTGACGGTAAACGCCTGACCGCTGCGGGTTAAGGTCACCTTATGCTGCCACGGGTTTTTCATGCTGACGTTTTCCAGCGCCTTTGGTCGCCAGAACAACTTAATGCGCGTCTGCAGCGCTATCTGTAGCGTGTTAGGTTTGTTCGATTTCGGCGGGATCTCACGCACGTTGAAATAGAACACGCTCTCGCGGTCGGCAGGCAGCTTGTTGATATCCGGCATGCCCTGTACCTTCACCTGACCGTTCATCATGGAATCGATGCGCTGCACCGGCGGCAGGACCGTCAGCGGCGAGCTAATCTTGTTACCCTGTTCGTCTTCCATCCAGCTTTGTGCCAGATACGGCATTTTCGGGTCGTTATTGCGCAGCGTGACGCTGATTGATTTATCACTTTCGTTAAAAATCAGGCGTGTACGGTCCGGGGTGACAGAGGCCTGTGCTGACAGGCTGGCAGTGGTTAGTAGCAATGCCAGCAACATTGTGGATTTTTTGGCAGAGCAAAATAGATTCGTCATGGATCATTCCTTAATCACGTTATTAATTGGCTGATACCGATACTGGCGCTTCCGTTGGCATCACCTGCTGGGTCTGCTCCTGGATCATCGGCTTAATTTCATGAGGCATCGAAGGAGATATCGCCCCTGTTTGCTGGCATGGTAATAACAGGCCATTGAACAGATCGGCTGGCAGCGGGTCAGGCAGATGAATATCGCAGTGGGCCACACCGCCCCATGAAACGATCATATGCTCGCCAGGTTTGACGCCCGCGAGGTAGACGTTGCCGTCATCGTCAACCAGACCGACGTTCTGCGCGCTGTCGTTTTTCACTTCCGCGCCAAACGGCGGATAGCTGCCATCTTGCAGACGCAGTACCGCCATCGCTTTTTGCCCGCTGATCACCGAGAACTTACGGTAGCCAATGGCCCCTTCGGTAAGCGTGGCCTGCACCACAGACTGAGTGGCTTCGGCGTTTTCCGGCAGGTTGTTAAGGTCGATATACGCCTGATTGCGGTAGTAGTTGTTGACGTCTGCGACCACGGCCTTACCGAACATATTGGTGTAAACCGCTGCACCGTTTCCTTCCACCGGAACACCGGCCACGCCATCGGCATCAATCAGCAGACGTGTGCCGCCCATATTCTGGGTACGGTGGAGCGCGCCACCCTGTGCGGTGAGCGTCGCCCCGCCCTGGAGTGAAATCCCCGCCGAGGTGTACTGCCCTTCATGGTAGTTGGCGCTGAGGTCTACCTGCGCCAGCGAACCATCGTGGCTGTAATAACCGTCAACGCTGGAGTGATTGTCGCTGGTGCCTACGTTCAACTGGTAGTGGGTTGCGTCATCGACACGGCTGAAATACCCCACCTGACTGCTGTCCGAACCGCTGCCGTAGTTGCCGTTATAGCTGATGGTGCTGCTGTCACCCCACGGCATGCTGAGCGATATATACACACCTTTATCGGCCTGGTTGTCATACTCGTAGCGGTATCCGGTCATGGAAATGCTCATATTGCGGATACTGCCCAGGTTGAAGTAGTGCGAGAGCATGACGTTGTAGTTGGTCTGCTCGTCGCGATCCCAGTAGGTATGGCGGGTATAGTTGAGATAAACAGACACGCCAGCATCCCTGAAGTTCTGGTTATAGGTGGCGGTGTACATCTCTTTGTCGTTGCCGGTGCGCACCATTTCGCTGTCGCTGGCATCGAGATACTCGCTCATGGTCATGAAGTTCTCTTCCGAGAAGCGGTATCCGGCAAAAGTGACGCGGCTGTTCAGTTCATCGAAGTCTTTGGAATAGCTCACGCGAAACGAGTTGCCGTCCAGTGAACCTTTACCGTAGGCAGTTTCTTTATCCAGGCGGGTATGCGAGTGGGTGACATCAAAGGCCACCGCACCAAACACAGACAGATCGCGGCCGACGCCAAGCGCCGCCGACTGATAGTGTTCATCTGCCAGCGCTCCGCCGTACAGCGACCAGCCGTTGGCTATCCCCCATGAAGCTTCGCCGCTGGAGAAGAAACCGCCTTCAACATGATGCCCCCACTCCTGCGGGCGGCCCATCATCAGTTTGTAGCGCACCTGGCCGGGGCGGGTCAGGAACGGCATCGAGGCGGTGTTGATGTCATATTCCTGCACCTGACCGTTCTGCTCTTCAATGCGGATATGCAGCGTACCGGAGACCGAATCGCCCAGATCCTGGATGCGGAACGGCCCCGCCGGGACCTGCGTTTCGTAAATCACGCGGCCCATCTGGCTGACGGTCACTTTCGCGGTGGTGTGCGCCACGCCGGAGATATCCGGCGCATAGCCGCGCAGATTCGGCGGCAACATTTGATCGTCGGTACTGATACTGCCACCCACGTAGTTAAAGCCGTCGAAAATATCAGAATTCAGGTAGTCTTCGCCAAGGCCAAGTTTGGCTTTTAGCGACGGTAAGGCTCGCCAGGCGTAGTAGCGGCTCCACTCCCAGTTTTTTTGCGTGTCATCACCGTTGATAACATCGTCATCATTGTTTTTACTATGCAAATAATCAGTCTGCCAGTCGGCACGAAGACGCCATGCGCCGAGGTTCACCCCAACCGTCCCGTTACCGCTAATTTCATTGCTGTCATCCCCGCCATTTTCTTCATGTCGTGTCTGGGCGGTAATACTGTAGTCAGCAATTAAACCAGATATACCGTCATCCCAGCGTGAAGGTGGATCCCAGTTGATGTCGGTATATTCAAGGTAAGCCTGGGGTAATGAAATGACTAACGCTGACTGAGTCAGGTCAGCTTTAATATCAATGCCTTCCAGTTGACCGGGTTTCAGGCATTTGCCGTCGTGGATCCATTGCAGGTTTTTTGCCACATCCTCTTTTAAGCCAAACTGCGCGACCAGTTCAGGCGTCAGGCAGGCATAGGTTTTACTGGCATCGTTCTCAGAGGCGTACCAGTAAATATCGTATTCTTCCGTCAGCGGCTGTTTATTTAGTTGAACCTGTAAATTGTATTTCCCAGGCTCGACATAACCCTGGCTGGAAAATCGCTTCAGATCGATTTTTGTGTCGCCTTTTAACTCCAGAAAACGGGAATCAAACTGAATTTCATCTTCAGCCCAGGCATTGACATAACTCCCGGACATTGCCAATGCAACGCAGCAGGGAAGTACCCGCAGTCGGAAAAGAGAATGGTCAGGCATACACGTATCCATCCGTAATTATTATAATTTGCGCGAATTCCATTTAAAAACCCCATAGCCCGAAAGCTATGGGGGTATCACTTAGAGATAAGTAATCTGGAAGGTCGTGTTGGCTTCAAAATTACCTAAATCTGGCGCATCAGCAGCGCCCACCAGCCAGGCTTTAAAGTCCAGCGTCTGCTTCGCTTTGCCTTTGTTGGTCGCCGTATCGTTTACGATTTTCTGTTCGATACCCGCGCCGCTTTTATAAGAGGTTCCCTGAGCGTCACCAATGGCCAGGCTGACATTGTTAAATGCCGCACCAGTATCGGTATTGTAAATGGTGTAGTAATTGCCGCTGTTGGTAGAAGACGCGTTACCGGTGAAGGTAGTGGTCATGGTGGTCTGGGTGTCAAACACACAGTCTTGCAGATGGATCTGGAAAGCTTTCGGTGTAGAAGTCCCGTTGTTTTTCAGGATCCCTGAACCAATGTCACCCATATCAACTTCCAGTTTGTGATCATCAGGAACGATGGAGCACGGGGAATCTTCAATGGTGCCGTAGAAACGTGCTGTACCATTGTTGCCAGCGGCGATTGTTGAAGTAGAAGCGAACGCACCCATTACCATTGTTGCAGCAATAGCTGTTTTTACAAACTTACTCATTATTTGTCCTTAAACCATAAATAATTAAAAATATAAACATTGCAATACATTGATTCAGTCAATAGCAATTATTTATACCCAGCCATTGAATAAGCTATCCGATCTAACTAACAAGAAAATAGGTCGCATAAGAAGATATTCTTTGGTGTGGGCGGATGGTGATATTTTGTCTTTATTGTTTCAAATTATATTTACTTAACAGCGAATTAAGGACCGCTTAATGTATAGCCAGAATAGAAATATTTTGAGGATTTTCTTATAAAAAAGAAATGAAATGCTTAAAAAAATATCTTACACATAATTTCAATTTATGAATAACCTGCGCAAAAAAGACAATCTTTGATTAAGTTTGAGATTGTACTTTTTTGAAGTTATACTATTAACACATCACAAATAATATTAATTCAAGACACAAAAATATCATTTATTTTTTATTATTAACTGTTCCATTAGTTTGATGTTTTGTAAAAATACATTACAACTTGGTCTCATTTCGTCAGAAATTAATAGGGAAGCAGAGGAAAGAGTGCGATGAATTCTGTATCGAAGCGTATCAACTCCGTGAAGGGTTTTGAGTGAATTTCTACTATTGCAAAAAGACAAATGCCCGATGTACAGCTTACATCGGGCATTTTTTCAAACGAATCAGATAGCTTTCGCCATCTTCAAATTACATGGGCTCATCTGCCAGTTGAACTCGCCTTTTCCGCTTTCATCAAGCGTTACGCTGGCAATGGCCGAGGTGGTAAACATAGGCGGCGTTTCGCCCGGACATAACTCGGCGACCAGATACCCAACTAACGGTAAGTGGGAGATAACCAACACCGAAGCAACACCTTCATTGGTCAACGCCTGCAAATAGGCACTGACCAGACCAACATCGCCGCAGGGCGTTAACTCCGGCAGAACTTCTGCACTGGAAGGCAGGTTCAGACAATCCCCTACTTCTTCCAGTGTTTGCTCGGCTCGCAGGAACGGGCTCACCAGAACGCGTTCGATTTCCACTTTTTGACCTTTCAGCCAGTTCGCCATCAGGCGAGATTCGTCACAACCATTAGTGGTCAGAGGACGAACCGAATCACTGGCGGCATCGAGGGCTGCGTCGCCGTGACGCATGATAAAAACTTGCATATTGCACCGCTTTTGTTAACCAGATTCGCCCGCCTTGTTTCATCTGAAACCAGAGAAACAAGACGGTGGCCGGCATTGTGCCTTATCCATTCACCGAATGAAACGCTGTTTTTTACCTCAATGGCGTAAGTATAGTCAATCAGTGTTTACGTTTTGACCAATACTCCGCCATTCAGCGCGGATTCATATAGCTTTGACCCTTTTAATGAGGGTCAGTTGCACTTGTTTTCCAAAAACTTTCCCCGCGCTCGCTCATCTCTAATAAACGCTCGCAAGGGGTAAAACGAGAACCATACTGCGTGGCCAGTCGTTGCATTATTGCAACCACTTCCCCCGCGCCGAGAGCATCGATATAGCGGAATGGGCCACCAAGAAACGGCGGAAAACCTATTCCAAATACCGCGCCAATATCCCCGTCACGCACACTTCGGATAACCTGCTCGTCCAGACAACGTACTGCTTCATTCAGCATCAACATCACACACCGTTCAGCAACCTGCGGTGCGGAGAGCCGCCCCTGACCTTGTGCGCCGATTAGCGGGTAAATGGCGGGATCGACCTGTTTTTTGCTTTTACGCCCTTTTTGGCTATAAAGATAGAAACCTCGGCCATTTTTTCTGCCTTTGCGATCGTCATTCAAAATTGAAGAAACAACATTTGCAGGCGCGCTAAAACGTTCTCCATAAGTTGCTTCCAGTACAGGAATAATTTTAGTCCCGGTGTCGATTCCTACCTCATCCAAAAGTTGGATTGGACCTACCGGAAAACCAAACTTCACCAGCGCAGCATCAATATGCTCAACACGTTCACCTTCGGTCAACATGCGGATAGCTTCATTAATATAAGGCGCCAGGATGCGATTGACATAAAACCCGGCTTTATCCTTTACTACTATCGGCGTTTTGCCCTGTTTTTTCGCCAGTTTTACCGTGGTGGCAATGGTTTTCGCCGATGTCCCCGCATGAGGAATGATTTCCACCAGCGGCATTTTTTCCACCGGGCTGAAGTAATGCAGGCCAATAACCAGCTCAGGTCGCGTAGCGTGAGCGGCAATATCGCCAATCGGTAAAGATGAAGTGTTCGAAGCAAAGATGGTATGAGCGGCGCAGTTTTGCTCCACTTCCGCCACCATCTGTTGTTTTAATTCGAGATTTTCAAACACCGCTTCAATAATCAGATCGCGATGGGCAAAGCCGCGATAATCTGTCGTCCCCGAAATTAAAGCCAGTTGCTTGTCGCGTTCGCTGGCTTTGAGATGGCGACGGCGCACTTTGCCATCCAGCTGATCCCAACTGTACTTCAGCGCATGATTTATGCCCTGAGCGTTGATATCTTTAATTCTTACCGGTAGAGCCGCTTTACAGGCAGTAACGTAGGCAATTCCACCGCCCATCAAGCCACCGCCTAAAATCCCTACGCTGTTTAATGACGCAGGAGGCGCATCACTGCCGGGATCTTTCTTCACTTCAGTACTGGCAAAAAAGATACTACGCAAAGCCTGCGATTGCGGCGTCATCGCCAGTTCACCAAAGGCACGAGCTTCGGCGTCATAGCCACTGCTGGTCCCCTGCGCTAATCCGGTTTCAATAACGTCAAGAATACGTTCTGTCGCCGGGTAGTTACCCTGCGTTTTGTGTTCTGTTTTCTTGCCGACCATTTTAAACAGCAGTGCACGACCTAACGGCCCCGCCAGAATACGCTCGCGTACAGGTAGAGGGCGGGAAGATGGATGATCCTGCTTTGCCAGCTCAACAGCGGCTTCCAGCAAAATGGAGTGCGGAACGACGTCATCTACCAGCCCCAGCTTTAATGCTTGTTTCGCCCGAAGTTGTTTTCCGGTAAGGATCATTTCCAGCGCTGTGCTGACGCCTATCAGACGCGGTAAACGCTGGGTGCCGCCTGAACCGGGTAACAATCCAAGTTGTACTTCAGGCAAACCGAGCACCGTTTTAGGATCGTCAGTACAAACGCGACCGTGGCACGCCAGCGCCAACTCCAGCCCGCCGCCCAGGCAAGCGCCATGAATAGCCGCGATAACCGGAACGGGCAAAGCATGAATCTCTGCCATTAACTTTTGCCCCTGCCGCGCCAGTGCTTCCGCTTCTTGCGCTGTTTTGCAGTTGCCGATCATGTTGATGTCAGCTCCGGCGATAAAGTTGTCTGGTTTCGCGGAAATAAATACCACGCCGCGCAACTCTCTGTTTTCGCGGAGTTGCTTAATAATGGCGCGCACCTGCGAGGCAAATTCCGCCTTCAGGGTATTCATTTTCTCGCCGGGAACATCAATGGTGATAATGGCAATGTTGTCCAGACGGACATTGAGGTTAAACGCTGATGCCATTTCCATTATTCCGCCTCCACAACCATTGCCGCGCCAAGCCCACCGGCAGCACAGGCGGTCACTAAACCAAATCCACCGCCGCGGCGGCGAAGTTCATGCAATGTCTGGGTTATCATCCGCGCGCCGGTCGCCGCAAAGGGATGCCCGTATGCAATCGAGCCACCAAGCACGTTAAATTTGCTATCGTCCACTTCACCGGTGGCATGCGCACGCCCCAGTACGTCGCGAGCAAAACGTTCGCTCCCCAGTAGCTGAATATTGGCCAACGTCTGGGCGGCAAAGGCTTCGTGCATATCAATCAATGTCAGATCTGCCATTGTCAAACCAGCACGTTCCAGAGCCAGCGGCGTTGACCAGGCCGGGCCGAGCAGCATGTCCTGCCAGACATCAATAGCGGTAAATGCGTAGCTGCGCAGATATCCCAGCGGCACTAACCCTAATTCTTTCGCCCGGGATTCAGTCATCAGGATCACCGCCGCTGCGCCATCGGTCAGCGGCGTACTGTTTGCCGCCGTTACCGTTCCGTGTTTACGATCAAACGCCGGACGCAACTTTGCGTAATCAGCAAGCGAGGAATTACCGCGAATATTATTATCTTCGGCAAGCGGTTGTTTATAAGGAGGGATAAAGGCAGTCATCACCTCTTCTTTGAGTTTCCCTTCTGACCACGCCTGGGCGGCACGCTGATGCGAACGGTGGGCTAACGCATCTTGCTGTTCACGAGTGATGCCGTAGGTTTTTGCCATTTGTTCGGCGGTGTCGCCCATCCGTAATCCAGTGGAGTATTCCGCCACAGCCGGAGGCACCGGCATTAAGTCACGCAAACGTAAGCGAGAAAAGAGTTTCAGGCGCTGGTTCATGGTTCGAGCTTTGTTGACATCAACCAACACGCGCGCCAGTTTTTTACTAACGCCAATTGGCAATACGGAAGAGGAATCTGCCCCACCGGCAATCCCTGCTCGGATAGTTCCTGCCATCAGGCTTTCTGCGACGTTTGCAACGGCCTGGAAACTGGTAGCGCAAGCGCGGCTGACGCTGTAAGCATCGGTATGCACATTCATCCCAGTACCGAGAACAATTTCACGCGCAATATTGGGCGCTTCCGGCATTTGCACAACCTGGCCGAAGACCAGCTGCTCAATCACTTCTGCGGGAATTTCGCTGCGTGCCAGTAATTCACCTACGACCATCTTCCCCAAATCAACAGCAGGAATGCCATGAAAAGCCGTCGCCTGGCGGGCAAAAGGCGTACGTAACCCGCTAACGATGGCGATACGATCGCCCTGACGGGTAATCAGCGGTAAAACCTGACCCATAACACTCCCCTGTAAAAAAAGATATAAAGTGGTCTGACCTGATCATAGTCTTAACCATTTTTTTACATTTAGCCAAGCGGAGAAAAGGGAAATTGGGAGCTATGACACAGTGAAGACAGGAGAAAGAAAAGAAAACGCCCCTACCTGTTGCTGGCAGGAGCGTACTTACCCGAGAGGAATTAACGCAGACCCAGCTGAAAGATCAGCATTTCAGCTTCGCAGGCAAAAGTGAAATCGATATCCAGGCGCACGCCGTCAGACTCTTCAGTGAAGGTCGGGGTGATTTTGCACGGTTCGGATTCCACGCTACGGGCTTTTTCAGTCAGCGCCGCCAGCGTTTGTTCTGCTTCTGCGCGGTTTGCAAACACGCGGCTGTAAGACGCGGTGCAGTCGGAGTTGTCCATAATGGTGCCAACATCCATACAGCAGCAAACCGGGGTTTCATCAGCACTACATTTACTCATCGTTGATTTCCTCTGTATGTGCACCTAAGGTGCCAGATAAACGTTGCGGATATTTTACGCTTCTGAAAAGTGCCGCTCCAGTTGTTAATTCTGCAAAATCGGATAAGTGACCGAAATCACACTTAAAAATGATCTAAAACAAAATTCACCCGAATCCATGAGTGCGCCACCTCCAAATTTTGCCAGCTGGATCGCGTTTCTTAGATCATATTTGAAAAAATATGGAAACATACTTGCAACATTCCATCTGGTCCGACCTATACTCTCGCCACTGGTCTGATTTCTAAGATGTACATCAGACCCTACACTTCGCGCTCCTGTTACAGCACGTAACATAGTTTGTATAAAAATAAATTATTGAGGTTATGGTCATGAGCCAGAAAACCCTGTTTACAAAGTCTGCTCTCGCAGTCGCAGTGGCACTTATCTCCACCCAGGCCTGGTCGGCAGGCTTTCAGTTAAACGAATTTTCTTCCTCAGGCCTGGGCCGGGCTTATTCAGGGGAAGGCGCAATTGCCGATGATGCTGGTAACGTCAGCCGTAACCCCGCGTTGATTACCATGTTTGACCGCCCAACTTTTTCAGCGGGCGCGGTTTATATTGATCCGGATGTAGATATTACCGGACATTCTGATTTAACCGGTCAGAGTGCAAATGCTAAAAATATCGCACCGACAGCGTGGGTACCTAACCTGCACTTTGTCGCGCCTATTAACGATCAGTTTGGTTGGGGAGCGTCAATAACCTCCAACTACGGCCTGGCTACGGAATTTACCGACAACTACGCTGCTGGTATCTATGGCGGTAAAACCGATCTGCAGACAATCAACCTTAACCTTAGCGGGGCTTATCGCCTTAACAATAGCTGGAGTTTTGGTCTTGGTTTTGATGCGGTTTACGCCAAAGCAAAAATTGAGCGTTACGCCGGTTCGCTGGGGCCTATGTTGTCTCAGCAGTTGATTGCCCGGGGTGTACCCGCTTCATTAACCAATGGTATTAATACTCCGGACTCTCAAATTGCACATCTGAAAGGTGACGAATGGGGCTTCGGCTGGAACGCGGGTATTCTTTATGAACTGGATAAAGATAACCGTTGGGGCCTGACATATCGTTCAGAAGTTAAAATCGACTTCGAAGGGGATTACAAAAGTTCCATTAACCCAAATCTGAACAACATTTTGGGTAACATGGGCTTACCGTATGGCACGATGGGTGCAACACAAAATGGCTCCCTGACGCTCAACCTGCCTGAGATGTGGGAGGTTTCTGGTTATAATCGTGTTGCGCCGCAGTGGGCAATTCACTACAGCATGGCCTATACCAGTTGGAGCCAGTTCCAGGAGTTGAAAGCGAAAGGCGATAGTGGCCAGACTCTGTTCTATAAAGATGAAGGATTCCGTGACGCATATCGTATCGCGTTGGGCACAACCTACTATTACGATAAAAACTGGACCTTCCGTACCGGTATCGCCTATGACGATAGCCCGGTTCCGGCAGATAAACGTTCTATTTCCATTCCTGACCAGGATCGCTTGTGGTTAAGTGCTGGGTTAACCTACGCATTTAATGAAGATGCATCCATTGACGTTGGCGCATCTTATATGCATGGTCAGAAAGTGAAATTCACCGAAGGTGAAGGAGCGGCGGCTTACTCTTTCGAGTCTGAAGGTAAAGCCTGGCTGTTCGGCACTAACTTTAACTACGCGTTCTAATAACACGTTGGTTTAGTAACAAAAAAGGTGAGTTTTTCAACTCACCTTTTTTATTGGTTTCTTATTCAGAATCGATATCTTTTAAATCATCCTGAATCGCTTGCGCGTTCGGGTTTTCCTGCGGTTTGAGTTCCCCGCCATTGGCGATGAAATCATGACGCTGGAAGTACGCCTCACGCACCATGATGTAAGGATCGGACGACTGACGAAGCAGGCCATCAGAATCCAGCAGTTGCGCACGCGTTTCGATACCTTCAAGCGTCCATTTACCTACCGACATCGGCCAGGTCAGCCACGAAAGCACGGGATAGAGGCCATCAGCCATATCACCGCCGTCATCACGCAGCGTGAAGCTACCGTAGAACGGTAACTGGACATAAGGCCCATACCCCACGCCATAGTGACCGAGCGTGCTACCAAAACGGTGAGGTTCCGTTCGTTGCAGTTTCGGATTCGCCATCCCAGCAACATCAATAAAACCGCCCATCCCCAAAATAGTGTTCAGGAAAAAGCGGGTAAAGTGGACCATCCCCTGATAAGGGTCGCCCTGCAGGAAGTAGTTAACCATCACTGCAGGTTCTTCAAGGTTGCCAGTAAAGTTGCTTAACCCATTACGTGCCGGTTGCGGAACATAATCACGCCACACGACAGCCACCGGTCGAACCACATACGGGTCTAACACATTGAAGTTAAAATTGTACATGGTGCGGTTGAACCCTTCTAACGGGTCAGAACGCCCTTGCTGATCTGTTCCGGAACTCGCACACCCCACCAGAAGCGTAGTTCCCAGAGCAAGCGCCGACAGGCGAAGCTTCATAAATGTCTCCCTGTTTTTTTTATGGCTTATGCAGTTTGCCATCCATGACGGAACGATACCGTATCCGCCTGTTTAGGTGTGGGCGATTGTAACAGCACGTCAAATGATGTCCATACGCCCTGTTTTACTGATTTGATCATAGCCTGGTAATCACCGCCCTGTAGGCTACTTGATTCTATAGAAACAGAAAAAGGCAAACGTTGCCTTTTATGCATTTTCAGAGTAACTCCCGCCGGTTGCGAGCAAAAAAGCCGCTACGCTTTAGCTATACGTGCTAATCAAGAGAACTCACCATGGATAACGATAAAATTGATAAACACAGCGACGAAATTGAAGTCGAGAGTGAAGAAAAAGAGCGCGGAAAAAAAATTGAAATAGATGAAGACAGGCTCCCTTCCCGGGCAATGGCTATCCACGAACATATTCGTCAGGACGGCGAAAAAGAGCTGGAACGCGACGCAATGGCGCTGCTGTGGTCAGCTATTGCAGCAGGTCTGTCGATGGGAGCGTCGCTACTGGCAAAAGGGATATTTCATGTCGAACTGGAGGGCGTGCCGGGGAGTTTCTTGCTGGAGAATCTCGGTTATACCTTTGGTTTTATTATCGTTATTATGGCGCGCCAGCAATTATTCACCGAGAATACAGTTACTGCGGTACTGCCCGTAATGCAAAAACCGACAATGGGCAATGTCGGTTTATTGCTACGACTTTGGGGCGTTGTTCTGTTAGGTAATATTCTGGGAACGGGTATTGCGGCGTGGGCTTTTGAGTATATGCCTATTTTTGATGAAGAAACCCGCGATGCGTTTGTCAAAATCGGCATGGATGTGATGAAGAACTCGCCCAGCGAGATGTTTGCCAATGCGATCATTTCCGGCTGGCTAATAGCTACGATGGTCTGGATGTTTCCGGCGGCGGGTGCGGCAAAAATAGTAGTGATTATTTTGATGACCTGGCTTATCGCCCTGGGAGACACCACTCATATCGTTGTCGGTTCCGTGGAGATCCTCTATCTGGTGTTTAACGGCACACTACACTGGAGCGATTTTATCTGGCCATTTGCGCTTCCCACACTGGCAGGAAACATCTGTGGCGGCACCTTTATCTTCGCGTTGATGAGTCACGCGCAAATTCGCAACGACATGAGCAATAAGCGAAAAGAAGAAGCGCGTCAGAAAGCAGAACGTGCGGAAAACATTAAGAAAAATGATAAAAATCCGGCATAAGTGGCGAGCCTTTAAGCAATCGAACGGCAGTGTACTTACCCCGCTGCCCATTAGCGGGTATACTCATGCCGCACTGTCCTCTTAGTTAAATGGATATAACGAGCCCCTCCTAAGGGCTAATTGCAGGTTCGATTCCTGCAGGGGACACCATTTATCAGTTCGCTCCCATCCGTACCAGTCCGCAAAATCCCCTGAATATCAAGCCTTCCGTAGATTCACAGTTCGTAATGGTTCGCGTCAGATCGTTGACAGCCGCACTCCATGACGGGTAAAAAGTGGATAAAATAATTTTACCCACCGGATTTTTACCCATGCTCACCGTTAAGCAGATTGAAGCAGCAAAGCCGAAAGAAAAACCATACCGCCTTCTCGATGGTAATGGCCTGTACCTTTATGTCCCTGTATCCGGGAAAAAGGTATGGCAGCTTCGCTACAAAATTGACGGTAAGGAGAAAATCCTGACTGTCGGAAAATATCCGCTTATGACTTTGCAGGAAGCAAGGGATAAAGCATGGACTGCGAGGAAAGACATCTCGGTTGGCATCGATCCGGTAAAAGCGAAAAAGGCTTCGTCTAACAACAATTCCTTTAGTGCGATTTACAAGGAATGGTACGAGCACAAGAAGCAAGTCTGGTCAGTAGGGTATGCGACTGAACTTGCAAAAATGTTTGATGACGACATTTTACCTATCATCGGCGGCCTTGAAATTCAGGATATTGAGCCGATGCAACTGCTGGAAGTAATCCGCAGATTTGAAGATCGCGGTGCAATGGAGCGAGCCAACAAAGCCCGCAGAAGATGCGGCGAGGTTTTCCGTTACGCTATTGTCACTGGTAGGGCTAAATATAACCCGGCACCTGACCTTGCTGACGCAATGAAGGGATACCGCAAGAAGAACTTCCCGTTTTTACCTGCCGACCAGATCCCGGCATTCAACAAAGCACTTGCAACATTTTCAGGAAGTATCGTATCGCTCATTGCGACCAAAGTTTTACGCTACACAGCCCTAAGAACAAAAGAGCTTCGTTCCATGCTATGGAAGAACGTCGATTTTGAAAACAGGATTATCACCATCGACGCCAGTGTGATGAAGGGACGCAAAATTCATGTGGTACCGATGTCAGACCAGGTGGTTGAACTTCTCACTACTCTAAGCTCAATCACCAAACCAGTATCAGAGTTTGTTTTTGCCGGGCGCAACGATAAGAAGAAGCCAATCTGCGAGAACGCGGTACTGCTTGTGATCAAGCAAATCGGCTATGAAGGTCTGGAAAGCGGTCACGGATTCAGGCATGAATTCAGCACTATTATGAACGAGCACGAATGGCCTGCTGACGCTATTGAAGTGCAACTGGCACATGCCAACGGCGGATCTGTGCGTGGAATTTATAACCATGCTCAGTATCTCGATAAGCGCAGAGAAATGATGCAGTGGTGGGCGGATTGGCTTGATGAAAAGGTGGAGTGATCCGCCTTTACTGATTTCGCAACATGTACAACCTTGCAAAGTGATGCAGACACTCTGTATCTCTCAACTCAATCTAGGAATAGGATTATTTATCGATCCTTTAGGAATTGGATGGTACACTTTGGACTTTTCTCAATTCACTGAATATAAAGATGTTTAAGCTTTTCGCGAAATACACATCGATAGGTGTACTTAACACCATCATACACTGGGTTGTGTTTGCGGCGTGTATCTACGGTGCCGAGACAAGTCAGGCACTGGCAAACTTCGCAGGGTTCGTTTTGGCCGTGAGTTTCAGTTTCTTTGCAAACGCCAGATTCACGTTCAAAGCCTCTACGACAACGACACGCTACGTGCTTTATGTTGCATTCATGGGAGCATTGAGTGCAATTGTTGGCTGGGCTGCTGACAAATGTGCCCTTCCTCCTCTCGTCACTCTTATTACCTTCTCCGCTATCAGTCTGGTAAGCGGATTCATCTATTCCAAGTTCATTGTCTTTAGAGTTGCGAAATGAAGATATCTCTGGTCGTTCCTGTTTTCAATGAAGAAGACGCAATACCTATTTTCTATAAAACAGTTCGTGAATTCGACGCATTGAAGAAATATGACATCGAAATCGTATTCATCAATGATGGAAGCAAAGATGCTACGGAATCTATTATCAATGCATTGGCCACATCTGATCCGTTGGTAATGGCACTATCATTCACTCGAAACTTTGGTAAAGAGCCTGCTCTGTTTGCAGGATTGGACCATGCAACAGGTGAAGCCGTTATCCCTATTGATGTAGACCTGCAGGACCCTATTGAGGTTATCCCTCATCTTATTGAGAAATGGCAGGCCGGTGCAGATATGGTGCTAGCGAAGCGTACAGATCGGTCAACAGATGGTCGATTAAAACGTAAGACTGCCGAGTGGTTTTATAAACTGCACAACAAAATCAGCACCCCTAAGATAGAAGAAAATGTTGGTGACTTTCGCCTGATGTCCCGTGAAGTAGTAGATAACATCAAGTTGCTTCAAGAAAGAAATCTTTTTATGAAGGGGGTACTTAGTTGGGTTGGTGGAAGAACCGATGTCGTCGAATACACTCGCGCTGAACGTATAGCGGGTAACTCAAAGTTTAATGGATGGAAACTATGGAATCTTGCACTCGAGGGGATTACAAGTTTTTCTACATTCCCTTTGCGAGTATGGACATACATTGGCCTATTAGTTGCAGGAGTTGCTTTTATTTATGGGGCATTAATGATTCTTGACAAACTAATCTACGGAAACAATGTTCCAGGTTATCCTTCTCTACTTGTATCAATACTCTTCCTTGGGGGGGTTCAACTTATTGGAATCGGAGTGCTAGGGGAATATATAGGAAGGATTTATTTAGAGTCCAAAAAAAGACCTCGTTACATTATAAAAAAAGGTAATAACTAATGTTTTCAAAAGAAACGATAAATAAATTATTTTATTTTACATGCATAATTTCATGCTTGGTAACCATATTCCTTACATCTAGATTTAGCTATACATGGATCACAGATCCTGATTCAGCAAATAGCCCTATAATGTGGAAAGAGTTTTTGGCACATGGGTTTAATGCTTTCAATAACTGGAAGCCAACATTTGATAACTGGTATTTTACCGTATACCCTATAAATTTTCTTTTATTTTTCATTTTTAATGAAAATGGCTTTGTGCCTTTAATGCTTTCCAGTGCGATTTTCATAATTGCAATTTGCCTATGTTCATCAAAGATCGCAGATATCTTATCTG
Source organism: Escherichia sp. E1V33 (assembly GCF_004211955.1). GTDB lineage: Bacteria > Pseudomonadota > Gammaproteobacteria > Enterobacterales > Enterobacteriaceae > Escherichia. The sequence continues at coordinate 670,489 of NZ_RHJI01000010.1, forward strand.
GTAAAACTGCTGCTTTTGCAGCATTAATATCAATAACACTAATATCTCCAGATCTATATAGCAATTATTATTCGCATCCTTTTTCTCATAATTCAACAAATGCATTCGGATTTGTTGTATTAGCAATATACATAATAACTCTCTCAAGCAAGAAAATCATTCCTGCCGCTTCCATTTTTATACTCTTAGTACTTTCTGGAGCTTCTGACCCTTGGATATTACCATCTTTTACACTACCTATATTGATATCTGAGGCTTACAATTCATTCATCAATAGAAAAAGTTACAAATACTTTATCTTTCTATTGCTTGCATTTTTAACATCTTATTTGAATCTAGTTCAACACCTTTTTGATCTACCGACTGGCGAGTTCAAAATAACAACATTTGAACAGATGATATCTAATGCACAGTATGCAATAGTATTAACAGCAAAAATGATGCCATTGTGGGTAAACCCATCAGCATCTATGTCATATTTTATTGTTTTCATATGGGTAGCCGTGTTCATAGCTGCTGCTTTAGTTTGTTTTAATAGAGGTAAAGAATTACGTATCTTTTCTATTTGCTGCGTCCTTTCAGTTCTTGGAATTTACTCTTCATCTATAATTGGAGATCAATTTCCGCATCAACGTTTTTATGTAAATGTTGCTCCCGTTGTTTTCTTGTTAACCTCTGTAGCCATAAGATTTTATAAAGCTTTCTTAATACCACTTTTCATAACTATTTGTGTTTCTGTTTATGGGTATTGTAACTCACCATTAAAATACGAAGAAAATAAAAACCCAGTTTATGAATACATGACTTTCCTTTCCAACAATAATCTAAGTTATGGTTATGGTAGTTTTTGGTATTCTATGAATATGACAGTGAATTGGTTATCAAAAGACCAAATACATATAACTCCTGTTTTCTTTAACCCTGAAACTGGTGTTGTGTATTTTCAACCTGCAAGAATACAAACACTGTCTTCATGGCATACAAAGGAATTCATAAGCGGCAAACCAAACAGACAGTTTATTGCCATAACTCAGGGGCAAACAGGTGGTGATACATGTCCAAACGTTCAAATATGTATTGATGGTGCTCAGAAGCAATTAGGAAAAGCCGATGAAATCCTATCATATAAGAACACAACATTCTTGGTGTACAACAAACCAATTGAAACAGATATAAAGTAATTTAATGTAAGAGAGGGATATTTCCCTCTCTTTTTTATTAATAATTTCCCTCAGAAAGGAAGCTGTAAACCCCGGGACCACCTGCAATATTACATGTCCATGCCTTTGGTTGTCCTGAAGCAGGTGCGCTATTGATAACACGTTCGCCTATATCCCAGAAACCGGATGTAGGTACTGACGAAAGATAAAATGTTGTTTTTTCAACTTGCAACGCATTTGATGGCATTCCATATACACACAGAGAAGGTGAGTTTATGAGTACATTTCCTGAACCATAATTTCTTATGCCAACATTTATAGCTGTAGCCGTTGCGTCTATATACACACCACAACTAACATAGCGCCATTTCCCATTACCAGCTAAAGGTGCTGTAGAGTCTGTTTGTCCTGCACCATTAACTATAAACATAAGTTTTGACGCTGCTCCCTGGTCATTTACCCACGCACCAAACCATACAAATTTTCCTTTTAGTTCTGGTGATTTGTTGAGGTCTATCGTTCGTCCCCAAACTCTATCTCCTGACGTAACTAAGAATGAATAATTACCAGCATAGATGTTTTGAGTTTTTATCAATGTTCCTGTCGTTCCAGATGCCGCGTTCCAGAGCAACATATTTCGATCAAGGTAGTTAGCAGTTAACTCTCTGTTCGCAATATCTATTAAATGAGCGGTATCAGGGTTTTGTGTCGCTGGATCATAACTTCCAACATACCCTATCGAATTGACCGTATTGTTAGCCAGATACAACCTATCTGTAACTTTAGACGAAAGATTATTACGGTACATAACCAATAAATTGTTTACTTTAGATGCATCCAATAATTGGTTATTTTCGATTGTCAGGTTTTTAGCATAGTTTGTGAATATAAAACCATCCTGATTAGGGAGGGAGTTGGCGTAACCGATTGCAGTTTGCTGGTTTCCGCGAATCGAAACTGTATCATTAATCTTTGTTACGTCAGGTATTAATGTAAACTCATTAGCAATGAGATGGATATCGGCTTTAATGTTTATAAACTCCGGAGTACCATATGGATATCCACTTTCGCCGTTACGCTCCCAATAGTTATCATCCAGATTAAGTCCCTTAACCCCGAATGACATAACCCCGTATAACTTATTTTGCTCAATATCATTTCCGTTTACACGGACGCTCATACCGCCCTCAGCATACGCCGGAGTAAGCAAGATGCCTCCAGCACCATTACCATAAATACGGTTATTGATGATATTAAGATTATTACATACCCCACCAATGTTAAGCGCATTTCCTGTGTTTGTTAGCAAACGGCAGCCAATTATATCTATTGAGTAACCATTAATTAAGATAGCGTTACTTGTAGTGCCGGTTACATCTACATTTTCAATTTTGATATGGTTGGCGTTAGGAAAATTTATCCCATTAGCTGAGTAATTATTACCATCTAAGCCAAAGTCTCTAAGCTCACAGAAAGTAATTGGGTCGCTTTGCTGGGTTATGATTGGTTCGTTTGTTCCAGTAGAGAAGATTCTGGACTGATATGCGCCAGCACCTCGTATCATTGTGACAATATTTTTAATCGTTATACCAGGGTCAATAATGAACGTCCCCTCAGGGATAACAATCTCCGTTGGCAACGTAGCATCATCAATGGCTTTCTGGAATGCAGCCTTGTTTTGTGCTCCGCTGTTATCAGCCTTAAATCCATAATCCGATAATGTTCGCACATCAACAGTCAATTTATTGGCTAAAGGGAGTGATGTTGACCCGGTGAATTGTGGATTGTGCATAACTAATGAATCACCAAGAGAGTGATTATCGCTGAGCAATTGACCTTTAAATTGGTCCGGGTCGTATTTAAGTACATTCGGAAAATAAAACTGTTGTACCCCATACGCATCGTACACAGCCATAGAATGGCCTTGCACAGTTACGAACTTCGCAATTTGTCCGTTGTATACCGGATATCCAGCGGTATTTATCACGATAGGCTGCGCAACAGGAACGTAAGATCCGTCTTCATTCTCAATATAAACCTGAATCTGGTTTTCAGGATTTACTGGGTCTTCATCTATTTTACCAATAAAGATTTTGCCATTTGATACAGTTTTAAAAGAACGAGCCATAGTGAACAATTGGCTAGGCATGCTTACCACAACATTTGCGGCGATATCTGACATTTTGTAACTCCAGAGGAAGGATATGATTCAATTTTGATATTATTGAATACCTAAATGGTACTATTGAGTATTTATCCAGTAGGTTACGATGCCGTTCCACCCAACTGGTGAGGCATCATAGATGTACAGCAAATACGACGAAGCGCAGTTTCACTTGAGACTTACGCATGAACTCCACACCAAAATTAAGCAGCGTGCGAAAATGAATAACAGGTCACTGAACTCAGAGATAATTGCAGCGATTGAAGAATCTCTGGCTAAACAAAGCACTGCATCTTTTTACAATGACGATGCTGAGCGTATGGCAGACCAACAATCCGATATGGTCAAGAAAATTGTCTTTGATACGCTCAGAGATTTATATAAAAAAGACTGCAACTAACCATCCGTTATGGAGGATTTATGCAAAGAGATATGATGAACATTGCATTCTACATATTCGGTTTTTACGCATTCCTGGCTATTGTTAATCTATTCTGACAGCGCATTAGACTTCGCGCCCTGCGTCAGTGTGTTAATCGCTTTTTGCGCTTGCTGCATGGTTTTCTCAAACGCTGTTGAGCCGCGTGGAGTATTTGCCATTCGGAGCATTGCATTTCTGAATGGCTCACTCTCATAGGCGCGAGCAAGAAGGCCGTAGCTTACTGCAGCGCCAGTTGTCGCAGGGTTCATTGCTGTCCCATATCCGATAATGAACGGAATGGTTTGCTGACCTGTAGGAGTTGTTACTGCTGCTTTTGCTGCCTGCTGAGTGGACTGAAGGTAGTTTTTCAATCCTTTCAGATAAGCGGCTTCCTGACCTTTAAATGTGATGCCAGTCTGGTTTTGCAGGATGTTAAGCTGCCGAAGGAACTGGTCAGGGGATCCGCCTGATTTCTCCATCGCTTTTCCAATGATACCATTGCGCATTTGCGCCCTACCAACACGACCAACTGAGTTATACAGCATCTTAATTTCCGATTTGTTCTTGCTGAATAGCATGTTGTTCACAACTTCCGGCGTCAGATCGCCTTTCATGAGAATATTCTTCAGCCTGGTATTCTTTAGTTTCGCCGCTTCGTCAGCGTAGACGGCATTGGCCTGCTGATATTTACGTAGAGTATCGTTGCCAAGATTCTGACCAATGGCACCATTGATATCGTCGGTCATCGCCTTGTAAACGCGCTGAATGGCTGCATCGGAACGGTTTGGTAACACTGGTCGCTCCCCCTTCACGTCCATTCTGAACTGGCTGCGAAGATCGCTTAATTGCTTCAAATCAAGATTAACCGGACCATCAGGACCAGAATTGCGAACAAGCTCATCACGATATGACTGAAGTTTTGAAATCGTCTCGTTATCAGCGACTTTACCTAGCTTTTGCAGGTTAGATATCTCAGTATCAATCTGTTGAATTGCTCGCGCAGGTTGAATGTTGACCCCAGCCATTGCATTTTGAACCTGCTCCAGTCGGTTTCCTGCGGCACGACGAATTCCCGATGTTTTCGCTTTAAGGCTGTCAATAACAACTGCTGGATCATACTCACCAAATTTATCAGCAAATCTCTGCACCAACTGGCTTCTCGCTTCCTGTTGCGTTGCTCTCATTCCGCTTGTGCCAGCCAGGGGGATATTTTCTGCTGTCGTCTGCGCCATTTTTCCGACGCGTGAAGTAGGTTGTAACAGGTCGGTGGTGTGCAGAGGAACTCCTTCACGCTCTGCAAATCTGATAGCCTGCTGCGCTTCTGGTGCAATAGCACCACGAACGCCACGATAAGCAGCACCTAAACCACGTCCGGCAGCGTTAATAGTGCCGCCAGCCAGAACACCAACGCCTAAATCGGTGGCGAGTGCTTCCGCATCATCTTTCGCGCTATTTGCAGCAAGTGATCCGACTGCGTTTTCTGCGAGAAGTCGTGTTGCCCCCTGAGCAATTCGACCAGCAAGTGTTGGTGCCTGTGCCGCAGCCCTCTCAACGCCAGCAGGAGTTAGGTAAGGCAATGCCTCCGCAAATACCCTACCCTCTGTCGTTTGTGGAGTCAGCGAGCCTTGCTGAAGGCCAAAGTCCTGCTCTAACCCCTGAGTTGTTACTCGTGACGCTGGTTGATATGTCCCATCGCCAATGCCGAGTTTACCGCCAGCCCATGCCGCCGCGCTTGTTACAGCATCGGCAACTGATGCAGGTATGTTTGCCACGTTCACGCCAGCCTGCACCAATCCGCGACCAGTCTCTTTTACTGCTTCTCCAAGATCAGACATAAATCCACTTTGCTGTGGTTGTTGCTGTGCTACTGGTTGCTGTGTCTCCACTGGCTGCACAGATGGCAATGGATAGGCAGCATAGAAAGCTTGCTTAGCCTGCTCTGCATTTTCTCCGGCTTGCGGGGCCACGACTTCATTGAAGTATTGCTCCTGAGCCTGCGCTTTTTGTTCTGGTGCTAACGCCTGATACTGTGGAGAGGCGATAACATCTTTCCATGCTTTAGCCATTAATCACCCCATAGTGAAGAAAAGTTACTGCTGGCTGCAGGCTGTGATACCTGTGCAGGTTGAGATTGCTGCCGCTGAGATTTACCAACATTAACGTTATATTGTTGGTTGTAATTGTTGGTGTATTCCTGAATCTCACGAATCGACTGCTGCATTGCCTCCGGGCTTGAATAGTCAACCTGCGGCATCCCCTGAAAATACATCTTCGCTTCTGCAACGGTGTTAATACCACTGGCACCCATGTCCCTTGCTGCCGCCACGCCCTGATTCTGCATTCTGCCCTGAATACGTTGTGCTGAGTTATATAACTGGCGCTGCTCTTTTCCTGTTAATCGGCTGCGAACATCAGCACCAATTGCTGGATTACCTGCACCGCCAGTCATTCCTGTCATGAAATCGAGAGCAGAAGCGTCTGCATTTGCGATCGCGTCGATATCCTTCTTCATGGCATAGTTTTGTGCTGATGCAGACGATGTTGCAGGCGCAGCGATTGAACTGGCAGGAACTCGAACCATATTCCCCTCATTGTCGATGCCTTCATAGAACGCATTAGCCCCAGCGCCGTGAAGCTTCCCGTCCACAGTTACAGTTCTGCCATCTGCTAACTGAACTGTACGCTCATCATTACCAGCGGCCCCTCTTGTTGACGCTCGCTGCATTGCCAAATCCTGACCGCGTCGCGCAGTAGAAGCAGATAAATCCTGACCGCGCATCGTGATGTTCTGACCACGAGCAGTTAGTGCTTCGCCAGCCTGATTGCTACGGATTGTCTCTGCAAGTTTTCCACGGTCAATCTCACGACCAACGATTCTGTCTTGTGCCTGAAAATATTGTTCTGGACCAAGTGCAGCCATTCCAAGGTGATCAACAAACTCTGTGAAACCTTGTGGATTTTGCTGATACATTTTCGCCACATCCAGAGGGTCTACTCCGGCGCGAGAAAGCTCAGATGCGTTGTTCTGCAGCCATGACATCATGGCTTCTGGAGATGAACCTGCGAGTCTGGCACTTGCTGCCAGTGTACCGACAGTAGAACGCTGGTCTTCATCGACAAATTTCATGCCGTTTCTTACAGCGTCGAACTGCTCAGGATACTGTGATGCCAGTTTTCGCATGGCATCGCGGTCACCAGATGTATATGCATCAGCATAAGCCTGCTGAAACTCTTGCTGTCGCTTCTGCAGATCCATCTGCTTATACATATCCATGACAGATGAAATACCCTGCAAAGCCTGCAAGCCAACGTTATTACGTCCTGTACGCTCCATCTCATTATTCTGTCGAATGTATGCAAGCGTGGCGTCTGCATCACTTGCTCTTGGAGAGTTGGAGTTCATGCCGCCCAACCCGGCAAGAAGCGCGCCTGAATTACCAGCCTGTTGCCATGTAGCCAAGAGATACCTCCATTAAAACAGTGAACCAAGAAGACCTACGCCAGCACCAATTGCTGTCCCCCAACCAGGCATGATTGCAGTACCTGCAGCTGCACCTGCCGCCGCTCCACCAAGGGCGCTCTGAAATCCTGATGGTTTATTCGCATTAGCCGCAGATGCTGCCGCCTGCTGTTGATACAATTGACTAACGTTGTTGGCGTAGTTCTGTCCGGCGTTTGCCTGACCTGTAAGAGCACCAAGGCCAATGTTTGCCAGATTGTTGTAGTTGTTCATCTGACCTGACAGCCAGTTTTGACCGAGTGTAGGTGCGATTGCTGCCAACTGGTTTCCGGTTGCCGTAGAGCCTAATCCACCCGTTGCCTCTGCTGCTGCCAGGCTCTGGTAACGCGCCTGACCTGCCAGGTCTTTGTACTGCTGTGAGTTGTAATACTGGTTAAGTGCCTGCCCTTGCCCCTGAAGTGAGGAAAGATTCTGCAATTGTGATACATACTGCTGAGCGAGTGGCGTGAACGGTGCAAGGTTTTGCATGTTCGTTTGCCACATTTCGCGCTGTAGATCGATACCTTTTTCCGTTGCGCGTGCACTCGCTTTTGCTCCGCTATCACTGCCACCTTTGCAGTAAACAGCTTTATTGAGGTGCTTATTAGCAATCTGGAAAATTAACATTCGTTAGCTCCTCGTATTTTGAGCGCGGTAACTGATAAATAGTGATGCCTACAGGCTTTCCATTGCTGGTATAAGCATCATCAAGGTGACCAACACGGGTAGCGCCAAGCAAACGGATAATTGCCCGTCCGTATTTTGTGGTATCAGGAACCATGGTGATGCTGTTGAGGAATGGTGAGTTTTCGAGAAGCCATTTGCAGAATAATCGGTGCCCTTGCAGTGCATATTCTCCACGGAATCCGGGGTCGTACACCGCATGGCATTCCACAACGCTATGCCAGAAGTTACGCACTTCATGAACGCCAGCCAGCACTAATCCTTCGTAGATACCGAGATATACCGCATCAGGCTTGATGTAGTATTTATCTCCACTGTCTACGATATTTCCCGTGTTTTCTGGATTGTTGAGGAATTCTGCAAGCTTCACCGGATTATCGATGAGCTTTATTTCCATTAGTTTATTAAACCATGTGTTCGCAGTGCGTTTTCAAGGGCAAGTATTCGTTGTCTAGCCTGAATCAAACCAGTGGCTATATCATCTACTTCTGCCCGAACGTAGGTTGTTGAAAGAGGATACGGTTGATTTGCAGTAAACGCGCTTGTTAGCGGGGTTCCTGTGCCGGCAGTCCAACCGTTTTGTCTTGCACCGACCACCTTTACCCCTCCAACTGAGTATGATGTTGTCACATTGAGAGGCGATGATAGTGATTGTTGACTTACTTCAGCCTTGGAAACGTAGTCCAAACTGAGATTACCAACATCGTTTTCAACAGATGTCACTCTTCCATCAAGAGATGATATTTCAGATTGAATGTTGAGAACTTCACCTTCAACTGTGGTTATTCTCACACCTAAATCAGCAATTGCCGCTGTATTTCCGGTAATTCTTACTTCATGACCATCAACTTCAATGCGCAGTTGTTTAATTCGTAGTTCATGGTCTGCAAGTTCATCGTCCTGCTGTTCGTTCCTGACCTGCGCTTCATAAGCTCCCTGACCTGCTTCGTTAGCTTTGTTTGCTACGTTACCAACGTCTGTACCCTGTGCGATAACATACAGCAGGTATGACTGAGAGAAGATGTCGCGCGGAAGAATTGACGTGTCGAGTCGTGTGGCCTGTACAATAACAGGTGTGTTGAGATTTGAATCAGCCATTACTCAATCCTTATCTGGCAGCCTGACAGAGTGACAGGTGACTTAGTGATAACGCGCAATTTGAAGCCGACATTTTTCCTGATGCGCCCAACTCGCTTCCACAAAACGCGCTTGTCGTAAACGAACGGTTCATTCTGCTCAATCATCTGCTCACGCCCGTAATTTATGCCGTCAGTGGTAGCAGAGAGGAACAGGCGGTCAGCGTACTGCGCAACGCCAGTTGACGATTCAACTTCAAGGTCGAAAACTCTGGCGTTATCCGCTTTGAACAACGGAGTAAACAGCAGGTGTTCCTGTTGCTTGTCGTACTGGCTGCTGATATCGAATTGCAGTTTCCCGGTAACAGATTCCAGCTTATCGCCGCACGTTATCTGATTGCCTTCGTAAATGAAGTCAATGGCGCGGTACACATCGCCATACAGGCCTGTTTTCAGTACACACCATTGTGGGCCATTGGCGCTTGAAGATGCGTCGTACACGAGGACGTGACGCGGAAGGTGGATAATCAGCAACTCATGAGCATCAAATCGCAGAGACTCCATCACGCCATCAGCCAGTTCATCAGCAGTGTAGGAGCGGAGAATTTTCTCAATGCTCGCGCTGGCGATTGGTGACACCTGACCGGATCCGATGATGTACACAGACGGCGCACCTGTTGCAGGATTGCTGATGAACGCATAAGAATCAGCAAACGGCGTTTTGCAGTAGGTTCCGGCTATTCCTTTTTGCACCATCAGCGATGGCTGTGCGACATACAAAGCGGCACCAACAGTGGTTGCGCCAGTCAGGGAGAAATATTCAATCGTCGATGAACCAAAACAGACGATGAAATCTCGCCATGTACCTATGCCGATGATGCCGTCCGGCTGAGACTCGGCGCGATATTGTGCGCTGTAACGGTCAGGATGCGATTCGTCTTCAAGGTCAGTGATAAACCATGAATCAGTGCCGTCTTTTGACCACGCATAACGCCCACGTAAGCGCGTAATATCGCGGACTGATCCCAACTCATACTGCGTGAATCCGCTGTCTGTAGGCCAGTTTGAGACGGTTTTAACCGTGCCATCATAGCGATACTCGACCAGTTGACCATTAACGCCTACCGCCTGTGATGTCCGACCATGCGCCATTGATACACGACCACTTCCGGCAACATCACCGACTTCGCTTTCGCCCTTATACAGCTTGCCCCCGCACACGCGATAAACAGCACTCTGCGCCATGTTGTACTCGACGCCGCGAGATACGCCGTTCACATCAGAGCGTTTGGCAATGCCCGGGAATGAGCGAAGATATCCGCTGCTGTTGAGGATTTCTTTGGGTGTAGCCAGCATATTCACTGGCAGATAGTCGATATAGTCGGCGTTTCTAAAGTCTTTGCCGACACCTTTCATAAGCGGAAGTTGCTGAATCGGCATTTATTCACCTCACGTACTCGGATCATCTTTCTCGATGTAAAACCGATTCCACGTAAACGCGCTTTTGTTACCACTACCGCGAGGCATGTCATTTCGCCGCTCAAGTGGTGGTATTTTGGTTAAAGCGATACAGATTGTCTGATATGCACTGTCAGCAGCGGTAAGGAGAGCGTCTGACGGCTGAATGACGTTATCCATGCACACCTGCACAGCGAGTTTCAAAGCGACGCCATCATTTGCCCATGCAGGGATACCTGAATCATCGTCAGGTAACGGCATGATGCCGTTTTCTGTATCAGCAAACTGATACCCAAGCTCGATACCTTTAGCCTGCCATGCTGCCATCATGTCTTCGAGGTCATTAATGGCATCTTCAATTGCCTGAGGGTCAGCATCTGTCAACGTGGCATTGGAATACAGCCCGGCTTTTCGTAAAGCCTTTAGAACGAGATCACCCTTCGTTTTCGCCATCTTCTTCCGCCTTAGCCACTTTTTGCTTCGTTGCGGTTTCTTCAGGAGTTTTTACCCAGCCTTTTTTCAGGTGAGATTTAACTTCTTCGTCATCAACAATGATGTAATCGACAGCAAACTGACCACAGGTGATCATGTTGCCCGGCTTATAGAGCATTGTTCGTGCCATTGTCTTCTCCCAATAAAAATGGGGCCGAAGCCCCACCTAAATTACTGCCCGGCAATAACGATGCCCGTATATTCAGGAACCAGTACAGAGCAACCGTACAGAGTGGTGAAACGTGCAGTGGTTACGCCTTTGATGTGGTCGAAGGCGTAAGACATGATCAGCGTAGCGCCCTGCTCGGTGGTTGCTGTCATTACCTGTGGCCCCTGACCAGTCGGGAATGCCAGTTTGCCGTACATCAGCTCAACAGAACCATCAGCCCAGAACAGGTTAGCCGGTGCGGCATTTTTGTTGAGAATGGTAATTGCTGCACCATTTGCCGCGTTAGCATCAACGTTTGCATATGGTCGGCTGGCGACATCCGCGTTGTCAGGCGGCAGAATTTTCGGGGAGATAGTTACTGTCGTTCCGCTTACTGCCAGAACGCGGAATACCTGCGGCTGCCCGGTGGTATCTTTGGTGATCTGGTGTACGGAATTCACGCCAGCAATGGTGAACGCATCGCCAACCTGCAAACCAGATGCAGATACCGTAATGGTCCCCTGTCGGTTATCCACTGGCATATCGTTGGCATCTTTCGCTTCAACCTTGTGCGCAGGTTCAGCCGCCAGCGTCAGGGAAGTTGCTGTACCCTTCGGAACACGACCAGAAATATCGGTCTTGTAGCTATCGAAGGACGCAACCGGAGGGATCTGCGCTTTTTCGTATGCCGTCAGGGTTGCGCCCTGAGCATAGGCACGGTGACCAAGCTCGCCAGCAAGGTCTTTGTAGTTGAAGGGGTTCCAGAAAGAGCGACGGTTGATACCCTGAGGTACACCAATCGCCGTCATGGTGGCATCAATACCTGCCGCACAGTTCCACAAATCACGGCCCTGTGTACCTGTGGTTGAGTCAGCCATAGTGATCACGTTAGTAGCACGCTGCGTGACCATGGAAATCAGGTCAGAGTCAATCTGTGCAGCAAGGCGCATACCTGCGGCGCGACCAGCTTCAGTTTTATGCTCAGGGTCACGCATTTCACGCGCATCCAGAGTGTACAGAATGTTTTTCGGCTCCTTGAACACTGAAGGAACAAGACGCTGAACCAGTGCTGTTGGCGTTTTGCTGCTGAGGTCGAGGCCTTCCTCAATGTTCATGTGGTAATGCTGCGGACGATACAGAACATCACCTGCTCGCTGCATTGCTGTATCACCGGGACGGAATTTTTTAGCGTTACGGGAAACTACGCAGGCGGCCTCAAAGCCTTCAACGTAGTTTTCGAACATGATTTCAAGGTCTTTTGCTAATTGGTTAGCCATGCTTAATGCTCCGATAGGTTATTTTTTTGCCTTTTTAGCGGCGAAATACGGCGTCCAGTCACCAGTTTCCAGCGCCTTGGCTTTCAGTTTGTCGAGGTTGTTGATTACTGCGCCGTTGCTCCCCTTAACTGTCGGGGTTGTGGCTGCCGTGGTTTTTGCTTTTGGCATGATTCTGGCCTTCGATTCGATACGTTCCAGCAGACGACCAATTGCTACGGGGTTGGTAGCTTCTGCCAGTTGCTTGCGCAGTTCAGCGTTGCGACCGAGTGCCAGAACAACGATTTCCGGCTTCTCTGACTCAAACAGGATCGCGTTTTGTGTCTCGATGGGGATTTCCTCGAGTACGGCCTGTTCTGCTTCCTGATAGCCAGGAACCTTGAGAGCCTTAACACGTTGCTGATATTTGGATAATCGCTCTTGATAGGCAGCCTGAAGCTCCTGCTCCTTCTGCTTGCGAGCCATCTCCTGTTGCTGGTACTTGCCGTTATCCTCTGCCCACTTAGCCATACGTTGCTGATAGATTTCTTCATCGAAACCGATGTCCTCATCATCCAGTTTTGGCATTCGCGGTGGTTGAGTGATTACCGGCTGCTGCTCGACGGGTTTCTGAGACTGACGCATCAGCTCTTTCAGCTCACGGTCTTTCTCTTTAATCGTCTTGCGCAGGTGTTTTACCAGTCCATGCTCTGCGCCATCTTCGCTGGTTGGCGAATCCAGCTTTTCGTCACCAAAGTAGAATTCCTGTTCTGATTCGTCGTCATCAGTGTCAGTAGCTTCCTCTGCATCATTTCCGGAGGACTCACTGCCATCTTCCGTTTCGACTTCTTCAGCCAGTTCGACATCATCAGGAACCTGCTCTGACGCGTCGGTTTCGATTTCAACTTCTGGTGTGTTTTCTGCCATCTGGTCCATTTGTTACCCCTGTTTACTCGATGTTCAGCCCATCGGAAGGCAATAGGGTGCCAGGCCTCATAAAGACAGCCATTGCACGTTATGGGTTAATTACTGCTGTGGTTGTTGCTGAGTTGATTTTGGCAGGATGCTGCTGATATCCATGCGCTGCGCATGGCCCTGTGCCTGACTTTTCAGGACAAGCTCTGCATCAGCACGGGCATTGTCTCCTTGCTGTTGCTGGAACTGTCCGAGCAGTTTCAGAGCCTCGCGGATATCAGATCTCTGCTGGCTATCGGCAGATGCGAGGATTTTCACAACATTTGCCGCTGCAACCTGAGCATCAGTCTGTGCCTGGAATGCTTTAACCTGAATGGCTGCCTGTTCGTTCTGCGCTTTCTGCAATTCAGCCTGACCAGCAAGAAGCTGACCTTGCGCAGCAACCATAGCCGGATCTGGCTGACTGGCCTGTTGTTGTTTCGCCTGCTCAACCATTTGCTGTTCTTCTGGCGTTCTCGGCTTGATAACGCCAGACAGAAGCAACTGATTGCGGTTGTATTCTTTAAGGTCGTCCATCCCTTCGCCGTCCATATTGTCGAGAATCATCGACGATACAAGGTCGTGCTTCGGCGTTCCTGGTGGGATAAGTGCCAGCATGGAAAGTAACGACTTAACCGTTGCATCACGGCGAGTAGCGAACGACTGACCAACATCGACAGTCACTTCATAGTTACCCTGCGAAAGGTCATTAAGCGCGATAACCTGCCCTGTCTGACGGTCAACCACTTCACCAGTCATCAGCGCCACGTCATCGCTGCCGTCCTCATTAACGATACGCATCGGCGTATCACTGCCATAGACCTCACGCGCCATAGAAAGCCACACAACGCCAGCGCGACGCATGGATTTAGCCATGTTGTCCATGTAGATATAGGACTGCGTATCCATCCGGTTAAAGATGCTATCAACGGTATCGGTGGCGACGTTGCTCGGCATGTTCTCAAGCTGCGACGCACCTGTAATTTGCTGAATAGCCGTTCCGGTGTACTGCAATAGCCCGGCAAGAGCAGGAGGCATTTGTGTCGGAGGTGTCCAGCCAGCAACCTGAGCCTCTGAAATGACCGTTCCGTTTTTGTCCTTCTTGCTGGTCATGGGAAGAACTGCAGGTCTTTTCTTATTCCTCTCTGCCCAGTGATTCATTAATGGACCGGGAATGAAATCAACATCCACGATAGGAATGCCATCACCGCCAGCCTGAGTAGCGTTATCTGCAATCATGGAAACCATCAGGTTCTCAAGACGCTGTGCATCCATCGCTTTTGCTGCGTGGCCTTCGATTCGCTCCTGATTATCAACAAATGAACGACGCCCATATACCGGGATGAGAGGAATATGTTCGCCCGGAATACGCTTAGGTTCTTCCAGCCATTCAGCGCCAGACAGAAGACCGCAATAAACTCTGCGTTTCTTCACCGTCCGCTCACCGATCAGTTCGAATGCACCATCGGTTAGCTCATCGACAATATCTTTGATTTGATCTTCATCATAGATTGCCGTTTCTCCGCTAACAGGGTTGCGCCATGCCGTGAGCTTCACCTTCTCTATGCGAACTTCGTAGTAGCGCCCAACATAGATGGCATCTGGCGTTGACCAGTCATATTGAGTGCCAGTGTCATCACGAGAAAGGCTTGCCGCGATGGAATCAGGGTATTCAGCCTCGAACGCTTTAGGCGTCATGGAGAACATTTCCATAGCCCACATAGCATCAGAGCGGTCATATTGCTTGCTGTCCTGATCGAAGAAAACGCATGTCGCCGGGTCGTAAACAGGAAGAAGACTGATGCGTCGCTGCTCGTTACTCGGATCCATTTCATCTTCGTAATCGGCACACATGCGGAAACAACCGAATCCGCCCGTTACGGCATCATCAAATGCGTTATCACACGCTTCGCCACCGGATGTTTCCTGATAGTCAGCGCGGAATTTTCCGTTCATCTTTTCGGCTAACGCTTCCGATGCCTTATCGTCCTTCGGTCTGAATTTAACGCTGATGCGATTCTGTCGATACTCGCCAATGATGCGATCACATTCACGGGCAATCTTATTTAGTTCAAAGCGCGGATAATGCTCAAACCTGCCTTCATCAAATGAGTAACCAGCGTTTGTGCTGCCTTCCCACTGTGCGCCGGACACCCGGACGAAACGTTGAGCCTCAATAATCTGCTCACGCATATCCTGCGTTGCTGACCAAGCATTATCAAAGTTGCACAGCACCTTGCGATGCCAGTCAGCCATCTTTTTTTCTGCCATATCAACCTACACCACAAGGAATTGAGTAACTGGAATAGTCGGGTTGCGCAGCCGACTCCGGGCAATGCATACACATCATCAGCGCATCAGCCAGGTTAGGAGATGGAATACCGAGCTTCTGCTTCATTTCGACCTTAGTCATAAGCTCCAGCTTCCCGTTGTTATTGAATTTGCGCTGAATCTGCGTCAGTTCTGCAAACAGCTTCTCCAGCATCTTCTCGCCTATCGCTTCTTTGTCGAAACTCAGCATGTCGTCGGGGTCTGCATACTCACCGTGAACAACCGCCCGATATGTCAGATACAGCCTGTCAGCCAGTGCGTAATAGAATTGCGCTCGCTTATTGCGGAAAACATCGCCAATAGTGCGGACGTTGTCTCCCTGCACGACTTCATCAGCCCATGCTCCGGCCTGATAAGGCGCATCTTCATCGAATGGCGATTCGCTGCCCTTGAACATCGTGGCGGTAATTTTCTTGCCGGAGAATGCTTCCGTTGTCTGTCTGCGTAGCCCTGCACCGACACCATCGCCATCCCACAGGTAATGGTCAGCGCCGTCTTCAATCGCCAGCGAAGTAGCCCAGTCAGCACCCTCGTTGATGTCCATCAGCAGACCTTCGGCAATGCGCTTAACTACCGAACCGTGGCGCGATGCATAACCTTTAGCATCCGGTCCTGTATCTGACGGGTCATGCGCAGAGACAACAGCGCCTTTCGCCTTCCATCCGAGTTTCTTGTGCGCATCGGTTGCGGCTTCAAGCCATTCACGTTTGATAATTGCCATATCACTTGCGCTCACTGGCTCACCAAGCCAGATGTGACGATACAGTGTCGGATTTCTGCGTTTGCACTCTTCCATCTCCAGACGGAGAACTTCAGGAAAGTGCGGGTTGTCGGTGTAGTTCACCGTCAGTAGGCAAATATCATCGGGAGGATTTACGACGAACCGCTGATAGGTATCGTCGAGTATGTTTTTCGGGTTGAAGCTTACCCATATTTCAGAGAACGGCTTACGGATGGTTGGTATCAGGATATCCCATGATTCCTTCGTTACCGCTTCCGCTTCTTCCACCCAGCAGATATCAATGCCTTCGAGCGATTTAATCTTCGTCGGGTTGTTTTTGATGCCGTAGAACATGAACTCAGCATTCGTTCCGAGATGACGAATCATGGAACGCTGAATTTCAAACTCAGCCGAATACCCTTCACGCTCGATGGTATCTTCAAGCAACCGGATTACCGAATCGCTGATACTGTTTTGCAGTTCACGAGCGCAGAGAATACGCACAGGCTGCCGACGCGCCGCTTCAACAAGCAGCCTAGCAATTGCCCATGACTTACCGCTACCTCGACCGCCTTTGGCGACTTTGTAGCGATGCGCCTCAATGAACGGTTCAAAGATAGGATTAATCGAGGTCATTTTCCGAATAGAGTACTCATCGGTGATGTTTCAATCTGGATTGCGCCGCCGTCCTTACCGACAAGCTCGTTAGTTACCTTGTCGCCATACTTACGGGGATTCATTCTGGCCAGCGCCCATTTGCGGGTATCAACGCGAAGTCTTGCCTTTGCCACCTCAGCAGCATCTGGAATCGCATTGTCAGCAATTTCGAATATCTCTTCGAAAATAGAATCAGCTCGTGCCTCAGTTGCCTTCGCGTACTTGTCGCGAAAATCCTCATGCTTTGCCAACCAGCGGAAAACAGTGGACTTATCCGGCATGCCAGGACGCTTACATACTTTCAGCAGACTTTCGCCAGAAGAAAGCAACGAGCAGATATCGTCAGCCACCTCCGGCATATAATCAGAGGGGCGACCAGCTTTTGATTCAGTCGCCATATTCATCTCACTTAATTGTCATTTCAGGTCGTTGGCTCTTCATGCTTTCAATCAATGACTGCTTCAGCAATTCGAGTGTGCCAATCGCCTCACATACACTGATTTCACCATAATCATGAATAACGCTTTCAAGTCGCTCGTATAGCTCTTGAGTAATTGGGAATTTCTTCTCCTTACCAAAATTGATTACGCGGCTCACATCATGCTCCGGTGGTGAACAGGTCTAACGCTTCCTTCGATTTACGCACCGCTTCGATAGTTCGAGTCGTGATATCTGAATTAGCGCCACCTGACTGGAAGTGAATTTTGAATAGCTCAAGCTTCAGCTCGTCAGTACCAATGAACTGAAATGCTTCCTCTGCAGCTGCGTTCTGGTTCATGACCAGTTTGTAAATCTCTAACTGGAATTTCTGTTCTTCAGTCATGGGAATAATCTCTGCCATTGTTGGCTCCGGTTGTTGTGATGATGCCGAGCACGCTCATCTGGACTATCTCAACTAGTCGATTCATGACATATGTCACATTTATACCAACCAGATCATTGCATTGAGCTTTCAGTTCAATAATCCTTGGTTTGACGTTAATTTTTGACAGGTTTTTGGGAGTAGTACGATAGCAATCGTAAGTCTTATCCCGTCAGAGTAGCCACTTGCTCGCCGCTTAAATTGATGAATTACCAACGACAGAACGTTTCTTGTTTGTCGATGAGTGACATTGAAGGTGTTCATTAATGAATCAGATAGAAATAGAAAACTTATGTATCAGAATCCGTAATTGCTTGGATAAATGGTCAGAAGATGGAACTTTGGAGAAAACAGTTGGCAGTTCAACAAAAAACTTCCCTCACGGCTGTTGTGGTTTAGTCACTGAATGTTTGTCTGTTATTCTTTACAAACTGACAGGCTCTCATCCTAATACCGTAACAGGGAAATGTGATGACGGTGACCGCAACAACAACCAATTAGCCGACAAAAGCCATATCTGGATAGAAATTAATGGGATAAATATTGATTTAACAGGTGACCAGTTTAACAACAGGGATATCGAGATCCCACCAGTGTTTGTTTCATCTTCACCTCATCCTTTATCAACAATGATGGAAACAAAAACCAAACCCGCCTATCTAATAGGAATAACTAAACCCCTATCCGGATATGATAGAGAACATATGCGTTTAATAAGAAAATTAAATGATGAACTTAAACTATTTTGAATAAGCATTAGCCACATTTATCACAATAAGAAAATGCGCATTACCATTTTCTTATTTTTTGTGGTTATCTCATTACGCTAATCTACCTATGGCGATAGCAACGAAAAACCGCCCGCGGGCGGTCAATAAAGCATGTGATTTTATTTAAATGACATATGTCCTGATTCTTGAATCGCTCTAGGAACTGTTTGGATGTCGGCATCAGGGCTGCAAGCAATAAGATAACGTGTCCTTGATGGCATTTCGTGCACACATCCTGAATAATGTACTTCCTGACCATTATGATCAGCTATCAAGTCACCACTGTTGTTCACCATTCTAATGGTTCGGTCCCAAGGTCCACCAATAAATAAGACTTGTGGCATTTGTAATTCTCTATTTTTGGCTGCGGATTGCAGCTAGGTAGATTATTCCCCATAAATATGAAAAGTTATAGCCATAAATGGCTACCTATTTCAAGCATTGCGTCCTGATGTACTCCTGCAAGTAGTTAACCTGCACGGTTATCCTGTCGATTCCACTTCGGAGACGGTAATAATTGAGTTCAGCATCTGCTGTAAGTCTTGGGCCTTCTCCATTGCCCATGCTGCTGGCTCCGGTCGTTGACTTTGCACAGGTGGCGGCGACTTGCAGGCGCTTACGACCAGCAGAAACATCAGCACGGAGACTTTCGATAGTCGCATTAGCATCAGCAAGCTCCTTTGTGTATCTGGCGTCAAGTTCTGCTACATCACGTTGCCGCTTCTGCATATCAGCGATGATGGATGTGGCTTTATCGCGCTGCTCTTTGTAGGCGATGGCGTTATCACGGTAATGATTAACAGCCCATGACAGGCAGACGATGATGCAGATAACCAGAGCGGAGATAATCGCGGTTAATCTGCTCATGCCTCAATCTCTCTGACCGTTCCGCCTGCTTCTTTGAATTTTGCAATCAGGTTGTCAGCCTTATGCTCGAACTGACCATAACCAGCGCCCGGCAGTGAAGCCCAGATATTGCTGCAACGATCGATAGCCTGACGGATATCACCGCAATCAATCATCGGTAAAGCGCCACGCTCTTTAATCTGCTGCAATGCCACAGCGTCTTGGCTTTTCGGAGAGAAGTCTTTCAGGCCAAGCTGCTTACGATAGGAATCCCACCAACGGGAAAGAAGCTGGTAGCGCCCGGCTGCTGTTGATTTGAGTTTTGGGTTTAGCGTGACAAGTTTGCGAGGGTGATCGGAGTAATCAGTGAATAGCTCTCCGCCTACAATGACGTCATAACCATGATTTCTGGTTTTCTGACGTCCGTTATCAGTTCCCTCTGACCACGCCAGCATATCGAGGAACGCCTTACGTTGATTATTGATTTCCACCATCTTCTACTCCGGCTTTTTTAGCAGCGAAGCGTTTGATAAGCGAACCAATCGAGTCAGTACCGATGTAGCCGATGAACACGCTCGTTATATAAGCAAGATTGCTACTTAGTCCGGCGAAGTCGAGAAGGTCACGAATGAACCAGGCGATAATGGCGCACATCGTTGCGTCGATTACTGTTTTTGTAAACGCACCGCCATTATATCTGCCGCGAAGGTACGCCATTGCAAACGCAAGGATTGCCCCGATGCCTTGTTCCTTTGCCGCGAGAATGGCGGCTAACAGGTCATGTTTTTCTGGCATCTTCATGTCTTACCCCCAATAAGGGGATTTGCTCTATTTAATTAGGAATAAGGTCGATTACTGATAGAACAAATCCAGGCTACTGTGTTTAGTAATCAGATTTGTTCGTGACCGATATGCACGGGCAAAACGGCAGGAGGTT
Organism: Escherichia sp. E1V33; assembly: GCF_004211955.1. GTDB lineage: Bacteria > Pseudomonadota > Gammaproteobacteria > Enterobacterales > Enterobacteriaceae > Escherichia. The sequence goes on from NZ_RHJI01000010.1 coordinate 690,922, forward strand.
GTTAGCGCAACCTCTTGCCACCCGCTTTCACGAAGGTCATGTGTAGAAGGCCGCAGCGTAACTATCACTGATGAATTCAGGACAGCCAGTGGCTACGGCTCAGTTATGGTGCTGATTAACGGACTTGAACCGCTACCCATTCGCTTACAAGGCGACTGCTCTACCATTGGAGCTAAACCAGCATGTTTGGCGGGACAGCGTGGACTCGAACCACGATAAGAAGGTTAACAGCCTTCCGTAATGACCTTTATACGACTGACCCAAATAAAAAAAGCCACCGTTGCAACTTAAGAGTCACTAACGGCAGCTTATGCGAATAGTGTTGCTCATTTGCTCAATGATGTCAACACGTTCTATGCTACATGTTTAATTTTCTCTACACGTTTCCGATTTTTAAACGCACTATCCAGAACCGGGTAAATCATAAACAACGAGGCATTAAGGATTTCGTCAACTTCCCGTCGACAGGTTGCGAGCGATGGTTTTTGAATGCGCCCGCCGCCACGGCATAACATCTTGCGAGGTCTTGCGACGCGATGATAGTAAGATGCAATGGCGTGCTTGGAAGAGCCATGAGCGTAGTAGCTGAGGAGGATTCCAAAGGCTTTCTTGTCAATGTACATGACGGAATCGACGACCTGAGAAATCAACATTCCATCATCATCATTACACATTGGCCTTGTCATAACTCTTCCCGGCTCTACGCTCTCCATGAACTTCGCTATTACGCTGCTCATGCGCTTTTCCAGACGACCTGAATAAACCCATGCGCCCCACAGTTCAAGCCAGCCATTCAGCCACTCATGCTGTTCTTTGGTGAGGTTTAGTTCTCTTATGCCCACGCGCCTTCTCCCTGTACCTGAATCAATGTGAGATTTCCGCAGAACACTGCCCCAGTATCGATATACATCTGGTTGGCAAATTTGAGTGGTTTCACTGCTGGCGTATGACCAAAGATAAACGTGTCCGCGCCTTTAATTTCTTTAACGATCCCGTCTTGTGAGTTGCTGATTCGTTCGCGGTTCCAGATTACCTGCTGATGATCAACTGGTTTTCCAAATTCGTATTCGTCACAAGGATAATCGGCGTGGCAGATGACATATTTTTTACCTTTGCTCACCAGTTCGATAATTAACGGAAGTTCTTCTGCTTTATGGGCAAGAGCTTTAGCCAGAATTTCTTTGTCGTAATCGAGATTAAAGAACCAGCCACCGCCATTAAGCAGCCAGTGATTAACGTTTCCACGCTCTGATAAGCCATCAATCATCATTTGCTCATGGTTTCCACGTACAGCTCTGAACCAGGGGAATGTGATTAATTCCAAGCATTCAACGTTCTCTGCACCACGATCAACCAAATCGCCCACCGAGATAAGCAGGTCTTTTTTGTTGTCGAATCCAATCGTATCCAGTTTGTTCATCAGGTTCGTGTAGCATCCGTGCAGATCGCCAACTACCCAAATATTTCGGTATTTGCTGCCATCAATTCTTTCGTAGATATTCATGCAGCCTCACTTCTGCTGTTTCGCAGTTTTTTAAGTTTCTGTTGATACTCCGCCTTGATGGCCCTGCACTCTTCGACAGTCCAGCGATGGCGGTTATGGTTTGATTCGATTTCGTCTACTGCTTCCTGCCCGATGCGGTTAATCAGTTCGACGCGATACGGAACGAGATTTCCGCTTTTGTGCTGGTTGCACACCACGCATTGCTTGTGAATATTGCGTTCATCAAATCGGAGTTGAGGCGCCGCAGCAGTTGTCCGGTAATGCCCGGCATCCCACTGAGCAGACGTGAGCGTTCCGCACGAGATACATGGTAAGTCGCGGTCTCTTTCTCTGATGAAGGCGTTTACGGCTTGTTGGGCTTGTTTAATCCAGTAACTGCGGGGCTTTAAGGCGAGTTTTCGAATCTTAAGTTTATCTTTCTGTTTCTGCTCCTCTCGTCGTCGTTTCTTCTCTGCTGCCTTTTCCGCTTTTTCGCGTTCTTTGCTTCGTCGTTCGAGTGCTATCTTGGTTCCACACTCTGGAGAGCACCACCACTGATTGGCGAATGCAGGGTGAAACCATTCCCGACATTCATCGTTTTTACATCGTCTTCGCGCTGGTTTAGCCATCGTCTTCTTCCTCGTACATTGAGCTATTCGGATCGCTCATCAGTTCTGCGCAGCAATCGGAGCACACGTGAACTTCCAGCACATGCAGCTTCTGACCGCAGTTAGCGCACGTTAAAGCTCGCTCGACGCTTTCTTTCTGGTATTGAAGAGATTGGGATGGACTAAGCATGGCTTTCACCATTAAAAAGTCGCTTGTAAGCATCAATGTCTCGTTTTGCTTCACCAAGCTTTCGTCTTAATTCCATGTTTTCTGATTCAAGCTTTTCCATGTCTTGCTGGTATCGATCGCGGTGTTCTTTCCATGCTTTTCGATACGCCTTCATGTATGTCGTATTGGCCTTTCTCTTTGCCTGACGAACTGCGTGGTGGTTTTTCACAAACCAGTCAGGGTCGTTAAATGCTGCTCTGGCGCATGTATACCAATAATTTGTTGCCTCCCTGTTTAGCCAATAAATACTGATAAATGGCAACTGTATCGACACCATTTTTCGTTGAGACTCTTTCTCGCCAAACATGTGTCCTTTTTTGATGCTAAGGCCAAATCCAGGTTGAATTAAAAGCATTGTCATTTCCTCGCACGATGTCTTAGCCACCGGATATCCCACAGGTGAGCCGTATAATTGAAGGTTTTTACGTCAGATTCTTTTGGGATTGGCTTTGGTTTATTTCTGGAGCGTTTCGTTGGAAGGTATTTGCAGTTTTCACAGATTATGTCGGTGATACTTCGTCGCTGTCGTCTCATGCCGCCCTCCTGGCGCCCTGCCCGATCGCCATCAATGCCGATTTGGATACGGTAGTAAACATCCGTCGAGGACTGATGAACGGTCGCCAAATCAGCAGCATGGAACCTTTGCTGTTTCCCTTCTTCTCCAGCCCTGTCGATGGTTCGATAAAATTAATCCGTCCATCAGTGATGATGCGAACTTCGTCAACACTCTCCAGAGCCTCGCTGAACCATCCGACAGACATATCCTCTGGCACAAGCATCACTACCGTCTGTCGCTGTTGTATGCACTGCTCAGCGGCTTTTTCCACCCACGGCCTGATATTGCTGTACGGTGGGTTATTCCAGATTGCACCGTGGCTTATCCACTCAGAATTGAGCGCGTCGTCGGCCTCAGTTAGCCAGTGAGCGCACAGAGCGTTTTTGTCGCTCGCTGCCGAATCCAGCCAGAATCCAAACTCAATATCCAGTGCATCAAAAAGCCAAAGCGGCGTTTGCCAGCAGTCCTTGTCGTGTGCTGGCGTATTTGATTTGATAGTCATGCAGCCTTCCCTTTTCGTTGTGACCATTCATACTCTCGCCGGGAGTCATCACTCCACCGCACGTTGCGCTCTGAGCCGAACCAGAACATGATTTCGATAAGCTCAGTCATGCTGGCCTTTCGCATTTTGCTGGTACGCACGCCAAGCATAACAACGCCACCGTCGATACCAGGCGCACTTCGTTGCTCCAGTTTTTTGGTCTTAAGCCACAGGGCAGTGAACAGATCTTTCCAGTCCTCCGGCGCAAGTCTCTTTCCATGCCAAAGCACCTGACGTGATACGTCCTGCAATAACGCCCACATAAGGCGGTTTTGAGGATTGCTCCGCTTTGGTTCTTTAATGTGGACTTCGTGAGGTGACTTGTCGTCGATGGGAAGTGAGAGTATTGCGTCTATGGCATTGTTTCTGATTGCTTCGTTGCGAAGCATGTATATTTGCTTCATCGTTACCTCAACTCACAAAACGCCACGCCACTTTTGCTACGACAACAGGCATAACACCGATAATCACCCACAGGAAAATGCTACCGAAAAGCACACCCACCAGGTCTTTACCTTCGCCTACCAACCGGACAAAACTGCTGGCAACAACAATGAACGTCGCCACCATCCACATAGCACCGAGAATCCTCAATGCAGAGAAAATTAACTCAGCCACGATTTACCCTCCCCCAAATAAAAAGGCCTGCGATTACCAGCAGGCCTGCTATCAGCTCAGTGATGTAGATGGTCATACGTCCGCCCCTTGTGCATATCGTCTGCCACGCGCAGCAGGCGCATTTGATGCTGTGCAAATCTGTCTGGCTTCATCCTGGTCACATGCAACAAAGTGCCCGTTGCAGAACCGCTGGTAAACCGTACCAAGTGAGCCAAAACGGTTTTTCGTCACAATGATTTCAGCAAATGGTGCGGCGCTACTGTTCTCGTCATATACCGCTTCCCGATAGAGCATGATGATTGAGTCTGCGTCCTGTTCAATGCTTCCAGAATCACGCAAATCTGCGTTTGTCGGGCGTTTGTTTGGTCGCTTCTCAACATCGCGCGAAAGCTGACTCAGGGAGATAACAGGCGTTTTCAGGTCTTTCGCCATCGCCTTCAGGCTTCCGGAGATGTGAGCAATTGCAAGGTCGTTGCGGTCTGCTTTCGGCTTCTCAATCAGGCCAAGATAATCCGCCATGATGAGTGACAGGTTTGGATTTTCCTGTTTGTGCCGTTCTGCGATTGAGCGTATTTCTTCGACCGATAACCGCGAGGCATCGACTACCCATACATCCAAATCCGCAAGCTGACTCATGCCGTTAGCAACACGCGCCCAGCCTTCGTCATCCATCGATGCAGGATTTCGCAGTACGCTAACCGACATCCTCCCGGCGTTGGCAATGCTTCTCTCTGCAATCTGCAATGCGCTCATTTCCATTGAGAAAATCAATACCCCGCGCCGGACGTCAGAACCAGGAATAACGCGGCTTGCAACGCCTTCGGCAATCTTCAGAGCCAGTTCGGTTTTCCCCATACCAGGACGAGCGGCGATAATCACCAGGTCTTCCGCGTTCATCCCTCCGGTGATGGCGTCAAGTTCTTCGATTCCGGTCTTCAGGGTATCTGACTCTTCTCCGTTCCTCAGACGCCTGTCAAGCGTGTCAGTGTAGTCAGTTATGATTTCCCCTAACCGTACAGGTTTAACCTCGTCACGGGGCTTTCTGATAGCTGAGAGACGTTTTACAAGTTCATCCATCGCCTGACTCGATGCGTCGATGGTTCCGCTCTGAATTGGTTCACGCATTTCATCCAGGATTTCCAGCACCAGACGGCGGTGATAGTTATCCGCGACCATTCCGGCATATCCCTTCAGGTTTGCTGCACTCGGGCAGTTTTTGCTGGTCATCAGGATTGACGTGAAATGCTCCTCTCCGCACTCCTCGGCAACCATCAGCGCGTCGATTAGGTTTCTGTTTCTCGCCTGCTTCCGGATAACCTCGAAGGCTTTCCGGTAGAGCGGAATTGAAAACGCTTCCGGCTCCAGCGTTGCCAGAACGTCACTGGCGGTTGGAGTTAATCCACCAATCAGCAGGCCACCGATAACGCTCGCTTCGATATCCTGTCTCATGCAATCCCCCTGTCTGCAAACTTCCCTTCCCGAACTCCCGTTAACGAGTCTTCCCTCAGCAGGTAATCAAAATCGGCCGTCCAGCCCGTGTCGTTGTCTCCGAAGTAAAACGGCTTGGCCTGATGCACAAATGCCCTGACATACGCCCTGAAACCGTCCACGTTTGGCGTTTTCAGTTGCGGGATGATTTTCTTCAGGCGGCGTTTGCGTTTCTCGTTGACCGCAACAGCATGTGGAAGTCTGTCACCGACTTCGGTGTTGTAGGCGTTCAGGAAGGATTCGTAGTCGATTCGTTCTGCCTTGCGACGTTCAGGTTTAACCTGCCCATCGCCACCCCCGTTAGGGGGTAAGGGG
>NZ_RHJI01000011.1 GCF_004211955.1 Escherichia sp. E1V33
AAGATGTTTTGGCGGATGAGAGAAGATTTTCAGCCTGATACAGATTAAATCAGAACGCAGAAGCGGTCTGATAAAACAGAATTTGCCTGGCGGCCTTAGCGCGGTGGTCCCACCTGACCCCATGCCGAACTCAGAAGTGAAACGCCGTAGCGCCGATGGTAGTGTGGGGTCTCCCCATGCGAGAGTAGGGAACTGCCAGGCATCAAATTACGAAGTATGGCACTGACCTTTGAGGCAGTTCACTACTCGATAAGAGAGTAGGACAAAGCGAAAGCTTTTGAACGTTGCGAAGCAACGGCCCGAAGGGTGAATCACAACGTGATTCATAAACTGCCAGGCATCAAATTAAGCGTGCTGATATGGCTCAGTTGGTAGAGCGCACCCTTGGTAAGGGTGAGGTCCCCAGTTCGACTCTGGGTATCAGCACCACTTTTTAGGTTAAAGTTCGGCAGATTAGAAAAGAATTTGTCTGGCGGCAGTAGCGCGGTGGTCCCACCTGACCCCATGCCGAACTCAGAAGTGAAACGCCGTAGCGCCGATGGTAGTGTGGGGTCTCCCCATGCGAGAGTAGGGAACTGCCAGACATCAAATAAAACAAAAGGCTCAGTCGAAAGACTGGGCCTTTTGTTTTATCTGTTGTTTGTCGGTGAGTTCTCTCGGGAGAGTAGGACAAATCCGCCGGGAGCGGATTTGAACGTTGCGAAGCAACGGCCCGAAGGGGGGCGGGCAGGACGCCCGCCATAAACTGCCAGACATCAAATCAAGCAAAAAGGCCATCCGAAAGGATGGCCTTTTTGCTTTTCGAACTAACATTCAATTAATGGATTACCTGCGATAAAAATGCCCTCGTACGCTCTGATTTAGGATGTGCAAAAAATTCATCAGGTGCAGCTTGCTCCACTATTTCCCCACGATCCATAAAAATCACCCGGTCAGCGACGGTTCGTGCAAACCCCATCTCATGTGTTACACACAACATTGTCATACCCGACTGCGCCAGCCCAATCATCGTATCCAGCACTTCTTTCACCATCTCCGGATCGAGCGCCGACGTAGGTTCATCAAACAGCATAATCTTTGGTTTCATACAAAGTGAACGTGCTATGGCAACGCGTTGCTGCTGACCACCAGAAATCTGTCCGGGAAACTTCTGCGCATGTTCGGCAATTCTCACCCGCTCAAGGTAATGCATCGCCAGAGCTTCAGCCTCTTTCTTTGGCATCTTGCGTACCCAAATCGGTGCCAGGGTACAGTTCTGTAAAACGGTCAGATGAGGGAAGAGATTGAAATGCTGAAAGACCATTCCCACTTCCTGCCTGACGCGCTCAATATTGCGGATATCTTCATTAAGTTCGATGCCATCTACCACGATCCGTCCCTGTTGATGTTCTTCCAGATGATTAATACAGCGAATGGTTGTCGATTTCCCTGAACCGGAAGGACCGCACAGAACGATGCGTTCACCGGTTTGCACTGTCAGATTAATATCTTTTAAGACATGGAATTGCCCATACCATTTATTGACGTTTTCCAGCGTAATCATCGCGTTAGCAGGTTGCAGTAAAATTTGGCTCATAGTGTCCTCAATGCGGTGTACGCCCGGTGTTAAAACGTTTTTCCAGATGCTGGCTATAGCGCGACATGCTGAAACAGAAGATCCAGTAGATCAGTGCGGCGAAAACATACCCTTCCGTCGACATACCCAACCAGGCGGGATCAACGGTTGCCTGCTGAACGCTACTGAAAAGATCGAACAACCCGATAATGATCACCAGGCTGGTATCTTTGAAGAGTGCGATGATGGTATTTACCAGCCCAGGAATCACCAGCTTCAACGCCTGTGGCAGAATAACCAGTCCCTGAGTTTTCCAGTACCCCAACGCCAGCGACTCTGCCGCTTCGTATTGCCCTTTAGGCAGCGCCTGTAATCCGCCTCGCACGACTTCTGCAACATATGCTGACTGAAACAGAATCACTCCGACCAGCGCGCGGATCAGTTTGTCGATACTGGTGCCTTCTGCCATAAACAACGGCAGCATGACCGAAGACATAAACAGAACGGTAATCAGCGGTACGCCGCGCCAGAATTCGATAAAAATGACTGACAAGATACGCACAATCGGCATATGAGAGCGGCGGCCTAACGCCAGTAAGATCCCCCACGGCAGCGCCCCCGCAATCCCAACTGATGCAATAATTAAAGTTAGCGTCAGCCCGCCCCATTGCCGGGTTTCAACCCGCTCAAGACCAAAAAAACCGCCATACATCAGCCACCAGACAATCAGTGGGTAAATCACCGCCCAGGCCGCAATATAGCGACCGCGATGCGGGAGTATTTTCCAGAACATTGGTGCGATCGACACAAGCCCAATCAGTAATGCGAGGTTAATTCGCCAGCGTTGGTCGTGTGGGTAAAGCCCATACATAAACTGACCAAATCGTTCGTGGATGAAGACCCAACAGGCACCGGCTTTTGTGCAGTCGGCACGCGTTGAGCCAACCCAGTTAGCCTGCAAAAATGCCCAGTTCAGCAGCGGTGGAATCAGTTCCCACATCAGCCACAGGCAGCCAATAGTCAACAGACTATTGCTCCAGCTAGAGAACAGATTTTTGCGCACCCACACCATAGCGCGGCTAGAGTTATGGCTCGCCGGGCGCGGGGGATGAGACAGCAATACTTTTGTCATCATGACTCCTTAGCGTTCAACGATCGCGATGCGGCGGTTATAGATATTCATCAGCAGCGAGATAGTCAGGCTGATAATCAGATAGACCGACATAGTCATAGCTATCGTCTCGATGGCTTGCCCGGTCTGGTTCAGCACGGTGCCAGCAAACAGCGAAACCATATCGGGATAGCCAATAGCGGCGGCAAGAGAGGAGTTTTTGACGATGTTGAGATACTGGCTGGTTAACGGCGGAATAATCACCCGCAATGCCTGGGGAATAATGACCTGGCGTAGCGTCACCGGGTTGGGTAATCCCAGCGAACGCGCCGCTTCGTGCTGACCATAAGGCACTGCCTGGATCCCTGCGCGGATAATCTCGGCGATAAATGCAGAGGTATAAACCGAAAGCGCCAGCGTTAAGGCTGCCAGTTCAGGAATTAAAACCATCCCGCCGCGGAAGTTAAAGCCTTGTAACGCTGGAACATCCCAGTGTAGTGCCGCGCCAAAAAACCATTGCGCCAGTAAAGGCAAACCAATGATCAACACTGCGGCAATTGGCCAGGTGCGGCGCAGTTGTCCGGTCTTTATCTGGTGTGTTTTATTAAAGCGGAATAGCCCAACAGAAAGGACTATAGCCATAACAACAGCCAGGATAAACGCAATAAATCCGTCTCCCAGCTGCGGCGACGGAATATAAAGCCCGCGGTTGCTCAGAAAGACCAGATCTAACGCGCTCACCGCCTGGCGTGGTCCGGGCAAATTGCGCAACACGGCAAAGTACCAGAAGAAGATTTGCAGCAGCGGCGGAATATTACGGAAGATCTCAATATAAATTGTGGAAAGCTTTCGTAGCAGCCAGTTATCCGAAAGTCTCGCCAGACCGATAAAGAAGCCCAGAACAGAAGCGAACACAATACACAATGCAGAAACCAGTAGCGTATTGAGTAAGCCAACAATGAAAACGCGTCCGTAGGTATCACCCTGCTGGTAATCGATCAAATGCTGGACAATACCGAAGCCAGCACCGCGATCCAGAAAGGCAAAACCTGAAGTAATGCCACGATTAGTGAGATTCGTTACTGTGTTGTGAAATAACCAACCAATAATGCCGACAACAGCAACAACGGCAAGGATCTGGAATAACCAGGCGCGAACCGTAGGGTTGGCAAAGGAGAGTGAGCCTTTAACGGTTGAGCGGCGATGAGACATAGAAACCTCGGAAACCATAACGCTGAAGAGAGCGCCGCCGTAGCGACGCTCGTTACCTCACACCGACTTAACGCACGGGCGGCGCGTACTGAATACCGCCGTTATTCCAGAGATTATTTTGCCCACGTTTAATTTTCAGCGGGCTTTCTGAACCTACGTTACGCTCAAAAATTTCCGAGTAGTTACCCACCTGTTTGATGATGTTGTAAGCCCATTTATTATCCAGCTTCAGATCCTTGCCGTAATCACCCTCTTTACCCAGCAGGTGCGCCATATCAGGCGTTGCTGGATTAGCCGCTTTTTCATCAACGTTTTGCGAGTTAACGCCCATCTCTTCAGCATTTAGCATGGCGAAAAGCGTCCAGCGTACAATAGAGAACCATTCATCATCGCCACGACGAACCACCGGACCAAGCGGTTCTTTAGAGATAACTTCCGGTAAGACAATCCATTCAGCTGGGTTGCTTAATTTGATGCGCAGGGCATACAGTTGTGATTGATCCGAGGCCAGCGTATCGCAGCGACCAGATTCCAGTGCCTTCGCTGATTCGTCAGAGCGATCGAAAGTCACTGGCGTGTACTTCATATTGTTTGCCTTGAAGTAATCGGCGACGTTAAGTTCGGTATCAGTACCCGCCTGAATACAGACTGTTGCACCATCCAGTTCTTTCGCGCTTTTTAATCCCGCTTTATCGTGCGTCAGGAAACCAATGCCGTCGTAATAAGTGACGCCAGTAAATGCCATTCCCATTCCTGCGTCGCGGGATGAAGTCCAGGTCGTATTACGGGAGAGCAAATCCACTTCCCCTGACTGTAAAGCGGTGAAGCGTTCTTTTGCTGTGAGTGGGGTATATTTCACTTTCGTGTCGTCGCCAAATACAGCAGCGGCAACACCACGACAAACATCTACATCAATACCTGAAAATTTACCGTCTGCATCGGCATAAGAGAACCCAGGTAATCCGTCACTGATCCCACATTGAACAAAACCTTTATTCTTTACGGCATCAAGTGTCGCGCCAGCATGCGCCTGATTTGCAACGGCAAGCAGCACGCTGGCGGCAGCCAGTGTGGCTATCATCATCTTTTTCATAATGCTTCCTGTGAGGCGAAAATTATCGTTATAGGACGTTTGGGAAACGTCTTTTACCTGTCTGTGGCCATCCTTTTATAAGCAAAAGTAGTGCCAGCTTTTGCGCACGATTCCGCGTCGCAATAAGCTGAGTGTAGACAGGAAATAATAAAAGCATCGCCCTGCAATGGTGCGAAAATGAAACATACGCCACATTTTAGCGCAAAATATTTATTCGCATTTTAGTAAGCAGGATAATGATTGTTAGCGTGAGTATGTGTTTTAAATGAGGTTGGAATTTAATGGATGTGTTATTTCGATGGTTCGAAATTTAATGCTAAATTAAAAGGCAATAAGTTAGAAGAATATAGTTGTATTTCATCTTACGGAGAGATTCTGTACCGTTAAACAGGACGCGGAAGCCCGCGCCCTGTTCAGTTATTTCGACAGTGCGATGATCCCCATCGTCAGGCCAGCGACAGCCGCCGCCCCGCCAGCAATAGCCCCGGCGGTTTCCCAGTTATCCTGAGTCGTACCTTTCATACAGGTATTGGTGTGAACCAGACGGCCCTGATCGTCATAAACCGGAACGCAGGGTGAATCGTGAGCGCAGCCCGCCAGCAATGCGGTGAGCAATGCGACAGGAATTAATCTTTTCATGGTGTTACCTCAGTAATAACGCTACCGCTTAATAAGCTAACTTTCTTATTAACGTGCTGAATGCCATTTTATCACTGAGAGTTATAATTCTTGCGAGATGAATAATGACAAATTATGTGAATTGTAAAAATAATGAAGGGAGAAAGAATAAATGCACTCAATTCAAAAGTTAATGAACCATTAACTCATTAATTTTTATAGTTTTAACTGCAAATTAAAAAGGCGTCCGAAGACGCCTTTGTGTTTTAAATTTACCCTTTAAAGCAACGACGGATCACCACAAAGAACACAGGGACGAAGAAGATTGCCAGTAATGTTGCGGAAATCATGCCGCCCATGACTCCAATCCCTACCGCGTTCTGCGCGCCGCTCCCCGCACCATTACTGATAGCCAGCGGCAATACGCCGAGAATAAAGGCGAGTGATGTCATCAGAATAGGACGAAGACGCATACGTACGGCCATCAGCGTCGCTTCAATAACACCTTTCCCCTCTTTCTCCATCAGGTCTTTGGCGAACTCAACAATCAAGATAGCGTTTTTAGCTGATAAGCCAATTGTCGTTAACAGGCCCACCATAAAATAAACGTCATTTTTTTGATTAAAGAGTGTCGCCGCCAGCAGCACGCCGACAATCCCTAACGGCACGACCAACATAACCGAGACAGGAATTGACCAGCTTTCATAGAGCGCCGCAAGGCACAGGAAAACGACCACGAATGAAATGGCTACCAGAGCTGGGGCCTGGTTGCCTGACAAGCGTTCCTGATACGACATACCCGTCCAGTCATAACCGATTCCGTTAGGTAGTTGTGAGGCGAGGCTTTCCATTAGCGACATCGCATCGCCGGAACTGGTGCCTGGCGCGGCCTCCCCCTGAATCTCCATGGACGGTAGACCGTTGTAGCGTTCCAGACGTGGAGAACCATATACCCAATGTGAAGTGGTAAAGGTGGAGAATGGCACCATTTCTCCGTTAGCGCTGCGAACATAAAGTTTATCGACATCTTCTGGCAGCATACGGAATTTGGCATCTGCCTGAACATATACTTTTTTCACGCGGCCACGGTCGATGAAGTCGTTGACATACGTCCCGCCTAACGCTGTAGAAATGGTCTGATTAATGTCAGAAAGCGAAACGCCTAATGCCTGTGCTTTTTCCTGGTCAACTTCAAGTTTGAATTGCGCAGTATCTTCCAGGCCATTGGGGCGCACACTGACTAAGCTTTCCGGATGTTGCGCTGCCATGCCAAGCAACTGGTTGCGGGCATGGGTTAAGGCATCGTGACCAAGACCTGCCTGATCGATTAACTCAAAGTCGAAACCTGTTGCTGTACCCAGTTCAACAATGGCTGGCATATTGAATGGAATGACAAAACCGTCGCGGATTTTACTCAGTTCCATTTTTGCACGTTGGATTACCGCTTCTGCGCTATTTTCTTCGCCAGTGCGCTCTTCCCACGGTTTAAGGCTGACAAAGGCCATCCCGGCGTTCTGCGCCTGGCCACTGAAGCTAAAACCATTGACCGTAAAGACACTTTCAACGTTCGCCTTCTCGTTCTTCAGATAATAATCCGTCACCTCATCCAGTACTTTTTGTGTCCGCTCTTGCGTCGCGCCAGCGGGCAGTTGGATCATGGTCAGGAAGACACCCTGATCTTCTTCCGGCAAGAAAGAAGAAGGGAGGCGTAAAAACAGCACTACCATTCCGGCGACAATCAGCGCATAAATCAGTAAATATCGCCCTGTAGAACCGAGGATTTTGCCAACGCTACTGGTGTAGTGATTAACGCTATGATCGAAAGTGGTGTTAAACCAGCCGAAGAACCCACCCTTATTTTCGTGATGCTCTGCAGAGACTGGTTTCAGCAATGTTGCACATAACGCGGGGGTGAGAATTAGCGCAACCAGTACTGAAAGCGCCATTGCTGAAACAATAGTGATAGAGAACTGGCGATAAATTGCCCCTGTTGAGCCACCGAAGAATGCCATCGGAATAAATACCGCCGACAGTACCATCGCGATACCGACCAGCGCGCCCTGGATTTGCGACATCGATTTTTCCGTCGCTTCTCTGGGGGGGAGTTTATCCTCCATCATTACGCGCTCGACGTTCTCCACAACGACTATCGCATCATCAACAAGAAGCCCGATGGCAAGCACCATCCCGAACATCGTTAGCGTGTTGATGGAGTAACCAAAAGCGGCGAGTATGGCAAACGTCCCTAACAATACGACAGGTACAGCAATGGTGGGTATCAATGTTGCCCGCATGTTCTGCAAGAACAGATACATCACCAGAAATACCAGGATAATGGCTTCGAACAGCGTTTTCACCACCTCCTGGATAGAAAGCTGGACGAAAGGCGTGGTGTCATAAGGGTAGAGAACCTTCATTCCCTGTGGGAAGAACGGCTGCAATTCTGCCAGTTTGGCCTTGATGGCTTTTGCGGTATCAAGTGCGTTAGCTCCCGTTGCCAGTTTAATGCCGAGGCCAGCTGCGGGTTTGCCGTTGATACGGGCGATAACGTTATAGTTTTCACCACCGAGTTCAATCCGTGCGACATCTTTCAGCCGCACTACCGAACCGTCGCTGTTCACGCGCAGAGTGACCTTGCCGAACTCTCCCGGATCTTTTAATCGTGTCTGGGCAATAATCGACGCGTTTAGCTGCTGTCCCGGTAATGCCGGCGTGCCGCCTAACTGACCGGCAGCAATCTGGTCGTTCTGTACTTTCAACTGGTTAATGACATCAACCGACGTGAGTTTATATTTGTTCAGCAGATCGGCATCGAGCCAGATACGCATAGCGTACTGAGCACCGAACAGTTGCACGTCGCCGACGCCGTTCAAACGGCTAATGGTATCTTTGACGTTAGAGGCGATGTAGTCAGAAATATCGTCTTGCGTGGTACTTGGGTTATCAGAAACAAAACCAGCCACCATCAAAAAGCTGCTACTCGATTTCTCGACACTAATCCCCTGTTGCTGGACTTCTTGCGGCAGCAACGGTGTGGCGAGTTGCAGTTTGTTTTGCACCTGCACTTGCGCGATGTCTGGATCGGTCCCGGACTGGAAGGTGAGGGTAATTGTCACGCTACCGGCTGAATCGCTGGTGGAGGACATATACATCAGATTATCGATGCCGTTCATATTCTGTTCGATAACCTGTGTCACCGTATCCTGTACGGTTTGCGCATCAGCGCCTGGATAGTTTGCCGATACAGAAACCGCAGGTGGGGCAATGGTTGGATACTGGGCGACGGGCAATTGTAGGATCGCCAGTACGCCCGCCATCATCAGAATAATGGCCAGCACCCATGCAAATATTGGTCGTCGAATAAAAAAGTTTGCCATGTCAGATTACCTTACTTCGATGCAGTATCTGCGGGGGTATCGGTAGTGGCTTTAACCTGCTCTCCCGGACGCGCTTTTTGCAGGCCGCTGACAATGACTTGATCGCCAGATTTCAGTCCTTCACTAATCAACCATTTATCGCCAATCGCCTGACTGGCAACGACAGGGCGCGCTTCAACCTGACTTTTATCGTTAACAATCAGCACGGTTGCATCACCACGCGGTGTGCGGCTAACGCCTTGTTGCGGGATAAGAATGGCGTCAGGTTGGACGCCTTCATCAATCCGTGCACGCACAAACATACCCGGCAAAAGCGTATGTTGCGGGTTAGGGAAGACAGCACGTAGGGTTATGGAGCCGGTGCTTTCATCAACGGTCACATCGGAGAATTGCAGCGTACCTTTCAGAGGATAGGTTTGACCGTTTTCCATGACCAACTCTACGTTGCTGGTGGCGTTTTCCTTATGCAAATTTCCTTGCTCTACGGATTGCTTCAGTCTCATGAAGTCGTTGCTGGATTGAGTCACATCGACATAGATAGGATCGAGTTGCTGGACAGTCGCCAGTTCGGTCGTTTGCCCGTTAGTGACGAGAGCACCTTCGGTCACTGAAGATTTGCCGATACGCCCGCTAATTGGCGCAGTCACTTTGGTATAAGCGAGATTGATGCGGGCACTTTCGACCGTAGCTTTTGCGGCTATAACGGTAGCGTCGGCCTGACGAGCATCGGCAATCGCTTGATCGTACTCCTGCTGGCTGATGTATTTCGTACCCACAAGCGGAACATAACGTTTTACCGTCAAATGCGCGATGGAAGCGGCAGCTTCGCTTTTCGCCAGTTCGCCTTTCGCGCTGTCATAACTTGCCTGATAAGTGGCCGGATCGATCTGGTACAGGGACTGGCCTGCTTGCACATCGCTACCTTCAGTGAAATTACGATTCAGCACTATCCCGCTAACCTGAGGGCGAACTTCGGCAATACGGAAAGCATTGGTACGGCCTGGTAATTCAGTTTTAACTTCTAACGGGGCCGTATTCACAACATGAACGGTAACCTGCGGTTCACCGACGTGAGCTTTCTCTTCTCCCTTATCGTTACAGCCCGCAATTAACGCTGCGGAGATCATGATAAAGGAGGGCAGGAGGAAAAACCTGGCATGTTTCGTCATTACTATTCCTCAAAAAACCAAAAGCGCGTTATTAGCCAGAAAAAGGCAACGCGTTAACTCGCAGAAATAAAAATACAGTTCGCTATCCTACAAATTATCGTCCGGCGATGTAAGGAATAGTTATGAATAGTCGCTATTCAAGGCACGCAAACACAAAAAGAGATTAATATTCTAATGTTCTCATTTGATGTGAGTTGAAAAGAGTGGAATCATTTTAACGCAAAGTGAAATATACATTTATTAAATAAATACATTATCGCCAAACAATAGATTTGAATTATTTGACGATTGATAGCAGATGGGATTTGGCTTCTCGTATAAATAAACATTCGGTGATACATTACTTCTCGTTGTTTCCCTTATGTCGAATATATTTATTTCCTGAATGATTAATCATGGCAAAAAGAACCAAAGCCGAAGCCCTGAAGACCCGGCAAGAATTGATTGAAACCGCCATCGCCCAGTTTGCGCAGTTTGGCGTAAGCAAGACGACGCTCAATGACATCGCCGACGCTGCCAACGTCACGCGTGGCGCAATCTACTGGCACTTCGAAAACAAGACACAACTGTTTAATGAGATGTGGCTGCAACAGCCTTCATTGCGGGAGTTAATCCAGGAACGTCTGACGGCAGGGTTAGAGCATGATCCTTTCCTGCAATTGCGTGAAAAACTGATTGTTGGCTTGCAATATATTGCCGAAATTCCCCGCCAGCAGGCATTACTGCAAATCTTATATCACAAATGTGAATTTAATGATGAAATGCTGGCCGAGGCAGTAATACGTGAAAAGATGGGCTTTAATCCACAGATTCTGCGTGGAGTATTGCAAGAATGTCAACAACTGGGGTATGTCGCTAAAAGCCTCGACTTAGACGTTGTAATGATTATTATTGATGGAGCCTTCAGCGGTATTGTTCAAAACTGGCTAATGAATATAGCGGGTTACGATCTTTATAAACAAGCACCCGCATTAGTCGATAATGTATTAAGAATGTTTATGCCAGATGAAAATATAACGAAATTAATTCATGAGGCAAATGAATTAGGTATCGTATAAAGTTACATTCTATTGTGAAAATCCAGTTCGTCACAGTTAACCAGTTTTAGTGGATTAACTGAGTTCATATTGCGGCATTTGTCTGTTTCTGTTGCCAGCAGTTCAATCCACTGCATCAGTAAAGTATCAAACAGAAAAACGAAGACAGCGAAAACGACGAGCCACCAATACTTGCGAATCATTACCTGAGCCTGTGCATGTTTAACCAAGTCTGGCAGGAAATATACACGAAATGAATAATCTGAAAACCAGGCTTACACTTCCTTTACTTTGCAATGAGATCGGGGTCAACTTCGCTTAACCGACTTCGTTTTGACAGGTTGCCGGTCTTTCTTTTTTTCACTTTCGCCAGTTCTTCCGCAGAGTAATGCGACGCGACATCCAGCCGTCGAAGCCCCATTTTGATGTACTCGCTGTTGATCTCAATACCAATGAATTTTCGCCCGCTGGAGACGGCTACGGCACCGGTAGTAAAGCTACCGGCAAACGGGTCGAGAACGATATCGCCTGGGTTGGAAGAGGCGAGAATAATGCGTTTCAGTAAGGCTTCCGGTTTTTGCGTCGGGTGGTTCTCATATTCATCCATCAAATAACGCACGCGCGGAAAATCCCAGACGTTACCCGGTACTTTTTGATGATTGTAAGGCTGTGGAGGATTTTTGCGATAATCGATCAACGCGCGCTGCGATCCGGTTTTGGCTTCTACCAGAATAGCATCACCGTTGAATGTGTAGTTCTTTGCGTCTTTCACCATCATCAGGATGGGTTCGTACATGGAGCCGTAGTGTTTTTTCGCCTGCACTCCAGAACTGTCATATGACCAGACGATGCGACTTTTGATGGTAAAAAGCTTGCGGCACTGGAGATCGATAAAGGGCATGTTTTCCGTACTGTTCATGATGTACATGCTGCCCTGCTTTTTCAGAACGCGGTGGCACTCTGCAATCACTTCTAACAGCCAGTCGATAAACAGATCTTCTTTCCAGGCTTCGATCAGACCATCAAAATTTTTACCGATGTTATACGGTGGGTCGGCAAAGATCAGATCGACGCTTTCAGTAGGTAGCTTTTTAAGTTCGGCAAGGGCATCACCGTGAATAATGGTCTTAGCTTCATTACCAAACCGGGTCGGTTCACATCCTGTTCTCATGGTCACTCCCTTTGTGACACCTATAAAAAAGGCGCTTCCCCATGCCGAGTAGCGCCTTTTTAATCAAGCATTTAGCTAACCTGAATTAGTTCATGCCGTATTTTTTCAATTTTTTACGCAGCGTACCACGGTTGATGCCCATCATCAGCGCAGCACGGGTCTGGTTACCACGGGTGTATTGCATCACCATGTCCAACAGGGGCTGTTCTACTTCAGCCAGTACCAGCTCATAGAGGTCATTCACATCCTGACCATTCAGTTGAGCAAAATAGTTCTTCAGTGCCTGTTTAACCGAGTCACGCAGGGGTTTTTGGGTTACCTGATCCTGAGAGTTAACGGTAGAAACGGTCAGTACGTCAGAATTTACGCGTTGTTCGAACATAGTTCTGTCAGCTCTTTATTTCTGTTTACGCAAAATTTTCGAAGTATGCCTCCAACGCCTCCAGCTGTTCGCTGGCATCCTCAATGGCGTTGAATGTGCGCCGAAACTGGTCATTTGGAGCGTGTTCCTGGAGATACCAGGAAACGTGTTTACGTGCAATTCGGTACCCTTTTGCCGGACCATAAAAGTCATGCAGTTCCCGAACGTGCGCGCAAAGCAAGCGCTTAACCTCTGCCAAAGGCAGCGGGGGCAGCAACTCCCCAGTGTCCAGATAATGCTGGATTTCCCGAAAGATCCAGGGTCTTCCCTGAGCTGCGCGGCCTATCATCAGGGCATCCGCCCCTGTATAGTCGAGCACAGCTCTGGCTTTAAGCGGGTCAGTAATGTCGCCATTCGCGATAACCGGAATGGAAACTTTCTGCTTAACTGCCCGAATACTGTCGTACTCAGCTTCTCCATTGAACAAACAGGCGCGTGTACGGCCATGAATGGTCAGAGCCTGAATGCCACAGTCTTCAGCCAGTTGGGCAATCTCTTCGCAGTTACGGTGTTCCGGTGCCCAGCCGGTGCGAATCTTCAGGGTAACAGGAACGTCCACTGCATTGACGACCTCGGTAAGGATCGATTTAACGACATCCGGGTACTGCAAGAGGGCTGAACCTGCGAGCTTGCGATTCACTTTTTTAGCCGGGCAACCCATATTGATATCAATAATCTGGGCACCGCTTTCCACGTTAATACGTGCTGCATCTGCCATTTCTTTCGGATCGCTACCAGCAATTTGCACGGTGCGAATACCGGGTTCATCAATGTGCACCATCCGTAAACGAGATTTGTCGCTTTCCCAAACCTGTGGGTTAGAAGACATCATCTCGGATACTGTCAATCCGGCTCCCATCTCGTAGCACAACGTCCGAAAAGGTCTGTCTGTAATGCCAGCCATGGGCGCTGCGATCAGGCGATTTCTGAGCTGATATTGTCCGATGCGCATGAGTTAAGAAATGACCATACTGTGACTGCAAGGCGGCGTATATTACGCATTTTTTGCACGAGATGAAAGGCCAAACTTTGACCAATCCTCTGAGATGGATCAAAGAATTGCATTTAAAATGAGCGTGGTGCGATAATTACTCATAAAAATCATCATATTAGAAAATAGTGATTAAAATTTACACTCAAAGAAATTTGAGTAAGTTCTCAATTTTTCTTTATGAATGAAAATTTTGGCACGCAAATTTGCGTAAATAATCGGCAAATTCACGTGCCTTTTGTGAGCTTGCTCGCACTTCGCCCCGCGTCACCCTACGGCGATGCGAAGGTTAATTCTTACGACCGGTAATACGGCACCACTCTTCTTTTTCCACGACCGGGTCCAGTGCGAAGCTGTCGGCATAAGCTTCACAAACGCTCTCTGCCTGGCTTGCCAGAATACCGGAAAGGCCCAGCAAACCGCCTGAAACCGGCAGGACGCTGATTAACGGTGCCAGTTCACGTAATGGGCCTGCAAGGATGTTAGCGACCACCACGTCGGCTTTCATTTCTTCTGGCTGATCTTTCGGTAAGTAGAGTTCCAGACGGTCAGAAACGCCATTACGTTCGGCGTTATCGCGGCTGGCCTGAATCGCCTGCGGATCGATATCAATACCAATGGCTTTTGCTGCACCCAGTTTCAGCGCCGCGATCGCCAGAATGCCGGAACCACAGCCAAAGTCGATGACTGTTTTACCGGTTAAATCGAGGCTGTCGAGCCATTGCAGGCACAGAGAGGTGGTTGGATGGGTACCCGTACCAAACGCCAGCCCTGGATCTAACATCACGTTGACGGCGTTTTCGTCCGGCACATCACGCCAGCTAGGGCAGATCCACAGTCGTTCACCAAAGCGCATCGGGTGGAAATTATCCATCCATTCGCGCTCCCAGTCTTTATCTTCTAGTTGTTCGATTTTATGCGCGAAGCCTGCGCCGAGCAGCGGATGGTTTTCCAGAATCGCCACCACGTCGTTCATATCGGTTTCAGCGTCGAACAGACCAATCACATCGGTGTCGCCCCACAGGCGCGTTTCGCCCGGCAGCGGCTCAAATACTGGCGTATCGTGGGTATCCTGAAAAGTGATAGAAACGGCACCCGCTTCCATCAGCGCATCGCTAAGATCTTCCGCGTTCGCGCCGGTGGTGTTCAGTTTCAGTTGGATCCAAGGCATGGCAAAACTCTTTATTTATCAGTAGTCAAAACGGTAGCTTGCGGGACGGATGTACCGAAACGGTTTCCGACCAGGAAAGCCAGCAAACTTAGTAGTAACGAGGGCACGATAGGGTGGAAGCCCAGGTACTGAATATTCAGCGTCGCGAGTACGGCATACAGCACGCCGCCAACGATCATCGCACTTAGCGCGCCTTTGGCGTTGGCGCGTTCCCAGTAAAGACCCAGCACCAGCGGCCACAGGAAAACGGCTTCCAGCCCACCGAAGGCCAGCAAGTTCAGCCAGATGATCATTTCTGGCGGCTTCCAGGCGGCAAGCAGCAGCAACGCGCCGAGAACTAACGTAATTACCGCCGACATCCGCTTCAGACGCGTCTCGTTTTGCATTTGATCCGGACGGATATTCAGATAGAGATCTTTAATGATCGTAGCGGAACTTTGCAGCAGTTGGGCGTTAATTGTCGACATGATCGCAGCCATCGGTGCAGCAAGGAAGATCCCGGCCGCAAACGGTGGCAGTACTTTTACCATTAACGTCGGGATCACCAGATCCGGTACGGTAAGATCAGGGATCACCGCACGACCTAACGCTCCGGCCAGATGCATACCGAACATCAGGATTGCGACCACAATCGTACCGATGATGATCCCCCGATGAACTGCTTTGCTATCTTTATAAGAGATACAGCGCACCGCAGTATGCGGCAGGCCAATAACGCCAAAGCACACCAGCACCCAGAACGACGTCATAAACGCAGGCGACAGAATATCGTCAGCGCCTTGTGGCGTAACCAGTTGCGGATCGATGGTTTGCAGCGTCTCTACCGCATTACTTAAACCGCCTGCGGCATGCACCACGCCAATAAGCAGCACAATGGTGCCAATCAGCATCACCAGCCCTTGCATGGTGTCGTTGAGCACACTGGCGCGAAAGCCGCCAAAGGCGGTATACAACGCAATACTAATACCGAAAATCAGTAGCCCGGTTTCATAAGGAATACCCGCCGCGGTTTCCAGCAGACGCGCACCGCCGATAAACTGCACGGTCATCGCACCAACGAACGCAACCAGCAAACTCAAACTCGCCAGCCACACCAGCAGGCGACTCTGGTAGCGGGCAAACAGCATATCGTTCAGCGTCACCGCATTGTAGCGGCGCGCGAGAATCGCGAACTTTTTGCCGAGAATACCGAGCGAAAGCCAGACCGCAGGTAGCTGGATCATCGCCAGTAACACCCAGCCCAGCCCGTATTTATAAGCAGCTCCTGGCCCGCCGATAAACGAACTGGCGCTGATATAGGTCGCGGTGAGCGTCATCGCCAGCACAATACCGCCCATAGAACGGCTGCCGAGGAAATACTCATTAAGGAAGGTGCCGGTGCTCCGTTTACGCATCGCATAAACCGAGATACCGAACACCACTACCAGATAGGCGACCAGCGGTAGAATTACTTCAAGCTGCATCGTCATCCTCCAGTGGGATATCGCGATAGATAAATTTCACCATCGCCCAGCACAGTCCAATAAACAGCAGCGGCGTCAGGATGCAGGCCATCTCAAACCAGCGCGGAAAGCCGGTAAAACCGGGGGCAACGCCTGGTAAGTAAGCGGCTACTAACCATACCGCAAGATACAAAAGGGTCAGCCCCAGCGCCCAGCGCGCCTCTTTATGGGCCTGAACAAAACGAGTGTCCATTTTTTGTCCCTGATGGGTGAAGAAAGCGGGGATTGTACCTTATGGGGGTTGTCGATCCCCAGTAATAAAAAAGGCCGGAAAATCCGGCCTTTTGACGCTTCAGCAGTCTTATTTTTCCTGAAGACCGAGTTTTTTCTCCAGATAGTGGATGTTAGTCCCACCATGCTGGAAGTTCTCGTCGTTCATGATGCGGATCTGCAGATCAACGTTGGTTTTGATACCGTCAATGATAAGCTCCTGCAACGCATTCTTCATGCGCGCAATAGCCACGTCACGGTTTTCACCGTAGCAAATCAGCTTACCGATCATTGAGTCATAGTACGGTGGCACGGTGTAGCCCGCGTAGATATGAGACTCCCAACGCACACCAAAACCGCCTGGTGCGTGGAAACGGGTGATTTTGCCCGGGCTTGGCAAGAAGGTATTCGGATCTTCGGCGTTGATACGGCATTCCACCGCATGGCCGCGAACGTGAACTTCTTCTTGCTTGATAGACAGCGGCTGACCTGCGGCGATACGCAGCTGTTCTTTGATCAGGTCAACGCCGGTGATCATTTCAGTAACCGGGTGTTCTACCTGAATACGGGTGTTCATTTCGATGAAATAGAACTCGCCATTTTCGAACAGGAACTCAAACGTACCAGCACCGCGATAGCCGATATCAACACACGCTTTAGCACAACGTTCGCCGATGTAGCGACGCAGTTCCGGTGTAATGCCCGGTGCTGGTGCTTCTTCGACCACTTTCTGGTGACGACGCTGCATTGAGCAGTCACGTTCCGCCAGATAGATAGCGTTGCCCTGACCGTCAGCCAGTACCTGGATCTCGACGTGGCGAGGATTTTCCAGGTATTTCTCCATGTAAACCATATCGTTGCTGAAAGCCGCTTTCGCTTCCGCACGAGTCATGGAGATAGATTGTGCCAGTTCAGCGTCGCCACGCACTACGCGCATACCACGACCGCCGCCGCCGCCGGAAGCTTTGATAATTACCGGATAACCAATGCGTTTAGCAATGGCACGGTTTTTATCCATATCGTCGCCCAGCGGGCCGTCAGAACCTGGTACGCAAGGAACGCCTGCTTTTTTCATCGCGGCGATAGCGGATACTTTGTCGCCCATGAGGCGAATGGTTTCTGCTTTCGGGCCGATGAAAATAAAGCCGGAGCGTTCAACCTGCTCGGCAAAGTTGGCGTTCTCGGAGAGGAAGCCGTAACCCGGATGGATTGCTACTGCGCCGGTGATTTCAGCGGCGCTGATGATTGCCGGGATGTTCAGATAACTTTTTACTGACGGAGCAGGGCCGATACAGACCGTTTCATCTGCCAGTAATACGTGTTTTAGATCGCGATCCGCGCTGGAGTGCACAGCGACAGTCTTGATGCCCAGTTCTTTACAGGCACGAAGAATACGCAATGCAATCTCGCCGCGGTTGGCAATAACAATTTTATCCAGCATGTTCGCCTCGTTACTCGATGACGACCAGCGGCTCGTCAAATTCTACCGGTTGTCCACTTTCGACCAGAATTGCTTTCACAGTACCGGATTTGTCTGCTTCGATCTGGTTCATCATTTTCATGGCTTCAACGATGCACAGGGTATCGCCCACGTTCACTTTCTGCCCCACTTCGATGAACGCTTTCGCGTCCGGGCTTGGGGTGCGGTAGAAAGTACCAACCATTGGGGAACGTACGATGTGACCACTGATTTCCGCTGCTGCTGGCGCTTCCATGGAAGGAACGGTCGCCGGAGCGGCTGCGTTAGATTGAGCTGGCTGCTGCATCATTGGTGCAGCGTAAGCTTGTTGCATCATCGGGAAACTTGCGGCAGGTGCTGCACGGCTGATGCGTACTGACTCTTCGCCTTCAGAAATTTCCAGTTCAGAGATGCCTGATTCTTCAACCAGCTCGATCAGTTTTTTAATCTTACGAATATCCATGAGTGGGTTCCGTACTCTTTGTTTAGTGTGATTGTGACAGGCGTTTCACCGCCGTCTGTAAAGCGTATGCCCCGACAGCTGTATGCATAGCGGTAAATTCCAGCAGGCCGGGACGCCGGTCTATTTTGCCCCAGAGTGTCAATGTGAGACTTGACGGACATTGTGCAGCGATCTGCTGCTATCCTCCGGCAAAAAACAAAATATACCTTCGTTGCGCCATTGTCACCTTTTCAGCAGCTTAAAAACTGCTTCAGGGAGAACGAGGTCGCACATTATAACGATTTCGTAGCAAATGGCAGCTAAATACTGGTCTTATCAGGGAAGATAATCAACAGCTAACATGTAAATAACTTTCAACGTCGCGTAATTTGCAATAAGCCGCACAGTTCATGAAATTAGCGCCACCATTGACGGAACTTCTTATAACGTAAGGCTAAAAGCAGTAATGCCAGCCCGGCGTAGATGATCGGCTGCGGTGAGATAACCTTCACTGACCACAGATAATGTATGGGGGCCAGGATCGCGACAAGATAGACGAAGTTATGCAACTGTTGCCAATGTTTGCCTAGTTTTCGCTGCATCGCTTGTGTAGACGTGAATGCTAAAGCAAGCAAAATCAACCAACTGATAATACCCAGGGTTAAATAAGGTCGGGTGATTAATTCCTGACCGAACAATGCCAGGTTGTTCACGCCAAGTTCCAACAATGCATAACTGGTTAAGTGCAGCGTCGCCCAGGCGAAACACCATAAACCTAACAGGCGGCGGGTGCGTATCAATAATGGCTGCTTAGCGTAGCGCGCCAGCGGAGTAATTAACAACGTTGCCAATAAAAATTTCAGCGCAGTCCGACCGGTAAAATGCTGAATATCTTTCACCGGGTCGGCACTTAGCCCGCCATGATTGATTGCCCAAACCAGCCAGACAAATGGCAAAAATCCGGCAAGATGCAGGCAAATTTTCAGCCAGGTAACCTGTTTTGCAGTCAAACGCACTTAGAAGTTCTCCCGTAGATCCAGTCCGCGATAAAGTGACGCGACTTCATCGGCGTAGCCGTTAAATAACAGAGTCGGCTGGCGTTGCACATCCAGGATGCCGCCTGAACCGATAAATCGCTCAGTAGCCTGCGACCAGCGAGGGTGATCAACATGCGGATTAACGTTGGCGTAAAAGCCGTATTCGTTGGGGGCCGAAAGATTCCAGGTGGTTGGTGGGCGTTCTCGGGTCAGCTTAATGCTCACTATCGACTTGATGCCTTTAAAGCCGTATTTCCATGGCACAATCAGGCGTACTGGCGCGCCATTTTGCGGTGGCAACGCCTTGCCGTAGACGCCAACAGTCAGCAGCGTGAGCGGATGCATTGCTTCGTCGAGACGTAATCCTTCAATATAGGGATATTTCAGACCGCCGCCGATAAACCTGTCCTGCTGGCCGGGCATTTGTTCCGGTGCATAAATTGTTTCGAAAGCGACGTACTTCGCGTTGCTGGTCGGCTCTGCCAGCGACAGCAGTTTATGTAGCGGAAAACCAATCCACGGCACCACCATCGACCATGCTTCTACGCAGCGCATCCGGTAAATCCGCTCTTCTAAAGGGAATCGACGGGTTAGCGCATCGTGGTCGAGGGTTAACGGTTTACTGACTTCACCACTGATTTTCAACGTCCACGGATCGGTTTTCAGGCTGCCAGCATTCGCGGCGGGATCCGCTTTATCCAGCCCAAACTCATAGAAATTGTTGTAGCCGGAAACTTTATCTTCCGGTGTCAGTGGCAGGTTATTTTGCCAGGCAGCAGGCTTGCTGAACTCCAGGGGTTTTCCTGCAGGCGCGGGAGGGCGATCGTTACCCTTAAACCAGCCAAGCAAATCCGCGTGGGTGGCGTTTGGTAAAGAGAGGGCGGCAGCGCTGATGCCTAAGGCTTTCAGAACTTGCCGACGTTGCATAAAAAAAGCCGATTCAGCAGTGACATCGGCTTCTGTAAGTTGACGAATTTTTTTCATAACAGACTCCCGGTATGCTCATGATTACTATGGCAGGGAGAATGTCAAAGTGCTGCTAAAATTCGTTAACGATATGTAAATTATTTTATACTAACGCTTAGTTAATTTTTACCAGCGTACGGCCCTGGATCTGATTGTTAATAATGGCCTCGGCAAATTTTGGTGCGTCAGCCAGTGAAATCTCTTTTGCAGCCTGTGAGTAGAATGATTCCGGTAAATCGGCAACCAGACGTTGCCAGGCTTGCGTACGGCGCTCTGCTGGCGTCATCACCGAATCCACGCCCTGCAGGCGAACGTTACGCAGGATAAACGGCATGACGGTGGTTGGCAGGGTAAAACCGCCAGCCAGACCACACGCTGCCACACAGCCGCCGTAGTTCATTTGCGCCAGCACTTTTGCCAGTACTTTGTCGCCGACGGTGTCAATTGCCCCAGCCCAAAGCTGTTTTTCCAGTGGGCGGGATTCAGCAAATTCATCACGCGGCAGAATTCGGCTAGCACCTAAACTTTTCAGATATTCATGGGTACTTTCGCGACCGGAAACAGCAACCACCTGATAACCTAACTTATGCAACAGCGCCACGGCAGTGCTGCCAACGCCGCCACTGGCGCCCGTCACCACAATCTCGCCATCTTGTGGACGAATACCGGCATCTTCCAGTGCCAGCACGCACAGCATGGCGGTAAACCCAGCAGTACCAATAATCATCGCTTTACGCGCGTCCAGACCTTGCGGCATGGCAACCAACCAGTCACCTTTCACGCGCGCTTGTTCTGCCAGTCCGCCCCAATGATTTTCACCAACTCCCCAGCCCGTGAGTAACACTTCTTGACCGGCATGAAAACGAGGATCTTCACTGGCGCGTACGGTTCCGGCGAAGTCGATGCCAGGAATCATCGGAAAATTGCGGATTATTTTTCCTTTACCGGTTATTGCCAGCGCATCTTTATAATTCAGGCTCGACCAGTGGACATCGACCGTCACATCGCCTTCCGGCAGGCGACTTGCGTCCAGAGTCTGTACAGATGCGAGGGTTTTGCCGTCCTGCTGTTCTAAAAGTAACGCCTGCATAAGAAGTCCTCATGTGCATGATGGATTGGAAAATAATTTCTGGAGACTATACTCGCTAATTGAAAAGCAAAGTCGATGAAGCGCAATAAATTGCGAGATAAATCTGATTTGCTAGTATGCCCGCTTCCTCACTATCGGAGTTAACACAAGGATGAGATTAACGACGAAATTTTCGGCCTTTGTCACGCTGCTCACCGGGTTAACAATCTTTGTGACTCTGATGGGCTGCTCGTTAAGTTTCTATAACGCGATTCAATATAAGTTTAGCCATCGCGTTCAGGCGGTGGCTACAGCGATCGATACGCACCTGGTGTCGTCTGATTTCAGCTCGCTGAAGCCAAAAATCAGTGAACTGATGATGTCGGCAGATATCGTTCGCGTGGACCTGTTGCACGATAACAAGCAGGTTTATACCCTTTCCCGTCAGGGGAGTTACCGCCCTGTTGGTACCAGCGATCTGTTTCGCGAACTGACCGTTCCGTTAGTTAAACATCCGGGGATGTCGCTACGTCTGGTTTATCAGGACCCAATGGGAAACTATTTTCACTCGCTGATGACCACCGCGCCGCTCACTGGGGCAATTGGTTTTATCATTATTATGCTCTTCCTTGCAGTACGCTGGCTGCAGCGGCAACTTGCCGGGCAAGAACTACTGGAAACCCGCTCGACGCGCATCTTAAACGGGGAGCGTGGACCGAATGTGCTTGGCTCCATTTATGAATGGCCGCCAGGGACCAGCAGTGCGCTGGATATGTTGCTTTCAGAAATTCAGAATGCGCGTGAACAGCACAGTCGTCTTGATACGCTGATTCGCTCTTACGCCGCGCAGGACATCAAAACCGGCCTCAATAACCGTCTCTTTTTCGACAACCAGTTGGCTACATTACTGGAAGATCAGGAGAAGGTAGGAACTCACGGGATAGTGATGATGATCCGTCTACCTGATTTCAATATGTTGAGCGACACGTGGGGACACAGCCAGGCCGAAGAACAGCTCTTCACTCTGACGAATCTGCTGTCGACATTTATGATGCGCTATCCAGGCGCACTGCTGGCGCGCTATCACCGTAGCGATTTTGCTGCGCTGTTGCCGCATCGGACTTTAAAAGAGGCGGAGAGCATTGCCGGGCAGTTGATCAAAGCGGTTGATACCTTACCGAGCAATAAAATGCTCGATCGTGAAGATATGATTCATATCGGCATCTGTGCCTGGCGTAGTGGCCAGGAAACAGAACAGGTGATGGAACATGCCGAATCCGCCACGCGTAATGCAGGATTGCAGGGCGGTAATAGCTGGGCGATTTACGATGACTCATTACCAGAAAAAGGGCGCGGCAACGTTCGCTGGCGTACGCTAATTGAACAAATGTTGAGTCGTGGCGGTCCGCGACTTTATCAAAAACCAGCGGTCACCAGGGAGGGGCAGGTTCATCATCGCGAAATTATGTGTCGCATCTTTGATGGTAATGAAGAGGTTAGCTCGGCGGAATATATGCCGATGGTGTTGCAGTTTGGTTTATCGGAAGAGTATGACCGCCTGCAAATCAGTCGTCTCATCCCGCTGTTACGCTATTGGCCGCAAGAAAATCTGGCGATTCAGGTGACTGTTGAGTCGTTGATCCGCCCGCGTTTCCAGCGTTGGCTGCGCGATACGTTGATGCAGTGTGAAAAATCACAACGAAAACGCATAATTATTGAACTTGCAGAGGCTGATGTTGGTCAACATATCGGTCGCTTGCAACCTGTCATTCGTTTGGTGAATGCTTTAGGGGTTCGAGTCGCCGTTAACCAGGCTGGATTGACGCTGGTAAGTACCAGTTGGATCAAAGAACTGAATGTCGAATTACTCAAGCTTCATCCGGGGCTGGTAAGAAATATTGAGAAGCGAACGGAAAACCAATTGTTGGTTCAGAGCATGGTAGAAGCCTGTTCCGGGACCAATACCCAGGTTTACGCCACTGGCGTACGTTCGCGAAGCGAGTGGCAGACCCTGATTCAGCGCGGGGTTTTGGGTGGCCAGGGGGATTTTTTCGCGTCCTCACAGCCACTTGATACTAACGTGAAAAAATATTCACAAAGATACTCGGTTTAACCTGCCGTTTGATCCGTTTTCACGTAGAATAACGCGCGCTGCGTTTCGTGGGAGTGTGCTTATCTGCTCGCCAGATTGTTGCAGCACATATGCAGATGAATGACCTTACGCAGTTGCAAACAGGCGAGGAATGCTGTTGACGCATTTAGCCTTATCTGGACTCAGGCAGAGATTTGTAACAAAGGAAACGAACTGCACTAATTTTCACCGTAGCAGATGATTTTTGCGCCTTGTCGCTGCTGCGTGTGGTTGGTAAAGTAAGCGGATTTTCTTTTCCGCCCCAGCTTTCAGGATTATCCCTTAGTATGTTGAAAAAATTTCGTGGCATGTTTTCCAATGACTTGTCCATTGACTTGGGTACTGCGAATACCCTCATTTATGTAAAAGGACAAGGCATCGTATTGAATGAGCCTTCCGTTGTGGCCATTCGTCAGGATCGTGCCGGTTCACCAAAAAGCGTGGCTGCAGTAGGTCATGACGCGAAGCAGATGCTGGGCCGTACGCCGGGCAATATTGCTGCTATTCGCCCAATGAAAGATGGCGTAATCGCTGACTTCTTCGTGACTGAAAAAATGCTCCAGCACTTCATTAAGCAAGTGCACAGCAACAGCTTTATGCGTCCAAGCCCGCGCGTTCTGGTTTGTGTGCCGGTTGGCGCAACCCAGGTTGAACGCCGCGCAATCCGTGAATCCGCGCAGGGCGCTGGCGCCCGTGAAGTGTTCCTGATTGAAGAGCCGATGGCCGCGGCAATTGGTGCCGGTCTGCCGGTTTCTGAAGCGACCGGTTCTATGGTGGTTGATATCGGCGGTGGTACTACTGAAGTTGCCGTAATCTCGCTGAATGGCGTGGTTTACTCCTCTTCTGTACGCATCGGCGGCGACCGCTTCGACGAAGCAATTATCAACTATGTTCGTCGTAACTACGGTTCCTTGATCGGTGAAGCGACAGCAGAGCGTATTAAACACGAAATCGGTTCGGCTTATCCGGGCGATGAAGTGCGTGAAATTGAAGTTCGTGGTCGTAACCTGGCTGAAGGCGTTCCACGCGGCTTTACTCTGAATTCCAACGAAATCCTCGAAGCGCTGCAAGAGCCACTGACCGGCATCGTTAGCGCAGTGATGGTTGCACTGGAACAGTGTCCGCCGGAACTGGCTTCCGACATCTCTGAGCGCGGAATGGTGCTCACTGGCGGTGGCGCATTGCTGCGTAACCTTGACCGTTTATTAATGGAAGAAACCGGCATTCCAGTCGTTGTTGCTGAAGATCCGCTGACCTGTGTGGCGCGCGGTGGCGGCAAGGCGCTGGAAATGATCGACATGCACGGCGGCGACCTGTTCAGCGAAGAGTAATCGGATGCAGGCAGGGGAAACGTCTGTTCATCCTGCCTGGTCTGATACGAGAATACGCATAACTTATGAAGCCAATTTTTAGCCGTGGCCCGTCGCTACAGATTCGCCTTATTCTGGCGGTGCTGGTGGCGCTCGGCATTATTATTGCCGACAGCCGCCTGGGGACTTTCAGTCAAATCCGTACCTATATGGATACCGCTGTCAGTCCTTTCTACTTTATTTCCAATGCTCCTCGTGAATTGCTGGATGGCGTATCGCAGACGCTGGCCTCGCGTGACCAATTAGAACTTGAAAACCGGGCGTTACGTCAGGAGTTGCTGCTGAAAAACAGCGATCTGCTGATGTTGGGACAATATAAACAGGAGAACGCGCGCTTGCGTGAGCTTCTGGGTTCTCCGCTGCGTCAGGACGAGCAGAAGATGGTGACCCAGGTTATCTCTACTGTTAACGATCCGTACAGCGATCAGGTTGTTATTGACAAAGGCAGTGTCAACGGTGTTTACGAAGGCCAGCCAGTCATTAGCGATAAAGGTGTGGTCGGCCAGGTGGTGGCGGTCGCAAAACTGACCAGCCGCGTACTATTGATCTGCGACGCGACCCATGCGTTGCCGATTCAGGTGCTGCGTAACGATATCCGCGTTATCGCGGCGGGTAATGGGTGTACTGATGATTTACAGCTTGAGCACCTGCCAGCAAATACTGATATTCGTGTTGGTGATGTATTGGTGACTTCAGGTCTGGGCGGTCGTTTCCCGGAAGGTTATCCGGTGGCGGTTGTCTCTTCCGTGAAACTCGATACCCAGCGCGCATATACCGTGATTCAGGCGCGTCCGACTGCGGGACTGCAACGTTTACGTTATCTGCTTCTGTTGTGGGGGGCGGATCGTAACGGGGCCAACCCGATGACGCCGGAAGAGGTGCATCGCGTTGCTAATGAACGCCTGATGCAAATGATGCCGCAGGTGTTGCCTTCGCCAGATGCAATGGGGCCAAAACTGCCTGAACCGGCAACGGGAATTACCCAGCCAAGCCCGCAGCAACCTGCAACGGGTACTGCCGCTGACCGCTCTCCACAAAGGGCTACGCCGCCGCAAAGTGGTACTCAACCACCTGCGCGTACGCCAGGAGGGCAATAGTGGCGAGCTATCGTAGCCAGGGGCGCTGGGTTATCTGGCTCTCTTTCCTCATTGCGTTATTACTGCAAATTATGCCCTGGCCGGATAATCTTATCGTTTTCCGGCCTAACTGGGTTTTGCTCATCTTATTGTATTGGAGCCTCGCCTTACCCCACCGCGTAAATGTGGGCACAGGTTTTGTGATGGGTGCCATACTGGATCTGATCAGTGGTTCCACGCTCGGTGTACGGGCGTTGTCGATGAGTATCATTGCTTATCTGGTCGCGCTGAAATTCCAGCTGTTCCGTAATCTGGCATTGTGGCAGCAGGCGCTGGTCGTCATGT
Source organism: Escherichia sp. E1V33 (assembly GCF_004211955.1). GTDB lineage: Bacteria > Pseudomonadota > Gammaproteobacteria > Enterobacterales > Enterobacteriaceae > Escherichia. Next base: position 26,534 of record NZ_RHJI01000011.1, read on the forward strand.
TGCTTTCGTTGGTTGTGGATATTATTGTTTTCTGGGCAGAGTTTTTAGTGATCAACGTCTCTTTCAGACCGGAAGTGTTCTGGAGTAGTGTAGTCAATGGCATGCTCTGGCCGTGGATTTTCATGCTGATGCGCAAAATTCGTCAGCAGTTTGCAGTGCAATAAAGGTTTCTATGACTTCTCTGTATTTAGCTTCCGGTTCTCCGCGTCGGCAGGAGTTACTTGCGCAACTTGGCGTTTCCTTTGAACGTATTGTTACGGGCATTGAGGAGCAACGCTTTCCGCAGGAGAGCGCGCAGCAGTACGTTGTGCGCCTGGCGCGCGAGAAAGCGCAGGCGGGCGTCGAGCAAGCCGCGCAGGACCTCCCGGTGCTGGGTGCGGATACCATTGTGATTCTGAACGGTGAAGTACTGGAGAAACCGCGTGATGCAGATCATGCGGTGCAGATGTTGCGCAAATTATCGGGGCAGACCCATCAGGTTATGACAGCAGTGGCGCTGGCCGACAGCCAGTACATTCTCGATTGCCTGGTGGTGACCGATGTGACTTTCAGAACGTTAACAGACGAAGATATCGCTGGCTACGTCGCCAGCGGTGAACCGTTAGATAAAGCAGGTGCATACGGTATTCAGGGCCTTGGTGGTTGTTTTGTCAGGAAGATAAATGGCAGCTATCACGCCGTAGTCGGCTTACCGCTGGTTGAAACGTGTGAATTATTGAGTAATTTTAACGCACTGCGTGAGAAAAGGGATAAACATGACGGCTGAATTGTTGGTAAACGTAACGCCTTCGGAAACACGAGTGGCGTATATTGATGGCGGTATTCTGCAGGAAATTCATATTGAACGTGAGGCGCGACGCGGAATAGTAGGCAATATCTACAAGGGTCGTGTAAGTCGCGTACTTCCGGGTATGCAGGCGGCTTTTGTAGATATTGGGCTGGATAAAGCTGCGTTTCTACACGCTTCTGACATCATGCCGCATACCGAATGTGTAGCGGGTGAAGAACAAAAGCAATTCACGGTGCGCGACATTTCGGAACTGGTCCGGCAGGGGCAAGACCTGATGGTGCAGGTAGTGAAAGATCCTCTGGGTACTAAAGGCGCGCGCCTGACCACGGACATCACGCTGCCTTCCCGTTACCTGGTATTTATGCCAGGAGCGTCCCACGTAGGGGTTTCCCAACGCATCGAAAGTGAATCCGAACGTGATCGCCTGAAAAAAGTGGTTGCCGAGTATTGCGACGAGCAGGGCGGATTTATCATCCGTACCGCGGCAGAAGGCGTAGGTGAAGCTGAACTAGCCTCCGATGCCGCTTATCTGAAGCGTGTCTGGACCAAAGTCATGGAGCGTAAAAAGCGCCCACAGACGCGTTATCAACTGTACGGTGAGCTGGCGCTGGCGCAGCGTGTGCTGCGTGATTTTGCCGATGCCGAGCTGGACCGCATTCGCGTTGACTCACGCCTGACTTACGAAGCATTACTTGAGTTCACCTCGGAATACATCCCCGAGATGACCAGCAAGCTGGAGCATTACACGGGGCGCCAGCCGATTTTCGATCTCTTTGATGTCGAAAACGAGATTCAGCGGGCGCTGGAACGCAAAGTTGAGTTGAAGTCTGGCGGTTATCTGATTATTGACCAGACCGAAGCGATGACCACCGTGGACATCAATACAGGGGCGTTTGTCGGTCATCGCAATCTGGACGACACTATCTTCAATACTAATATTGAGGCAACGCAGGCCATTGCTCGCCAGCTACGGTTGCGTAACCTTGGCGGGATTATCATTATTGATTTCATCGATATGAATAATGAAGATCACCGCCGTCGGGTGCTGCATTCGCTGGAACAGGCGTTGAGCAAAGACCGGGTGAAAACCAGCGTTAACGGCTTCTCTGCGCTGGGGCTGGTGGAAATGACACGTAAACGCACCCGCGAAAGTATTGAACATGTACTGTGTAACGAATGCCCAACTTGCCACGGTCGCGGAACGGTGAAAACGGTGGAAACGGTATGCTATGAAATCATGCGTGAGATTGTTCGCGTACACCATGCTTACGACTCCGACCGTTTCCTGGTCTATGCTTCTCCAGCGGTTGCTGAAGCGTTGAAAGGCGAAGAGTCGCACTCGCTGGCGGAAGTGGAAATTTTCGTGGGTAAGCAGGTTAAAGTACAAATCGAACCGCTCTACAACCAGGAGCAGTTTGACGTCGTCATGATGTAAACAAATGCTGGGCCGCCATCCGGCAAAGGGTTTTTGAGTCACATTTTTAGCAGACAAGGAGTGACGGGTGAGGCGATTGCCGGGGATTTTACTGCTTACTGGAGCCGCGCTCGTTGTGATCGCCGCGCTGCTGGTCAGCGGCCTGCGTATTGCTTTGCCGCACCTTGATGCCTGGCGTCCAGAAATCCTCAATAAAATTGAATCCGCTACCGGCATGCCGGTGGAAGCCAGCCAGCTTTCCGCCAGCTGGCAGAATTTTGGCCCCACGCTTGAAGCTCACGACATTCGCGCAGAGCTGAAAGATGGCGGCGAGTTTTCCGTTAAGCGCGTCACTCTCGCGCTGGATGTCTGGCAGAGCCTGTTGCATATGCGCTGGCAGTTTCGCGATCTTACTTTCTGGCAATTGCGTTTTCGCACCAATACGCCTATCACCAGTAGCGGCGGTAATGACAGCCTTGAAGCAAGCCACATCAGCGATCTTTTTCTCCATCAATTCGATCACTTCGATCTCCGCGATAGTGAAGTCAGCTTTCTGACGCCATCCGGTCAACGCGCGGAACTGGCGATCCCACAGCTCACCTGGCTTAACGATCCACGTCGTCACCGCGCGGAAGGCCAGGTAAGTCTCTCCAGCCTGACCGGGCAGCACGGTGTGATGCAAGTGCGCATGGATTTGCGTGATGATGAAGGGCTGTTAAGTAATGGTCGCGTCTGGCTACAGGCTGATGATATTGACCTGAAGCCGTGGCTGGGCAAATGGATGCAGGACAACATTGCGCTGGAAACGGCGCAATTCTCCCTTGAAGGCTGGATGACGATCGACAAAGGCGATGTGACCGGCGGCGACGTCTGGCTGAAACAGGGCGGTGCCAGCTGGTTGGGCGAGAAGCAAATGCATTCGCTGTCGGTAGATAATCTCACCGCACACATTACGCGTGAACATCCTGGCTGGCAGTTTTCTATTCCCGATACCCGTATCACCATGGATGGCAAACGCTGGCCGAGTGGGGCATTGACGCTGGCCTGGATACCGGAACAGGATGTTGGCGGAAAGAATAATACACGCAGTGATGAACTGCGGATTCGCGCCAGCAATCTGGAACTGGCGGGACTGGAAGGCGTACGTCCGCTGGCAGCGAAGCTTTCTCATGCGCTGGGAGACATTTGGCGGTCAACGCAACCGCGCGGCAAAATTAACACGCTGGCGCTGGATATCCCGCTTCAGGCGGCTGGAAAGACCCGTTTTCAGGCATCGTGGAGCGATCTGGCCTGGAAACAATGGAAATTATTGCCAGGTGCGGAACACTTCTCCGGGACGCTTTCCGGTAGCGTAGAGAATGGTTTGCTTACCGTGTCGATGAAAAAGGCAAAGATGCCTTACGAAACAGTTTTCCGCGCACCGCTGGAAATTGCTGACGGTAAGGCGACCCTAAGCTGGCTGAATAACGACAAAGGTTTCCAGCTTGATGGCCGCAACATTGATGTTAAAGCCAAAGCCGTCCATGCACGCGGCGGTTTCCGTTACCTGCAACCGGCTAATGATGAACCCTGGCTGGGCATTCTGGCGGGTATCAGTACCGATGATGGTTCACAAGCGTGGCGCTATTTCCCAGAAAATCTGATGGGGAAAGAGTTAGTCGATTACTTAAGTGGCGCAATTCAGGGCGGTGAAGCGGATAACGCGACGCTGGTTTATGGCGGCAATCCACATCTTTTCCCCTACAAACACAATGAAGGTCAGTTTGAGGTGCTGGTACCGCTGCGTAACGCGAAGTTTGCCTTCCAGCCAGACTGGCCTGCGTTAACTAATCTTGATATTGAACTGGACTTCATAAACGACGGTTTATGGATGAAAACCGATGGCGTCAATCTGGGTGGCGTGCGCGCGAGTAATCTCACCGCAGTGATCCCTGACTACTCGAAAGAAAAATTGCTGATTGATGCTGACATTAAAGGTCCGGGCAAAGCTGTTGGTCCTTACTTTGATGAAACGCCGCTGAAAGATTCCCTGGGGGCAACCCTGCAAGAGCTTCAGCTCGACGGCGATGTGAATGCTCGCTTACATCTTGATATCCCATTGAACGGCGAACTGGTTACAGCGAAAGGCGAAGTGACGCTGCGTAATAACAGTCTGTTTATCAAACCGCTTGATAGCACGCTGAAAAATTTGAGCGGTAAATTCAGCTTTATCAATGGCGATCTGCAAAGCGAACCACTGACAGCAAGCTGGTTTAATCAGCCACTGAACGTGGATTTTTCCACCAAAGAAGGGGCGAAAGCCTACCAGGTCGCGGTAAATCTCAACGGTAACTGGCAACCAGCGAAAACCGGCGTTCTGCCTGAAGCGGTGAATGAAGCGTTAAGCGGCAGCGTGGCCTGGGATGGTAAAGTGGGCATTGAGCTGCCTTATCATGCTGGCGCAACGTATAACGTAGAACTGAACGGTGATCTGAAGAATGTGAGTAGTCACTTACCTTCACCGTTAGCCAAACCCGCTGGCGAACCGCTGCCGGTTAACATTAAGGTCGATGGCAACCTCAATAGCTTTGAATTAACCGGACAGGCTGGCGCGGATAACCATTTCAATAGCCGCTGGTTGCTCGGTCAAAAGCTGACGCTCGATCGCGCTATCTGGGCGGCAGACAGTAAAACGCTTCCACCGTTACCGGAACAAAGTGGTGTTGAGTTAAATATGCCACCGATGGATGGTGCCGAGTGGCTGGCACTTTTCCAGAAAGGCGCGACGGATAAAGTAGGTAGTGCGGTGAGTTTTCCCCAGCACATTACGTTGCGTACGCCAGCGTTGTCGTTGGGGAATCAGCAATGGAATAACCTGAGTATAGTTTCGCAACCAATGGCAAATGGCACTCAGGTCGAGGCGCAAGGACGTGAAATCAACGCTACGCTGGCAATGCGCAATAACGCGCCGTGGCTGGCGACGATTAAATATCTCTATTACAACCCCAGCGTGGCGAAAACCAGTGGTGACTCCACGCCGTCATCACCTTTCCCAACAACGGAACGCATTAGCTTCCGTGGCTGGCCGGATGCGCAAATACGTTGCGCAGAATGTTGGTTCTGGGGGCAAAAACTCGGTCGCATCGACAGCGATATCACCATTTCTGGCGATACATTAACGCTGACTAACGGACTTATTGATACTGGCTTTTCACGGCTTTCTGCCGATGGCGAGTGGGTCAACAATCCGGGTAACGAACGCACCTCGCTGAAAGGAAAACTACGCGGGCAGAAAATTGATGCCGCTGCTGAATTTTTTGGTGTCACGACGCCAATACGCCAGTCGTCATTTAATGTGGATTACGATTTACACTGGCGGAAAGCGCCGTGGCAGCCGGATGAGGCAACGTTGAATGGCATCATCCATACTCAACTGGGCAAAGGTGAAATTACCGACATCAGCACCGGACACGCAGGGCAATTGCTGCGCTTATTGAGCGTCGATGCTCTGATGCGTAAGCTGCGCTTTGATTTCAGGGATACCTTTGGCGAAGGTTTCTATTTTGACTCCATTCGCAGCACGGCGTGGATTAAAGACGGTGTTATGCACACTGATGACACGCTGGTGGATGGCCTGGAAGCGGATATCGCCATGAAAGGGTCGGTGAATCTGGTACGCCGAGATCTGAATATGGAAGCGGTTGTCGCACCAGAAATTTCCGCGACGGTGGGTGTGGCTGCGGCCTTTGCGGTTAACCCCATTGTCGGCGCGGCGGTGTTTGCCGCCAGTAAAGTGTTGGGGCCGCTCTGGAGCAAAGTCTCCATTTTGCGCTATCACATTTCTGGTCCGCTGGACGATCCGCAAATCAACGAAGTATTGCGCCAACCGCGTAAAGAAAAAGCGCAATGATTTGACGATGGCGCGTAATTGCCCCAATCTCAGTAAAGAGCCATTGCCAATGAGCCGGAACATAACCGTAGGCAGGATAAGGCGTTCACGCTGCATCCGGCAGCCGTAAAAAATCCTCTACCGAAGTAACTAATGAGTAACAAAAACGATGAGTCTGAACCTGGTAAGTGAACAATTGCTAGCGGCGAACGGCCTGAAACATCAGGATTTGTTCGCGATCCTCGGTCAACTGGCCGAACGTCGCCTCGATTACGGCGATCTCTATTTTCAGTCGAGCTATCACGAATCCTGGGTTTTAGAAGACCGCATTATCAAAGATGGTTCTTACAACATCGATCAGGGCGTTGGCGTGCGTGCAATCAGCGGCGAAAAAACCGGTTTTGCTTACGCTGACCAAATCAGCCTGCTGGCCCTGGAACAGAGCGCGCAAGCGGCGCGTACCATTGTCCGTGACAGTGGCGATGGCAAAGTACAGACGCTGGGCGCGGTAGAGCATAGCCCGCTGTATACCTCGCTTGATCCGCTGCAAAGCATGAGTCGCGAGGAGAAACTGGATATTTTACGTCGCGTCGATAAAGTTGCTCGCGAAGCCGACAAGCGCGTACAGGAAGTGACTGCCAGCCTCAGTGGCGTCTATGAATTAATTTTGGTTGCCGCGACTGACGGCACCCTGGCGGCAGATGTGCGTCCACTGGTGCGCCTCTCAGTAAGCGTTCTGGTCGAAGAAGACGGTAAACGCGAACGCGGTGCCAGCGGCGGCGGTGGTCGTTTTGGTTATGAATTTTTCCTTGCCGATCTCGATGGTGAAGTCCGTGCGGATGCATGGGCGAAAGAAGCAGTGCGTATGGCGCTGGTTAATCTTTCTGCCGTTGCCGCGCCTGCGGGCACCATGCCGGTCGTTCTCGGCGCAGGCTGGCCAGGTGTGCTGTTGCATGAAGCGGTAGGTCACGGTCTGGAAGGCGACTTTAACCGCCGTGGCACTTCGGTCTTTAGTGGCCAGGTCGGCGAACTGGTAGCATCTGAACTGTGTACGGTAGTGGATGATGGCACGATGGTTGATCGCCGTGGTTCGGTGGCGATTGATGACGAAGGTACGCCGGGTCAGTACAACGTGCTGATTGAAAATGGGATCCTGAAAGGTTACATGCAGGATAAACTCAACGCTCGCTTAATGGGTATGGCACCGACCGGTAATGGTCGTCGTGAATCCTATGCTCACCTGCCCATGCCGCGTATGACCAACACCTACATGCTGCCAGGTAAATCGACGCCGCAGGAAATCATTGAATCCGTCGAGTATGGCATCTATGCGCCGAACTTCGGCGGCGGTCAGGTGGATATCACCTCCGGTAAATTTGTCTTCTCCACCTCAGAAGCGTATCTGATTGAAAACGGCAAAGTGACGAAACCGGTGAAAGGCGCAACGCTGATTGGTTCCGGTATCGAAACCATGCAGCAAATTTCGATGGTGGGCAACGACCTGAAACTGGATAACGGTGTAGGTGTCTGTGGTAAAGAAGGGCAGAGTGTGCCAGTTGGCGTGGGCCAGCCAACGCTCAAAGTCGATAACCTGACTGTTGGCGGTACCGCGTAATAATTTCAGTATTTTCAGAAGGATAATTAATCCTTCCTCGTGCACGAACGGTCCCCTCGCCCCTTTGGGGAGAGGGTTAGGGTGAGGGGAACCCGTTGGTGCAGGGTTGAACAACGTGACAGTTCAATATGAATTACTGCTCTTTCCCGCGCCCGTGCATCTCCTGAAACAATTTACCGACCTCGACAAAATAATCCGTCAGTGAGTTGATCACGACTTGCACCTTCAGTGGCAGCTTATCTTTTTCGGTATATAGGGCATAAACCGGGCGTGGATCCGACTGGTAACGCGGCAGCAGGATCTCCAGCTCCCCACGATTGATCTCATTGATCACCCACATCAGCGGTACATACGCGATCCCCGCTCCTGCCGTTAACCAGCGCACCAGCGTCATAGGATCGTTAGTGACAAAGCGTCCTTGTGGGATGAGGCGAGTCGAGATCCCTTCTGGCGCGATCAGTTCAAATTCATTGTCCGGACGCACGCTGTATTCAAGCCATGAATGACTACTTAAATCGGCAGGTTTTTCCGGTACGCCATACTGTGTGAGATAGCTTTTAGCGGCGCACACCACCATCGGCATCGCCCCCAGACGGCGGGAAAACAGGCTGGAATCCTGCAACGCGCCGACGCGGATCACCACATCCAGACCGTCGGCAATCAGGTCGGGTGCAGGAATTCCGGTAACCAGATTGACGCTTAACCCAGGGTACTCTCTCAACATTTTTGCCGTCAGCCCAGCGAGAACATTTTGAGCCATAGTTGAAGAACAGCCAATGCGCAGTGTCCCGATAGGTGTGTTATTAAATGCATACAACTGCTCATGAACATCCTGCACTTCATGGAGCATCCGACGACAGCCCTGGTAATAAATTTTTCCTGCCTCTGTCAGACCAATGCTGCGCGTGCTGCGGTTTAGCAGCTTCACTTGCAACTCATCTTCCAGTTTAGACACCGTCTGACTGATGGATGAAACGCTCATTTGAAGCTGTCTGGCGGCGGCGGTAAACGAACCAAATTCAACCACTTTGGCGAAAACCGACATGCGTTTTAGTCGTTCCATTATTCACTCTGACTTAAAAGTGATTTAGATCACATAATATAGATAACAGCATAACAGTTACGCTAATATATTAAATATCAATCTACAGCAATGTTGCTCTCGCCCGGCTTTCCATGCCCTTCTCTGCGGCGACAGATGCTGAAAATAATAACACCTGCTCTCTCTATACAACCAAGGTCAACATGAGTCTGTTTCCCGTTATCGTGGTGTTTGGGCTGTCCTTCCCACCGATATTTTTCGAATTGCTTTTATCACTAGCGATTTTCTGGCTGGTGCGCCGGGTCCTTGTGCCAACAGGTATCTACGACTTTGTCTGGCATCCGGCGCTGTTCAACACCGCGCTCTATTGCTGTTTGTTTTATTTGATATCGCGACTGTTCGTTTGAGGTTGAAGTGAAAACACTAATAAGAAAATTCTCCCGTACGGCCATCACGGTCGTATTAGTCATTCTGGCTTTCATCGCAATTTTTCGTGCCTGGGTCTATTACACCGAATCCCCGTGGACGCGTGACGCGCGCTTTAGCGCCGATGTGGTTGCGATCGCGCCGGACGTTTCTGGACTCATTACCCAGGTGAATGTTCATGATAACCAGCTGGTGAAAAAAGGACAGGTACTGTTCACCATCGACCAGCCACGCTACCAAAAGGCCCTCGAAGAAGCGGAAGCTGATGTTGCCTATTATCAGGTACTGGCGCAGGAAAAACGCCAGGAGGCTGGACGTCGCAACCGTCTCGGCATACAGGCGATGTCTCGCGAAGAGATCGACCAGGCCAATAACGTGCTGCAAACGGTTCTGCATCAGTTAGCGAAAGCGCAGGCAACCCGCGATCTGGCAAAACTGGATCTTGAACGTACAGTGATCCGCGCACCAGCGGATGGCTGGGTGACCAATCTCAATGTCTATACCGGTGAATTTATTACGCGTGGTTCAACGGCTGTAGCGCTGGTGAAACAGAACTCCTTCTATGTGCTGGCCTATATGGAAGAAACCAAGCTGGAAGGGGTACGTTCTGGATATCGCGCAGAAATTACGCCGCTTGGCAGCAACAAAGTTCTGAAAGGAACTGTCGATAGCGTCGCCGCAGGGGTAACAAACGCCAGCAGCACGCGTGATGATAAAGGTATGGCGACCATCGACTCCAACCTTGAATGGGTACGTCTGGCGCAACGTGTGCCGGTACGAATTCGCCTCGACAACCAGCAAGACAATATCTGGCCAGCGGGCACTACCGCCACCGTGGTCGTCACTGGCAAACAGGATCGCGACGAAAGTCAGGATTCATTCTTCCGTAAAATGGCCCATCGCCTGCGTGAGTTTGGTTAATTACGATGGGTATTTTCTCCATTGCTAACCAACATATTCGCTTCGCGGTAAAACTGGCGACCGCCATTGTGCTGGCGCTGTTTGTTGGCTTTCATTTTCAGCTTGAAACACCACGCTGGGCTGTACTGACTGCGGCGATTGTTGCCGCCGGTCCGGCCTTTGCGGCCGGTGGCGAACCGTACTCTGGCGCCATCCGCTATCGCGGCTTTTTGCGCATCATCGGTACATTTATAGGTTGTATTGCCGGGCTGGTGATCATTATTGCGATGATCCGTGCGCCATTGTTGATGATTCTGGTGTGCTGTATCTGGGCCGGTTTTTGTACCTGGATCTCCTCGCTGGTCCGAGTAGAGAACTCCTATGCGTGGGGGCTTGCCGGTTATACTGCGCTGATCATTGTGATCACTATTCAGCCAGAACCGCTGCTGACGCCGCAGTTTGCCGTTGAACGTTGCAGTGAAATCGTCATTGGTATTGTGTGTGCTATTGTGGCGGATCTGCTCTTTTCTCCACGATCGATCAAACAAGAAGTGGATCGAGAGCTGGAAAGTTTGCTGGTGGCGCAATATCAACTAATGCAATTATGCATCAAACATGGTGATGGCGAGATTGTTGATAAGGCCTGGGGCGACCTGGTTCGCCGCACCACGGCGTTGCAAGGGATGCGTAGCAACCTGAACATGGAATCTTCCCGTTGGGCGCGCGCCAATCGGCGTTTAAAAGCGATCAACACGTTGTCGCTGACGCTGATCACCCAGTCCTGCGAAACTTATCTCATTCAGAACACGCGTCCGGAGTTGATCACCGATACCTTCCGCGAATTTTTTGACACGCCGGTAGAAACTGCACAGGACGTCCATAAGCAGCTAAAACGCCTGCGACGAGTGATTGCCTGGACCGGGGAACGTGAAACACCCATCACTATTTATAGCTGGGTAGCGGCGGCAACGCGTTATCAGTTGCTCAAGCGAGGCGTCATCAGTAACACCAAAATTAACGCCACTGAAGAAGAGATCCTGCAAGGCGAGCCGGAAGTAAAAGTAGAATCCGCCGAGCGTCATCATGCAATGGTTAACTTCTGGCGTACCACACTGTCCTGCATGCTGGGTACTTTGTTCTGGCTGTGGACCGGATGGACCTCCGGCAGTGGCGCAATGGTGATGATTGCCGTCGTAACGTCGCTGGCAATGCGTCTGCCTAATCCTCGCATGGTGGCGATCGACTTTATCTACGGCACGGTAGCGGCGCTACCGTTAGGACTGCTCTATTTCCTGGTGATTATCCCCAATACCCAACAGAGTATGTTGCTGCTGTGCATTAGCCTGGCGGTGCTGGGATTCTTCCTTGGTATTGAAGTGCAGAAACGGCGGTTGGGATCGATGGGCGCGCTGGCCAGTACCATTAATATTATCGTGTTGGATAACCCGATGACCTTTCAGTTCAGTCAGTTTCTCGATAGCGCACTGGGGCAAATCGTGGGCTGTGTGCTGGCGTTCACCGTCATTCTACTGGTGCGGGATAAATCGCGCGACAGAACAGGACGCGTGCTGCTTAATCAGTTTGTTTCTGCCGCTGTTTCCGCGATGACTACCAATGTCGCCCGGCGTAAAGAGAACCATCTGCCTGCGCTTTATCAGCAGTTGTTTTTGCTGATGAATAAATTTCCCGGCGATTTGCCGAAGTTTCGCCTGGCGTTAACGATGATTATCGCTCACCAGCGATTGCGTGATGCGCCGATACCCGTGAATGATGATTTATCGGCATTTCACCGACAAATGCGCCGCACAGCGGACCACGTGATTTCTGCCCGCAGCGATGACAAACGCCGTCGTTACTTCGGTCAGTTGCTGGAAGAACTGGAAATCTACCAGGAAAAGCTACGCATCTGGCAAGCGCCGCCGCAGGTCACGGAACCGGTGCATCGGCTTATCGGTATGCTCCATAAGTATCAGCATGCGTTGACCGATAATTAAGTCAAAGCCGACGCCAAAAGCGTCGGTTTTTTCATGGCTATACTTAGCGATGATCGGCAGAACTTTTCGCGAAACGTGACGGTGGCAAGAGATGAATATCTATAGCTTTGATTTTGATGAGATTGAGAGTCAGGAGGACTTTTATCGCGACTTTAGCCACACCTTTGGTCTGGATAAAGATATGGTGCGCGATCTCGACTCTCTATGGGACGTATTAATGAATGATGTTCTGCCGCTACCACTGGAGATTGAATTTGTTCATTTGGGGGAGAAAACGCGTCGGCGTTTTGGCGCGTTAATATTACTGTTTGATGAGGCGGAGGAAGAGCTGGAAGGGCATTTGCGTTTTAATGTTCGTCACTAGCGCAAAAAAAGCCCCCGAACCGGGGGCAATATCGTCGGACAAGACGATGAGGGTTTATTTGTACAGTTCAGCTGTGGCGTGCCAGGTATCGCCGCTACGCGCTTCGGTAATCTGGTAAGCAGTCGCGCCTTTCTCTTCCGCTTTTTTGTTCAGCATTTCACGCATATCCATTGGAGAAGATGCTACACCGCTGACGGACACGGTGCCGATAGCTTCACGATTTTGTGCTTGAGAAGCATCAATGGAGTCGGCAGCGAAAGCTCCGAAAGAGAGAACAGAGAGCATACTTAACGCAGCAACAGTGGTTTTGATTTTCATGATTTTTACCTCGACATAATCTTTTAGCTGGGCCTTTGTTTCGTGACCCATATCACAGAATTAAGTATACACTAATTATCGAGCTAATTAATACCTGGCTAACTGTTTGGGGTGAATACTAAGTGTTAAAAAGTTTTATTTTTATAACTAAAAAGAATCAAAAACGTACCATTCCTTATGAAAAGGTCTTCTATATCAATCAAATATGATGATTTTGCGAAATGTGCGTTTTTCGTTCTATATATTCATTCTGTGAATGAAATGTCATAGTAAAAGGCACTATTTGTTAAGTGTCAGGCAGAAAGAAACTGGGGATCGAGAGGAAATAGCAATATTTTCCCCGCCGCAACGCGCGACGGGGCAGAGATTAAAGCTCCTGGTCGAACAGCTCTAAAATCGCTTCGTACAGGTCTTTGACGGTGAAACCTTTAGCAGGGGTAGTAAAGATGGTGTCATCACCTGCGATGGTGCCAAGAATACCTTCTGCTTTGCCCAGAGAGTCGAGCAGACGCGCAATCAACTGTGCCGCGCCAGGGCTGGTATGTATTACAACAACAGCATCGTTGTAGTCGATATCCAGCACCAGGTTCTTCAATGGGCTGGAAGTGGTAGGTACACCCAGTTCAGCTGGCAGGCAGTAAACCATTTCCATTTTTGCATTGCGGGTACGTACAGCACCAAATTTGGTCAACATCCGCGAGACTTTAGACTGATTAATATTGTCAAAGCCCTGCTCCTGCAATGCGGCGACGATTTCGCCCTGGGAGCTAAATTTCTCTTCTTTAAGTAACGCTTTAAACGCTTTAACTAATTCTTCTTGCTTAGACGAGCTTCGCATAAGTCACCCGTTATGGTGGTTGATACAACATTATTGTGCATACAGATGAATTTTTATGCAAACAGTCTGCCCTGGAGAAGGCTGAAATAATGTTATGAAAGAGCGGGATTTTATCAAATTTCGTGATTGAGAAACATGCCTGCGTCACGGCGTGTAAATTCTGCTTAAAAGTAAATTAATTGTTATCAAATTGATGTTGTTTTGGCTGAACGGTAGGGTATATTGTCACCACCTGTTGGAATGTTGCTCTAATGCATAAGCGGCTGTTAATTACGTAAGTTAGGTTCCTGATTACGTCAATTAAATGCATAAACGCCAAATTTGCGTGACTACACATTCTTGAGAAGTGGTCATTGTAAACTGTTAATTTGTGGATTAAGGTCGCGGCAGCGGAGCAACATATCTTAGTTTATCAATATAATAAGGAGTTTAGGATGAAAGTCGCAGTCCTCGGCGCTGCTGGCGGTATTGGCCAGGCGCTTGCATTACTGTTAAAAACCCAACTGCCTTCAGGTTCAGAACTCTCCCTGTATGATATCGCTCCAGTCACTCCCGGTGTGGCCGTCGACCTGAGCCATATCCCTACTGCTGTGAAAATCAAAGGTTTTTCTGGTGAAGATGCGACCCCTGCGCTGGAAGGCGCTGATGTGGTTCTAATCTCCGCAGGTGTAGCGCGTAAACCTGGGATGGATCGTTCCGACCTGTTTAACGTTAACGCCGGTATCGTGAAGAATCTGGTACAGCAAATTGCGACAACCTGCCCGAAAGCGTGCATCGGTATCATTACAAACCCGGTAAACACCACGGTAGCTATCGCTGCGGAAGTGCTGAAGAAAGCGGGTGTGTATGACAAGAACAAACTGTTCGGCGTCACCACGCTGGATATCATTCGTTCCAATACGTTTGTCGCCGAACTGAAAGGCAAACAGCCGGGCGAAGTTGAAGTTCCGGTTATTGGCGGTCACTCTGGCGTTACCATTCTGCCGCTGCTGTCTCAAGTTCCTGGCGTAAGCTTTACCGAGCAGGAAGTTGCTGATCTGACCAAACGTATCCAGAACGCGGGTACGGAAGTGGTTGAAGCGAAGGCCGGCGGCGGGTCTGCAACCCTGTCCATGGGCCAGGCAGCTGCACGCTTCGGCCTGTCTCTGGTTCGTGCGCTGCAAGGCGAAAAAGGTGTAGTTGAATGTGCCTACGTTGAAGGTGACGGCCAGTATGCTCGTTTCTTCTCTCAACCGCTTCTGCTGGGTAAAAATGGCGTGGAAGAGCGTAAATCTATCGGTACTCTGAGCGCATTTGAACAGAACGCGCTGGAAGGAATGCTGGATACGCTGAAGAAAGATATCGCCCTGGGCGAAGAGTTCGTTAATAAGTAATTGATTAGCGGATAACAAAAAACCGGAGCACAGTCTCCGGTTTTTTGTTTTTTAACGTCGGCCTTAATTGGTCGCCGGATATTCCTGGATAGTGACCTGCAATGTTAGTTTTTTATCGTCACGCATCACCACCACCGGAATCACCGAACCGGGTCGAATTTCTGCTACTTGATCCATTGTCTCCAGAGCGGAGATAGCAGGTTTGTTGTCCACTGAGATAATCAGATCGTTGACCAGGATACCGGCATTAGCCGCCGGGCCATCAGGTGACACTTCATTAACCACAATCCCTTGCAGTTGATCGATACCGCCA
The DNA here is from genome assembly GCF_004211955.1 of Escherichia sp. E1V33. GTDB lineage: Bacteria > Pseudomonadota > Gammaproteobacteria > Enterobacterales > Enterobacteriaceae > Escherichia. The sequence continues at coordinate 41,789 of NZ_RHJI01000011.1, forward strand.
CCTTGCGCGTGTAATGGTGCGATTTCGCGGCCGCCAATACCGATATAGCCACGGATAACACGTCCATCGCGGATTAGTTTATCCATAATTTTGGTTGCCAACTGGAAGGGAATCGCAAAACCGATGCCTTCTGGGGTTTCGCCATCGTTACTCTTATCAAACGACAATGTGTTGATGCCCATCAGTTCGCCCAATGAGTTAACCAGCGCACCGCCGGAGTTGCCGTGGTTAATGGAAGCATCGGTCTGCAGGAAGTTTTGTCGTCCGGTCGGGTTCAGGCCGATGCGACCCGTGGCGCTGATAATCCCCTGGGTAATGGTTTGCCCGAGGTTGTACGGGTTACCGATTGCCAGCACTACATCGCCAATGTGCGGTATGCGACGAGAATTGATTGGAATGGTGGGTAAACCGCCAGTGGCATTAATTTTGAGCACCGCCAGATCGGTCAGTGAATCAGAGCCAACCAGCAACGCTTCAAAAACACGGCCATCCTGTAAGGCGACGATGATCTGGTCGGCGTCGTTGATTACGTGTTTATTGGTAATGATATAACCGCGCTGATCCATGATCACACCTGACCCTAGTGTACGGATCTCAAGCTGGTTGTGAGAATTGGTGTTCAAACCACGGTTGTAAACGTTAACCACCGCTGGCGCGGCGCGGCGGACCGCCAGATTATAACTGGCAGGCGTCTCGTCGGTACTGTCGAATTGCGGTGTGGAAAGCGGGTTAATGCTGCGCAGCGAAGGCATGGCAACCAGCAAAATAGCACCGACAATTAATCCAATCGCAACGGAACGTAAGAGCTTCACAAACATGATGGAGGCGTCATTAAAAAAGGGAACGGCAGCAGCATATCACGAGTTAACCGGACATCACACGTCAGCCTGATGCCCGGTTTATGACATTAACGCATTAGCAGGTAAATGCTCTCATTACCGCGCATGATTTGCAGGGCAATAATAGCCGGTTTGGTTGCCAGTACTTTACGCATCTCAGCAATCGAGTTCACCCGATTGCGGTTCACGCCAATAATCACATCATCTTTCTGTAAACCTGCCTTAGCGGCGGGGCTGTCTTTGACAACATCGTCGATCTTAATGCCTTTTCCGCCATCTTTTAGCTGACTGTCGCTCAACGTTGCGCCTTCCAGCGCCGGTGTAATCATCTCTGCACTGGCTGAAGAAGATGTGCTGGTATCAAGCGTCACTTCCACTTCCAGCGGCTTGCCGTTACGTAACAGACCAAGCTTCACTTTAGTACCAGGTTCAGTGGTGGCGATGCGGGAACGCAATTCGGCGAAGCTATTGAGCGGTTTACCGTTGAGGCTGGTAATAATATCGCCTGCTTTCACGCCTGCTTTCGCCGAGCCAGAACCAGGCAGTACTTCGCTGACAAACGCGCCACGTTGCACATCTAAATTAAATGCTTTGGCGATATCGGCACTCATCTCTGTGCCTTTAATGCCTAACAAACCGCGTTTAATTTCACCAAAGTCGATAAGTTGCTGCGCCAGGGTGCGCGCCATATTGCTGGGGATAGCAAAGCCAATCCCGACGCTACCGCCGCCAGGGGCAAGAATCGCGGTGTTAATACCAATCAACTCGCCGTTAAGGTTTAACAGCGCACCGCCGGAGTTACCCCGGTTAATGGAAGCATCGGTCTGGATAAAGTTTTCCAGACCTTCGAGATTTAACCCGCTGCGACCTAATGCGGAAACAATGCCTGAAGTTGCGGTTTGCCCAAGGCCAAACGGGTTACCGACTGCGACGGCAAAATCACCGACGCGCAGTTTGTCGGAGTCGGCAATGGCGATTTGCGTTAATTTGCTCGGATTCTGAATTTGTAGCAGGGCGATGTCGCTCTGGTCGTCGCTGCCAATCAGCTTCGCATCAAACTCGCGTCCGTCATTGAGCTGAATACTGATTTTCTGCGCCTGATTGATGACGTGATTGTTGGTCAGCACATAACCTTTATTGGCATTGATGATGACACCGGAACCTAAACCTTCAAAAGGTTGCGCAGGTTGATCCGGTAAATCATCGCCAAAAAATTTTTTGAATTCTTCCGGGATTTTCTGTTCCTGGCTGGCAGTCCCTTCAACTCGCACGCTTACCACTGCGGGAAGCACTTTTTCCAGCATCGGGGCCAGGCTGGGCAATGGTGCCTGACCGGCAACCTGGCCGGGAATCGACGCGATAGCCTGAAACGGCGCCGAGAGAGTTAACCCGACACTTAACGCTAATGCACTCAACAGCTGGGTTTGTTTTTTCATTATTCCTGCTCTCGTACCTGAATGATAAGAAAAAGAGATTCAAAACAGTTTGATGTTATTGAATTTTCAGACGGCTAACAATGAGACACCAGATTAAATGATAGTCGGGGAGGGAGAGAAGAGGAGGGCGCAATGGCTGCGCCCGCAAAATAAATTAGTCGCGCTTTGCGCCAGTGCGCAGCAGACCAGATGCGCCTTCAGAATAGTCACGCGGCATCTGCACCGGTGCTTGATCGTTGCTGGCTTCGGACTCCGCCAGACGATTGCGGAATGGGTTGGCTTCCGCGGACAGTTCCGGTAGCAAGCTGCTGGAGCTTTTCGCCATGTGTTGATACAACTGGCGATAGTCATGCGCCATGGTATCCAGTAATTCCGCGCTGCGGGCAAAGTGGTTAACCAACTCTTCGCGATACTCGTCCAGTTCAGCTTTATTCTTTTCCAGTTCGTACTGCAACGCCTGTTGCTGGCGTAGTTTACGATTACCAAAACGCATGGCCACAGCACCAATAATGATGCCGACGACTAACCCAATTAGCGCATATTCCCAGGTCATGAACATCTCCCGTTGTCTTTTGTTTCCGTAGGGTGTTGGCTTCAGGCTCCATGCCTGCGGCTGATTATGCCACTATAACCGTTAATGCCACAGAAGTGGAATCCCGACTGCATATCGCGTAGTGTAGAACGGCCTTTTTTTCGTCAACCGTGAACAACGGCACACCGATTATTCAAGGAATAACAAGAACATCATGCAAAGCGTTACCCCGACATCGCAATACCTGAAGGCGCTCAATGAGGGCAGCCATCAACCTGACGACGTACAAAAAGAGGCCGTCAGTCGGCTGGAGATTATCTACCAGGAGTTAATCAACAGCACACCGCCCACCGCGAGGGCGAGTGGGTTTATGGCGCGAGTCGGTAAACTGTGGGGTAAGCGCGAAGAGGCAAGCGGTGCGCCGGTGCGTGGCTTATATATGTGGGGAGGTGTCGGACGAGGAAAAACCTGGCTGATGGACCTTTTCTATCAAAGCCTGCCGGGTGAGCGGAAACAGCGTCTGCACTTTCACCGTTTTATGCTGCGGGTGCATGAAGAGCTAACTGCCTTACAGGGGCAGACCGACCCGCTGGAAATTATTGCCGATCGCTTCAAAGCCGAAACTGACGTGCTCTGTTTTGACGAATTTTTTGTTTCGGATATTACCGACGCCATGCTACTGGGGGGCCTGATGAAAGCCCTGTTCGCTCGCGGAATAACTCTGGTCGCAACGTCAAATATTCCGCCTGATGAACTTTATCGTAATGGCCTGCAACGTGCGCGTTTTCTACCGGCTATCGACGCTATTAAACAGTATTGCGATGTAATGAATGTCGATGCAGGCCTTGATTATCGACTACGAACGCTTACCCAGGCGCATTTGTGGCTGTCGCCGCTCAACGATGAAACCCGTGCGCAAATGGATAAACTATGGTTGGCGCTGGCGGGGGCGAAACGAGAAAATTCACCGACGTTAGAAATCAACCATCGACCGCTGGCGACAATGGGCGTCGAGAACCAGACGCTGGCCGTCTCTTTTACCACCTTGTGTGTCGATGCCCGCAGCCAGCATGACTATATAGCGCTCTCACGCCTCTTTCACACAGTGATGTTGTTTGATGTGCCAGTCATGACGCGGTTGATGGAGAGCGAAGCGCGACGTTTTATTGCGCTGGTGGATGAGTTTTACGAGCGCCATGTCAAATTAGTGGTGAGCGCAGAAGTGCCTTTGTATGAAATTTATCAGGGCGACCGACTGAAGTTTGAGTTTCAGCGTTGCCTGTCACGTCTACAAGAGATGCAGAGCGAAGAGTATCTGAAGCGCGAGCATTTGGCGGGTTAAAACCTGCCATAAATCACAAAAAGGGGTCGATCTTTGACCCCGACTTCTCTATAATCCTGCGACCCCACGTTACAAGAAAGTTTTTTTTCCCGAAACTTTTTGTGTGCTGGCATAGGCTATTCGAAGGGGTAGGTTTGCCGGACTTTGTCGTGTGAACCTCAACAATTGAAGACGTTTGGGTGTTCACCAACGTGTAACTATTTATTGGGTAAGCTTTTAATGAAAACTTTTACAGCTAAACCAGAAACCGTAAAACGCGACTGGTATGTTGTTGACGCGACCGGTAAAACTCTGGGCCGTCTGGCTACTGAACTGGCTCGTCGCCTGCGCGGTAAGCACAAAGCGGAATACACTCCGCACGTAGATACTGGTGATTACATCATCGTTCTGAACGCTGACAAAGTTGCTGTAACCGGCAACAAGCGTACTGACAAAGTGTACTATCACCACACCGGTCACATCGGTGGTATCAAACAAGCGACCTTTGAAGAGATGATTGCTCGCCGTCCTGAGCGTGTGATTGAAATCGCGGTTAAAGGCATGTTGCCAAAAGGCCCGCTGGGTCGTGCTATGTTCCGTAAACTGAAAGTTTACGCGGGTAACGAGCACAACCACGCGGCACAGCAACCGCAAGTTCTTGACATCTAATCGGGATTATAGGCAATGGCTGAAAATCAATACTACGGCACTGGTCGCCGCAAAAGTTCCGCAGCTCGCGTTTTCATCAAACCGGGCAACGGTAAAATCGTTATCAACCAACGTTCTCTGGAACAGTACTTCGGTCGTGAAACTGCCCGCATGGTAGTTCGTCAGCCGCTGGAACTGGTCGACATGGTTGAGAAACTGGATCTGTACATCACTGTTAAAGGTGGTGGTATCTCTGGTCAGGCTGGTGCGATCCGTCACGGTATCACCCGCGCTCTGATGGAGTACGACGAATCCCTGCGTTCTGAACTGCGTAAAGCTGGCTTCGTTACTCGTGACGCTCGTCAGGTTGAACGTAAGAAAGTCGGTCTGCGTAAAGCACGTCGTCGTCCGCAGTTCTCCAAACGTTAATTGCTTTCTGCTTCGGCAGAATACAATTTGCGAAAAAACCCGCTTCGGCGGGTTTTTTTATGGCTAAAGTCCGATTCCAGCCTCTTTTCCCTCTCTCTTCCGCATTATTCTCTTTTTAATAGTATTTTCCACGTACTGTAGAAAAGGATATCGCGATGGGATTATTTAATGCATTGTTTAATAATAAAGAATCTTTAACGTTGTCGAATAAATGGGAGTTCTTTATTACAACAGTGGATGACCGTGTCACGGGCATACGCGTTGATATCGGCGCCATTCAGGACGAAAGATTTGATCGACTTAACCACACCTGGTTCTTTCGTGTGCGTTATACCCATTGTTATGAAAACGGTTTACCGCAGCCCGATGAAACTCAACGTTTAAATCGTATAGAGGACTGGCTTGAGGAGAGGGGCAAGACATTACCGATTTGGCTGGTGGGGGTGGTAACACAAGAGGGATGGCGCGATTTTGTTTTCCAGTCGGAAAAAGAACTGGACTGGGAAAGAATGCTGGATAAATTGCTTGCGGGTGGTCCGGAAGTCTCTTGCAGCTATAGTATGAGTAAAAACGATAACGGAAATTACTATCACCAGTTCCTGTACCCGTCGAAGTATGACTGGAACTGGATACACGATTCCCGCGTATGCCGTGGGTTGCTGGAACATGGTGACGATTTGACTCTCCCTCGCACCATTGATTACTACGCGACATTGCCGACAGAAGATGCTGCCCGTGCCTTTGCTGAGGACGTGGCGATATTGCCATATGGCATTACGCTGGTGAATATTAGGATGGACGAAGGGTATATGGCGTCATTTACTAACACCGATGCTCCGGAACAATTGCATATGACCGATATTACATGCCAGCTTACCGATTTGGCTGAAAAGCATGGCGGTAGTTTTGATGGCTGGGGCGCTCCGATAGCAACGGCGTAAAAGAGGCAGACAACATTTCTGGTGGGGATGAAGTCAAGCATTTCAGACTAAGGAACATCTCTTTTTCCCCATTTCCGGCATCGACTCACCACAAAGGTCGCAAAATCTGGTAAACTATCATCCAATTTTCTGCCCAAATGTCGGGTATTGCTCATTTTTTGTTTGTTTTTCGAACAAAGAGAGTCGTTCCTTACTGGGTAACACAACTTCTGACTGGCCACCTGGTGGCTGGTAGCAGTAAAAATTCTGACTATACCTGGAGGTTTTCATGGCTGTCGCTGCCAACAAACGTTCGGTAATGACGCTGTTTTCCGGTCCTACTGACATCTATAGCCATCAGGTCCGCATCGTGCTGGCTGAAAAAGGTGTAAGTTTCGAGATCGAACACGTGGAAAAGGACAATCCGCCTCAGGATCTGATTGACCTCAACCCGAATCAGAGCGTTCCGACCCTGGTGGATCGTGAGCTGACCCTGTGGGAATCTCGCATCATTATGGAATACCTGGATGAGCGTTTCCCGCATCCGCCACTGATGCCTGTTTACCCGGTAGCTCGCGGTGAAAGCCGTCTGTACATGCATCGCATCGAAAAAGACTGGTACACGCTGATGAATACCATCATCAACGGTTCAGCTTCTGAAGCAGATGCCGCTCGTAAGCAACTGCGCGAAGAACTGCTGGCCATTGCGCCAGTCTTCGGTCAGAAGCCGTACTTCCTGAGCGATGAGTTCAGCCTGGTCGATTGCTACCTTGCCCCGCTGCTGTGGCGTCTGCCGCAACTGGGCATCGAGTTCAGCGGCCCGGGTGCGAAAGAGCTGAAAGGCTATATGACCCGCGTCTTTGAGCGTGACTCTTTCCTTGCTTCCTTAACCGAAGCTGAACGTGAAATGCGTCTGGGCCGGAGTTAATCTGTATGGATTTGTCACAGTTAACACCACGTCGTCCCTATCTGCTGCGTGCATTCTATGAGTGGCTGCTGGATAACCAGCTCACGCCGCACCTGGTGGTGGATGTGACGCTCCCTGGCGTGCAGGTTCCTATGGAATATGCACGTGACGGGCAAATCGTACTCAACATTGCTCCGCGTGCGGTTGGCAACCTGGAACTGGCGAATGATGAAGTGCGCTTTAACGCGCGCTTTGGTGGTATCCCGCGTCAAGTTTCGGTACCGCTGGCTGCCGTGCTGGCTATCTACGCCCGTGAAAATGGCGCAGGCACAATGTTCGAGCCTGAAGCTGCCTACGACGAAGATGCCAGCATCATGAATGATGAAGATGTATCGGCAGATAATGAAACCGTTATGTCGGTCATTGATGGTGATAAGCCAGATCACGATGATGATAATCATCCTGATGATGAACCGCCGCAACCGCCACGCGGTGGTCGCCCGGCATTACGCGTTGTGAAGTAAAACAAAAACAGGCCCAGGTGGCCTGTTTTGTCGTTTTAAGGGCTTAATAAAATAGCGTAATTGTGGCGATCATATTCACCACGAATCCGACTGCCATTGGGATCGCAGTCCGCTTCACCACTTTAAAGGGCGAAACGCCTGCTATTCCTGAAGTTACCACCACTACCGCAGTAATCGGTGAAACCGCACGCGCCAGCGTTGTGGCAAAGTGCATCGGCATAATCATCACTACCGCAGGTACGTGCAGTCCAGCAGCGATATTCGGAATAAGGCTGGCAAATGACATAAATGGCGCATTGCCGGAGCCCATCACAATGGCACAAATGGCAATTACCAGCGCCATAATAATCATTACGCCAATACCGCCCAGACCAGAATGCTCCGCGCCTTTGATAACCGCATCAACGGTGCCAATCGTCGTTAATCCCTTCGCAAATATTTCGCCGGCGACCACCAGCGTTACCACGTTGGCAAACTGCGTACCCATGCCGTCAAAAAACGCCTGCACATCATCCATTGTTTCGCGCAAGTTATGCTTGCGGAAGAACTTGACAAACATCGTCATCGTCAGGCTTAGCAACATCACAACCACCAGATGCAGTTCTGATTTCATCAATCCCAGGTGAGCAAGAAACAGTGAACCGAGCATCAGGATTAACGGCATCACCGGTAAAATGGCGTAATAGAGCGGCGGGACATTGTCGAGAGATTTTTGCTCCGCCTGTTCGTGATTGATATTTTTATCTTTTTTGTCAAAAGCGCGTTGCACAAAAAAGTGGGAGATTGCCACTGAGATAATGACACAAGAGGCGACCGGTAGCTGATAGTGGAAGAAGTAAGTAGCAATTTTCATTCCCGCTACCTGGGCGGCAAAAATGGAGTTCGTTTCCAGAATTCCCCATTCAATAGACATGGTGGTCGCAATAACCGCCACCGCAGAGAGGCGACTTACTCCCAGACTCACCAGCGTCGGAAATAACGTGACCATCAGCAACATACCCAGACCGGAGGCGCTGGTAATAAACTGTGCCATGATTTGGCCGATGACATAAGTTGCCGACAGAATGAGATACGGCGAGCGAATGAGTTTTAACGGGCGGCTTAACAAGCTCACCATCGCCCGGCTGGCTCCTATGCGCTCCATGTAGCGGGCATAACCGCCCACCGCCATAATAGACAGCCCTAACCCAGCAATGCGGTTGGACAGCATGCGCAGGATTTCATTATAAATATCAACAATCAGATAGCCGCTGCTTTTGGCGGGGTCGAGTACACCGCCAAACCCTAACCAGACACCACAAATCATCAGGAAGATACCAGCTGCGGCCAGCACCACCTGTGGTTTGTAATTTTTAAGGATCAAATAGCCCATCGTTATTAACACGATGACAGAAATAATTATGCCGAACATTGTTGAACTCCGTGTCAAAAGAAAACGGTCAATCTCATTAACGGCAGATTGAAAACAATGATGTTATATTTTTTACAAGACTATTTATGGTGTTTGTGTCGAATTTTTTGATCGTAAAAAAGAGGATTTTTATTATAAAATATGCATTTATGATTATTCATCAAGAACATATTCATAATATTCATAATGTCCGTGAATATTCTTGTGAATAATTTTTCTGGGATGTTTTTATCTGCGTTATATTTATTTTTCGCAAAAGTTAATTATTAAATTAATTACGATAACGATGGTGTACAAAGAGTAAACCCCTTCATTTCACCCTACTTTCAATCCTGTGATAGGATGTCATTGATGATGTTAATCACACTGACCTTAAAGAATGGGCCTTATGAACGCATTTGATTCGCAAAACGAAGATTCTTCACCTGCAATTGGTCGCAACTTGCGTAGCCGTCCGCTGGCGCGCAAAAAACTCTCCGAAATGGTGGAAGAAGAGCTGGAGCAGATGATCCGCCGCCGCGAGTTTGGCGAAGGTGAGCAGTTGCCGTCTGAGCGCGAACTCATGGCGTTCTTTAACGTTGGGCGTCCTTCAGTGCGTGAAGCGCTGGCAGCGTTAAAGCGTAAAGGTCTGGTGCAAATAAACAACGGCGAGCGCGCACGCGTCTCGCGTCCTTCTGCGGACACCATCATCGGCGAGCTGTCAGGTATGGCGAAAGATTTCCTTTCTCATCCTGGAGGGATAGCCCATTTCGAACAGTTACGTCTGTTCTTTGAGTCCAGCCTGGTGCGCTATGCGGCTGAACATGCCACCGATGAACAAATCGATTTGCTGGCAAAAGCCCTGGAAATCAACAGTCAGTCGCTGGATAACAATGCTGCCTTCATTCGTTCAGACGTTGATTTCCACCGCGTACTGGCGGAGATCCCGGGTAATCCGATCTTTAAGGCGATCCACGTTGCCTTGCTCGACTGGTTGATTGCCGCGCGCCCAACGGTCACCGATCAGGCATTGCACGAGCATAACAACGTCAGCTATCAACAACATATTGCGATCGTTGACGCGATCCGCCGTCACGATCCCGATGAAGCCGATCGCGCGTTGCAATCGCATCTCAACAGCGTTTCTGCCACCTGGCACGCCTTCGGCCAAACCACCCACAAAAAGAAATAATGCCACTTTAGTGAAGCAGATCGCATTATAAGCGTTCTGTATGATGTGTTGCTTATTTGATCTGGTATAACAGGTATAAAGGTATATCGTTTAAACAGACAAGCATCACTTCAGAGGTATTTATGGCAACGAATTTACGTGGCGTGATGGCCGCACTCCTGACCCCTTTTGACCAACAACAAGCACTGGATAAAGCGAGTCTGCGGCGCCTGGTTCAGTTCAATATTCAGCAGGGCATCGACGGTTTATATGTGGGTGGTTCCACCGGCGAAGCCTTTGTACAAAGCCTTTCCGAGCGTGAACAGGTACTGGAAATCGTCGCCGAAGAGGCGAAAGGCAAGATTAAACTCATCGCTCACGTAGGTTGCGTCAGCACTGCTGAAAGCCAACAACTTGCGGCATCGGCTAAACGTTATGGCTTCGATGCCGTCTCCGCCGTTACGCCGTTCTACTATCCTTTCAGCTTTGAAGAACACTGCGATCACTATCGGGCAATCATTGATTCGGCGGATGGTTTGCCGATGGTGGTGTACAACATTCCGGCACTGAGCGGGGTAAAACTGAGCCTGGATCAGATCAATACACTGGTTACGTTGCCTGGCGTAGGTGCGCTGAAACAGACCTCTGGCGATCTCTATCAGATGGAGCAGATCCGTCGCGAACATCCGGATCTGGTGCTCTATAACGGTTACGACGAAATCTTCGCTTCCGGCCTGCTGGCGGGCGCAGACGGCGGCATCGGCAGTACTTACAACATCATGGGCTGGCGCTATCAGGGGATCGTTAAGGCGCTGAAAGAAGGGGATATCCAGACCGCGCAGAAACTGCAAACTGAGTGCAACAAAGTTATTGATTTGCTGATTAAAACCGGCGTATTCCGTGGCCTGAAAACCGTCCTGCACTATATGGATGTGGTGTCTGTTCCGCTGTGCCGTAAACCGTTTGGTCCGGTAGATGAAAAATATCTGCCAGAGCTGAAGGCGCTTGCCCAGCAGTTGATGCAAGAGCGCGGGTGAGTTCTTTCCCCTCGCTCGCCCCTACCGGGTGAGGGGAAATAAGCGCATCTGTACCCTACAATTTTCATACCAAAGCGTGTGGGCATCGCCCACCGCGGGAGACTCACAATGAGTACTACAACCCAGAATATCCCGTGGTATCGCCATCTCAATCGTGCACAATGGCGGGCATTTTCCGCTGCCTGGTTGGGATATCTGCTTGACGGTTTTGATTTCGTTTTAATCGCCCTGGTACTCACCGAAGTACAGGGTGAATTTGGGCTGACAACGGTGCAGGCGGCAAGTCTGATTTCCGCAGCCTTTATCTCTCGCTGGTTCGGTGGCCTGATGCTCGGCGCTATGGGTGACCGCTACGGGCGTCGGCTGGCAATGGTCACCAGTATCGTTCTCTTCTCGGCCGGGACGCTGGCCTGTGGCTTCGCACCTGGCTATATCACTATGTTTATCGCTCGTCTGGTCATCGGCATGGGGATGGCGGGTGAATACGGTTCCAGCGCCACCTATGTCATTGAAAGCTGGCCAAAACATCTGCGTAACAAAGCCAGTGGCTTTCTGATTTCAGGCTTCTCTGTAGGGGCCGTCGTTGCCGCTCAGGTCTACAGCCTGGTGGTTCCGGTCTGGGGCTGGCGTGCGCTGTTCTTTATCGGCATTTTGCCAATCATCTTTGCTCTCTGGCTGCGTAAAAACATCCCGGAAGCGGAAGACTGGAAAGAGAAACACGCAGGTAAAGCACCAGTACGCACAATGGTGGATATTCTCTACCGTGGTGAACATCGCATTGCCAATATCGTAATGACACTGGCGGCGGCTACTGCGCTGTGGTTCTGCTTCGCCGGTAACCTGCAAAATGCCGCGATCGTCGCTGTTCTTGGGCTGTTATGCGCCGCAATCTTTATCAGCTTTATGGTGCAGAGTACGGGCAAACGCTGGCCAACTGGCGTAATGCTGATGGTGGTCGTGTTGTTTGCTTTCCTCTACTCATGGCCGATTCAGGCGCTGCTGCCAACGTATCTGAAAACCGATCTGGCTTATAACCCGCATACTGTCGCCAATGTGCTGTTCTTTAGTGGCTTTGGCGCGGCGGTGGGGTGCTGCGTCGGTGGCTTCCTCGGTGACTGGCTGGGAACGCGCAAAGCCTACGTTTGTAGCCTGTTAGCTTCGCAGCTGCTGATTATTCCGGTATTTGCTATTGGCGGTGCAAACGTCTGGGTGCTCGGTCTGTTACTGTTCTTCCAGCAAATGCTTGGACAAGGGATCGCCGGGATCTTACCGAAACTGATTGGCGGTTATTTCGATACCGACCAGCGTGCAGCGGGCCTGGGCTTTACCTACAACGTTGGCGCATTGGGTGGCGCACTGGCCCCAATCATCGGCGCGTTGATCGCTCAACGTCTGGATCTGGGTACTGCGCTGGCATCGCTCTCGTTCAGTCTGACATTTGTGGTGATCCTGCTGATTGGTCTGGATATGCCTTCTCGTGTTCAGCGTTGGCTGCGCCCGGAAGCATTGCGTACTCATGACGCTATCGACGGCAAACCATTCAGCGGTGCCGTGCCGTTTGGCGGTGCCAAAAACGATTTAGTCAAAACCAAAAGTTAATCCTGTTGCCCGGCCATGTGCCGGGCCTTTTGCTAAGGGAATAAGTATGTCGTTACTAGCACAACTGGATCAAAAAATCGCCGCCAACGGTGGCCTGATTGTCTCCTGCCAGCCGGTTCCGGACAGTCCGCTCGATAAACCTGAAATCGTCGCTGCCATGGCATTAGCGGCAGAGCAGGCTGGCGCGGTTGCCATTCGTATTGAAGGTGTGGCAAATCTGCAAGCCACGCGTGCGGTGGTGAGCGTGCCAATTATCGGGATTGTGAAACGCGATCTGGAGGATTCTCCGGTACGCATTACAGCTTATATTGAAGATGTCGATGCGCTGGCACAGGCGGGCGCGGACATTATCGCGATTGATGGCACCGACCGACCGCGTCCGGTGCCTGTTGAAACGCTGCTGGCGCGTATTCACCATCACGGTTTACTGGCGATGACCGACTGTTCAACGCCGGAAGACGGCCTGGCTTGCCAAAAGCTGGGCGCCGAAATTATTGGCACCACGCTTTCTGGCTATACCACGCCTGAAACGCCAGAAGAGCCGGATCTGGCGCTGGTGAAAACGTTGAGCGACGCCGGATGTCGGGTGATTGCCGAAGGGCGTTACAACACGCCTGCTCAGGCGGCGGATGCGATGCGCTACGGCGCGTGGGCGGTGACGGTCGGTTCTGCCATTACGCGTCTTGAGCACATTTGCCAGTGGTACAACACCGCGATGAAAAAGGCGGTGCTATGACCACACTGGCGATTGATATCGGCGGTACTAAACTTGCCGCCGCGCTGATTGGCGCTGACGGGCAGATCCGCGATCGCCGAGAACTTCCTACGCCTGCCAGCCAGACTCCGCAGGCACTGCGTGATGCTTTAGCCGCATTAATCGCACCGTTACAAGCTCATGCACAGCAGGTTACCATCGCTTCAACCGGAATAATTCGCAACGGCAGCTTACTGGCGCTGAATCCGCATAATCTCGGTGGATTGCTGCACTTTCCGTTAGTCAAAACGCTGGAACAACTTACCAATTTGCCGACCATTGCCATTAACGACGCGCAGGCCGCAGCATGGGCAGAGTATCAGGCGCTGGAAGGCGATATAACCGATATGGTGTTTATCACCGTTTCCACTGGCGTTGGCGGCGGCGTGGTGAGCGGCGGCAAACTGCTTACCGGCCCTGGCGGTCTGGCGGGGCACATCGGGCATACGCTTGCCGATCCGCATGGTCCAGTCTGCGGCTGTGGACGTACTGGTTGCGTGGAAGCGATTGCTTCTGGTCGCGGTATTGCAGCGGCAGCGCAAGGTGAACTCATGGGCGCGGATGCGAAAACTATTTTCACGCGCGCCGGGCAGGGCGACGAGCAGGCGCAGCAGCTGATTCACCGCTCCGCACATGTGCTGGCAAGGCTGATCGCTGATATTAAAGCCACAACTGATTGCCAGTGCGTGGTGGTCGGTGGCAGCGTTGGTCTGGCAGAAGGGTATCTGGCGCTGGTGGAAACGTATCTGGCGCAGGAGCCTGCGGCATTTCATGTTGATTTACTGGCGGCGCACTACCGCCATGATGCAGGTTTACTTGGGGCTGCGCTGTTGGCCCAGGGAGAAATATTATGATGATGGGTGAAGTACAGTCATTACCGTCTGCCGGGTTACATCCTGCGTTACAGGACGCGTTAACGCTGGCATTAGCTGCCAGACCGCAAGAAAAAGCGCCGGGTCGTTACGAATTACAGGGCGACAATATTTTTATGAATGTCATGACGTTTAACACTCAATCGCCCGTCGAGAAAAAAGCGGAATTGCACGAGCAATACATTGATATCCAGCTGTTATTAAAAGGTGAGGAACGGATTCTGTTTGGCACGGCAGGCACTGCGCGCCAGTGTGAAGAGTTCCACCATGAAGATGATTACCAGCTTTGCAGCGCCATTGAAAACGAGCAAACCATCAACTTAAAACCGGGAATGTTCGCCGTGTTTATGCCGGGAGAACCGCATAAACCAGGATGCGTTGTCGGCGAACCTGGTGAGATTAAAAAGGTTGTGGTGAAGGTTAAGGCTGATTTAATGGCTTAAAACTTAGTTCGTTTTAAAGATTCTGCAGACACTGTCTGCAGAATTCGAAACCGCTGAAATTAACGGAGTCTATAGCCTTCCTCCAGCACCGCCTGTGTTCGAACGAGTTCATCCGCGAGTCGTTTCTCATCAGGTAGCTGCATCTTATATTCACTTGCCAGAACGGTGTTAGGCAAACCTGCCAGAGCATAATGTGCTTCTCCGACTCCTTTCTCTGCACAGAGAACCAGACCGATGGGTGGATTTTCATCCGGTAGCGTCCAGTGCTCTTTGGCGTAGTTAAGATACATATTCATTTGTCCGGCATCGCTATAGCTAAATTTGCCCACTTTTAGATCCACGATTAGCAGGCAGCGTAAACGGCGGTGGAAAAACAGCAGATCGACACGAAACCAGTTGTCATCAATGCGTAACCTTCGCTGTCGACCAACAAAGGCAAAATCATCCCCAAGTTCCAGCATGAAATCCATCAGGTGGTTGATCAGCGCCTCCTCAAAATCGGATTCTGAGTATTCATCTTTCAATTCCAGAAATTCGAGCACAAAGGGATCGCGTATCGCCTGCTGCGGAAGAATATGCGTCTCGGCAGGAGCGTGTTGTTGCAGCATGGCTGATTTGTCATGTGACAGCAGTGTTCGCTCATAAAATTGGGTCGCAATTTGCCGTTCTAGCTGGCGAACAGACCAGCCACAGCGGAGCGTCTCTTTTTCATAAAAGCTGCGGGCGTCAGCGTTTTTAACGGAAAGTAAACGGACGTAGGTGGACCAGGGCAGGGGGAAAGATTTGGCAGACAGCGTCTGCCAAATCTTTGCCGATGGGAATTCTGCAGATGGTGTCTGCGGAATTCCCAATGGTGTTAATTCGCCAGACACTGTCTGGCGAATTTCAACATGTTGAAAAAAGAGGTAAAAAAGCCTCATTTGGCGTAAGTTTTTTGCAGAGAACCCACGCTTATACCTTAGACTTAAATCCTTTGATAGTCGCTTGATTAGCTGCGCACCATACGCAGCCCTGGTCTCGCCACCTTGTTCAAATTCGACAATTCGTCGGCCAATTTCCCAGTACGTCGCGGTCATTAACGCGTTAACGCTACGTACCGTTTCCGTTCGGGCGCTATCGACCAGATGAATAATGCCGTTGTGGATTTGCTGGTAGCCTGCTGTGGTTCCTTCTGAGAGCGATTCCATTATCTGTCCCTTAATATGGCGCAGTGTTGAATAATGGAATCAGCTATACGCCGGGCATCTGCCGGTAACAATCCAGATGTGCGTATTACATTGGTTTTCTTCAGATTATGCGAGGCGCTTTCCAGAACGAAAGGAGAATTTCAGCGCCGACTCTTTTCTGAGGAGGCGGCGCTGGAACAGAGCTTAAACTTCCAGCCAGTTCATAATGCCGTCTGCCGCCTTACGACCTTCGGCAATAGCGGTAACGACCAGATCGGAACCACGGACGATATCGCCGCCAGCAAAGATTTTCGGGTTGCTGGTCTGGAAAGCGTTATCGCTGCCTTCCGGGGCGATGATGCGGCCTTGTGAGTCCAGCTCGACGCTGTGTTTCGCCAGCCATTCCATGCTGTGTGGGCGGAAACCAAACGCCATGATCACCGCATCTGCCGGAACGATATGTTCTGACCCTGCCACGATCTCCGCGCGGCGACGGCCTTTGGCATCCGGTTCGCCCATTTCGGTACGCACCATTTTTACGCCGCTGACTTTGCCGTTACCGTTCACTTCAATACCCAGCGGCTGGACGTTGAATTTGAACTCAACGCCTTCTTCCCGCGCGTTTTTCACTTCGCGGCGGGAACCCGGCATATTCTCTTCATCACGACGATAGGCACAGGTAACGTGCTTTGCCCCCTGGCGCACAGACGTACGCACGCAGTCCATCGCGGTATCGCCACCGCCAAGGACCACCACGCGTTTGCCTTCCATGCTGACGAACGGTTCGTCGCTAGTTTCACCAAAGCCCATTAACTGTTTGGTGTTGGCGATAAGGAACGGCAGCGCTGCGTACACGCCATCGGCGTCTTCGTTTTCCAGCCCACCGCGCATTGACTGATAAGTCCCGACGCCAAGGAACACGGCATCGTAATCACTCAGCAGATCGTCCAGCTGCACGTCGCGGCCCACTTCGGTATTGAGTTTGAATTCAATACCCATGCCGGTGAAGATTTCACGGCGGCGCGTCATTACCTCTTTTTCCAGCTTGAAAGCCGGAATACCGAAGGTTAGCAAGCCGCCAATTTCTGGATGGCGGTCGAAGACGACTGCCTTTACGCCGTTGCGCGTCAGGACATCCGCACACGCCAGACCCGCCGGGCCTGCGCCGATAATCGCCACTTTTTTACCGGTCTGTTTCACGCCGGACATATCCGGACGCCAGCCCATCTCGAACGCTTTATCGTTGATATAGCGCTCAATGTTGCCGATGGTCACAGCGCCAAACTCATCGTTCAGAGTGCAGGAACCTTCGCACAGACGGTCTTGCGGGCAAACGCGTCCACACACTTCCGGCAGGGTGTTGGTCTGGTGCGACAGCTCCGCCGCTTCAAAAATACGCCCCTCGTTGGCGAGTTTCAGCCAGTTCGGGATGTAGTTGTGTACCGGGCACTTCCACTCGCAGTATGGGTTGCCGCACGACAGGCAGCGGTCAGCCTGCGCTTTGGCCTGGCCTTCGGAAAACGGCTCGTAAATTTCAACAAACTCAATTTTGCGGATCTTCAGCGGTTTCTTTGGCGGATCGACGCGCTGCAGGTCGATAAATTGATAAACATTCTGACTCATTGTTGCTACCCCTTACTGCGCCTGCACGCGCAACTCTGCTGCGCTACGACTACGGTGACCCAGCAGTGCTTTTACATCACTGGACTTCGGTTTAACCAGCGCAAATTTAGTGGCGAAGGTTGACCAGTTCGCCAGAATCTCTTCACCACGCTGAGAACCGGTATGCTGCACATGCTCGGTGATAAGGCCACGCAGATGCTCTTCATGGATCGCCAAATCGTCAACACTTAATACTTCCACCAGTTCCGGGTTAACGCGTTTACGGAAATCACCGCTTTCATCGAGAACGTAAGCGAAGCCGCCGGTCATGCCTGCGCCGAAGTTAACGCCGGTTTTACCCAGAATACAGACGATACCGCCCGTCATATATTCACAGCCGTTGTCGCCAATACCTTCTACCACGGTGATAGCACCGGAGTTACGCACGCCGAAACGTTCACCCGCGCGCCCTGCGGCATACAGACGACCGCCAGTGGCGCCGTACAGGCAGGTGTTGCCGATAATGCTTGCTTCATGGCTGCGGAAGGCTGAGCCAACCGGAGGACGAATGGCGATTAAGCCGCCCGCCATGCCTTTACCGACATAGTCGTTGGCATCACCAGTCAGGTACAGTTCCACGCCGCCCGCGTTCCACACACCGAAGCTCTGGCCTGCGGTGCCGTTGAAGTACGCTTTGATAGGATCGGCTGCCAGCCCCTGGTCGCCGTGCGTCTGGGCGATATAGCCTGAAAGCAATGCGCCGACAGAACGGTCGGTGTTGCGAATATCGAACCAGAAGGTTTTGCTCTGGCGTTCATCGACAAACGGTTTTGCTTGTTGCAGCAACTGTGCGTTCAGCAGGCCGTTATCAAACGGCGGGTTGTTTTCGGTGCAGTAGAGTGCCTTACCAGGATGCGGCTCGGCAGTCTCCAGCAGCTTCGACAGCGCCAGTTTCTGCTGTTTGGCGGTGAAACCGTCCAGCTCTTTCAGCAGGTCGGTGCGACCAATTAGATCCACCAGACGCGTTACGCCCAGCTGTGCCATCAGCTCGCGGGTTTCACGGGCAATAAACTCAAAGTAATTCGTCACCTTGAACGGCAGGCCGTGATAGTGATTCTTACGCAGCTTGTCATCCTGAGTTGCTACGCCCGTGGCGCAGTTGTTCAGATGGCAAATACGCAGATATTTACAACCGAGCGCGACCATTGGGCCAGTGCCGAAGCCGAAGCTTTCCGCGCCAAGAATTGCCGCTTTGATGATATCAACGCCGGTTTTCAGGCCGCCATCAACCTGCAAACGGATCTTATGACGCAAGCCGTTGGCAACCAGCGCCTGTTGTGTTTCAACAAGCCCCAGCTCCCACGGACAGCCTGCGTATTTCACCGATGAAAGCGGACTTGCGCCGGTGCCGCCGTCATAGCCTGCGATGGTGATTAAATCGGCATAAGCTTTTGCCACGCCAGTCGCGATGGTGCCAACTCCCGGTTCGGAAACCAGCTTCACGGAGATCATCGCTTTCGGGTTAACCTGCTTGAGGTCGAAAATGAGCTGCGCTAAATCCTCGATGGAGTAGATATCGTGGTGCGGCGGCGGGGAGATCAGCGTCACGCCCGGCACCGAATAGCGCAGCTTGGCGATGTACGGAGTGACTTTATCGCCCGGCAACTGACCACCTTCACCCGGCTTCGCGCCCTGGGCGACTTTAATCTGAATGACGTCGGCATTGACCAGGTACGCCGGAGTAACACCGAAGCGACCGGACGCCACCTGCTTGATGCGCGAGACTTTGTTGGTGCCATAGCGCGCCGGGTCTTCGCCGCCTTCACCGGAGTTCGAGTTACCGCCGATGCTGTTCATTGCCTCTGCCAGCGCCTCGTGGGCTTCCGGGCTTAACGCGCCGATAGACATCGCGGCGGTATCGAAGCGTTTAAACAGTTCGCTTGCCGGTTCAACATCAGCAATGTTGACCGCGTTTTCACCCGGCGTAATTGCCAGCAGATCGCGCAGCGTGGTTGCCGGACGCTCATTAACCAGCTTCGCGTATTCCTGATAGTCGCTGTACTCGCCGCTCTGTACCGCCTGTTGCAACGTGCGCACCACGTCCGGGTTGTAGGCGTGGTATTCGCCGCCGTGGACGTATTTCAGCAGGCCGCCCTGGCTGATAGGCTTACGCGCCAGCCAGGCACGTTTTGAGAGATTCAGCAGATCCTGCTGGAAGTCTTCAAAGCTCGCCCCGCCAATGCGGCTGACCGCCCCCTGGAAGCACAGGCCCACTACATCATCGTGGAGACCGACCGCTTCAAACAGTTTCGAGCAGCGGTAAGAGGCGATGGTGGAGATGCCCATTTTGGACATAATTTTGTACAAGCCTTTGTTGATGCCATTACGGTAGTTCAGCATCACGGTACGATAATTTTTGGCAATAGCCTGAGTGTCGATCAAGCGGCCCAGCGTTTCATAGGCAAGGTACGGATAAATAGCCGTCGCGCCGAAGCCCAGCAGTACGGCGAAGTGGTGTGGATCGCGTGCGCTGGCGGTTTCGACGATGATGTTGGCATCGCAACGCAGGCTTTGATCGACCAGACGAGTCTGGATCGCGCCAACCGCCATCGGGGCCGGAACCGGCAGGCGGTCTTTAGCGATATTCCGGTCGGAGAGCACCAGCAGCACGGTGCCGCTACGTACCATTTTTTCGGCTTTGTCGCACAGCTCTTTGACCGTCGCTTCGAGCGTGGTTTTGGTGACGTCAAAGGTGATATCCAGCGTATCTGCGCGGTAGTGCTCCTCTTTCATGGTTGTGAGCTGTTTGAAATCGGAGTAGAGCAGAATCGGCGATTTAAAGCTTAACCGGTGCGCCTGGCCTTCTGCTTCACAGAAGACGTTCATTTCACGACCGATGCTGGTGGCGAGCGACATAACATGCGCTTCACGCAGTGGGTCGATTGGCGGGTTGGTTACCTGGGCAAACTGCTGGCGGAAGTAGTCGTAAATAATGCGCGGCTGGCTGGAGAGCACGGCGAATGGCGTGTCGTCGCCCATCGAACCGACGGCTTCCTGGCCGTTTTCGCCCAGCACGCGGATCACAGAGTCCAGTTCTTCCGCGCTGTAGTTAAACTGTTTCTGGTAGCTGGCAAGCGTGTCGTCGTCCAGTTCGCGGCTACCTACTTCTTCATCGGGCAGATCTTCAAACGGTACCAGACGGCGGACGTTTTTCTCCATCCACTCTTTATATGGATGGCGGCTTTTCAGATCGTCATCGGTTTCTGCCGAGTGCAGAATACGCCCACTGCGGGTGTCGATAACCATCAGTTCGCCTGGGCCCACGCGGCCTTTTTCGACCACTTCGTCAGGCTGATAATCCCAGATGCCGACTTCCGAGGCACAGGTGATCAGTTTGTCTTTGGTGATAACGTAGCGCGCCGGGCGCAGACCGTTACGGTCGAGGTTACAGGCAGCGAAACGACCGTCGGACATCACGATGCCCGCCGGACCATCCCACGGCTCCATATGCATAGAGTTAAAGTCGAAGAAGGCGCGCAGTTCCGGGTCCATATCCGGGTTGTTCTGCCAGGCGGGCGGCACTAACAGACGCATAGCGCGGATGATATCCATCCCGCCAGCCAGCAACAGTTCCAGCATGTTATCCATCGAGCTGGAGTCAGAACCGGTTTCGTTGACGAACGGTGCGGCGTCGTGCAGATCAGGGATAAGCGGCGTCTGGAATTTATAGGTACGGGCGCGCGCCCATTGGCGGTTACCGGTGATGGTGTTGATTTCACCGTTATGCGCCAGATAGCGGAACGGCTGCGCCAGCGGCCAGCGCGGTACGGTGTTAGTGGAGAAGCGCTGGTGGAACAGGCAAATGGCCGATTCCAGACGCAGGTCCGCGAGATCCAGGTAAAAGCGCGGCAGATCCGCCGGCATACACAGACCTTTATAGATATTGACCAGATTAGACAGGCTACAGACGTAAAAATCTTTATCGGCTTCGAGGCGCTTTTCAATGCGGCGGCGGGCGATAAACAGACGGCGTTCCATATCACGCGGACGCCAGCCAGCCGGAGCGTTCACGAAAATTTGCTCAATACGCGGCAGAGAGGAGAGGGCTATTTCACCCAGCACGCCTTCGTTGGTGGGGACATCACGCCAGCCCACAATTGACAAGGTTTCGCGTTGCAGTTCTTCTTCAACGGCGCGACGTGCGGCAGCGGCGAGTTCAGGATCTTTATTCAGGAAGATCATCCCGACAGCGTAGTTTTTGGCTAAACGCCAGCCGCGTTCCTGCGCAACGATGCGAAAAAAGCGATCTGGTTTTTGTAATAGCAGGCCACAACCGTCACCGGTTTTACCATCGGCGAGGATCGCGCCACGGTGCTGCATGCGGGCCAGTGCGTGTATTGCAGTACGCACTACCTTGTGGCTAGGTTCGCCTTCTATGTGGGCGATCAGGCCGAAACCACAGTTATCCCTCTCAAGGGATTTATCGTACAACATATCGTGAACCTCCCCCAGGCTCTGCGGGAACCCCACTTCCGAACCGCTACGCACGGGCACAGAAAGAGCATGGCGACGGGGTTTGCGTATCATACGCTTACCTCGCATTCGCCCCCTTTTTTGTCCTTTTCGCATCGGTTAATACGGTGAAGAGGGGATCTCAATTACTGCATAAATATGATAAGCAGGCTGCTTATCCAGAAAGCTTCCAGCGGATTTCCAACTTATCGGGAAAGCTGATACAGGTCAAATGGCAAGCTTATTGGTACAGAAATGTGCTTTAGCGCAAAATTCTTTACTAATTAATTGAAATTAAAAAATATTTGTTCTTTAAGCTTAATGTGTTGCTCATAAGGGAAACATTCAGTTCCTGACTGCCTTAGAGTCGTGATAGCCCTTATCCTGCCTTGAACAGGCAGAGAATCCAGTATTTTATGCTGCTTTAATCATCAATGACGTTTCATGCTACTGTTTTTGCCTAAAATCTATAAGGAGATAAAAAAATCCGATGCCAGATAAGCAAAAGTAATTCATGTTATTCTGCATGGAATTTCATTAATTGTGATTGATTATGCAGTTGATAAAGGCGGGGCGGGGCGATTGATCCAGGTCATCGCCAAATTGGGCTAAAAATGGCAGGCTTTGGCCTCTTTTCAAGGCGCGGTCTATCAGATTATGCAGTTACAGAAATTAGTCAATATGTTTGGTGGTGATCTTACCCGTCGTTACGGGCAAAAGGTGCATAAACTGACGCTGCACGGCGGTTTTAGCTGCCCGAATCGCGACGGCACTATCGGGCGCGGCGGCTGTACGTTCTGTAATGTTGCCTCGTTTGCCGATGAGACGCAGCAGCATCGTTCCATTGCCGAACAACTGGCGCACCAGGCGAATTTAGTTAACCGCGCGAAACGTTATCTGGCTTACTTTCAGGCCTACACCAGCACTTTTGCGGAAGTTCAGGTGCTGCGCTCTATGTATCAGCAGGCGGTAAGTCAGGCGAATATCGTTGGCTTGTGTGTGGGGACGCGCCCGGACTGCGTGCCGGATGCGGTGCTTGATCTGCTTTGTGAATATAAAGACCAGGGCTACGAAGTGTGGCTGGAACTGGGGCTGCAAACCGCGCACGACAAAACGCTGCATCGCATCAATCGCGGACATGATTTCGCCTGCTATCAGCGCACGACGCAGCGGGCTCGCCAGCGCGGGTTGAAGGTGTGCGCGCATTTAATTGTCGGCCTGCCAGGAGAAGGGCACGCGGAATGTCTGCAAACGCTGGAACGGGTAGTGGAAACCGGCGTAGACGGTATAAAGCTGCATCCGCTGCATATTGTGAAAGGCAGCATTATGGCCAAAGCCTGGGAAGCGGGGCGTTTGAACGGTATTGAACTGGAGGATTACACGCTCACTGCCGGAGAAATGATTCGCCATACGCCACCGGAAGTTATCTACCACCGCATTTCCGCCAGTGCCCGTCGCCCGACGCTGCTTGCCCCGCTGTGGTGTGAAAATCGCTGGACGGGTATGGTCGAGTTGGATCGCTATCTTACTGAACATGGCGTACAGGGATCGGCGCTGGGGCGGCCGTGGTTACCTCCAACGGCGTAGGTCTATGAGGGGATTTCTGTATTTCTCACACAATTTATAACGTAACTGTCAGAATTGGGTATTATTGTGGCAGATTGATGTGAAGGAATCCCCTAATGAAGCAAATTCGTCTGCTGGCGCAGTACTATGTTGACCTGATGATGAAGTTAGGTCTGGTGCGCTTCTCAATGCTGCTGGCATTGGCCCTCGTCGTACTTGCCATCGTGGTACAAATGGCGGTGACCATGGTGCTGCATGGTCAGGTCGAAAGTATTGATGTTATCCGCTCTATTTTCTTTGGTTTGTTGATCACGCCATGGGCGGTCTACTTTCTTTCGGTTGTCGTTGAACAACTCGAGGAGTCGCGGCAACGCCTGTCACGCCTGGTGCAAAAGCTGGAGGAGATGCGCGAGCGGGATCTAAGCCTCAACGTACAGCTGAAAGATAATATTACCCAGCTTAATCAGGAAATTGCTGTTCGTGAAAAAGCAGAAGCCGAATTGCAGGAAACCTTCGGTCAGCTGAAAATTGAAATCAAAGAGCGCGAAGAGACGCAAATTCAGCTCGAGCAACAATCCTCATTCTTACGTTCCTTCCTTGATGCTTCACCCGATCTGGTTTTTTACCGTAACGAAGATAAAGAGTTTTCTGGCTGTAACCGTGCGATGGAACTGTTGACCGGAAAAAGCGAAAAACAGTTGGTGCATTTGAAACCTGCGGATGTTTACTCGCCGGAAGCCGCAGCAAAAGTCATTGAAACCGACGAGAAAGTGTTCCGCCATAATGTGTCACTGACCTATGAACAGTGGCTGGATTATCCGGACGGACGCAAAGCCTGTTTTGAAATCCGTAAAGTGCCGTACTACGACCGTGTGGGTAAACGCCACGGCTTGATGGGGTTCGGCCGCGACATTACCGAGCGTAAGCGTTATCAGGATGCGCTCGAACGCGCCAGCCGCGATAAAACAACCTTTATCTCCACCATCAGTCATGAGTTGCGTACGCCGCTGAACGGTATCGTCGGCCTGAGCCGAATTCTGCTGGATACAGAACTCACCGCCGAGCAGGAAAAATATCTCAAAACTATCCATGTTTCCGCCATCACTCTGGGCAATATCTTCAACGATATTATTGATATGGATAAGATGGAGCGACGTAAAGTTCAGCTCGATAACCAGCCGGTTGATTTCACCAGCTTCCTGGCCGATCTGGAAAATCTCTCTGCACTGCAGGCGCAACAAAAAGGTTTACGCTTTGTTCTTGAACCAACACTGCCGTTGCCGCATCAGGTCATTACCGATGGGACTCGCTTACGCCAGATCCTGTGGAACTTAATCAGTAACGCTGTGAAATTCACCCAGAAGGGCCAGGTGACTGTTCGCGTACGTTATGACGACGGCGACATGCTGCATTTTGAAGTGGAAGACTCCGGCATCGGTATTCCACAGAATGAACTGGATAAAATTTTCGCCATGTATTACCAGGTGAAAGACAGCCACGGTGGCAAACCTGCAACCGGTACTGGTATTGGTCTGGCGGTTTCTCGTCGGCTGGCGAAAAATATGGGCGGTGATATCACTGTCACCAGCGAACAAGGTAAAGGCTCGACCTTTACTCTGACGATCCACGCGCCGTCGGTGGCGGAAGAAGTGGATGACGCGTTTGACGAAGATGATATGCCTTTACCTGCGCTGAATGTGCTGTTGGTAGAAGACATTGAGCTGAACGTCATCGTTGCCCGTTCGGTGCTGGAAAAACTGGGCAACAGCGTTGATGTGGCGATGTCTGGTAAGGCTGCTCTGGAGATGTTTAAGCCGGGCGAATACGACCTTGTATTGCTGGATATTCAGTTACCAGATATGACCGGGCTGGATATATCACGCGAACTGACGAAGCGTTATCCGCGTGAAGATTTACCACCGCTGGTGGCCTTAACCGCCAACGTGCTGAAAGATAAACAAGAGTACCTTAATGCCGGAATGGATGATGTGCTGAGTAAGCCACTTTCAGTACCGGCGCTAACCGCGATGATCAAGAAATTCTGGGATACCCAGGATGATGAGGAGAGCACGGTGACGACAGATGAGAGTGGTAAATCAGAAGCATTGCTCGATATTCCCATGCTGGAACAGTATCTCGAACTTGTAGGACCGAAGCTGATCACTGACGGGTTGGCTGTGTTTGAGAAAATGATGCCGGGATATGTCAGCGTACTAGAGTCGAACCTGACGGCACAGGACAAAAAAGGCATCGTTGAGGAAGGACATAAAATCAAAGGCGCAGCGGGTTCAGTGGGGTTACGTCATCTACAACAGCTTGGCCAGCAAATTCAGTCACCAGACCTTCCTGCGTGGGACGATAATGTTGGTGAATGGATTGAAGAGATGAAAGAAGAGTGGCGTCACGACGTAGAAGTGCTGAAAGCGTGGGTGGCAAAAGCCGCTAAAAAATGACCCCGGCTAAACCGGGGTGCGCGAATACTGCGCCAACACCAGGGAAATCTTGGCTGCGCCATAATTTTTTATGATAAGTAACAAAGGCACAGCACTGTTTTTCAGGCCGCATGCAGTTAAGATAGCAAATCTTAAATGATTTGTTACATGAATCAGTTAAATGTGTGATGCGTAGCGTTTTTATTAAAAAAATTAATGTGTTTCAGTCAATTGCGAAAGGATGATCACAATGAAAAAAATTGGTGTAGTTCTGAGCGGATGCGGCGTCTATGACGGTTCTGAAATTCATGAAGCGGTCTTGACGTTATTAGCGATATCTCGCAGCGGCGCGCAGGCAGTATGTTTTGCTCCAGATAAGCAGCAGGTTGATGTCATCAACCATTTAACCGGTGAAGCAATGGCGGAAACGCGCAATGTGTTGATTGAAGCGGCGCGTATTACGCGTGGTGAGATCCGTCCTCTGGCACAGGCTGATGCCGCCGAACTGGATGCGTTAATTGTGCCGGGCGGATTTGGCGCGGCTAAGAATTTAAGCAATTTTGCTAGTCTTGGCAGTGAATGCAGCGTAGACCTTGAGTTAAAGGCGCTGGCACAGGCAATGCATCAGGCCGGAAAACCGCTTGGCTTTATGTGCATTGCCCCGGCAATGTTGCCGAAAATCTTCAATTTCCCGCTGCGTTTGACCATCGGCACAGATATCGATACCGCTGAAGTACTGGAAGAGATGGGCGCAGAACATGTGCCGTGTCCTGTAGATGATATTGTCGTTGATGAAGACAATAAGATTGTCACCACGCCTGCGTATATGTTGGCACAGAGCATTGCGGAAGCAGCAAGCGGCATTGATAAGCTGGTTTCCCGCGTACTGGTTCTGGCGGAATGAACAAGCGCCGCGTAACGGCGTTCGGTTTCGTTCGCCGTTTCATTCTACGGTTATTGATTGTACTCGTTGTGTTTTGGGGCGGGGGGATAGCGCTGTTTAGCATAGCGCCAGTCCCGTTCTCTGCGGTGATGGCCGAGCGTCAGCTAAGTGCCTGGCTGCACGGTAACTTTCATTACGTGGCGCATTCTGATTGGGTCAGTATGGATCAAATATCGCCGTGGATGGGACTGGCGGTGATTGCCGCAGAAGATCAGAAATTCCCCGAGCACTGGGGCTTTGATGTTGCTTCCATTGAGAAAGCCCTGGCGCACAACGAGCGCAATGAAAACCGCATCCGCGGCGCATCAACAATTTCGCAGCAGACAGCCAAAAATCTCTTTTTGTGGGATGGGCGTAGCTGGGTAAGAAAAGGGCTGGAAGCTGGATTAACACTGGGGATAGAAACGGTCTGGAGCAAAAAGCGCATCCTGACGGTTTACCTGAATATCGCTGAATTTGGCGACGGTGTGTTTGGCGTTGAAGCTGCGGCACAACATTATTTTCATAAACCAGCCAGTAAACTCACTCAGTCGGAAGCGGCGTTACTGGCGGCAGTGTTACCGAGTCCACTACGCTTTAAAGCTTCCGCACCGTCAGGCTACGTGCGTAGCCGTCAGGCGTGGATATTACGGCAGATGCATCAGTTGGGCGGTGAGTCGTTTATGCGGCAACACCAGTTGTATTAAGCTTCGCGCGAGAAGAGGGCGAGCTTTTTACTTTCACGAGGTTGCGTTTCTTTTTGCAGAGCAACAGATAACGCAGGTTGAGCGATAAAACGTCGCCACAGTCGCTGTTGTTTACGCAAACAACACCACTTCGACCAGGTCGCCAGTGGAATCAACGTGCTTTCACCGATGTTGTCACAGACGACGGGGATAATTTCTGACTCACTGATGCGTTGGCAGAGGATATTCTGCGGCTTCAGCGACATCGTCACGATGTGGTTATCTTGCAAATAGCGCTTTAACTGTTTCAGTAACTGGCGCAGTTGTGCAACGTCTTCTTCGTAATGGCATTGTTTAGCAAATTCGCTCAGTGTTATAGACGGTTTGCCATCGAAATCGACAATGACATCGTAGACATAACCGGTTCCGCAATCCGTCTCAACCGTACCGTGAAAGCGCGGAATACCGCTCCAGTCTTTCAAACGACGACCAAGATGCGCATAGTACTTTAACTCACGGCGGATCTCTTTATCACCACCGTCGCCACGGTGGTAGACAATTTTAATACAGCGCTGGGCATCTTCCGGATGCGCATAACATTTTCGATGTCTTCCGGTGCCCAGGGGACTTTGTTCAGATAAGCGAATCATGCCATCTCCTGGAGGTATTTTCTGACTGTCTCTAGTATGAGGGCTTAACTTAAACAAAACCTAAACAGCTCTTCTTAAGGTTTTCTTAAGGTTTTATACTTACAGGAAAGCGCACGAAATGTACAATTTGCAAGAAATGGGGGACATTTGGGGGTTGTGTTTTTTTCGCCCGTTAGGGCGGAAGGGGCGTGTCTGGGGGAACTAAGCGTCAGAATGACGAAGATTAATCTTCGTCAAAACCTGAGTTAAAGAGGGCGATGACGGCGGCCAGCGCCTCGACTTCCTGCGGGCCGGTCGCTTCGACTTCAATCTGTCGTCCTTTGGCAGAATCCAGCATCAACAACGCAATAACGCTGTTGGCTTCAGCCTCGGTGCCTTCATCATTACGTAAAAGCACTTCGGCGTCAAAACCCTGCATTAATTCAAACAGTTTCATAGCAGGCCGGGCATGCATGCCCAGCTTGTTAGTGATTTCAACAGTTTGTTTAACGGTCATGGTTTACGTTTTTCCAGCGTGCGATGGCGTGACTGGACGTTTTTACCGCGTGAGCGGAAGTAGTCTGCCAACTGTTCTGCAATATACACCGAACGGTGTTTCCCGCCAGTACAACCAATGGCGACCGTCAGGTAGCTACGGTTGTTGGTTTCCAGCATAGGTAACCATAGCTCAAGATAGCTACGCGTCTGGTAGATAAAATTGTGTACTTCTGTGTGTCTGTCGAGGAATGCGGCGACAGGTTTATCAAGGCCCGTCATCGGACGCAGTTTCGGATCCCAGTGCGGGTTCGGCAGGAAACGTACGTCAAAGACGTAATCCGCGTCGATAGGAATACCGTGTTTGAAGCCGAAGGACTCAAAGACCATTGTCAGTTCACGCTCGCGTTTACCCAGCAGACGGGTACGCAGCATTTCTGCCAGTTCATGAACGGACATTTCAGATGTATCGACAATCAGATCAGCGCGCGAACGCAGTGGCTCCAGAAGATCGCTTTCTTTGTCGATAGCACTTTCCAGCGACAGGTTTTTGCTGGAAAGCGGATGCAGTCGGCGTGTGTCACTGTAACGACGAATTAAGGTATTACGGTCGGCATCCAGGAACAGTAGTTGCGGTGAGAAAGCGTCAGGCAGGTTACTCATCGCCTGTTCGAATATTTCTGGCGACTCTGGCATATTGCGAACATCAATGCTGACGGCGGCAGAAATCTCGCGATCGGCCAGAGTCCGAGCCAGATCGGGTAACAGCACCACGGGAAGGTTATCCACGCAGTAAAAACCCATATCTTCCAGCGCTCGCAGGGCGACAGATTTGCCTGACCCTGAACGTCCGCTGACGATCATCAGTACCATGTACTGTTTCTCCTCACAACGTCTAAAAGAGACATTACAGAATAACTACGTTTCATCCGGAGTACCTTCGGTATCCGTAATGATTTGATACAGCTCTTCATCGCTCTGGGCTGCACGTAAACGGCGGCAGATAGTTTTGTCCGCCAGACGTTTCGCGACCAGAGAAAGAGTATGCAGGTGCGTTTTGGTTTGGTCTGCAGGTACCAACAGGGCAAAAAGTAAGTCTACCGGCTGGTTGTCGATGGCATCGAAAGCAATGGGTGTTTCTAGCTGAACGAAAACACCAACAGCGCGTAGGGTATCTTCTTCCAGTTTGCCGTGCGGAATGGCAATGCCATTACCAATACCGGTACTGCCCATTTTTTCCCGCGTCAGAATAGCTTCAAAAACCACCTGTGGCGGCAGGCTAAGTTGTTTTGCCGCCAGTTCGCTGATGATTTCCAGGGCGCGTTTTTTGCTCTGACAGTGGACGCGGCTTCGCGTACATTCCCTGTTAAGAACACTGCTAAGCTGTAGAGTTGTATCATTATTTGTCATAATTTCACCTAAGAATCTGCCCACTCAAACAGTGGGGCAGATTCGGAGCATTAACCGTACAAATGGCCTGTTGTGCTATACAACAGGCCGCCATGCACTTGCTAATTGCCCGGACAATTAGTGTTGTTTCAATTTATCTTTATGCTTGGTTAGCTGACGTGCCAACTTATCAATTAAGCCATCAATGGCGGCGTACATGTCCTGACCTTCCGCGCTGGCATGAATTTCGCCACCGTTAACATGCAGTGTTGCATCTGAGGTGTGGGTGACTTTCTCCACTTTCAGAACAACATAAACCTGGTTGATTCGGTCAAAATATTGCTCAAGTTTGGCAAACTTTGAGGTGACAAATTCGCGCAGGGCCTCGGTGATCTCGACGTTATTTCCGGTAATGTTGAGCTGCATAGTGTCTTCCTTATCGGTTGGGTCAAACGAGCTGTTTACGCTGGTTTGACGGCGGAATGGATAAAGACTCTCGGTACTTCGCAACAGTGCGGCGTGCCACCATGATACCTTGTTCCGACAGCAAAGAGGTTAACTTGCTGTCGCTCAACGGTTTCGCTGGGTTTTCCGCCGCGATTAATTTCTTCACCAGCGCACGAATCGCCGTGGAGGAAGCTTCTCCGCCGCCCTCGGTATTGACGTGACTGGAAAAGAAATACTTCAGTTCAAAAATGCCTCGTGGACTATGCAGGTACTTTTGCGTGGTCACGCGAGATATCGTCGATTCATGCATCTCGACGGCCTGGGCGATATCAGCCAGCACCATCGGTTTCATATATTCTTCGCCTTGCTCAAAGAAGGCTTGCTGTTGTTCAACAATACAGCGACTGACGCGCAGTAGTGTATCGTTACGGCTTTCCAGACTTTTTATCAACCATTTGGCATCCTGCAAATTGCTGCGGATAAATTGGTTGTCACCATCGTTGCGTGTGCTGTTACACATCGAGGCATAATGCTGGTTGATTTGCAGACGTGGAATACTGTCGCTGTTGAGTTCAACCGTCCAGTGGCCGTTATGCTTACGTACCAGAACATCGGGTATGACATATTCTGGTTCACCTGTCTGGATCGACTGGCCGGGACGTGGATCGAGTGACTGGATCAGATTGACGGCTTCTTTCAGCACATCTTCTTTCAGACGCGTGACGCGCATTAATGAGCGAAAGTCGTGATTGGCCAGCAGATCGAGATGATCGCTAATGATCAGTCGGGCCTCTTCCAGCCACGGCGTGTTTTTGTCGAATTGGGAGAGTTGGATCAACAAGCAGTCGCGCAGATCTTTCGCCGCCACACCGACCGGGTCAAAACGCTGAATGCGTTTAAGAACGGCTTCAACTTCATCGATGTCGATCTCTTCATCGCCCATACTTTCGAGAATATCTTCCAGTGGGACGGTCAGATAACCGGTATCATCAACGGCATCGACGATGGAGGTGGCGATAGCGCGATCGGTGTCAGAAAACGGTGTCAGCTCGACCTGCCACATCAGGTAATCTTGCAGGGTCTGCGTTGTTTCGCCCTGATAGACCGGCAATTCGTCGTCGATGTAGTCACCGCTGGTGCCAGATGGCGTACCGGCGGTGTAAATGGTGTCCCAACTGGCATCGAGCGGCAGTTCTTCCGGCATCTCTTTTTGTTCGAGCGCGTCGGCGGTGTCCAGCGTTTCGCTGTCCGGCGTTTCACGAGTATCGATTTCATCATGAGTGTCGATTTGCTCAAGCAGTGGATTACTTTCCAGCGCCTGCTGTAGCTCCTGCTGAAGTTCCAGCGTGGACAACTGCAACAGACGAATCGCCTGTTGTAGCTGAGGCGTCATCGCCAGTTGTTGGCTAAGCCTGAGTTGCAAACCTTGCTTCATGTTCAGAATCGTACTCTCCTGCTAAAACGTCGCAAACTTCTACCCTATCAGAGTCTGAAGTCTTCCCCAAGGTATACACGCTTAACATGTTCATCTTGTAAGATTTCTGTCGGCGTGCCATGAGCGATTAAATGCCCCTGACTGACGATATAAGCGCGTTCACAAACAGCCAGCGTTTCACGCACGTTATGGTCGGTGATAAGCACGCCCAGGCCGCTGTCGCGCAGGTGTTCAATGATACGTTTGATGTCGATAACCGAGATCGGGTCAACCCCGGCAAATGGTTCATCGAGGAGGATAAATTTCGGATTCGCAGCCAGTGCGCGCGCAATTTCTACACGACGGCGTTCACCACCGGAGAGCGATTGCCCCATGCTGTCGCGTAAATGCTCAATGTGGAACTCTTCCATCAACTCGTTCGCGCGATCTTCACGCTGTTCAGCGGATAAGTCATCACGAATTTGCAGTACTGCCATCAGGTTATCGTAAACGCTGAGGCGACGGAAAATAGAGGCTTCCTGCGGCAAATAGCCGATACCGCGACGCGCACGTGCATGCAGCGGCAGAAGGCTGATATCGTCGTCATCAATAATAATGTTGCCCGCATCGCGCGGCACAATGCCAACGACCATGTAGAAAGTGGTCGTCTTACCGGCACCGTTTGGCCCCAGCAGACCGACAATCTCCCCGGAGTTGACGGTCAGGCTGACGTCTTCCACCACGCGGCGGCCTTTATAGGCTTTTGCAAGGTTCTTTGCAGTTAAAGTTGCCATAACGAATTAATTACCCTTCTTCTGCGCCGGGGTCTGGCCTTTGTTGTTTTTGTCCTGCAACTGTGACGGCACCAGAACGGTGGTCACACGCTTACCTTTGTCGCTGAAAGCCTGCATTTTCTGCTCTTTCACCAGGTAAGTGATCTTATCACCCTTAATATTGCTATCGACCTGTTGCAGATAAGCATTACCGGTGAGCACGACGAAATCTTTCGCCAGCTCGTAATGCATCTGGGATGCATGGCCTTCGACTGGCTTGCCGTTATCCTGCATTTGATAGAAGGTGGCCGGGTTGCCGTAACCGTCGATCACTTCCTTGCCTTGTTCACCGCCCGGACGGGTGACGACCACTTTATCGGCATTGATTTTAATGGTGCCTTGAGTCACGACGACATTACCGGTGAAAGTGACCACGTTGCCTTGCATATCAAGAGATTGCTGGTCCGACTCAATGTGGATCGGTTGGTCAGTATCTCCGGTAACGGCAAATGCCGGAATGCTGGCGGCCAGAAGTGAGCTGGCAAGCACAAGATTAAGGCTGAGTTTGTTTGTTTTGAATTTCATAGGATGTTCTAACCTTTTCAATCAGCTCGGCATTCTTGCTGCGTAAGTTGCCGCGCATTTTCAGACCGCTGGAGTTAAATGTTGTTCCGTATAACGTGACGAGGTCTTCAGAGGTAACATCCTGCGTCACCAGATTGATCTGCGCGTTATCCGTCGTGATTCTGCGAAGTTGAGAGTCCGGCACGAGTGCGTTGACTTCAACGTGTCCATATAAATAGAGCATCCGGTCATTGGTTAGCTTGGCTTTATCTGCTTTAACCGACCATGTCGGGATTTTATCCTTATCAAACGTGGTAAGTACGGGTTGCGTAAACCACGAAACGGCCTGATCGGAATAATATTCAACGTGTTGAGCAATCAATCGATAGCTTAGGGCTCCTTCTGGGTTATAGACGAGCGTGTCCGTATGCTCGCTTTTATAGGTGGGATCATTGTTGTTGACGACCACCTGGGCGGTATCGTCTTTCTCGGTCATGTTAACGCCGATCATCACCAGAACCGCCAGTGATAGCACAATGATAACCCAACGTCTGGCTTTACTCATATCGATTGCCCTTTGGCTTCATCCAGTTTGCCCTGCGCCAGAAGTAATAAGTCGCAAACTTCACGCACCGCGCCGCGACCGCCAGCAATGCGCGTCACGTAATCAGCGCGCGGAATCAATAGCGGATGCGCATCGGCTACGGCCACGCTTAAGCCCACTTTTTCCATCACTGGCCAGTCGATAAGATCATCACCAACATAAGCCACGTTTTCTGGTGCAATCGCCAGTTTTTCCAGCAGATCGCCAAAGGCGATAAGCTTGTTTGATTGCCCCTGATACAGATGGGAGATCCCTAACGTTGCACACCGATCTTCTACCAGTTTAGCCTTTCGTCCAGTAATGATGGCGACTTCAATATCAGAGGTGAGCGCACAGCGGATACCATAACCGTCACGAACGTTGAACGCTTTCAGCTCTTCGCCATTGTTACCCATATAAATCAGGCCATCTGACAATACGCCATCAACGTCGAGGATCAGCAGACGAATGTTCTCTGCTTTTGCCATCACATCGGCGCTAACAGGGCCGTAACAGGTCGCAAGCGACGCACCTGCTTTACTCATTGTTGTTTATCCTTGAATCTTTACACTACGCCAGCACGCAATAAATCGTGCATATGTAACACACCGAGTAAATGGTCGCCATCGGCAACCATTACGGAAGTGATATGGCGGGACTGCATTAAGTTCAGCGCCTCAACGGCCAGAATGCCAGGGCGTACACGAATTCCCCCCGGCGTCATCACATCGGCAATACCTAACTGACGGACATCCACGCCCATATCGAAGACACGGCGTAAATCACCGTCGGTAAAGATGCCTTCAATCATCATATTGTCATCGCAAATGACGGTCATACCAAGATTTTTGCGGGTGACTTCCAGCAGCGCATCGCGCAGGCTGGCCGTTTTCTTGACACGCGGGATCTCGTCGCCCGTATGCATAATATCGCTGACGCGCAGCAGAAGTTTACGACCTAGTGCGCCACCTGGATGCGAAAGTGCAAAATCTTCGGCGGTAAAGCCGCGCGCTTTCAACAAGGCGACGGCGAGCGCATCTCCCATAACCAGCGTCGCGGTAGTGCTGCTGGTTGGCGCCAGCCCTAACGGACAGGCTTCCTTCGCTACTTTAACACACAGATGGACGTCTGCTGCGCGTGCCATGCTGCTCTCCGGACGCCCGGTGATGCAAATTAATGGCACATGCAGGCGTTTGAGTACCGGGATTAAGGCCGTGATTTCGCTGGATTCACCTGAGTTAGAAATTGCAATGACCACGTCCTGCGGGGTGACCATGCCTAAATCGCCATGTGCGGCCTCACCGGGATGGACAAAAAATGACGGAGTACCGGTGCTGGCAAACGTTGCTGCCATTTTGCGCCCAATGTGTCCCGATTTACCCATTCCCATGACCACCACTTTACCTTTACACCAGAACATCTTTTCACAGGCGAGCGTGAAATTCTGATTGATGTATTGATCAAGCTCTGCCAGGCATTCACGTTCAATCGCCAGGACTTCTTTACCTGCTTGCTGAAAGTCAAAACCCGGTTGCAACTCTACGTGCGACATAATGCGTTTCCAGTTATTCAACGAGTATTGGCGATAACCAGTACAACATCGCCAGCCATACGACAAATCCGCCTGTTAATAATACCCCAATGCCACGGCCAGATTGCGGGGAGCGTCGCCAGCATAGCAACGCAAAAATAATGCTGACCAACAGCATGACGCTGCAGTCACGGCTGTATGCTAGTGGGTTAACCTCCCCGGGCGTTATCAGCGCGGGTAAACCCAGCACGATGACAATATTAAAAATGTTTGCGCCAATGATATTACCGACAGCGATGTCGTTTTCACCTTTGCGAAAACCTGCTATCGCGGTCGCCAGTTCCGGCAGACTAGTGCCGATAGCGATTGCCGTCAGACCAATAGTCAACTCGCTAATGGCAAAGTAATTCGCCAGTACAGTGGCGTTATCAATCACCATCCGCGTTGCTACCGGCATGATAATCAATGCAATGCCGAGCCATAAAAACGCGACAGGCAAACCACCTTCGCGCGGTAGCTCTGCAAGCTGTTCTCTGGTCAGGCTGTCAGTCCCCTGACGTTCTGCCTGGCGTGCAAGTTTAACAATGAACAGCAGCCATAGCACAGCCAGAAAGAGGAGAAAGATACCATCGCTGCGACCAAGTTGTCCGTCATAGAGTACGGAACCGGCCACCACACTGACTAACAACATTAATGGTAATTCACGGCGCAGAACATCGGAATGGACGGTAAAAGGGCGCACCAGCGCAGCCAGACCGAGGATCAGTAATATATTGATTATGTTTGAGCCGAGTGCTGTGCCGACGGCTAAATCTCGTTGTTCATGCAGCGACGCGGCAAGCGAAACGATTATTTCTGGAAGTGACGTGCCAATACTGACTACGGTCATGCCAATGATCAGTGGCGGGATGCCAAAAGTGCGGCAAAGAATAGAGGCGGCAAATACCAGACGGTCGGCACTGTAAACGACCAAAAGTAAACCAACAATTAACAGTGCCGTAGCTAAAAGCATCTAACGTCCTTTCTTCAGGTATACTCGCCGGTCGCTGAAGATTTTCAGAAAGCCGAGACGGATTCTTAATTTTGACTTTATGCGGCTAAAAAGTAAAACAAATGCCAGCTTTCGCTAACCGCGGCGGGTAATATTCTGTAAATATGTGGGGTTCAAGGTTAAATTGAGCGCCATGCTTAGAAAATCAACGCAAGACGAAGGGTGAATTATGGAGCAGTCTGTGGCGAATTTAGTCGATATGCGCGATGTCAGTTTTACGCGTGGCAATCGCTGCATCTTCGATAATATTTCCCTGACCGTGCCGCGAGGAAAGATCACGGCAATCATGGGGCCATCGGGCATCGGTAAAACGACGCTACTCCGTCTGATTGGGGGGCAAATCGCGCCAGATCACGGCGAGATCCTTTTTGATGGTGAGAATATTCCGGCGATGTCTCGTTCGCGCCTGTATACCGTGCGTAAACGGATGAGCATGTTGTTTCAGTCCGGAGCGCTGTTCACCGATATGAACGTTTTTGACAACGTCGCTTATCCACTGCGCGAGCATACCCATCTTCCCGCGCCGTTGCTGCATAGCACGGTGATGATGAAGCTTGAAGCTGTGGGGCTGCGCGGAGCGGCTAAACTTATGCCATCTGAGCTTTCAGGCGGGATGGCGCGGCGTGCGGCGCTGGCGCGTGCAATTGCGCTGGAGCCGGATCTCATCATGTTTGATGAACCGTTTGTTGGGCAAGATCCCATCACTATGGGCGTACTGGTAAAGCTGATTTCCGAGCTCAACAGCGCGCTGGGCGTAACCTGCGTGGTGGTTTCTCACGATGTGCCGGAAGTCTTAAGTATTGCGGATCACGCCTGGATCCTGGCAGACAAAAAGATTGTCGCTCACGGTAGCGCCCAGGCGTTGCAGGCGAATCCTGATCCTCGCGTACGTCAGTTTCTGGACGGGATAGCTGACGGACCAGTTCCGTTCCGCTATCCTGCCGGCGATTATCACGCTGATCTTTTACCAGGGAGTTAAGCCACTCATGCTGTTAAATGCGCTGGCGTCGCTCGGACATAAAGGGATTAAAACCCTGAGAACGTTCGGGCGGGCCGGGTTAATGTTATTCAATGCGCTGGTCGGCAAACCGGAATTTCGCAAACATGCGCCGCTGCTGGTGCGCCAGCTCTATAATGTCGGCGTCCTGTCGATGCTGATTATTGTAGTTTCTGGCGTGTTCATCGGAATGGTGCTGGGGCTGCAAGGTTATCTGGTTCTGACCACTTATAGTGCGGAAACCAGTCTGGGGATGCTGGTGGCCTTGTCGCTGCTGCGCGAACTGGGGCCGGTGGTCGCAGCACTGCTGTTTGCCGGACGTGCCGGTTCGGCGTTAACTGCGGAAATCGGTTTAATGCGCGCCACAGAGCAGCTCTCCAGCATGGAGATGATGGCCGTGGATCCACTGCGCCGCGTCATTTCTCCACGTTTCTGGGCTGGGGTAATTTCACTACCTCTGCTGACGATAATTTTCGTCGCCGTGGGGATCTGGGGCGGATCGCTGGTTGGCGTCAGTTGGAAAGGCATTGATAGTGGGTTCTTCTGGTCGGCAATGCAAAACGCCGTCGACTGGCGTATGGATCTGGTCAACTGTCTGATTAAGAGCGTGGTGTTCGCTATTACGGTGACGTGGATTTCGCTGTTTAACGGTTATGACGCCATCCCGACCTCTGCCGGGATTAGCCGGGCAACCACTCGTACCGTTGTCCACTCGTCTCTGGCCGTACTGGGGCTGGATTTTGTGCTGACCGCATTGATGTTTGGGAATTGAGTTCATGCAAACGAAAAAAAATGAAATTTGGGTGGGTATCTTTTTATTAGCAGCACTGTTGGCGGCGCTGTTTGTTTGCCTGAAGGCGGCAAACGTGACGTCAATGCGAACTGAACCGACCTACACGCTTTACGCGACGTTCGATAATATCGGCGGCCTGAAAGCGCGCTCTCCGGTCAGTATTGGTGGCGTTGTCGTAGGCCGGGTCGCAGATATTACGCTGGACCCCAAAACCTATCTACCGCGCGTGACGCTGGAAATTGAACAACGTTATAACCACATTCCTGATACCAGTTCGTTGAGCATTCGTACTTCCGGTTTGCTTGGGGAACAATACCTGGCATTAAACGTCGGTTTTGAAGACCCGGAACTGGGGACTGCTATTCTGAAAGAGGGGGATACGATTCAGGACACCAAATCTGCGATGGTTCTGGAAGATCTCATTGGTCAGTTCCTTTACGGCAGTAAAGGTGATGACAATAAGAATAGTGGCGATGCGCCAGCCGCTGCGCCAGGTAATAATGAAACCACTGAACCTGTGGGTACAACGAAATAATTTCAGGAGAACCGACGCATGTTTAAACGTTTAATGATGGTCGCTTTGCTAATGATTGCACCGCTGAGTGCGGCAAACGCGGCAGATCAGACCAATCCGTATAAGCTGATGGACGAGGCGGCACAAAAAACGTTCGATCGCCTGAAGAATGAACAATCGCAAATTCGGGCTAACCCGGATTACCTGCGTACCATCGTCGATCAGGAACTGCTACCGTACGTACAGATAAAATACGCCGGTGCACTGGTACTGGGTCAGTACTATAAAAGCGCGACTCCAGCCCAGCGTGAAGCCTACTTCGCCGCTTTCCATGAGTATCTGAAGCAGGCTTACGGTCAGGCGCTGGCGATGTATCACGGTCAGACCTATCAGATTGCTCCGGAACAGCCGCTGGGTGATAAAACCATTGTGCCTATCCGCGTCACCATTATTGACCCGAATGGTCGTCCGCCAGTACGCCTGGATTTCCAGTGGCGTAAAAACTCTCAGACTGGCAAGTGGCAGGCTTACGACATGATTGCCGAAGGCGTCAGCATGATCACCACAAAACAAAATGAGTGGGGTACTTTACTGCGCACGAAAGGCATTGATGGTCTGACCGCACAACTGAAATCGATTTCTCAACAGAAAATTACCCTGGAAGAGAAAAAATAATGAGTGAGTCACTGAGCTGGATGCAGACGGGTGACACCCTGGTATTGACCGGAGAGCTGGATCAGGACGTTCTGCTGCCGCTTTGGGAAATGCGTGACGAAGCGGTGAAGGGGATTACCCGCATCGATCTTAGTCGAGTGTCCCGCGTTGATACGGGTGGACTGGCGTTGCTGCTCCATCTGATCGATCTGGCGAAAAAGCAAGGCAACAGCGTGACGCTTCAGGGGGTAAACGACAAGGTGTATACCCTGGCAAAATTGTATAATTTGCCGTCTGATGTTCTGCCTCGTTAATTTTTTTCAGGCTGGATAAGGCGTTACCCGCCTGTCCGGCAA
The DNA here is from genome assembly GCF_004211955.1 of Escherichia sp. E1V33. Lineage (GTDB taxonomy): Bacteria > Pseudomonadota > Gammaproteobacteria > Enterobacterales > Enterobacteriaceae > Escherichia. Next base: position 81,687 of record NZ_RHJI01000011.1, read on the forward strand.
ACCTACCAGTAAGTCGAGCCTTGTCTGATTAATCAGCAAGGCTTTTTGCTTATTTATGACAGCGCAACTTTGCTCTAAGATGTTTCGCTGGTTTATTAACTGATGAATGAAGATCCCATGGAAAATAATGAAATTCAGAGCGTGCTGATGAACGCTCTTTCCCTCCAGGAAGTCCACGTTTCCGGCGATGGCAGCCACTTTCAGGTTATTGCCGTGGGTGAGATGTTTGATGGCATGAGCCGGGTTAAAAAACAGCAGACGGTTTACGGTCCGCTGATGGAATATATTGCGGATAACCGCATTCATGCTGTGTCGATCAAAGCATATACCCCTGCGGAATGGGCGCGCGATCGCAAACTGAACGGCTTTTGAGCTATGGGCGATACGCCGGTAGCGGATATGAATTGTTAACTGAGAACATACTAAATGGATAAATTTCGTGTTCAGGGGCCAACGAAGCTCCAGGGCGAAGTCACAATTTCCGGCGCTAAAAATGCTGCTCTGCCTATCCTTTTCGCTGCACTGCTGGCGGAAGAACCGGTGGAGATCCAGAACGTCCCGAAACTGAAAGACGTCGATACATCAATGAAGCTGCTTAGTCAGCTTGGCGCCAAAGTAGAACGTAATGGTTCTGTGCGTATTGATGCCCGTGACGTTAATGTCTTCTGCGCGCCTTACGATCTGGTTAAAACCATGCGTGCCTCTATCTGGGCGCTGGGGCCGCTGGTGGCTCGTTTTGGTCAGGGGCAGGTTTCTCTGCCTGGCGGTTGTACGATTGGTGCTCGTCCGGTTGATTTACACATTTCCGGCCTTGAGCAATTAGGCGCAACCATCAAACTGGAAGAAGGTTACGTTAAAGCTTCCGTCGATGGCCGTCTGAAAGGCGCGCACATCGTGATGGATAAAGTCAGTGTTGGTGCAACCGTGACCATCATGTGTGCTGCAACCCTGGCGGAAGGCACCACGATTATTGAAAACGCAGCGCGTGAACCGGAAATCGTCGATACCGCGAACTTCCTGGTTACGCTGGGCGCGAAAATTAGCGGCCAGGGTACCGATCGTATTGTCATCGAAGGGGTGGAACGTTTAGGTGGCGGCGTCTACCGTGTCCTGCCGGATCGAATTGAAACCGGTACTTTCCTGGTTGCTGCGGCGATCTCTCGCGGCAAAATCATCTGCCGTAACGCCCAGCCAGACACCCTTGACGCTGTTCTGGCGAAACTGCGTGACGCCGGGGCGGACATCGAAGTAGGTGAAGACTGGATTAGCCTGGATATGCACGGTAAACGTCCGAAGGCCGTTAACGTACGTACCGCACCGCATCCGGCGTTCCCGACCGATATGCAGGCCCAGTTCACGCTGCTGAACCTGGTAGCAGAAGGAACCGGATTCATCACCGAAACGGTCTTTGAAAACCGCTTTATGCACGTACCTGAGCTGAGCCGTATGGGCGCGCATGCCGAAATTGAAAGCAATACCGTTATTTGTCACGGTGTTGAAAAACTTTCCGGCGCACAGGTAATGGCAACCGATCTGCGTGCTTCAGCAAGTCTGGTGCTGGCTGGCTGCATTGCAGAAGGTACTACGGTTGTTGATCGTATTTATCACATCGATCGTGGCTACGAACGTATTGAAGACAAACTTCGTGCGCTTGGTGCTAACATTGAGCGTGTGAAAGGCGAGTAATCGTCTGATAGCTGGCAGCCCCGTTCGCGGGGCTACCGCCAGGCTACTCATTTTTGCGGTTTGGTGTAGCTGCGCATCAACTGCGATCTGTCGATAAATTCATGGGTCAGCGGGTCATGATAGCGTGATGGCCAGATAATCCAGGGATCAGTTCCTAATGCTTTCGCAATAATCATCTCTCCTTTCGGCCAGGGACGCGATAATGCATTCGCCAGTGTCGAGGAACTCAAACCATTTCTGCGAGATTCCGCCGCCATTGACGTTCCTTTTTTCCGCAAACCCGCAATGATATCGGCGGGATGCCAGTCAATGAAATTATTCTCCATCTTTCCTCACTCCTTAAGTTAGTCGCTTTCATTCAGAACATGCGTTCTGTCAGGAATCACTATACTCCTGATGACGGATTGCTCTAAAAAGTTCCTGTAAAGAGTGTGAATATTCAGAATATATCAAGATAAGTCGCCTGTATTTCAGACGGTTTTGCGCTTTATTAAGGTTTTTTGGGATTTTACTGGAATTATCCCGCGCGGTGCGCGGGATAACAGGAAGGGATTAACGATCGCGTTGAACAGCGATGTGTGCGAGGCCGATTAACGCCTCTCTCCATGGGGTATCCGGCAACACTTGCAATGCCGCAATGGCTTTGTCTGCTTCTTCTTCTGCACGCTGACGCGTCCATTCCAGAGAGCCGCAAGCGTTCATTGCTTCCAGAACCGGTTCCAGAAGATGTCGACCGTTCCCTTGCTCGATGGCGGTACGGATCATCTGCGCCTGTTCTGGTGTGCCATGATGCATCGCATGCAGCAGCGGCAGCGTTGGTTTTCCTTCGTTCAGATCGTCGCCGACGTTTTTACCTAACTGTTCGCCATCGGCATTGTAATCAAGTAGATCGTCGATCAGCTGGAAAGCCGTGCCGAGGTAACGACCATAATCCTGCAGACCTTTTTCCTCTTCCGGCGTACAGCCTGCAAGAATACCGGAACACTGAGCAGCAGCCTCGAACAGACGTGCGGTTTTGCTGTAAATAACACGCATGTAGTTCTCTTCGGTAATGTCCGGATCATTAACGTTCATCAGTTGCAGAACTTCACCTTCCGCGATGACGTTTACGGCTTCTGACATTACTTCCAGCACTTTGAGCGAGCCGAGGCTGGTCATCATCTGGAATGCACGGGTATAAATAAAATCGCCTACCAGCACGCTGGCAGCGTTACCAAAAGCGGCGTTAGCGGTAGCTTTACCTCGGCGCATATCTGATTCATCCACAACGTCGTCGTGTAGCAGTGTCGCCGTGTGGATAAACTCAATTAGGGCAGCAATGGTGACATGTGCATTCCCCTCATAGCCAACAGCTCGTGCAGCCAGTACAGCAATCATCGGACGAATACGTTTACCGCCGCCGCTGACGATGTAATAGCCTAACTGATTGATCAGTTGGACGTCGGAATTAAGCTGCTCGAGAATTGCTGCATTAACACCCGCCATATCTTGCGCGGTTAACTCATTGATTTTTTCTAAATTCATCGCAAAAGCCGGGCTTTTCGCCCCGATTACCTTACTGTGAACAGTGGCAACTTAGGGTTTATGGTTAGGAATATAGAGTGATTGTACTGAAAAAATGGCACAGATAAACGTTACCGTACAAGTTGTGTTTTTTTTCTTCGTGTATTGACTGTAGCACTTGTCAAAGGCGTGCGTTTTGCGTAATATTCGCGCCCTATTGTGAATATTTATAGCGCACTCTGAATCATTGAAAAGGTGTGCGCGGAAGCGGAGTTTTATATGTACGCGGTTTTCCAAAGTGGTGGTAAACAACACCGAGTAAGCGAAGGTCAGACCGTTCGCCTGGAAAAGCTGGACATCGCAACTGGCGAAACTGTTGAGTTCGCTGAAGTTCTGATGATCGCAAACGGTGAAGAAGTCAAAATCGGCGTTCCTTTCGTTGATGGCGGCGTAATCAAAGCTGAAGTTGTTGCTCACGGTCGTGGCGAGAAAGTTAAAATCGTTAAGTTTCGCCGTCGTAAACACTATCGTAAGCAGCAGGGCCATCGTCAGTGGTTCACTGATGTGAAAATTACTGGCATCAGCGCCTAAGACCTGAGGAGAGATTTCAAATGGCACATAAAAAGGCTGGCGGCTCCACACGTAACGGTCGCGATTCAGAAGCTAAACGCCTGGGCGTTAAGCGTTTCGGTGGCGAATCCGTTCTGGCGGGTAGCATCATCGTTCGTCAACGTGGTACCAAATTCCACGCTGGCGCTAACGTAGGTTGCGGTCGTGACCACACTCTGTTTGCTAAAGCAGACGGTAAAGTGAAATTCGAAGTTAAAGGCCCGAAAAACCGTAAATTTATCAGCATCGAAGCTGAATAAGTTTTTCGCGTCCCGGTAACGGATGAAAGCCCCGCAACACGTTGCGGGGCTTTTTACATTCGATAACCGGTAAAAATGCGCATGGTGCGGCGTTAATCCGCAAATGTGCTTTGTAGGGAATACGGTATGAAGCAGCAGGCAGGCATTGGTATTCTTTTGGCGCTCACGACCGCAATTTGCTGGGGTGCGTTGCCAATTGCAATGAAGCAGGTGCTGGAGGTGATGGAGCCTCCGACGATCGTGTTTTACCGTTTCTTAATGGCGAGTATAGGTCTTGGCGCAATTCTTGCGGTGAAGAAGAGGCTGCCGCCATTACGCGTGTTTCGTAAGCCGCGCTGGCTGATTTTGCTGGCTGTAGCGACCGCCGGGCTGTTTGGGAACTTCATCCTGTTCAGCTCATCCTTACAATACTTGAGTCCGACCGCCTCGCAGGTAATTGGGCAACTCTCGCCAGTAGGCATGATGGTTGCCAGCGTATTTATCCTGAAAGAGAAAATGCGCAGCACGCAGGTGGTGGGAGCATTGATGCTCCTGAGCGGGCTGGTGATGTTTTTTAATAACAGTCTGGTCGAGATTTTCACGAAGCTCACTGATTACACCTGGGGAGTTATCTTTGGTGTCGGAGCGGCGACGGTCTGGGTAAGTTATGGCGTGGCGCAAAAGGTTTTATTGCGTCGACTGGCTTCACCGCAGATCCTGTTTTTACTGTACACTTTATGTACAATGGCGCTCTTCCCGCTGGCGAAGCCTGGGGTAATAGCGCAGCTTAGCCATTGGCAGCTCGCATGTTTAATTTTTTGCGGACTGAATACCTTGGTAGGATATGGCGCCCTGGCGGAAGCGATGGCACGCTGGCAGGCAGCGCAGGTGAGCGCGATCATCACGCTTACTCCACTGTTTACGCTGTTTTTTTCAGATCTTTTATCACTGGCCTGGCCCGATTTCTTCGCCAGACCGAAGTTAAACCTTTTAGGTTATCTCGGTGCGTTTGTCGTGGTTGCGGGCGCGATGTATTCCGCCATTGGTCATCGTATTTGGGGCGGATTACGTAAGCATACAACGGTGGTATCGCAACCCCGCGCAGGCGAATGATTTACGGAGAATAAAATGAAGTTTGTTGATGAAGCATCGATTCTGGTCGTTGCAGGTGATGGCGGTAATGGTTGCGTGAGCTTCCGCCGTGAAAAATATATTCCGAAAGGCGGCCCGGATGGCGGCGACGGCGGTGACGGTGGCGATGTATGGATGGAAGCCGACGAAAACCTGAACACGCTTATTGATTATCGTTTCGAAAAATCTTTCCGTGCAGAGCGCGGTCAGAACGGCGCAAGCCGCGATTGTACCGGTAAGCGCGGTAAAGACGTAACGATTAAAGTGCCGGTAGGTACGCGCGTTATCGATCAGGGTACTGGCGAAACTATGGGCGATATGACCAAACATGGTCAGCGCCTGCTGGTTGCCAAGGGCGGCTGGCACGGTCTGGGCAATACCCGTTTCAAATCGTCCGTTAACCGTACACCACGGCAGAAAACCAACGGTACGCCGGGCGATAAGCGCGAGTTGCTGCTGGAGCTGATGCTGCTGGCTGACGTCGGTATGTTGGGGATGCCAAACGCGGGTAAATCGACCTTTATTCGCGCGGTATCGGCGGCTAAACCGAAAGTAGCGGACTATCCGTTTACCACTCTGGTACCAAGCCTGGGTGTGGTACGTATGGACAACGAGAAGAGCTTCGTTGTTGCTGATATTCCGGGGTTGATTGAAGGCGCTGCGGAAGGCGCAGGTCTGGGTATTCGCTTCCTGAAGCACCTGGAACGTTGCCGCGTACTGTTGCACCTCATCGATATCGATCCGATTGACGGCACCGATCCGGTTGAAAACGCGCGTATTATTATCAGCGAGCTGGAAAAATACAGCCAGGATCTGGCGGCGAAACCACGCTGGTTAGTCTTCAACAAGATCGACCTGCTGGATAAAACAGAAGCCGAAGAGAAGGCGAAAGCGATCGCTGAGGCGCTGGGCTGGGAAGATAAATATTATCTGATCTCTGCGGCGAGCGGACTGGGCGTGAAAGATCTGTGCTGGGATGTGATGACCTTTATCATTGAAAACCCAGTGGTGCAGGCCGAAGAAGCGAAACAGCCAGAGAAAGTCGAATTCATGTGGGATGATTATCATCGTCAGCAGCTTGAAGAGATTGCTGAAGAGGATGATGAAGACTGGGATGACGACTGGGACGAAGACGACGAAGAAGGCGTTGAGTTCATTTACAAGCGTTAATCAGCAAAACCCCGGCCATGCGCCGGGGTTTCTCTTTAGACTAATTGTTCTGGTAAATATCTTTATACAAACGGCTTTCAAATCGCACTAACGGAATACGGCGATTACGCTGATCCGCCGGTTCTACTGCATAACCAGAAAGATATTGTACGAACGCCATTCGTTGCCCACTTGCTGTGGTGATGAATCCTGCCAGGTTATACACGCCCTGCAACGAACCTGTTTTCGCTGAAACTTTACCATCTACGCCCGCTTGATGTAGACCTGCACGGTACTGCAACGAACCATCGTAGCCAGCCAAAGGTAGCATTGAGATAAAGTTAAGCTCATTGTCGTGTTGGGCAATGTATTGCAGCACCTGCATCATGGTGGCTGGCGCAATCAGGTTATGCCGTGAAAGCCCTGAACCATCCGCAATAATCGTGTTGCCAATATCCACACCCGCCTGCTTACGCAGGATCTGGCGTACGGCATCGGATCCGGCCCGCCATGTCCCCGGGACATTAAAGCGCGCATGACCAATCATGCGAAAGACGGTATCGGCGATCATGTTGTCGGACTTTTTCAGCATAATCTTAAGCAGATCATGCAAAGGGGCCGACTGTTTACTGGCAACTACCGTTCCAGGGGCGTTAACCTGCGTTTGTCGCAGTAGCGTGCCGGAATAGGTAATGCCTGCCTGTTTTAACTCATCTTTCAGAATTGCTCCGGCGTAGCTGGCGCCATCCTGTACGGCAAAAGCCAACGGTAGCGGCTCTGAACGTTGTGGTAGGCATCCGGTTAACGTAAAGCGGTTAAGGTCGCCTGGTACCACATCCAGCTCGCAATATTGCGCTTCGGCTGAACCACGGGGGAGAGTGCGTACCTGGCTGAACATAGTAACCGGATAATAAGAGGCCACGCGAACATAGGCCATATCACCGGGTTTTTGGGCACTGTAGAGCGAGACGGAAAAGCAATTGCGGTCAACAATGGCGGCAGCAGGTGGGGCGCTAAAGCATTGTGTCATATCATTCCAGGGCCAGCCGGGGGCTTTATCGTGACTGGCAAAAATGGACGTGTCTATAAACACATTGCCATCGATTTGGGTGACACCTGATTTTTTCAGGGTCGCCACCATATTACGAATATCCTGACGTTTTAGCGTCGGATCGGCACCAAATCGCGCCACTAAATCGCCTTTAAGCACCCCGTTCTCCACATTGCCTTTGGTTTCAAGCGTCGTGGTAAAACGAAAATCGGGGCCAAGTTGAATCAACGCCGCCAGCGCAGTGATCACCTTCTGCGTACTGGCGGGCAGCGCCATTTGCTGACTATGGTAATCAATAGCGGGGGCAGACGCGCCGACTTTTTGCACCATCAGGGCAAGGTTGGCGCCAGCGGGGAGTTGAGTAATATACTCATCTACATTCGCGGCCTGAACACTGAACGCTATACAGCTGGTCAATCCGATGATAAATCTGGAAAATCGCATAATCTCGCGCTAACAACCTGGAATCGAGCCGTCATACTACGGCGCAACGCCCTATAAAGTAAACGATGACCCTTCGGGAACTTCAGGGTAAAATGACTATCAAAATGTGAATTATTGCTGACCTGGGACCTGTTCCCGGGTCGGTATTTTTTTGCTTCTGGTCCCGACGAGGAGTTGTGCCGGGCATGCCGAACAGCCGGGGCGAGTGGAGACTCGCCCTATCAGGAATATTCAAGAGGTATAACAAATGCAAGCTATTCCGATGACCTTACGCGGCGCTGAAAAATTACGCGAAGAGCTGGATTTTCTGAAATCTGTGCGCCGTCCTGAAATCATTGCTGCTATCGCGGAAGCGCGTGAGCATGGCGACCTGAAAGAGAACGCCGAATACCACGCTGCGCGTGAGCAGCAGGGTTTTTGCGAAGGCCGTATCAAAGATATCGAAGCCAAGCTGTCGAACGCGCAGGTAATTGATGTCACCAAAATGCCCAACAATGGTCGCGTGATTTTTGGCGCTACCGTGACGGTTTTGAATCTGGATTCTGATGAAGAACAGACTTATCGCATCGTGGGCGATGATGAAGCTGACTTTAAACAGAACCTGATTTCTGTTAACTCGCCTATCGCTCGTGGACTGATTGGCAAAGAAGAAGATGATGTCGTGGTCATCAAAACGCCGGGCGGCGATGTAGAATTTGAAGTAATTAAGGTGGAATACCTGTAAGAATTACCCAATACTCAAAATGTTGATGTATTGTAAAGAAAGGAAAAAGGCCGCTATGCGGCCTTTTATCAACGAACAGAGCGTGGCATTTTGCTCTCCTGCTTGCGGAAAATCCCTCGTTTTACACAGCAAATGTGTGTAACTTTAGGATAATCTTAGCGTGGCAGCGAGATTTTACGTTCTTTAGTTGGACGATAAAGCACCAGCGTTTTACCGATGACCTGTACATTACAGGCGCCGGTTTCGCGCACGATAGCTTCCACGATCAAGGTTTTAGTGTCGCGATCTTCAGTGGCGATTTTCACCTTGATGAGTTCATGGTGCTCTAACGCTTGTTCAATCTCGGCCAGCACCCCTTCGGTCAAACCATTACTGCCAAGCAGAACAACTGGCTTGAGCGGATGTGCCAGACCTTTCAGGTGCTGTTTTTGTTTAGTACTCAGATTCATCGTATTTTTTTGCTTACGTTGGGATTGAAAACGGGTCATTCTACCGCCATCTCCCATATATCGCCAAATAGGCGCGTAAAAATTTACGCAATTGGTTACGATGAGTTATCCCAATGGGAAAGTTAAATGACAGGTAAGAAGCGTTCTGCCAGCTCCAGTCGCTGGCTTCAGGAACACTTTAGCGATAAATATGTTCAACAGGCACAGAAAAAGGGGTTACGTTCCCGTGCCTGGTTTAAACTTGATGAAATACAGCAAAGTGACAAACTCTTTAAACCGGGAATGACGGTTGTCGACCTTGGTGCTGCGCCAGGTGGTTGGTCACAATATGTGGTCACCCAAATTGGCGGCAAAGGCCGCATCATCGCTTGCGATCTTTTACCTATGGATCCTATCGTTGGTGTGGACTTTCTTCAGGGCGATTTTCGTGATGAACTGGTCATGAAAGCACTGCTGGAACGCGTAGGCGACAGTAAAGTCCAGGTTGTCATGTCCGATATGGCACCAAACATGAGCGGAACACCGGCGGTGGATATCCCCCGTGCCATGTATCTGGTGGAACTGGCGTTAGAAATGTGTCGTGATGTATTAGCGCCAGGTGGCAGTTTTGTAGTGAAGGTGTTCCAGGGCGAAGGTTTCGATGAGTATCTAAGGGAAATTCGCTCCCTGTTTACGAAGGTCAAAGTTCGTAAGCCGGACTCTTCTCGCGCACGTTCGCGGGAAGTGTATATTGTAGCGACCGGGCGTAAACCCTAACCGGGAGATTTCAGACGAAAGTTTGAAAGCTGCTGGATATAGAGTATCCTGACGCTGTTTTTAACACAGTTGTAATAAGAGGTTAATCCCTTGAGTGACATGGCGAAAAACCTAATACTCTGGCTGGTCATTGCCGTTGTGCTGATGTCAGTATTCCAGAGCTTTGGGCCCAGCGAGTCTAATGGACGTAAGGTGGATTACTCTACCTTCCTACAAGAGGTCAATAACGACCAGGTTCGTGAAGCGCGTATCAACGGACGTGAAATCAACGTTACCAAGAAAGATAGTAACCGTTATACCACTTACATTCCGGTTCAGGATCCGAAGTTACTGGATAACCTGCTGACCAAGAACGTCAAGGTTGTCGGTGAACCGCCTGAAGAGCCAAGCCTGCTGGCTTCTATCTTCATCTCCTGGTTCCCGATGCTGTTGCTGATTGGTGTCTGGATCTTCTTCATGCGTCAAATGCAGGGCGGCGGTGGCAAAGGTGCCATGTCGTTCGGTAAGAGCAAAGCGCGCATGCTGACGGAAGATCAGATCAAAACGACCTTTGCTGACGTTGCGGGTTGCGACGAAGCAAAAGAAGAAGTTGCCGAACTGGTTGAGTATCTGCGTGAGCCGAGCCGCTTCCAGAAACTCGGCGGTAAGATCCCGAAAGGCGTCCTGATGGTCGGTCCTCCGGGTACTGGTAAAACGCTGCTGGCGAAAGCGATTGCAGGCGAAGCGAAAGTTCCGTTCTTTACTATCTCCGGTTCTGACTTCGTAGAAATGTTCGTCGGTGTGGGTGCATCCCGTGTGCGTGACATGTTCGAACAGGCGAAGAAAGCGGCACCGTGTATCATCTTTATCGATGAAATTGACGCCGTAGGCCGCCAGCGTGGCGCTGGTCTGGGCGGTGGTCACGATGAACGTGAACAGACTCTGAACCAGATGCTGGTTGAGATGGATGGCTTCGAAGGTAACGAAGGTATCATCGTTATCGCCGCGACTAACCGTCCGGACGTTCTCGACCCGGCCCTGCTGCGTCCTGGCCGTTTCGACCGTCAGGTTGTGGTCGGCTTGCCAGATGTTCGCGGTCGTGAGCAGATCCTGAAAGTTCACATGCGTCGCGTACCATTGGCACCCGATATCGACGCGGCAATCATTGCCCGTGGTACTCCTGGTTTCTCCGGTGCTGACCTGGCGAACCTGGTGAACGAAGCGGCACTGTTCGCTGCGCGTGGCAACAAACGCGTTGTGTCGATGGTTGAGTTCGAGAAAGCGAAAGACAAAATCATGATGGGTGCGGAACGTCGCTCCATGGTGATGACGGAAGCGCAGAAAGAATCGACGGCTTACCACGAGGCGGGTCATGCGATTATCGGTCGCCTGGTGCCGGAACACGATCCGGTGCACAAAGTGACGATTATCCCACGCGGTCGTGCGCTGGGTGTGACTTTCTTCTTGCCTGAGGGCGACGCAATCAGCGCCAGCCGTCAGAAACTGGAAAGCCAGATTTCTACGCTGTACGGTGGTCGTCTGGCAGAAGAGATCATCTACGGGCCGGAACATGTTTCTACCGGTGCGTCCAACGATATTAAAGTTGCGACCAACCTGGCACGTAACATGGTGACTCAGTGGGGCTTCTCTGAGAAATTGGGTCCACTGCTGTACGCGGAAGAAGAAGGTGAAGTGTTCCTCGGCCGTAGCGTAGCGAAAGCGAAGCATATGTCCGATGAAACTGCACGTATCATCGACCAGGAAGTGAAAGCACTGATTGAGCGTAACTATAATCGTGCGCGTCAGCTTCTGACCGACAATATGGATATTCTGCATGCGATGAAAGATGCTCTCATGAAATATGAGACTATCGACGCACCGCAGATTGATGACCTGATGGCACGTCGCGATGTACGTCCGCCAGCGGGCTGGGAAGAACCAGGCGCTTCTAACAATTCTGGCGACAATGGTAGTCCAAAGGCTCCTCGTCCGGTTGATGAACCGCGTACGCCGAACCCGGGTAACACCATGTCAGAGCAGTTAGGCGACAAGTAAGTTCCCGCATCAGATGACTGTATTTGTACCGAAAACCCCGGGGCGTGCTCCGGGGTTTTTTCTTATCAATTCATACCAGGGATAACATCATGAAACTCTTTGCCCAGGGTACTTCACTGGACCTTAGCCATCCTCACGTAATGGGGATCCTCAACGTTACGCCTGATTCCTTTTCGGATGGTGGCACGCATAACTCGCTGATAGATGCGGTGAAACATGCGAATCTGATGATCAACGCTGGCGCGACGATCATTGACGTTGGTGGCGAGTCCACGCGGCCAGGGGCGGCGGAAGTTAGCGTTGAAGAAGAGTTGCAACGTGTTATTCCTGTGGTTGAGGCAATTGCTCAACGCTTCGAAGTCTGGATCTCGGTCGATACATCCAAACCAGAAGTCATCCGTGAGTCAGCAAAAGTTGGCGCTCACATTATTAACGATATCCGCTCCCTTTCCGAACCTGGCGCTCTGGAGGCGGCTGCAGAAACCGGTTTACCGGTTTGTCTGATGCATATGCAGGGAAATCCAAAGACCATGCAGGAAGCGCCAAAGTATGACGATGTCTTTGCCGAGGTAAATCGCTACTTTGTTGAGCAAATAGCACGCTGCGAACAGGCTGGTATCGCAAAAGAGAAATTGTTGCTCGACCCCGGATTCGGTTTCGGTAAAAATCTCCATCACAACTATGCATTACTGGCGCGTCTGGCTGAATTTCATCATTTCAACCTGCCGCTGTTGGTGGGTATGTCACGAAAATCGATGATTGGACAGCTCTTGAACGTGGGGCCGTCAGAGCGTCTGAGCGGTAGTCTGGCCTGTGCGGTAATTGCCGCAATGCAAGGCGCGCACATTATTCGTGTTCATGACGTCAAAGAAACCGTAGAAGCGATGCGAGTGGTGGAAGCTACTCTGTCTGCAAAGGAAAACAAACGCTATGAGTAATCGTAAATATTTCGGTACCGATGGGATTCGTGGTCGTGTTGGGGATGCGCCGATCACACCTGATTTTGTACTTAAGCTGGGTTGGGCCGCGGGTAAAGTGCTGGCGCGCCACGGCTCCCGTAAGATTATTATTGGTAAAGACACGCGTATTTCTGGCTATATGCTGGAGTCGGCGCTGGAAGCGGGTCTGGCGGCTGCCGGTCTTTCCGCGCTCTTCACTGGCCCGATGCCAACACCGGCCGTGGCTTATCTGACGCGTACCTTCCGCGCAGAAGCCGGCATTGTAATTTCTGCATCGCATAACCCATTCTACGATAACGGGATCAAATTCTTTTCTATTGATGGCACCAAGCTGCCGGATGCAGTAGAAGAGGCCATCGAAGCGGAAATGGAAAAAGAGATCAGCTGTGTTGATTCGGCAGAACTGGGTAAAGCCAGCCGTATCGTTGATGCTGCGGGTCGCTATATCGAATTTTGTAAAGCCACGTTCCCGAATGAACTTAGCCTGAGCGAATTGAAAATTGTGGTGGATTGCGCCAACGGCGCGACTTATCACATTGCGCCGAACGTGCTACGCGAGCTGGGAGCGAATGTTATCGCTATCGGTTGTGAGCCGAACGGTGTAAACATCAACGCCGAAGTAGGAGCAACTGATGTTCGTGCATTACAGGCGCGCGTACTGGCTGAAAAAGCAGATCTCGGTATCGCCTTTGACGGTGACGGCGATCGCGTGATTATGGTGGACCATGAAGGCAATAAAGTCGATGGCGACCAGATTATGTATATCATCGCACGCGAAGGTCTGCGTCAGGGCCAGCTGCGTGGTGGCGCGGTGGGTACATTGATGAGCAACATGGGGCTGGAACTGGCGCTGAAACAGTTAGGCATTCCATTTGCGCGCGCGAAAGTGGGCGATCGCTACGTACTGGAAAAAATGCAGGAGAAAGGCTGGCGCATCGGTGCCGAGAACTCTGGCCACGTGATCCTGCTGGATAAAACCACCACCGGTGATGGCATTGTTGCAGGTTTGCAGGTCCTGGCGGCGATGGCGCGTAACCATATGAGTCTGCACGACCTTTGCAGTGGCATGAAAATGTTCCCGCAGATTCTGGTTAACGTGCGTTACACCGCAGGTAGTGGCGATCCGCTTGAGCATGAGTCAGTTAAAGCTGTGACCGCAGAGGTTGAAGCGGCGCTGGGCAACCGTGGACGCGTATTACTGCGTAAATCTGGCACCGAGCCGTTAATTCGCGTGATGGTAGAAGGTGAAGACGAAGCGCAGGTAACCGAATTTGCGCACCGCATTGCTGACGCGGTAAAAGCGGTTTGATTTGATAGCTAACTGGCTAAAAAGGCGGCGATTGTCGCCTTTGTTCTTCTTAAGCACATCGGTTTTGCTGTTTTTTTCCGCAGTTGATACAATGCGATAAAATTGCCCTTGCGAAGGTCATTCGCTTTGGTTAGTATTCACACCCGCTTCAGTGGGAAAGATTAAAAACTCCCGCTTTATTGGTTGAAGCATTGGTACGCGGCAACTCCGCAAGGAACAGGTTGATTATGTACGAAGCTCTTTTAGTAGTTTTCCTTATTGTAGCAATTGGCCTTGTTGGTCTTATCATGCTGCAGCAAGGTAAAGGCGCTGATATGGGAGCCTCCTTCGGAGCAGGCGCTTCCGCTACGCTGTTTGGTTCAAGTGGTTCTGGTAACTTCATGACCCGCATGACGGCGCTGCTGGCAACGTTATTCTTCATCATCAGTCTGGTGCTGGGTAACATCAACAGCAATAAAACCAATAAAGGTAGCGAATGGGAAAACCTGAGTGCTCCGGCGAAAACCGAACAAACTCAGCCAGCTGCTCCGGCTAAGCCGACCAGCGATATCCCGAACTAAAAAGTAATATCCGTGCCGAGGTGGTGGAATTGGTAGACACGCTACCTTGAGGTGGTAGTGCCCAATAGGGCTTACGGGTTCAAGTCCCGTCCTCGGTACCAAATTCCAGAAAAGAGACGCTGAAAAGCGTCTTTTTTTGTTTTATATATCCGCATTTTATCTGCTGGACAATGTGCCTCCTCAACTCCTCAACTCCTCGCTCTTTGCCTCCTGACTCCGCATAAACTCCTCTGAATAAGATTTGAATCACTTTTGTTTTTTAGAGCATATAAGCTAAGTGTAAACATTTTTTCAAAATGATATAGATCAGGACTTCAGTTTTTCTAATGTATAAAATCGCACGCCGTCGATATTTACTCTTTTTTTATCTACGGGTTTGGGATGGCTGCACATAACATATTTCGAAAAATTGAAAATAACTGGCTTATAATTTTTTGTGTAATTATTTTTGCTCTGATTAATATCGTTGCTTCTTCAGGAGCACATCTGGTTCATCGGACGCTTTTCTTTGTGCTTTTTATCCTTGTTATAAAACGCATAGCTTCTTTCCCTATGCGCTTATTATCTAGTGTCCCATTTATGCTGCTGGCTGCGGCGGATCTCTGTATCAGCCTCTACGCATGGTGTACCTTTGGCACAAGTTTCAATGATGGCTTTGCAATAAGCGTATTGCAAAGTGATCCTGATGAGATAACAAAGATGCTGAGGCTATATGTTGTTTATTGCATTATTTTCATTGCCCTGTTCACACTCTTTTTATCCTCGATAATAAAATATGATGTTTCGCTACCGGGTAAAAAAATTACACTAACGTTGTTGCTGATTCTGATTGCGATAAGTTTATTTTCTTCTGTCAAATTTGCCCTTAAAGATAAAAAAGCAAAGAAAACGGCAGATCCTTATATTGTGGCATCCCGATTTGCAACATATACACCCTTTTTCAACTTAAATTATTTCGCTTTAGCCGCAAAGGAATACCACAGGCTGATGGCCATTGCTGACAAAGTGCCTGGCTATCAATTAGAACTAAACGATAATGGCATCGATGACTATGTATTAATTGTGGGGGAGTCAGTAAGGGCCGCGAATATGTCCATCTATGGGCATAACAGATCGACAACGCCACAGCTCGAAAAACAGAAGGCTCGTATTAAGCTTTTTACTCAGGCGATAAGTGGAGCGCCTTATACTGCGTTAGCCGTTCCCCTTACTTTAACTGCGGATACTGTATCTGATCACGATATCCAGCATTACCCTGACAACATCATTAATATGGCGAATCAGGCAGGGGTTGACACATACTGGCTTAGTGCGCAATCTGCATTCAGACAGAACGGGACTGCTGTTGCCAGCATTGCAATGCGAGCGAAAGAAAGAGTCTATGTCAAAGGATATGACGAATTGTTGCTTCCGCATCTGGCTGAGGTATTAAATAAAAAATCGCCAAATAAGAAACTGATTGTTCTCCATCTGGTTGGCAGTCATGAACCTGTTTGCGCCACATATCCAAAAGCAAAAGCTGTGTATTATCCATTGGATAACCAGGATGCCTGTTATGACAACTCAATTCATTATACCGATAGTATTATAGGGCAGGTCTTTGCGCTGCTTAAAGATAAGCGAGCCTCGGTTATGTATTTTGCTGACCATGGGCTTGAACGTGATCCCATGGCAAAACATAGTTATTTCCACGGAGGGAAGAAACCTAGTCAGGAGGCTTATCATGTACCGATGTTTATCTGGTACAGCCCAATGCTCGGTGAGAATGTTGATCGTTCGACAGTAACGGATATTTTTTCCACTGCTTATAACGACTATCTTATCAATGCGTGGATGGGCGTTACCCGACCAGAGCAACCTAAAACACTTAAAGACGTGATCTCTCACTATCAGGGGGATTCGCGGGTTGTTGACGGAAGCCATGAAATGTTTGATTACCGGGAACTAAGACGAAATTTTAATGCGGACAAGCAGTAACTGAATGACCCTGCCCATAAAGGGCAGGGAAAAATTGAGGTTTTATTTCGCTTTGTTTTCCAGATTCTCAACTTGCGGCACACCTGAGGTGGCAGAAGAGGAGAGCAGACCTGTTTTGGCATAACCGAAAAGTTTCTCGCGGGTATCGGTAATATCCAGGTTACGCATGGTCAGTTGACCAATACGATCTTCAGCCGTAAACATAGAGTCGCCTTTCTCCATGGTCAAACGCTCTGCTTTATAGGTCAGGTTGTCAGAGACAGTGTTGAGGATCGAGTAGTCGTTACCGCGACGCAGTTCCAGCGTCACTTCGCCTGTTATCTGGCTGGCAACCCAGCGTTGCAGAGAGTCACGCAGCATCAGCGCCTGGGAATCAAACCAGCGCCCCTGGTACAGCAGACGGCCCAACTGACGACCATGTGCATGATACTGCTCAATGGTGTCTTCGTTGTGAATACCGGTAAGCAGACGTTCATACGCAATGTGCAGCAGCGCCATCCCCGGAGCTTCGTAAATACCACGGCTTTTCGCTTCGATGATACGGTTTTCAATCTGGTCGCTCATGCCCAAGCCGTGACGACCGCCGATGCGGTTAGCTTCCAGCATCATTTCTACGTCGTCGCTAAAGGTTTTACCGTTCAGCGCCACTGGATGACCTTGCTCAAAGCGTACTGTGACTTCTTCTGCCGGGACCTTCACGCTCTCATCCCAGAACTTCACGCCCATAATCGGATTGACGATTTTGACGCTGGAGTTGAGGTATTCCAGATCCTTCGCTTCGTGCGTTGCACCAAGCATGTTGGAGTCAGTGGAGTAGGCTTTTTCGACAGACATTTTGTAGTCGAAACCGCAGGCAATCATAAATTCAGACATTTCATGACGGCCGCCCAATTCATCGATAAAGTCGCTGTCGAGCCACGGTTTGTAAATCTGTAGTTCAGCGTTGGTCAGCAGGCCGTAGCGATAGAAACGCTCGATATCGTTGCCTTTATAGGTGCTGCCGTCACCCCAGATATTTACGCCATCTTCTTTCATGGCAGCAACCAGCATGGTGCCTGTCACGGCGCGACCCAGCGGGGTGGTGTTGAAATAGGTCAGGCCGCCAGTGGTGTTATGGAAAGCGCCACACTGAATAGCGGCAATACCTTCGGCGACCAACTGCTTGCGGCAGTCGATCAGACGTGCGTTCTCCGCGGCGTATTCCATGGCACGACGAGGGATCGCATCATAATCCTCTTCGTCTGGCTGGCCCAGGTTTGCAGTATATGCATAAGGAACCGCTCCCTTTTTTCGCATCCACAGCAGTGCGGCACTGGTGTCCAGACCGCCAGAAAAAGCGATACCAATACGTTGACCTACCGGGAGATGCTTGAGAATCGTCGTCATAAAATAACACCCTGCTTGATTAACTGATTATGAGCCTGGATTTCCGCTCTAATTGAATTTTTATGCAAAATAAATGAGTTTTCATTTAATCATCTTTTATCCGAGACAGGAAGAGTTTAGTGTGTTTTTTGTAAAATAATGCGCTTAAGAAAGGTAAGTGGAGGGCGAATGTATTCAACAGATGGACATTAACTGGATATCCATTCACGTGGATTGCAATAAATGTTGACAAAATGTGGCGTAGATCACTATAATGCACGCAGATTTTACGTCCCGTCTCGGTACACCAAATCCCAGCAGTATTTGCATTTTTTACCCAAAACGAGTAGAATTTGCCACGTTTCAGGCGCGGGGTGGAGCAGCCTGGTAGCTCGTCGGGCTCATAACCCGAAGGTCGTCGGTTCAAATCCGGCCCCCGCAACCACTTTCCCTTAGAGTCCTTTTTCAAATATACTGTGAAGACTTCGGCCTTCGTAGTGGGATTTGAAAAAATCCTTCTGGAAAGTGTTCCAGACCGCAGTTGCGGTTATAGGGTTCAGTTATATAAAGCCCCGATTTATCGGGGTTTTTTGTTATCTGACTACAGAATAACTGGGCTTTAGGCCCTTTTTTTATGTCTTGGGGGTGGGCTTGTCCACATTAGAGCAAAAATTAACAGAGATGATTACTGCGCCAGTTGAGGCCCTGGGTTTTGAACTGGTTGGCATCGAGTTTATTCGCGGTCGCACATCCACACTGCGCATCTATATTGATAGTGAAGATGGCATCAATGTTGATGATTGTGCTGATGTGAGCCACCAGGTAAGCGCTGTGCTGGATGTTGAAGATCCCATCACCGTTGCTTATAACCTGGAAGTCTCCTCACCGGGGCTCGATCGCCCACTGTTCACGGCTGAACACTACGCCCGTTTCGTCGGAGAAGAGGTGACTCTGGTTCTCCGTATGGCGGTACAAAACCGTCGTAAATGGCAGGGCGTTATCAAAGCGGTAGACGGTGAAATGATCACAGTTACCGTCGAAGGTAAAGATGAAGTGTTCGCGCTGAGTAATATCCAGAAGGCGAACCTGGTTCCCCACTTTTAATAGTCTGGATGAGGTGAAAAGCCCGCGATGAACAAAGAAATTTTGGCTGTAGTTGAAGCCGTATCCAATGAAAAGGCGCTACCTCGCGAGAAGATTTTCGAAGCATTGGAAAGCGCGCTGGCGACAGCAACAAAGAAAAAATATGAACAAGAGATCGACGTCCGCGTACAGATCGATCGCAAAAGCGGTGATTTTGACACCTTCCGTCGCTGGCTGGTAGTTGATGAAGTCACCCAGCCGACGAAAGAAATCACCCTTGAAGCTGCGCGCTTTGAAGATGAAAGCCTGAACCTGGGCGATTACGTTGAAGATCAGATTGAGTCTGTCACCTTTGACCGTATCACCACCCAGACGGCAAAACAGGTTATCGTACAGAAAGTGCGTGAAGCCGAACGTGCGATGGTGGTTGATCAGTTCCGTGAACACGAAGGTGAAATCATCACCGGCGTGGTGAAAAAAGTAAACCGCGACAATATCTCTCTGGATCTGGGCAACAACGCTGAAGCCGTGATCCTGCGCGAAGATATGCTACCGCGTGAAAACTTCCGCCCTGGCGACCGCGTTCGTGGCGTGCTCTATTCTGTTCGCCCGGAAGCGCGTGGCGCGCAACTGTTCGTCACCCGTTCCAAACCGGAAATGCTGATCGAACTGTTCCGCATTGAAGTGCCGGAAATCGGCGAAGAAGTGATTGAAATTAAAGCAGCGGCTCGCGATCCGGGGTCTCGTGCGAAAATCGCGGTGAAAACCAACGATAAACGTATCGATCCGGTAGGTGCTTGCGTAGGTATGCGCGGCGCGCGTGTTCAGGCGGTTTCTACTGAACTGGGCGGCGAGCGTATCGATATCGTTCTGTGGGATGATAACCCAGCGCAGTTCGTGATTAACGCGATGGCACCGGCAGACGTTGCTTCTATCGTGGTGGATGAAGATAAACACACCATGGATATCGCCGTTGAAGCCGGTAACCTGGCGCAGGCGATTGGCCGTAACGGTCAGAACGTGCGTCTGGCTTCGCAGCTGAGCGGTTGGGAACTCAATGTGATGACCGTTGACGACCTGCAGGCTAAGCATCAGGCGGAAGCACACGCAGCGATTGACACCTTCACCAAATATCTCGACATCGACGAAGACTTCGCGACTGTTCTGGTAGAAGAAGGCTTCTCGACGCTGGAAGAACTGGCCTATGTGCCGATGAAAGAGCTGTTGGAAATCGAAGGCCTTGATGAGCCGACCGTTGAAGCACTGCGCGAGCGTGCTAAAAATGCACTGGCCACCATTGCACAGGCCCAGGAAGAAAGCCTCGGTGATAACAAGCCGGCTGACGATCTGCTGAACCTTGAAGGGATGGATCGTGATTTGGCATTCAAACTGGCCGCCCGTGGCGTTTGTACGCTGGAAGATCTCGCCGAACAGGGCATTGATGATCTGGCTGATATCGAAGGGTTGACCGACGAAAAAGCCGGAGCACTGATTATGGCTGCCCGTAATATTTGCTGGTTCGGTGACGAAGCGTAATAAACTGTAGCAGGAAGGAACAGCATGACAGATGTAACGATTAAAACGCTGGCCGCAGAGCGACAGACCTCCGTGGAACGCCTGGTACAGCAATTTGCTGATGCAGGTATCCGGAAGTCTGCTGACGACTCTGTGTCCGCACAAGAGAAACAGACTTTGATTGACCACCTGAATCAGAAAAATTCAGGCCCGGACAAATTGACGCTGCAGCGTAAAACACGCAGCACCCTTAACATTCCTGGTACCGGTGGAAAAAGCAAATCGGTACAAATCGAAGTCCGCAAGAAACGCACCTTTGTGAAACGTGACCCGCAAGAGGCCGAGCGCCTTGCGGCGGAAGAGCAAGCGCAGCGTGAAGCGGAAGAGCAAGCCCGTCGTGAGGCAGAAGAATCGGCCAAACGCGAGGCGCAACAAAAAGCTGAACGTGAGGCCGCAGAACAAGCTAAACGTGAAGCCGCTGAACAAGCGAAACGTGAAGCTGCGGAAAAAGACAAAGTGAGCAATCAACAAGACGATATGACTAAAACCGCCCAGGCTGAAAAAGCCCGCCGTGAGCAGGAAGCTGCAGAGCTCAAGCGTAAAGCTGAAGAAGAAGCGCGTCGTAAACTCGAAGAAGAAGCACGTCGCGTTGCTGAAGAAGCACGTCGTATGGCGGAAGAAAACAAATGGACTGATAACGCGGAACCGACTGAAGATTCCAGCGATTATCATGTCACTACTTCTCAACATGCTCGCCAGGCAGAAGACGAAAGCGATCGTGAAGTCGAAGGCGGCCGTGGCCGTGGTCGTAACGCGAAAGCAGCGCGTCCGAAGAAAGGCAACAAACACGCTGAATCAAAAGCTGATCGTGAAGAAGCACGCGCAGCAGTACGTGGCGGTAAAGGCGGAAAACGTAAAGGTTCTTCGCTGCAGCAAGGCTTCCAGAAGCCAGCTCAGGCCGTTAACCGTGACGTTGTGATTGGCGAAACCATTACTGTAGGCGAACTGGCTAACAAGATGGCGGTTAAAGGCTCTCAGGTCATCAAAGCGATGATGAAACTGGGCGCAATGGCAACCATCAACCAGGTTATCGACCAGGAAACCGCACAGCTGGTTGCTGAAGAGATGGGCCACAAAGTTATCCTGCGTCGTGAAAACGAGCTGGAAGAAGCGGTAATGAGCGACCGTGACACGGGTGCTGCGGCTGAACCGCGCGCTCCGGTTGTAACCATCATGGGTCACGTTGACCACGGTAAAACCTCTCTGCTGGACTACATTCGTTCAACGAAAGTGGCCTCTGGCGAAGCGGGCGGCATTACCCAGCACATTGGTGCATACCACGTTGAAACTGACAACGGCATGATCACTTTCCTGGACACCCCGGGGCACGCCGCGTTTACTTCAATGCGTGCACGTGGTGCGCAGGCAACTGACATCGTAGTCCTGGTTGTTGCTGCCGACGACGGCGTAATGCCGCAGACCATCGAAGCAATCCAGCACGCGAAAGCGGCGCAGGTACCGGTGGTTGTTGCAGTGAACAAGATCGATAAACCAGAAGCCGATCCGGATCGCGTTAAGAACGAACTCTCCCAGTACGGCATCCTGCCGGAAGAGTGGGGCGGTGAAAGCCAGTTCGTACACGTGTCTGCGAAAGCGGGTACCGGTATCGATGAACTGCTGGACGCTATCCTGCTGCAGGCGGAAGTTCTGGAGCTGAAAGCGGTACGTAAAGGTATGGCGAGCGGTGCGGTTATCGAATCCTTCCTCGATAAAGGTCGTGGTCCGGTTGCTACCGTTCTGGTACGTGAAGGTACTCTGCACAAGGGCGACATCGTTCTGTGTGGCTTCGAATACGGTCGTGTTCGTGCAATGCGTAACGAACTGGGTCAGGAAGTGCTGGAAGCGGGTCCGTCCATTCCGGTGGAAATCCTCGGCCTGTCCGGCGTACCGGCTGCGGGTGATGAAGTGACCGTTGTACGTGACGAGAAGAAAGCGCGTGAAGTTGCACTCTATCGTCAGGGTAAATTCCGCGAAGTTAAACTGGCGCGTCAGCAGAAATCTAAACTCGAGAACATGTTCGCCAACATGACCGAAGGCGAAGTTCACGAAGTGAATATCGTGCTGAAGGCTGACGTTCAGGGTTCTGTAGAAGCGATCTCCGACTCCTTGCTGAAACTGTCTACTGACGAAGTTAAAGTGAAGATCATCGGTTCTGGCGTAGGTGGTATCACCGAAACCGACGCCACCCTGGCGGCAGCATCCAACGCTATTCTGGTTGGCTTTAACGTTCGTGCCGATGCATCTGCGCGTAAAGTGATTGAGGCTGAAAGCCTGGATCTGCGTTACTACTCCGTCATCTATAACCTGATCGACGAAGTGAAAGCGGCGATGAGCGGTATGCTGTCTCCGGAACTGAAACAGCAGATTATCGGTCTGGCGGAAGTTCGTGACGTGTTCAAATCGCCGAAATTTGGTGCCATCGCAGGCTGTATGGTTACCGAAGGTGTGGTTAAACGTCACAACCCGATCCGCGTTCTGCGTGACAACGTGGTTATCTATGAAGGCGAGCTGGAGTCCCTGCGCCGCTTCAAAGATGACGTTAACGAAGTCCGTAACGGTATGGAATGTGGTATCGGCGTTAAGAACTACAACGACGTCCGTACTGGCGATGTGATCGAAGTATTCGAAATCATCGAGATCCAACGTACCATCGCTTAAGGTTTTTAGGGTTCCATGCGGGATAAGGCGTTTACGCCGCATCCGGCATGGATTGCCTGATGCGACGCTGGCGCGTCTTATCAGGCCAACGTGAACAGCCCTTCCACCTGAAATTAATTTTAAAAAGGGGCTAACAGCCCCTTTTTTGTCAGGAGAATTTATTATGGCGAAAGAATTTGGTCGCCCGCAGCGCGTAGCGCAGGAAATGCAAAAAGAGATCGCTCTCATCCTGCAACGCGAAATTAAAGACCCTCGTCTGGGCATGATGACCACCGTTTCCGGTGTCGAGATGTCTCGTGATCTGGCGTATGCCAAAGTGTATGTGACTTTCCTCAACGACAAAGATGAAGACGCGGTTAAAGCGGGCATCAAAGCGTTGCAGGAAGCTTCTGGTTTCATCCGCAGCCTGCTGGGTAAAGCGATGCGCCTGCGTATCGTGCCGGAACTGACCTTCTTCTACGACAACTCTCTGGTTGAAGGGATGCGCATGTCAAACCTGGTGACCAGCGTGGTCAAACATGACGAAGAACGTCGTGTTAACCCGGACGACAGCAAGGAGGACTAATGAGTCGTCCTCGTCGTCGCGGTCGCGACATTAACGGCGTTTTGTTGCTGGATAAACCTCAGGGTATGTCCAGCAACGATGCGCTGCAAAAAGTGAAACGGATTTATAACGCCAACCGTGCCGGTCATACCGGTGCGCTGGACCCGCTGGCGACCGGCATGTTGCCGATTTGCCTCGGGGAAGCGACGAAGTTTTCCCAGTATCTGCTGGACTCCGACAAACGCTATCGGGTCATTGCGCGTCTTGGACAGCGTACCGATACTTCTGACGCCGACGGACAAATCGTTGAAGAGCGTCCGGTAACCTTTAGTGCAGAACAACTGGCGGCGGCACTGGATACTTTCCGTGGCGATATCGAACAGATCCCATCGATGTATTCAGCACTGAAATACCAGGGCAAAAAACTGTACGAATATGCGCGTCAGGGCATTGAAGTTCCGCGTGAAGCGCGTCCGATTACCGTTTATGAATTGCTGTTTATTCGCCATGAAGGCAATGAGCTGGAGCTGGAAATTCACTGCTCAAAAGGCACTTATATCCGCACTATCATTGACGACCTGGGTGAGAAACTCGGCTGTGGCGCGCATGTTATTTACCTGCGCCGTCTGGCGGTAAGTAAATATCCGGTTGAACGGATGGTGACCCTGGAGCACCTGCGTGAACTTGTTGAGCAAGCCGAACAGCAGGATATTCCGGCTGCGGAGTTACTCGATCCATTACTGATGCCAATGGACAGTCCAGCTTCGGACTATCCTGTGGTAAATCTTCCGTTAACGTCTTCTGTTTACTTCAAAAATGGTAACCCGGTTCGTACATCCGGTGCGCCGCTGGAAGGACTGGTTCGTGTTACAGAAGGTGAGAGCGGCAAGTTTATCGGTATGGGCGAAATTGACGATGAAGGCCGCGTCGCGCCTCGTCGCCTGGTGGTTGAATACCCGGCGTAATGTTAACCGTCTTGCGATAACAGGTCGCTACGAGTAGAATACTGCCGCTTAACGTCGCGTAAATTGTTTAACACTTTGCGTAACGTACACTGGGATCGCTGAATTAGAGATCGGCGTCCTTTCATTCTATATACTTTGGAGTTTTAAAATGTCTCTAAGTACTGAAGCAACAGCTAAAATCGTTTCTGAGTTTGGTCGTGGTGCAAACGACACTGGTTCTACTGAAGTTCAGGTAGCACTGCTGACTGCACAGATCAACCACCTGCAGGGCCACTTTGCAGAGCACAAAAAAGATCACCACAGCCGTCGTGGTCTGCTGCGCATGGTTTCTCAGCGTCGTAAACTGCTCGACTACCTGAAACGTAAAGACGTAGCACGTTACACCCAGCTCATCGAGCGCCTGGGTCTGCGTCGCTAATTCTTGCGAGTTTCAGAAAAGGGGCCTGAGTGGCCCCTTTTTTCAAACTGACGGCAGCAATTCACTGGAAACTAATGTATTGTTGCTATGAATGATCTTCCGTTGCAGAGGTTCGCGCGGCTAATGAGAGGCTTTACCCACATTTGGCTGGGTTAGGGTTGTCATTAGTCGCGAGGATGCGCAGAAGATCGGGTATTAACACCAGTACCGTAAGGTGCTGTCTAAGAAAGAAAAGGGTATTACATTGCTTAATCCGATCGTTCGTAAATTCCAGTACGGCCAACATACCGTGACTCTGGAAACCGGCATGATGGCGCGTCAAGCCACTGCCGCTGTTATGGTTAGCATGGATGACACCGCGGTATTTGTTACCGTTGTCGGCCAGAAAAAAGCCAAACCAGGTCAGGACTTCTTCCCGCTGACCGTTAACTATCAGGAGCGTACCTACGCTGCTGGTCGTATCCCGGGTAGCTTCTTCCGTCGTGAAGGCCGCCCAAGCGAAGGCGAAACCCTGATCGCGCGTCTGATTGACCGCCCGATTCGCCCGCTGTTCCCGGAAGGTTTCGTCAACGAAGTTCAGGTTATCGCCACCGTGGTTTCTGTAAATCCGCAGGTTAACCCGGATATCGTTGCGATGATTGGTGCTTCCGCAGCACTGTCTCTGTCTGGTATTCCGTTCAATGGTCCGATTGGTGCTGCTCGCGTAGGTTACATCAATGACCAGTACGTACTGAATCCGACTCAGGACGAGCTGAAAGAGAGCAAACTGGACTTGGTTGTTGCGGGTACTGAAGCCGCTGTACTGATGGTTGAATCTGAAGCTGAACTGCTGAGCGAAGACCAGATGCTGGGCGCAGTAGTGTTCGGTCATGAACAACAGCAGGTTGTTATTCAGAACATCAATGAATTGGTGAAAGAAGCCGGTAAACCGCGTTGGGACTGGCAGCCGGAGCCGGTAAACGAAGCGCTGAACGCGCGCGTTGCTGCACTGGCTGAAGCTCGTCTGAGCGATGCTTACCGCATCACCGACAAACAAGAGCGTTATGCGCAGGTTGATGTCATCAAATCTGAAACCATCGCGACGCTGCTTGCTGAAGACGAAACCCTGGACGAAAACGAACTGGGTGAAATTCTGCACGCTATCGAGAAAAACGTTGTTCGTAGCCGCGTACTGGCAGGCGAACCGCGTATCGACGGCCGTGAAAAAGATATGATCCGTGGTCTGGATGTACGTACTGGTGTGCTGCCGCGCACTCACGGTTCTGCTCTGTTCACCCGTGGTGAAACTCAGGCGCTGGTTACCGCAACGCTGGGTACTGCACGTGACGCGCAGGTTCTTGATGAACTGATGGGCGAACGTACTGACACCTTCCTGTTCCACTACAACTTCCCTCCGTACTCCGTAGGCGAAACCGGCATGGTCGGTTCTCCGAAGCGTCGTGAAATTGGTCACGGTCGTCTGGCGAAGCGCGGTGTGCTGGCAGTAATGCCGGATATGGACAAATTCCCGTACACCGTACGTGTTGTGTCTGAAATTACCGAATCTAACGGTTCTTCTTCTATGGCTTCCGTGTGCGGCGCGTCTCTGGCGCTGATGGACGCCGGTGTGCCGATCAAAGCCGCTGTTGCGGGTATCGCAATGGGTCTGGTGAAAGAAGGCGACAACTACGTTGTACTGTCTGACATCCTGGGCGACGAAGATCACCTGGGCGATATGGACTTCAAAGTTGCGGGTTCTCGCGACGGTATCTCTGCACTGCAGATGGATATCAAAATTGAAGGTATCACCAAAGAGATCATGCAGGTTGCGCTGAATCAGGCTAAAGGTGCGCGTCTGCACATCCTGGGCGTAATGGAACAGGCGATCAACGCGCCGCGCGGCGATATCTCTGAGTTCGCTCCGCGTATCCATACCATCAAGATCAACCCGGACAAGATCAAAGACGTTATCGGTAAAGGCGGTTCTGTTATCCGTGCCCTGACCGAAGAAACTGGCACCACCATCGAAATCGAAGATGACGGTACTGTGAAGATCGCAGCGACCGATGGCGAAAAAGCGAAACATGCTATTCGTCGTATCGAAGAGATCACTGCAGAAATTGAAGTGGGCCGCGTCTACAATGGTAAAGTGACCCGTATCGTTGACTTTGGCGCATTTGTTGCCATCGGCGGCGGTAAAGAAGGTCTGGTACACATCTCTCAGATCGCTGACAAACGCGTTGAGAAAGTGACCGATTACCTGCAGATGGGTCAGGAAGTTCCGGTGAAAGTTCTGGAAGTTGATCGCCAGGGCCGTATCCGTCTGAGCATTAAAGAAGCGACTGAGCAGTCTCAACCTGCTGCAGCACCGGAAGCTCCGGCTGCTGAACAGGGCGAGTAAGGTTGCCATTTGCCCTCCGCTGCGGCGGGGGGCTTTTAACCGGGCAGGACGCCTTGTTAGCAACCGGGAACAGGACGTTCATTCAACCGTGGTCTTCGGGAGTGGGAAATGAAGCCTTTTTTGCGCTGGTGTTTCGTTGCGACAGCACTTACGCTTGCAGGATGCAGTAATACTTCCTGGCGTAAAAGTGAAGTCCTCGCGGTACCATTGCAACCGACTTTACAGCAGGAAGTGATTCTGGCACGTATGGAACAAATCCTTGCCAGTCGGGCTTTAACCGATGACGAACGCGCACAGCTTTTATATGAGCGCGGAGTGTTGTATGATAGTCTCGGTCTGAGGGCATTAGCGCGTAACGATTTTTCGCAAGCGCTGGCAATCCGACCGGATATGCCTGAAGTATTCAATTACTTAGGCATATATTTAACGCAGGCAGGCAATTTTGATGCTGCCTATGAAGCGTTTGATTCTGTACTTGAGCTTGATCCAACTTACAACTACGCGCACTTGAATCGCGGGATCGCATTATATTACGGCGGTCGTGACAAGTTAGCGCAAGATGATCTGCTGGCGTTTTATCAAGACGATCCCAATGATCCTTTCCGTAGTTTGTGGCTTTATCTCGCCGAGCAGAAGCTCGATGAGAAGCAGGCTAAAGAAGTGTTGAAACAGCACTTCGAAAAATCGGACAAGGAGCAGTGGGGATGGAACATTGTCGAGTTCTACCTGGGCAACATTAGCGAACAAACGTTAATGGAAAGGCTCAAGGCGGACGCAACGGATAACACCTCGCTCGCTGAGCATCTCAGTGAAACCAACTTCTATTTAGGTAAGTACTACCTAAGTCTGGGGGATTTGGACAGCGCCACGGCACTGTTCAAACTGGCGGTTGCCAACAACGTTCATAACTTTGTTGAGCACCGATACGCATTGTTGGAATTATCGCTCCTGGGCCAGGACCAAGATGACCTGGCAGAATCGGACCAGCAATAGCTGACGTACACATCAGCCCGTAATCTTTTTTGATTGCCATCACCTTAACGGGTGAGGGCGTTGTTGTTCGTTAATACACCTACTTTGAGCCGGTTCACACTTTTCAATGAAAATTGCTGATCAATTTCATGATGAGTTATGTAGACTGGCCGCCATTAATTTTGAGGCACACGTACTACATGGCTGAATTCGAAACCACTTTTGCAGATCTGGGCCTGAAGGCTCCTATCCTTGAAGCCCTTAACGATCTGGGTTACGAAAAACCATCTCCAATTCAGGCAGAGTGTATTCCACATCTGCTGAATGGCCGCGACGTTCTGGGTATGGCCCAGACGGGGAGCGGAAAAACTGCAGCATTCTCTTTACCTCTGCTGCAGAATCTTGATCCTGAGCTGAAAGCACCACAGATTCTGGTGCTGGCACCGACCCGCGAACTGGCGGTACAGGTTGCTGAAGCAATGACGGATTTCTCTAAACACATGCGCGGCGTAAACGTGGTTGCCCTGTACGGCGGCCAGCGTTATGACGTGCAATTACGCGCCCTGCGTCAGGGGCCGCAGATCGTTGTCGGTACTCCGGGCCGTCTGCTGGACCACCTGAAACGTGGCACTCTGGACCTCTCTAAACTGAGCGGTCTGGTTCTGGATGAAGCTGACGAAATGCTGCGCATGGGCTTCATCGAAGATGTTGAAACCATTATGGCGCAGATCCCGGAAGGTCATCAGACCGCTCTGTTCTCTGCAACCATGCCGGAAGCGATTCGT
Organism: Escherichia sp. E1V33; assembly: GCF_004211955.1. Taxonomy (GTDB): domain Bacteria; phylum Pseudomonadota; class Gammaproteobacteria; order Enterobacterales; family Enterobacteriaceae; genus Escherichia. The sequence goes on from NZ_RHJI01000011.1 coordinate 111,012, forward strand.
CGCATTACCCGCCGCTTTATGAAAGAGCCGCAGGAAGTGCGCATTCAGTCCAGCGTAACGACCCGTCCTGACATCAGCCAGAGCTACTGGACTGTCTGGGGGATGCGTAAAAACGAAGCACTGGTACGTTTCCTGGAAGCGGAAGATTTTGATGCGGCGATTATCTTCGTTCGTACCAAAAACGCGACTCTGGAAGTGGCAGAAGCCCTTGAGCGTAATGGTTACAACAGCGCCGCGCTGAACGGTGACATGAACCAGGCGCTGCGTGAGCAGACGCTGGAACGTCTGAAAGACGGTCGACTGGACATCCTGATTGCGACCGACGTTGCGGCCCGTGGCCTGGACGTTGAGCGTATCAGCCTGGTCGTAAACTACGATATCCCGATGGATTCTGAGTCTTACGTTCACCGTATCGGTCGTACCGGTCGTGCGGGTCGTGCTGGCCGCGCGCTGCTGTTCGTTGAGAACCGCGAGCGTCGTCTGCTGCGCAACATTGAACGCACCATGAAGCTGACCATTCCGGAAGTAGAACTGCCGAACGCAGAACTGCTGGGCAAACGCCGTCTGGAAAAATTCGCTGCTAAAGTACAGCAGCAACTGGAAAGTAGCGATCTGGATCAATACCGCGCACTGTTGAGCAAAATTCAGCCGACTGCAGAAGGTGAAGAGCTGGATCTCGAAACTCTGGCAGCCGCACTGCTGAAAATGGCCCAGGGTGAACGTACTCTGATCGTGCCGCCAGATGCGCCGATGCGTCCGAAGCGTGAGTTCCGTGACCGTGATGATCGTGGTCCGCGCGATCGTAACGACCGTGGCCCGCGTGGCGACCGTGAAGATCGTCCGCGTCGTGAACGTCGTGATGTTGGCGACATGCAGCTGTACCGCATTGAAGTGGGCCGCGATGATGGTGTTGAAGTTCGTCATATCGTTGGCGCGATTGCTAACGAAGGCGACATCAGCAGCCGTTACATCGGTAACATCAAGCTGTTTGCATCTCACTCCACCATCGAACTGCCGAAAGGTATGCCGGGTGAAGTGCTGCAGCACTTTACGCGTACTCGCATCCTCAACAAGCCGATGAACATGCAGTTGCTGGGCGATGCACAGCCGCATACTGGCGGTGAGCGTCGTGGCGGTGGTCGTGGTTTCAGTGGCGAACGTCGTGAAGGCGGTCGTAACTTCAGCGGTGAACGCCGTGAAGGTGGTCGTGGTGATGGTCGTCGTTTCAGCGGCGAACGTCGTGAAGGCCGCGCACCGCGTCGTGATGATTCTACCGGTCGTCGCCGTTTCGGTGGTGATGCGTAATCATCGCTGATTAGCGAACACAAACTGTAAAATAATATATACAGCCCCGATTTTAACAATCGGGGCTTTTTTTCTGTCTTTTGTACTCATGTACTGGTACAGTGCAATGCATAACAACGCAGTCGCACTATTTTTCACTGGAGAGAAGCCCTCATGGCAACACTAACCACCACCCAAACGTCACCGTCGCTGCTTGGCGGCGTGGTGATTATCGGCGGCACCATTATTGGCGCAGGGATGTTTTCTCTGCCAGTGGTCATGTCCGGTGCGTGGTTCTTCTGGTCAATGGCGGCGCTGATCTTCACCTGGTTCTGTATGCTGCATTCCGGCTTGATGATCCTGGAAGCTAACCTGAATTACCGAATCGGTTCGAGCTTTGACACCATCACTAAAGATTTGCTGGGCAAAGGTTGGAATGTGGTCAACGGCATTTCCATTGCCTTTGTGCTCTATATCCTGACCTATGCCTATATTTCTGCCAGTGGTTCGATTCTGCATCACACCTTCGCGGAGATGTCGTTAAACGTCCCGGCACGGGCAGCGGGTTTTGGTTTTGCACTGTTGGTGGCTTTTGTGGTGTGGTTGAGCACCAAAGCGGTCAGCCGCATGACGGCGATTGTGCTGGGGGCGAAAGTCATTACCTTCTTCCTCACCTTCGGCAGTTTGCTGGGGCATGTGCAGCCGGCTACCTTGTTCAACGTCGCGGAAAGCAATGCGTCTTATGCACCGTATTTGCTGATGACGTTACCGTTCTGTCTGGCATCGTTTGGTTATCACGGTAACGTGCCGAGCCTGATGAAGTATTACGGCAAAGATCCGAAAACCATCGTGAAATGCCTGGTGTACGGTACGCTGATGGCACTGGCGCTGTATACCATCTGGTTGCTGGCGACGATGGGCAACATCCCTCGTCCGGAGTTTATCGGCATTGCCGAGAAGGGCGGTAATATTGATGTGCTGGTACAGGCGCTAAGCGGTGTATTAAACAGCCGTAGTCTGGACCTTCTGCTGGTCGTGTTCTCAAACTTTGCGGTAGCGAGTTCGTTCCTCGGTGTAACGCTGGGTCTGTTCGACTATCTGGCGGATCTGTTTGGTTTCGACGACTCGGCCCTAGGCCGTTTTAAAACGGCACTGCTGACCTTTGCCCCGCCTGTTGTGGGTGGCCTGCTGTTTCCTAACGGATTCCTGTACGCCATTGGTTATGCTGGCTTAGCGGCTACCATCTGGGCGGCAATTGTTCCGGCGCTGCTGGCCCGCGCATCACGTAAACGCTTTGGTAGCCCGAAATTCCGCGTCTGGGGCGGCAAGCCGATGATTGTGCTGATTCTGGTGTTTGGCGTTGGCAACGCATTGATCCATATTTTATCGAGCTTTAATTTGCTGCCGGTGTATCAGTAATCAGCGGTGCCTTATCCGACATTTCTGCTGCCTACACAATGCCTGATGAGCTTCGCTTATCAGGCCTACGTAGGACAGCGTTGCCAGCTCGGATAAGGCTTCCCGTGTTAAAACACACTATCCCAACAACTCTTCCTTCACATCCATCGCCAGCTCAAACGAATGCAACCGTGCTTGATGATCGAATATCTGCCCGTTAACCATAATCTCATCGGCATCGGTTTCGCGCAGGATCGACTGTAAGCCATGGCGCACTTTCGCTTTATCGCCCACCAGCGACATACTCAGCGCCTGCTGCACGCCATACTGCTCAGACGGCGACCAGAACTGAGCCATATTTTGAATTGGCGGCGGCAGTTGCCCGGTTTCGCCACGGCGCAGCTTCACAAAGGCTTGCTGCATTGAGGTAAACAGAAATTCAGCGTCGCGGTTGCTGTCGGCAGCGATAATATTGATGCACACCATCGCGTATGGTTTTTCCAGTCGTGCCGACGGCTTGAAGTTGCTGCGATAAAGATGCAGCGCCTGGAACAACATATCCGGCGCGAAGTGTGAGGCAAACGCGAACGGCAGACCAAGCTGCGCCGCCAGTTGCGCACTGTAAAGGCTGGAGCCTAACAACCACACGGGGATTTTCTCGCCATAGCCCGGTACCGGGCGCACATGCGGATTGGGATCGCGGGCGTCAAACCAGTCCACCAGTTCTGCGACATCGCGGGGGAAATTATCAATATCGCCGCTCATATGACGACGCAGCGCCATCATGGTTCGCTGATCGCTACCCGGTGCACGACCCAGCCCCAAATCGATTCGCCCCGGATAGAGTGTATTAAGCGTGCCGAACTGTTCGGCAATAACCAACGGTGAATGGTTGGGCAACATCACGCCGCCGGACCCCAGATGCAGCGTGGTGGTATTCGCCGCCAGATAGCCAATTAACACAGACGTTGCAGCACTGGCAATGCCGGTCATATTGTGGTGTTCCGCCAGCCAGTAGCGATGATAGCCGCGCTTTTCAGCCAGACGGGCGAGGTCGAGAGAGTGGGAGAATGCTTCTCGTGCTGAAGAACCTTCGGGGATGGGGGCCAGATCGAGTAGCGAAAACGCAATGGTTTTATCAGTCATAACAGCTCACTTTGTTACCGATTAATCTTTAATACTGCATTAAAGAGTAGTTAAAGTTGTTAACAAAGTGAGCTATTTACTTAGGCTTGCAGCTCCAGCCCGGCCAGCCGCCGCCAGTAGCCGTTACAATCGCTGTTTGCCGTCAACGGCAGTGGCGCAGCGCCATTTTCATTAGCGCGGAAGGCGTCGAGCATAGCGAAAGTGTCAGTACCCTGCGGTGACAGGCGGACCACATCAACCAGCCCCTGCATGGATGCCAGCTCGTTACCGAGGTTGTAAACGTAGCCGCTCATGGTCTGAATGCCATTGAGTACAAACACTTGCTGGTTCTCCTGCGACAGCACGTTGCGCCCGTTCGGATACTTAATGCAGCAGGTTTCGCACTCATCTTTCGGGCGATCTTCCGAACGCGCGGTAAAGCAGCGGGCGGAGTAGGCCAGCGGCAGATGACCGTAGCTCAGGACTTCCACTTCAAACTGGTTGCGAATGCCCAGTTCATCGCACTGGGTAAGCAGATTCACCAGCCAGTCGCGGGAAAGTTCCACCGGCATACACCAGCGCATCATGCCTTGTTTGAGCAATATTTTCAGCGTCACCGCGTTGTAGCAGTTCAGCGCGTGCCCGGCGACGAACGGCAGTTTGCGTTCAGCGCACATATTCACCACGCCGAGATCGCTGGCTTCAATCAGAAACTCACCGTTCTCAACATAGCGTTTCAGTTCGCCCAGTTCGGAGGATGCCTGCACCAGCGCCAGCGTGGAGAGCACAATCTGCTTGCCACTTCCGGCGAGCGATTTTGCCATCTCCAGCCAGTCGCCAACTTTGGTTGCCCGACGCTTGCTGCATACCGCTTCACCAAGATAAATCACGTCGGCGCTGCTGGCGGCGGCCTGCTGATAAAATTCTTCCAGCGTCTCTTTTGGCCAGTACCACAGCACCGGTCCTAAGGAATATTTCATTGCTTTTCTCACTGCCATTTACGGTGATACGCGCCAAGGGTGGTCTGCGTGCCTTCGGACATCGACCCGAGCGTCTCCATCCACGCGCTTTGCGGTACGAAGTTTTGCGGATCGGCCTTACAACGGTCGATAGCCTGACGCCAGACTTTCGCCACCTGGCTGACATACGCCGGGCTACGCTGGCGGCCTTCAATTTTCACCGAAGCAATATTCGCCGCCATTAGCTCAGGCAGCAGTTCCAGGGTATTGAGACTGGTTGGTTCTTCCAGCGCGTGATAGCGCTCACCGTCCACCAGATAACGCCCTTTACACAGCGTCGGATAACCTGCGTTTTCGCCGTCCTGATAACGGTCGATCAGCACTTCGTTCAGGCGGGATTCCAGCCCCTGCGGCGTTTGTTGCCAGCGCACGAAACGGGCCGGAGAACACGCGCCCACGGTGTTGGGCGACTCACCTGTCAGATACGACGACAGATAGCAACGGCCTTCCGACATAATGCACAAGCTGCCGAAAGCGAACACTTCCAGCGGTACAGGGGTAACCCGTGCCAACTGTTTCACCTGATGAATCGACAACACGCGCGGCAGCACCACGCGGGCAACGTCAAAATGGCGATGATAAAAGTGAATCGCCTCTTCATTGGTCGCCGAAGCCTGCACTGACACATGACGCTCAATATGCGGGTATCGCTCGGCGGCGTATTCCAGCATGGCGAGGTCGGCGAGGATCAGCGCGTCGGCACCCAGTTGTGCCGCCATATCCACGGCACGCTGCCAGCGGGCGTAACCGTCCGGGTGCGCAAAAGTGTTAATTGCGATGTGAAGTTTGCGGCGATGTTGATGGACAAAACTCACCGCTTCCTGCAATTTTTTCTCGGTAAAGTTAAGGCCGGCGAAGTGACGGGCGTTGGTATCATCTTTTAGCCCGATATAAACAGCATCTGCGCCGTTTTCGATGGCCGCCTTAAGCGCCGGGAGATTTCCGGCAGGGCAGAGCAGCTCCATAATTTTTCCTGAAGGTTGCGCAGTCAAAGCGCAAAAATGTTAACGAACTGGGATTTTAGTTAACCTTGCTGCGACAATTTTTGATTTAAGGCAGTTAAAGTTGTATTGGTGGTAGCAGCAATTTCATATGGAATTGTTGATTTATACCGCTATGTTATTTTTCCAATATGGCAAAATAGGATGATTGTTGAAACAGGGAGTAAAACTCGTGTTGGATAAACTGCGTTCCCGCATTGTGCATTTGGGGCCATCTCTGTTGAGTGTACCGGTAAAACTGACGCCATTTGCGCTAAAACGCCAGGTTCTTGAGCAGGTCTTAAGCTGGCAATTCCGTCAGGCGCTGGACGATGGCGAGCTGGAGTTCCTTGAAGGCCGTTGGTTAAGTATTCATGTGCGTGATATTGACCTGCAATGGTTTACCTCGGTGGTGAATGGCAAACTGGTCGTTAGCCAGAACGCGCAAGCTGATGTGAGTTTTAGTGCCGACGCCAGCGATCTGCTGATGATTGCGGCGCGTAAACAGGATCCGGACACGCTCTTCTTCCAGCGTCGGCTGATGATTGAAGGCGATACGGAACTGGGGCTGTATGTAAAAAACCTGATGGACGCCATTGAGCTGGAGCAAATGCCGAAAGCCTTACGCATGATGCTGCTGCAACTGGCGGATTTTGTTGAGGCGGGAATGAAAACCGCGCCTGAAACCAAACAGACATCGGTAGGTGAACCATGCTAATTCGAGTAGAAATTCCCATTGATGCGCCGGGTATTGATGCCCTGCTGCGTCGTTCATTCGAAAGCGATGCGGAAGCGAAGCTGGTTCACGATCTGCGTGAAGATGGCTTTCTGACGCTGGGGCTGGTGGCGACAGATGACGAAGGTCAGGTCATTGGCTATGTGGCATTCAGTCCGGTTGATGTGCAGGGTGAAGACCTGCAATGGGTCGGCATGGCACCGCTGGCGGTAGATGAAAAATACCGTGGACAGGGGCTGGCACGCCAACTGGTCTATGAAGGACTCGATTCGCTTAATGAGTTCGGCTATGCCGCAGTGGTGACGCTGGGCGATCCGGCGCTGTACAGTCGTTTTGGCTTTGAACTGGCGGCGCATCACGATCTGCGTTGCCGCTGGCCGGGAACTGAAAGCGCCTTCCAGGTACATCGTTTAGCGGATGACGCGCTGAACGGCGTAACCGGGCTGGTTGAGTATCACGATCACTTCAATCGCTTTTAATCTCCTGGGTTTGCAGACTGCTTAACAGCTCTGCAAACCCTGCGCCTTCCGCTACCAGACGCTCTTTTTGCCGTTTGGTCAGTTGCTTAACGCGATATTCCGCCCGTAGTGCCAGCGAACGGTCGCCCACTGGTGCGGAAAACGCCAGCGTCAGTTCACCTTTTCCACGTAGTGCTTTCGCCCCTTTGCCGCTCTGATGTTGTTGATAGCGGCGTTCGACATCCGTGGTGATCCCGGTATAAAGCTTATTGTCGGCGGTACGGATCAAGTAAAGAAACCAGGGTGTCATCGTCTGCGTCACATGTTAAGGTCAGGCCCACAGTATAAAAGAGAACAGCAATGGAAACACTTACTGCCATCAGCCGTTGGCTGGCAAAACAACATGTTGTCACCTGGTGTGTGCAGCAGGAAGGGGAACTCTGGTGCGCTAATGCCTTTTATCTTTTTGATGCACAGAAAGTCGCCTTCTACATTTTGACGGAAGAAAAAACGCGTCACGCGCAGATGAGTGGGCCGCAGGCGGCAGTTGCCGGAACGGTAAACGGTCAGCCGAAAACGGTAGCATTAATTCGCGGCGTGCAGTTTAAAGGTGAGCTCCGCAGGCTGGAAGGTGAGGAAAGCGACCTTGCGCGCAAGGCGTATAATCGTCGCTTTCCGGTTGCCAGAATGCTGTCGGCGCCGGTGTGGGAAATCCGGCTAGATGAAATCAAATTCACCGACAACACGCTGGGCTTTGGTAAAAAAATGATTTGGCTACGCGACTCAGGCACCGAGCAGGCGTAACGCCTCGCGGTTAAACGCTGGCAGATCGTCCGGTGTGCGGCTGGTAACCAGCTGATCTTTATCAACCACGACCTCCTGATCGTAAAATTCCGCGTCCGCATTTTTAACATCAATAATAATCGGTTTTACTGCGGTCAGTTTGCGCCCCCGAATCACATCGGCGCTGATCAGCAGCTGCGGACCGTGACAGATGGCGAAAACAGGTTTGCCGCTATTCACAAAATCACGGGTAAAGGTGACAAAACGGTTGTCGCCACGCAGATAATCCGGTGAATGACCGCCCGGTAGCAACAGGGCATCAAACTCCGCTGGCGTCACTTCATCGATGGATTTATCGATGGTCACGCTGGCTTCTCCTTTTTTGCCTTTCACCGTTTTACCCGCTTGTTTTTCAATGGTAATCACTTCGTGTCCGGCTTTACGGAACTCGTCTGCGGGTGAAGTAAATTCTGAATCCTCAAATTCATCAGTGATTAAAACGGCAATTTTCTTACTCATGCTTCCTCCGCGTTGTTGCATTGGATGAGGCGAATTTCCCACAATCGGGGATAATTACCTCATGGTCTATTAAGCCTGGTGCATGAGCCGTGGAGCGCAAGGCAGACAATTCTGTAAAGGAGCGAAGATGAGTCAGGTACTGATTACAGGTGCAACGGGGCTGGTGGGCGGTCACCTGCTGCGGATGTTGCTTAACGAACCGAAAGTTAACGCCATTGCTGCGCCGACGCGACGTCCGTTGGGCGATATGCCCGGGGTGTTCAATCCCCATGATCCGCAACTGACCGACGCGCTGGCGCAGGTCACCGATCCCATCGACATTGTGTTTTGTTGTCTTGGCACCACGCGGCGGGAGGCAGGGAGTAAAGAGGCGTTTATTCATGCCGATTACACGCTGGTAGTGGACACCGCATTAACCGGGCTGCGGCTCGGTGCGCAGCATATGCTGGTGGTCAGTGCTATGGGGGCTAATGCCCACTCGCCGTTTTTCTATAACCGCGTCAAAGGGGAGATGGAAGAAGCATTAATTGCCCAGAACTGGCCGAAATTGACCATCGCTCGCCCGTCGATGTTGCTGGGTGATCGAAGCAAACAGCGGATGAACGAAACGCTTTTTGCGCCGCTGTTCCGTTTACTGCCAGGAAACTGGAGATCCATTGATGCGAGAGACGTGGCGCGGGTCATGCTGGCAGAGGCGATGCGGCCTGAGCATGAAGGCGTGACGATTTTAAGCTCTTCAGAATTACGCAAAAGAGCTGAATAATTATTCCCAAGAATTGATAGTGGGCGTAACATTCACGCGCTCAATTATCATAACTTATTCCTGGGGAATGCTATGACTGGTCAGTCTTCATCTCAGGCGGCAACGCCCATTCAGTGGTGGAAACCCGCGCTTTTCTTTCTCGTTGTCATTGCCGGACTCTGGTATGTGAAATGGCAACCTTACTACGGCAAAGCGTTTACTGCAGCCGAAACCCACAGTATCGGTAAATCTATCCTTGCGCAGGCGGATGCTAATCCGTGGCAAGCGGCGTTGGATTACGCGATGATCTATTTCCTCGCGGTATGGAAAGCGGCAGTGCTGGGGGTGATCCTCGGTTCGTTGATTCAGGTGCTGATCCCACGCGACTGGCTGCTACGCACGCTTGGGCAGTCGCGCTTTCGCGGCACGCTGCTGGGAACGCTGTTTTCGCTGCCTGGCATGATGTGTACCTGCTGTGCGGCTCCGGTCGCGGCGGGGATGCGTCGCCAACAGGTATCGATGGGCGGCGCGCTGGCATTCTGGATGGGGAATCCGTTGTTAAACCCGGCGACGCTGGTGTTTATGGGGTTTGTCCTCGGCTGGGGTTTTGCGGCGATTCGTCTGGTGGCCGGGCTGGTGATGGTGTTGCTGATTGCGACGCTGGTGCAAAAATGGGTGCGTGAAACACCGCAAACGCAGGCACCGGTCGAAATTGACATACCGGAAGCACAGGGCGGTTTTTTTAGCCGCTGGGGCAGGGCGCTATGGACGCTTTTCTGGAGTACGATCCCGGTTTACATCCTTGCAGTACTGGTGTTGGGTGCCGCTCGCGTCTGGTTATTCCCCCATGCCGATGGTGCTGTCGATAACAGCCTGATGTGGGTGGTGGCGATGGCGGTAGCAGGATGCTTGTTTGTCATTCCCACAGCAGCAGAAATTCCGATTGTACAAACGATGATGCTGGCAGGTATGGGAACTGCTCCGGCGCTGGCATTGTTGATGACGCTTCCTGCTGTAAGTTTGCCGTCACTGATTATGCTGCGCAAAGCATTTCCGGCGAATGCCTTATGGCTGACAGGGGCGATGGTGGCAGTATCTGGTGTGATTGTCGGCGGGCTGGCGCTGTTGGTTTGATTTGAGTGAAAACATGTCGGATGCGGCGTAAACGCCTTATCCGACCTACGGTTTGCATCGTTGTAGGCCTGATAAGACGCGGCAAGCGTCGCATCAGGCATTACAAGGTGCTGCTATTTAATAAACGTAAACGCTGTGGTCACACGCTTTACGCCGCTTACCCGGCTGGCAATATCTGCCGCCGCTTTCGCTTCACGTTCAGTCACCAGCCCCATCAGGAACACTTCACCATTTTCGGTGGTCACTTTCACGTTGGACGATTTCACCAGATCGCTGGTTAAGAGCTGCGAACGTACTTTGGTGGTGATCCACGTATCGTTAGACGCTTCGCCCAGACCAATCGGCTGGCCCTGACGAATCTCGTTATATACTTCATTCGCGCCGTCTACGCCCATTGCAATCTGTTTTGCACGAGCCGAAAGCTCAGAGTTTGGTGACTGCCCAACCAGCAGCACCTTGCCCTGATAGGCCGTTACATTAATGCGCGCTTCTTTCTTAATCTGTTCGTCTTTTGACAATGCGCTGTTCACGCGCACTTCCAGGGTACCATCGTCCACCTGGGTGCCGACACTGCGAGGGTCAGTTGCGGCTTTGGTACCCACAGCAGCAGTACCCACTACGGCCGCAGCAACGCAACCTTGCAACAGCAGCGCGGAAATAAGGACTGCGATTGGCGATAATGCCTTCATGTATTCTCCTTAATCATCCTGGTGAGGGAAAAGCGTGTTATCGATCAGATCGCACAAACAATTTACCGTCAGCATATGCATTTCCTGAATGCGAGCACTGCGATGCGAAGGGATGCGAATTTCTACATCCTGTGGCCCTAACAAACCTGCAAGTTCACCACCATCATAGCCGGTCAATGCCACAATGGTCATATCACGCGTAACGGCGGCTTCAACTGCTTTAACAATATCGCGGCTGTTGCCACGAGTAGAAATGGCTAACAATACGTCTCCCGCATGCCCCAGCGCCCGTACCTGTTTTGCATACACTTCATCATGTAAGCGATCGTTGGCAATCGCCGTTAAGACAACATTATCAGTATTTAGTGCAATGGCAGGTAAGCTGGGCCGCTCCGTTTCGAAACGGTTGATCATGCTGGCAGCAAAATGCTGTGCGTTGGCAGCGGAGGTTCCATTACCACAACAGAGGATTTTGTTGCCATTGAGCAGAGACTGAACCAGCGTCATGGCTGCACGGGAGATGGCATCCGGAAGCGCCTCTGCTGCCGCAATTTGAGTTTGAATGCTTTCAGTGAAGCAAGCTTTAATTCTTTCTTGCACGCTAATCCTTAAACCTTAATTATGAGTGGTCATTAAAGGCATCCTTAATCCACTCAACCTCATTCCCGGTGAAGGCTACCACATCGAACCGGCAATCCACAGTATCAAAACTCCCATTATGACGCGCGAGCCACAAGCGGGCAGTCTGTAATAATTTGTGTTGTTTGCTGCGGGTCACACTGGCTGCCGCGCCGCCGTAAAGGGCAGAGCGGCGGTAGCGCACTTCGACAAAAACGGTAGTCTGGCCTTCACGCATTATCAGATCGATCTCGCCGCCACGCTCGTTCACGTTAGCGGCGACAAACCGCAGTCCTTTGCCTTCCAGCCAGCGACGCGCTTGTGCTTCCCATGCGTCGCCGGTCTGTTTAGTGGTTAACTGGCGGGGACTACCTGACCTTGTTGGTACTGTAGCCATGATAACTTCCTGTTAATCACGCAATCCGGGTTAGCCGTCAGGCTTCCGGTATTACCGTTGATTTCAAAACCCTGAACCTGGCGCATTTGTGAGAAATGATTTGCCAGCGACCATGCATCAACACCCATTGCATACATGCGAGCCAGCGAATAATCGTTATTCACTGCGCTTAGTGCCTGCTGCATTAACGGTAGATTACCGCCTGCCAACATCGGGATCTCGCTGTACTGTAATCCTTCCATCTCAAGTCGGAAATCAGGTCCTGCGGAGCCTTGTGCACTGCGGGAACTGGCGTACAGCGTTGCGCCGCTATGGCTGCCGTTACGCATGGCGATCATCGGTTTGACGAAAGCGATTTCGCCCGGCGTTGCCACAATGTACACCGCATCGACACGACCACCATTGTTGGTGAACTGGTCATCGGTTGGCGTGGTTTGCAGCGTTGGATTGTTGGTCGTCATGCCGGAGTCGGTTGTCGCTCTGGGAGTGATCGGGCTACCCGTTAAAGCAATACCAGAACCGCCGTTCACACCCGCGCGTAATTCGCTGGTGGAGCCAAATTTTTGTTGCAGAACGGTGCCGCCACCCAATTTCTGCCACTCTTGCGCGAAGGCGTTTGCTACGCGATCGCCAAGCGAACTGCGCGGGATCAGCACCAGCGGCGCCTGTTTCCCATGGTCACGAATATGACGTGCCGCATCGCGCGCTTCATCTTCCGGCGATAGCGCGAAGTAACAGATATTAGCGCGGTTTTCGATATTTTCCGGCTGATTCAGCGCCAGTACGTTCAGTGGCGTGTTGCTCTTCAGCAACTCCTCAACGTTATTTTTCAGCAGCGGACCGACCACAATGCTCGCGCCGTCCTGCTGAACCTGGCTTAAGATCTGGCTAAGCGGTTGTGATGAGGTATCGTAGATTTTCAGTTCTGCGGATGGATTCGCTGGCGCGCTTACCGCCGCAGTACTTGCCGCAGGGGCGCTTACAGGCACCGGCTGCGCTGCGGTTTCTTCACCCGTTAGATCGCTAACCGAGGCTTGTGCCGGGCTGGCAACGCCATCCACGGTTTGTGGCTGGGGTTGTTCTGCTACGTCAGCGGCAGGCGCGGTAGCTACCTGGGCCGCCACTGGCTGAGTGCCAATGTTTTTCGCCGCTTCAAAGCCTTGCTGAATTGTGCGACCAAATACCGCAGCCTGACCATTCAACGGCAGCAGCAGGGCGATTTTATTGGTTGACGCTGGTTTGAAAGCTTTTACGTTTACCAACTGCGTTGGCAGCATTTTCGCGCCCGGGTTGTTCGGATAACGTTTTTGCCAGTCGGCGATCCCGGCTTTCATCATGTTGGGATCGTTACGGTTATCAAACCAGACGCGTTGCAGATCCAGCCAGCCTTGCAGGATATTTTCGTCGGCGTTAATCACCAGCGTATTCGCCTGCTGTTGGGTCATGGACGATAGCGCCTGCCAGGTAGCGTCAATATTCTGTTGCTTTTCCTTCGCGCCGAGCAGAGGTTCCTGGGCGACTAACGCACGCAGTAATTCAATGGAAGGACGTCCCTGGCTGGCATCGATTTTCGCCTGCCAGTAGCGCGCCTGCTGATTTTGTTCTAAATCGGTCGGCGTGATTTTTGCCAACAAGGTCTGTGCGCCAGTAAAATCTTTTTGCGCCAGCTTGATTTCTACCGCCAGTAGCGTTTTCTCGCGACGCTGGGCATCGTTTAGTTCTTGCGGCAGCTGATTAAACAACTCCACCGCTTGCCCGGTTTTGCCTTCTTTCACCAGTGCACGAATGGCGAGTAATTGCCAGTTGATCCTGGTATCATCAGAGCTTTGCTGCATCTGTTGTAGATAAAAGGCAGAATCAGCCTGCGCCGTGCCCTGCATATAAGCAGTGGACTGATCGGGAGTATGGGTGCCACAACCGGCGAAAATCAGGGCGGCCAGAACAACAGGCAGACAACGCGCGGCTTTCAAACGAGAAAATGTTGAGGGTACCATAATGTATCCAGTGATATTTTTTTTACGCAATGCTCAATATTAAATCGGCAATACGGACGACACAATGAAACAACACCAATCGGCGGATAATTCTCAAGGCCAGCTCTATATTGTACCTACGCCAATCGGTAATCTGGCGGATATCACCCAGCGTGCGCTGGAGGTATTGCAGGCCGTTGATCTGATTGCCGCCGAGGATACCCGTCATACCGGTTTACTGCTGCAACATTTTGGCATAAACGCCCGGTTGTTCGCGCTTCATGACCATAATGAACAACAAAAAGCCGAAACGCTGCTGGCGAAGTTACAGGAAGGGCAAAACATTGCACTGGTTTCCGATGCCGGGACGCCGCTGATAAACGACCCTGGCTACCATCTGGTGCGTACCTGCCGTGAAGCGGGGATTCGCGTGGTGCCACTACCGGGGCCGTGTGCTGCCATCACTGCGTTAAGCGCCGCGGGTTTACCATCAGATCGTTTTTGTTATGAAGGCTTCCTGCCTGCCAAATCAAAAGGCCGCCGCGATGCGTTGAAAGCCATTGAAGCGGAGCCGCGCACGCTGATTTTTTATGAATCGACCCACCGTCTGTTAGATAGCCTGGAAGATATCGTTGCGGTATTAGGCGAATCGCGCTATGTGGTTCTGGCGCGTGAGCTAACCAAAACCTGGGAAACCATTCACGGCGCGCCCGTTGGCGAGCTGCTGGCGTGGGTCAAAGAAGATGAAAACCGTCGCAAAGGCGAAATGGTGCTGATTGTCGAAGGCCATAAAGCGCAGGAAGATGACCTGCCTGCTGATGCCCTGCGCACGCTGACGCTGCTACAGGCAGAACTGCCGCTGAAAAAAGCGGCGGCGCTGGCCGCAGAAATTCACGGCGTGAAGAAAAATGCGCTGTATAAGTATGCGCTGGAACAGCAGGGAGAGTGATTACAGGCGTTGCAGCAGGAATAGCGCTGCAACGCCTGTACCAGGCGAGTTAACGACGACACATTTCATCAATCACACATGTGAAATGGTTATGCAGCCATAAAAATGAAGCCGGGATAGCGGTAGAGACTTTAGCCGTGAGAAAACGTTCTGTCGCATCCTGCTTTCCTTCGCCAGTCACCAGTAACAAAACCTCGCGGGCATTGAGAATATCCTTCAGGCCTAAGGTGATCCCACGAGTCACGGGGCGACCCGCGGTTTTTAACATCTCATGTTGCTGTGTTCTGGCATCAAGTTGACTGATATGGCAGGCCGGTTGCAGGTTTTCTCCCGGTTCGTTCAGCCCAAGATGACCGTTTTTCCCCAATCCGAGAACGCATAAATCCAGACCGCCTTTGCGCGCAATCAGGTTCGTTACCCGTTCGCACTCTGTCTCATTTATCTCTTCGGAGCGAAAGCTGATGAGCTGGTCTTCACGTAGCCCCAGCGGCTGCACGATATGCTGTTGCAGAAAAGTTTCGCAGGTACCAGGCATCGTTAATGGCAGATCCACCCATTCGTCGAGCTTCACGAAGGTGAGCTGGCTGACATCAACCTGCTGCTGGTGGATTTTTTCTACCAGATAATGATACGTCAGTAATGGCGTGGCTCCGGTCGCCAGGCAAATCACGGCATCCGGTTTGCTACGGATCACAGCCAATAAATATTCGCTGGCTCGTTCACTTAACGCCGTATAGTGTTCAACTTGCTGAAGGGTTTGCACAGGATGAAATTCCTTAAGTAAAGAGGCACCGCCAGACGCAGTGCCTCGTTCCATTTACAAAATGCCGAATGCGGAACAAACAATAGAGAGCACAAAAGTCACGCCGATTAACAGCACCGGATGCGCTTTTTTCACCCGCAGGAAGTAATACATCAGCAGGGTGTAGGCCATCGGTAAAATGTTCGGGAAGACTTTATCGAAGAAATCCTGTTGCAGCGCGACGCTGTGGGTACTGTCGATGGCAAACGATGTCACCACGTTAATATGCACATACGAAGCGATCAGCCCGCCAATTACCGTGATCCCGAGGATGGTTGCCGAACGGGCGATCATCTGCGAGTTCTCTCGCACTTTATCGATCGCCTTCACGCCGACCGAATAACCCACGTGGGTCCAGCCGACGCGGAGGAAAAAGATAATCAGGTACACGGCGAAGAACAGAATCGGCCCCAGCAGGTTTCCCTGGCTGGCAAATGATGAGCAAATTCCCGCCATAATCGGCAACAAAGTAAACCAGAAAATCGCATCGCCAATCCCGGCGATTGGGCCAAACAGCGCCACTTTCAGACCTTTAATGGTGTCGCGGTTTTCGCCTTTCTCCTCCATCGAAATTAACAATCCCATCAGGAATCCGACCAGATTCGGGTGGGTATTAATAAATTCGAGGTTATCTTTCATCGCCGCGCTTAAGCCCGGTTTGTCGTCCTTATAAATCTTTTTCAGGATCGGCAACATCGCCCAGGTAAAACCGCCCGCCTGCATCCTTTCGTAGTTAAAGCTCGCTTGCAGCAGCGACGAACGAAAGCCCAGACGGGTGATATCTTTTTTACTGATTTCAGATCCCATTGCTGTAGTCCTCTTCTTCATTTTTACTGGCAACGGGCTGCGGTTGCGCTTGCTGCCGGGATTTCGCATTGAAAAACTCATACACCGCAAAGCCTGCGCCCAGTACGGCAACCGGCAACAGGTTGCTGACCTGGATGTAGCAAACAAACAGGAAACCGGCGATCAGGTAAGGGATATATTGCGCTTTGAACATTACACGCAGCAGCAAGCCAAAACCAACGGCAGGCAGAATACCGCCAGCCACTTCAAAGCCGTGGGTCAACCAGGCGGGCATCGCTTTCACCAGCGCCTGCATCGCCCCTTGTGCCAGGTAAGTACAGAGGAAAGCAATCACCGCATACGCTGAAGCGACGATGAGCATCGTTGTCCAGTTAAGTCGGGAAAACGCTGCCGTATCCGCTTCTTTCGCGCATTTATCGGCTTTGGTCATAAATAATGAGAAAGCAGAATAGAAGAACAGAATGACGTACTGCATTAACAAACTAAACGGTAGGCCAAGACCAATTGCCGTTTTGGCATCAACGCCCGTAGACCATGCAATGACGGTGGTCATCAGACCCGCCATAATAGGGTTGGGCGGCTGAACACCACCTGCAGGGGTTAATCCGGCGAAAGCCAACTCTGTCAGACCACCGGTAATTAAGCCAGTCTGAATATCACCGAGAATAGCGCCAGTTAGGGTACAAACTATTATCGGGCGGAATAAAAATAAGGCTTCCAGCCAAAAATCAATCCCCAGAACGAAAACTAACGCCGCCAGGGATAATCCCTGAAGTAGGGTTATTTCATGCATTTTTATTACCTCAAACCAATATTAAGGCGATTTTAGATTTAGTCAGGGATTTGTTCTTTTTGATCTCCAGGGACGTCCTGAATGAAAACATTCACGCCACGTTGTTTAATAAAACGTAAGTCCGCGAGATCCTGGTCATCGACATAAACTTTACTGCTGATTTGCTTTTTCCCTTCCGAGAAATGCATATTGCCGACGTTGACATCTTTCAGGTCAATGCCACCTTCTACCAATTTACGTACCGTTTGTGGCGTACGGCAAATCAGGAAGATCTTCTGATGCGGTGCAGCTTTGCCGATGACGTTAATGGTTTTTTCGATAGTAAAGAAACGAATGCCAAAGCCGTAGGTTTCTGCGGTAATACCCATTAATTTCTGTTGAATATCATCGTTAGCGACAACATCATCCACGACTACCAGCAGATTCGCACCGATGGTGGATGTCCAGGTCACGCCAACCTGACCGTGAACCAGACGGTTATCAATACGGGTTAAGAGAATATTTAGACTGCTCATTGTGTAATCCTCACCATAAAGTTGAATAATATAATTTTTTTAAATATATTATTGTTGCGATATTGTACTGATGTATTTATTAAGGTTTAGTCATCTCCTTTTCCATTAAGGCACTCCCCGATATTAATCGGGAAGTACATTGGGATAAATCATAAAAAACTAATGATTACGCGGAAATTCGATTCGCTGAACCACAGACATTAATTTTATTTCTGACGACTTCTTTCATCGCATCCATACCGACGCGCATATAATAACGAGGATCATTACCCTGCGGATTTTCCGCGAACCAGGCTTTTACCGCGCCGGCGAAGGCTATTTTTAATTCTGTGGCAACGTTCACTTTTGTGACGCCAAGTTCAATAGTGCGACGGACAAATTCATCCGGAACATCGCTGGCACCATGTAGCACCAGAGGAACATCCACCACTTCACGAATTTCCGCCAGCCGCTGGAAATCAATCTTCGGCGTTTTGCTGTATAAGCCGTGCGCCGTACCAATCGCTACCGCCAGGCTGTCGACGCCAGTCAGTTCGACAAAGCGTTTAGCTTCTTGTGGATCGGTCAGGAATGCACTTTCGACGTCAACGCTCATGTCATCTTCAACACCGCCCAGGCGGCCCAGTTCTGCTTCCACGCTGCAATCCTGTGAGTGGCAGAAGTCAACAACCGATTTCACCAGCTTCACGTTCTCGGCAAACGGGAAGTGGCTGCCGTCGATCATTGCACTGCGCACACCTGCGTGGACTTTACGGCGAATATCATCCAGCGATTCGTGGTGGTCGAGATGCAGCGCCAGTGGCATGTTGTAGGTTGTGGAATAGGCGCTGCACAGGGCGTAGATCTCTTCCAGCGCGATATGTTTAAAGGTCCCCGGCGTTCCGGCGAGGATCACCGGCGATCGCATTTCACTGCACACTTCGAGGATCGCCTGGATCGTCTCGGCGTTATGAATGTTAAAAGCAGGCACCGCGTAGCCATTGGCCTGGGCGTCCTGTAACAGATATTTAGTGGAGATAATGCTCATAATGCGATCCTCTTATGCCTGCCACGGATGAATGATTACGCCTTGCACCACGCGGTTAACGGTGCCACTGGCTGATGGGGTATCCGGCGTATTGCCCATGTGCAGCGACTGCATCAGTGCAAACGTCTGGGCGTACATCAGGAAGCAAAATGCCTGCTCAACGTCGATAAAGTGACGTGACGGTGGCAGGATAATATGTGGACCGGCAGCGACGATGTCGCTGCTTTCCGCGGCGATGGCGATTACACGCATTGCCTGGTTGTCACGGCGAAGTTCAGCCAGCAGATCAAGATCATACTGACGGGTGTAAGGGTGGCTGGAGACAAATACCACCACCAGTGTTTCGTTATCGACCAGCGATTTTGGTCCATGACGGAATCCGGTTGGAGAATCATAAAAGGACGCCAGTTTACCCGCCGTCAGTTCCAGCACTTTCAGCGCCGACTCGCGTGCTGCGCCCTGTAAGCCACCGCTGCCGAGATAAACGATCCGTTTCCACGGTGCGTAACCAAACACACCTTCGCTGAAATCGCCCAGTGAGGTCAGGATCGCCAGGCAACGATCCGCCACGTCGCGGAAGGTTTGGCTGTTGATCGTCTCAGGTACGAAAACCGCGAGGCAGCTGGCCATCATGGTGGTAATGCTGCTGGTCATCGCAAAGCCGCGATCGTGCGTTTCTGCGGGCATCAGCAGGGCAAACGCGTTGTCGCTGTTGATCGCGTTTTGGTAAAGAGCGCCCGCTTCGTTGCAGGTGATCGGCAGGTGATAGCACTCGGGTACAAATTGATTTGCCAGTTCTACGGCAGCGACGCTTTCCGGGCTGTTGCCGGATCGACCGAAGGAGATCAACAGCAGCGGATGAGCTGGGTTCAGGTAGTCCATTGGATTGGTGACCAGATCGGTGGTTGGTACAGCGCTGAAGTTTTTACCGGTATGGCTGGCGAGCCACGGTGCGATGATGTCACCGATAAATGCTGAGGTTCCGGCTCCGGTCAGGATGATCCGCAGATTCTCTTTGCGCAGTAACGGTTCAAGGAAGTTATTGAGCGCGGAACGTAGCGCGTCGATGTTGGTGAGTGAACGGATCCATGCGCGAGGCTGATGGCGGATCTCTTCTTCAGTCCATGTACCGGTTGCGGCGGCAGCAGGGGTGTAATTTTCTGGCATAACTCAATCCTTAGTCTGATGAACTTGACGTCGGGCGTTGTCGCTTTCACTTGCCTTTCGTTTCATTTCACTTGGTGATGTCTTTCGTTGATTAAAATCTATAGAAAAGAAACCGAAAGTTCAATGGAGAAAAATGAAATAAAACGAAATCTGTGATCATTGAAAGAAAAGACAAGGGAAGATTAAAGAATTGCGTAATGACATCGCTATGTTCACCGATTGCCGGATGCGGCGTATCGTAGGTCGGATAAGACGCGTTAGCGTCGCATTCGACACCGCTGCACAGATCAAAAAGAAAGAAAAAGAAAGGCCTTACGGGGGAAGTGAAGGCCCAATAAAGGAGCAAACTATCAAAACGAAGCTAATTGACCCTGAATCCAGATTTGTTGCACATGCAGCCCGCTATCCAGCGCAACGACGCTGGCGCGTTTGCCCGGTTTAAGCGATCCCAGAACACCATCAACACCCAGCATTCGCGCCGGATGCAGCGATGCCATATGAATGGCTTCCGCAGGCGTTACGCCCGTCAACTCGACCATGTTGCGCACTGCCGCATCAACAGACAGCGTACTGCCCGCCAGCCCACCGGACGCGGTACGGACAACGCCACCGTGCATCTGCACTTCTTCGCCACATAACGTATAGCGACCATCCGGCATCCCGGCTGCTTGCATCGCGTCGGTGATCAGCACGATTCTCTCTTCCGCACAGCAACAACACAGCGACATCGCCGCCGGATGTACATGATGACCATCGGCTATCAGTTCCAGCCAGGCGCGCTTGTCCGTTAATCCCGCGCCAACCATTCCCGGTTCGCGATGATGTAAACCTGTCATCCCGTTATAGCAATGCACCAGGCCGTCGGCACCAGCATCAAACGCGGCGCGAGTTTGTTGCCAGGTCGCCGCGCTATGCCCCAGCATCACTCGTACATTTTGCCGTTTAAGATGGCGGATGGCCTGCAATGCCCTTTCTTTTTCCGGTGCCAGCGCTACCACGCGTAAGGTGTGCTGAGAAACGGCAATCAATTGATCCAGCTCGGCAATTTCCAGCTCGCGGAACAGCTCTGGGGGATGCGCGCCTTTATTCTGCGGCGTGAAGTACGGTCCTTCGAGATAACTCCCCAGCACTTGCGCACCAGGTCCGCCGCGTTGGCAACGTTGCGCAATACGTTTCAGCGCCGCATGAATGGTATTAAGCGGCGCGGTTACGGTAGTCGGCAACCAACTGCCGACACCTTCGCGTGCCTTGTGCATTGCCAGCTTGTCGAGCACATCCGGCGCGTCATCCATTACATCAACGCCCGCACCACCATGTACATGGGTGTCGATGTAAGCGGGGCAGAGCAGTTCCGCATCGCGTTCAGTCACGCCCACTGGAATCGGTTCGATTGCTACGATTACACCGTCAGTAATGCGCAGCTGATGATCATCAAGCCAGCCCTCTTCAGTCAGCAGCCTTCTGGCGCGCAGAACTTGTGTCATATTCCTTCCTCGACCGGACATTCCTCATGGCAGCGGCCTAACTCGTCCACCAGACTGGTCAGCCCACGGTGCCCACACTCCAGTGCCTGTACACGGAATTCTTCACCGCTTAACCCTTCGCGCTCCAGCACCATCTCCAGTAGCAGTTGCAAATTGGTGCCGGTGATCACTTCACAGCCCGGTTTTTGCATCGCCAGCGTTGAAGCTACGCGAAACGGCGTGCCGCCCAGCAAATCCGTCAGAAAAACAATGCCGTCTTCACAATCCAGTTGGGCGATGGCCTCTTCAAGCTGCGATGTAAGCAGCGCGGTGCTTGAGGTTTCCGGAAAATCGATGGCGATAAACTGCGATTGCTCACCGAGAATTTGCTTCATTGCTTTTTCCATGCCGCTGGCAAACCCGCCATGCCCTGTCAAAATAATACTTAACATCTAATACCTCATTGTATTTAAAGGAAATGGCAGAATTTACCGACGATGCCGAGAACCACGGTAACCGCAATCAGGCGTAGCGGACTCCAGCCGCGACGTACCAGCCAGAACATGGTCAGGGTATAGACCAGCGGTAAGAAGGCAGGCATCAGTTTGTCAATAACATCAGCCTGTAACTTAACCACTGCGTCGCCCGCTGTGATTTCCAGCGTGGTGCTTAAACGAACATAGGTTGCCACCAGCGCACCGATTACCGTCATCCCAACGATAGACGCAGCATGGCCGACTTTTTTGGTATTCGCTTTAATGAGTGGAATCGCCGCCACGCCCATGCGGTAAGCATAATGCGCCAGACCAAAACGCAGCCCCAGGTGTACCACGTTGAACAGCACAATAAAGACGACTGCACCAAGAATGGAGCCTTGCAATGCCAGACTGGCTCCAATCCCGCCACAAATCGGCAGTAGCGTTAGCCAGAACATTGCATCGCCAATCCCGCCGAGCGGCGCACCGACGGCAATTTTGGTGCTCTGAATACTGTTAACGTCCTGCTTAGAACGCTCCATCGCAAGGATAATGCCGATAACAAATGTCACCAGAAACGGATGGGTATTGAAGAAACCCATATGCCCCTTCATGGCGCGCGCCAGGTCGCGTTTATTAGTGTGGATCTTTTTCAGAGCAGGCAGCAGACCGTACAACCAGCCGGAAGCCTGCATACGTTCGTAGTTAAAAGACGCTTGTAACAGCATGGAACGCCAGGCGACGCGGTTGATATCTTTTTTCGTCAGCTCCGCGCCAATGCTCTGATCTTCGTATACGTTTTCATTGACGCCAGTCAGCAATGTTTCTTCGTTTTCACTGACGTTCGGCAGGGTGGTTTGATTAGATGCCATCTTCAAATTCCTCTTTCTGTGCCGCAGGTTGAGTCGGTTCAGGAGATTTACGCAGCAGGTCGATCAGCGCCATAGCCAGCGCGGCGGCAGCAATAGCCAGCACCGGTAACTTGAGCCAGGCGGCGGCAACGAAGCCCAGGATGAAGTAGGGGATGTAGACGTTTTTCATCATGATTTTCAGCAGTACGGCAAAACCGATTGCTGGCATGATGCCGCCCGCGACGCCGAGGCCGTCGATTAATCGTTGCGGCAAGACATCAATGATGGTTTTTGCATGTTCCGCACCGAAGTAGATAGGCAGGAAAGCGCAGAGAAAATAGAAAGTGCCGAGTGCCAGCAGTGCCAGATAGTTCACGCGTTCAATGCCGCGAGTATCGGCGTTCTCCGCCATCCGGTCGCAGCGGGACATCACGCCAGACATCACCGAGAACAGGAAGGTAATCCCCATCTGTACTGCAACAGCGAAAGGTACGGCGACACCGACCGCGACATCGGGTTTCACGCCAGTAGTAATGGCAAACGCCGTGCCGACGATAGTACCGATAATCACGTTAGGCGGCTGTGCGCCCGCCAGCGGGGCCAGCCCCATCCACACCAGTTCCAGCGTACCGCCGGTTAAAATACCGGTATGCAGATCGCCAAGTACCAGCCCGACTAACGGGCCGAGGACCACCGGGCGGTGCATATGGGTTAAGCCGTTAAACATATCCAGGCCAGCGATAAAGGCGATAATGCCCAACGCGAATGCCTGCAACAGACTGATTTCCATGATGAATCCCTCAAAGTAATTTAAAGAGGTCCACAGCAGGCTCTGTCGGGACGCCCTGAACGAAGCATTCCACCCCAGCGGCTTTCAGGTCGTTAAATGCTGCGATATCGCCCGCATCCACAGAAACCGTTTTGGCGATTTGTTGCTTGCCATTGGCGTAGTGCATATTGCCAACGTTAATGCGATTCACCGGAACGCCACCTTTCACCAGCGTCAGGAAATCGGCAGGTGTTTTACATACCAGCAGGATTTTCTGTCGATCGGCGGCGCGATGAATGTTGTCGATAACTTTTTGCAGCGTCCAGAAACGTACGGCGATCCCTTCTGCCAGTACCATTTCCATCAGGTTTTGTTGTACCGGATCTTCGGCAACCTCATCGTTGGCTACCAGCACCAGATTTGCCCCCGCAAATCCGACCCACTGAACGCCGACCTGACCGTGAATCAAGCGTTCATCAATCCGGCTTAAAACAATATTTGGCATAGCGTGTTCCTCTTTGTTTTGCTTATTGGCCTTCACAGGCTGTGTGGTACTGCGCCAGGATGTCCTGAATATGGTTGATAATGAGTTCCCGTGGCGTTGGCTGCAGCTCGCCGGAGCGAACTTTCACGTACTGCAATGGCAGATACTGGCTGATCAGCGGCAGCGGAATTGGTGAATCCGCCAGATTACGTACCAGATGAGCGAAAGCGTCATCAATCTGGCTGTCCGGCCAGTAATAGCGCACGCGATCCGAGTAGCTATAACCACGCGCCAGACGACGCGCGTTGCCGTCACCGTGGTAGTGGCTTTGCCAGTATTCCGGGCGGTCGAGCATCACGTTTTCCAGCACCTGACGCAGACCAGAACAGGCTTTTGCTGGCACCAGTTCTTCTTCAATCGCTGCCAGAGAGAACAGAGCTTCACGCAGGGCGAAGGTCAGCGCTGGGCCAACTTTCAGAATGGCAAAGTGGTCAATCACCAGCTGGCGCAGCGATTGCGGCGTTTGATAATCGGTAGAGTGCGCTTCGAAAATCAGCGTTTCGTAGTTTTCGACCATCTGGCTTAAGGCGGTCGCTTTGGCGGGCTGATAATCAATAACGTTGGTGTGATCGAATTCGACGCCGGGTTGAACCACCAGGGCAATGATGCGTGGCCAGATGGCATTCAGACCCTGCTTTTCAAAGGCGTGACGATGGGCTTCCAGCGTGGCGCGGGCGGCATCCGGCGTGGTGACCGCCAGCTCGCTTAAGGTTTCATGCGCGCCGCCAGGCACCGGAACTTCGGTGCCTATGACATACACCAGATCGGCCTCGCCAAAATGTTCACGGCAGGTTTCTTCCGCCACTTTCGCCAGACGAGCGGCGCGTTCGGCAACGATGCCATCAGTTAAGGGAACCGGATCGTCCTGACAGGACATGCTGCAATCAAGGTGAATTTTTTTGAATCCTGCCGCGACGTAGCTTTTAATCAAATCATCGGCATTGGCCATCGCCTGAGCGGCAGGCAGGTTTTGCCAGCGGTTTGGCCCCAGATGGTCGCCACCCAGAATCAACGCGTCCTGTGGGAAATTCAGCGAGTCAGCAAGCTGGCAAACAAAGCCGCGAAAATCGGCGGGCGTCATTCCGGTATAACCGCCGAACTGGTCCACCTGATTGGACGTCGCTTCAATCAGTAGCGGAGTTTGGTTTGCACAGGCGTAGCGGATTGCAGCTTCCAGCACCAGCGGATGTGCGGAACAAACGGCATAAATCCCATTTGTTTTGCCCTCTTTATGCTGTCTCACCATTTCTGTCAGATGTTTCACTTTCCTCTCCAGTTTAGATTACTGCAACTTTAATCTTTCGTTTTGTTTCAATTGATACTGCGACATGGTGAGATAAAAATAAAACGAAAGATAATAGTTTTCTGATCTGATTCACAAAAGAAACATAATGAAAGCCACTGAAACGAGAGTAGCTTGCGCCAATGGGCAAGGTGGGCTTGCATTTGCTTAATAGAAAGGCGTTAATAGGCAAAACGAAATGAAACGAAAGTTTTACGAAAGGACTTACTATGAGTAATACCGACGCTTCAGGTGAGAAGCGAGTGACAGGCACCAGCGAGCGACGAGAACAGATCATTCAGCGTCTGCGACAGCAAGGGAGTGTGCAGGTTAACGATCTGTCGGCATTGTATGGCGTATCTACTGTGACGATCCGCAATGATCTGGCGTTTCTGGAAAAGCAGGGGATCGCTGTGCGTGCCTATGGTGGCGCGTTGATCTGCGATAGCACGACGCCGTCAGTCGAGCCATCAGTGGAAGATAAAAGCGCACTGAACACCGCGATGAAACGCAGCGTTGCGAAAGCTGCCGTTGAGTTGATTCAGCCAGGTCATCGGGTGATCCTCGATTCCGGGACCACCACTTTTGAGATTGCCCGTCTGATGCGCAAGCACACTGACGTAATTGCGATGACCAACGGTATGAACGTGGCTAATGCGTTGCTGGAAGCGGAAGGCGTTGAGCTGCTGATGACCGGCGGGCATTTGCGCCGTCAGTCGCAATCTTTTTACGGCGATCAGGCTGAGCAATCGCTGCAAAATTACCACTTCGATATGCTGTTTCTTGGTGTAGATGCGATCGATCTGGAGCGCGGCGTCAGCACGCATAATGAAGATGAAGCCCGTTTAAACCGCCGGATGTGCGAAGTTGCGGAACGGATCATCGTGGTCACCGATTCCAGTAAATTCAATCGTTCCAGTTTACATAAGATCATTGATACTCAACGTATCGACATGATCATTGTTGATGAAGGCATTCCTGCGGATAGCCTGGAAGGGCTGCGAAAAGCTGGGGTTGAAGTGATTCTGGTCGGGGAGTGAGAAAGGGTGCCCGCTGGTCAACACGAATGCGTTCGGCGGGCATTGTGAACACCATCAATGGGTTTCTTCTGTCTCTCGGGTGAGGGTTTCCCAGTCGGCAGGAGGATGTCCTCTTTTTAACATTTTACTGAATACGGTATAGGCATCTGTTTTTTTACCGTAGGTGCGCAGCGTGTTTTCATCGTTCATCCATCCCAGAATGATGACTTTCTCTTTTTCACTGTAACGAAAGAAGAGACGATAGCGACCAGCACCAAATTTTACCCGTGACCAGTCTTTATTTTTCCCAGAGCCTAACGACTTGCCATGACGGAATGCCGGTGATGATGGATTGACCGTGATATGCTCCTCAATCACTTTATGGACCACCGCCAATAACTTTGTGGCAGCTTTTCTCTGATAATTTTCAGGATCTTTTCCCTTTAATGCCTCGACTTCGGCAACTAAAGCATCGTAGGTTTCCTGAAAACAGGGATGAGCATATAGCGCCCAACCATTAACCCTTTGTGGAAAATCCATTATTCGTCGTCGCCAATCTCATCGTCAATGTTGACGTCCATGCCAGCGACAAGTTTCTTTCCTTGTTGAGTGTCGAATGGACGAGTTTTTTGCGGGTTGTTCTGGATATCTGCATCCAGAAAACGCAAAAATGCATTCATAGTATGATCCTCCTGTTCATCTCCCAGTCGGCACATAAATACTTGCCCACCAGGCAGAATTTCGTAATGAATGCTGTCCAGGCCTGGCTTCAGTTTTAAGGCCTCACGCACTGGCGCGGGGATAGTTGTTTGTCCGCGTATCGTGACCTTTGATTCAGTGGTCAGTACAGCGTGAGAGCGAGCATTAGCGGGCATGATTCACTGTCCTTTTACAGCCTGTTTTCTGCTCAAATTATAAGCTTGAACTAAGGTAATGCAAATGCATTATTAATGGACGTGGGGGCTTTAAACAATAAAAACATGGCACTAAGGCCATGTTTTGCGAGGGACGTTCCAAAAGAAATCAGGTCACCGGTGCCGGGTTAAACACTGCCAGCTGGTTATGCAGCCCCCATTGATCCGAGAAGGTTTTCTTCTTCCCGCTGGCGACGTCGAGAATAAAGTGGAACAACTTCCAGCCCACCTCTTCAATGGTCTCTTCGCCGGTAGCGATAGTGCCCGCGTTAATATCCATTAAATCAAACCAGCGGTTCGCCAGCTCGGTGCGGGTCGCCATTTTAATGACGGGGACCGCCATCAGACCGTACGGCGTACCGCGACCTGTTGTAAACACTTGCACGGTAATACCCGAAGCTACCTGTTGGGTGCCGCAGACAAAATCGCTGGCTGGCGTTGCTGCGTAAATTAATCCACGTTTTGTTGGGCGTTGACCAGGCGACAGCACTTCAACAATTGCACTTTTACCCGATTTAGCAATGGAGCCGAGCGCTTTCTCTACCACGTTTGCCAGACCGCCTTTCTTGTTGCCCGGCGAAGGGTTGGCGCTGCGGTCGGTTTTTCCCATATTGAGATAGTTATCGTACCACTCCATCTCCTCCAGCAGCCGTTTGCCGACCTCTTCGTTCACTGCGCGTGGTGTCAGTAGATGGATCGCGTCACGCACTTCCGTTACTTCTGAAAACATCACCGTTGCGCCGCAGCGCACCAGTAGATCAGACGCATACCCAACCGCCGGGTTTGCCGTTACGCCAGAAAACGCATCGCTGCCACCGCACTGCATGCCGACAACCAGTTCTGAAGCCGGACAGGTTTCTCGCTGACGTTGATTCAGCTTGTGCAAATGGCGTTCGGCGACCTGCAAAATATCCTCGACCATGGACTGAAAGCCGACATGCTTTTCATCCTGCAAACTGACAATGCTGGCGCTTTCTACTGGAATAGCTTGCACATCATCCGTTCCAGTCAGCAGGCGCTCAGGCTGCAACTTTTCACAACCCAGGCCAATCACCATTACTTCGCCGCCAAAGTTAGGGTTCAGCGAAATATTGTGAATGGTACGGATAGGCACAACTGCCGCCGGTGCGTTAATCGCCACGCCACAACCGTACAGGTGATTCAGCCCCACTACGCCATCGACGTTCGGGTATTTTGGCAACAGATCGCGCTCAATGATTTTTACTACGTAATCCACCACGCCTGCCACACAGTGGACGCTGGTGGTAATGCCGAGCAGGTTTTTGGTGCCCACGCTGCCATCGGCATTGCGATAGCCTTCAAAGGTGTATCCTTCCAGCGGCGGTAAGGGTTCCGGGACTTTGGTTGCCAGTGGCAGCGTGTGTAACGGTGGCGCTTCCGGTAGTACAACCATTGATTCGTCGATCCAGCTTCCGCGTGGGATTGCGCGTACGGCGTAACCAATCACTTCGCCATAACGAATAATTTCACCATTAGCCGGAATGTCCAGCAATGCGACTTTATGCCCCTGGGGAATATGTTCAATTAATTCCAGCCCATCCGGAAAACGCGTTCCTGCTTTCAGGCCATTATCATTAACAATAATTGCCACATTATCTGTGTCGTGAACTTTTATATAAAACGCAGTTGGCGTTTCTTGTCTGATTTCGATGTTGGCCATTGTGCAATATTCTCCAGCCAGGGGTTATTAAAATGAGGACCTGGTCTCATTTAAAAATAAATGACTTCATTGGGTGAAATAAGAATGTCAGGAGTTTAAACGCAGAAATGTGATCAATGTCAATCATTTCAGGGATTGCAGTGCCGCCCGGCAAGGTAAAGCGCAAATCTGTGCTTTAGCGCGCAACCTTATGTGCATATGCTCAAAATAATATTCAAATGGTATTAATTAAACTAGCATTTGCACAATGATTATTATTCTCGCGCTGCTTATACTAATTCCCGAGTTCATTGTCGTTACGGCATAAATGAAACTCATAAATAACACCTTCCCCATAATAATAAAAATCAGCATAAGTACCCGAGGTAAATAAAATGATTCTGGACACCGTTGACGAAAAAAAGAAAGGCGTGCATACCCGCTATTTAATATTACTGATTATTTTTATTGTTACCGCCGTTAACTACGCCGATCGTGCAACGCTGTCTATTGCTGGTACCGAAGTGGCAAAAGAGTTGCAGTTAAGTGCGGTTTCGATGGGTTACATCTTTTCTGCTTTTGGCTGGGCCTACTTGCTGATGCAAATCCCCGGCGGCTGGCTGCTTGATAAGTTTGGCTCGAAAAAAGTTTACACCTATAGCCTCTTTTTCTGGTCGCTATTCACCTTCCTGCAAGGCTTTGTTGATATGTTCCCGCTGGCCTGGGCAGGGATCTCCATGTTCTTTATGCGCTTTATGCTGGGGTTTTCGGAAGCGCCATCATTCCCGGCGAACGCCCGTATTGTCGCCGCCTGGTTCCCGACGAAAGAACGTGGTACTGCCTCCGCCATCTTTAACTCGGCGCAATATTTCTCGCTGGCGCTCTTTTCGCCGCTGCTTGGCTGGCTGACTTTCGCCTGGGGCTGGGAGCACGTCTTTACCGTTATGGGGGGGATTGGTTTTGTGCTGACGGCGCTGTGGATAAAGTTGATTCATAACCCGACAGATCACCCACGTATGTCTGCGGAAGAGCTGAAGTTTATCTCTGAAAATGGCGCGGTGGTCGATATGGACCACAAAAAGCCGGGCAGTGCGGCAGCAAGCGGACCCAAACTGCATTACATCAAGCAATTGCTCTCTAACCGCATGATGCTTGGCGTATTTTTCGGACAATATTTTATCAACACCATCACCTGGTTCTTCCTCACCTGGTTCCCGATTTATCTGGTGCAGGAAAAAGGCATGTCGATTCTGAAAGTGGGTCTGGTCGCCTCGATTCCGGCACTGTGTGGTTTTGCGGGCGGCGTGCTGGGAGGTGTCTTCTCGGATTATCTGATCAAACGCGGTTTATCCCTGACCCTGGCACGTAAGCTACCGATTGTGCTGGGAATGTTGCTGGCTTCCACCATCATCTTATGTAACTACACCAACAACACCACGCTGGTGGTCATGCTGATGGCGCTGGCTTTCTTTGGCAAAGGATTTGGTGCGCTGGGCTGGCCGGTGATTTCTGACACCGCGCCGAAAGAGATTGTTGGCCTCTGTGGCGGCGTCTTTAACGTCTTTGGCAATGTTGCCTCCATTGTCACTCCACTGGTGATTGGCTACCTGGTAAGTGAACTGCACTCCTTCAATGCAGCACTGGTCTTCGTGGGATGTTCGGCGCTGATGGCGATGGTCTGCTACCTCTTCGTGGTTGGCGACATTAAACGTATGGAATTGCAGAAATAAGCAAAGGTATAAGCGATGAATAACGATGTTTTCCCGAATAAATTCAAAGCCGCACTGGCTGCGAAACAGGTACAAATTGGTTGCTGGTCAGCACTCTCTAACCCGATTAGCACTGAAGTTCTTGGTTTGGCTGGGTTTGACTGGCTGGTGCTGGATGGCGAACATGCGCCAAACGATATTTCCACATTTATTCCGCAGTTAATGGCCCTGAAAGGCAGCACCAGCGCGCCAGTAGTGCGAGTGCCGACCAACGAGCCGGTAATTATTAAGCGTCTTCTGGATATCGGTTTCTATAACTTCCTGATTCCTTTTGTAGAAACAAAAGAGGAAGCAGAGCAGGCTGTGGCATCGACGCGTTATCCGCCAGAAGGCATTCGCGGCGTCTCCGTTTCTCACCGCGCCAATATGTTTGGCACGGTGGCGGATTACTTCGTTCAGTCAAATAAGAACATCACTATTCTGGTCCAGATTGAAAGTCAGCAAGGCGTAGATAACGTCGATGCCATTGCTGCTACCGAGGGCGTAGACGGCATCTTCGTCGGTCCCAGCGATCTGGCTGCGGCATTAGGTCATCTCGGCAATGCCTCACACCCGGATGTACAAAAAGCGATTCAGCATATTTTTAACCGTGCCAAAGCGCACGGCAAACCCAGCGGTATCCTCGCGCCGGTCGAAGCCGATGCGCGTCGTTATCTGGCATGGGGCGCGACGTTTGTGGCTGTCGGCAGCGATCTCGGCGTCTTCCGCTCTGCCACTCAGAAACTGGCTGATACCTTTAAAAAATAACCACCACCGCAACAAGAGAGATGATTGATATGACTATGAAAGTTGGTTTTATTGGCCTGGGGATTATGGGTAAACCAATGAGTAAAAACCTTCTGAAAGCAGGTTACTCGCTGGTGGTTGCTGACCGTAACCCAGAAGCTATTGCTGACGTAATTGCAGCAGGTGCAGAAACAGCGTCTACGGCTAGAGCGATCGCTGAACAGTGCGACGTCATCATTACCATGCTGCCAAACTCTCCTCATGTGAAAGAGGTGGCGCTGGGTGAAAATGGCATTATTGAAGGCGCGAAGCCAGGTACGGTATTGATCGATATGAGTTCTATCGCACCGCTGGCAAGCCGTGAAATCAGCGAAGCACTGAAAGCGAAAGGCATTGATATGCTGGATGCTCCGGTTAGCGGTGGTGAGCCGAAAGCGATTGATGGCACCCTGTCAGTGATGGTGGGTGGCGACAAGGCTATTTTCGACAAATACTATGACTTAATGAAAGCGATGGCGGGGTCTGTGGTACATACCGGGGAAATCGGCGCAGGCAACGTCACCAAACTGGCCAATCAGGTCATTGTTGCGCTGAATATTGCCGCGATGTCAGAAGCGTTGACGCTGGCAACTAAAGCGGGCGTTAACCCGGATCTGGTTTATCAGGCAATTCGCGGTGGACTAGCGGGCAGTACCGTACTGGATGCGAAAGCGCCAATGGTGATGGACCGTAACTTCAAGCCAGGTTTCCGTATTGATCTGCATATTAAGGATCTGGCGAATGCGCTGGATACCTCCCACGGCGTTGGCGCGCAACTGCCGCTGACGGCTGCGGTTATGGAGATGATGCAAGCGCTGCGTGCCGATGGTCTGGGAACAGCAGACCATAGCGCCCTTGCGTGCTACTACGAAAAACTGGCGAAAGTCGAAGTTACTCGCAAATGACGTCGTGCCCGGATGGCTTATTGCTATCCGGGCCTGGAATCCAGGCCGAATAAGAGAAACGCCCCCCGGCGTCATGTGGTAACAGGCAAAGGTATGAAAATCGTAATCGCCCCAGACTCTTATAAAGAAAGTTTATCAGCCAGCGAGGTTGCGCAGGCGATAGAAAAAGGATTTCGGGAAATTTTTCCTGATGCACAGTACGTTTCTGTTCCTGTTGCCGACGGTGGCGAAGGAACGGTGGAAGCGATGATTGCAGCCACCCAGGGGGCTGAACGTCATGCCTGGGTTACAGGGCCGCTGGGCGAGAAAGTGAATGCCAGTTGGGGGATCTCCGGCGACGGCAAAACCGCGTTTATCGAAATGGCGGCGGCCAGTGGGTTGGCGCTGGTGCCACCGGAAAAGCGTGATCCGCTGGTAACCACTTCACGCGGCACAGGGGAGTTAATCCTGCAGGCGCTGGAGAGCGGCGCCACAAGCATCATTATCGGTATTGGCGGTAGCGCCACCAACGATGGCGGTGCAGGGATGATGCAGGCGCTGGGAGCGCAGTTAAGCGATGCCAATGGCAATGAAATCGGTTTTGGTGGCGGCAGTCTTAATACTCTGAATACCATTGATATCACTGGCCTCGATCCACGTTTAAAGAATTGTACGATTCGCGTCGCCTGCGATGTCACCAATCCGCTGGTGGGCGACAGTGGTGCTTCGCGGATCTTTGGCCCGCAAAAAGGGGCGAATGAAGCCACGATTGTCGAGCTGGACAAGAATCTCTCTCACTATGCTGATGTCATCAAAAAATCGCTGCATGTTGATGTGAAAGACGTTCCCGGTGCAGGTGCGGCGGGCGGAATGGGTGCGGCGTTGATGGCTTTTCTTGGCGCGGAGCTAAAGAGCGGCATTGAGATTGTGACTACGGCGCTCAATCTGGAAGAACATATTCATGATTGCACGCTGGTTATCACCGGAGAAGGGCGCATTGATAGCCAGAGCATCCATGGCAAAGTACCGATTGGGGTGGCTAATGTGGCGAAGAAATACAATAAACCGGTAATTGGAATTGCGGGTAGCCTTACGAAGGATGTCGGCGTTGTGCACCAGCATGGTATCGATGCCGTATTCAGCGTGTTAAACAGTATTGTTACGCTGGATGAAGCTTTCAGCGGGGCTTATGACAATATTTACCGAGCTTCGCGCAATATTGCTGCAACACTGGCGATTGGAATGCGCAACGCGGGGTGACAAGGGCGTGTAAACCCTCTATACTGCGCGCCGAAGCTGACCAGACAGTCGCCGCTTCGTCGTCGTCCTCTTCGGGGGAGACGGGCGGAGGGGAGGAAAGTCCGGGCTCCATAGGGCAGGGTGCCAGGTAACGCCTGGGGGGGAAACCCACGACCAGTGCAACAGAGAGCAAACCGCCGATGGCCCACGTGAGTGGGATCAGGTAAGGGTGAAAGGGTGCGGTAAGAGCGCACCGCGCGGCTGGTAACAGTCCGTGGCACGGTAAACTCCACCCGGAGCAAGGCCAAATAGGGGTTCATAAGGTACGGCCCGTACTGAACCCGGGTAGGCTGCTTGAGCCAGTGAGCGATTGCTGGCCTAGATGAATGACTGTCCACGACAGAACCCGGCTTATCGGTCAGTTTCACCTATTTTTAACGAAAACCCGTCAGTGCAAACTGGCGGGTTTTTGCTTTTGCGCAGCGGTAAGATGAATGACTGTCCACGACGCTATACCCAAAAGAAAGCGGCTTATCGGTCAGTTTTCTTTTTTTCTGTATAAATACTCTTTTTTAACCACCCTTGTTGTCTCACCGGATTACTTACCATCAAATATGAATTATTAGTTTTGTGATCATCAACACAAAATGCTATCCGCGCATTATGAGGCCAGCAGAAACCATGGGAAACGATTGCATTCACAAAATGACGTCCTGCTATGATGGTAATAATTGACGTTAATCAATTGTTCGAGATGATCAATATCTGTATTCGACTTTTTAAAATATTGATAAAATAAATGTTTTGCGACCAACAAATTCCGCGAAAAAATGTGACGCGGCGCATTATTTACCTGTAAATATGATTTGTTTATAATAAAATTTGATAACTTGCTCATTAAATTTAACTTAAAATTCGCCTGAGAAATACACGATATTTGCTTGAAATATCGTCGCAGTACATTTTTTAATAAGCCATATAAAGCGTATTGTTATCGCCATAAAATATGGTTATCCCCCCCTTTGTTTTTTGATAAAAGTCAGGCTTTATGCTGATTTTATTATGTTAACTCATTGATATTTAATAATTATATTGATCTAAGTAGATGCCTGGAAAGCAATTGGAAGTTAATTTGTGAGTGGTCGCACATATCGCATTCATTCCATTTTGATACACTTCATGTCGTCAATGAGGTAATTAATGCAGGTCGATATGAGTACTATTCTTCTTCCTAAAACGCAGCACCTGGTAGTCTTTCAGGAAGTCATCAGAAGTGGCTCTATTGGATCGGCTGCAAAAGAATTAGGTTTAACTCAACCTGCTGTAAGTAAAATCATTAACGATATTGAAGATTATTTTGGCGTGGAATTAGTGGTGCGGAAAAATACCGGTGTAACGCTGACACCAGCCGGCCAATTGTTACTCTCACGTTCCGAATCCATTACCCGCGAAATGAAAAATATGGTTAATGAGATAAGCGGTATGTCCTCTGAAGCCGTTGTGGAAGTCTCATTTGGTTTTCCTTCGCTAATTGGTTTTACCTTTATGTCCGGGATGATCAACAAATTCAAAGAGGTGTTCCCGAGAGCGCAGGTCTCAATGTATGAAGCACAGTTGTCCTCGTTCTTACCTGCTATCCGCGACGGACGCCTGGATTTTGCGATTGGTACGTTAAGTGCAGAAATGAAGCTTCAGGATTTGCATGTTGAGCCGCTGTTCGAGTCCGAGTTTGTGCTGGTAGCCAGCAAGTCCCGAACATGCACCGGCACTACCACGCTGGAGTCGTTGAAAAACGAACAGTGGGTGTTGCCGCAAACTAATATGGGATACTACA
The DNA here is from genome assembly GCF_004211955.1 of Escherichia sp. E1V33. Lineage (GTDB taxonomy): Bacteria > Pseudomonadota > Gammaproteobacteria > Enterobacterales > Enterobacteriaceae > Escherichia. The sequence goes on from NZ_RHJI01000011.1 coordinate 146,396, forward strand.
GCGAACTTCTCACCACGTTACAAAGAAATGGCATCAGTATTGAAAACATCGTTAAAACCGACTCAGTCGTGACGATTTATAATCTTGTTCTCAATGCTGATTTCTTAACCGTGATTCCTTGTGATATGACTTCACCTTTTGGTTCTAATCAATTTATTACTATTCCGGTTGAAGAAACATTGCCCGTGGCGCGATATGCTGCGGTATGGTCAAAAAATTATCGTATTAAAAAAGCAGCATCGGTTTTGGTGGAATTAGCCAAAGAGTATTCATCTTATAATGGGTGTAGACGAAGGCAATTAATAGAAGTTGGTTAGTTATTTGTTTTTTCTCAAACATAAATAATCCACCTGTCTTTTTGCGGGTGTCGGTTACGGTTACCTACATATTTAATTCAGGTTAAGAGGTTTATAATGCATATTACATACGATCTCCCGGTTGCTATTGATGACATTATCGAAGCAAAACAACGACTGGCTGGGCGAATTTATAAAACAGGCATGCCTCGATCCAATTATTTTAGTGAACGTTGCAAAGGTGAAATATTCCTTAAGTTTGAAAACATGCAACGTACTGGTTCATTTAAAATTCGTGGCGCATTTAATAAATTAAGTTCTTTAACCGATGCGGAAAAACGCAAAGGTGTGGTGGCCTGTTCTGCGGGTAACCATGCGCAAGGGGTTTCGCTCTCCTGCGCAATGCTGGGCATCGACGGGAAAGTGGTAATGCCAAAAGGCGCACCAAAATCCAAGGTCGCGGCGACATGTGACTACTCTGCTGAAGTTGTTCTACACGGCGATAACTTTAACGACACCATCGCCAAAGTTAGCGAAATTGTCGAAATGGAAGGCCGTATTTTTATCCCACCTTATGATGATCCGAAAGTGATTGCCGGTCAGGGAACGATTGGCCTGGAAATTATGGAAGATCTCTATGATGTCGATAATGTGATTGTGCCAATTGGTGGTGGCGGTTTAATTGCTGGTATTGCGGTAGCGATTAAATCTATTAACCCGACAATTCGTGTTATTGGTGTGCAATCAGAAAACGTTCACGGCATGGCGGCTTCTTTCCACTCGGGAGAAATAACCACGCACCGAACTACCGGCACCCTGGCGGATGGTTGTGATGTCGCCCGCCCGGGTAATTTAACTTACCAAATCGTTCGTGAATTAGTCGATGACATCGTGCTGGTTAGCGAAGACGAAATCAGAAATAGCATGATTGCCTTAATTCAGCGTAATAAAGTCGTCACCGAAGGCGCAGGCGCTCTGGCATGTGCTGCTTTGTTAAGCGGTAAATTAGACCAATATATTCAAAACAGAAAAACCGTCAGCATTATTTCCGGCGGCAATATCGATCTTTCTCGCGTCTCTCAAATTACCGGTTTCGTTGACGCTTAATTATCTCGTTGAGGATAGGATATGAGTACTTCAGATAGCATTGTATCCAGCCAGACAAAACAATCGTCCTGGCGTAAATCAGATACCACATGGACGTTGGGTTTGTTCGGTACTGCCATTGGTGCCGGCGTGCTGTTCTTCCCTATCCGCGCAGGTTTTGGCGGACTGATCCCGATTCTTCTGATGTTGGTATTGGCATACCCAATCGCGTTTTATTGCCACCGGGCGCTGGCGCGTCTGTGTCTTTCTGGCTCTAACCCTTCCGGCAACATTACGGAAACGGTGGAAGAGCACTTTGGTAAAACTGGTGGCGTGGTCATCACGTTCCTGTACTTCTTCGCGATTTGCCCACTGCTGTGGATTTATGGCGTTACTATTACCAATACCTTTATGACGTTCTGGGAAAACCAGCTCGGCTTTGCACCGCTGAATCGCGGCTTTGTGGCGCTGTTCCTGTTGCTGCTGATGGCTTTCGTCATCTGGTTTGGTAAGGATCTGATGGTTAAAGTGATGAGCTACCTGGTATGGCCGTTTATCGCCAGCCTGGTGCTGATTTCTTTGTCGCTGATCCCTTACTGGAACTCTGCAGTTATCGACCAGGTTGACCTCGGTTCGCTGTCGTTAACCGGTCATGACGGTATCCTGATCACTGTCTGGCTGGGGATTTCCATCATGGTTTTCTCCTTTAACTTCTCGCCAATCGTCTCTTCCTTCGTGGTTTCTAAACGTGAAGAGTATGAGAAAGACTTCGGTCGCGACTTCACCGAACGTAAATGTTCCCAAATCATTTCTCGTGCCAGCATGCTGATGGTTGCAGTGGTGATGTTCTTTGCCTTTAGCTGCCTGTTTACGCTGTCTCCGGCAAACATGGCGGAAGCAAAAGCGCAGAATATTCCAGTGCTTTCTTATCTGGCTAACCACTTTGCGTCCATGACCGGTACGAAAACAACGTTCGCGATTACACTGGAATATGCGGCTTCCATCATCGCACTCGTGGCTATCTTCAAATCTTTCTTCGGTCACTATCTGGGGACGCTGGAAGGCTTGAATGGTCTGATTCTGAAGTTCGGTTATAAAGGTGACAAAACCAAAGTGTCGCTGGGTAAACTGAATACTCTCAGCATGATCTTCATCATGGGCTCCACCTGGGTTGTTGCCTACGCCAACCCGAACATCCTCGACCTTATTGAAGCCATGGGCGCACCGATTATCGCATCCCTGCTGTGCCTGTTGCCGATGTATGCCATCCGTAAAGCGCCGTCTCTGGCGAAATACCGTGGTCGTCTGGATAACGTGTTTGTTACCGTGATTGGTCTGCTGACCATCCTGAACATCGTATACAAACTGTTTTAATCCGTAACTCAGGATGAGAAAAGAGATGAATGAATTTCCGGTTGTTTTGGTTATTAACTGTGGTTCGTCTTCAATTAAGTTTTCCGTGTTGGATGCCTCGAACTGTGAAGTATTAATGTCAGGTATTGCCGACGGTATTAATTCGGAAAATGCATTCTTATCCGTAAATGGAGGAGAGCCAGCACCGCTGGCTCACCACAGCTACGAAGGTGCATTGAAGGCAATTGCGTTTGAACTGGAAAAACGGAATTTAAATGACAGTGTGGCCTTAATTGGCCACCGCATCGCCCACGGCGGCAGTATTTTTACCGAGTCCGCTATTATTACCGATGAAGTCATTGATAATATCCGTCGCGTTTCTCCACTGGCGCCGCTGCATAACTACGCCAATTTAAGTGGTATTGAATCGGCCCAGCAATTATTTCCTGGTGTAACTCAGGTAGCGGTATTTGATACCAGTTTCCACCAGACAATGGCCCCGGAAGCGTTTTTATACGGCCTGCCGTGGAAATATTACGAAGAGCTGGGCGTGCGCCGCTATGGCTTCCACGGCACGTCTCACCGCTATGTTTCCCAGCGCGCGCATTCTCTGCTGGAACTGGCGGAAGATGATTCCGGCCTGGTGGTAGCGCATCTAGGCAATGGCGCGTCTATTTGCGCGGTTCGTAACGGGCAGAGTGTTGACACCTCAATGGGGATGACGCCGCTGGAAGGGCTGATGATGGGGACGCGCAGTGGTGATGTCGACTTCGGCGCGATGTCCTGGGTGGCCAGTCAAACCAACCAGAGTCTTGGCGATCTGGAACGCGTGGTGAATAAAGAATCGGGACTATTGGGGATTTCCGGTCTTTCTTCCGACCTGCGTGTACTGGAAAAAGCCTGGCATGAAGGTCATGAACGTGCACAACTGGCAATTAAAACATTTGTTCACCGTATTGCCCGTCATATTGCCGGACATGCTGCCTCATTACATCGCCTGGATGGAATTATATTCACCGGTGGAATAGGTGAGAATTCAAGTTTAATTCGTCGTCTGGTTATGGAGCATTTGACTGTATTAGGCGTAGATATTGATACAGAAATGAATAATCGCTCTAACTCCTACGGTGAGCGAATTATTTCCAGTGAAAATGCGCGCGTCATTTGCGCCGTTATTCCGACCAACGAAGAAAAAATGATTGCGCTAGATGCAATTTATTTAGGCAAAGTTAAAGCACCCGCAGAATTTGCATAATTTAGTTGAAGTATTGTAGAGAGATTATTTTTCATGAAGGTAGATATTGATACCAGCGATAAGCTGTACGCCGACGCATGGCTTGGCTTTAAAGGTACGGACTGGAAAAACGAAATTAATGTCCGCGATTTTATTCAACATAACTATACACCGTATGAAGGGGATGAATCTTTCCTCGCCGAAGCGACGCCAGCCACCACGGAATTGTGGGAAAAGGTGATGGAAGGTATTCGTATCGAAAATGCAACCCACGCGCCGGTTGATTTCGATACCAATATTGCCACTACCATTACTGCCCATGATGCAGGTTATATCAACCAGCCGCTGGAAAAAATCGTTGGCCTGCAAACAGATGCGCCACTGAAACGTGCGCTGCATCCGTTCGGCGGCATCAACATGATCAAAAGTTCATTCCACGCCTATGGCCGTGAAATGGACAGCGAATTTGAATACGTGTTTACCGATCTGCGTAAAACCCATAACCAGGGCGTATTTGATGTTTACTCACCGGATATGCTGCGCTGCCGTAAATCTGGCGTATTGACTGGTCTGCCGGACGGTTATGGTCGTGGACGTATTATCGGTGACTATCGTCGCGTGGCGTTGTACGGCATCAGTTATCTGGTCCGTGAACGCGAACTGCAATTTGCCGATCTCCAGTCTCGTCTGGAAAAAGGGCAAGATCTGGAAGCCACTATACGTCTACGTGAAGAGCTGGCAGAACATCGTCATGCGCTGCTGCAGATTCAGGAAATGGCGGCAAAATACGGTTTCGACATCTCTCGTCCGGCACAGAATGCACAGGAAGCGGTGCAGTGGCTCTACTTCGCTTACCTGGCGGCAGTGAAATCGCAAAACGGCGGCGCGATGTCGCTGGGCCGTACGGCATCGTTCCTCGATATCTACATTGAACGTGACTTCAAAGCTGGTGTGCTCAACGAGCAGCAGGCGCAGGAATTGATCGACCACTTCATCATGAAGATTCGTATGGTGCGCTTCCTGCGTACGCCGGAATTTGATTCGCTGTTCTCCGGCGACCCGATCTGGGCAACGGAAGTCATCGGCGGGATGGGGCTGGACGGTCGTACACTGGTGACCAAAAACTCCTTCCGTTATCTGCATACACTGCACACCATGGGGCCAGCACCGGAACCTAACCTGACCATTCTGTGGTCAGAAGAATTGCCGATTGCCTTCAAAAAATATGCGGCACAAGTCTCCATCGTCACTTCTTCTTTGCAGTATGAAAACGATGATCTGATGCGTACTGACTTCAACAGCGACGATTACGCGATTGCCTGCTGTGTCAGCCCAATGGTGATTGGTAAGCAGATGCAGTTCTTCGGCGCACGCGCTAACCTGGCGAAAACGCTGCTGTACGCAATCAACGGCGGGGTGGATGAGAAGCTGAAGATTCAGGTCGGCCCTAAAACAGCACCACTGATGGACGACGTTCTGGACCACGACAAGGTCATGAACAGCCTCGACCATTTCATGGACTGGCTGGCAGTGCAGTACATCAGCGCGCTGAACATCATCCACTACATGCATGACAAGTACAGCTACGAAGCTTCACTGATGGCGCTGCACGATCGTGATGTTTATCGCACCATGGCATGCGGTATTGCGGGCCTGTCGGTGGCGACGGATTCACTTTCCGCAATTAAATATGCCCGCGTGAAACCGATTCGTGACGAAAACGGCCTGGCGGTCGACTTTGAAATCGACGGCGAATATCCGCAGTACGGCAACAACGACGAGCGCGTAGACAGCATTGCTTGCGACCTGGTTGAACGCTTTATGAAGAAAATTAAAGCCCTGCCAACCTATCGTAACGCCGTACCAACTCAGTCGATTCTGACTATCACTTCTAACGTGGTGTACGGCCAGAAAACCGGTAATACGCCGGACGGTCGTCGCGCCGGAACACCGTTCGCGCCGGGCGCTAACCCGATGCATGGTCGTGACCGCAAAGGTGCCGTGGCCTCATTGACGTCGGTGGCGAAACTGCCGTTCACCTACGCTAAAGACGGGATCTCGTACACCTTCTCGATTGTGCCTGCGGCGCTGGGCAAAGAAGATCCAGTACGTAAAACCAACCTTGTCGGCCTGCTGGATGGGTATTTCCACCACGAAGCGGATGTCGAAGGCGGTCAACACCTCAACGTCAACGTAATGAATCGGGAAATGCTGCTGGATGCCATCGAGCACCCGGAAAAATATCCTAACCTGACAATCCGTGTCTCTGGCTACGCCGTGCGCTTCAACGCACTGACCCGTGAACAGCAGCAGGATGTGATTTCACGTACCTTTACCCAGGCGCTTTGATGCCGGAGGATGTATGAAAAAGATTATCGAAACGCAACGTGCGCCAGGCGCAATCGGCCCGTATGTTCAGGGAGTTGATTTAGGCAGCATGGTCTTCACCTCCGGACAAATTCCGGTTTGCCCGCAGACCGGGGAGATCCCTGCGGACGTGAAAGATCAGGCGCGTTTAAGTCTGGAAAACGTCAAAGCGATCGTGGTTGCTGCCGGGCTGACCGTTGGCGATATCGTGAAGATGACGGTGTTCATTACCGACCTTAATGACTTTGGCACCATCAATGAAGTCTACAAGCAATTTTTTGACGAGCATCAGGCGACCTACCCGACACGCAGCTGCGTGCAGGTAGCGCGTTTGCCGAAAGATGTGAAGCTGGAAATCGAAGCTATTGCGGTACGTAACGCATAAAGCTCCTGAGTGGGGCGATCGCAAGGTCGCTCCGCTCCTCTTCACGAACGGCAATCCGAGGGTGTGGATATGATTAGTGCATTCGATATTTTCAAAATTGGGATTGGTCCCTCCAGTTCTCATACCGTGGGGCCAATGAATGCCGGAAAAAGTTTTATCGATCGACTGGAGAAGAGCGGCTTATTAACCGCGACAAGCCACATTGTGGTCGATCTTTATGGATCGTTGTCACTGACGGGCAAAGGTCACGCCACGGATATCGCTATCATCATGGGACTGGCAGGAAATAGTCCGCAGGACGTTGTTATTGATGAGATACCTGCATTTATTGAATTAGTGACGCGCAGTGGAAGGTTGCCGGTGGCAGCAGGCGCGCATGTCGTTGATTTCCCAGTGGCAAAGAACATTATTTTCCATGCGGAAATACTGCCCCGTCATGAGAATGGGATGCGGATTACTGCCTGGAAGGGACAAGAAGAGCTATTAAGTAAAATTTATTACTCTGTCGGTGGCGGGTTTATTGTTGAAGAAGAACACTTCGGCCTGTCGCACGATGTCGAAACCCTCGTACCTTACGATTTCCACTCAGCAGGTGAACTGCTGAAAATGTGTGATTACAACGGTCTGTCTATTTCTGGCCTGATGATGCACAACGAGCTGGCGCTACGCAGTAAAGCGGAAATTGATGCCGGTTTTGCCCGTATCTGGCAAGTGATGCACGACGGTATTGAACGTGGGATGAACACCGAAGGCGTGCTGCCTGGTCCGCTCAATGTGCCGCGCCGTGCCGTAGCGTTGCGTCGCCAGCTGGTTTCCAACGACAATATCTCTAACGATCCGATGAACGTAATCGACTGGATCAATATGTTTGCTCTGGCAGTCAGCGAAGAAAACGCCGCTGGCGGACGCGTTGTGACAGCACCAACTAACGGCGCTTGCGGCATTATTCCTGCAGTGCTGGCCTATTACGATAAATTCCGCCGCCCGCTCAATGAGCGCTCCATCGCCCGTTTTCTACTGGCGGCTGGTGCTATCGGCGCGCTGTATAAAATGAATGCCTCCATTTCCGGTGCGGAAGTGGGCTGTCAGGGCGAAATTGGCGTGGCCTGTTCAATGGCGGCGGCAGGGTTAACCGAACTGCTGGGCGGCAGCCCGGCGCAGGTGTGTAATGCGGCGGAAATCGCGATGGAACACAACCTGGGACTGACCTGCGATCCGGTTGCCGGGCAGGTGCAAATTCCGTGTATTGAACGCAATGCTATTAATGCTGTTAAAGCCGTGAACGCCGCGCGGATGGCAATGCGACGCACTTCTGCACCGCGCGTTTCTCTCGATAAAGTTATCGAGACGATGTACGAAACCGGCAAAGATATGAACGATAAATACCGCGAAACTTCACGCGGAGGACTGGCCATTAAAGTGGTCTGCGGCTGATATCTCATCCGCGTTCATCCTGGGGTGCACAAAATGTGCACCCTTTTTTATTGTGATCTGCCGCAAATAGAGAATAACCGTTCTGCAATTATTAATTTGATAGAAAATTATTATCCATCCCTGTTATTTCGAAGTCTTGATAGTGAAGATTTTCTCTGACCTCACGAGTATCATTTCTTTATTCTAATTACTCGCCTGCAAAAAACGTTGACCGCGTATCGCCTTGATGCGGCACGAAAAAAAATAATAAGCCCTACAAAATATTGAGCGAGAACTTATGGAAATTGCAACGAATAAAGGCGTCATTGCAGACGCTTCGACCCCGGCGGGTCGTGCTGGAATGAGTGAAAGCGAATGGCGTGAAGCTATCAAATTCGACAGTACTGACACCGGTTGGGTGATTATGAGTATTGGGATGGCGATTGGCGCGGGGATAGTTTTTCTCCCTGTGCAGGTCGGATTGATGGGATTGTGGGTATTTTTGCTCTCTTCAGTGATTGGCTACCCGGCAATGTATCTGTTTCAGCGATTGTTTATTAATACGCTGGCGGAATCTCCAGAGTGTAAAGATTATCCGAGTGTTATTAGTGGTTATTTGGGTAAAAACTGGGGCATTTTGTTAGGTGCGCTTTACTTTGTGATGCTGGTTATTTGGATGTTTGTTTACTCCACCGCCATCACTAACGATAGCGCCTCCTATCTGCATACTTTCGGCGTGACGGAAGGATTGCTGTCTGACAGTCCGTTTTATGGCCTGGTACTGATTTGTATTCTGGTAGCGATCTCTTCACGCGGCGAGAAACTGTTATTCAAAATTTCGACCGGCATGGTGCTGACCAAACTGCTGGTGGTCGCGGCGCTGGGTTTATCGATGGTAGGGATGTGGCATCTGTATAACGTCGGTTCGCTGCCGCCGCTGGGGCTGCTGGTGAAAAACGCCATTATCACACTGCCGTTTACCTTGACCTCGATTCTGTTTATTCAGACGTTAAGCCCGATGGTGATTTCCTATCGCTCGCGAGAAAAATCGATCGAAGTAGCGCGACATAAAGCGTTGCGGGCGATGAACATTGCGTTTGGGATCCTGTTTGTCACCGTCTTTTTCTACGCTGTGTCGTTCACGCTGGCGATGGGACATGACGAAGCAGTAAAAGCCTACGAGCAGAATATTTCCGCGCTGGCGATAGCGGCCCAGTTTATTAGCGGCGACGGCGCAGCATGGGTGAAAGTGGTCAGCGTCATCCTCAATATCTTTGCCGTAATGACAGCGTTCTTTGGCGTCTATTTAGGCTTCCGCGAAGCAACGCAAGGGATCGTAATGAACATCCTGCGCCGCAAGATGCCAGCCGAGAAGATTAACGAAAATCTCGTTCAGCGCGGCATCATGATTTTCGCCATTTTACTGGCCTGGAGCGCCATCGTACTGAATGCGCCAGTGTTGAGCTTTACCTCTATCTGTAGCCCCATTTTCGGCATGGTAGGGTGCCTGATCCCGGCGTGGTTGGTCTACAAAGTACCGGCATTGCACAAATACAAAGGTGCCTCTCTGTACCTGATTATCGTCACCGGTTTGTTGCTTTGCGTTTCTCCGTTCCTGGCATTTTCATGATTTACCTGAAATTTTAAGGTTTTTATTATGTTTGATTCGACTTTAAATCCGTTATGGCAGCGTTACATCCTTGCAGTTCAGGAGGAAGTAAAACCGGCGCTGGGATGTACTGAACCGATTTCACTGGCGCTGGCGGCGGCGGTTGCTGCGGCAGAACTGGAAGGTCCGGTTGAACGTGTAGAAGCCTGGGTTTCGCCAAATCTGATGAAGAACGGTCTGGGCGTCACCGTTCCCGGTACGGGAATGGTGGGGCTGCCGATTGCTGCGGCGCTGGGAGCGTTAGGTGGGAATGCCAAAGCTGGGCTGGAAGTGCTGAAAGACGCAACTGCGCAGGCAATTGCCGATGCCAAAGCAATGCTGGCGGCGGGGAAAGTCTCGGTCAAGATCCAGGAACCATGTGATGAAATCCTCTTCTCACGCGCCAAAGTCTGGAACGGCGAGCAGTGGGCTTGTGTCACTATCGTCGGTGGGCATACCAACATTGTTCATATTGAGACGCACAATGGCGTAGTGTTTACCCAACAGGCGTGCGTGGCAGAGGGTGAGAAAGAGTCACCGCTGGCTGTACTGTCCAAAACGACGCTGGCAGAGATCCTGAAGTTCGTCAATGAAGTCCCGTTTGCGGCGATCCGCTTTATTCTCGATTCCGCGAAGCTAAATTGCGCGTTATCGCAGGAAGGTTTAAGTGGTAACTGGGGGCTGCATATTGGCGCGACGCTGGAAAAACAGTGTGCGCGCGGTTTGCTGGCGAAAGATCTCTCCTCGTCAATTGTGATTCGTACCAGCGCGGCATCCGATGCGCGTATGGGCGGCGCTACGCTTCCGGCTATGAGTAACTCCGGCTCGGGTAACCAGGGGATCACCGCAACAATGCCTGTGGTGGTGGTAGCAGAACACTTCGGAGCGGATGATGAACGGCTGGCGCGTGCGCTGATGCTTTCGCATTTGAGCGCAATTTACATCCATAACCAGTTACCGCGTTTGTCTGCGCTGTGTGCTGCAACGACGGCTGCAATGGGCGCCGCCGCCGGGATGGCATGGCTGGTGGATGGTCGTTATGAAACCATCTCGATGGCGATCAGCAGTATGATCGGTGATGTGAGCGGTATGATTTGCGATGGCGCGTCGAACAGTTGCGCGATGAAGGTTTCGACCAGTGCGTCGGCGGCGTGGAAAGCGGTGTTAATGGCACTGGATGATACCGCCGTGACAGGCAATGAAGGGATTGTGGCGCATGATGTTGAGCAGTCGATCGCTAACCTGTGCGCGCTGGCAAGTCATTCAATGCAGCAAACGGATCGGCAGATTATCGAGATTATGGCCAGTAAGGCCAGGTAAGCGCCGGATTTCGGATGTCGTACCTGGTGCCGGATGTGATGCTGGCCGGCCTACGGGGTGTGCAATTTGTTGGTTTTGTAAGCCGGATAAGGCGTTTACGCCGCATCCGGCAACCTGTTTTTACGCGGTAGCTTCATCCTCGGCTAACCGTGTTTCGGCGTCGGCGACTATCGCCTCCAACTCACTCAACATCTCTTCATAGCCAAAACTTTTGGTAGCGCGGGTGGTTTCTTTCGCTGCAACGGACTTCACTGGCTGACGTTTCTTCGTCGATTTTTTACTCATCATCTTCTCCCTGTAAAAAAACTAGACGGGTAAATCTATCAGCAAAGCGCGCAGCGGGGAATCAGCAACGAGTGTAATGTTAGCCTCGTCACGAATAAATGCGCCATCACCGCAGGTCAGCGCAGCTTTCTCTTCGTGATGCGTAATCGCATGAAATTGACCGTGGATCGATTGCAAATAAGCGCGCGGACCGTGCAGTTGAAAGTTCGCGCTTTCTCCCTCGGCGAGCACAATATGATGCAGCCACACTTGCTGGCGCAGTTGCAGGCTACCTTTCGCGCCATCTGGCGAGGCGATTAATTGCTGCTTGCCCATGTTAAGCGCCAGTTTTTGAATCAGCGGATTCTCCCGTTGCGGGCAAGCATCCAGCCAGAGCTGCATTCGCGTTAACGGTTTGTCCTTGCTGATATTATGTTCGCTATAACTCACGCCCGGCTGAGTAGAAAGCAATAAGGCTTCACCGGCGCGCGCCTGAACATGATTGCCTTCGCTGTCCCGATACTCTGCTTCTCCGTCGAGAATCACATTCAAAATATCAACTTTGGGATAGGTACGTGGCTGGAAGGCGGCACCTGGAGCCAACACTTCCTGGTTAAGCACGCGCAGGGAGGCATAGCCTAACAATTTAGGGTCGAAGTAGTGTCCAAAGGAAAAAGTATACCGGGCCTGCAACCATCCGTAGTCTGCTTGTCCACACTGCCTGGCAGTTCGGGTAGTAATCATAATTCTTGACCTCTCTTTACTTCCTTTTATGGTAAGGGGCTGGACGCTACATTGTTAGCCAGATATTCTGCCCGGTATGTTCAAATTTCCTGAATGAGAACGAAATGGCCAAAGAAAGGGCGTTAACGCTGGAAGCACTAAGGGTTATGGATGCGATTGATCGCCGTGGTAGTTTTGCGGCGGCGGCCGATGAGCTGGGACGCGTGCCTTCCGCGCTTAGCTACACCATGCAAAAACTGGAAGAAGAGCTGGATGTGGTGCTGTTTGACCGTTCGGGCCATCGCACTAAATTCACCAATGTCGGGCGAATGTTGCTGGAGCGGGGACGCGTTCTGCTGGAGGCGGCAGATAAACTGACCACCGATGCCGAAGCCCTCGCGCGTGGTTGGGAAACGCATCTTACCATTGTGACTGAGGCGCTGGTGCCTACGCCTGCCTTTTTCCCGTTGATCGACAAACTGGCGGCGAGGGCTAATACCCAACTGGCAATCATTACTGAGGTGCTGGCGGGGGCGTGGGAGCGGCTGGAGCAGGGGCGAGCAGATATTGTTATCGCGCCGGATATGCATTTTCGTTCCTCGTCGGAAATCAACTCTCGAAAGCTTTACACCCTGATGAACGTCTACGTGGCCGCGCCTGATCACCCGATTCACCAGGAGCCGGAGCCGCTCTCAGAAGTGACGCGCGTGAAATATCGCGGAATTGCAGTGGCAGATACTGCTCGTGAACGCCCGGTATTGACCGTACAGTTACTGGATAAACAACCGCGCCTGACGGTCAGCACCATTGAAGATAAACGTCAGGCATTGCTGGCGGGGCTTGGCGTCGCAACGATGCCGTACCCAATGGTAGAAAAAGATATCGCTGAAGGACGGTTGCGTGTAGTCAGCCCGGAATCGACCAGCGAAATCGATATTATTATGGCCTGGCGTCGCGACAGTATGGGGGAAGCAAAATCCTGGTGTCTGCGGGAAATTCCAAAGTTGTTCGCCGGAAAATAAACGATTAAGCACCTTTTGCAAGGTGCTTTTGGCTGCAGACAAACGCAAAACTGCCTGATGCGCTACGCTTATCAGGCCTACGCAATTACTGCAATATATTGAATTTTGAAGATTTTGTAGGCTGGATAAGGCGTTTACGCCGCATCCGGCATAAACAAAGCGCACTTTGTTAACAATCTAAAGCACCTTTTGCAAGGTGCTTAATTATTATTCCTGTTCCAGTTTTGGATCAGGTCCAAAGCGGTTTTCGCCTGGCGTCCCTGGCTGGCAGTTAAAGATGATGATAATCAGCCAACCGATAAACGGAATTAAGAACAGCAGCACCCACCACGCCGAACGGTCGGTGTCATGCAGGCGACGGAACTGTACTGCCCACCACGGCAAAAACACCAATATGCCGTAGATAGTCGTCAGGATGCCTTCGCCACCGGCACGTTGCCAGCCCAGCATTTTATCCAGCAGCCCCAGCACGAACGTAAAGATGATGTTGACCAGAATAAACATCCAGTACTCTTTGCGCCGTGCACGTCCCCGGAAACCGACATAATTTTTTAGTACTTTCAGATACCAGTCCATTTTTGCCTCAATTTTGCTCAATCACTTGTTTTTAAAGCAGCAAATTAAGAATAGACATGAATGAATTTGCAGTAAATATTATCGAGATGAATTAATAAGGCGCTGTGAAGGATAAGGGCAAGCGCAAAATCGCCAGATGCGCTACGCTTATCTGGCCTGGGCGGGTTCTGCAATATATTGAATGTACAATGTTTTGTAGGTCAGATAAGGCGTTCACGCCGCATCCGACATTACAACACGCACTTAGCCAACTACAAGAGGCACCACGAAGGGTGCCTTTGTTTACCCGAAGCGAACATCCCGCCCGTGTGGTTCATCGAGATCCTGCCACGGACCAATCGAAATAATTCCCGTTGGGTTGATGGTTTTATGGCTGCGGAAGTAGTGATTACGGATGTGGTCGAAATTGACGGTTTCGGCAATTCCCGGTATCTGATAGATATCGCGCAGGAAGCCATACAGGTTAAGGTAATCGCTGATACGGTGCTTATCGCACTTAAAGTGGGTGACATACACCGGATCAAAACGGACCAGCGTGGTCCAAAGGCGAATATCGGCTTCGGTTAGCTGGTTACCTGTCAGGAAGCGATGCTGCCCTAATATCTGTTCCAGTCGCGCCAGATATTCAAACACTTTCACCACCGCCTCGTCGTAGGCTTCCTGGCTGGTGGCAAAACCAGCTTTATAGACGCCATTATTTACGGTGTCGTATATCCAGCCATTAAGTTCGTCAATTTTCGTTTGCAGGGCTGGTGGGTAATAATCGCCCGCTTTCGCGCCCAGCGCATCAAACGCGGTATTGAACATGCGGATGATTTCTGCAGATTCGTTGCTGACGATGGTGTGGTTCTTTTTGTCCCACAGCACGGGAACAGTAACACGTCCGCTGTAGTGTGGATCGGCGTGGAGATAAAGCTGATACAGGAATTCATGTTGATAGAGCGTATCGCCGGTTGCCCCCGGGAAACTGTCATCAAAGGTCCAGCCGTTTTCCAGCATCAGCGGGTTCACCACGGATACAGAAATAAACGGTTCCAGTCCTTTGAGTTTACGCATGATCAGCGTGCGGTGCGCCCACGGGCAGGCGAGTGAAACATAGAGATGATAGCGATCTTTCTCTGCGGCAAAACCGCCTTTACCAGTGGGGCCTGGCGCGCCATCGGCAGTGAGCCAGTTACGAAATGCGGAAGCTGAACGTTGAAATTTACCGCCAGTGGATTTGGTGTCATACCAGGTGTCATGCCAGACGCCGTCAATCAGTTGACCCATTTTTCTCTCCTCCAATAGCAAAAACGAGGAGCGGTTCTCCTCGTTTGAGACTGATGGCAACGCAAAACTGCCTGATGCGCTATGCTTATCAGGCCTACGAGGTTCTTGCAATATATTGAATTTGCATGTTTTTGTAGGCCGGATAAGGCGTTCACGCCGCATCCGGCATGAACAACGCGCACTTTGTCAACAATCTGAAACGAGGAGTTTCCCCCTCGTTTTTTACCGATAAGTATAGCGCGTGCTTACCACTTTTTATTCAGCAGACGGTCGATGCTATACGCGCCCGGTCCGGTAATTGCCAGCAGCAGGAATCCACCAGAAATTGTCAGGTTTTTCATAAACATCAGCGAGTTGACGCCTTCGGCAAAGTTGCTGTGAAATAAAAACGCCGTCAACAGTGTAAAGCCAGCGGTAAACAACGCGGTGGTGCGAGTCAGGAAACCAAACAGGATTGCCAGACCACCACCAAACTCAAGCAGAATCACCAGCGGGAGCATAAAGCCCGGGACGCCCATTGCTTCCATATATTGTTGAGTACCAGCGTAGCCAGTAATTTTTCCCCAGCCTGCGGTAATAAACAGAATCGGCATTAAAATACGCGCTACCAGTACACCAACATCTTCTAATTTTTTCATCATACTCTCCACTGCGCCACTCAGGCTGCTGATTGTTTTTTTGTGCAAGGGCGCGGTATTAGCGTCATTGCTGTCGATGGAGAGAATCATAAACGTGGTGAATGATGATTGTTAGCAAGGAAAACTGTCAAAAATTTTCAAAAAATTTGAGGGATAAGGCCGGAGTAGTTCCGGCCAGAGAGGAAGTTAACCGCGAAGCTGTTGCTGATTGAGGGTGGTTTTAACCAGACGCCATGCGCTCCAGACGCCAAAACCGCGTCTGGCCCAGCGGACCAGCATATTCGGATGACGAATAGTCCAGATAGCCATCACGCTGCTGCCGACCAGCGCCCAGGAACGCAGGCTCAACAGCATATTCCAGCGGCGATCATAGGCACCCGTTGCCTCCAGCCAGTCACGCCGACTGGCGGAAAGATCCAACCGTTGCTGCTGGATCTGACGAAGCAGTTGTGCCTTACGTTGTTCACGTTCGACTTTACCGCTCACGGGACTCCTCCTCGAGAAGTTGTCGATCGTTTGCCAGTTCGTGACGCGTATGGCGCAACAATGTGGATTTGCGCGACTTGCGTAACGTCCAGATACCGCCGATGAGTGCCAGAAGCAGCAGCACCACAGTGGTGGCAATCATTGCATTCAGGCGATATTGCGGATCAACGGCCCAGATAATCAGCACCATCAGGCTCATAAGACCAAATGCAGCGAAAAGCATCGTCAGGCCGAGCATCAGTAAAAGCTGAAAGATATTGGCTTTTTCTTCTTCCAGCTCAACCACTGCCAGCCGCAGACGCGTCTCCACCATTTCGACCATGATGGTGACAATTCGCTGCCCGATGCCCAGAACGCTTTTACCGGGCCCTTGTGCGTGATGAGTGTCCGCCATAATTAACGACGCGACAGCAGAACGCCCAGCACTACGCCGATGGCTGCACCAATACCAACCCCCGCCCACGGATTTTCACGCACATACTCATCGGCACGCGCTGCCGCAACACGGGTTTGTTTGGCAATCGCATCACCAGTTTCACCCAGACGATAGCGACTCTGCTTCAGAGCCTGTTCCGCTTTGCTACGAATCTTACTCAGTTCTTCTTTTGACTTTTCACCAGAGGAGCTGAGAACCTCTTCCAGCGTATCGGACAGGGATTTCAACTCAGCACGCAGGTGTTCCGTAGTGTGTTCTTTCGACATAGTTTTCTCCAGGTGAGTAAGTAGTAACTATTGGGGATTAGTAGTCGCGCGCTTCCAGCTTTTTCAGCTCTTCCTGCGCTTCTGCCAGTTTCCGTTCGCGTTTAGCAATCTTATCCGCATCGCCTTTTTGTTTCGCCTCGGCTAAATCATGCTTGCGTTCCGCCACTTCATCTTTCTGCTTCGCGATTTTCTTTTGATGATCGGCACGCAACTGGTTATCTGAACAATTCGCCCGCACTTCACTAAGGGCTTTGTTCAGGCCATTGATACGATTCTGGTTTTGGTGTTTTTCGGCATAGCTGATCTCCTTAAGGATATTTTGCTCCTTTTCCTGACAAAGGGTAGTGGCATAACTACTGACACTAAGAGCAAAAAGAGAAACAGCTAAAGCGATGCGGTATTTCATTCTTGAACCTTCCATTGTGACTCGGACCCATTACAGAGGAACGATTGTCCAGACAACGAGGCGGTGGTATTAACCACCGCCTTATTAATCATAGACAGTAACGGTGAAATCACCAAAGTGAGTGATATATTTCGGATAACAGGAAGCTATCCGAAGCGATGAGAATTGTCCCGCAGCCGGGTCAGCCATTGCATGGCCTGATTATTATCGTCCTGCTGCGCAATGATGTAGCCATGAGGCAATGTTCTGTCGAGGACCGCTTTGGCGGCGGCACTTTGATCGCTGGAATCAAACGTAATCAACAGAGTGTCATTCTTAGGGGTGATGCTTTTGAAAGGAATGCCATGAGCGTCAAGGTGATGCCAGATGGAAAAACCGTCCGGCATCGTCGTTCCTTGATGAACGGCACGGATCGCCAGCGTGGATTCTTGTTGACGAACCGCAGACCAGGCCAGCAGCAGTGTGCCAGCCAGCAGTATAGCAGCGCCGAACCAGGCTAGCTGGCGAAGCGACATGCGAGGTATTTGCATCCTTTACCCCCGATTTCCATATTTCTTTTTCCATAACACAACCAGAGAACCTGCCAGGCCGAACACCAGCAGCACCACCGGGAGCAGCATCAGGCATGACATCAGCTGGTCCTCATACTTTAAAAATACCGGCGTCTTGCCGAGCATGTAACCTAAGGTTGTCAGAATCAACACCCACAGCAGGCCACTCATCCAGTTGAAGAACTGAAAGCGGGCATTATTCAGACCTGACAGTCCGGCAATAGTCGGCAGTAATGTTCTGACAAATGCAATAAAGCGACCAATTAACAGCGCAGATAAACCGTGTTTATGAAAAAGGTGGTGTGCGCGTTGGTGGTAGTGCGCGGGTAAATGGGATAGCCAGTTTTGTACGGTGCGGGTGTTTCCCAGCCATCGCCCCTGTATGTAGCTGACCCAGCAACCGAGGCTGGCCGCAACAGTGAGCAGCATAATAGTCTGCGGGTAACCCATTGCGCCTTTGGCAATCAATACACCAACCAACACCAGTAAGCTGTCGCCTGGTAAAAAGGCCGCTGGAAGCAAGCCGTTTTCGAGGAACAAAATCACAAATAAGACAAAATACAACATGCCAATCATCGATGGATTGGCCAGGGTTTCAAAATCCTGCGCCCACAGGGCTTGCAGCAATTGGGTCAAAAGTTCCATTCATTATTCCTGGTGAATCGGTTAACGCCACGCCGGTTTTAAATGATGCACACCCGTCAGGTTATTGCTGTTGTTGTATGTATTGCGGGTCGAGACACCAATACGGCCTGAACTATTCCCTGTTAAAACGTGAGATAAGAAAACATCTAATAGCATAAATTCAAATTGAATCTAATTGTAACAAAGGTCAACGTTGTTCGTTATCAAAATTACATGTCCGTGGAGTCTGATTTTGCTGATTGCGGAGGAGGGTGGCGAGAGGATTTACACAGGCTGACACTTTATACTTTTCGCTTACTGATAAAGCGAACAGGCGCGTTGCAGCGCCTGTCAGAAGCGGAAGCTTATTTGCTGCTGTTGGCTGCAGTATCAAGATGAACGACAGGATTCTCGGCGAACAAATAGCGGTCGGCATTGAACTCAAAATCGTCACTGGTTTCGTTAAACAACATAATTTTGGTATTTTCCAGATGCTGCCACATTGCAAGTTTGGCAGCATGAGGATCTTTGCGTATCAACGCTTTGAGGATCTGATCGTGGTCATCACACCAGTTATCGACGGTACGGGAATCAATGTGCTCGTGCAGTTTTTTCCAGTACGGGTTATGACTACGCTGGGTCCACATTTTTTCAACGATAGCCGCCAGGGCGGAGTTCTGCGTCGCCAGAGCTACCTGAATGTGGAACTGCAAATCCCACTCGGAATCACGGAAGCATTGTTCGCCGCGCGCCTGCTCCTGGATGGCCATCAGTTTCATGATGTCCTGTTTCGTTACCTGAGTTGCCGCAAACTCGGCAATATTGCTTTCGATAAGTTGACGTGCCTGGAGCAGCTCAAACGGGCCGTAATTGGCAAATTCCATATTCGCGTCAGCCGCCTGCTGATGGCGAGGCTGGTTGGAAACCACATGAATTCCCGAGCCTTTGCGCACTTCTACATAGCCCTCGACTTCAAGCATGATGATGGCTTCACGAACCACGGTGCGGCTGACGTTTTTTTCATCAGAAATAAAACGTTCGGCGGGCAGTTTGTCACCCACCAGATAGACGCCCTGCTCGATGCGTTCTTTCAGGTCAGCGGCGAGCTGTTGGTACAAACGGCGTGGTTCAGTGATTTCCATATGCGCTCCAGGCATGATACGGCAGACTATATTTGTTATACCACTTTTGCGAGTTTAGCTCTACTCGCAGTGATGAAAAAGCCGCCTGAGAAGGCGGCTTTGAAGGGAAACTAAAACTTACAGTTAGCGTTAATGTTGCGGTGCGGGATCGTTATGTGTTTCCTGCGCCACCTCAATCGCCGGTTTGTTCTGCAACACGGTCCAGATAACCAGCGCACCTAACAGGTCGAACACTGCCAGTACTGCAAACAGCGGGCTGAAGCCGATGGTGTCAGCCAGTGCACCAACAACCAGCGCAAACAGCGTACTTGCCAGCCATGCAGACATCCCGGTCAGACCGTTTGCCGTTGCCACTTCGTTACGACCAAACACGTCAGAAGAGAGGGTAATCAGCGCGCCAGACAGTGCCTGGTGAGCAAAACCACCGATACACAGCAGCATAATTGCGACATATGGGTTGGTGAACAGACCGATCATACCTGGGCCAATCATCAGCACCGCACCCAGTGTTACCACCATCTTACGGGAAACAATCAGGTTCACACCAAACCAACGCTGGAACAGCGGCGGCAGGTAACCACCGAGGATACAACCAAGGTCAGCAAACAGCATCGGCATCCAGGCGAACATCGCGATCTCTTTCAGGTTAAAGCCGTAAACTTTAAACATGAACAGCGGGATCCACGCGTTAAAAGTACCCCAGGCTGGTTCTGCCAGGAAACGCGGCAGCGCGATACCCCAGAACTGACGGTTACGCAGAATCTGACCAACGGACATTTTCTTCGCCGTGCTCACCTGGTGCTGGGCTTCCTGACCATTAATAATATAGTCGCGTTCTTCATCGGTCAGATGCTTCTGGTCGCGCGGATGTTTATAGAAAATCAGCCATGCCATCGCCCAGATAAAGCTCAATGCACCGGAGATGATAAATGCCATCTGCCAGCTGTGCATCACGATTGCCCAAACCACCAGCGGCGGCGCAATCATCGCACCAATTGAGGAACCAACGTTAAAGTAACCTACTGCGATGGAGCGTTCTTTCGCCGGGAACCATTCGGAACTGGCTTTCAGACCTGCAGGGATCATTGCTGCTTCTGCCGCACCAACCGCACCACGGGCAATCGCCAGACCGCCCCAGCTACCAGCCAGTGCGGTTGCGCCACAGAATACCGCCCACAATACGGCAAACATTGCGTAACCGATTTTCGTCCCCAGAACATCCAGTACATAACCCGCTACAGGTTGCATGACCGTATATGCAGCAGAATAGGCTGCGATGATGTAGGAATACTGTTGGGTGGAGATGTTTAACTCTTCCATCAGAGTTGGTGCAGCTGCCGCCACAGTGTTACGCGTCAGGTAACCGAGCACGGTGCCGAGCGTCACCAATGCGATCATGTACCAACGTAACCCTTTAATTTTACGCATGTAAAACCTCATCGTTTTGTTATATCCGCAATAAGCGCGGTCATCATCCTGCCTGGGGCAGAGGATGTTAGTTACGACCGGATGACCGAAAAAAAACCGGTACACCCCGAACGCTGCCATGAAAGTTTCGTGCTAATTCGGCTTCCGTACCGGTCAACCCAATTCATCTAACAAATGAAAGAATCGGCAATTTGCATTCCGTCGACTTATGATTCGCGACGGCAGAAAGATAACTTGTCATACAACTTTAAAAGGTGAGAGCCATCACAAATGTGGGAATATTTGTGTGGGCATTACTGGATGAGAGTGAAGCCAGAACTGGCGCGGCTTGCAGAGGGATTTACCACTTTGAGAGTAATTTTTTTAACTACGTTTATTGATCTAACTCACGAAAATATCCTCGGGCTCTGGAAATTGGTGTGATAACTTTGTCAGCATCGCACCTTAAGCAAGCTAGCTCACTCGTTGAGAGGAAGACGATAATGACTCCGTTTATGACTGAAGATTTCCTGTTAGATACTGAATTTGCCCGCCGTCTGTATCACGACTACGCAAAAGACCAGCCGATTTTCGACTACCATTGCCATTTACCGCCGCAGCAAATCGCAGAAGACTACCGCTTTAAAAACCTGTATGACATCTGGCTGAAAGGTGACCATTACAAATGGCGCGCAATGCGTACCAATGGGGTTGCTGAGCGCCTGTGTACTGGTGATGCATCTGACCGTGAGAAGTTTGATGCCTGGGCGGCGACCGTTCCGCACACTATCGGTAACCCGTTATACCACTGGACGCACCTCGAACTGCGTCGTCCGTTTGGCATCACAGGTAAACTGCTGTCTCCGTCTACTGCGGATGAAATCTGGAACGAATGTAACGAACTGCTGGCGCAGGACAAATTCTCCGCGCGCGGTATCATGCAGCAGATGAACGTGAAAATGGTCGGCACCACCGATGATCCGATCGACTCTCTGGAACATCACGCAGAGATCGCCAAAGATGGTTCTTTCACCATCAAAGTGCTGCCGAGCTGGCGTCCGGACAAAGCCTTCAACATTGAACAGGCGACCTTTAACGACTACATGGCGAAGCTGGGTGAAGTTTCTGATACCGACATTCGCCGTTTTGCTGATCTGCAAACTGCTCTGACCAAACGTCTGGATCACTTCGCCGCTCACGGTTGTAAAGTCTCTGACCACGCGCTGGATGTGGTGATGTTTGCTGAAGCGAACGAAGCGGAACTGGACAGCATCCTGGCTCGTCGTCTGGCAGGTGAAACTCTGAGCGAGCATGAAGTCGCACAGTTCAAAACTGCGGTGCTGGTGTTCCTGGGCGCCGAATATGCACGTCGCGGCTGGGTACAGCAGTACCACATCGGCGCGCTGCGTAATAACAACCTGCGTCAGTTTAAACTGCTGGGGCCGGATGTAGGTTTTGACTCCATCAACGACCGTCCGATGGCGGAAGAACTGTCTAAGCTGCTTAGCAAACAGAACGAAGAAAACCTGCTGCCGAAAACCATTCTGTACTGCCTGAACCCACGCGATAACGAAGTACTGGGTACTATGATCGGTAACTTCCAGGGCGAAGGTATGCCAGGCAAAATGCAGTTCGGTTCCGGCTGGTGGTTTAACGATCAGAAAGACGGTATGGAACGTCAAATGACCCAACTGGCACAGCTCGGTCTGCTGAGCCGTTTTGTTGGGATGCTGACTGACAGCCGTAGCTTCCTGTCGTATACCCGTCACGAATATTTCCGCCGCATTCTGTGCCAGATGATTGGCCGCTGGGTGGAAGCGGGCGAAGCACCGGCGGACATCAACCTGCTGGGCGAGATGGTGAGAAATATTTGCTTTAACAATGCGCGTGACTACTTCGCCATTGAACTGAACTAAGGTCTGGGGTTGATATGCAATACATCAAGATCCATGCGCTGGATAACGTCGCGGTCGCGTTAGCGGATTTGGCGGAAGGCACTGAAATCAGTGTCGATAACCAGACCGTTACGCTGCGCCAGGATGTCGCTCGTGGACATAAATTTGCGTTAACGGATATCGAAAAAGGGGCCAACGTCATTAAATATGGCCTACCGATTGGTTATGCATTGGCGGATATTGCCGCAGGTGAACACGTTCATGCCCACAATACGCGCACGAATCTGAGCGATCTGGATCAGTATCGCTATCAACCTGATTTTCACGATCTGCCTGCGCAAGCGGCAGATCGCGAAGTGCAGATCTATCGTCGTGCTAACGGTGATGTCGGGGTACGTAACGAGCTGTGGATCCTGCCAACCGTGGGGTGTGTCAACGGCATCGCGCGGCAGATCCAGAACCGTTTTCTGAAAGAGACGAACAACGCTGAAGGTACTGACGGCGTGTTCCTCTTTAGCCACACCTACGGTTGCTCGCAGTTGGGCGACGATCACATTAATACCCGTACCATGCTGCAAAACATGGTGCGTCATCCGAACGCAGGCGCCGTGTTGGTCATTGGTCTGGGTTGTGAAAACAATCAGGTTGCCGCGTTCCGTGAAACGCTGGGTGATATCGATCCTGAACGCGTTCATTTCATGATCTGCCAACAGCAGGATGATGAAATTGAAGCGGGGATCGAACATCTGCATCAGTTGTATAACGTCATGCGCAACGACAAGCGTGAGCCGGGTAAACTCAGCGAACTGAAGTTTGGTCTGGAGTGCGGCGGTTCCGACGGTCTTTCCGGTATTACTGCTAACCCAATGCTGGGGCGTTTCTCTGATTACGTCATTGCTAACGGCGGCACTACCGTGCTGACTGAAGTACCGGAGATGTTTGGCGCAGAGCAGTTGCTGATGGACCATTGCCGTGACGAAGCAACGTTTGAAAAACTGGTCACCATGGTCAATGACTTCAAGCAGTATTTTATTGCGCATGACCAGCCGATCTACGAAAACCCATCACCGGGGAACAAAGCGGGCGGTATCACCACGCTGGAGGACAAATCACTTGGTTGTACCCAGAAAGCGGGTTCCAGTGTCGTAGTTGACGTGCTGCGTTACGGCGAACGTTTGAAAACGCCTGGCCTGAACCTGTTAAGCGCGCCGGGTAACGATGCAGTAGCGACCAGCGCACTGGCCGGTGCGGGCTGCCACATGGTGCTGTTCAGTACCGGTCGCGGCACGCCGTACGGCGGATTTGTGCCGACGGTGAAAATCGCCACCAACAGTGAACTGGCGGCGAAGAAAAAACACTGGATCGACTTTGATGCGGGTCAGCTGATCCACGGTAAAGCGATGCCGCAGTTGCTGGAAGAATTTATCGATACCATCGTTGAGTTTGCCAACGGTAAGCAAACCTGCAACGAGCGTAACGACTTCCGCGAACTGGCGATCTTCAAAAGTGGCGTAACGCTGTAAAGTCGAAATAAGTTGTTAATAAAAAACGGCGTTTCATAATGTGAAGCGCCGTTTGCTTTTCCATACCTGCTAAGGATTTATCATGACCGCGTATTGGCTGGCCCAGGGCGTGGGTGTCATCGCCTTTCTGATTGGTATTACAACATTTTTCAACCGTGACGAACGTCGCTTTAAAAAGCAGCTTTCGGTCTATAGCGCCGTTATTGGCGTGCATTTTTTTCTACTGGGCACCTATCCCGCCGGTGCCAGTGCCATCCTTAATGCCATTCGTACGCTGATTACCTTACGCACGCGCAGCTTATGGGTAATGGCGATTTTTATTGTGTTGACAGGCGGAATTGGCCTCGCGAAGTTCCATCATCCTGTCGAACTATTGCCGGTTATCGGCACGATTGTCAGTACCTGGGCGCTGTTCCGCTGTAAAGGGCTGACCATGCGTTGCGTGATGTGGTTTTCAACGTGTTGCTGGGTGATTCACAACTTCTGGGCGGGGTCGATAGGCGGCACGATGATTGAGGGTAGTTTTCTGCTTATGAATGGCCTGAATATCATTCGTTTCTGGCGGATGCAGAAAAGGGGAATTGATCCGTTTAAAGTAGAGAAAACCCCTTCCGCCGTAGACGAAAGGGGTTAAACATTAATTACGCAGGGCGCTATTTGCCAGACGATCGTCTTCCGCCTGGCAAGCTGCCGCAGTGAACAGCACGTCAGTTGAAGAGTTCAGCGCGGTTTCGCAAGAGTCCTGTAATACGCCGATGATAAAGCCGACGGCAACCACCTGCATGGCGATATCGTTCGAAATACCGAACATATTACAGGCCAGCGGGATCAGCAGCAGAGAACCACCTGCCACGCCGGATGCGCCACAGGCACACAGAGAAGCCACCACGCTCAACAGCAGCGCTGTGGGCAGATCGACCGGAATACCCAGCGTATTAACCGCAGCCAGCGTCAACACGGTAATGGTGATTGCTGCGCCCGCCATATTGATGGTGGCACCCAGCGGAATAGAAACGGAATAGGTATCGCGATCCAGATTCAGCTTTTCACACAGCGCCATATTCACCGGAATGTTCGCTGCAGAGCTGCGGGTGAAGAAGGCATACACACCGCTTTCACGCAGGCACAGCAGCACCAGCGGGAACGGGTTACGACGAATTTTCCACCATACCAGCAGCGGGTTAACTACCAGCGCCACCAGTAACATACAGCCAACCAGCACGACCAGCAGTTGCGCGTAGCCCCACAGTGTGGAGAAACCGGTGGTTGCCAGGGTAGAAGAAACCAGACCAAAAATACCGATCGGTGCGAAGCGAATCACCAGTTTCACCATAAAGGTAACGGCATTCGACATATCATTGACCAGGTTTTTGGTGGTCTCGTTACCGTGACGCAGTGCGAAACCAAGGCCAATTGCCCACACCAGAATCCCGATATAGTTACCTTTCAGCAAGGCGTCGATAGGGTTGGAAACCATACTCAATACCAGTCCACGCATCACTTCTACAATACCTGACGGCGGCGAAATATCGCCCGCGCTACTGGACAAGTGCAGGGTAGAAGGGAAGGCAAAGCTGAAGACTACTGCGGCCAGAGCAGCTGAGAAGGTGCCCAGCAGATAGAGGAACAAAATAGGGCGGATATTGGTTTTCTGCCCGTGCTGGTGGTTAGCGATGGAAGCCATTACCAGCATCAGCACCAGAATTGGTGCGACAGCTTTCAGTGCGCCGACGAACAAAGTACCTAACAGACCGACAGCTTCCGCCGCGGGTTTTGAGATCCATGCCAGAAGAATCCCCAGAACAAGGCCGACCAGGATTTGTTTTACCAGGCTGCCATGAGCCAGACGCCGGAATAGCCCCGGTGAACGTTGCGTAGTCATTTTTCGATCCTTTCATTGTGTTGTCGCACATCCCTGGTGCGTTCTGTCGACGCATCTTTCAGGATGTAACAAAGTGTTTGCAAGGTCGAGTATAAGGAAAGTTACAGCTTCGGGAAGCGAAAAATACTGGATTTTAAAGAGAGGTCATATTTTGCAACTTAATGGTTACATTTATTTGACATAAAAATAAAGCCCAACGTGTGGCTTCCAGACTGATGGCAACGTCAAAAAAGTACTCGGTCAGTCCCCTCGCCCCTTTTGGGGAGAGGGTGAGGGGAACAGGCCAGCATCGGTGCGAAAAATTACCCTCACCCCAACCCTCTCCCTGTGTGGAAGGGAGAGGGAGAAAACGGTGCTCATGTTGATGACAGGGTACACGGCTTAGGCAGATTAAAAATCATCCAACCCGCTGTTTATCATGCCGATAATTCACCCAGGCGTTGATAATGAACGTCATCACCAGAATGCCAAACACCACGCCCAGCGAGACGGCGATCGGAATATGGTAGAAGTCGACAATCAGCATCTTGATACCGATAAACACCAGAATCACCGCCAGACCATATTTGAGCATCGAGAAACGTTCTGCTACACCTGCCAGCAGGAAATACATCGCACGCAGGCCGAGGATCGCAAACAGGTTTGAGGTCAGCACAATGAACGGGTCAGTGGTAACAGCGAAGATAGCCGGAATGCTATCCACGGCGAAAATCACGTCGCTCAACTCCACCAGAATCAGCACCAGCATCAGCGGCGTGGCATACAACAAGCCATTCTTACGCACAAAGAAATGCTCGTTGTCGATGGTGTCGGTCATACGCAAATGACCGCGTAGCCAGCGTACCAGCGGCTTGTCGCCAATACCTGATTCATCTTCATGGGCGAGCGCCATCTTCACGCCGGTAAACAGCAGGAAGGCACCGAAGATATACAGGATCCAGTCGAACTGCGAAATCAGCCAACTGCCAGTGAAGATCATGATGGTACGCAGAACAATCGCCCCGAGTACGCCATACACCAGCACGCGCCGTTGTAACGCTGCCGGGACAGAGAAATAGCTGAACAACATCAGCCAGACAAAGACGTTATCGACCGCCAGAGATTTCTCAATCAGATAACCCGTGAGAAAAGCCAACGCCTGTGGGTCCGCGACTTCGCGTCCCTGAGTCTGGACTAAATACCACCAGAAAGCGGCATTAAACAGTAAGGACAGCGTCACCCAGACCAGAGACCAGGCCGCAGCCTGTTTCATGGTCATGGCATGTGCCCCACGACGCCCCTGCAACAACAGGTCGATAGCCAGCATAATGGCGACAACAACAGCGAATCCGCCCCATAGCAACGGCGTGCCGACAGTATTCATAGAAGTTCCTTACACATAAAAAAACGGCCAACGTCGGAAGACGTCAGCCGCTGCTTTTTATGCATAGACCTCGCCTTCCGGCAAGGTCTCACTTACAACAAAAAAGGAATACGTCTGCGTATTCCTTTTGGGTTGCCCGGTGACCGGATGTGGTTTTTCACACATCGTAATGACGATCGACCGGCAATGAAGTTACTCCCCTTTGCAGGTAACAAAGTATGACAGACCATTCACCCAGTCAATGGTCTGTTACATGCCTTTTACACTGCTTTACGGTAACAATTATTGTTTTACGCTATCTGCTGGAAAAATCACCCCGGTCTGGCGGCGGATCTCGGTCAGCAGTTTGGCGGTGATGCGACTGACCGCCAGCCCCGGATGATCCACCAGATGCTCATCCACCAGGGTAGCGAACAGTTCAGCCTCATAGAGCATGGTATTAATATGCTGCGGTTGGGTGAGATCCTGCATCTGGCTGCCGCGCGGCACAAAGCAAACTTTTTGGCATTCGGAGAGTTTTTCAATCACCAGCGACCCTGCTTCGCCCTGAATCTCGCTTGCCAGAACAGAATCACTCACTTTTGAGTGCTGCAAGGTGACGCTAAAGTCGCCGTAATCCATCACCACCACGCCGTGAGCATCCACGCCACTTGCCAGCAAACTGGCGGTCGCCTGCACGCTTTTCGGTTCGCCAAACAGTGCCACGGCAGAGGCCAGGCAGTAAAAGCCGATATCCATGATCGAGCCGTTAGAGAACGCTGGATTAAAGGTATTGGGATTTTCGCCGTTCAGATAACGTTGATAACGCGAGGAATACTGGCAATAGTTGAAAAAGACTTTACGTAGCTTGCCAACTTTCGGCAGCGCCTGGCGTAACAGATGAAAGTTAGGCAGGCTGGCCGTTTTAAATGCCTCAAACAGCACCACCTGATTTTCACGCGCGCAGGCAATGGCTGCATCCACTTCCGCCAAATTTGACGCCAGTGGTTTCTCACAAATCACATGAATTTTGTGGCTCAGGAAAAGTTGTGTCTGGGAAAAATGCAGGGCGTTCGGGCTGGCAATATACACCGCGTCAATAGCGTCACTTTCCGCCATTGCTTCCAGCGAAGTAAACAGATGCTCGACAGAAAACTCATTGGCGAAGTGCTGGGCCTGTTCAAGGCTGCGGGAATAAACGGCGGTTAACTTATATTTACCGCTTTCATGTGCGGCCTCCACGAACTGGTGAGTGATCCAGTTCGTACCAATCACGGCGAAACGTATCATAACGCGTGGATACTCCATAAAGGGATTCTGCCGTCAATGTAGCACGCCTTTTTCATCTTCGACGTGCGCGGATACGCATTATTTCTGCGCCGGACAACCATGCTCACTAAACGGACCAATAATGACCGACGGCCCGAGATATTTTGGCTGACGATGGAAGATTTTCGCGTCAATCACCGCGCTGATTCTGGCGAGTTTCTCCCGTAACTGAGTATAAAAACCGTGCTTCATATTCAGGTCTGGTGCGTTAAACCCGATAGCATCGATGCCGTATTGTTTTGCCAGCCAGATGGCGCGTTGATTATGAAATTCCTGCGAGATAATGGTGATATGGTTCTCCCCAAACACTTTATTGGCACGCACCACTGAATCAAGCGTTGAGAATCCGGCATAGTCACAGAAGATCACTTTTGCCGGTACGCCCTTTGCGATCAAAGCCTGCTGCATGCCTGAGGCTTCATCGTAATTTTTACGTCCGTTATCGCCACTGACCAGCAGCCATTTCACTTTTCCTGCGTGGTACAACTCTGCGGCGGTATCAATACGTCGGGTAAAATAGCGATTACCCGGTCTTGCTCCCAACAGTAAACCCACGTTACGTGCCGGAATAGCGTTGACGTCACTCCAGGTGAGTTGTTGGCTGGCATTGACCATTGCCCGATCGGCGATAAAAATCGTCGCGCCTGCCACAAGCAACAGAACACAAGCAATTTTGAGAGTCCGGCGAGAAAAACAAATGCGGCGAAGAAGGCGGGCAAATGCGCGCAGCATGGTCGTTATCCTTAACGATAGAGGGGAGGTCGATTTTAGGCGCTAAAGGAGGAAAAGATAGCGCCTGAGAGCATTTTCAGATTTTGTCCTGCTCAAGCGTAAGCTGCGTCAGCCATAGACGGGTGTCGAACTCAAGCTGGTGGTACTGTGGTTCCATATGGCAGCACAACTGGTAGAACGCTTTGTTATGTTCTTTCTCTTTCAGATGCGCCAGCTCGTGCACCACGATCATGCGCAAAAACGGTTCCGGCGCGTTACGAAACACGGTGGCGACGCGAATCTCCGCCTTCGCTTTCAGCTTGCCGCCCTGCACACGAGAAACAGCGGTATGTAACCCGAGCGCGTTTTTCAGCACGTGGATCTTATTGTCATACATCACTTTATTGATCGGCGGGGCATTACGCAGAAACTGATTTTTCAGATCCTGGGTATATTGCCACAGCGCCTTATCGGTGGCGTAGTCGTGCGTTCCCGGATAGCGTTTTGCCAGCACTTCGCCCAGACGCTGTTCGTTAATCAGCGTGCGCACCTGGGAAAGCAACTGCTCGGGGTAACCCTGAAGATAAGTAAGATTGCTCATAACCGCCCACGAAAAAGAGAAAAAGGGTATACTCACGCACCCTTTTCAGGGGCAACGTCGAAATTTTATCATTCAGGAGGGCCGATGAGCCACTTAGACAACGGTTTCCGTTCACTGACACTACAACGTTTCCCGGCGACGGATGACGTTAACCCGCTACAGGCGTGGGAAGCGGCGGATGAATATTTGCTGCAACAGTTGGACGACACAGAAATCCGCGGCCCGGTGTTAATCCTGAATGATGCTTTTGGTGCGTTAAGCTGTGTGCTGGCGGAACATAAGCCGTACAGCATTGGCGACTCATACATCAGCGAACTGGCGACGCGCGAGAATTTACGCCTTAACGGGATTGATGAATCGAGCGTGAAGTTTCTCGACAGCACCGCCGACTACCCGCAACAGCCGGGCGTGGTGCTGATCAAAGTACCGAAAACATTGGCATTGCTGGAACAACAACTGCGTGCGCTGCGCAAAGTGGTCACACCACAAACACGTATTATTGCCGGTGCCAAAGCCCGTGACATCCACACTTCCACGCTGGAACTATTCGAAAAAGTGCTCGGCCCGACCACCACCACGCTGGCCTGGAAAAAAGCGCGCCTGATTAACTGCACTTTCAATGAACCGCCGCTGGCCGATGCGCCGCAGACCGTTAGCTGGAAGCTGGAAGGTACTGACTGGACTATCCACAACCATGCGAATGTCTTCTCCCGCACCGGGCTGGATATCGGCGCGCGCTTCTTTATGCAGCATCTGCCAGAGAATCTCGAAGGTGAGATTGTCGATCTCGGCTGTGGTAACGGCGTTATTGGCCTGACGCTGCTTGATAAAAACCCGCAGGCGAAAGTGGTGTTTGTCGATGAATCGCCGATGGCGGTTGCTTCCAGCCGTTTGAACGTAGAAACCAACATGCCAGAGGCGTTGGATCGCTGCGAGTTTATGATCAACAACGCGCTCTCCGGCGTGGAGCCTTTCCGCTTTAATGCTGTGCTCTGCAACCCGCCGTTTCACCAGCAACATGCGCTGACCGATAACGTCGCCTGGGAAATGTTCCACCACGCTCGCCGCTGCCTGAAAATCAACGGCGAGCTGTATATCGTTGCCAACCGCCATCTGGATTACTTCCATAAACTGAAGAAGATTTTCGGCAACTGCACCACTATTGCGACGAATAATAAATTTGTGGTGCTGAAAGCAGTGAAGCTGGGACGTCGTCGGTAAGGTTGAGAACAACCTGCCGGATGCGGCGTAAACGCCTTATCCGGCATACGTTCAGTACGTTACCCCCATGTCGGATAAGACGCGGCAAGCGTCGCATCCGGCAATGTCTGCCCAGTTCTGGAATCGCGCTTCCATAAAACAAAAAATCCCTGTCACCATCCTCTACATTCTCTTGTTTAGCGTTTTTCTACGTTTATTCTTCCGTCACACAGATAAATTCATCCGTTGCCAATCTGTCAACGGATGTTATCATATTGCCAATTTGTCAACTGACGTGATGAAGAATGCACCTGATAACTCAAAAAGCATTGAAAGATGCTGCGGAAAAATACCCGCAACATAAAACGGAGTTGGTGGCTCTGGGGAACACGATTGCTAAGGGATATTTCAAAAAACCTGAGTCATTAAAAGCAGTATTCCCATCTCTGGATAACTTCAAATATCTGGATAAGCATTATGTTTTCAATGTTGGGGGCAATGAATTACGTGTTGTAGCAATGGTCTTTTTTGAATCGCAAAAGTGCTACATACGTGAAGTTATGACGCATAAAGAATACGATTTCTTTACCGCTGTTCATCGTACTAAGGGGAAAAAATGATTGCGATTGCCGACATCTTGCAAGCAGGAGAAAAGCTAACTGCTGTGGCACCTTTTCTGGCGGGTATTCAGAACGAGGAACAATACACCCAGGCGCTGGAACTGGTAGATCATCTGCTGCTCAACGATCCTGAAAACCCCTTACTGGATCTGGTGTGTGCCAAAATAACCGCGTGGGAAGAATCAGCGCCCGAATTTGCGGAATTTAATGCCATGGCTCAAGCCATGCCTGGCGGTATAGCCGTGATTCGTACCCTTATGGATCAATATGGTTTAACCCTTTCCGATCTGCCGGAAATTGGCAGTAAATCTATGGTGTCACGCGTTTTGAGCGGGAAGAGGAAATTAACGCTGGAACACGCTAAAAAATTGGCAACGCGATTCGGCATTTCTCCCGCCTTGTTTATTGATTAACGCGACGTGCCGGATGCGTTGCATCCGGCACTTCAAATAACGATTTAAATCTCCAGCGCCAGCCGTGTTCCCTGGGCAATTGCCCGTCGTGCGTCCAGCTCCATAGCTACATCGCAGCCGCCAATTAAATGCACGGTTTTCCCGCTATCAATCAGCGGTTGCGCCAGCGTGCGGTTTGGCTCTTGCCCTGCGCAGATCACCACATGATCCACGGCTATTATCTGCGTTTCGCCGTTGATCACCACATGCAGCCCGTCATCGTCGATCTTCTGGTAACTTACGCCAGGGATCATTTTCACGCCGCGCGAGAGTAGGGTGGTGCGATGGATCCAGCCCGTAGTTTTGCCCAACCCTTGTCCTGGTTTGCTGGTTTTGCGTTGGAGCATCACAATCTGCCGTGGGCTACGGGGGATCTGCATGCCTTGCGGACTCAAACCTCCGGCCTGTTGCAGGCTACTGTCGATTCCCCACTCATTACAGAACTCGGCGATATTCTGGCTGGTGGATTCGCCCGGCTGACTTAAATACATCGCCGTATCAAAACCAATCCCGCCACAACCGATAATGGCAACTTTGTTGCCCACCAGCGCTTTGTCGCGCAGTACATCGAGATAACTCAGCACCTTCGGATGATCGATCCCGTCGATAGGCGGAACGCGCGGCACGATCCCGCTGGCGAGGATCGTTTCATCGAATTCCTGTAACTGATCCGCTGTTACGGTGTGATTGAGTTTCAGAGTCACGCCCGTTACTTCGATCATCCGCCGGTAGTAGCGCAGCGTTTCGTAAAACTCCTCTTTGCCGGGGATCTGTTTGGCGATATTAAACTGCCCGCCAATCTCACTGTGCGCGTCAAACAACGTTACCTGATGACCACGCGCCGCCGCGTTAATGGCAAACGCCAGCCCTGCCGGACCAGCACCGACCACCGCCAGATTTTTTTTCTGTACTGCGGGAAGGATCGGCATTTTGGTTTCATGGCAGGCGCGAGGATTCACCAGGCACGAGGTGACTTTGCCAACGAAGATCTGATCGAGACAGGCCTGATTGCAGCCAATACAGGTGTTGATCTCATCGGCTCGGCCTGATTGCGCTTTTGACAGCAGCTCCGCATCAGCAAGAAACGGTCGCGCCATCGACACCATATCGGCATCGCCGCGCAAGAGAATATCGTCGGCAACCTGCGGATCATTAATCCGGTTGGTGGTCACCAGCGGCAACGAGACGTGACCTTTCAGTTTGCGCGTGACCCAGCTAAATGCGCCGCGCGGCACTGGCGTGGCGATGGTCGGAATTCGCGCTTCATGCCAGCCTATTCCTGTGTTGATAATGGTTGCGCCCGCCGCTTCAATGGCCTGCGCCAGTTCTACCGTTTCGGTAAAAGTCCCGCCGCCTTCGACCAGGTCGAGCATCGACAGCCGGTAGATAATAATGAAGTCGTTGCCGACGCGCTCGCGCACCGCACGCACTACTTCGACGGCAAACCGCATCCGGTTGCGGTAATCGCCGCCCCACTGGTCGCTACGCTGATTGGTGCGCAGAGTCAGAAATTCGTTGATCAAATACCCTTCGGAACCCATTACCTCTACGCCATCGTATCCAGCCTCCCGCGCCAGTTGCGCACAGTGGGCAAAATCGTCGATCAGTTGCAGAATCTCTTCATGGGTGAGTTCATGAGGAACAAAGCGGTTGATTGGCGCTTGTAGTGCGGACGGCGCGACCAGATGCGGCTGGTAGCTGTAGCGCCCGGTATGCAAAATTTGCAGGGCGATTTTGCCGCCTTCCTGATGTACCGCTTCGGTAATGGTGCGATGGTGTGGGATCTGGCTGGCGTCGTTGAGCATTGCGCCACCTTCCATGCCAACGCCTGTTAAATCTGGTGCAATGCCGCCGCTAACAATCAGCGCCACGCCGTGACGGGCGCGTTCGGCATAAAACGCAGCCAGCCGTTCAGCACCGTCCGGGTATTCCTCCAGCCCAGTGTGCATTGAGCCCATTAACACGCGGTTTTTTAACGTGGTAAAGCCTAGATCAAGCGGGGCGAACAGCGACGGATAGCTCATAAAATTGTCCAGTATGTAAAATAATTGTTATGTGGTCGGATGAGTTCTAATTTAGCCGTCGCCGGAGAAAAGGGAAAAGGGGAGTGCGGGGTTTGTGATGGGATTCAAAAAGAATACGCCCGGTGGTAACGCCGGATGCGACGCTTGCCGGGTCCTATCCGCCTGGGGGATTGCACATGTAGGGCGGATAAGGCGTTCACGCCGCATCCGCCAGTGGCGTGGTGCAGATGCCGGATGCGACGCTTGTCGCGTCTTATCCAGCCTACGGGAACGAACATGTAGGGCGGATAAGGCGTTCACGCCGCATCCGCCAGTGGCGAGGTGCAGATGCCGGATGCGACGCTTGTCGGGTCTTATCCAGCCTACGGGAACGAACATGTAGGGCGGATAAGGCGTTCACGCAGCATCCGCCGGTGGCGCGGTGCAGATGCCGGATGCGACGCTTGTCGCGTCTTATCCAGCCTACGGGAACGAATATGTAGGGCGGATAAGGCGTTCACGCCGCATCCGCCAGCCGTTGCAAATTATTGCTTACGGAAAAAATCGTTATACAACATATACAAATGTGCGGCACTCCAGGAGAAATTTGGTGCGCCTTGCTGTGCGCCAGTGAGCGGGTTGTAATTCTCCTGAATTGGGCCATCGGCGGTTAACCCTTTGGCGTGCCGGAAGAACGTATCCGCCAGTTTCAGGGCATCATCGCGATAACCGTAACGCTCCATCCCTTTCAGACCAAACCAGAACTGATCCACCCATACGCGCCCGCGCCAGTAGATATCCGCGCCAAAGGCCGGATTGGTTAACGCCGCCGTTCCCAGCGGAACAAAGGTATTGAACTCTTTAGGATCGAGCATCACCTTCACCACCGCGTCGGCATTGGCCTGCGTTGCCGCACCGTTAAACAGCGGTGACCAGCCTTCCGGCCCTTTACCGCGCTCGACAATCGGTTTACCCGCACAGCCGTTCGGCAGCGGTTTATCTTCAATGCGCACGTCATAGTAGAACTGTGTAGTCGGGTCGAACATACAGGTGTTGATGTAGTCCGCGAGCTGCTGTGCCAACTGGCGATAGCGTTTGGCCTCTTCCGGCTTACCGAGGATGGTTGCCATCTCTGCCAGATAATGGTTATCGCTGTACATATAGCTGGCCTGATCCACCGACTCCTGCAATAGCGAGTAGCCCAGCAACGTTCCGTCCTGACTGCGGTTTTCGGCGAATTTCACCGTCCAGTCGCTACGTTTGCCGCCGTTAGCGACATATTTATCCAGCTGTTCTTTGTCGATAAACCCAAAGACGGCGGCATCATCACGGCCCGATTCCCACGACGCAGCGACCTGTGCCGGAATTTCCAGACTGTCGTACTGGCCTTTCTCCACCACGCGGGCGTAGTTGTTCAGTCCAGACTGCGTCTCTTCTTTGTCACCTTTTTTTACCGTAAACAGCATCTCGCCGCTCTCGGTGTTGTGGGCTTTATCGCGGGTCGCGCCATATTCCGGCACGCCGTTGCCGTTGTGATCGCGGTTACGTAACCACCAGTCGTGATAGGCCACCAGTTTCGGGTACATCTCTGCCAGCCAGGCTTTATCCTGGGTGACGTTATACACTTCCATCACCGACCAGGCGGCAAGGCTGGGTTTGGTATTACGTTCGTTCCAGTTGCCGCCATCGCCACCACGCTCGGGGCTAAGGTTCCACGCTATCAGGTCGGGGACAAAGCCCACATCCTGCGGACGCACGCGGTCGCCGGGCTGGATCTGCCAGGAGAAGACAGCGCGGATATTCTCTTTGGCGATATCCGGATTGAAATGTGCCATCGCAAACGCCTGCTTCCAGGTATCCCACGGCCAGGTCTGATTGCCGGAGAACCAGCGTCCGGTCACCGACGGCGTGACGGTGTTATATTTCACCGCCCCGCCCGGTGAGCGCCAGTTACCGTTGAGCGTCTCGATTGCTTTTACCGCGACGCGCGTCTGTTCCGGCGTCGCATCCGGATTGGTTAACCCTTTCTTCAGATACTCTTCCCAGCGTTGCTGCGAGGCGGTGAGATAAAACGCCGGACGCGCCAGAATATCGCGGATTTGCATCTGCTCTTTGCTAACTTCCTGAGCGGTCAGCAGATGGGAATAGGTGGTATAGAGCGTCGTCGAACCGTTGATATGCGCTTTACTGGTAAAGCGATTGCCGTTGATTTCAGTCTGTACTGGCAGGGATTTATGCACCTGATATTCCGATTCGCCGGAAGTCAGCAGATCCCAGGTGGCGCGCACTTTGCCAAAGGTGACTTTCAGGCCATCACGGGTGGCGCTGATTTTGCGCTGATAGTCAGGGTATTCGCCAGCAATGGTTTTATCGGAAAGCGGTTTTCCTTCTTTAGCTTCCAGTTTTTCCAGCAGTTCGCCGTCCCACACCAGATCCAGCGGTTTATTGCTGGTGATTTTGGTTTCCAGTAGTGACGTGCGCGACGTGGCGAAGCGAAGAGTCATTTCGACCTGCACATCTTTTGCTGTCAGTTTTTGCACCAGCGCGCCGGGAATACTGTATGCCTCCAGCGTGAAGTCGACTTTCTTGCCGTCCTGCCAGACGGTCAGGCGGTCGAAATTGCTGGCCATAAAGTTGATGTACTCTTCCGTCAGCAGCGCAACGCCTGGAAAACCGCCCATGTTGTTAGGGCCGTCTGGCAACAGATGACCATGCCAGGCTCCGAGATCGAAAAACGGATTAAAACGCTGGTGATCGTCGTAATCGTAATCCTTCATGTACTGCGGCGCGCCAGTACGGTTAATCACGTTTTTATAATTGTCGGCGTTAGCGGCATGGGCGGAAAAACTTATCAGCAGAGCGCAGGTTACTGGCGTTAAAATAGTTTTGATTTTCATGAAATTACAGTCCTTATTACCAGTAGAAATATTGCATCAGGAAGATTTGGTCGCTGGGATCGTTAGAGGCATTTTTCATGTAGAAGCGGCTATCAAAAGCCGTTGCGAAACGTCCGCCGCCATATTCGTACCAGATACCAAACTGCATGAAAGAGGTGGTTTCATCGTCAGCGTGGTCAGGGCGATGTTTGGCGTAGGTGTAAGCGGTGGAGAGATAAACGCCCTTTAACGCTTCATACATGGCGCTCACCATCATCCCGCTTTCACTTCCCGGTACGTCCAGCCCGTCGGCGCGTCCGGTATGGTGCCAGGCGCGAGCGGCAAAGTTAGGGGTAAGCAGGCCCGTGAGATAGAGTTGTCCTGTGCCGTCGGTAATTTCCAGACCATTCATCCAGGTGATGCCTTCGGCAAGGTCATACTGGATGTAACCGTTCATCATTGCCGGATAGGTGTATTTGTCGTCGTAGCGATCGTACTTGCCAAAATGTAGCCATGCTTTGCTTTCGTCATGATGTCCGGCAGGTGTGGCGGTGACGCTATAACGAAAGTTGCCGCTTAAGTTCTGCACCTTCAGCGCGGTCATAATGTCGCGGGTATTGGGAATGACGTAGCCCAGATCGGGGGTGAAGTCGCCCCACCATTGCAGGTCATCCAGCGAGGAATCCTGACGCAGACTGAGCATGATTTCGGTGCCATCATTAGTACGATAACCACCATAGAAACGGTTAATCCCGCCTTCGAAACCGCCCCAGCTATGGTCAGGCACCCAAGCATTACCGTCGTGGTCGGCCTGTACGGTCCAGCCTTCGCCGTAAATCAGGCCGAACCAGGAGCCGTACTTCATCTCCAGGCCACCTTCAATATAGGTGCCGTCGCTGTATTTATGTTTATTCTCACCCTCTAAATCCATATATCCACCAACCCCTAATTCACCGTAAAAACGAAATGAAGGAGAAGATGTCGAGGTAATTGCGGGTGTTTTTGTGTCGTCATGTTCTGCCGGACGTGCTTCTTCTCCTGCCGCAGAAAAGGCGTAGCAAAACGGCAGAGCAAGTAATGCTCTGCATGGTGCAGTGATTAATTTCATTGTGTTAATCCATGAGCTAAAGAAAAAGTACAGCCTTTTATCGTTGTAATTATAAAAATATAAAGGCAGAAACTATTTTCCCTCTCCCCATCCAGGAAGAGGGAAAATGCCTGCTCATTTTTTATTAGTCTGCTTAATCAACATTGCTGGCTGGCGTCGCTTCAATATGGCGCTCTTCAGCCGTTAATCCCTTTATATATTTACTGTATTTCCACCACGCAAAGCCGAGGAAGATAACAATACCGCCGACGTTATAAAAAATGATGGTCAGAATATTCGCGCCAGTCGGGAATGTCGAAGCGACAAACCCTACGGAAAATATCGCAATCAGCATTGAAACAACGATAATACCGGTGCGGCGGGAGCCCATACGGAAATCGCGTGGCAGGTGATCTAATTTGGCGCGTAAATTCAGGTAAGCCAGCATGATGAATAACGGCGGAAGCATGGACGCTGCGGCGGTCATATTAATAATAGTATTCATCAGATCCTGCACAGTATTGGAACCGAGCATCGGGATAATCATCAGCGGGATGACGATCAGGAACTGGATCCACGCTGCGCGCGCCGGAACGCCGTTTTCGTTCAGTTCGACGGTTTTCTTACCAAAGATGCCTTCCGGGATTTCGGAGAAGAAAATTTTCACCGGCGTTGCGGTCCACATCAGCAGGGAACCGAACATCGCGGTAAAGGACACCAGACCGACAAAGCGATTCATCAACGCTTCCGGCAGACCAAAATACGCCGCCATGCCGTGGAATACCTGCACCGATCCGCCAGTAAATTTCAACTCTTTGCTGCTGACGAAGACGTTAATCAGCACCGAGGAGACGGAATATAGTACGCCGATAAAAATCCCGGCGAGGATGATCACTTTAACGAACGATTTCGAACCGCCTTTGACGTCGTTAACGTACACCGCGACGGACTCCGCGCCACCTGCGGCCATAAAGATCCAGGTGGTAACGCCGAGGAACGCCCAGTTGAAGTTCGGGATCATCGCGTCAACGGTGATGGGGTCAGCAGGCTGTACGCCGCCAACCAGCGCCGTACCTGCCAGTAAAATGTAGGAGAGCGTTAACAGCAGCATCAGCGTTGAAGTGACGGAGGTAATTGGCCCCAACATTTTCGCCCCGTTGGTGGAAACCCAGGTGGAGAAGGCGAACAGCACCATACTGATAATGGTGGTGGCAACCGGCGTCATAATATATTCGTAGCCGAGGAAGGCATACGAAGCATAAGCAATAACGCGCGGCAACAGCGAGGTGAAAAAGAACAGGTTTACGAACCAGTAGGTATAGGCAGTAATAAATGCCCAACGTCCGCCCAGCGAACTTTTTACCCACGCGTAGACACCGGCTTCTGAGTTTTTATTTAACGAAACAAATTCTGCGATGATCAGACAGAAGGGAATAAAATAAAAAATCGTCGCGAGGAAAAACATCGGTGCCGAGGCCAGTCCAAGCTCAATATTATTATTGATAACGTTGTTAAAGCTGTAAACGGCGGCAAAAGTCAGCGAGAGCAAGCCGAATTTGCCGATTGTATTACGTTTGGTATCAGACATAACACATCTCCGAAAATGAGTAGGGTAGCGGTGGCGGCAAACTCCTTTTGCCGCCGTAGTTGTTATTTGTTATGGAAATAACCATCTTCGATGGTGACTTTGAGAACCACTTTTTTGACCGCGTTATTGCAGATAAACCGATATGCTTCATGGATATCGCAAATAACGATTTGCCCTTCGTGGACCTCTACGGTTTCTCCGCAGCCTTTTAAATATTCGCGGTCAGTTTCGTCACGATAATATTCCACTACCTGTAATGTCTCTTTCGGCGCATATTCAATTTTTTGCTGCCCTTGCAGGTAGTAATGCACTTCAAAATAGCGTCGATGCCCGGTAAATAGCGCATCGGTCGCGGAGTCTGTCTCCACGCGGTAAGTCAATGAGTCACCGATGGAGTGGGCGACGCCAGGCTGAATGTTGTCGATATTTTCAATCGCTTCAACGCAGCGTTGCCACTTCTTACCAGAGGCGTAAATCTGGCGGAACTGTTCTAAGTTATCGATGATCCTCATTGCTTATTCTCGCTGTGCAAATTTGTGGAAAAGAACCCTGCGCCGAACTCATACGACGCCAGGCTTTGCGCGGTAGCTTCTCCGCCAGAAACCGGCAGCAACGTAAAGCCGTAGCTGAAGTCACGGAACCAGACGCGCCAGGAGTCCAGCACCTCGCTGCCCCAGGAGTTGGAGCCGAGGCCAAGCAGCTGGTGGTCGAGATTCAGGGTGATGTCATCACTGCGCTGCAGCTCGTTACAGTGCTGGGCAGCGTGGATGTTTTCCTGGGTATAGTGCCAGGCGCTGAAGTTAATTGGGCGCTGCGGAACCACCAGCAGACCGTTGCCGTGGCGGTTAGTCAGTGCCGTCCAGCGGACATGCTGACGGTTGCCGTTGTTCTGCGGGAAGGGATAGTTCTCGAACATGGCATCGACGGTGCTGCGCCAGATATCGATGATGTTAGCCTGTTGGCTGTCGGCGTAGTTTTCGCCCGGTCCACGACCGTAATACGCCACCTGATCGTATTCGCCGTTAATCCCCATGGTGAAACCGATGCACGGAATGATGTGCGGATAGTCGCCGTAACGCTCGCCGGAAAGCGCCACGTTAACCTGGCCATCGGCAGCGATGCGCCAGATGTAGGTACAGCGCATCCCGAAGTCAAACACCGGCGGTGCTATAACCGTGCGGCTGATGATCAACACTTCACCATCGCTCTGTTCTACGGCAAAGTCGCGCAGATGTTCCTGCATGATCTGCAAATGATTCGGTTGCCACAGCCCTTCGTACTCCTGCTTGTGGTTGTCGATCATCGGCTTGAAGAAGTTGATCTTTGGCTCGCGGGTCAGCAGCGACTCGCCATTTACCTGCCAGGATGTCGGTTTGCCACTCATTTTTGAGAAGGTGATCGCGAAGTTGTAGCCGCGAACGGTGCAGCTCAAACGATCGTCTTCCAGCGTCAGCGGACGCGCATTATTTGGTGCGAAAGGCACTGGCTGCGCGGTGTTTTCCTTCAGCGGAAACTGATAAGTGGCTATAGGGTGTCCGGCTTCGCTGTAGCGGGTGCGGGAATCTTTGGTCACCGTAATGTTGAGGAACGCTTCGCGGGCGTCCAGCTGCGGCAGCGTGATCTGCAAGGGGGCTTCGCTGTTCGGCGCAACGTCGCGCAGTTTAATCTGCTGCGTCGCGAGCGTTTCACCTTCGGCGCGCACCTCTGCGTGCAGGGTGTAGTCATCAAGCGTGGTAAACCACAGTTTATTTTCGACTTTCAGCTCGCCGCGAGTCAGATCCAGCGCGTGGATTTTTACCGGCGCGATAACCTGTTTGTACTCTTTCAGGCCTGGTCCCGGCGTCTGATCGGAATAGATCAAACCATCAAGACAGAAGTTATAGTTGTTGGGATAGTCGCCGTAGTCGCCGCCGAATTTATACCAGACATTGCCGTTGTCATCCAGCGCCTGGATCCCGTGGTCGCACCACTCCCAAACATAATGTCCCTGAATACAATCGTGCTTATAGAAGACGTTCTGGTACTCCGTCAGCCCGCCCGGTCCGTTCCCCATCGCATGAGCATATTCACAGATGATGCGCGGCTTCGGATGCGGGTATTCACCAAACTCATTCATCAGCGGCACGCGGGTGTACATGGTGGAAATAATATCGACCACTTCAGCATCGCGATCTTCTTCGTAATGCACCAGTCGCGTGTCATCCAGCGCCTTCGCTGCGTGGTACATCGCGCGGATGTTACAGCCATAGCCGGATTCATTGCCCAGCGACCAGATGATGATCGACGGATGGTTTTTCTGCGCGTGAATATGTCGAACAATGCGCTCGACGTAGACTTTTTCCCACTGCGGATCGTCGGTAATACGGCTGATATCGCCGACATTAGCAAAGCCGTGCGATTCGACGTCGGTTTCCGCCATCACAAACAAGCCGTAGATATCACACAGTTCGTAAAAACGCGGATCGTTCGGGTAGTGAGCGGTACGCACGGAGTTGATGTTGTGCTGCTTCATCAACTGGAGATCTTTCTCGACGCGATCCATTCCAACGGCGCGGCCTTTGCGATGATCGTTGTCGTGACGGTTGACGCCGTGCAGCATCACATAACGGTTATTGATCCAGAACAGACCGTCGCGCACTTTGATATCACGGAAGCCAACGCGTTGTGGTACCACTTCCAGAACGTTGCCGTCGGCGTCTTTCAGCGTCATGACCAGATGGTAAAGATAAGGGGATTCTGCTGACCATTGCTGGGGCTGTTCGACAGTAAAAGCAAAGCTGGCGCTGGTCAGTTTTTCAATTGCCAAATGATCAATGGCGCTGCTGTGCACCACGCGTTCGCCATCAAACAGGGTATATTCCAGCGTCGTTGCGACAGGGGAGGCGGCGAGATTTTCCAGCACCACTTCGCAGGAAAGCGTGGCATCGCAATAGGCTTCGTCAAAGTCGGTACGAACGGTGAAATCGTTAATATGCGTGAGTTGTTTTCCGATCAGATAAACATCGCGGAAGATCCCCGCCGACCACCACATATCCTGGTCTTCCACGTAGGTAGAGTCCGCCCACTGCATCACGCGCACACACAACAGGTTGTCGCCGGTTTTAACCATCGCGCTGATGTCAAACTCTGCGGTCAGGCGACTGCCCTTGCTGAACCCCACATACTGACCGTTAACGTAGACTTCAAAATAAGTTTCGACGCCGTCAAATTTAATCAGCGTCTGTTTACCCTGCCAGCCGTCACTGAGGGTGAAAATACGTTGATAGGCACCGGTTGGGTTATCGCTGGGAACAAACGGCACATCGATGGGGAACGGAAAACCTTCGTCGGTATATTGCAGTTTGCCGTGACCTTCCATTTGCCACATGGCGGGGACGGTAATATGCCCCCAGTCAGCCATTAACTCAGAGGTGAAGGCTTCAGGCACTTGCAGCGGGTGGTCAAAAAAATGGAAATTCCACTGACCGCTTAAGGGCAGAAACAGGCTGCTGGTTTCGCGGGCAAAGGTACGCGCTTGCGCAACAGAATCATATGAAAAAAAGTACGCACGCGGCGCAAGTCGGTTTTCGTGGGTGAGCTGAATGTTTTCCCAGCGATTCATAGGGCCTCCCGGTAGAGAGAAATCGGAACCATTCATGGTGATGGTAGTTTGTGTAATTGCTGGGGAGTTTAGTAAAATTTTTACTAAAAAGTAGCAGGTGAATGCATTTACTTTAACTGGATCACGAAAATAAACGGCAGCACTGTCCGGCAAAAACGATTGCCGGACAGTGTGTAAGGGGATTTAACGGGTCGTGCCGCGCAGTTTTAATTTGCTGGGAACGAAGACTAACAGCGGCAGCGCGCGACCATCGCGGGCTTTTTCATACACCAGGTTTACGCCCTGACTTCCCATCATTTCGGAATGGATGCGCACGGTGGAGAGCGGCGGAAAGGTAAATCGCGCGGTGGGGATATCATTAACGCTGATAAGCGAAATATCCTGTGGGATGTTCAGACCACGTTCATGAATCGCCCGCAGTACGCCGATAGCAATGGAATCGGAAGCAACAAACAGTGCCTTCGGATAGTCTTCCCGCGCCAGCATCTGTTTTGCCAGTTCATAACCCGACGAACTGGAAAAACCGCCGCGCCAGATATCCTCTTCGCGTACTACTTGTTTCAGACGGCCATATTCCGCAAAGGCGACCTCACGAATATCCGCCTTGCCAGGCTCATCTTCACCGCCAATAAAACCAATGCGATTAACGCCCTGGTTGATATAGAAGTCGATGATTTCTTTACTGATGCGTGCCAGATCGATATCTACCGCATCGTAACCGCTGCCGGGTTCGTGAAAGTCGATAAAACA
Source organism: Escherichia sp. E1V33 (assembly GCF_004211955.1). GTDB lineage: Bacteria > Pseudomonadota > Gammaproteobacteria > Enterobacterales > Enterobacteriaceae > Escherichia. The sequence continues at coordinate 190,768 of NZ_RHJI01000011.1, forward strand.
GATATTGTCGGTCAATGCGCTGGCAGCGGCGCGCAGGGAGGGTGTGGGTTTGCCGACAATCAAAATGCCGGTGACGTTTTTAATGTCTGGCAAACCGCTGTGTTCATAACAGTTGGTGAGCTCGATGCCCAGCTTTTCACATTGGGTTTCGATGCCGTGTCGGATTGCCAGATAGTAAGGATCGTTGATCTCCAGCTCTTGTTGGTAGCTGTAGATAGCCAGTATATGGTGCTGGTTGACTGCGCCTGTCTGTAGCTTACGGGCGCTGCTGGTCTTGTACTCCAGCTTTTCGGCGATCTCGAGAATGCGATGTTTCGTCTCTTCTTTCACATTCAATGTCGGATCGTCATTTAAGACCCTGGATACTGTCGCCAGGGATACGCCAGCTTCGATTGCGATGTCTTTTAGTGTTGCCATGTTTACCTTTTTTACTTTCCCTGATGTGCGTCCCCATTGTAGAGGAAGTGCTTATCGGGTCACCTCTTTTCAGTAAATAAAGCGCGTTTCTTTGACGCTGTAACGGTAACACAGCGGCTTACGAATGTGATCACGCCTGCATTCTCCATTTTTAGCCTACAGGATTGAGAAAAACTTTTGCTATAGTTTAGTAAAATTTTACCCGAAGGGAGGAAGCAATGGAAACCGTGGCTTACGCTGATTTTGCACGTCTGGAAATGCGCGTCGGAAAGATTGTGGAAGTGAAACGCCATGAAAACGCCGACAAGCTGTACATCGTACAGGTTGATGTGGGGGAAAAAACGCTGCAAACCGTGACCAGCCTGGTGCCGTACTACAGCGAAGAAGAGCTGATGGGGAAAACGGTGGTGGTCTTATGCAATCTGCAAAAAGCTAAAATGCGCGGTGAAACGTCGGAATGCATGTTGTTGTGTGCGGAAACCGATGACGGCAGTGAAAGCGTGCTGTTAACGCCGGAGCGGATGATGCCTGCGGGCGTACGTATCGTATAAAAAGATCGGATGGCGACGTCGTATCGCCATCCGATTTGATATTACGCTTCTTCGACACTTACTCGCATGGCCGCCAGCGCCTTACGTGCCGCTTTGATCACCAGTTCACACTGTTCAATGGTCAGCGTCAGTGGCGGTTCAATGCGGATCGTTTTGGCGTTATTGAGCGTTCCGGCCACCAGTACGCGCTGGCGGAACATCTCGCTGGCAAAGTTATAGCCGATTTCGTTATCAACAAACTCAATCGCCATCAACATCCCTTTACCACGCGCTTCCTGTACCAGATCGGGATATTCCCGCGCCAGTTGACGGAAACCGTCCAGCAACATATCGCCTTTTTGTTCAGCCTGAGCCGGTAAGTTCTGCTCCAGCAACACATTGATGGTCGCCAGCGCCGCCGCACAGGCCAGCGGGTTGCCGCCAAAGGTGGTGGTATGCAGGAATGGGTTGTCGAACAGAACTGAAAACACCTCTTCAGTGGCGATGGTTGCGCCAATCGGCATCACGCCGCCGCCGAGGGCTTTTGCCAGACACAGAATATCTGGCTGCACATTCTCATGCTCGCAGGCGAACATCTTGCCCGTGCGCCCCATGCCCGTTTGTACTTCATCAAGGATCATCAGTGCGCCGAACTCATCGCACAGCTTACGCACGGCGGTGAGATAGCCCGGCGGCGGCAGAATTACGCCACCTTCGCCCTGAATCGGTTCGAGGATCACCGCAGCCACATCATCACCGGTTTTTTTGCACTCGTTAAGAGCCGTGCGCATGGCTTCGATATTGCCAAACGGCACATGACGGAACCCTGGCAGCAGTGGCATAAACGGTTTGCGGAAGGTCGATTTCGCCGTGGCCGACAGCGCGCCAAGTGATTTACCGTGGAACGCGCCGCTGGTGGCAATAAAAGTAAATTTGCCGCGCGGCGACTGATAAGCCTTCGCCAGCTTCAGCGCCGCTTCAACGGACTCGGTGCCGCTATTACAGAAGAAGCTGTATTTCAATTTACCGGGCGTTAGCGCAGCAAGAGTTTTCGCCAGCATCGCCCGTAACGGATCGAGCAGCTCCTGGCTGTGCAGCGGTTGTTTCGCAAGTTGATTCTGTACGGCGGAAACCACAACTGGATTACGGTGCCCCACGTTGAAAATTCCAAAACCTCCCAGGCAGTCGATAAACTCCTGTCCCTGGGTGTCGACAAGCGTATTTAAACCTCCCGCTTGCCACTCTACGGCTCCGTAATCCCCGCCGGCGGTAACAGATTTGCGATACTCTAAAAACCCCGGATTGACATGCTCTTTGAAGTATTCAATCACCTCTCGGTTAAGTGCTTTCATCTCCTCATGATCCAGCGTTCGCTTCTCAATGAGATTCAGGGCGTGGGCGCTGCACGCTAAAGCCGATGCGCTCGAAGGTAACCTGTTCAAAATATGCTCCGGAGGCTCGCGTATCACATGATACCGATTTAAGTATTGCAGGGATTGCGCCACTCCGGCTGCGATCGCGAAAATCGGGATAAACACAAACCTCATTATCATTTATGTAACACTTAATGCTAAATGTTAACTATTGGCGTTATTTTGCACGATTTTATCGGGGGTGAATTTTGCTATCGCTGCGCAAATGCACTCTTTCAGGGCAATAAATGCCTGATTTTTGGGCAAGATAATTAACGGCTTCGGATAATAACAGAATGAAAGTATTTTAAATCAAGGGATTAGGGGTTGTGCTTTAATTGCAAATTGCGATCTAAATCAAATTAAAGTGCTAAAGATAACCGCGCCGGGGCCGACATAACTTCCGACAAGAAGTTAACAACCATATAACCTGCACAGGACGCGATTATGTCTTCTCATCCGTATGTCACCCAGCAAAATACTCCGCTGCCTGACGATACTACCCTGATGTCCACTACCGATCTGCAAAGCTATATCACCCACGCCAATGATTCTTTCGTGCAAGTGAGCGGCTATACCTTGCAGGAGTTACAGGGCCAGCCGCATAAGATGGTGCGTCACCCGGATATGCCAAAAGCGGCGTTTGCTGATATGTGGTACACCCTGAAAAAAGGGGAACCCTGGAGCGGTATCGTGAAAAATCGCCGCAAAAATGGCGACCATTATTGGGTGCGAGCGAATGCGGTACCGATGGTGCGCGAGGGAAAAATCAGTGGCTATATGTCGATTCGTACCCGGGCGACGGATGAAGAGATCGCGGCGGTGGAGCCGCTGTACAAAGCGCTGAACGCCGGACGTACCGGTAAGCGTATTCATAAAGGCCTGGTGGTGCGTAAAGGCTGGCTGGGTAAACTGCCTTCATTACCGCTTCGCTGGCGGGCGCGTGGGGTTATGGCATTGATGTTTATCGTGCTGGCGGCCATGCTTTGGTTTGTTGCTGCCCCGGTGGTGACGTATATCCTCTGTGCGTTAGTGGTATTGTTGGCAAGCGCCTGTTTTGAATGGCAGATTGTCCGCCCGATAGAAAATGTTGCCCGTCAGGCACTGAAGGTGGCGACCGGAGAACGTAATAGTGTTGAGCATCTGAATCGCAGCGATGAGCTGGGGCTGACATTACGTGCGGTAGGGCAACTTGGCCTGATGTGTCGCTGGTTGATTAATGATGTCTCAAGCCAGGTTTCCAGCGTCAGAAATGGTAGTGAGGTGCTGGCGAAAGGCACTGATGAACTGAACGAGCATACTCAGCAGACGGTAGATAATGTCCAGCAAACGGTAGCGACCATGAGCCAGATGGCGGCGTCGGTGAAACAGAACTCAGCGACGGCTTCGGCTGCCGATAAACTTTCTATCACTGCCAGTAATGCGGCGGTGCAGGGCGGGGAAGCAATGACCACGGTGATCAAGACGATGGACGATATCGCCGACAGTACCCAGCGCATTGGCACCATTACTTCGCTGATTAACGATATTGCGTTTCAGACTAATATCCTGGCCCTGAATGCGGCGGTGGAAGCGGCGCGTGCCGGAGAACAGGGCAAAGGTTTTGCGGTGGTGGCGGGGGAAGTGCGTCATTTAGCCAGCCGCAGCGCCAATGCTGCCAACGATATTCGCAAGCTGATTGATGCCAGTGCTGATAAGGTGCAATCCGGTTCGCAGCAGGTACACGCCGCCGGACGGACGATGGAAGATATTGTGGCCCAGGTGAAAAACGTCACCCAATTGATCGCCCAGATTAGCCATTCAACGCTGGAACAGGCCGATGGGCTTTCCAGCCTGACCCGTGCGGTGGATGAGCTTAACCTGATCACTCAGAAAAACGCCGAGCTGGTGGAAGAGAGTGCACAGGTGTCGGCGATGGTGAAACACCGCGCCAGCCGACTGGAAGACGCGGTGACAGTGCTGCATTAATCGGTATGCCGGATCCGGTATTTGATACACGATGCCTGATGCGATGCTGGCGCATCTTATCAGGCCTACGGGGTGTGTAGCGGGTGTAGGCCGGATAAGGCGCGTCAAGCGTCGCATCCGGCAATTGCACCGCGCCACTGGCGGATGCGGCGATTAATCCAGTTGCGTAATATCAAAAGCGGCGCGGTCGATCACCGCAATGATCTTTTTTATTTGTGCATCAGTGATATCGCTCTGGTTGACGCGTAAATCCAGCACCGCTTTAAAATTATCCAGCGCCCGCTTCATTTGCGGGTTCTGACGCAGCGCAGCGCCAACGCAACGCGCTTTGATGCGTTCTTCAATCATCTCCACTTGTTCGCGGTTTTCTTCCAGCCACTGCGCGCCCTGTTCGGTCAGCGCAATCTGCTTTTTGCCGCCTTCTTCTTCGCGGATGGTAATCAGCGACTGCTCCTGCAGAAAATCCAGCGTTGGGTAGATGACGCCCGGGCTTGGGGTGTAATTCCCCTGGGTCAGATTTTCAATCGCTTTAATCAACTCGTAACCGTGGCTGTCATCGCGCGAGAGAATATCCAGAATCACCAGACGCAATTCACCGTGACCAAAGAAACGTTGCCGACGACCGCCGCCGCGACCGTGGCGACCACCGCAGCATTGACCGTGTTCATGCTGATGTCCATGCTCGCAGCGCTCGTGTTCTGACTTCTCACCTTTGCAGCAGCCTTCATGGCGTGGCTGGCCTTCATGTTTACAACACCCTTCGTGATGATGGCTCATATCAGCCTCCTTTTGCTTAATTAGATATATCTAATTTATATCTGATATGAGCATTACTGCAAGTACAAAAATGATTTTTAAACGTGGATTCATCTCACACGTAGGCCAGGTAAGGCGTTCATGCCGCATCCGGCAGCCTTGCTATGGTGCTGAATGCCTTCACATACTTCAGATATATCAGTTCTACAAATCGCTTGCATTTATCATGATTAACAATCATTATCATTTGTGATTTATATTTAGATATATCTGATTACCATCACGAAGGCGATAACAATGAATAACTCCCCCCGCTACCCGCAGCGCGTTCGCAATGATCTGCGCTTCCGTGAACTGACTGTGCTACGCGTTGAGCGTATCAGCGCCGGTTTTCAGCGCATTGTCCTCGGCGGCGAGGCGCTGGAAGGTTTTACGTCTCGTGGCTTTGACGATCACAGCAAACTCTTCTTTCCTCAACCTGACGCTCACTTTGTGCCGCCAACGGTTACGGAAGAGGGCATCGTCTGGCCGGAAGGACCACGCCCACCGTCGCGTGACTATACGCCGTTGTATGACGAACTACGCCATGAACTGGCGATTGATTTCTTTATTCACGAAGACGGCGTCGCCAGTAGCTGGGCAATGCAGGCGCAACCGGGTGACAAACTCACGGTGGCTGGGCCACGCGGTTCGCTGGTGGTGCCAGAGGATTACGCGTATCAGCTGTATGTCTGCGATGAGTCCGGGATGCCCGCACTGCGCCGCCGCCTGGAAACGTTGAGCAAACTTGCCGTTAAACCGCAAGTTAGCGCGCTGGTTAGCGTGCGGGATAACGCCTGTCAGGATTATCTCGCGCACCTTGATGGTTTTAATATCGAATGGCTGGCACATGATGAGCAGGCGGTGGACATACGTTTGGCACAATTGACAATCCCTGCCGATGACTACTTCATCTGGATCACCGGCGAAGGGAAAGTGGTGAAGAATTTAAGCCGTCGCTTTGAAGCGGAACAGTATGACCCTCAACGGGTACGCGCAGCGGCTTACTGGCACGCAAAGTAATTGCTTTCCATATCAAAAAAGCAAAAAGGCTGACGATTTCTCGTCAGCCTTTGCGGTGTCTGGTGGCCCCTGCTGGACTTGAACCAGCGACCAAGCGATTATGAGTCCCATTTCAATTGCTGGAAAATCAATAAGTTATTTATTTTTCAATGAGTTGGAATGCTGAATATTGTTAAATGTTGTGCAATAGTGTGTAGCTCTGCTGCCATTTTGCTGCCATCACAACAGGTTCAGGGGGTTTAATGACACAGCTTCGTTTAGGTGGTCAGGTGCAAAATGTGCATAGCGCATTGTTACTTTGATATCTGTATGACCAAGGATACGTTGTAGAACTAGTATGTTCCCCCCACCCATCATAAAGTGGCTTGCGAACGTGTGTCGAAGCACATGCGAAAGCTGGCCATCAGGTAATTCAATTTTGGCCCTTTTTATTGCAGTTCTGAATGCGGAGTAGCATGGCTTAAACAGATGTTTTGATGTTCTGATGCGTGGAAGCATTTCGTATAGTTCATCACTTATTGGAACAGTTCTGTTTTTTTTCCCCTTTGTTTTGGTAAAGGTGATCTTCCCGGGACTGATTTGCATGCCAGACAGGGACTCAGCCTCACCCCAACGTGCACCAGTGGCTAGACAAATTTGTACGATCATCGACAGGTCTTTAGCTCTGCTTTTCTCGCACTCAGCAAGAAGCACTTTTACTTCTTCTACTGTCAACCAAGCTAACTCCGCTTCATCAATTTTGAATTCACGAACATTTTCGAGTGGATTAGGAGCCACCCAATCATCCAGACGCTTTAATTCATTGAACATTGCGCGGAAGTAAGCTAGTTCTAAATTCACAGTTCGTGGTGTGACGGCTTTTACTCTGTTGGAGCGAGTAATTTTCCCGCTTAAACGTTGCTCACGATAGCTGGCAAACAATTTCGCATTAAACTCACTCGCAAGAGGGTTACCCATTGCTATGCAAGCAAACTCCATCGTATCTTTTCTTTTCTGACCATCAGATAGTGTAATACCGTGCGCATTAAACCATGTATCAACAAGGTCAATTACACGTCGCTTATCTTTTTTTTCACCAAGCCACGGCTTTTCAATTGTTTGGTCTTTTATATATCGCTCAAATGCCAGTGCTTCCCCTTTAGTTGCAAACAGGCGGCGCACACGCCGCCCATCCCTACCGTTGGGGAAGACCTGAGCCTGCCACTTACCATTAGCGAGTTTTGTTACAGCCACGTTTTTTACCTTTGCGTGATTAACTCTTTAGCAAATATTGATAAACCGGGCTTACCTTCTTCAAGGTAACAGCACTTTTCAAATGCTTTGCTCCATTCACCATTGGCGGACATTAACTGGTCTTCATTCAATATATTGCTGTGTTTGTGGAGTAAATTCATTGCCTGCTTTTTTGTAATGCTAAAATCATATTTATCTTGCGTCATATACTCCACCTTTCGAGGTTGGGGAGTAATTGAAATTGGTAATACTGTGACTTTAACCCTGTCTGAAGGTGTTTGGTACAAAGTACGATATGCTGCGTAAATGGCTGCCTTGTCTGATTCGTACTTAATATCTTTCGTTGAACTCCCTGATAAAGTGCGCGGTGAGATTTGGATGTGTAAAGGCTTTTCAGACAAAATTTTGAAAGATGGAAAATCCTTACCGTCTACGGTATAAGTTGGATAATCGTTATAGTTTTCCATCAAGTCATTAATATTTTTGAATTGTTCAGGTGCTGCAATTGCAGCAAATGATGACAAAATTAAAGCGCCTGTGACTAAAACTCTCATTTATTCTCCTTACGATATTTAATATCAATCCACGTTATCTATTTTGCTTGCCACTTTCCCTAAAACTTTTACATCAGAGGCCGCACACTCAAATGATGCTGGGCCGTTTTCGACACGAACTCGCCCGCCAGGCAGCCGGTAAACCTGTCTGATGCTCGCAAAACCATCTATCTCAATCAGCCAGGTGCCGTCGTTGATCTCGCCTTTATATTCACTGACGAGATACGTCGTCGATTCAAATTTGACGAGAAACGGATTTGTGGTGTTTTGAGGTATTAGGCGTAGGTCATAACGAATCAAGGTTACGTTGTTTAAAATCCCATTTGTGATTTCATTTAATTGCAAAGTCAATCCGTGATCTTCATTTGGCATGGCTTCTGGGGTGCCCTTACCAGTAGTTAGCCAAATCAAGGGTATACCTGTGTCCAGATGGCAGGCTATAAGCCAGTCATATGGAAAAGTGTCACGCATCCAGCGGTTAGCCATTGTGCTTTGAGATACGCCGAGATGATCACATAGAGCTTGCCTTGTGCTAAATCCATAAGCCTGCAGAATGCGTGTTATGGCCTCTCTTCCCCCACTTTGAGATGGAAAATTGAATTTTGAAATTTCACTGGGGTTTTTTTTTGTGTTTGACATATCTCAATTGTGATCCTATTATCGATTTTGTGGTGTTCGGTATATGTGCGAATACATCCGAATAGTGAATTTTTAAACACAAACTGAGGAATAGTGCATCATGAAAAGTAATTTTTCAATGCGCCCCAGCATCAACCTTGTGATATCTGAGCCATTCATCACACTGGATGAGTTCTGTCGCCGTACTGGTTACAAGCCTAGCTATGCCCGTCAAATGATCCGGGAAAACCGTCTGCCCATCAGGAAAAAAGCCGGAGTTAACAGCCTTATCGAAATCAACATGTTCGCGTTGACGATGGAAGCGGCCCAAGGCTGCGAAGTCGCAATGCAAGCCTGATAGTTCCATTTTGGGATAGAAAAGGGTTTACATCATGTTTGATTATCGTGTTTCCAAACATCCGCATTTTGATGAAGCCTGCCGGGCTTTCGCACTGCGTCACAACATGGCGAAGCTGGCAGCACGCGCGGGAATGAACGTCCAGACGCTGCGTAACAAGTTGAACCCGGAACAATCGCATCAGCTCACGCCGTCAGAAATCTGGTTGCTTACCGATCTGACTGAAGATTCAACGCTGGTAGATGGTTTTCTGGCACAGATTCATTGTCTGCCATGTGTTCCGATTAATGAGGTGGCAAAAGAGAAACTGCCGCATTACGTCATGAGTGCAACTGCTGAAATTGGGCGTGTCGCGGCAGGTGCGGTTTCTGGCGATGTAAAAACCAGTTCAGGTCGTCGTGATGCTATCAGCAGCATTAACTCTGTAACACGACTGATGGCGCTGGCTGCTGTTTCATTGCAGGCCCGTTTACAGGCTAATCCTGCGATGGCGAGTGCAGTTGATACCGTGACTGGCCTTGGCGCTTCATTCGGTTTGCTGTGAGGTGCTTATGCTGACGAAAGAACCATCATTTGCATCGCTGCTGGTAAAGCAAAGTCCGGCAATGCACTACGGTCACGGCTGGATCATGGGTGAGGATGGAAAACGCTGGCATCCATGTCATTCACAAGATGAATTGCTGTCTGAATTGGCCTCGAGGAAACGGAGAAAGTCAAAATGTATGCAACGGAAAGTGAAGTGGTTTATCAGTTTCGTTACAGAGGGGAGAGTTATTCAGTACCTGAAGATGATTTGCTCTGTTGTTATCCGTCGTTGTCGGGCGATGGCAGCTACTTTTTCACGCTAAAGGATGGGACGTTTTTACGGGGAGAGCAGGTTAAAGAGATGATACGAGAAAATGTATCTCCTCTTGAGCGTTACCGTAAGAACAAAGAACGATAGTTGCGTTTTGGGGATATGAATTATGGCAATTAATGGCGCTGCGGCGACTGTTCCATTAAGCCCCGGTGAACGCCTGAATGGACTTAATCACATTGCGGAGTTAAGGGCGAAAGTTTTTGGCCTGAATATTGAGTCAGAGCTTGAGCGGTTTATTAAAGATATGCGTGATCCACGGGATATCAATAATGAACAAAATAAACGGGCACTGGCTGCCATATTCTTTATGGCAAAAATTCCAGCTGAACGTCATAGCATCAGCATTTATGAGCTGACCACTGACGAAAAGCGGGAGCTGATTAAAGCAATGAATCATTTTCGTGCAGTGGTGAGCTTATTTCCCAGACGGCTAACCATGCCGAATTAACCAACTAATGAAATTAAAGGCGTAAACCCGCCGGGTATTCCTTTATCTAAATTCAGGAGAATTGAGTATGCGTAATATTGAAACCCTCACGACTAAAACCGGACCGGATGACGCAGGGCTTAATATTTTACTGACAGAGGCTCGTCTGGAAGAACGCCGGGCAAGGGCTGAAGTAATGGCAGCTCGCCTTGATAG
>NZ_RHJI01000012.1 GCF_004211955.1 Escherichia sp. E1V33
GTTCGCTGTTTTTATTATGATGCGGTGACGGGGGAGTATACCGGCTGGTCAGATGAATATATCCATATCGGCGTGAGTATGCCTGGCAACGCCACCGATATTGCCCCAGGTGATGAAGTAGTGGGCGAGGTTGCTGTATTTAGCGATAATAACTGGAAATGGCTGACTGACCACCGTAATGAGATCGTTTATTCAACAATGGATGGTACTTTCAGCGCTGTTGATTATATCGGTGAAGTTAAAGAAGGCTTTACTACGTCAGCCCCCGCTACGCCACATGATGTGTGGGACGGGGAAAAATGGGTAACGGATAGCGAGGCTCAACATGTCGCTGAAGTTGCTGCTGCTGAAACTGAAAAACAGACTCACATTTACCAAACCAATACATACATCAACAGTAAGCAATGGCCCGGAAAGGCTGCAATGGGGCGACTCAAAGACACAGAGAAAGAGCAGTACAACCTCTGGCTGGATTATCTCGATGCGCTGGAAGCCGTGGACATCCTCAACGCACCGGATATTAACTGGCCTGTCACCCCGGAGGTGTAATATGTCGCACGAACATCTTGCTCCATTCGCAGGTTGGGTTAGGGCAGAAAACGGTCGCGAAAATTTTGCTCACACCTGTCTGGCCATGAAGCTATCAGGATTCCGCGGTGGATTTTTAATATCCCGCAAATCTCTGACAGAACCTCTGCGCTCGATTGCAGAGAAAGTGGATAGCGTTACTCAAAAACCTGAATTATGGTATCAGCTAATTCAAGAGCTTTTGGCATCGTGCGACTGGCTGCACTACGAAGCCGTACTCGTGTCTCCGGTCTTGAGGGACACAATAATCCTTGAACTAAGTAAGCTGCTCGCAAAGGAATAATTTCAGCCGGGAAAGCGTCTAACAGAAGACGAGATTCTTGAACTTGCAAAATCAAGTCTTCCTGCTTAGGAGCGTAGTCTGGAATCTCATTGAACCCTATTATTTCAACTATTCTTCAGACATTCATATGTAAAACTAAATTGGTAAGCATAGAAGCTGTCTGTATTAAATAGTCACTGGTCGGTAGTTGTGAATCAACAATGAATGCCGGCCAGCCTTCGATTAATAGAATCAGGTGGACAAGCTCACGACATAGAGTTGCCTAGCTGGTTTCCTTTTCTGGGATATGAAGTAAAGTCCAGCCTTTCTCAGTGGTAAACGACATGGAGCATCTTGCTAAAATGCGGTGCTCATGAGGCATGATTTCCAGCGAAATTGGTCCCAAGCGTTTTTCCACTTCTTCAAGTAAATATAACAATTGAACATCTGTAACAAGCTCTCTCATTCTTACTATCCATGTGAGTTGTGATTATATGCAGTAAAAATACTGCATTCCATTAAGGTGTACATCGATGAGTCCTCCGAGATAGAAAGGGAATTGATTTCCACTCCCTCCCAAAAAAATTGCACTAAGCGCTTCTCTCAATTGAACCTGTGATGGAATGGGCCGCGTACAGTCATATTGGTTGTATTAGCACAGCCCCTGATTTTTCACGCTCCCAACGGCACGAGTCACGACGTGCCATATAAATTCTTCAGCCAATATAATTTGGTTAGAGAGACAAAAGCGGGACACACAAAGCGTTGCATCGGTTTGTGGGGCTTTGTACTGCTCTCACTTAGTAGTTCGCATCCTTTGTTGCAAGACAATGTGAATCAATTTGAAACAGAGTGGTGCAATCACCACTTTTTTAGTGTTACCATCATTTTACCGGGTGAAGGACTGAGAATGTCAGTTTTTCATTTGTGTACCAGATTGTGTACCAATTTAGCGATTGTTGGTTAGATGGTTACATAACTTACTGTAAACAAACAAATTTTTTCTTTGTATGTGATCTTTCGTGTGGGTCACCACTGCAAATAAGGATATAACATGCCTGTTATTACTCTTCCTGATGGCAGCCAACGCCATTACGACCACGCTGTAAGCCCCATGGATGTTGCGCTGGACATTGGTCCAGGTCTGGCGAAAGCCTGTATCGCAGGGCGCGTTAATGGCGAACTGGTAGATGCGTGCGATTTGATTGAAAACGACGCTAAACTGGCGATCATTACCGCTAAAGACGAAGAAGGTCTGGAGATCATTCGTCACTCCTGCGCGCACCTGTTAGGGCACGCAATTAAACAACTTTGGCCGCATACCAAAATGGCAATCGGCCCGGTTATTGACAACGGTTTCTATTACGACGTTGATCTTGACCGCACGTTAACCCAGGAAGATGTCGAAGCACTCGAGAAGCGGATGCATGAGCTTGCTGAGAAAAACTACGACGTCATTAAGAAGAAAGTCAGCTGGCATGAAGCGCGTGAAACTTTCGTTAAACGCGGCGAGAGCTATAAAGTCTCCATCCTGGACGAAAACATCGCCCATGATGACCAGCCTGGCCTCTATTTCCACGAAGAATATGTCGATATGTGCCGCGGTCCGCACGTACCGAATATGCGTTTCTGCCACCATTTCAAACTGATGAAAACGGCAGGGGCCTACTGGCGCGGCGACAGCAACAATAAAATGTTGCAACGTATTTATGGTACTGCGTGGGCAGATAAAAAAGCTCTTAACGCGTACTTGCAGCGTCTGGAAGAAGCCGCTAAACGCGACCACCGTAAAATCGGTAAACAGCTCGACCTGTACCATATGCAGGAAGAAGCGCCGGGTATGGTGTTTTGGCACAATGACGGCTGGACCATCTTCCGTGAACTGGAAGTGTTCGTTCGTTCTAAACTGAAAGAGTACCAGTATCAGGAAGTTAAAGGTCCGTTCATGATGGACCGCGTCCTGTGGGAAAAAACCGGTCACTGGGAAAACTATAAAGATGCAATGTTCACCACCTCTTCTGAGAACCGTGAATACTGCATTAAGCCGATGAACTGTCCGGGCCACGTACAAATCTTTAACCAGGGGCTGAAGTCGTATCGCGATCTGCCGCTGCGTATGGCCGAGTTCGGCAGCTGCCATCGCAATGAGCCGTCTGGTTCTCTGCATGGCCTGATGCGTGTGCGTGGTTTTACCCAGGATGACGCACATATCTTCTGTACTGAAGAACAAATTCGCGATGAAGTTAACGGATGTATCCGTTTAGTCTATGATATGTACAGCACTTTTGGCTTCGAGAAGATCGTGGTCAAACTTTCCACTCGTCCTGAAAAACGTATTGGCAGTGACGAAATGTGGGATCGTGCTGAGGCGGACCTGGCAGTTGCGTTAGAAGAAAACAACATCCCGTTTGAGTATCAACTGGGTGAAGGCGCGTTCTACGGTCCGAAAATTGAATTTACCCTGTATGACTGCCTCGATCGTGCATGGCAGTGCGGTACAGTACAGCTGGACTTCTCCTTACCGTCTCGTCTGAGCGCCTCCTATGTAGGCGAAGACAACGAGCGTAAGGTTCCGGTAATGATTCACCGTGCAATTCTGGGGTCGATGGAACGTTTCATCGGTATCCTGACCGAAGAGTTCGCTGGTTTCTTCCCGACCTGGCTTGCGCCGGTTCAGGTTGTTATCATGAACATTACGGATTCACAGTCTGAATACGTTAACGAATTGACGCAAAAACTATCAAATGCGGGTATTCGTGTTAAAGCAGACTTGAGAAATGAGAAGATTGGCTTTAAAATCCGCGAGCACACTTTGCGTCGCGTCCCATATATGCTGGTCTGTGGTGATAAAGAGGTGGAATCTGGCAAAGTTGCCGTTCGCACCCGCCGTGGTAAAGACCTGGGAAGCATGGACGTAAATGAAGTGATCGAGAAGCTGCAACAAGAGATTCGCAGCCGCAGTCTTAAACAATTGGAGGAATAAGGTATTAAAGGCGGAAAACGAGTTCAAACGGCGCGTCCTAACCGTATCAATGGCGAAATTCGCGCCCAGGAAGTTCGCTTAACAGGTTTGGAAGGCGAGCAGCTTGGTATTGTGAGTCTGAGAGAAGCTCTGGAGAAAGCTGAAGAAGCCGGAGTAGACTTAGTCGAGATCAGCCCTAACGCCGAGCCGCCGGTTTGTCGTATAATGGATTACGGCAAATTCCTCTATGAAAAGAGCAAGTCTTCTAAGGAACAGAAGAAAAAGCAAAAAGTTATCCAGGTTAAGGAAATTAAATTCCGTCCTGGTACAGATGAAGGCGACTATCAGGTAAAACTCCGCAGCCTGATTCGCTTTCTCGAAGAGGGTGATAAAGCCAAAATCACGCTGCGTTTCCGCGGTCGTGAGATGGCGCACCAGCAAATCGGTATGGAAGTGCTTAATCGCGTGAAAGACGATTTGCAAGAACTGGCAGTGGTCGAATCCTTCCCAACGAAGATCGAAGGCCGCCAGATGATCATGGTGCTCGCTCCTAAGAAGAAACAGTAAGGCCTTCAAGTAGCACTGTCTGTGGAGCCTTCGGGCTTCGCAGGCTTTGTTCGCCTTTGTTTCTGTTTATTAACAATGCGAAGTGGAAGTTATTAAAATGCCAAAAATTAAGACCGTACGCGGTGCTGCTAAGCGCTTCAAAAAAACCGGTAAAGGTGGTTTTAAGCACAAGCACGCTAACCTGCGTCACATTCTGACCAAAAAAGCGACCAAACGTAAACGTCACCTGCGTCCGAAAGCCATGGTTTCCAAAGGCGATCTGGGCCTGGTAATCGCGTGCCTGCCGTACGCATAAGCCGTTAACGTTTTTTAACTTTTTAATTAGAATATAGATACAGGAGAGCACATATGGCTCGCGTAAAACGTGGTGTTATTGCACGCGCACGTCACAAGAAAATTTTGAAACAAGCTAAAGGCTACTACGGTGCGCGTTCTCGCGTATACCGCGTTGCCTTCCAGGCTGTTATCAAAGCTGGTCAGTATGCTTACCGTGACCGTCGTCAACGTAAGCGTCAGTTCCGTCAACTGTGGATTGCGCGTATCAACGCAGCAGCACGTCAGAACGGTATTTCTTACAGCAAATTCATCAATGGCCTGAAAAAAGCCTCTGTTGAAATCGACCGTAAGATCCTGGCTGATATCGCAGTATTCGACAAAGTAGCGTTCACCGCTCTGGTTGAAAAAGCGAAAGCAGCTCTGGCATAAGCCAGTTGAAAGAGGGAGCTAGTCTCCCTCTTTTCGTTTCAACACCATCAGAACATTGACTTTTATCGCTGTAGCCTTTTCAATAAAGGTCTTTTGAAAAGTACCAAAAGGTAACGCAAGCAATGAATGCTGCTATTTTCCGCTTCTTTTTTTACTTTAGCACCTGACTCCAGGAGGCTAGCGCGTGAGAAGAGAAACGGAAAACAGCGCCTGAAAGCCTCCCAGTGGAGGCTTTTTTTGTATGCGCGTTTTGAAAAATAAAAAGCCTGTCTCATCAGGCGTAATTGTCGCAGCCAGTCTGGACACGGCCAGCGCGGAGAAACCGGAGCGTACTTAAATACGTGAGGATTTCGAGCACTGCCCGGGACCAAAATGGCAAGTAAAATAGCCTGATGGGATAGGCTCTAAGTCCAACGAACCAGTGTCACCACTGACACAATGAGGAAAACCATGTCACATCTCGCAGAACTGGTTGCCAGTGCGAAGGCGGCCATTAGCCAGGCGTCAGATGTTGCCGCGTTAGACAATGTGCGCGTCGAATATTTGGGTAAAAAAGGGCACTTAACCCTTCAGATGACGACCCTGCGTGAGCTGCCGCCAGAAGAACGTCCTGCAGCTGGTGCGGTTATCAACGAAGCGAAAGAGCAAGTTCAGCAGGCGCTGAATGCGCGCAAAGCTGAACTGGAAAGCGCGGCGCTGAATGCGCGTCTGGCTGCGGAAACTATCGATGTTTCCCTGCCTGGTCGTCGTATCGAAAACGGTGGCCTGCATCCGGTTACCCGCACTATCGACCGTATCGAAAGTTTCTTCGGTGAGCTTGGCTTTACCGTGGCAACCGGGCCTGAAATCGAAGATGATTATCATAACTTCGATGCTCTGAATATTCCTGGCCACCACCCGGCGCGCGCTGATCACGACACTTTCTGGTTTGATGCTACTCGTCTGCTGCGTACCCAGACCTCTGGCGTACAGATCCGCACCATGAAAGCCCAGCAGCCGCCGATTCGTATCATCGCGCCTGGCCGCGTTTATCGTAACGACTACGACCAGACTCACACGCCGATGTTCCATCAGATGGAAGGTCTGATTGTTGATACCAACATCAGCTTTACCAATCTGAAAGGCACGCTGCACGATTTCCTGCGTAACTTCTTTGAAGAAGATTTGCAGATCCGCTTCCGTCCTTCCTACTTCCCGTTCACCGAGCCGTCTGCGGAAGTGGACGTCATGGGCAAAAACGGTAAATGGCTGGAAGTACTGGGCTGCGGGATGGTGCATCCGAACGTGCTGCGTAATGTTGGCATCGATCCGGAAGTTTACTCCGGTTTCGCCTTCGGAATGGGGATGGAGCGTCTGACCATGTTGCGTTATGGCGTTACCGACCTGCGTTCATTCTTCGAAAACGATCTGCGTTTCCTCAAACAGTTTAAATAAGGCAGGAATAGATTATGAAATTCAGTGAACTGTGGTTACGCGAATGGGTGAACCCGGCGATTGACAGCGATGCGCTGGCGAATCAAATCACGATGGCGGGCCTGGAAGTTGACGGTGTAGAACCGGTTGCCGGTAGCTTCCACGGCGTGGTCGTTGGTGAAGTGGTTGAATGTGCGCAGCATCCGAATGCCGACAAACTGCGAGTGACCAAAGTCAACGTCGGTGGCGATCGCCTGCTGGACATCGTCTGCGGCGCGCCAAACTGCCGTCAGGGCCTGCGTGTGGCGGTTGCAACTATTGGTGCTGTTCTGCCGGGCGATTTCAAAATTAAAGCGGCGAAACTGCGCGGTGAACCGTCCGAAGGGATGCTGTGCTCCTTCTCTGAACTGGGTATTTCTGACGATCATAACGGTATTATCGAACTGCCTGCGGATGCGCCAATTGGCACCGACATCCGTGAATACCTGAAACTTGATGACAACACCATCGAAATCAGTGTGACGCCAAACCGTGCAGACTGCTTAGGCATTATCGGCGTAGCGCGTGATGTTGCCGTGCTGAACCAGCTTCCGCTGGTTGAACCGGAAATTGTCCCGGTTGGTGCAACCATCGATGACACGCTGCCGATTGCGGTAGAAGCGCCGGAAGCCTGCCCGCGTTATCTTGGCCGTGTAGTAAAAGGCATTAATGTTAAAGCGCCAACCCCGCTGTGGATGAAAGAAAAACTGCGTCGTTGCGGGATTCGTTCTATCGATGCAGTGGTTGACGTAACCAACTATGTGCTGCTCGAACTGGGTCAGCCGATGCACGCTTTCGACAAAGATCGTATTGAAGGCGGCATTGTAGTGCGGATGGCGAAAGAGGGCGAAACGCTGGTACTGCTCGACGGTACTGAAGCGAAGCTGAATGCTGACACTCTGGTCATTGCCGACCACAACAAGGCGCTGGCGATGGGCGGTATCTTCGGTGGTGAACACTCTGGCGTGAATGAAGAAACGCAAAACGTCCTGCTGGAGTGTGCTTTCTTCAGCCCGCTTTCTATCACCGGTCGTGCTCGTCGTCATGGCCTGCATACCGATGCGTCTCACCGCTACGAGCGCGGCGTTGATCCGGCATTGCAGCACAAAGCGATGGAACGTGCGACCCGTCTGCTGATCGACATCTGCGGTGGTGAGGCTGGTCCGGTAATTGATATCACCAACGAAGCAACGCTGCCGAAGCGTGCAACCATCACTTTACGTCGTAGCAAACTGGATCGTCTGATCGGCCATCATATTGCTGATGCGCAGGTGACTGACATTCTGCGTCGTCTCGGCTGCGAAGTGACCGAAGGCAAGGACGAATGGCAGGCTGTTGCGCCGAGCTGGCGTTTCGACATGGAAATTGAAGAGGATCTGGTCGAAGAAGTTGCGCGTGTCTACGGCTATAACAATATTCCGGATGAGCCGGTACAGGCGAGCCTGATTATGGGGACTCACCGTGAAGCCGATTTGTCGCTCAAGCGTGTGAAAACGCTGCTTAACGATAAAGGCTATCAAGAAGTGATCACCTACAGTTTCGTTGATCCGAAAGTGCAGCAGATGATCCACCCGGGCGTAGAAGCCTTACTGCTGCCAAGCCCGATTTCCGTTGAAATGTCGGCAATGCGTCTTTCTCTGTGGACAGGTCTGCTGGCAACTGTAGTGTACAACCAGAACCGTCAGCAAAACCGTGTGCGCATTTTTGAAAGCGGTCTGCGTTTCGTGCCAGATACCCAGGCGCCATTGGGCATTCGTCAGGACCTGATGTTATCTGGTGTGATTTGCGGTAATCGTTACGAAGAGCACTGGAACCTGGCAAAAGAGACTGTTGATTTCTATGATTTGAAAGGCGATCTTGAATCCGTTCTCGACCTGACCGGTAAACTGGCTGAGGTTGAATTCCGTGCAGAAGCGAATCCGGCACTGCATCCGGGGCAATCCGCAGCGATTTATCTGAAAGGGGAACGTATTGGTTTTGTTGGGGTTGTTCATCCTGAACTGGAACGTAAACTGGATCTTAACGGTCGCACTCTGGTGTTTGAACTGGAGTGGAACAAGCTCGCAGACCGCGTGGTGCCTCAGGCGCGCGAGATTTCTCGCTTCCCGGCGAACCGTCGTGACATCGCGGTTGTGGTTGCAGAAAACGTTCCCGCAGCGGATATTTTATCCGAATGTAAGAAAGTTGGCGTAAATCAGGTAGTTGGCGTAAACTTATTTGACGTGTACCGCGGTAAGGGTGTTGCGGAGGGGTATAAAAGCCTCGCCATTAGCCTGATCCTGCAAGATACCAGCCGTACACTCGAAGAAGAGGAGATTGCCGCTACCGTCGCCAAATGTGTAGAGGCATTAAAAGAGCGATTCCAGGCATCATTGAGGGATTGAACCTATGGCGCTTACAAAAGCTGAAATGTCAGAATATCTGTTTGATAAGCTTGGGCTTAGCAAGCGGGATGCCAAAGAACTGGTTGAACTGTTTTTCGAAGAGATCCGTCGCGCTCTGGAAAACGGCGAGCAGGTAAAACTCTCTGGTTTTGGTAACTTCGATCTGCGTGATAAGAATCAACGCCCGGGACGTAACCCGAAAACGGGCGAAGATATTCCCATTACAGCACGGCGCGTGGTGACCTTCAGACCTGGGCAGAAGTTAAAAAGCCGGGTCGAAAACGCCACACCCAAAGACGAGTAATCTGATCTAACTAAAAAGGCCGCTCTGCGGCCTTTTTTCTTTTCACTGTAGAAGAGTCGCCGTAAAATCAGCGGAATGACACTTCAGCAGAACGGATACCATGCTGACACTTGCCCGCCAACAACAGCGACAGAATATTCGCTGGTTATTATGCCTGTCAGTTTTGATGCTGCTGGCGCTTCTCTTAAGCCTTTGCGCTGGTGAACAATGGATTTCTCCCGCCGACTGGTTTACTCCTCGTGGTGAACTGTTCGTCTGGCAAATTCGCCTACCACGTACCCTGGCTGTATTGCTGGTTGGCGCGGCGCTGGCGTTATCAGGCGCGGTCATGCAGGCGCTATTTGAAAACCCTCTTGCGGAGCCGGGGCTGCTTGGTGTCTCTAACGGCGCTGGAGTGGGGCTTATCGCCGCTGTATTGCTCGGGCAAGGGCAGTTACCTAACTGGGCTCTGGGGCTGTGTGCGATTGCTGGCGCGCTTATTATCACCTTAATTCTCTTGCGTTTTTCCCGCCGTCATCTTTCAACCAGCCGATTACTGCTGGCTGGTGTTGCGTTGGGTATCATCTGTAGCGCGTTAATGACGTGGGCCATCTACTTTTCCACGTCTGTTGATTTACGCCAACTGATGTACTGGATGATGGGCGGCTTTGGTGGTGTAGACTGGCGGCAAAGTTGGCTGATGGTGGCCTTGATTCCGGTGTTGTTGTGGATTTGCTGCCAGTCCAGTGCCATGAATATGTTAGCATTGGGTGAAATTTCGGCGCGGCAACTGGGGTTACCGCTGTGGTTCTGGCGCAATGTGCTGGTGGCGGCTACCGGTTGGATGGTCGGTGTCAGCGTGGCGTTGGCTGGCGCTATTGGGTTTATTGGCCTGGTTATCCCACATATTCTGCGGCTGTGCGGATTAACCGATCACCGGGTATTACTTCCCGGCTGCGCGCTGGCAGGTGCTACTGCGTTGCTGCTTGCCGATATTGTTGCTCGACTGGCGCTGGCTTCCGCAGAGTTACCGATTGGTGTGGTCACCGCCACCTTGGGCGCGCCGGTGTTTATCTGGTTATTGTTAAAAGCAGGACGTTAGCCGCATAAAGACGGTCTATGATTAAAAGCTAAGATTTTTACTGACCTTATCCAGGAGACACGATGCAAGATCCCATTCTGACCACCGTAGTGAAGACGATTGACGGGGAAGTGACCACGCTGGAGAAATATGCCGGTAATGTGCTGCTGATTGTCAATGTCGCTTCAAAGTGTGGCTTAACGCCGCAATATGAACAGTTGGAGAATATCCAGAAAGCCTGGGCCGATCGTGGTTTTGTCGTGCTGGGATTTCCGTGCAACCAGTTCCTTGAACAAGAACCTGGTAGTGATGAAGAAATTAAAACTTATTGCACCACCACCTGGGGCGTGACGTTCCCAATGTTCAGTAAGATTGAGGTCAATGGCGAAGGGCGTCATCCGCTATATCAAAAATTGATTGCCGCAGCGCCCACGGCGGTGGCACCGGAAGAGAGCGGTTTCTACGCGCGAATGGCCAGTAAAGGCCGCGCACCGCTGTATCCTGATGATATTTTGTGGAATTTTGAAAAGTTTCTGGTGGGTAGAGACGGAAAGGTCATCCAGCGCTTTTCCCCGGATATGACGCCGGAAGATCCTATCGTAATGGAAAGCATTAAACTGGCGTTGGCAAAATAATGTCTATTGTGATGCAGTTACAGGATGTAGCGGAATCAGCCCGCCTGGAGCCGCTTTCTGGCGAGATCCGGGCAGGGGAGATCCTGCATCTGGTGGGGCCGAACGGCGCGGGCAAGAGCACCTTGCTGGCGCGAATGGCGGGGATGACCAGTGGTCAAGGAAGCATTCAGTTTGCTGGTCAACCACTGGATACCTGGCCCGCAACAAAACTCGCCCTGCATCGCGCCTATCTTGCACAACAGCAGACGCCGCCGTTTGCTATGCCGGTCTGGCATTACCTGACCATGCATCAGCACGATAAAACGCGAACTGACCTGCTAAATGATGTCGCAGGGGCGTTGGCCCTTGATGACAAACTCGGCCGTAGCACCAATCAACTTTCCGGTGGTGAATGGCAACGTGTCCGTCTTGCTGCTGTGGTGCTACAAATCACGCCGCAAGCGAATCCGGCAGGTCAATTGCTTCTCCTTGATGAACCCATGAACAGCCTTGATGTTGCCCAGCAAAGCGCGTTAGATAAAATTTTGAGCGCGCTTTGTCAGCAAGGCGTGGCGATTGTGATGAGCAGTCACGATCTTAACCACACATTGCGTCACGCGCATCGGGCGTGGTTACTTAAACAAGGAAAACTGCTTGCCAGTGGGCGGAGAGATGAAGTACTAACGCCGCCGAATCTGGCCCAGGCTTATGGTATGAGCTTCCGTCGTCTGGACATTGAAGGTCACCGAATGCTGATTTCGACCACCTGATTTCATTAGCATCTTGAAAAACGGGTAATTTCGACGCTAAATTAATGCAAGAATAAAAAACAGAGGATTCGTACGGAATGCGTTTCTGCCTAATTTTAATTACAGCACTGTTTCTGGCTGGGTGTAGCCATCATAAAGCGCCGCCGCCAAACGCCAGGCTTTCTGACTCTATTACTGTCATTGCTGGTTTGAACGATCAACTGCAGAGCTGGCATGGTACGCCGTACCGTTATGGCGGTATGACTCGACGTGGTGTGGACTGTTCGGGGTTCGTGGTTGTGACGATGCGCGACCGTTTCGACTTGCAATTACCACGCGAAACAAAACAACAGGCCGCTATCGGTACCCAAATTGATAAAGAAGAATTGCTGCCAGGCGATCTGGTCTTTTTCAAAACAGGTTCCGGGCAAAATGGTTTACATGTGGGTATTTACGATACCAACAATCAATTCATTCACGCCTCTACCAGCAAGGGGGTGATGCGTTCTTCCCTCGATAATGTCTACTGGCAGAAAAATTTCTGGCAGGCGAGACGAATCTAGTATCTCAATAAATGGACGGTGATGATACCGCACCGTCTGTTAACTCCTGAATACAGTAGTATTTTGCAGACAAAAATACCGCAAATGGAATATTCGTTTATACTCAGGATAATCTAAAAAAAGGACCCCTGAAAAAGTGGTTAACATGGAACAAATGAAAGTTATTCCTTCTGTATTTGTTATGACTTATGGCCTCAAGCTTTTTATCTGGATGTTGAAAAAAATCCGTAGAGAGGGGCTGTTACCATGAAGGTCTTACTGGAGAATCTTTATCATTCTGATTACTATTTTCTGCCGATAAGAGACAGCCAACAAAATCTTGTTGGGGTTGAGTTAATAACCCATTTCTCCAGTGACGACGGTACTGTTCGCATCCCGACGACACGAGTTATTGCACAACTTTCAGAGGAGCAGCATTGGCAATTATTTGCTGAAAAGTTGGAATTACTAAAATCATGCCAACATTTTTTTATTCAACACAAACTCTTTGCCTGGATTAATTTAACGCCACAAGTAGCAAAGTTATTATTAGATGGGGATAATTACGCAAGCAAACTATTAAGAGTTCCCTTTGTTGAATTGATGATTAATGAAAATTATCCGCATCTTAATGAGGGAAAAGATAATTGCGAACTTTTGCACTTATCGCAAATTTTCCCTCTGGTTTTGGGAAATTTGGGCGCGGGCAACAGTACAATGAAGGCCGTTTTTGATGGGCTTTTTACTCGCGTTATGCTGGATAAAGGTTTTATTCAGCAACAAATAGTCCATAAATCTTTCGCTCCTTTTATTCGTGCTCTCCATGCGCAAATTTCACCTTGTTGCAATTGTATTATTGCCGCTGGTATTAATACACCGGAGATGTTGGCAAAGATGGCGCCGTTTGGTTTCCATTCTTTTCAGGGATGCTTGTGGCCCGCAGTTCCCGTAAGCCAGATAACAACGCTGGTTCAGCGATAACCCTCTTGTTTGCTGGTGTTTAAGACGAGAGTAACCGTCTACACTATCAAACAGGAGGATCTATGACCCTGTCTTTTATTACCCGCTGGCGTGATGAATTGCCGGCAACTTATACATCACTTTTCCCTACGCCTTTAAATAATGCCCGGTTGATTTGGTATAACGCCGAACTGGCTAATACGCTGGGTGTTCCATCGTCGCTGTTTGAAAGAGGCGCGGGTGTCTGGGGCGGCGAAACTTTACTGCCAGGCATGTCGCCACTGGCCCAGGTCTACAGTGGGCACCAGTTTGGTGTCTGGGCGGGGCAGCTTGGCGACGGGCGCGGCATTTTACTCGGCGAGCAACAGCTTGCCGACGGCACCACCATGGACTGGCATCTGAAAGGTGCGGGGCTGACGCCTTATTCGCGGATGGGAGATGGACGTGCAGTTTTACGTTCAACGATTCGCGAAAGTCTTGCCAGTGAGGCAATGCATCATCTGGGCATTCCGACGACGCGCGCCTTGAGCATAGTTACCAGCGATACGCCGGTTTACCGGGAGACGGTCGAATCAGGCGCGATGCTGATGCGCGTAGCGCAGAGTCATTTGCGATTTGGCCACTTTGAACACTTTTACTATCGTCGGGAACCGGAAAAAGTTCGCCAGCTGGCTGACTTCGCCATTCGCTATTACTGGCCGCATCTTCAGGATGAAGAGGATAAATACCGCCTCTGGTTTACCGATATCGTCGCACGTACGGCTTCGTTAATCGCCAGCTGGCAGACGGTCGGTTTTGCTCATGGGGTGATGAACACAGATAACATGTCGATTCTCGGGCTGACGCTGGATTATGGTCCATTTGCTTTCCTCGATGATTATGAACCGGGCTTTATTTGTAATCACTCTGATCACCAGGGACGTTACAGCTTTGATAATCAACCTGCCGTTGCGTTGTGGAATTTACAGCGTCTGGCGCAGACATTGTCGCCGTTTATCACAGTCGACGCGTTAAACGAGGCGCTGGAAAGCTATCAACAGGTTTTGTTGACGCAATATGGAAAACGTATGCGGCAGAAGTTGGGCTTTATGACGGAGCAAAAAGAGGATAACGCGTTACTGAATGAATTGTTCAGTCTGATGGCGCAAGAGCGCAGCGATTATACTCGCACATTTCGCATGATGAGTCTGACCGAGCAGCACAGTGCGGCTTCACCACTGCGCGATGAGTTTATTGACCGCGCGGCGTTTGATGATTGGTTTACGCGTTATCGGGCGCGTTTGCAGCAAGACGGAGTTGCCGATAGTGAACGTCAGCAACTGATGCAGAGTGTTAACCCTGCGCTGGTATTGCGAAACTGGCTGGCACAACGCGCCATTGAGGCGGCAGAAAAGGGCGATATGACAGAATTACAACGTCTGCATGAAGCGTTGCGAAATCCTTTCAGCGACAGGGGTGATGACTATGTCAGCCGACCGCCGGACTGGGGAAAACGGCTGGAAGTGAGCTGTTCAAGCTAAAACGTGGTTAAGTTGCCCATTCCTGGCAGAATGGGCAATGACTTAGAAGCGGGTATCTACCGCCGAGGCGAGTTTCTCCACCAGACATTCAGTATCTTCCCAACCTAAACAAGGATCGGTAATCGACTGACCGTAGGTGAGCGGCTGACCGCTGGCGATTTTTTGTGTACCTTCGCGCAGGAAGCTTTCTGCCATAATTCCGGCGATCGCCGTGGAACCATTGCGGATTTGCTGACAAATATCCTCACAAACTTCTAACTGGCGACGGTGCTGCTTCTGGCAGTTACCGTGGCTGAAATCCACCACCAGATGTTCAGGTAAATCAAACTCACGCAGCGTATCGCAGGCTGCGGCGATATCATCGGCATGGTAGTTCGGTTTTTTGCCGCCACGCATAATAATGTGGCCATACGGGTTGCCGCTGGTCTGATAGATGGTCATCTGACCGTTTTTGTCTGGCGAGAGGAACATATGGCTGGCACGGGCTGCGCGGATAGCATCCACGGCAATCCGCGTGTTGCCATCGGTACCATTTTTAAAACCTACCGGACAGGAGAGTGCTGACGCCATTTCACGGTGGATCTGGCTCTCGGTAGTCCGTGCGCCAATTGCGCCCCAGCTAATTAAGTCAGCAATAAACTGACCGGTCACCATATCGAGAAACTCGGTCGCGGTGGGAACGCCCAGTTCATTTACCTGCAACAGCAACTTACGTGCCATTTCAAGGCCGTGATTAACGCGATAGCTGCCGTTTAAATCCGGATCGGAGATGAGTCCTTTCCAGCCGACAACGGTACGCGGTTTTTCAAAATAGGTGCGCATTACAATTTCCAGCCGTGACTGGTACTGGTTGCGCAACGCCTGCAGACGGGTAGCATACTCCATGGCAGCGGTCAGATCGTGGATCGAGCAGGGTCCAATAATGACCAATAGCCGCTTGTCTTCACCGTTCAGTATTTTTTCAATTCTGCGGCGGGAATCAATGACATGGTTGGCGACGCCAGGCGTTACGGGATACCGTAGCGCGAGTTCGGCGGGCGTTACCAGGCTCTCAATACGCGCAGTACGGAGTTCGTCAGTTCTGTTCATTACAAGTCTCAGAAATTTGTTGCTTCAACGGCAGGGACGCCAAGAAGTGATGCGCATCACGATAAACCAATCGCTGCTGATTTCAAGTGCGAGATGTGTCACACCTCGCCGGGTGGTTAGCATGATAACAAAAAAATAAGCTAATGCACTAGTTCTCTAGTACATTCGACGACTAAGGCCCATGATATCGAGGATCTTGGTGGCAATCTCTTCTACCGAATAATTGGTACTGTTAATCCACGGGATCTGATTTTTACGGTACAACGCCTCCACTTCCGCGACTTCCATTCGGCACTGGCGAAGCGAGGCATAGCGGCTGTTCTCCCGCCGCTCTTCGCGAATCGCCGCCAGACGCTCCGGGTCGATAGTCAGGCCGAACAATTTATGCTGAAGCGGTTTAAGCGACGCGGGTAGCACCAGATTATCCATGTCATCGGCAATAAAGGGGTAGTTTGCCGCGCGGATACCAAACTGCATCGCCAGATACAGGCTGGTGGGGGTTTTACCGCAACGAGAGACTCCGAGCAGGATCACCTGAGCCTGATCCAGATTGCGCAACGAAATACCGTCATCATGGGCAAGGGTGTAATCAATTGCTGCAATACGCGCATCATATTTATTGAGATTATTAGGGTTCAGGCCGTGGGTTCGGTGAGCAATCGGCGTCGGGTCCAGTTTCATCTCTTGCTGGAGAGGGGCAACCAGCGCCTGCACAATATCCTGGCAAAAGCCTTCGCTTTGCAAAATGATGGCGCGGATTTCTGGTAGCACAATGGAGTAAAAAACCAGCGGACGCACACCCGTCTGGTGATAAATTGCGTCAATCTGATCCTTCACCGCCCGAGCACGGCTCTCATTTTCGACAAACGGCAGCGTGATGCTGCTGATAGTGACGGGAAATTGTGACATTACTGCGTGTCCTAATACCTCCGCAGTTATTGCCGTACCATCAGAAATATAAAAAACGTGGCGATCAACAGCATTATCCATTTTGTTCTTCCCGTGATGCAGACATAATTCTATGAAAGCATAAATTAAAAACGCACAGAAGCGTAGAACGTTATGTCTGGTTTATAAAATGAACCTTCAATTTTATTTTTTATGAAAACAGCATTTCATTTTTATGGTTTCTTTTATACCGATGGTTTATGTGGAAATTGTCGAAGAGAGCAGATTTGCGCAACGCTGGGATCTGTCTTAAAAAGTAAAAAAATATATTTGCTTGAACGATTCACCGTTTTTTTCATCCGGTTAAATATGCAAAGATAAATACGCAGAAATGTGTTTCTCAAACCGTTCATTTATCACAAAAGGATTGTTCGATGTCCAACAATGGCTCGTCACCGCTGGTGCTTTGGTATAACCAACTCGGCATGAATGATGTAGACAGGGTTGGGGGCAAAAATGCCTCCCTGGGTGAAATGATTACTAACCTTTCCGGAATGGGCGTTTCCGTTCCGAATGGTTTCGCCACAACCGCCGACGCGTTTAACCAGTTTCTGGACCAAAGCGGCGTAAACCAGCGCATTTATGAACTGCTGGATAAAACGGATATTGACGATGTTACCCAGCTTGCGAAAGCGGGCGCGCAAATCCGCCAGTGGATTATCGACACTCCCTTCCAGCCTGAACTGGAAAACGCCATCCGCGAAGCCTATGCACAGCTTTCCGCCGATGACGAAAACGCCTCTTTTGCGGTGCGCTCCTCCGCCACCGCAGAAGATATGCCGGACGCTTCCTTTGCCGGTCAGCAGGAAACCTTCCTCAACGTTCAGGGCTTTGACGCCGTTCTCGTGGCAGTGAAACATGTATTTGCTTCTCTGTTTAACGATCGCGCCATCTCTTATCGTGTGCACCAGGGTTACGATCACCGTGGCGTGGCGCTCTCCGCCGGTGTTCAGCGGATGGTGCGTTCCGACCTCGCATCTTCTGGCGTGATGTTCTCCATTGATACCGAATCCGGCTTTGACCAGGTGGTGTTTATCACTTCCGCTTGGGGCCTTGGTGAAATGGTGGTGCAGGGCGCGGTTAACCCGGATGAGTTTTACGTGCATAAACCGACACTGGCGGCGAATCGCCCGTCAATCGTGCGCCGCACTATGGGATCGAAAAAAATCCGCATGGTCTACGCACCGACCCAGGAACACGGCAAGCAGGTTAAAATTGAAGATGTACCTCAGGAACAGCGTGACATCTTCTCGCTGACCAACGAAGAAGTGCAGGAACTGGCAAAACAGGCCGTACAAATTGAGAAACACTACGGTCGCCCGATGGATATTGAGTGGGCGAAAGATGGCCACACCGGCAAACTGTTCATTGTGCAGGCGCGTCCGGAAACCGTGCGCTCACGCGGCCAGGTCATGGAGCGTTATACGCTGCATTCACAGGGTAAGATTATCGCCGAAGGCCGTGCTATCGGTCATCGCATCGGCGCGGGCCCGGTGAAAGTCATCCATGACATCAGCGAAATGAACCGCATCGAACCTGGCGACGTGCTGGTTACTGACATGACCGACCCGGACTGGGAACCGATCATGAAGAAAGCATCTGCCATCGTCACCAACCGTGGCGGTCGTACCTGTCACGCGGCAATTATCGCTCGTGAACTGGGTATTCCGGCGGTAGTGGGCTGTGGTGATGCGACCGAACGGATGAAAGACGGTGAGAACGTCACCGTTTCTTGTGCCGAAGGTGATACCGGTTATGTCTATGCGGAGTTGCTGGAATTTAGCGTGAAAAGCTCCAGCGTGGAAACGATGCCGGATCTGCCGTTGAAAGTGATGATGAACGTCGGTAACCCTGACCGTGCGTTTGACTTTGCCTGCCTGCCGAACGAAGGCGTAGGTCTGGCGCGTCTGGAATTTATCATCAACCGCATGATTGGCGTTCACCCCCGCGCACTGCTTGAGTTTGACGACCAGGAACCACAATTACAAAATGAAATTCGCGAGATGATGAAAGGCTTTGATTCTCCGCGTGAATTTTACGTTGGCCGCCTGACCGAAGGGATCGCGACGCTGGGTGCCGCGTTTTATCCGAAACGCGTGATTGTCCGTCTCTCTGACTTTAAATCGAACGAATACGCCAATCTGGTGGGTGGCGAGCGTTACGAGCCCCATGAAGAGAACCCGATGCTGGGCTTCCGTGGTGCGGGCCGCTACGTTTCTGACAGCTTCCGCGACTGTTTCGCGCTGGAGTGTGAAGCAGTAAAACGTGTGCGCAACGACATGGGGCTGACCAACGTTGAGATCATGATCCCGTTCGTGCGTACCGTAGATCAGGCGAAAGCGGTGGTTGAGGAACTGGCGCGTCAGGGGCTGAAGCGTGGTGAGAACGGGCTGAAAATCATCATGATGTGTGAAATCCCGTCCAACGCCTTGCTGGCCGAGCAGTTCCTCGAATATTTCGACGGCTTCTCAATTGGCTCAAACGATATGACGCAGCTGGCGCTCGGTCTGGACCGTGACTCCGGCGTGGTGTCTGAATTGTTCGATGAGCGCAACGACGCCGTGAAAGCATTGCTGTCGATGGCTATCCGTGCCGCGAAGAAACAGGGCAAATATGTCGGGATTTGCGGTCAGGGTCCGTCCGACCACGAAGACTTTGCCGCCTGGCTGATGGAAGAGGGGATCGATAGCTTGTCCCTGAACCCGGACACCGTGGTACAAACCTGGTTAAGTCTGGCTGAACTGAAGAAATAAAATAAATACCCGGCGGCGTTCAGTCGCCGGGTTTACGTGATTCCTGAAGATGAAACTTATTCAATTACTTCGCAGACATCCTGAGTTAATCGCCGCATAATATCTTTCCTTAACAAAAACTTTTGTATTTTACCTGATGCAGTGCGCGGTAGTTTTTCGATCACTACGATATGTTCAGGGTATTTATATTTCGCGACCCGTTTACGGCTAAAAAATGCCACTACATCTTCCAGCGATAATGAATGATGTGGCGCTTTCAGCACGACATAAGCGCATGAGCGTTCACCTAAACGATCATCGGGCATCGCAACCACACAGGCATCGTGAATTTTAGGATGCTGCAATAAAATATCTTCCACTTCACGGCTGCTAATATTTTCGCCGCCGCGGACAATAATATCTTTCTTGCGTCCGGTTATTTTTATATAGCCAGCCTCATCCATGCGACAGAGGTCGCCGCTGTAATACCAGCCTTCTCCATCCAGCGCACGGGCGGTTAATTCAGGTTCATCAAAATACCCCATAAACACATTGGGGCCACGCGAGGCTTCTTCACCTTCGCAACCCGGTGGTAATGTCTTGCGTTCGTCATCGACCACTTTAATCTCTACGCCCGCGGCAGCGTAACCATCTGTGTGCATAAAGCGCGACAAAGGGTCGTCGAGATTCACCACCGCATGCGGCGAGCTTTCTGTGGAACCATAAACGCTTAATAATTTAATGCTGCGCTGCTGGCATTCACGCGCCACTTTTTTGGGGATTGTGGTGCCACCGCAAAGAAAGAAGCGCAGCGCTGAAAGGTCTGCGGGCTGTTTCTCTAGCAAATTCAAAAGATCATAGACAAACGGCGTTGCGCCGAGCATACAGGTGCAACCTTGTTGCTCAAGTAACGAGAGACAGGCTTCAGGAGTGAAAATATCTAACAACACGCTGCGAGCGCCAATCAAAAACGGCGCCGTTACGCCATGCAGAAAACCCGTCGCGTGACCGAGTGGTGCAGGCATCATAAAGACATCCAGCCAGGTCAGGTTCAGCCGCGCGCAATAGGCCCGCTCACTGGCGAGAATATTGTTATGCGTTAGCATCACGCCCTTTGGCAGGCCCTCGGTTCCGGAGGTAAACAGCACCGCGGCTAATTCATCGCCGTGGGCTGATATTGCGGCGGCCAGTGGGGAATTGTCGGCAATAATCTGACTTAATGAGAGGGAAGAGGTGGCGGGAGCCAGTTTGTCAACGCCGACAATTTTTTGTAGTTGTGGAAGCTGATTTTGCAGCGGCAGGATTAAATCTACCGGACGCGTTTGTTTAAACAATGTCGGTGCAAAAAACATTTTTGCCTGACACTTATTGAGCACCCAGACCAGTTCAGCTTCTCGCCAGGAAGGCAACAACGGCACGGAAACCGCACCGGTTTTCAGGCAGGCAAGATAGATAACAGTAAATTCACACCAGCCAGGCAGCTGAAAAGCGATGCGATCGCCCGATTCAATACCGTTAGCCAGTAACCAGCTTGCCAGACAGTTCGCGGCGTGATCGAGTGCGCTATAGGTGTACGATGCACCATGATTATCGACCACGGCAATTTTGTCAGGCATCGCACGAGCGGTCTGCTGCCAGTAATCAGCCAGCGAAGCATCGCCCCATAACCCTTGCTGACGATACGCCGCACGACGTTGTTCGTTAAACGTTAATGTCACTTTCATTTTGGACTCTCGAAACAGAACGTCAGGCCCGATGTGCGGGCCTGTGGGATGCGTGATTAGCCGTAACGGAAATCAATACCGAAGGTGCCTGCGGGGTATTGCCATTGTTCGAGAATAGTGTTGCCACACAGCACCCGACAGGTGCCGCACTCCAGACAACCGGCGGAATCAAAATGAATGTTTCCTGCATCATCCTGCTTATACAGTCCGGCAGGGCAGGCTTTCATTAATTTTTGAAATTCTTTGATGTCGGGATTTGCCGCCAGAATGATATGCGGATGGCCCTCATCAACATGGAATTTATTGACGCCTAATTTGACGTCAACGTTGACCGTAGCGTTCTGGCTCATAGCGCGGTTGCTCCCTTAATGCCATCTTTCAGCAGATTGATCAGCCCGATTTTCTTCGCATGTCCAAGAATCATTTTTCGTACCGGCTGGTTTGGTTTGCCGTCAATGGTGAACATATCGTTCATGATGTCGGCGACCATGCGCGGATACTGACTAAACAGGCGCGGGTTTTCCATCAGCGCCGGGATCTTGCGAAAATGCTGCATATCGCGCATAACACAACTTTGTTCCAGCTCGTGTTTGTATTGCGCCAGACTGCTGGCGGAGAAATCCTCGCGTTCTTTGGCGGCGATCACCGTTGTGGCGGCAGCCTGAGCCGATGCAATGGCTAAATCCATGCCACGAACTGTAAAACCCAAATTCAGGCAGAAGCCTGCGGCGTCACCAACGATCATCACGCCATCGTTAACCAGCTGCGGCACCATTGCCAGACCGCCTTCTGGCACCATATGCGCGGAATATTCAAGCAACTTGCCGCCGCTAATCAGCGGGCGAATGGCGGGGTGTTGTTTAAAATCTTCCAGCATTTGCGGCACGCTTTTTTGCGCATGGGCGATATCACCCAATCCACAAACCAGCCCCAACGATACGGAATCCTTGTTGGTATAGAGAAATCCCCCGCCCATCAGGCCGTCAGAAGGGGAACCGGCAAACAGCCAGGCGGCACCTTCCTCGCCCGTAATATTAAAGCGATCGTTGATCTGTTCTGCTGTGAGGCCAATAACCTCTTTAACACCAACAGCGTAATGATGCGGATCGGAAGCGGGAACCATTCCCAGCGAGCGGCCAAGCATCGAGTTAACGCCATCAGCCAGAATCACCACATTCGCTTCGAGAATATCATCCCCAGCCTGCACGCCAGTGACCTTGTTTCCTTCACGAACCAGCGCATCGACGCGAACGCCTGGGATAAACTGCGCGCCCGCCTGCTCGGCTTGTTCCATCAACCACGGGTCCAGACGATTACGCAATACGGTATAAGATGCGTGTTGCGGAACATCTGGTTGCTCGCGGTGAAAATCGAGGGTAACGGCGCTCTCTTCGGTTAAGAAGGAGATTTTCTCGCGTGTGACCTTGCGTTCTACCGGCGCTGATACTGCAAAACCTGGAATGATTGCTTCAAGTGTGTGGGCATAAAGACGCCCGCCGGTCATGTTTTTACATCCGGCACTGTCGCCGCGTTCTATCACCAGGACATCCAGCCCGGCTCGCGCCATGACCAGTGCGGCAACGCTACCAGCAACGCCCGCACCGACCACAATGGCATCAAATTTGTCATCCGACATGCGTTATGCTCCCTTCCCGCTGCGTTTACAGCGGGAGATGTGGTTGAAAGGGAATTAGCGACTCAACTGGCTAATCAGGGCTGGGACGACTTTATAGATATCGCCCACCAGACCGTAGTCGGCATAGTTGAAGATTGGCGCATTTTTATCTTTATTGATGGCGACAATCACTTTTGCGCCGTTGCCGCCAACCATATGTTGGAGCTGCCCGGAGATCCCCAGCGTCAGGTAGAGATCGGATTTCAGCAATACGCCGGAGACGCCGATATAACGTTCACGCTCCATCCAGTTCTCGCCTTCAGCAATCGGGCGTGAACAACCGACCTCGGCATTGAGTGCCGCCGCCAGTTCGTGAACCATTTTCAGGTCATCCTGTGCCGCCAGACCACGACCGACGCCGACTACGCGTTTTGCTTTGCTCAGGTCCACGCTGCTTGCCGCTTTCGCACGGCGCTCACGACTAAGAATTTCATGACGCGGAGCAACGTAAGGCACAGTTTCAATCGGACACTGATGAGAGGCGTCACTGGTGCTCGGTTCCTGGACACCGGGTGCAAGGGTGATTATCGCCAGCGGGCTATTGATCTTTTCCTGGGCGAACGCTAGCCCGCCATACATACGGTGCTCGGCGCAAACGTGACCATCGACTACATCAACCGCAGTGGCATCGTTCACCAGCGCCGCATTCAGTTGCACACTTAACCGTGCTGCCAGAGCTTTACCGCGTTTTGTCGCGGCCAGCAGCAACATAGATGTGTGTTTATCTTTCAGCAGGGCAGCAATGCTTTCAGCATAATTTTCAGTGCGTTGCAGCGCATTGTTTTGCTCAAGCACATAAATACATTTTGGACCATAAGGCATAATTGCCTGTGCCTGGTCGGTATTTTGAACAATCGCAAATACCTGTTGGCCCCATTGCTGCGCGCCGCCAAATAGTTCAGCATAACGTTCAGGGTTATCGCTAAAGACCCAGACGTTGTTTAATTGACTCATCGTTTCTTCTCCGTTGGCTTTAGTTCAGGGCTTTCTTCAGATGTTCCGCAAGCTCGGCAATGGCTTCCGGCGAATCGTTATCGAGAATGATGTGTTTGCGTTCTGTTTGCGGCGGTACGCGAACACCGATCAGTTCGGCAAGAGGTGCGCCCTGACTCCAGCCGATATCACTCGCCTGCCACTGGTTTACCGTTTTTTTGCCCGCGCCGAGAATGGCTTTCATGGAAGGAATACGTGGCACGTTAATATCGGACGTGACGCACAGCACTGCTGGCAATGAAAGCTCAACGACTTCAACTTCCTCTTCCAGAGCGCGTTCGATAATCAGGCTGTTGCCCTGACGTTGAATGGCGCTGACAGCGTTAATTACCGGAAGCTGCAGAATTTCTCCTACCAGTAAACCAACCTGTTGGGCATAGAGATCGCCAGATCCTTCACCGAAGATCAGTAAATCGAAGCCGATCTTTTCTGCCGCGGCGGTCAGTGCCTTAGCCGTATCAAGGGGGAGTGCATGCTCAAGCTGGGCATCCTGCACCATATACAGACAATGCGGTCCGCGGGATAACACGTCTTTACGCACTTTTGAGTTCTGCAACAATGAACCACCAACGGTCAGCGCGGCTATCTCATCATCATCCGTTGCAAGCTGGCTTGCGGCTTCAATGGCATTGAGATCGAACTGGCTAATTTTGGCGTCGGCATTGTCGAAATTGAGGGTGTACTCGGGAGTGACAACAATGTCCTGTTCTTCAGGCACCAGCTTAAAGCAGGTTATTATTTTCATGATTTCTCCTGTGGGTCGCATACGGAACCATCTCCGATGGAAGGTAAAATTGCCTGAAAATAGTGTGCGATAGCAGGAAGGGGTTTTCGACGGAGCAATCTGTTTTCCTTGCAAACAATCTTGCAAAAAAAATGCGATCGTTAAAACAAAAGCACAATAAGCGGCAATATTATGTCGTCGTGGACGTACTATCTTGCATTCAGTGTAAATAATCTTGTTTAGCTCTCGCTAAACGCAGTTGTATAACCGTAGTACACACCGTATTTTATCCTGCATATATTGCTTTTGCTTGTTTATGGAATAGGGAGGTTGTCATGTATCAACGCTGTTTTGATAATGCCAGCGAAACGATGTTTGTCGCCGGTAAAACGCCACGACTTTCGCGCTTTGCCTTTAGTGACGATCCTAAATGGGAGTCGGGACATCACGTTCATGATAATGAAACCGAGCTGATTTATGTTAAGAAAGGTGTGGCAAGATTTACCATTGATTCTTCGTTATATGTGGCACATGCCGATGACATTGTGGTGATAGAACGTGGCAGACTGCACGCGGTGGCCTCAGATGCTAACGACCCGGCAACGACCTGTACCTGTGCGCTTTACGGTTTTCAGTTTCAGGGCGCAGAAGAAAATCAGTTACTGCAACCGCATTCCTGTCCGGTTATTGCTGCAGGGCAGGGAAAAGAGGTCATCAAAACGCTTTTTAATGAATTAAGTGTGATTTTACCGCAAAGTAAAAATGGCCACGCATCTTCAGTGTGGGATGCATTTTCCTATACGCTAGCGATTCTCTATTACGAAAACTTTAAAAATGCCTATCGTTCGGAGCAGGGATATATTAAAAAAGATGTGCTGATAAAAGATATCCTTTTTTATCTGAATAATAATTACCGCGAAAAAATCACTTTAGAACAGTTATCGAAAAAGTTTCGCGCCAGCGTCAGTTATATTTGCCACGAATTTACTAAAGAGTATCGTATTTCCCCCATCAACTATGTGATTCAACGGCGTATGACCGAAGCAAAATGGCTGCTGACCAATACCGATTTGTCGCAGGCTGAAATCTCATGGCGTGTGGGTTATGAAAATGTCGACCACTTTGCCAAACTGTTTTTGCGCCATGTCGGCTGTTCGCCAAGCGATTATCGCAGGCAATTTAAAAACTGTTTTGCGGAACAAGAAATCTTGTCTGAATTTTCTGAACCTGTAAGTCTTGCCGGGTAAATATGGCGGCGCAGTTTTTATTTGAAGCTGCGCCGCCTGAAGATTATTTATTCTGGTAATCTTTCAGGATCTGCCGACCTGCAACGTAAATCATAATTTCGTCAGTACCACCGCCAATCCGTTCACAGCGGACATCACGCCAGAAGCGGGAGACGCGCGCCTCATCGGTATAGCCCAGACCGCCCATAATTTGAATCGCATCGTCAATGACTTCCATCGCAGTACGCGCGCAGTACAGTTTTGCCAGCGCCGCGCTGGTGCGCAGTGACTGATGCTGGTCAGCTTGCCACGCCACTTTCAGCACCATATTGCGCATGTTGTCGATCTTAATCGCCATCAGCGCCAGTTTTTCCTGGATCATCTGGTTATGACCAATGGGCTTACCAAAAGCAATACGCTGGTTGGCATAACGGGCGGCATCTTCAAAGGCGCATTCGGCAAAGCCGGTGCTGCGTGCGGCGTTGATCAGGCGTTCCATCTCAAAGTTGTACATCACATTGAGGAACCCCATTCCTTCTTCACCCACCATGTCGCTCTCTTCAACTTCCACGTTGTCGAGATAAACTTCGCAGGTGCTAAGCATATGCCAGCCGATTTTATGCAGCGGATTGATCTTAATGCCGGGCTTACTGGACTCTACCCACCACAGGGTGAAGGCTTTTTTCGGATCTTTCGGTTCCGGATCGCGCGCCAGCACCAGCATATACGGGTACTCTTTCGCACCGGTAATGAAGGTTTTCTGGCCGTTGATGTAAACCTTGCTATTTTTACGTGTGTAAGTGGTGGTGGCGCTGTTGTTATCTGAGCCAGCGCCTGGTTCCGTCAACGCCAGGGCATAGGCCGGATCGCCAGTTTCCAGGGTGCTTTCTGCCGTTTTACGTAGCTGCTCTTCAGAACCGAAACGGCGCATGCTGTGAATACACTGACCGTTGGTAATCAAAAAAGCCGGAGCACCGCATTTTGACACTTCCATCAGCGCCAGCATCTGGGTGACGTAATCCGCGGGGATGCCGCCGAACTCTTCCGGCACCCCAAGCATGGAAATGCCGTTATCCGCCAGCGCCCGCATAAACTCACGCGGATATGTACCGTTTTGATCGCAGGTGCGGAAATACTCTTCCGGAAAGTTAGTCGTAATCAACTCGCGAATACTGGCCAGCAGCAGTTCTTGTTCTTCAGTTAAAGAAAAATCCATCGTGATACTCCTGTTAATGAGCCGCTTCAGGCAGGACAAAACCCATCGCCGCATCGATAAATAATCTTTCGTCCATCAGTTTCAGTTCTGGCGAAATAACTGGTGTGAAATCCATTTTGTCGAGAATATCTTTTTGCAAATCAACGCCAGGGGCAATTTCGATTAAATGCAGACCGTCTTCTTTCAGGGTGAATACTGCGCGTTCAGTGATGTAACGAACATCCAGCCCCCGTTCGAGCGCTATTTTTCCGCTAAAAGTAATTTCCGGTAGTTCACGGATGAATTTATTTACCCGTCCTTCCTGGACGATGTTTAATTTACCATCGGCAATTTCTGTTTTTAAACTGCCCGCAGTTAACGTGCCGCAGAAAATGATTTTCTTCGATGTAGCGCTGATATCAATAAATCCACCGGTGCCCATGATCTTGCCATTGAATTTATGCACGCCGACGTTACCGTGCTGGTCGACTTCGGCAAAGCTCAAATAACAGACATCCAGACCACCGCCGTGGTAAAAATCGAACTGGGAAGTCATATCCAGAACGGCGCGGGTATTCACGTTCGCGCCAAAGGCGATACCTTGCGAAGTAATACCACCAATTGGGCCAGTTTCTACCGTCAGAATAAAGTCATCAGCACAACCTTCTTCCCGGGCGACCAGGCCAATACCGTCGGCAATACCGACACCGACATTCCCCACTGCACCTTTGCGCATTTCAAACAATGCGCGCCGCGCAACTAATTTACGCTGATTAAGAGGCAAGCTAAGTTTGGTGCTGTCATCCAGTGTGAAGTCACCAGAAATAAAACGATTAACTGGCGCACCGCCATACAGTTGGGTTTGGTCCGGATCGACCACCACAATATCGATAAGATAACCAGGAATACGGACAGCTTTAGGATGCAGCGTGGCTTTCTTAACCATCTTCTGCACCTGCATCATCACGATACCGCCGTTATTGTGCACCGCCTGGGCAATAACCAATGCATCGAGATACATCACTTCATCTTCAAAGGTAGCGTAGCCTTCGCTGTCGCAGGTGGTGGCGCGAATAAAGGCAATATCTGGCGCGATCGCTTTGTAATAGAGATATTCTTTATTATCAAACTCGACAAGTTTAATCAGATCTTCTTTGGTCACTTCATTCAGTTTGCCGCCTTGTTGGCGAGGGTCGACAAACGTTCCGATACCAATATCACTAATAATTCCTGGCTGGTGGGCAGCGGCGGCACGCAATGTTTGAGTGAGCACACCTTGTGGATAGTTATAGGCAACAATTTTATTTTGTTCTGCAAGCTCGGAAATACGCGGTGATTGTCCCCAATGGCCGCATAATGCCCATTTCACCAGACCTTCTTGCGCCAGCGGGCTAATACCACGATCGGCGCGATCGCCAAGCCCTGTAGGGCTAATAATCGATAAATTACGTGGTGTCTGAGTTTGTTTATATTTATCAGCAAGAGCGGTAATTAATGTGGTGGCTTCCAGAATACCGCCACCTGCACCTAAAACACAAAGTGTTGCTTCGTCGGGAATATAACTTACCGCTTCCTGTGCCGACAGGACCGGCACTCGTCCATTAATACGAGGTGGTTTTACAGGTTTCATTATTTTTTCCTGATTCAGGTGTGAATTTTTCTGCGCAAGAATTAAAAATAGCGCACAGATATCCACAGAATATTTTTAGCAAATACTCTTAAAAAATGTTTTTAATACGGCGGGAAAGGTTATTCCCGCCGGTACGTTATTTATTACGCCTGGTGCAAAATAGTTAATACTGTGCGCAAATCATTCACCGATATTTGCCCAGGCGCAGAGGCTTTTTTTACTGCGCCAAACGTTGCGGCCGAACCAAATACTTCACCAGCCAGACGGGAAATTACGCCAGTTTTTGCCATCGACATCGTGATGATTGGACGATCGGCATACTGCTCCTGCATCTCCAGGGTAGCGGCAAGCAACGTCAGGACATCGCTGGTGCTTTGCGGCATCAACGCAATTTTAGGAATATCGGCGTCGAAGGATTGCATTTTGCGCAGACGGGCAATGATTTCTTCGGCTTCCGGCGTTTTATGGAAGTCATGGTTGGACATGACAACTTTCACTTCATGCGCGTGGGCGTAGGCGACGGTTTCTTTAACCTGATCATCGCCGGTAAATAACTCCAGATCGATCATATCAACCAGGCCGCTGTCGATGGCTGCACGATTGAGTGCAATATAAGCCTCGGTGGAAATCGCCTGCTCGCCGCCTTCTTTGGCACTGCGGAAGGTAAACAGCAGCGGTTTTTCTGGCATGGTTTCACGGAGAATTTTTGCTGCCGCCATGACAGACTCCACATTGGAGAGGTCGGCAAAGTGGTCCACACGCCATTCCAGAATATCAAAGTCCGCTTCACGATAGGCGAGAGCTTCGGATTTCACGCTGGCGATATCTTTCGCCATCAGCGAGACGATGATTTTAGGTGCGCCCGCACCAATGACGAGATCTTTTACAGTTACGGTTTTCATTTTTTACCCTTTCTGCACGCGGTCAGCCTGTCAGGCACCGAACCCCATGACCTGTTTAACATATTCCAGAGGGAAATCTTTGCCAGTCCATAATGTGAACTGTTCAGCCCCTTGCCACAACAACATGCCGTATCCATCAATCGTTTTGCAACCAGCTTGTTGCGCCTGCTGCAATAACTTCGTCATATGCGGGTTATACACACATTCAGTGACCAGCAGTCCTGGATGTAACAAACTGATATCATTAACTAATGATTCATTTTCAAGAGGCTTCATACCTACTTTGGTGCCATTGGTCAAAATGTCGGCAGAAGCCAGTGCGTCGGCAAAAGCCTGCTTATCGGCGAGATCCGTGACCGTGACGATGCAATCGGTGTTTTCGTTGACCCGTTGTGCGAAGGCGAGGGCTTTATCGAAAAACTCGTCCCGACGGTTGAAGAGTTTAATTTCTTTTAAACCTTCAATTGCCCCCTGTGCGCCAATCGCCGTTGATGCGCCACCAGCACCTAGCAGCACCATCGTTTTGCCTTTGATATCAAAACCACTCTCTTTAATGGCGCGAATATGGCCCGTGCCGTCGGTGTTATAGCCGCGCAGGTAACCGTCATCATTAACGATGGTATTGATAGCGCCAACCAGTTTGGCTGCTGGCGTTAATTCATCGACATATTCACACGCCAGTTGTTTGTTGGGCATCGAAACACCGGTTCCGCGCATTTTTAAAGCTTTTAATCCTTCAATTGCTCCGGGAAAGCTATCGTTATCCACTTCAAAGGCCATATAGGTAAATGGCAATCCCGCTTTTTCTAAGGCTTTATTCTGCATTTCAGGCGATAAACTGTGGCGGATAGGATAGGCCATTAGCCCAATCAATTCATATTTAGCTGTAACATCCATAATTAACTCCTTTAACCTCTATGCTTAATTGTGCTTAACTGGGGTGCTAAAATTGCGTTCTCCAAACCGCACATCATTCTCAGGAATAATGAAGACGCGGTAATAGCGGATGAAAACAATAATTGCGGTAATCAGGGCCAGAAGCGCGAATGTAAAATCGAGAACGATGATGTATTGCAGGCCGATATTCGACAGATAACCGGTAATCAACGGAATAACAAAGTTGGCCAGACCACCCATCATCATATAAATACTGGTGACTTTGGCTTTGCTTTTGGGGAAAAACTCAGACATGACTGAAACGCCAAGCTGTAAAATACCGCCAGCAGCAGAGAAACCGATAACAAAAGCCCCGGCATTACAGACCAGTGGAGAAGGGTACAGATAAATGATCGCGGCGGTTACCGTTGCCAGTGCAGAGTTAAAAACGTTAGCCCAGATGGGACGTACCATTTTTTTCAGTAGTGCGGCAAAAATAAAGACACAAACCAGCGACCCCATACTGTAATAAGAGATAGTTTTTAATGCCTCGGATTCCGACATACCGGCAAATGCCATTGCGTATTTAGGCATCCACACCACTATCACATAAAAGGTCGAGAACGCGGCAACACCGAACAGTACCGATGAAACACCTTCCAGCCAGACTAACGGTTTGCTGTTCATTTGCGGCAATTCACTGGCTACGCTGGCGTCTACCAACTGGCTGGGGAATTTGCTTCTCAACAGCATTAACGTAATGAGTACAAACAGAATTCCCGGGATAATCAGTCCATAGCCGTACCAGATATTATTCAGCAGCATATAGCTCACCAGCATTGGATAGAGCATTTGCCCGAATGACACCATCGCTTTAACCAATATTACTGCCGAACCAGACGCTTTCGGGAAGCATTCCATTAACGCAGGGTATCCGCCAGTATCCAGCGCTGAGTTAGCGATACCAACGCATACGGCAAGGCAGTAGGCGATAGCTAAACTCGGACAGGCGGGAATACCAAAGAAGAACAGCAGATACATCACAGCAGCCATGAGTATCACTGCCCGACGACCAAATTTATCGGAGATCACGCCAAAGAATAAAATACTGATCAGACGGCCCAGACCGATCCCAGAAATTAAATAGGCGATACCGGCGTTATCGGTCGAAAATTTTTCTGCCAGAGATGACATATTTTGAGCAAGCGTAATAACACTAATGCCGTGTAGAAAATAACTGAAGTAAATACAAAGAACAGCCAGGATAAATGGCGTGCTGAAAGCCTTATTTTGAGACATTTTCACAGCTCCTTGCTGAAAGATAATTTTGTTACCGTACGTGTTGTTCTCCGCCGGTTTTCATAATCACTATACTGAAGATGATATTCTATGGGTACATGACATAAAGTTTATATTTCCAGGAATATTGCATATGATAGTTTGTTTTTGATCGCGATTTTCCGTAATTAGTGCAGAAAGAATAATTTATCCGTAAGATCTTGCATGAGCTGAAAAGAATATTGCATTACGCACCAGTAGCGACATTTTCCCTTAATGATGGGTGTTGTGCTTCTTTACGGCTGCGTAAGCCAATAAATAGTGCCAGTAAAAAACCGACGGCGGCGATGGCGGTATCGAACCACATAATATCGGCAATACTTCTTTGGGAAAGATGTGCAGTAATCAACGGGATGGTAAAGGTCGCAATACTGCCCGCGCTGTAATAGATCCCCGTAGCTTTGCCTTTGGCGTGGGGAAAACGAGCGGCCATTAACGTCAGGCCAATTTGTACAACACCGCCTGCGGAGGTAAAACCGATGACGAAAGCAAATATTATCACCACATAAAATGTGGGATGCAGGCTAACGGTGAGCAGGGCAATAAATGAGATAAAAGTGTACAGCATCAACAATGTTGTTGAACGAACCGCTTTGCTAATGAGTGGCGCGGTGATAAATACACAAAGTAGCGACCCTACGGTGTAGATACTAAGTAATTTGATCGACATTGTGTAAGACATACCTGCGACAAATTGTCCGTACTGTGCCAGCCACTGACTCACCAGATAAAAGGTTGCCATTGAGATATAACCATATAAGGTATAGCTGGCTAAATCGATAATTGAGCAGCGATGCTTCGTGGCGGTGGTGGGTTTCTTTATGTCAGGTAAGCGACGACCCGGATGTGGTGGGAAGGTACAGCGGTACAAAAAAAGACTGTTAATAATCATAATACCTGCGGCAATGATAAAGGACCATCCAAACCACAGTTCAGCCCATACCAGTAGACTAATAACTAACGGTAATAAGAATTGCCCGCAGGAGACAAATGCTTTAATCAAAATATTGGCTGTACCAGGCGAACGAGGAAATGCTTCCATCAGGCTGGGGTAGGTACCAGCATCAAGAAAACTATTCGCCATACCGGCGAGAAAGCCAAATACATACGCGATGATAATGTTATTTGCATGCAGAATGCCAAAAAAGAACATCAGATAGCAGCATATTCCCAGGATGATAAAAGGGCGTCGGCCAAAACGATCGGATAGTAATCCTGCAAAAAATAAGACACTTAACCGACCAATGCCTAATGATGAGATGACAATTGAGACGCCGGCAGCATTGGTCTGCCAGAGCGTCTCCAGCGAGGCCATATTCAAAGTCATCAAAATGACACCCATACCATGCACCAGGTAATTGAGATACAGCCCAAGCGCGGTAGGGAGGTAGGGATTTTTCATGAGATCTACTTAGCAATATTGCTTAAAAAAATTAATGTTGTTTTGTCAGCATCCGTTCATTCTTTTTGTAATGACGACTGTTATATCCCGTTAAAATATCAACACAGACGCTCCAGATCGTGAGCATATAATTCAGCTGCGACCGACTGGTAAATCTTCCAGTCAATAAAATTACCTTCTGGGTAGATACGTTGAAATGCGGTTAAATTAGGGAAAAAACGCATGGTGTTATTGCCGATGCGGTTGTTTATTTTTTCTATGATGGCGTGAAGATGCCTTTTTCTTTGCTGGCGCATTGCCAGCATTTTTTCAACTATCTCGACAGGAATATCTGTTTTTCCTTTCTCCCATTGTTGCCAGCTTTCACTGTCGCCCGTCAGGGCAATCCAGGTCGCACATTCATCAATGGTCATAGCAAAAATATGGCGTAGTGCCTGGAGTTCATAAGCGTTCATCGGGTCATGGCTGCATGAAAAATAGAATAAAGTATAAATAACATTATCAGCCTGCTTACGGCTTGAAGAGAGTCACAGTATCTTGTGCAACATTATTGGAAAGAACGAGAGGCGGGGTAATTAAGCAAAAAATGTTAAAAAAAAGCCCATCGTGGGAGATGGGCAAAGACTACACACAGCAATTCGTTGTTTCACTCAGGGGATTTCCATGCTTATAAATCAATATGTTGATTTATAACCGTGAGCTAATAGTAGGCATACGGCCTTTTTGCGTCGATCAGATTCGTCTCATTAGTTTAAAAACTGTAAAGAATTTGCGACAGGTACTACCAGCTGAATGGCGGTAAGCAGGAAAATATGGGGAAGAGCAAGCAAATATCAATTAGCGGTGGTTAACAATCAGGCGGCAGAGCCGCCTGATGAGAAATTACTTATTCGGTTTCTCGATTTCGCCAAGTTCTTCGAGAATTTCTTCCGGTTGGTCCGTCGGCGG
Source organism: Escherichia sp. E1V33 (assembly GCF_004211955.1). Classification (GTDB taxonomy): domain Bacteria; phylum Pseudomonadota; class Gammaproteobacteria; order Enterobacterales; family Enterobacteriaceae; genus Escherichia. The sequence goes on from NZ_RHJI01000012.1 coordinate 34,072, forward strand.
CGGGACTTCTTCCACCCACGCGGCAAACAGACGCCAGGAAACGGCTAACAGAACCGGACCAATAAACAGACCGATCATCCCGAAAGCAATCAAACCACCAATAACGCCAGAGAGGATCAGGATCAGCGGTAAATCGGCACCCATGCGAATTAACATTGGGCGGATGACGTTATCCAGCGTGCCAACCACACCGCTCCACACTAACAATACCGTTCCCCAGGTGGTATCGCCGGTCCAGTAGAGCCAGATAATCGCCGGAATGAGTACCGGCAACGGGCCAAGCTGGACAAGGCAGGAAAGGATCATTAACACCGTTAGCAAAGTTGCATAAGGTACGCCGGATACGGCGAGGCCGATACCGCCAAGCACTGCCTGTACTAACGCCGTCACCACCACACCCAGCGCCACCGCGCGGATAGCCTGTGCCGCCAGCAGTACGGCGGCATCTCCGCGAACGCCTGCCAAACGGGTCGCAAAATGGCGAATGCCTTGTGCCACCTGTTCACCGCGCCAGTACAGCAGGGCGCTGAAGAGCAGCATCAGGGTACAATGCACCATAAAGCGCCCGATATGCGCGGCTTGCCCGACGAACCATGTGGTAGTGGTGCCAATATAAGGACGGACTTTCGCCATGATCGCCGTGCCCCCCATATCCAGCAAATTGTGCCAGCCTGCATACAGCTTCGCGCCAATCACCGGAATGGTATTCAGCCACGCTAAATCCGGTAATGTCATGTCACCGCTGGAAATGGCTTTAATTAGCGGACCGCTGCCATCGACGATACTGTTAACCAATAAGGCAATAGGGATGATAAACACCATCACTAATAACAGCGTCATCACCAGAACGGCGAGAGAGCGACGGCCAAACATGATCTTTTGCAAACGTAGCAATACCGGCCAGGTGGCGATAACCACCGTACCGGCCCATGTAAAGCCGAGAATAAAGGGTTGAACAATCCACAGACATGCCACAATCATGATGGCTAAAAACAGCACCGAAAGCAGAATTTGTGCGACATCCCTGGGCTGACGAACATTTACCATAACTACTTTTCACCTTTTTTGTGCGTCAAATCGTCGACGCGACGTGAACACGCGAAACTCACCTGCATAATGATGAGCAATTTCAGCGGTTTTTAACAGGCCGATTCTGCCCTTAATTCTGATGGGCGTGTTAGAAAAAAATGTGGTACAACAACTCATGCAACACGCAAACGATTTACTCGTCGTATTTCAAGTTGCATATGCTGCGGCTACGTTCGTTCACCCCAGTCACTTACTTTTGTAAGCTCCTGGAGTTCACTCGCTTGCCGCCTTCCTGCAACTCGAAATCCATAGAGTAAATAAACATCACCTTTCTGTGCGCTATTGCAGCCGCCTGAAAGAACAGTGTATCGACCTACATCACAGACCGCAGGAAAGGGTCAATATAATGATTCCACAGATTTCCCAGGCACCCGGCGTCGTTCAACTGGTGCTTAATTTTTTGCAAGAGCTGGAGCAACAAGGTTTTACCGGCGATACGGCGACAAGTTATGCCGATCGTCTGACAATGTCGACCGACAACAGTATTTACCAACTTCTCCCCGATGCGGTGGTATTTCCGCGTTCAACCGCAGATGTGGCGCTGATCGCCCGTCTTGCCGCGCAGGAACGCTATTCATCGCTGATCTTTACCCCCCGCGGCGGCGGCACCGGCACTAACGGTCAGGCGCTCAACCAGGGCATTATTGTTGATATGTCCCGCCATATGAACCGCATCATCGAAATTAACCCTGAAGAGGGCTGGGTGCGCGTTGAGGCCGGGGTGATAAAAGACCAACTCAATCAGTACCTGAAACCGTTCGGCTACTTTTTTGCGCCGGAACTTTCGACCAGCAACCGGGCAACGCTCGGTGGGATGATCAATACCGATGCATCCGGTCAGGGGTCGCTGGTCTATGGGAAAACGTCAGATCACGTGCTTGGCGTGCGGGCAGTGTTGTTGGGGGGAGATATTCTCGATACGCAACCTTTACCCGTCGAATTGGCTGAAACGTTGGGTAAAACCAATACCGCTATCGGGCGGATCTACAACACGGTTTATCAACGCTGCCGCCAGCAACGCCAGTTAATCATCGACAAATTCCCCAAACTTAACCGCTTTCTTACCGGTTATGACCTACGCCATGTCTTTAACGATGAAATGACCGAGTTCGATTTGACTCGCATTCTTACCGGATCAGAAGGGACGCTGGCCTTTATTACCGAAGCGCGACTGGATATTACTCGTCTGCCTAAAGTGCGCCGTCTGGTGAACGTCAAATATGACTCTTTTGACTCCGCGCTACGTAATGCGCCGTTTATGGTTGAGGCGCGAGCGCTTTCGGTAGAGACGGTGGACTCAAAAGTGCTGAATCTGGCGCGGGAAGATATTGTCTGGCATTCCGTCAGCGAGTTGATTACCGATGTGCCTGACAAAGAGATGCTCGGGCTGAACATTGTGGAATTTGCTGGTGATGATGAGGCGCTGATTGATGAGCGGGTAAATGCACTCTGTGCGCGGTTGGATGAGCTGATCGCCAGTCATCAAGCAGGTGTCATCGGCTGGCAGGTGTGCAGTGAGCTGGCAGGTGTTGAGCGTATTTATGCAATGCGCAAAAAAGCCGTCGGCCTGCTCGGTAATGCCAAAGGTGCCGCTAAGCCAATTCCGTTTGCTGAGGATACCTGCGTACCGCCGGAACATCTGGCCGATTATATTGCTGAATTTCGCGCGCTGCTCGACAGCCACGGCTTAAGCTACGGTATGTTCGGTCACGTCGACGCAGGTGTCTTGCACGTCCGTCCAGCGCTGGATATGTGCGATCCGCAACAAGAGATTTTGATGAAGCAAATCTCTGATGACGTGGTGGCGCTGACTGCGAAATACGGTGGTTTGTTGTGGGGCGAGCACGGCAAAGGTTTTCGCGCTGAATACAGCCCGGCGTTTTTCGGTGAGGAACTTTTTGCAGAACTGCGCAAAGTGAAAGCGGCATTTGACCCGCATAACCGACTCAACCCAGGGAAGATTTGCCCGCCAGAAGGTCTCGATGCGCCGATGATGAAAGTGGACGCGGTGAAGCGCGGTACATTCGATCGGCAGATCCCCATTGCGGTACGCCAGCAGTGGCGCGGTGCGATGGAGTGTAACGGCAACGGTTTATGCTTCAACTTTGATGCCCGTAGTCCGATGTGTCCGTCGATGAAGATCACCCAGAACCGGATTCATTCACCGAAAGGGCGCGCAACGCTGGTGCGTGAATGGCTGCGTTTGTTGGCGGATCGCGGCGTTGATCCACTCAAACTGGAACAAGAACTACCTGAATCCGGCGTCAGCTTGCGCACGTTAATTGCCCGCACGCGCAATAGCTGGCATGCAAATAAAGGCGAATATGACTTCTCGCACGAAGTGAAAGAGGCGATGTCGGGCTGCCTGGCATGTAAAGCGTGTTCGACTCAGTGCCCGATCAAAATTGATGTGCCGGAGTTTCGCTCTCGTTTCCTGCAACTCTATCACACGCGTTATCTACGCCCATTGCGCGACCATCTGGTGGCAACGGTCGAAAGTTACGCGCCGCTGATGGCGCGTGCGCCAAAGACTTTTAACTTCTTCATTAACCAGCCGCTGGTGCGCAAACTCTCGGAAAAACACATCGGTATGGTCGACTTGCCGCTGCTTTCAGTGCCGTCGTTGCAACAACAAATGGTGGGGCATCGCTCGGCAAACATGACGCTGGAACAGCTTGAAGCGCTCAGTACAGAACAGAAAGCACGCACGGTGTTGGTGGTGCAGGATCCTTTCACCAGTTATTACGATGCGCAGGTAGTGGCGGATTTTGTCCGTCTGGTCGAAAAATTAGGTTTCCAGCCTGTGTTACTGCCATTTTCGCCAAATGGAAAAGCCCAGCATATCAAAGGTTTTCTCAATCGATTTGCGAAGACGGCGAAAAAGACGGCGGATTTCCTTAACCGCATGGCGAAACTGGGTATGCCAATGGTGGGTGTCGATCCGGCACTGGTGCTCTGTTATCGCGATGAATATAAACTGGTTCTGGGCGAGGAGCGTGGCGAGTTTAACGTCTTACTGGCGAATGAGTGGCTGGCAAGCGCACTTGAGCCACAGCCGATGGCTACAGTCAGCGGTGAATCATGGTATTTCTTTGGTCACTGTACCGAAGTTACCGCCTTGCCGGGTGCGCCAGCACAATGGGCCGCGATATTTGCCCGTTTTGGCGCGAAACTGGAAAATGTCAGCGTGGGTTGCTGCGGCATGGCAGGGACTTACGGACATGAAGCGAAAAACCATAAGAACTCGCTCGGGATCTATGAGTTATCCTGGCATCAGGCTATGCAGCGACTGCCGCGTAATCGCTGTCTGGCGACCGGGTATTCTTGCCGTAGTCAGGTAAAACGGGTTGAAGGCACAGGGGTACGCCATCCTGTGCAGGCTTTACTGGAGATTATTAAATGATATGGAAACGTAAAATCACTCTGGAAGCACTGAATGCCATGGGTGAAGGAAACATGGTGGGATTGCTGGATATTCGTTTTGAACATATTGGTGATGAAACGCTTGAAGCAACAATGCCGGTAGACTCGCGGACAAAGCAGCCTTTTGGGCTGCTACATGGCGGGGCGTCTGTGGTGCTGGCTGAAAGTATTGGTTCCGTTGCCGGGTATTTATGTACCGAAGGCGAGCAAAAAGTCGTTGGCCTGGAAATCAATGCTAACCATGTTCGCTCGGCACGAGAAGGGCGGGTACGCGGCGTTTGTAAACCGCTGCATCTCGGTTCACGTCATCAGGTATGGCAGATCGAAATCTTCGATGAGAAAGGGCGTTTGTGTTGTTCATCACGATTGACGACCGCCATTTTGTGACGTTGTCACCAGAAAAGTGTGATGCATATTGCTTTTGGTTATTATCTGCGCAGTAAACGGTGGTATACTGTGCAGGTCTTGTCTAAAGCGAGGATGCTATGTCTACTCAACTTAATCCCACCCAGCTGGCTATCGAATTTTTACGCCGTGACCAAAGCAATCTTTCACCCGCTCAATATCTCAAGCGTCTGAAACAACTCGAACTTGAATTTACTGACCTGCTTACCCTCTCTTCTACGGAACTGAAAGAAGAAATCTACTTCGCCTGGCGTCTGGGCGTGCATTAATCGCTACTGAACATAGTCTGAACGCCCATCGACCTGGATTAACATCTGTCCAGGTCTGACGATTGCTCTCTGACCGTCCTCCCGTTGTTACCTGCCTGATATTGCTCAAAAATAACACAAATCGCAGTTTGTGTTAAAACGGCGCCGCAGTCTTATGAGATTATTCTTATCGCCCCTTCAAGAGCTAAGCCACTTTGAGTGCCGGAGATAAGCGCCGGATGGGGTAGAAACCCTTAAGCCTGTGATGCACAGACTTAAGGGTTTTCTTATTTCAGAACTCGCCACTTTTTTACCTATCTCTTAAATAGTCATTTTCGATACAACTTTTTCTTTTCCATCACAGCCTTAACGCCACTTTGATAATAACCATTATCTAACAACGAGATACCTAATTCTTAGCATCCCTGTTAACCCTCTTATCAGGGTCTATGCTTATTAAATACAGGCAAAAAGCATGTTTTACGCTAAAGCCCCTGCGTTTGCTGGGTTGAACTGATAATCATTATCACTAACATGCTGTTATCCGCTGAAAGCGATGAAGTGAGGTAAATCGATGGACATGCATTCAGGAACGTTTAATCCAGAGGATTTCGCCTGGCAAGGCTTAACGTTAACACCCGCAGCCGCGGCGCATATCCGTGAGTTGGTCGAGAAGCAGTCGGGCATGGTCGGCGTGCGTTTAGGTGTCAAACAAACAGGCTGCGCGGGCTTTGGCTATGTGCTCGACAGCGTCAGCGAGCCAGAGAAAGACGATCTGCTGTTTGAACGTGACGGCGCGAAACTGTTCGTCCCGCTGCAAGCGATGCCATTTATTGATGGCACGGAAGTCGATTTCGTTCGCGAAGGACTTAATCAGATATTCAAATTTCACAACCCGAAAGCCCAGAATGAATGTGGCTGTGGCGAAAGCTTTGGGGTATAGGCGGTACTATGTCTCGTAATACTGAAGCAACTGACGATGTCAAAACCTGGACCGGCGGCCCGCTGAATTATAAAGAAGGATTCTTCACCCAGTTAGCCACTGATGAGCTGGCAAAGGGGATAAACGAAGAGGTGGTGCGCGCAATTTCGGCGAAGCGTAATGAGCCGGAGTGGATGCTGGAGTTTCGTCTCAACGCCTATCGCGCATGGCTGGAAATGGAAGAGCCGCACTGGCTGAAAGCGCACTACGACAAGCTGAATTATCAGGATTACAGCTATTACTCGGCGCCGTCGTGCGGTAATTGTGACGACACCTGTGCGTCGGAACCTGGCGCGGTACAGCAAACTGGCGCGAACGCGTATTTAAGTAAAGAGGTGGAGGCTGCGTTTGAGCAGCTAGGTGTTCCCGTGCGGGAAGGCAAAGAGGTGGCTGTAGATGCCATTTTCGACTCTGTTTCGGTTGCCACCACTTATCGCGAAAAACTGGCGGAGCAGGGAATTATTTTTTGTTCCTTTGGCGAGGCGATCCACGATCACCCGGAACTGGTGCGTAAATATCTCGGCACCGTGGTGCCGGGGAATGACAACTTCTTTGCCGCACTTAATGCGGCGGTCGCCTCTGACGGTACGTTTATTTATGTGCCTAAAGGCGTGCGCTGCCCGATGGAGCTTTCCACCTATTTCCGCATTAACGCGGAAAAAACCGGGCAGTTTGAGCGCACCATTCTGGTGGCCGACGAAAACAGCTACGTCAGCTACATTGAAGGCTGTTCCGCTCCGGTGCGTGACAGCTATCAACTACACGCTGCGGTGGTGGAAGTCATCATCCATAAAAACGCCGAGGTGAAATATTCCACGGTACAAAACTGGTTCCCTGGTGATAACAACACCGGCGGTATTCTCAACTTCGTCACCAAGCGAGCTTTGTGCGAAGGGGAAAACAGCAAAATGTCATGGACGCAATCGGAAACCGGTTCAGCCATTACGTGGAAATACCCCAGCTGCATTCTGCGCGGCGATAACTCCATTGGTGAGTTTTACTCAGTGGCACTGACCAGCGGTCATCAGCAGGCTGATACCGGCACCAAGATGATCCACATCGGCAAAAACACCAAATCAACCATTATCTCGAAAGGGATCTCCGCCGGACACAGCCAGAACAGCTATCGCGGATTAGTGAAAATCATGCCGACGGCGACCAACGCGCGCAACTTCACTCAGTGCGACTCAATGCTGATTGGCGCTAATTGTGGGGCGCATACCTTCCCGTATGTTGAGTGTCGTAACAACAGTGCGCAACTGGAGCACGAGGCAACGACATCACGTATTGGTGAAGATCAACTGTTTTACTGCCTGCAACGCGGGATTAGTGAAGAAGACGCCATCTCGATGATTGTTAACGGTTTCTGCAAAGACGTGTTCTCGGAGCTGCCGCTGGAATTTGCCGTTGAAGCACAAAAACTCCTCGCCATCAGTCTTGAACACAGCGTCGGATAAGGAATAAACATGTTAAGTATTAAAGATTTACACGTCAGCGTGGAAGATAAAACTATTCTGCGTGGATTAAGCCTCGATGTTCGTCCCGGCGAAGTTCACGCCATTATGGGGCCAAACGGTTCGGGCAAAAGTACCTTATCGGCAACGCTTGCCGGGCGAGAAGATTATGAAGTGACGGGCGGCACGGTTGAGTTTAAAGGCAAAGATTTGCTTGAGCTGTCGCCGGAAGATCGCGCGGGCGAAGGCATCTTTATGGCTTTCCAGTATCCGGTGGAAATCCCTGGCGTCAGCAACCAGTTTTTCCTGCAAACGGCACTTAATGCGGTGCGCAGCTATCGCGGTCAGGAATCTCTCGACCGCTTCGATTTTCAGGATTTGATGGAAGAGAAAATCGCGCTGTTGAAGATGCCGGAAGATTTATTGACCCGTTCGGTAAACGTTGGTTTTTCCGGTGGCGAGAAAAAGCGCAACGATATTTTGCAAATGGCGGTGCTGGAACCGGAGTTATGCATTCTTGATGAGTCGGACTCCGGGCTGGATATCGACGCATTAAAAGTGGTTGCTGATGGCGTGAACTCGCTGCGTGACGGCAAGCGTTCATTCATCATTGTTACGCACTACCAACGCATTCTTGACTACATCAAGCCTGATTACGTCCATGTGTTGTATCAGGGGCGAATCGTGAAATCCGGCGATTTCACGTTGGTCAAACAACTGGAGGAGCAGGGTTATGGCTGGCTTACCGAACAGCAGTAACGCGCTGCAACAGTGGCACCACTTGTTTGAAGCCGAAGGGGCGAAACGCTCCCCCGAAGCTCAGCAGCATTTACAACAATTGCTGCGTACCGGACTGCCGACACGTAAACACGAACACTGGAAATATACGCCACTGGAAGGGCTGACTAATAGCCAGTTTGTCAGCATTACCGGGGAGATATCTCCAGATCAGCGTGATGCCTTAGCGTTAACGTTAGACGCCGTGCGCCTGGTGTTCGTCGATGGACGTTACGTGTCAGCACTTAGCGATGCAACTGAAGGCAGCGGATATGAAGTGAGCATTAACGACGACCGTCAGGGATTGCCCGACGCTATTCAGGCGGAAGTGTTTCTCCATCTGACGGAAAGCCTGGCGCAAAGCGTTACGCATATTGCCGTGAAGCGCGGTCAACGACCTGCAAAGCCATTGCTGTTAATGCATATTACCCAGGGCGTGGCAGGTGAAGAGGTGAATACAGCCCATTACCGCCATCATCTGGAACTGGCGGAGGGTGCCGAAGCGACAGTGATTGAACATTTCGTCAGCCTGAATGACGCTCGTCATTTCACCGGCGCACGGTTTACTATCAACGTCGCAGCAAACGCCCACTTGCAGCATATCAAACTGGCGTTTGAAAACCCGGTCAGTCACCACTTTGCCCATAACGATTTGTTGCTGGCAGACGATGCCACCGCATTTAGCCACAGTTTCCTGCTTGGTGGCGCAGTGTTACGACACAACACCAGTTCGCAACTCAATGGCGAAAACAGCACGCTGCGGATCAATAGCCTGGCGATGCCGGTGAAAAATGAAGTGTGCGATACCCGCACCTGGCTGGAACACAATAAAGGTTTTTGTAATAGCCGCCAGTTGCACAAAACTATCGTCAGCGACAAAGGTCGCGCGGTGTTTAACGGTTTGATCAACGTGGCGCAGCACGCCATCAAAACTGACGGTCAGATGACCAACAATAATCTGCTGATGGGCAAACTGGCCGAAGTGGATACCAAACCACAGCTGGAAATCTATGCTGATGATGTGAAATGCAGCCACGGCGCGACGGTGGGGCGTATTGATGACGAACAGATGTTTTATCTGCGCTCGCGCGGGATCAATCAGCAGGATGCCCAGCAGATGATCATCTACGCCTTTGCTGCCGAACTGACGGAAGCATTGCGTGATGAGGGGCTTAAACAGCAGGTGCTGACCCGAATCGGTCAACGGCTGCCGGGAGGTACAAGATGACTTTTTCCGTCGACAAAGTGCGGGCCGATTTTCCAGTACTTACGCGAGAGGTTAACGGTCTGCCACTGGCTTATCTCGACAGCGCCGCCAGCGCGCAGAAACCGAGTCAGGTTATTGATGCAGAGGCCGAATTCTATCGCCACGGCTACGCGGCAGTGCATCGCGGCATTCATACGTTAAGCGCCCAGGCGACTGAGAAAATGGAGAACGTGCGCAAGCGTGCTTCGCTGTTTATCAATGCCCGTTCGGCGGAAGAGCTGGTGTTTGTGCGCGGCACGACGGAAGGCATTAATCTTGTCGCTAATAGCTGGGGCAACAGCAATGTGCGGGCAGGCGACAATATCATCATTAGCCAAATGGAACATCATGCCAATATTGTTCCCTGGCAAATGCTTTGCGCGCGCGTTGGTGCAGAGCTGCGTGTGCTCCCTCTTAACCCCGACGGTACGCTGCAACTGGAGATGCTACCTAATCTGTTTGATGAGAAAACTCGCCTGCTGGCAATTACCCATGTCTCCAACGTACTAGGCACGGAAAATCCGCTGGCGGAGATGATCACGCTTGCACACCAGCATGGCGCAAAAGTACTGGTAGATGGTGCTCAGGCGGTGATGCATCATCCGGTGGATGTTCAGACTCTGGATTGCGATTTCTACGTTTTCTCCGGGCATAAACTGTATGGCCCTACCGGCATTGGCGTGCTATATGTCAAAGAAGCCTTGTTGCAGGAGATGCCACCGTGGGAAGGCGGTGGCTCAATGATCGCCACCGTCAGCCTTAGTGAAGGCACTACATGGACCAAAGCGCCGTGGCGGTTTGAAGCAGGTACGCCTAATACGGGAGGTATTATTGGCCTTGGTGCGGCGCTGGAATATGTTTCGGCGCTGGGGCTTAACAACATTGCCGAGTATGAGCAAAATCTGATGCATTACGCATTGTCGCAGTTGGCTGCGGTGCCGGATCTCACTCTCTATGGTCCGCCAGACAGACTTGGCGTTATTGCCTTTAATCTCGGCAAACACCACGCCTATGACGTCGGCAGTTTTCTTGATAACTACGGTATTGCAGTGCGTACCGGACATCACTGTGCGATGCCCTTAATGGCCTTTTACAACGTCCCTGCGATGTGTCGGGCGTCGCTGGCAATGTACAACACCCATGAAGAAGTGGATCGTCTGGTGACTGGATTGCAACGTATCCATCGTTTGCTGGGATAACAGGGAGGCTCTATGGCTGTATTGCCGGATAAAGAAAAATTGCTGCGTAACTTTTTACGCTGCGCCAACTGGGAAGAGAAATATCTCTACATTATTGAACTGGGACAGCGTCTGCCAGAATTACACGACGAAGACAGAAGCCCGCAAAATAGCATTCAGGGCTGCCAGAGCCAGGTGTGGATTGTGATGCGTCAGAATGCGCAGGGAATTATTGAATTACAGGGCGACAGCGATGCGGCCATTGTGAAAGGACTTATTGCAGTCGTTTTTATTCTCTATGATCAAATGACGCCCCAGGATATTGTCAATTTCGATGTGCGTCCGTGGTTTGAAAAAATGGCGCTCACCCAACATCTCACTCCATCACGCTCACAAGGTCTGGAAGCGATGATTCGCGCAATTCGCGCCAAAGCCGCTGCACTTAGCTAAACTAAAGGAACAGCTTTCATCCGGCAGGCTCACTTTGCCGGATGGCCGATGTTTACACTGGCCTGCACAGGAGTGTTTCGGTTCAGGTAAACATAAGCGCCATCCGTCGTTTCAGCGTGAGTCTCCGGCAAATACAGGAGGTTTACAATGAAACGCGCGTCTTTGCTAACACTGACTCTTATCGGCGCTTTCAGCGCCATCCAGGCAGCCTGGGCGGTAGATTACCCGCTCCCACCAACCGGAAGCCGACTGGTTGGGCAAAATCAAACCTACACGGTGCAAGAGGGGGATAAAAACCTTCAGGCTATTGCCCGTCGTTTTGATACTGCGGCGATGTTGATCCTTGAAGCCAATAACACTATTGCCCCAGTGCCAAAACCAGGCACGACAATAACCATTCCTTCGCAACTGTTATTACCTGATGCACCGCGCCAGGGGATTATCGTGAACCTTGCGGAACTGCGCCTTTATTATTATCCGCCGGGAGAAAATATTGTGCAGGTCTACCCGATAGGTATTGGCTTGCAGGGGCTGGAAACACCAGTGATGGAAACACGGGTAGGGCAGAAAATCCCCAATCCTACCTGGACGCCCACGGCGGGTATTCGTCAGCGTTCACTGGAGCGAGGCATCAAATTACCGCCAGTTGTTCCAGCCGGGCCGAATAACCCTCTGGGACGCTACGCACTGCGCCTGGCGCACGGCAACGGCGAATACCTCATTCATGGTACCAGCGCGCCGGACAGCGTCGGTTTGCGCGTCAGTTCGGGCTGTATTCGTATGAATGCACCGGATATTAAAGCACTGTTCTCCAGCGTAAGAACGGGAACACCGGTGAAAGTGATCAATGAGCCGGTGAAATACTCCGTAGAACCGAACGGGATGCGTTATGTTGAAGTGCATCGACCGTTATCGGCAGAAGAGCAGCAGAACGTTCAGACAATGCCGTACGCACTGCCTGCAGGCTTCACGCAATTTAAAGACAATAAGGCTGTAGATCAGAAGTTAGTCGATAAAGCATTGTATCGTCGGGCAGGGTATCCGGTTGCGGTGAGCAGCGGAGCGGCACCCGTGGCCAGCAATGCACCAGCAGTAGACTCAGCGCAGAATGGTGAACCAGAGCAAGGGAATATGTTACGTGCGACGCAATAGGCGTAATTAGCAGGCAAAAAAAATGGCGCACAATGTGCGCCATTTTTCACTTCACAGGTACTATTACTTGCGGTATTTAGTAGCCATGTTGTCCAGACGCTGGTTAGCACGAGCTGCGTCATCTTTAGCAGCCTGAACGTCGGAACGCATTGCGTTCACGTCGTTGCTCAGCTGGTCAACTTTAGCGTTCAGAGTCTGAACGTCAGAAGACAGCTGATCGATTTTAGCGTTGCTGGAGCAACCTGCCAGCAGAGTAGAACCCAGGATTACCGCGCCCAGTACCAGTTTAGTAGCTTTCATTATTAATACCCTCTAGATTGAGTTAATCTCCATGTAGCGTTACAAGTATTACACAAAGTTTTTTATGTTGAGAATATTTTTTTGATGGGAAGGCACTTATTTTTGATCGTTCGCTCAAAGAAACATCGAACGCTTGGTTTTAGATAAAAAAATTGAGAGAAAACAGGATGGTTCCATCGGATTCATCTTAGATAAAGTGAGATTATATAGTGAAATCCGATTTGATTTTTTATTGCTTCTGGTTATCGATTAAATAAAAAAAGCGCCCATCAGGGCGCTTAGATATACAAATTAATTCACAAAAGCAATATTACAGGACGTGAACAGATGCGGTGTTAGTCGTGCCGCTCGGTACCAGCGCGCCAGAAACCATGACTACGACGTCGCCTTTGTGCGCCAGACCGCTCTGCAGCGCCAGTTCTTTACCCAGACGGTAGAAATCATCAGTAGAAGTGATTTCTTTAACCAGCTGCGGAACAACGCCTTTGCTCAGTACCAGCTGATGAGCCGTTTTTTCGTTGGTGGTCAGCGCCAGAATAGTTGCGTCCGGGAAGTATTTACGTACTGCGCGAGCAGATTTACCGCCCTGGGTAGCAACCACGATCAGCGGAGCATCCAGTTTTTCAGCAGTTTCAACAGCGCCACGGCAAACCGCTTCGGTAATACGCAGTTTACGGTTGTCGTTGTTGAACTCGAGACGGCTGTTCATCACGCGGTCTGTACGTTCACAAATGGTCGCCATGATAGAAACGGCTTCCAGCGGATATTTACCTTTTGCGGATTCACCAGACAGCATTACTGCGTCGGTACCGTCGAGGATGGCGTTGGCTACGTCACCGGCTTCTGCGCGAGTCGGACGTGGGTTTTTGATCATGGAATCCAGCATCTGGGTCGCAGTGATGACGACTTTACGTGCACGGATACATTTTTCGATCATCATCTTCTGGGCGAAGATAACTTCTTCAACTGGGATTTCTACACCCAGGTCGCCACGTGCAACCATGATGCCGTCAGATGCTTCGAGGATTTCGTCGAAGTTGTTCAGGCCTTCCTGGTTTTCGATTTTGGAGATAATTTGGATGTTTTCGCCGCCGTGCGCTTTCAGGTGCTCACGGATTTCGACAACGTCAGAACGTTTACGGATAAAGGAAGCAGCAACAAAGTCTACGCCTTGTTCGCAACCGAAGATCAGGTCCTGTTTGTCTTTTTCTGCCAGTGCCGGCAGGGCGATGGAAACACCTGGCAGGTTCACACCTTTGTTTTCGCCCAGGTCACCGTTGTTCAGCACTTTACAGATAACTTTGTTACCTTCGATAGCGGTAACTTCCATACCGATCAGACCATCGTCAACCAGTACGGTGTTGCCGACGGACAGGTCGGTGGTGAAACCTTCATAAGTTACCGCAACCATTTCGCTGTTGCCGATAACAGATTTGTCAGTGGTGAAAGTAAAGGTCTGGCCTGCTTTCAGAGAAACGTCGTTACCGCCCTCCAGTTTCATGGTGCGGATTTCCGGACCTTTGGTATCGAGCAGGATAGCGGCAGTTTTACCGGTTTTGCTCATCACGTTGCGCAGGTTCTGAATGCGCTGACCGTGTTCTGCATAGTCACCATGAGAGAAGTTCAGACGCATGACGTTCATGCCCGCGTCCAGCATTTTAGCTAACATCTCTTCAGATTCGGTTTTTGGGCCGATGGTGCAAACAATTTTGGTCTTTTTCATGACAGTCTTAGTCTTTAAGTTGAGAAGGATAGGAGAAACTTGCTTTCTGGGCGCACTGCCGGAAAGCGAATCCGGTATTACGAAAGTGATGGTGCCTCGCTCTAAGGATAGGTGACATCGAAAAAGCGTGCAGAGGAATGTGTGCTTGTGTCTCAGCCCAACGCGAGTGTCTGTTTTTGAGTCGTTGAGTTCTACAGTCCAAAGTGCTGAAACCATTCAAGAGTCAATTGACGCGGATTATACGCTGAAATTAATCAAAAAGGAAAACAAAAACAGCGTTTCAAAAACATTCATGCATATACACAATAAACTGTTATCAAAGATTTAACGTCCTCGGTAGCAGGTTACGCAAAATCATCGCTGTTTGCGCAACAGGAAAACGATGGCTGGAAGGTAGAGGATTGCTGGAGTAAAGACAGAGTGAATGCTCTCGTTATACAACAGATGCAATTATAATAATTTATCGAGTTATTTGTTTGATTTTGTTTGTTTTTTGTTTAAATGATGAGATTGATATATGCTGATAACTGGCATGATAAATGGGTGTGAATAATGGGCAACCGGACAAAAGATGATGAGCTGTACCGCGAAATGTGCAGAGTGGTAGGTAAAGTGGTGTTGGAGATGCGTGACCTGGGTCAGGAGCCAAAACACATCGTCATCGCTGGTGTGCTGCGCACAGCATTAGCAAATAAACGTATCCAACGCAGCGAATTGGAAAAGCAGGCGATGGAAACAGTCATTAATGCACTGGTGAAATAATTGTTCGGGGATAGCGTACAATGCCTTATCCCCTCTGTTTTATTATATCGCCACATGTGAGTTTATTTTTATAAATGGATGCAAGGCAATCATATTAATTACGATATGTATTGAAATTTATAGCGAATTAACTATTTCTTTATTCTGGAATGTATATCACAAATTATTGTAGGGTAAATGAAATCTATTTCAAATGATAATAAATATCACTCCGCTTTTAATATCCTGCTTTCCGTTTTTAATTGATGACGATCAATGTTAAGCACTAAGAATAATCACATTATTTTTTCTCCTAACCATAAAGGATTAGTTTGTTTGCGTTAAATCAAGTCTCATACGCTATCGGGTTAGGACAAAATATCTGGTGTTGGAGGCATAGTCAGCAGCGTATTAGTTGAGTGCTTAATATCAGGCTGTTGAATTGTCAGCACTGTGTTTGCGAAGAGGATGCGAAATAAATGAACCCGATTGAACGTCCACTATTAGATATTGGCTTAACGCGATTAGAGTTCTTGCGTATATCAGGAAAAGGTCTTGCTGGTTTAACTATAGCCCCTGCGTTATTGTCGCTTTTTGGCTGTAAACAGGAAGATGTCGATAGCGGCACGGTGGGGCTTATAAATACGCCCAAAGGGGTGTTAGTTACCCAGCGTGCGCGTTGCACCGGCTGCCATCGCTGTGAAATCTCCTGTACCAACTATAACGATGGCGCCGTTGGTACTTTTTTCTCCCGCATCAAAATCCATCGTAATTATTTCTTTGGCGACAAGGGCGTAGGTTCCGGTGGCGGCTTATACGGCGATCTGAATTATACCGCCGACACCTGCCGCCAGTGTAAAGATCCGCAATGCCTGAAGGTTTGCCCGATTGGCGCGATTACCTGGCAGCAGGAAGAGGGATGTATAACCGTCGATCACAAACGTTGCATTGGTTGTAGCGCCTGTACCACTGCGTGTCCGTGGATGATGGCTACCGTAAATACTGAAACTAAAAAATCCTCGAAATGTGTGTTGTGCGGTGAATGCGCAAACGCCTGCCCGACAGGGGCGTTAAAAATTATCGAGTGGAAAGATATTACTGTGTGAATCTTGCAAAGGAAAAAATCATGGCTAACGGTTGGACTGGTAATATATTAAGAGTCAATCTTACGACAGGAAATATTACCCTCGAAGATTCCAGTAAGTTTAAAAATTTTGTCGGTGGTATGGGCTTTGGCTACAAAATTATGTACGACGAAGTACCTCCAGGCACTAAACCTTTCGATGAAGCAAATAAATTAGTCTTTGCTACGGGGCCATTGACAGGGTCTGGTGCGCCCTGTAGTTCACGCGTAAATATCACCTCACTCTCCACATTTACCAAAGGAAATTTAGTCGTCGACGCCCATATGGGCGGCTTTTTTGCTGCGCAGATGAAATTCGCCGGATACGACGTCATTATTATCGAAGGTAAAGCGAAATCACCGGTCTGGCTAAATATAAAAGATGACAAAGTTAGCCTGGAGAAAGCCGATTTCTTGTGGGGGAAAGGGACGCGTGCAACCACGGAAGAAATTTGCCGTTTAACCAGTCCTGAAACCTGTGTTGCGGCTATCGGTCAGGCGGGGGAAAATCTTGTGCCGCTCTCTGGCATGCTGAATAGTCGTAACCACAGTGGCGGCGCGGGAACTGGCGCAATAATGGGCTCTAAAAACCTGAAAGCGATTGCGGTTGAAGGGACAAAAGGGGTCAACATTGCCGATCGTCAGGAGATGAAACGGCTCAATGACTATATGATGACCGAACTTATTGGCGCTAATAACAACCATGTCGTGCCAAGTACGCCGCAATCGTGGGCAGAGTACTCTGATCCCAAGTCACGCTGGACGGCACGTAAAGGGCTGTTTTGGGGGGCAGCGGAAGGCGGCCCGATTGAAACAGGAGAAATTCCGCCTGGCAATCAGAACACGGTCGGTTTCCGCACCTATAAATCCGTCTTTGACTTAGGTCCGGCAGCAGAAAAATACACCGTCAAAATGAGTGGCTGCCACTCATGCCCAATTCGTTGTATGACCCAGATGAACATTCCTCGGGTTAAAGAGTTTGGTGTACCCAGTACAGGTGGTAACACCTGTGTCGCTAACTTCGTCCATACCACCATCTTCCCGAATGGGCCGAAAGATTTTGAAGATAAAGATGATGGGCGGGTGATTGGTAATCTGGTTGGTCTGAATCTGTTCGATGACTACGGGCTGTGGTGTAACTACGGGCAGTTGCATCGCGATTTTACCTATTGTTACAGCAAAGGCGTGTTTAAGCGAGTTCTACCTGCTGAAGAGTATGCGGAAATTCGTTGGGATCAACTGGAAGCTGGTGACGTTAATTTCATTAAAGATTTTTACTACCGTCTGGCGCACCGTGTGGGTGAGTTGAGTCATCTGGCTGATGGCTCGTATGCCATTGCTGAACGCTGGAATTTGGGTGAAGAGTACTGGGGCTACGCAAAAAATAAACTCTGGTCACCGTTTGGTTATCCGGTTCACCATGCCAATGAAGCGTCGGCGCAGGTCGGTTCTATTGTCAACTGCATGTTCAACCGCGACTGTATGACGCATACGCACATCAACTTTATCGGCTCCGGTTTGCCGTTGAAACTGCAGCGTGAAGTGGCAAAAGAACTTTTTGGCTCTGAAGATGCTTACGATGAAACCAAAAACTACACGCCGATCAATGACGCAAAAATTAAATATGCTAAATGGTCGCTGTTGCGGGTTTGTTTGCATAACGCCGTCACCCTGTGCAACTGGGTCTGGCCAATGACCGTTTCGCCACTGAAAAGCCGCAATTATCGCGGCGACCTTGCGCTAGAAGCCAAATTCTTTAAAGCAATCACTGGCGAAGATATGACGCAGGAAAAATTAGATTTAGCTGCAGAACGTATCTTTACGTTGCACCGTGCTTACACGGTAAAACTGATGCAAACCAAAGATATGCGTAATGAGCATGATCTGATCTGTTCCTGGGTATTTGATAAAGATCCGCAGATTCCGGTCTTTAGCGAAGGTACTGACAAAATGGACCGCGATGATATGCACCAGTCACTCACGCTGTTCTACAAGGAAATGGGGTGGGACCCACAGCTTGGTTGTCCAACGCGAGAAACGCTTCATCGGCTCGGGCTGGAAGATATTGCTGCCGATCTGGCGACACATAACCTGCTACCAGCATAAGGAACGGGAGCAATGAGCCAGCAGGAGGAAATGACACAACTGGAAGCGCCTGATATTGACGTGACTAAGCGTCAATGGCTGCACAGTATGCGTCAGCCCGATGACACTGCGAAAGATGAAGTCACAGAGCCTGAACCGGCCGAAATACTGGCGGAGTTTATCCGCCAGCATTCGGCGGCGGGTCAACTGGTTGCTCGCGCCGTGTTCCTGTCGCCGCCATATTCGGTTGCTGAAGAGGATCTTTCTGCACTACTGGAAAGCATACGGCAGAGTTCAGACTTCGCAGATATCGCCTGTATGACGGGCAGTAAAGATGATTATTACTACTCAACGCAAACCATGAGCGAAAACTATGCCGCTATGTCCTTGCAAGTTGTTGAGCAGGACATCTGTCGGGCCATTGCACACGCCGTTCGCTTCGAATGCCAGACGTATCCCCGGCCTTATAAGGTCGCCATGCTGACGCAAGCGCCATATTACTTCCAGGAAGCGCAGATTGAAGCCGCGCTCGCCGCGATGGATATCGCTCCTGAATATGCCGATATACGCCAGGTGACGTCATCGACGGCTGTGTTGTACCTGTTTAGCGAGCGTTTTATGAGCTATGGCAAAGCTTATGGCTTATGTGAATGGTTCGAGGTTGAGCAGTTTCAGAATCCCTGAATTTTCAGGGAGATATCATGGATAGGGTGGACAGTCGCAGCCACAGCATTAGAGGATAATCAGATGTCCTTCACTCGACGCAAATTTGTTCTGGGGATGGGAACGGTAATCTTTTTTACCGGTTCAGCACCTTCTTTGTTAGCGAACACCAGACAAGAAAAGGAAGTTCGATATGCCATGATTCACGATGAATCACGGTGCAATGGCTGTAATATTTGTGCCAGAGCATGCCGTAAAACTAACCATGTGCCAGCGCAGGGAAGTCGTTTGTCTATCGCGCATATCCCGGTCACCGATAACAATAACGAAACGCTGTATCACTTCTTTCGCCAGTCATGCCAGCACTGTGAAGATGCTCCTTGCATCGACGTTTGCCCAACAGGGGCATCGTGGCGTGATGAGCAGGGGATCGTGCGGGTAGAAAAATCGCAATGCATTGGCTGTAGCTACTGCATTGGCGCGTGCCCGTATCAGGTGCGCTACCTTAATCCGCTGACCAAGGTGGCGGATAAATGTGATTTCTGTGCTGAGTCACGGTTGGCAAAAGGTTTTCCGCCCATCTGCGTTAGCGCCTGTCCGGAACATGCGTTGATCTTTGGTCGCGAAGATAGCCCAGAAATTCAGGCATGGTTACAGGAAAATAAATACTATCAATATCAGCTGCCTGGTGCCGGGAAACCGCATCTGTATCGCCGGTTCGGCCAACATTTGATTAAAAAGGAAAATGTATGAACCCGTCGCAAAATGCTGAACAATTTCAAAACCAGTTGGCAAACTATGTACCGCAGTTTTCTCCCGAATTCTGGCCGGTGTGGTTGGTCATTGCCGGGCTGCTGCTGGTCGGGATGTGGTTAGTGTTGGGGCTTCACGCCTTGCTTCGCGCTCGCGGTATAAAGAAATCCTCCACCGGTCATGGCGAGAAGGTTTATCTCTACAGCAAGGCGGTGAGATTATGGCACTGGTCGAATGCGATACTCTTTGTCTTGTTGCTGGCAAGTGGGCTAATCAATCACTTTGCGCTAGTGGGCGTTGCTGCCGTCAAAAGTCTGGTTGCCGTACATGAAGTTTGTGGATTCCTGTTACTGGCATGCTGGCTTGGCTTTGTTCTGATTAATGCCGTTGGGGGTAATGGTTATCACTACATTATTCATCGCCAGGGCTGGCTGGGGCGAGCGGCTAAACAAACGCGTTTTTATCTGTTTGGAATTATGCAAGGGGAGGATCATCCTTTTCCTGCAACAACACAGTCTAAATTCAACCCATTGCAGCAGGTAGTCTATGTTGGTGTGATGTATGGATTGCTGCCGCTGTTACTGTTAACGGGGCTGCTATGCCTTTACCCGCAAGTCGTGGGGGACGTGTTCCCTGGCGTAAGATACTGGTTATTGCAGGCGCATTTTGCTCTGGCAGTTATAAGCCTCTTTTTTATCTTCGGCCATCTCTATCTTTGCACCACGGGGCGTACTCCCCACGAAACCTTTAAATGTATGGTCGATGGCTATCACCGGCATTAACGAATGATCATTACACGAGCTGACCTGCGAGAGTGGCGTGTAGGCGCGGTTATGTACCGCTGGTTTCTGCGCCGTTTTCCGCAAGGTGGAGTTTATGCCGATATACACCACGCCCTGATTGGCGAAGGGTTTACTGACTGGGCGGAAAGTCTGGTTGAGTACGCCTGGAAAAAATGGCTGGCGGATGAAAACTTCGCCCGTCAGGAAGTTTCCTCAATGCAAAAACTGGCCAAAGACCCCGTAGAGATACCCTTTTGCAGTCAGTTTGCCTGGGCCGACGACCACGCACGCGTCGGCTGTTGTGAGGATAACGCCAGAATCGCCACCGTGGGGTATGCTGCGCAAATTGCCAGCATGGGGTATAGCGTGCGGATTGGCAGTGTTGGCTTTAACAGCCATATCGGTAGCTCAGGTGAACGTGCTCGTGTTGCTGTAAGCGGTAATTCCTCGCGGATAAGCAGCGCCGGAGACAGCAGTCGTATTGCGAATAGCGGAATGCGAGTACGCGTTTGTACATTGGGCGAACGGTGTCATGTCGCCAGTAATGGCGATCTGGTGCAAATCGCCAGCTTTGGTGCAAATGCCAAAATTGCCAATAGCGGCGATAACGTTCATATCATCGCCAGCGGTGAAAATTCAACGGTAGTAAGTACGGGGGTGGTGGACTCAATTATTCTCGGGCCAGGGGGCAGCGCCGCGCTGGCGTATCATGACGGCGAAAGAGTGCGCTTCGCCGTAGCCGTTGAAGGTGAAAATAATATTCGCGCTGGAGTTCGCTATCGTCTGAATGAGCAGCATCAATTTGTGGAGTGCTGACGCCTTTACCCTTAATCAAACGCCAGGCGCCGACGTGCACGGGAGGCTGGCTTCATGATGGCCTGCGCCATAGCCTCGCCAATTTCAGCACAAGCCGTAAGCCCCTGAACGAAAGGCCGATCGTGCATTAGCCAGGGCAACGCGCCGAACGCCACGCGACCACGAACTTCTTCCGGTTGCTGTAGCGTATAGTCTTCTCCGACATCAGGGATTTCATCGCCTGCTTTCTGTAGCTGTACACGTAGTCCAGGGAAAGGAATATCTTTCACTTTGAGCGGGCGCTGCCCACGCGCATCAATAAAAACGTCAAACGAGTAGCTGTTGTCTGCTGTTTTCAGGGTTGTGCGCGTTTTGTCGATTTCCATATCGTAGTCCTCACCGAGGGCGAGAATATGAATAATTCCCGCCTCGCGCAAAGCCAGTAATCGCTTTATAGATTCAGAAGGGATAGCTGCATAATTGTCGATAAATACTCTGGCAAGGCCTTTACTGAACCGTTTATGGTCGTGCTCGTTCAGATGCGGAACAATTTCCTGAACGACTTCATGCAGTCGAAGAATGACATAGCGCCAGGGAACGGTATGTTTTTCACGTTTATTTCGCTCGACTTCTGCTAAGTTTTTTTCTGCCCAGGCAAATGGGTCATGCTGTTTACGCTCGGCAAACCAGGCTTGCGCGAAGGTATCGACATTTAGGTCCTCTATCGCAATATGCCGGCTCCAGTCAGGATCAGCCGAAGTAATCTCTTTCACTATAAGTTTAAATACCCGATCCAGAAGACCCTGTGTACCTTTTTCAATTTCCGCGTTCAGGGAATGTTCAGTGACAATGCGCAGAGGTTCGTAGGGAATAGGGCAATAGAAATCGGCTTCTGGCAAAATGCCTGTGCGTGACATCAATGTAATACTGAGTTTTTCACTGTCGCTATCGCGCTGAAACAGAATGCGTTGATTATCTTTTTCGATAAAGGAACCATGCTGGATAGCAACCGCCATCGCGGCATCCAGTCCGCTCAATGATGTTCCCATAATGCCCACGCTACAGGCTTCAATTTTCGCTTCCATTAACCCTGACCACGGGCTGGGGAAATATGTTCGGCTTGCTTTTTCTTCGTCAGGCCAGACGTGACCGGTGGCTATCACGGCTAAATTAAACGTCTCAACTGGCAAATCCCGATTTGAGAAGATAAGCACGCCAGAGTCTGTGACTTGCAGATCAGTCACCTTGCATGATTCATGAACGTTGATTTCAAATTGCTGCTGCCGTGCTTGCTCTACCAACCGTAAAAAACAATCACGGAAATATTCGCCTAGCAGAATCCTCGGTAAAAACTGACGATCGTGCAAGCTTTCCTTTTTAACGCCATAACGTTGCAGATGGCTGGCCTCTTGCTTTTGCAACCATTCCAGATAAGTACAATAAATCGGCGGTATTTCAATACTGGCAATATTTGCCAGCATCATTTTCAAGTTTTCTTCATCACTGTACGGCATACCGACACCAGCTTCGTCGGCTTGCTCGAAGATAGAAATGGAAAGTGGCGTTTGTTGCTGCAACAACGAGAGGAAAGTGTAGATCCCTGTTGGTCCGGCACCCACAATGGCAATTTTTTTCATTGTTACTTACCTGTATGCATTCTTTCGAATTTAGTGTAATCAGATAAGTTTGGTTGAGATTTTTAAAATTTGAGAAATTTCAGACAGGGATGAAAAGGGCGCTACCCGCCCTTGATTAAAATCTGTCAGGAGAGTTTTGCCTGATTGATTTGACTCAGTGGCTCATTGACATCGAAAACTTTGGCGATAACTTCATCAACGCCGAGATTTTTCAGTCGGGCAGTATGTTTTTCCAGATAGGCAAGGGCGCTTTTTTCATCAGTGAAGAGGTAGATCCCACCGGCTTCGTGGTTCTTTTCACTTTCGGTCCACACCTTCCACAGAAAACCAGGTTCCTGATTAATCGACTCGGCAAGCGGTTTAAGTTGCGCAGCCATCTTGTCGCCAAAGGGACCATTAAAAGCAAAATGAAGTTGTAATAAAGTTGCCATAGCTATTCTCCTTCTGATAACGCATACGGGGATAGTGTAAATCTTTTAACGTATTGGATACAGAGAAGAAGCAGGAGAAACAAAAGGGAAGAGAAGACCAGATTAAGAAAATCTGGTGCGTCCGAGTGGACTCGAACCACCGACCCCCACCATGTCAAGGTGGTGCTCTAACCAACTGAGCTACGGACGCAGGATGGTGCGTTCAATTGGACTCGAACCAACGACCCCCACCATGTCAAGGTGGTGCTCTAACCAACTGAGCTATGAACGCAACGTTGTAGGTGACAACGGGGACGAATATTAGCGGCAGAGCGTGAAGGTGGCAAGAGGCAAATCGTAATTTTCTGCGGTATTTCTATCGTTTGCAGAGCTTTTAAACAAATTGGCGATATTTTGTTGATTTGCAAGGGCGATTTTTGGCCAGAGACCATATTTAGATCTGATACAGCCGGTTATCCCTCGACTCACAATGTAAAACAGAGACTTTGCCACCATATCAATTCTATCGTGGATAAATCCTTCGTAGCCTTTACACTTAGGTAGCGATAAAGGCACACAGATGCAGCAAAGGAATAAGTCATGGGATCTGATGCAAAAAACTTGATTAGCGACGGGAAAGTGCAAATTGTTCATGCTGGAGACGTTATCGGCGCGACTCAACTTACTGATGGCGAGTTGATTGTTGAGGCGGGCGGAAGAGCAGAAAATACCGTGGTCACAGGTGCTGGCTGGCTGAAAGTTGAAACTGGTGGGATCGCCAAATGTACACAGTACAGCAACAATGGCACGTTATCAGTCGGTGATGGCGCAATAGCCACTGACATTGTTCAGTCAGACGGTGGCGCGCTTAGCCTCTCAACGCTCGCTACTGTTAATGGCCGCCATCCCGAAGGTGAATTTAGCGTTGATCAGGGCTATGCCTGCGGTTTATTGCTGGAGAATGGCGGTAATCTGCGAGTACTGGAGGGCCATCGTGCGGAAAAAATCATTCTGGATCAGGATGGTGGTTTGTTGGTCAACGGAACAGTATCAGCAGTTGTTGTAGATGAAGGTGGTGAACTGTTGGTTTACCCAGGTGGAGAAGCCATCAATGGTGAGATAAACCACGGCGGCGTTTTTATGCTGGCAGGTAAGGCCAGTGATACGCTGCTTGCGGGTGGCACCATGAATAACCTCGGCGGTGAAGATATTCATACCATCGTTGAGAATGGCGCCGTTTATCGCCTGGGGACAGACGGTCTGCAGCTCTACAGTTCTGGTAAGACTAAAAATCTGGCAGTTAAAACCGGTGGTCGGGCTGAAGTGCATGCTGGTACGCTGGAAAACGCAGTGGTACAAAGTGGGACAGTGATTGTGATGTCACCCACCAGTGCGGACGAAAAATTTGTCGTAGAAGAAGACTGTGCTCCGGTTGAACTTACGGGGAGCGTTGCATTACAGGACGGCGCTTCTATGATTGTTGGCTATGGCGCTGATCTGAAACAATCAACGATAACGGTCCAGCAGGAATGTGTGCTGATCCTCGATGGCAGCACGGTTAAAGGTGACAATGTCACTTTCTGTGTTGGCAACCTGAATCTTGATGATGGAAAAGTGTGGCTCATAACGTCAACCGCAACGCATGTGCAGTTGAAGGTGAAACGTCTGCGAGGAGAAGGAACGATTTGCCTGCAAACCGGTGCGAAAGAAATTTCCCCGGAATTCATCAGTGTGAAAGGGGAAGTTAGCGGTGATATTCACGTTGAGATAACGGATGCCAGTCGGCAGCCTATATGCAGCGCGCTTAAATTACAGCCTGACGAAGACGGCATCGGCGCAACGCTCCAGTCAGCTTAAAATTAAGGCGCAATCTTTGCGGATTGCGCCTCATTTTTTATCGAGATGCGCGTTGCAAAATGATAGCTGATGGCAGACGTTGCAAGAAACGCATACGTAGCATCATCATAATGGCAGCAGAAGTCAGACCGATAATAAAGCCTATCCAGAAACCTGCAGGCCCCATTGGCTCAACCACCAGATTGGTCAATGCCAGAATATATCCACTTGGTAAGCCCAACACCCAATACGCGATAAAGGTAATGTAAAAAATAGAGCGCGTATCTTTATAGCCACGCAAAATCCCGCTACCTATTACCTGTATCGAGTCAGAAATCTGATACACCGCCGCCAGCAACATCAAGTGGGCAGCCAGTATCACAACTTCTGGATTATCGTTATACAGAAGAGCGATCTGCTCCCGCAGCGAGATTGTAAAAATTGCTGTCAGCGTTGCCATACAGACACCAACCATAAGCCCGGTTCGTGCGGCAGTTTGCGCATCCAGCGTGGAACCCTGACCCAGACGATAACCCACACGGATAGTCACAGCCGCAGCCAGTGACATCGGAAGAACGAACATCAGCGAACTAAAGTTCAGTGCAATCTGGTGGCCTGCCACATCGACAATACCAAGCGGAGATACCAACAGCGCAACCACCGCAAACAGTGTTACTTCAAAGAACAGTGCCAGCGCGATAGGTAAACCCAGTTGCACAAGTCTTTTCATTACTGCCGGGTCTGGTTTAGCGGTGCCTTTTTCGTTGCGGATATCGCGCATAGAACGGGCATGCTTAATATAGGAAACCATAGCAAGGAACATTACCCAGTACACCGCCGCAGTCGCCACACCACAGCCGACGCCGCCGAGTTCAGGCATACCGAAGTGACCATAAATAAAGATATAGTTAACCGGAATGTTGACCAGCAGGCCAATAAAGCCCATTACCATGCCCGGTTTGGTTTTTGCCAAACCTTCACACTGGTTACGAGCGACCTGGAAGAACAGATAGCCCGGAGCCCCCCACAGCAGTGCACGCAGGTAACCCACTGCTTTATCGGCGAGGGCCGGATCGATATTTTGCATGGAGCGGATGATATAACCCGCATTCCACAGCACCAGCATAATAAGCACGGAGACGAAACCGGCCAGCCAGAAACCTTGTCGCACCTGATGCGCAATGCGCTCACGGCGACCGGAACCATTCAATTGCGCGATGACTGGCGTCAATGCCAGCAACAGTCCGTGACCGAAAAGAATCGCCGGGAGCCAGATAGAAGTACCAATGGCGACTGCCGCCATGTCGGTGGCACTATAGCCGCCCGCCATGACGGTATCGACAAAACCCATCGCTGTTTGGGCGATTTGCGCGAGAATCACCGGGATTGCTAATGCTAATAACAGACGCACTTCACTGATGTATTTCTGCACGTGAACACCTTTTATATTGTTGTTATATGAGAGACTAAAAAACCGCCTGAATGGGCAGCAAAAAGAAGAAGCAGGGGAAATTCAGTCTATTGTAGCGAGGATTTATTAATTCTCCAGTGAAAAAATAACCACTCAGCCCCCTTTACTGGTAAGGACGTTTCCCACCTGCTATTGTGCTGAACAGAATGTCCTAACTGATTTCAGGAGTTGTAAGTATGTTTACGGGGATAGTGCAGGGCACCGCGAAGTTGGTGTCGATTGACGAGAAAGCAAATTTTCGAACCCATGTAGTGGAATTACCTGATTACATGTTGGATGGTCTGGAGACAGGTGCTTCAGTTGCGCATAATGGTTGCTGCCTGACCGTAACGGAAATTAACGGCAACCGTATCAGTTTTGATCTGATGAAAGAAACGTTACGAATAACAAACCTTGGCGATTTAAACGTTGGGGATTGGGTAAACGTAGAACGCGCAGCTAAATTCAGCGATGAAATCGGCGGACATTTAATGTCAGGTCATATTATGACCACCGCAGAAGTATCTAAAATAATAACATCAGAAAATAACCACCAGATCTGGTTCAAAGTACAGGATGAGCATTTAATGAAATATATCCTGTATAAAGGGTTTATTGGTATTGATGGCATCAGCCTGACGGTTGGTGAAGTGACAGCGACTCGCTTTTGTGTGCATTTAATTCCGGAAACGCTCGAACGTACTACTCTCGGTAAGAAAAAACTCGGCGCACGCGTCAATATCGAAATCGATCCGCAAACTCAGGCAGTGGTAGATACTGTAGAACGTGTGTTGGCGGCACGGGAAAAGAAATAAATCAGTATTTGAAATGACATCGCCCCCAAAATGGGGGCGATGAAATAACACTTAACGAGCCACGCGAAGGCCGCTTTCGACTCCACGAGAGAACACCACCTGCCAGAGCTGGATATCACGGGCGCGGAAGGCGCCAGCGCAAGCATTCAGATAATACGTAAACATCCGTTTAAAGCGTTCACTGTAGTTATCGGCAATTTCCGGCCAGGCGGCGAGGAATCGCTCATACCAGGCCATCAACGTAGTGTCATAGTCAGCACCAAAGTTATGCCAGTCTTCCATCACAAAGTGTGGTTCGCTGGATTGCGCAATCTGCCGTACAGAAGGCAGGCAACCATTCGGGAAAATATATTTGTTAATCCACGGGTCAACATTCAGATCGGTTTTTTTCGAGCCGATTGTATGTAGCAGGAAAATCCCTTCTGGCTTCAGATTACGATCCACCACCTCAAAATAGGTATCGTAATTTTTCGGCCCGACGTGCTCGAACATACCAACCGAAACAATACGGTCAAACTGGTCGTTCAGGTCACGGTAATCCTGTAGCAAAATGGTGACATCCAGACCTGCGCAGCGTTCCTGAGCCATTTTCTGTTGTTCGGCAGAAATCGTGACACCAACCACACTTACGTCATAATTGGATGCCATGTAATGCGCTAGTCCGCCCCAACCGCAGCCGATATCCAGAACCCGCATGCCTGGTTTTAACTGCAATTTTTCACAAATCATTTTGAGCTTCGCTTGTTGGGCAGATTCCAGATTATAGGCATCTTTCCAGTAAGCGCAGGAATACTGCATGAAGGGATCGAGCATGCGGCTGAACAGGTCATTACCGAGGTCGTAATGCTCTTTGCCTACTATCCAGGCACGCTTTTTACTTTGCAGATTGAAGAGCCGTGCGCCAGCAATGCGCAGTGTGTCTTTGAAATGATGGGGGAGTTGGTTTTCAAGCCCAGCGCGTAAGACTTTGCTAAAAAACATATCCAGTCGGTCACATTCCCACCAGCCATCCATATAACTTTCGCCTAACCCCAACGATCCTTCCTGTAGAACGCGTTTAAAAAAATCGGGGTTTTTGACTCGAATATCTGCCGGGGCAGAGCCATTAATGGCGATGCCTGCACGGCTAAGTAATTCGTTGGCGATACGGTACCAGTTGTCATCCGGTACGCTGACTTCTTCTATACACGATGAACTCATAGTTTCTCCATCACTGGTCGGTGATCAGAACCTTAAAACAGCGTAGACGCTTTTTGGGCTTTGTGAGAAATCTCGCAGGAAAACCGCGAGTCTATAATCCGACGTAGAACAGAGGAAAGGAGGAACCCTTGCCGAAATGACCATCCATAGTGATTCGGGAACGCTCCTGTCCCCGTAAAAACATAATATTTATCGTAATATTAACAACTGGAATTCAGTATAGGCTGCTAATCTCAATCATACAACAAAATTTTGTTAGCAGCCTAAGTATGACGATATCGCTATAGATCAATGTGATTCGCTATGCGCGACTTCCGTCTTGCCATGATTCTGGCAGTGGGATTCAGGTTGATGTTGCATCTTATAGCCGATAGCAACCAGCACCACGGTCGATAACATCACGCTGGTAGTGGTGAACAGCGGCGTGCTGACGCTAATGAGCCAGGAAACCCCCAGGCTTGCGAGGAAGCACAGACCCAATTGCAGGGTATTCTGCAATGCAGCCGCGCGGCCAGTCGCATGCGGGAAGGGGCGTAGCGCCTGGGCGACCACAATCGGGTAGATTGCGCCGTTGGCAATGGCCATCACACAGAATGGGATCAGAATTTCAGCCAGCGACACATGGCTAATGAAGCCCGCAGCCCAGGTTGCTACCACGCTGACAGCAAACAGCACCAGCAACCACGGTAACAACTGCTTTCCCTGCCATTTTTGCAATGCGGCGCGACAGCCGTAACCACCAATAAGAAACGCGATGGTTTGCGGAACATAACTTAATCCGATGACTGCGGGACTGTAGCCCATTTCGCTGAGGATAAACGGTGAACCGGTTAGCCAGGCAAAGAAACTGGCTGAACAAGCCGCATAAATCAGCACGTTTCCACGATAGATTTTAGAACGCAGCAGGTCGGCAAAGGTCAGTGCATCCTGGCTATCATTGCGTGCTTTCGTGGTGGGCTTAAGCCAGAAAATAGGCAGAATCAATATCACGGTGATGGCAAACAGGGTGGCGAAAATCGCCTGCCAGGAAAAATGCACCAGCAGCCAGCTACCTAACAGCGGAGCAAGCGCCGGAGAAAGCCCCACTAAAGGCATAATGGTCGCGAAAATACGGTTAACTTTTTGTGAAGGATAGTAATCCGTCACCAATGCCTGCCAGATAACGGCCGCAGCACAGACACCAACAGCTTGCACAAAACGCAATACCAGCAGAGTAGCCGCGTTTTCTACCCACAGCATTCCCAGACTACCAAGAGCGAAAATCGTCAGGCCGAGTAAAAGAACGGGTTTACGGCCATAGCGATCGGAGAGTGGACCCCACAGAAGTTGTGCAGCGGCGAAACCGGCAAGGAACAGACTAAGGCTGGCACTGACGGCAGACGCAGGCGTTTGCAGGTCGGCCTGTATGGCGGCGAAAGCGGGCAGATACATATCGGTTGCCAGAAAACCGAGTACGCTCAAACCCGCCAGCCAGACTAAAAATCTTTTCCCAGGTTGCATGTATATTCTCTAAATCTATCAATTAAACACCGCCGCAAAGTGTAGGGAGTGAAATTCGTGTTGTGAAACGGTAATATTTGATGACTGATTTCAAAAATTTTGCAGGCAAACTATGTGGTCCGAGTATTCTCTGGAAGTCATTGATGCGGTGGCGCGAAATGGCAGCTTCAGCGCTGCGGCCCAGGAGTTGCATCGTGTTCCTTCTGCGGTCAGCTATACCGTGCGTCAACTGGAAGAGTGGCTGGCCGTGCCGCTTTTTGAACGGCGGCATCGTGATGTGGAACTGACCGCTGCCGGGGTGTGGTTTCTCAAAGAAGGACGGTCTGTTGTCAAAAAAATGCAGATCACTCGCCAGCAATGCCAGCAGATAGCGAACGGCTGGCGCGGTCAGTTAGCCATCGCGGTAGATAATATTGTCAGGCCAGAACGCACACGGCAGATGATCGTTGATTTCTATCGTCATTTTGATGATGTGGAACTTCTGGTATTTCAGGAAGTGTTCAACGGCGTCTGGGATGCGCTTTCCGATGGGCGCGTGGAACTGGCGATTGGCGCGACACGAGCGATTCCGGTCGGAGGCCGTTATGCCTTCCGGGATATGGGAATGTTAAGCTGGAGTTGTGTTGTTGCCAGCCATCATCCGCTTGCGTCGATGAATGGGCCGTTTAGCGACGACACGTTGCGCAATTGGCCATCGCTGGTGCGCGAAGACACCTCACGTACGCTGCCCAAACGTATTACCTGGCTGCTCGATAACCAAAAAAGGTTGGTAGTGCCTGACTGGGAATCATCGGCAACCTGTATCTCGGCTGGATTATGCATTGGCATGGTGCCGACGCATTTCGCTAAACCCTGGCTCAATGAAGGGAAGTGGGTGGCATTAGAACTGGAAAATCCATTCCCTGACTCAGCATGTTGTCTGACATGGCAGCAAAATGACATGTCACCAGCGTTAACCTGGTTGCTGGAGTATCTCGGCGATAGTGAGACGCTAAATAAGGAGTGGTTGCGGGAGCCTGGAGAGACCCCCGCAACGGATGATTAACGACGATAGTCGCGGAACGGACCGTCAGCCACGGAACGGCGTTCAATAAGCCGCGGATGAACTTCGATAGACTGCGGTTCTTCGCGTTTGTTGACGATACGGTCTAACAGCATGTTGAACGCCGTTTCGCCAAGCGAATCTTTTGGCTGATGGATAGTGGTCAACGCCGGGGTAAAATAGCGGGCGTTGCGCACGTTATCATAACCAATCAGCGAAACATCCTGCGGTACGCGCAGACCCATTTCATCAGCCGCGCAAAGTGCGCCCATTGCCATGATATCGCCGCCACAGAAGACAGCAGTAGGGCGATGCGGTTGCGACAGGATTTGCTGCATAGCGCGATAACCGGATTCAGGTTCAAAGTCACCTTGCACAATCCAGTTTTCCGGCACCTTGATCATCGCTTCTTCCATCGCCTTCATAAACCCTGCCAGACGACCCGCACCGGTATTACGTTCAAGAGGACCGGGGATGACACCAATTTCGCGATGACCGCGTTCAATCAGATAGCGTCCGGCCATGTAGCCGCCTTCAAAAGCGTTATCGATGACCGCATCGGTAAAGTCTGCTTTTGCTTCGCCCCAGTCCATTACCACCATCGGGATATGGCGATACTCTTCCAGCATCGCCAGCAACGGTTCCGGATACTCAGAACACATGACCAGCAGGCCATCGACGCGCTTTTGCGCCATCATCGACAGATAGGCCCGCTGTTTCTCCAGGTTGTTCCATGCGTTACCGAGGATCAGCGTGTAACCTTTCTGGAAGCAATTTTTTTCAACCGCTTCGATGATCTCCGCAAAATAGGCCGCTTCGCTGCTGGTCGCCAGCAAGCCGATAGACTTGGTATGGTTAACCTTCAGGCTACGCGCTACCGCGCTAGGGGAGTAGTGTAATTCTTTAATCGCTGCCCACACGGCGTTGCGCGTTTCTTCAGCGACGAAACGAGTTTTGTTTATAACGTGTGACACAGTTGTAGTGGAAACGTTTGCTCGCTTCGCTACATCTTTTATTGTTGCCATTCCATTTCACTCCAGACCCTAACTTCAGCTCCTGCAAAATCGCAAGGTAAACGTTTGCCTTTACACACCTTACGCGCAACAAAAGTGTTGCGGTACGCCGGAAAAACGACACAGAGCGTCAGGAAGGGGTCAATGGCCAGTACGCAAATAGTGTAAGCGTGGAATTTTGGCCGATCTTGATGAAAAGGGGAAGTGGTAAAAACACTTATCATTATAAATGACGGGAGATTTTTTCTTCACAGTGTGTAAAAATGCGTAATATCACTTTTTGTAGGGTAATAGAAAAGGAGAAAACTTGATGAGTACCGACCTTAAATCTTCACTGATAACAACCATTATTGTCCTCGGTTTGATCGTGGCCGTAGGTTTGACTGCCGCGCTGCACTGATTTCCCTTCGAGGGAGCGCATCCTCCCTCGCACTCTCTTCCCTTTTGTTAGCAAAATGACAAAAGTGTTTTCTCTTTTTGTTATTTTCAATTTTTTGTGATTGCTGTCATGCTTTCGCCACTTTGATGAATATCGCGTAATGACGCGAAGAGGTGGAGATTAGGCATGAAAATTAACTATCCGTTGTTGGCGCTGGCAGTTGGCGCGTTTGGTATCGGGACAACGGAGTTCTCGCCAATGGGCCTGTTACCCGTCATTGCGCGCGGTGTGGATGTCTCGATTCCTGCTGCGGGCATGCTAATCAGCGCCTATGCGGTTGGCGTGATGGTTGGCGCGCCGCTGATGACATTACTGCTGTCACATCGCGCCCGGCGCAGTGCGCTTATTTTCCTGATGGCCATTTTCACTCTTGGCAACGTACTTTCTGCTATCGCGCCGGATTATACGACGCTGATGCTTTCACGCATTTTGACCAGTCTGAATCACGGGGCGTTCTTTGGTTTGGGGTCAGTCGTGGCTGCGAGCGTTGTACCTAAACACAAACAGGCCAGCGCCGTCGCCACTATGTTTATGGGCTTAACTCTGGCAAATATCGGTGGCGTGCCGGCGGCAACCTGGTTGGGTGAAACCATCGGCTGGCGGATGTCATTTCTGGCAACGGCGGGGCTGGGCGTAATTTCAATGGTTAGCCTGTTCTTCTCTTTACCGAAAGGCGGCGCAGGAGCGCGACCGGATGTGAAAAAAGAGCTGGCGGTATTGCTGCGTCCGCAGGTGCTTTCCGCATTGCTGACGACGGTGCTGGGAGCTGGCGCAATGTTTACGCTCTATACCTATATTTCTCCGGTACTGCAAAGTATCACCCACGCGACACCGGTATTCGTAACGGCAATGCTGGTACTGATTGGTGTCGGATTCTCTATCGGTAACTATCTCGGCGGCAAACTTGCAGATCGTTCAGTCAACGGCACGTTGAAAGGCTTCTTGTTGCTGCTGATGGTGATTATGCTGGCAATCCCGTTCCTGGCCCGCAATGAGTTCGGTGCAGCTATCAGCATGGTGGTGTGGGGGGCTGCAACCTTTGCGGTTGTACCGCCATTACAGATGCGCGTGATGCGAGTTGCCAGCGAAGCGCCAGGTCTGTCTTCATCGGTGAATATTGGTGCCTTTAATCTTGGAAATGCACTGGGTGCAGCTGCTGGTGGTGCGGTAATTTCCGGTGGGCTGGGATACAGTTTTGTACCGGTGATGGGGGCGATTGTTGCGGGACTGGCATTATTGCTGGTGTTTATGTCAGCCCGAAAACAACCGGAAGCAGTTTGCGTTGCCAACAGCTAATAAAACAAAAACGCAGAAGGGATACCTTCTGCGTTACAGTTTGCAGGCAAATTGCGTTTTATCTTGCCGGATGCGATGTTAACGCCTCATCCGCGGAGGCCTGACAAGCGTAGAGCATCAGGCAATGTTGCATTTGCCATCAGTTATTATGCAGCGAGATTTTTCGCTACGAATTCCCAGTTCACCAGCGCCCAGAAGTGTTCCAGGTAACCAGGACGCGCATTGCGATAGTCGATGTAGTAAGCATGTTCCCAGACATCAACGGTCAGCAGCGGGGTCGCATCGGTGGTCAGCGGAGTACCAGCATTAGAGGTAGAAACGATAGCCAGTTTGCCATCGCTGTTTTTCACCAGCCAGGTCCAGCCAGAACCAAAGTTTTTGATCGCAGCGTCAGTAAACTGTGCTTTGAAATCGGCAAAGCTACCGAAAGATGCGGCGATAGCTTCAGCGACTTCGCCAGTCGGTTCGCCACCGGCGTTCGGTGCCAGGCAGTTCCAGTAGAAAGTGTGGTTCCAGACCTGAGCTGCGTTGTTGAATACGCCACCTTCAGAGCTGCGAATAATCTCTTCCAGTGATTTACCTTCAAACTCGGTGCCTTTAATCAGGTTGTTCAGGTTAGTGACATAAGTCTGATGATGTTTGCCGTAGTGATACTCGATGGTTTCCGCAGAAATATGCGGAACCAGAGCGTCTTTAGCATATGGTAGTGCAGGTAATTCGAATGACATTGCTACTCTCCTTTATTATTCATTGGTATACACACAATAGCCTTATTGTGAGTGCGGATAGGGTAGCAAATTAAAAGGTGATACAAAAGATGAACTTACCCTGTTGCCGTAACAACAGGGTAAACTTTTAGCGAAGTGTTTTTGGGGTCATTACCCGACGAGCGCCAACATAGTGGCGTTGCCAGTAATCTTCACTTAACGACGTGATTTGTATTTCCTGGCCACTGCGTGGTGACTGAATAAATTTACCATTGCCAACATACACGCCTACGTGATCGGCCGTCCCACGCCCTTGCGTGCGGAAGAAGACCAGGTCACCATTTTTCAGTTCGCTGCGATCGATAGGCGCCGCATCGCGCAGGTGATACATTTCATTCGCAGTGCGCGGAATACGAATTTTCACCAAATCTTTATAAGCGTAATAAACCAGGCCGCTGCAATCAAAACCGGTACGCGGTGAGCTGCCGCCCCAACGATATGGCTTACCAATTTGCTGCATCAATTTATTCATTGCCACTGTAGTGGCTTTTTGCACCTTCGCTTTGTGCGCGTCGGCAATAGTTCCTGACGCAGCATTTTTGACTTTCACACAATGCGATTTATAGCCCTTACGTTTGGTACACTTTTCTGTAAAGCTGGCTGAGGCCGTTTTATTGACGGCTTGTTTGCTGCGAATTTTGGCGTTTTTAGAAGCGGTAATAGAAGATTTTTTAACGGAAGAAGCGGTTTTGCTTTTGGTCGTACTTTTACTGGTGGCTTTTTTCGCTGTTTTCTGGCTGGCTTTCTGGGTCTTTTTGGTGGTTGCCGTGCTTTTCTTTTTATCTGCTTTTTTGGTGATATGAGTGGTAGCAGAACTCTCCCTGGCTTGCTTTGAAGCATGGGCCATAGGCGTTAAAGGCAGGGTGGTAAAAAGTAAAGCACAGAGCGTGATCGAAATACGGTTTATCCGCGCCACTGAGCGTCCCTCTGTTAAGGCAGGTCTATCATGCCTGCGTCTGATTTACAAAACTTGATGATTCTAATGCATAGAAGATGAGAAAGTTAATAGCTTTTATTGTTAAAAAATACGTTTCGTCGGTGAGCGCAAAAAAAAGCAGCAGTGAAAGCTAAAAATGGTCACAAATACACCAGCTTGCAGCGCAGCAGAGAAGAAATGAATATTTGAAATGCAACAAATAGTGCAAAGGGATAAAATAGCAAAAGCGTGATGAAAATGTTATTTTCCGATGCCGCACTGACCCGCTACAATGTCAGATTACTGCCGTAAAGAAGTTTGAGGAAGCAAGACAATGAGCACCACTATCGAAAAAATCCAACGCCAGATTGCTGAAAACCCGATCCTGCTGTACATGAAAGGTTCACCAAAACTGCCAAGCTGCGGTTTTTCTGCTCAGGCAGTCCAGGCGCTTGCCGCTTGTGGCGAACGTTTTGCCTACGTTGATATCCTGCAGAATCCGGACATTCGTGCGGAACTGCCAAAATACGCTAACTGGCCGACTTTCCCACAGCTGTGGGTTGACGGCGAGCTGGTAGGTGGTTGTGATATCGTGATTGAAATGTATCAGCGTGGCGAATTGCAGCAACTGATCAAAGAAACTGCTGCTAAATACAAGTCTGAAGAGCCGGATGCAGAATAATCCGTCCCGCAATGCTGACGGATGCTAACAGGCATCCGTCAGTTCTTTATCTATCCCCAATCCAGCCCTTGTGGCGAACTTGAAAATCCCGCCTCACGTAGTAGCGTAAACATCGGCGTTTGCCGGACCGGTAGATCATTCACTTCTGTTAGCGTAAAGCGCAGCCGTGGTTCGCGACGCAGTGCGGTAGTCAGCGCGTGGAAAACCTCTGGGGCGAGTAATTCCTCTTTTTCCTGCCAGACCAGCATTTTTTTGCCACCTTGCGCCAGATAGAGTAACAATTTTCCGCCAGAAACGACCACCAGCGCACCCGCCCGACGCGTTGGAACCAGCGTTGCCGGATGTGCAGGCCAGGGCAGAAGATTTCCCCACGCATTAGCCGGATCGTTGGCAGAGAGCGCCACTGGTGTATAGTGGCGCGTTTGCTTGGCTTGTGTCGCCAGATCGCGCAATCGGTCAATAGTCAGACGTTCAGCGAATTGCGCGCCACCCAGACCTTCTACAAAACGACCTCGCATAATTCGCCCGGAGTCTTCCATACTTCGACAAAGCGTTTGCATCGATGGAAATCCGCCAGGGATATTTTCGGCTATCACCGCCTGACGACTGATGATGCCGTAGCGGTCGAGCATATTTTCCGCCAGCGTCAGCATCCTTTCGGTATCGTTTAGTGGCTCCACCTGCAATAACGACCAGCGTCCAGCCAGCTTTGGTGTGTTGTAAGATACCAGCGGCGAGACGGGTTGTGCATAGACAGGACGTCCATGACGAGCCCGGTGACTACGGCGAGTTGAGGTGCCTGCGTTGGAACTGCTGCGGGTGAGGGCGCGTAACGGTGCCCAAATATCGCTGGTGATGACGCCTTGCCAGACCAGCGCCCATAACGCCTCTTGCAGGGCCGAGGGATCAACCGATTCGCCGATTTTATCGCGTATCCGTTGGCTGATTTGTTGGGCAAACCAGGCTCCTCCGTCAGCCAGAACAGCGACTATCGCTTGCTGCAGCGCCGAACGATTCGCCTGATCCGCTTCGGCGGGAGTGAACGATTCTGCGGCATATTCCTGTAGATGCAGTGCCACCAGGCCGTCATCTTCACCCAGCTTTTTTTGCCCCGACCAGATAACCGCACCGGTTGCCAGTAATTCATCGAGCATTTCTGGCGAATAGTCGCGTACGCGGGCAGGCAGGATCTGGCTTTCCCAGAGTGAGGCGGGTAAACCGACTCCGGCAAGCTGTTCGATCACCCGCATCACGCCATCCACACCCTCATAAACGCCTGGCGATGTTGAGGCAAAGAGCGCCGGGCTACCATCGGTGGCGGGTAATACGCCCTGACGTTCCAGCAGCAATCGCGCATAGGTCGTGGCTGCAACGGGACGCGTCGCTTCTCTGGCGGCTTGCAGCGAGCGCAAACGCAGACGACGAAATACTTCATCGCTCACCCAGATGTCTTGTTGCAGATTCATCACCAGACCCTGTTCGCGCAGTTGCTGAAGCTGCTCTTCGACAATGGCAATACCGAGACTAAACTCATGAGCCAGTTGTTCAGCCGTGACCAGAGCATGAGCCCGGAGATAGCGCAGAAAGAGGTCGCGAAGCGGGTAACTGACTCTATGCAAATAAATCTCTGGCAGAGACTCTGGTAGTTGTACGCCGAGGGCATCGCGCAGCCTGGCGGCATCATCCATACAGGCAAGACGCTCCTGTCCGCTAATCATCGCCGGGAAGATTCGTTTTACTGCAAGAAGATTTTCCAGATACGACGCAATCTCTTCACTGCTGCCTGTATGCCGTTGTGCCAGGTCTTCAACGGTCATTGGCCCCAGTTCGCGCAGCAGGTCGAACAATCCTTCTTCACCTTTCGCTCTTCTGCCAGGAGCCAGTCGTTGCAACTCTTCTTCCACCTGGCGAATGACCTGCGGGTCGAGTAATTCACCCGGATCGACCTGTCCGAGTAGATTGCGCAGTAACTCGCTGTCCAGCGACAGTACGGATGCCCTGCGTTCTGCCAGCGGGGCGTCGCTCTGGTACATAAATTCCGCGACATAGCCGAACAATAAACTGGTTGCGAAAGGCGAGGGAGTAGTGGTCGTTACATCGGATATTTGAATTTCGCCACCGTTGAGGCGATGCATCAAACGTTCCAGTGCAGGAAGATCATAAACATCTTGCAGACATTCGCGTAGGGTTTCGAGAATGACCGGAAAATCCGGATATCCCTGAGCGATTTCCAGCAACTGACTGGCACGCAGCCGTTGTTGCCAGAGCGGGGTGCGATGGCCCGGAGTGCGGCCCGGCATTAATAATGCCCGCGCAGCGCATTCGCGAAAACGGGCGGCGAAAAGTGCCGAACTGCCTACCGCCTCGCGGACAATTTGCAGCAACTTTTCTGGTTCAAACAAAAAAATCGCGGCATCGGGCAATTTACCATCGGTGTCAGGAATGCGCGCAACAATGCCGTCATCACTGGCGACCACTGACGCGTCAGCGCCCCATAGCGCATGTATTCGCCCGGCAATCGCCAGCGCCCAGGGTTCATGCACCCGTCTTCCATAGGGAGAGTGCAAAATAATACGCCAGTCGCCAATTTCATCACGGCATCGTTCGAGGACCAGATGACGACTCCCCGGAACAATACCCGTCGCGTTGCGCTGCTCGTCAATCAACCCCTGAATATTGGCGATCGTATTTTCTTCTGCCAGCCACGGGGGAATAGTCCCGGAAAAGAACGCTCCATCCGCCAGCAAATGGAGAAAATCGCCGATCATCTCGCCTAATTCAGCCGGACGTCCGTTACCTTCACCACGCCAGAAGGGGAGCCGGGCAGAACGACCCGGAGCAGGAGTCACAATCACCTGATCGCGGGTGATTTGCTGGATCCGCCATGAGGTTGCGCCGAGAGTGATAATATCGTTCACCCGCGACTCATATACCATCTCCTCATCCAGTTCACCCACCCGCCGCGAACCAGCCTGTTCTTCACCTTCGGGTAATAACACGCTATACATGCCACGATCCGGAATGGTGCCACCGCTGGTAACCGCCAACAGCTGAGCGCCAGGTCGGGCGGTCAATATCCCGGTCTCCCTGTTCCAGACCAGTTTTGGTCGAAAAGCAGAAAAATCGCCAGAGGGATAGCGCCCGGAAAGCATATCCAGCGTGGCGTCAAAAACACGTCTTGGCAGATCTTTCCACGGTGCGGCACGGCGTACGCGGGAGTACCATTCGTCTACTTGTAATGCATCCATCGCCGCGGCGGCAACGGTTTGCTGCGCAAGGACGTCAAGTGGATTATGCGGTGGTGTCAGGTTTTCCAGCCTGCCTGCGAACATACACTCTACAATGACTGCGGAATCGACTAAGTCACGTCGGGTACGGGGGAAAAACAGCCCTTTGGAGATACCTCCTACCTGGTGTCCGGCACGTCCAATGCGTTGTAACCCACTGGCAACAGAAAGCGGCGTTGCCACCTGAATCACCAGATCCACAGCGCCCATATCAATCCCCAGTTCGAGACTGGAGGTTGCGACCACGCAGCGTAATTCACTCGATTTCAGCGCCTGTTCGGTGATTGCTCGTTGTTCTTTAGAGACGGAGCCGTGGTGTGAGCGGGCAATAAAAACGTCGCTACTTTGTACACGGTTAGAGGTTGCGCCAGAGGTCGACTCGAAATGGGCCGCATCAACGGCGATAGACGGGGAACGCTGTAAGCGTGCGGCGTAAAGCTCATTTAATCGTGCCGTCAGTTTTTCCGCCAGCCCCCGCGAATTAGTAAAGACAATGGTCGAGCGATGGCGCAACACTTCATCAAGGATACCCGTTTCAATATACGGCCAGATGGAGCCTTCTCGGCCGGCATGGCTGTCTTCGCCGGTGCCGCTGGCGACCGATGAGACATCATCCATATTGGCGACCGGTACGACAATCCGTATCTGCGGATGGCGCATTGCGGGCGGGTTGACTACTGTAACCGGGCGATCGCCACCAAGAAATGCTGCCACATCGCTGGCGGAGCGCACAGTGGCAGAAAGGCCAATTCGCTGTGCTGAGGTGTGGAGCAGCGCATCGAGCCGCTCCAGACTTAACGCCAGATGCGCGCCACGTTTACTGCCCGCTACCGCGTGGACTTCATCAATAATTACCGTTTCGACGCCGCGTAGCGTTTCGCGCGCGCGGGAGGTCAGCATCAGATAGAGTGATTCGGGTGTGGTGATCAGAATATCCGGCGGATTACGGGTGAGTTTGCTGCGTTCCTGTGCAGGCGTATCGCCAGTACGGATCCCCACGCGAAGATTGACTTCCGTTTCGCCGCGCCGCCGCCGTTCATCGGCAATACCCTGTAACGGGATCTGCAAGTTGCGCTGAACGTCGGTGCCCAGGGCTTTTATCGGTGAAATATAGAGGATGCGTGAGGTTTTACGTTTATGCGCCTCGCGGGTATCTTCGCCGCCTTCGCGGAAGAGCTGATCGAGGGCGTAGAGAAATGCTGCCAGCGTTTTCCCGGAGCCAGTCGGCGCAATCACCAGCGCATGTTCGCCTTGCGCCGCCACATGCCAGGTTTGCGACTGGACAGCGGTCGGCTGTTTAAAGGCGCGAAGAAACCAGTCGCGGGTCGCCGGTGAAAACACGTCCGGCAGGGGCGATGAAGGGTTTGGATTATCTGCCATTAACGCTATTCCCCGTGAATATCATGCTTGATGCGTGGAATAGCCTCACTATAGATGCCTGAATCATAGCATGTCATCAGGCATCGACTCGATTACACCTCTTCGGCGGCAGGCAACGGCCAGCCTCCCAGACGTTTCCAGCGGTTGACGATTTCACAAAACAGCACGGCAGTGCGTTCGGTGTCATACAGTGCGGAGTGTGCCTGGGTGCTATCAAAGTCCATGCCAGCGGTCTGACAGGCTTTTGATAATACGGTTTGTCCAAGCGCCAGCCCGGCCAACGCCGCGGTGTCGAAAGTGGCGAAAGGGTGGAACGGGTTACGTTTCAGTGAGGCGCGTTCTGCGGCGGCCATCATAAAGCTGTGATCGAAATTGGCGTTGTGCGCCACCATAATGGCGCGGTTACAGCCGCTCGCTTTAATGCCTTTACGTACAACTTTAAAAATTTCATGCAGCGCCTCGTATTCGCTGAC
Source organism: Escherichia sp. E1V33 (assembly GCF_004211955.1). Classification (GTDB taxonomy): domain Bacteria; phylum Pseudomonadota; class Gammaproteobacteria; order Enterobacterales; family Enterobacteriaceae; genus Escherichia. The sequence goes on from NZ_RHJI01000012.1 coordinate 75,584, forward strand.
CGCGCCGCGATCGGGATCGTTTGGGTCAATGCCGTTGAAGGCGAGGGCTTCTGGTTGCAAATTCGCACCGACAAACGGTTCGACGTGGAAATGTAATGTGGTGTCCGGCATCAGCCAGCCTTGTTCATCCATTTTCAGGGTGATGGCAGCAATCTCAAGTAGCGCATCGGTTTTGGCGTTAAATCCGGCGGTTTCTACATCGATTACAACGGGATAAAAACCACGAAAACGGTCGCACAGACCGGTAAGTTGAGCGTTATCGGACATCTGATTCTCTTAATACGGATAAATTGCAGCGCGCATTATGACAAATATTACCCGCTGATGCAGTAAAGATGCGGGCGCGATGAATTCACGCCCGGCGGAGATTAATTGCCCAGACCGCGACCAGCGTCTTTCTCTTCAATCAATTCTATTTTGTAACCGTCAGGATCTTCCACAAAAGCGATAACCGTAGTACCGCCTTTTACCGGACCCGCTTCACGGGTAACGTTACCGCCGTTTTGACGGATTTTTTCGCATGCTTCGGCGGCGTTCTCGACGCTAAGCGCGATATGGCCATAAGCGGTGCCGAGTTCGTATTTATCCACGCCCCAGTTGTAGGTCAGTTCAATCACCGCTTCTTCGGTTTCCGGGCCGTAGCCAACAAACGCCAGTGAGTATTTGTATTCCGGGTTTTCGCTGGTGCGCAGCAGTTTCATACCCAGCACTTTGGTATAAAAATCGATAGAACGTTGTAGATCGCCAACGCGTAGCATGGTGTGAAGAAGACGCATCTTTATATCCTCAAAATGGCTAACAGATTCAAAATGTTGTTTTAGTATAGCGGCGGCTTTGCGCCGCTCGCAATGTTGGATTACAGCGTCGGATAGTCAGTATAGCCTTCCGCACCACCGCCATAGAAGCTTTCAGCACGCTGTGGGTTAAGCTCAGCTTTGCGCTGCAAGCGGGCGACCAGATCCGGGTTCGCAATCCAGTCACGGCCAAACGCCACAGCATCAATTAATCCTTTGCCGATCAGCGTTTCGGCTTTTTCTACCGTGTATGCACCCGCGCCGATAATCGGACCGTGGAAACGGGCGCGTACTTTTTCGCGGAACGCATCAGTATAAGGTTCACCTCCCGCCCAATCTGGTTCTGACATATGCAGATAAGCAATGCCGCGTTTACCCAGTTGTTCAATCAGGTACAGTGCATCGGCTTCTTCATTCGGGCCGTTATCCGTGTTCTGGAAAGTACCGATTGGCGAAACGCGAATGCCAATGCGATCGGCACCCCATTCTTCAATCCCGGCATCGACCACTTCCAGTACCAGACGTGCGCGATTTTCCACGCTGCCGCCGTACTGATCGGTACGATGGTTTGAAGAAGGGGAAAGGAACTGATGCAGCAAATAACCGTGAGCAGAGTGGAGCTCCACCAGATCAAAACCGGCTTCACGCGCGTTAGCAATGGCCTGACGGAAATCATTGACGATACCCGGAATCTCTTCCAGTTCAAGCGCACGCGGCATGGAGGTTTCAACGCGGATCGCCTGACCATTTTCGTCACGTAGTGATGTACGAGTCCCCGCACTCAGCGCAGAAGGTGCTACCGGGGCCTGACCGCCTGGTTGTAGGCTGGCGTGAGAAATGCGCCCGGTGTGCCACAGTTGCACGGCTATATGACCGTTTTCAGCATGAACACCAGCGGTGATCTTTTTCCATGCAGCAATTTGCTCCGGGCTATGGATGCCAGGCGCGCCTGCATACCCTTTTGCCTGGGCAGAAATTTGCGTGGCCTCGCTAATGATCAAACCAGCACTGGCGCGTTGGCGATAGTATTCCGCCATCAACGGGGTTGGGATGTCACCCGGCTCAATACTGCGCAGACGCGTCAGCGGTGCCATAAAAATACGGTTTGCCGCCGTGATCGCGCCCACTTGCAGTGGGGAATACAGTTTTTCAGATGACATAAAGGCTCCCGGTCGTCTGGTGATAAAAAAATGCCTGCTAAACGGCAGACGTCGCAATAATGGTTTTTACATGTGCCAGCGCGTTTTCAAGTGGCTCGAAACTGCGCGAAATTTTGGCCTGCAGATTTGCGCCGAGCCACAGCGCGTAAAGCACTTGCGCCTGTTGTAGCGGTTCGCCGCAAAAGGTTAAACAATGGCTATTACGACCATTTTCCAGCGCCTGAGAGAGCAGGGCGATCACGCCGCGAGCACCTTTATCCATTGCGCTGCGCATATCTTCTGACAGATCGCACACTTCGGCAGAGAGTTTTACTGTCAGGCAACCACTGATGGTTCCATGTTGGCAAAACTGGTTAAGTGTCTGCTGGTAATAAGCCAGTATGCGGTCGCGGTAGTTACCTTCTCCGGATTGCAGCAACTCCGTCAGTCGCTGGTGATATGCGGCGTAATGGCGCTCAAGCATGGCAACGCCAAACGCTTCTTTAGAGCGAAAGTAGTGATAGAAGGACCCTTTCGGCACTTCAGCGGTTTTTAGTAATTCGCTTAGCCCCATCCCGGTGAATCCACGTTGCAGGCAAAGTTGCTCGCCCGTCGCCAGGAGATGTTCACGAGTATCATGTTCGGTGTGTTTGTTCATGTGTTGGAGTGTAGTAGACCAGTCGGTCTAGCGCAAGCAAAGTTGCTACTTTGGACATTAACAGCTTCAATAATGGTAATAATCTTATCTGAGGAGGGCGAAGTGGCGGAGCAATTAGAGTTCTTTCCCGTCCAGAGCCCGTGCCGGGGAATTTGCCAGTCTGACGAACGCGGGTTTTGTCGCGGCTGTTTTCGAAGCCGGGATGAGCGTTTTAACTGGAATAAAATGAGCGATGGCGAAAAACAAGAGGTGCTGCGCCTTTGTCGGCAGCGATTAATGCGCAAATTACGTGCAAATAAGCCCACGTCATCAGACGAACCGGAGCAACCATCACTCTTTTGAGCCTAATCTTGCGTATACTCCTCTCATATCTGATAAGAGGAAGCGAATATGGTTCAGCGTATTACTATTGCGCCGCAAGGCCCGGAGTTTTCCCGTTTTGTGATGGGCTACTGGCGATTGATGGACTGGAATATGTCCGCCCGCCAGCTGGTCAGTTTTATTGAAGAGCATCTGGATCTCGGCGTGACCACCGTGGACCATGCTGATATTTATGGTGGCTATCAGTGCGAAGCGGCGTTTGGCGAGGCACTGAAACTGGCACCTCACCTGCGTGAACGGATGGAAATAGTCAGTAAATGCGGTATCGCGACGACCGCGCGTGAAGAAAACGTCATTGGTCATTACATCACTGACCGCGATCACATCATTAAGAGCGCCGAACAGTCGCTGATTAATCTCGCGACCGACCATCTGGATCTGCTGTTAATCCACCGTCCCGACCCGTTAATGGATGCCGATGAAGTGGCGGATGCATTTAAGCATCTGCATCAGAGCGGCAAAGTGCGCCATTTTGGCGTATCCAACTTCACGCCTGCACAATTTGCCCTGTTGCAATCGCGCCTGCCGTTTACCCTTGCGACCAATCAGGTGGAAATTTCTCCGGTACATCAGCCGTTGCTGCTGGATGGTACGCTTGATCAGCTACAACAACTGCGTATTCGTCCAATGGCGTGGTCGTGCCTTGGTGGTGGACGTCTGTTCAATGATGATTTTTTCCAGCCGCTGCGGGATGAACTCACTGTGATAGCCCAGGAATTAAACGCGGCCACGATTGAGCAGGTTGTTTATGCCTGGATATTACGTCTGCCGTCGCAACCGCTGCCGATAATTGGCTCCGGTAAAATTGAGCGCGTACGGGCTGCAGTAGAGGCAGAAGCCCTGAAAATGACGCGTCAGCAGTGGTTCCGTATCCGTAAAGCTGCATTAGGTTACGACGTACCGTAAGCGCTTTTAGGAATACCCACCGTTCAAATATGTGTCACTGGTTTACACTTAACGGGTATGCACAATGAACGGAGGTCCTATGAAGCGTTTTAGTCTGGCTATCCTGGCGCTGGTTGTTGCGACCGGCGCACAAGCCGCCAGTGAAAAAGTCGAGATGAACCTCGTGACGTCGCAAGGGGTTGGGCAGTCAATTGGTAGCGTCACCATTACTGAAACCGATAAAGGTCTGGAGTTTTCACCTGATCTGAAAGCATTACCCCCCGGTGAACATGGCTTCCATATTCATGCCAAAGGAAGCTGCCAGCCAGCCACCAAAGATGGCAAAGCCAGCGCCGCGGAATCCGCAGGCGGGCATCTTGATCCACAAAATACCGGTAAACATGAAGGGCCAGAAGGTGCCGGGCATTTAGGCGATCTGCCTGCACTGGTAGTCAATAATGACGGCAAAGCTACCGATGCCGTCATCGCGCCTCGTCTGAAATCACTGGATGAAATCAAAGACAAAGCGCTGATGGTCCACGTTGGCGGCGATAATATGTCCGATCAACCTAAACCGCTGGGCGGTGGCGGTGAACGCTATGCCTGTGGTGTAATTAAGTAATTAAGAGGCCAGCGTACCTTGCGGTGGTGCTTGCTCAAGTTGCGAAAGCGAGCAGTACAGCCGCCAGACAATTGCCGCCAGCTCACGGGCGGCAGGTTGATGATGACGGGCAAGGCTGTCGCAAATCCGCTGTAATTCTTCAAGTGTGGCCGCCAGTGATTTTTGCTGAACGCCACGCTCACTCATCACTCCCCTCAACAGTGAAATACAGTTATCCCGTACTCGCGATAACGGATCGGAACGCGATTCCCAGTCGCGCAATTGCCAGACAACATGAGAACAGTTCAGCAGCACTACACCCCAGCGTAATAACCAACGGCGAGCCAGCGCATCCTGGCTGTTACTCAACTGACTGACGTGATGATAAGTGAGCGATTCAAATTCGCTTTCACTCAGTGTTGGATGGCGGCTTAGTTGATCGACAAAATCCCGGCGCAGCGCGCGAATATGGCGGCGGCTTTTACGAGCATCCGATCCTGGACGCAGAATGGCGAACGCTAACCACGCCAACGCGACGCCAACGATTTTTGCCAGATTATCATTGAGAAAATCGGCAAAATCATACACCGGCGGGTTGGTAACGGCGATAAACGAGCCCATAAAAACAATCAATTGCCCCCATAATGCGGCTTGTTTTGGTATTTGTATCTTGAGTAGCTGCATCGTTGCCAGCAGGGGGAAAAGAAACAGCAAAAATTGCCACAGCTCGCTAATTTGGACCATCAGACCAAATTTAACCACAAAGCTAAAGAACGAAAGCAATACCAGCGTGCGCATCAGCAGCGTCAATGACTTAAACGGCGCTGCGACGGCGGAATAAAGGACGCAGCTAATCGCAGCCAGGGTTAATGCATTGGCTCCGGCATCCCATTGCGAGGCAATACTCCACCCACCAATCAACATCAACGTACAAAATGTCCGCAGCCCGCTCCACATGGCTTCCGCATTATCGGTATGACGTGCCAGCCCGGACGCGCGAGGGAGTCTGGTTTGATCAACTGCGCCGCTTTCCAGGCGATGTAATTCATGACTACTTTGCAGATAAAGACGGCAAAAATAACGTAGTCGATGCCAGAAGGCGACATGCCGATAGTCGGCAGAGTTCATCGGGCGTAGCGGGGCAATAATGCGCGCGACGGTGTAAAAATCCGTTTGCCCGTTGGCGAGGGCCGTTAGCAACTGTTCAAGAATTTCCCGTATCGCACCAGGCGGTGATGGCCAGTTGAGCAACATACGCCGCAAGCTCGAAATGACACTGGTCATGCGTAATTGCTGGTGGAGTAACGCGTTGAGGCGTGCGTTTTGCTGGCGGAAGCGATAGTGGCTCCAGAATGCCTGAATTCGCAGTAAATTCATGGTCAGTATTTGCCCAATCACCCCTTCATGCGCGGTACGAATGGCATCGGTTGTTTCAGGTTGCCAGAGCAAACTGGCATGTTCCAGTAAACGGGCGTGCATGTTTTTCAATGCGGTTAAAAGGGCAGTGGCATCGGAAGTGCTCGGCAGGATCATCATCATCATCCCACCGCAGAGAATACCGACGATCACTTCGCAAACGCGCGCCTGGGCAATGTCCCACAACTGGCTTGCTTCAGTGATATTGACCATCGGAAAGGCGATAATCGCCGCTGTGTAACCCGCCAGTTGAAACGCATAGGCCACGTTGTTCGTGAAATGCGCGCAGGCCCAGGTGCAAAAACCAAGCCATGCCGACATGCTTAACAGGAAGAACCACGGTTCGTTAAGAGTATGCCCGGCAAGGATCAGCGCAGCGATAGCCCCCAGCAAACTACCAGCGATGCGCCCCAGGCTTTTGCTGATGACACCGCCAACCGTCGGGAAGCTCACTACCGCGGCTGACGTCATCGCCCAATAGGGCTCGTCCAGGTTTAAATAATAAGCAACAGACAGCGCCAGACACATGGCAAGGGTATTGCGCAACGCATAGCGCCATTGTGCCAGCGTGGCCTTAAACCAGGGCAGGTTGCGCAGGGACCATGACCAGGCGTTCATTATTGACCTACTGCGATACTACAGGTCGTGCCGGATACCAGCGTGACATCGCTGGGAACATTATCAAGGGCAAAGCGAACCGGGACGCGCTGGGCGAGGCGAACCCAGGGAACGTTAGGTTTAACGTCTGGAATCAGGCTGGAATCGTTTTCCACGCTCTGATCATAAATTGCCCGACCGATACTGGATACGTGACCCTGTAACGTTTTGTTATCGCTATAGAGCGTAATGTGTGCTGGCGCATCGTCGCGGATGTGCCGCAATTTGGTTTCTTCAAAATAACCAATAACGTAGAACGAGTGACTGTCCACGAGGGCAAACAGCGGTTTTCCTGTGTCGGCGTAGTCGCCGATGCGGGTTGTAAGGTTGGTGACCCATCCACTCACCGGGGCGCGAATTTCCGTTTGCGCCAGTTGCCATTGTGCCTGTTTCAGCGTCGCCTGTGCGGCATCAACGCTGGCCTGCATCGCTTTAACATTGAGGTTAGCGGTATCCAGTTCTTCGGCAGAGATAAAATTTTGCGAGAGATGACGGCGGCGGTTGGCCTCATTATTGGCTCTGGCAAGATCAGATTGCGCTTTCGCCAGTTGGGCCTGGGCATTCAGTTCGGCAATCTGGAAGGGCGTTTTATCGATAGTGAACAGAATATCGCCAGCGTTAACCAACTGGTTGTCTTTTATATTCATCTCAACAATACGTCCGGACACTTGTGGGGTGATAGCGACCTGTTCTGCGCGTATTTTGCCATCCCGCGTCCACGGTGACTGCATGTAATAGTTCCAGAGCCACCAGCCGGCGAGAACAGCAACTACTGCTACAATTATTGTTGAGAAATACTTAATGGTTTTAATTGACATAGTTACCACGCAATCAATATTGCCAGGGCGAAGCATACGCAGATCGCAAATAGCGACAAATCCATTAACAAGGGATGCCAGATGTCGCCCGCGTAGATCCAGTCACGAAGCAGGCGGTGTACGACAAGCCAGACGACGAATCCAAGCGCGAAGGCTTTGAAAAACGGAGGAAAGTAGATGGATGCACCGAACACCAGATCTTGTAGGGGCAATCCTGTTGCACTATGCATAAACTTCACAAAATAGATTCCTTTGAGGCTGAGTTTATTGCTTTAGATTAATAAATATTGTTTATGTGAGAGAAAATTACTCGCTATTTCTGAAAAGCATGTCTGACGGTAAGCAAATGCAGCAATCCATTTGTTTTAGCAATACAATTGCTGCACACTATTCTAAAAGCCGTATAATATCTTAGCAAGCTAATTATAAGGAGATGAAATTGGAATCGCCACTAGGTTCTGATCTGGCACGGTTGGTGCGCATATGGCGTGCTCTGATAGACCATCGCCTGAAACCCCTGGAGTTAACGCAAACCCATTGGGTGACGTTGCACAATATACATCAGTTACCTCCAGACCAGTCGCAAATTCAACTGGCAAAAGCGATCGGCATTGAGCAGCCATCACTGGTTCGTACGTTGGACCAACTGGAAGAAAAAGGGTTAATTTCGCGTCAAACTTGTCCCAGCGATCGGCGGGCCAAACGTATTAAACTGACGGAAAAGGCAGAGCCGCTGATTAGCGAAATGGAAGCAGTTATTAACAAGACCCGGGCGGAAATTTTGGATGGAATTTCAGCAGAGGAACTGGAACAACTGATTAGGCTCATTGCAAAACTTGAGCATAATATTACTGAGTTACAGGCAAAAGGATGAAATAAAGGGGGCGTGTGGCCAGTTAGCTGACCACACGTCAACTTGTTTAGCGCGGGGAAACCGTCACCTGGCTGCCGTTGCTGGCCAGAACCACACGTTGTCCCGGAGAGAAATGGGTATTGCCCTGTTTCTGTACCACCATGATGGTGTTGCCATCATCTTTACGAATTTCCAGCTCCACACCCTGTGTTTTGTTCATTGCGCTCTGTACGCCCTGACCGGCTACGCCACCCGCGACGGCACCTGCTGCGGTAGCCAAAGAGCGTCCAGTACCGCCACCAACGGTATTACCAAGGAAACCACCGAGAACCGCACCGCCAATTGCGCCGATAACGTTGGAATCATCACCGCCCTGAATCTGTACCTGCCGTACGTTCACGATTGTGCCATAGCTGACATTCTGCACTTGCTTCGCTTCAGAGGCAGTATAAACATCGCCAGATAGGGTATCGTTGTTAACACAACCAACAAGAGAAAGACCTACCATTGATACAACCAGTACGCGTTTAATCATTGAAAAATCTCCTGATTACCATGAAACGCCTCACAAGCATCCCTAATGGTCAAAGTAAACCGCATTAGTATAACCATGATTACATGTTCCACTAAAACATGATTAAATCATAATTAGAGTAGGGTTAACCAAGTATAAACAAAACATTCATATTAGTTATTGATGTGAATATAATCTTTTACTAGCAACGATAAAAATCGGCTCTTATGCATGGAATTCGCGAAAGGTTTGTGTTTGAGTGGAACGCAAACATCAGTTTGAAAAAGGATGAACTATGAAATCAGGCCGCTTTATTGGTGTTATGTCAGGTACTAGCCTGGATGGTGTCGATGTTGTATTGGCGACGATCGATGAACACCGAGTGGCGCAGCTGGCTAGTTTGAACTGGCCGATTCCCCCATCACTTAAACAGGCTGTGCTGGATATTTGCCAGGGGCAACAGCTTACGCTCTCTCAGTTTGGTCAACTGGATACCCGACTTGGCTGCTTGTTTGCGGATGCCGTTAACGCGCTATTAAAAGCAGAAAATTTACAGCCGAAAGATATTGTGGCTATCGGTTGTCATGGCCAGACCGTCTGGCACGAACCCACGGGTGTCGCGCCACATACACTACAGATTGGTGATAACAATCAAATTGTTGCGCGGACTGGAATTACTGTCGTCGGGGATTTTCGCCGTCGTGATATCGCCTTAGGTGGCCAGGGAGCACCGCTGGTACCTGCTTTTCATCACGCATTGCTAGCCCATCCAACTGAGCGGCGAATGGTGCTTAATATTGGTGGTATTGCCAATCTGTCACTACTCATTCCAGGGATGCCGGTAGGTGGCTACGATACCGGACCGGGCAACATGCTAATGGACGCATGGATCTGGCGTCAGGTCGGTAAACCTTACGATAAAGACGCTGAGTGGGCGCGGGCGGGTAAGGTTATTCTGCCGCTGCTGCAAAAAATGCTTAGCGATCCGTATTTTTCCCAGCCAGCCCCCAAAAGCACCGGGCGTGAATACTTTAACTATGCCTGGCTGGAGCGCCATCTACGGGATTTCCCTGACCTGGATGCGCAAGATGTCCAGGCAACGCTGGCGGAACTCACCGCCGTGACCATTTCTGAACAAGTCTTGTTGAGCGGTGGCTGCGATCGGTTAATGGTATGCGGTGGCGGAAGTCGCAATCCGCTGCTTATGGCGCGGCTGGCTGCATTACTGCCCGGTACAGAAGTGACCACCACCGATGCCGTTGGCATTAGCGGCGATGACATGGAAGCATTAGCCTTCGCATGGCTTGCCTGGCGAACGCTGGCTGGGCTGCCCGGCAATCTACCTTCCGTTACCGGCGCAAGCGAGGAGACAGTGTTGGGCGCTATTTTCCCTGCAAACCCGCGATATCAGAGTTAACTGAATTTTTCTTACTGCGTCTGCCGTTACACTTGGAAGTTGAGGAGGGCGTTTTTGCCCTCCGGACCAGGAAAGTCTTCGGGATATGTTTATGAAAAAACTGTTACTACTTTGTCTGCCGGTATTTCTTACTGGCTGTAGCGCGTTTAATCAACTGGTTGAGCGAATGCAAACTGATACGCTGGAATACCAGTGTGATGAAAAACCGTTGACGGTCAAACTGAATAATCCGCGCCAGGAGGTCAGTTTTGTTTACGATAATCAGCTGCAGCACCTTAAACAGGGGATTTCAGCGTCTGGCGCACGTTATACCGACGGTATCTACGTTTTCTGGTCAAAAGGTGATGAGGCGACGGTCTATAAACGTGACCGCATCGTCTTGAATAACTGTCAGTTACAAAATCCACAGCGTTGAGATTTTTCCAGGGGCGGCGCACAATAGCGTCACCCACTGACAATCCGTAAAGAAAACCATGGCTGATAACGACGAATTGCAGCAAATCGCGCATTTGCGCCGCGAATACACAAAAGGCGGTTTACGCCGCCGCGATCTTCCCGCTGCTCCTTTAACTCTTTTTGAACGCTGGCTTTCTCAGGCCTGTGAAGCCAAACTGGCCGACCCTACTGCGATGGTCGTTGCTACCGTTGATGAACATGGCCAACCGTATCAGCGCATTGTTTTACTAAAACATTACGATGAAAAAGGCATGGTGTTTTATACCAACCTTGGCAGCCGTAAAGCACACCAAATCGAAAATAATCCGCGCGTTAGCCTGCTTTTCCCTTGGCATACCCTTGAACGCCAGGTGATGGTGATCGGTAAAGCGGAACGTCTTTCGACTCTCGAAGTGATGAAATATTTTCATAGCCGCCCGCGAGATAGCCAGATTGGCGCGTGGGTATCGAAGCAGTCCAGCCGTATTTCTGCGCGTGGGATCCTTGAAAGCAAATTCCTGGAATTGAAGCAGAAGTTTCAGCAGGGCGAAGTGCCGTTGCCGAGTTTCTGGGGCGGTTTTCGCGTCAGCCTTGAACAGGTTGAGTTCTGGCAGGGCGGTGAGCATCGTCTGCATGACCGTTTTTTGTACCAGTGTGAAAACGAGGCGTGGAAAATCGATCGCCTCGCACCCTGAAAAGATGCAAAAATCTTGCTTTAATCGCTGGTACTCCTGATTCCGGCACTTTATTCTATGTCTCTTTCGCATCTGGCGAAAAGTCGTGTACCGGCAAAGGTGCAGTCGTTATATACATGGAGATTTTGATGGCAAGCAGTAACTTGATTAAACAATTGCAAGAGCGGGGGCTGGTGGCCCAGGTGACGGACGAAGAAGCGTTAGCAGAGCGACTGGCGCAAGGCCCGATCGCGCTCTATTGCGGCTTCGATCCTACCGCTGACAGCTTGCATTTGGGGCATCTTGTTCCATTGTTATGCCTGAAACGCTTCCAGCAGGCGGGCCACAAGCCAGTTGCGCTGGTAGGCGGCGCCACGGGTCTGATTGGCGACCCGAGCTTCAAAGCTGCCGAGCGTAAGCTGAACACTGAAGAAACTGTTCAGGAGTGGGTGGACAAAATCCGCAAGCAGGTTGCCCCGTTCCTCGATTTCGACTGCGGTGAAAACTCTGCTATCGCAGCGAACAACTATGACTGGTTCGGCAATATGAATGTGCTGACCTTCCTGCGCGATATCGGCAAACACTTCTCCGTTAACCAGATGATCAACAAAGAAGCGGTTAAGCAGCGTCTCAACCGTGAAGATCAGGGGATTTCGTTCACCGAGTTTTCCTACAATCTGTTGCAGGGCTACGACTTTGCCTGCCTGAACAAACAGTACGGTGTGGTGCTGCAAATCGGCGGTTCTGACCAGTGGGGTAACATCACCTCTGGTATCGATCTGACCCGTCGTCTGCATCAGAACCAGGTGTTTGGCCTGACCGTTCCGTTGATCACCAAAGCAGACGGCACTAAGTTCGGTAAAACTGAAGGTGGCGCAGTATGGCTGGATCCGAAGAAAACCAGTCCGTACAAGTTCTACCAGTTCTGGATCAACACTGCCGATGCTGACGTTTACCGCTTCCTGAAGTTCTTCACCTTCATGAGCATTGAAGAGATCAATGCCCTCGAAGCAGAAGATAAAAACAGCGGTAAAGCGCCACGCGCCCAGTATGTGCTGGCGGAGCAGGTGACGCGTTTGGTTCACGGTGAAGAAGGTTTGCAAGCTGCGAAACGTATTACCGAGTGCCTGTTCAGTGGTTCTTTGAGCGCGCTGAGTGAAGCAGACTTCGAACAACTGGCGCAGGACGGCGTACCGATGGTTGAGATGGAAAAAGGCGCTGACCTGATGCAGGCGTTGGTTGATTCTGAACTGCAACCTTCCCGTGGTCAGGCGCGTAAAACTATCGCCTCTAATGCCATCACCATTAATGGTGAAAAACAGTCCGATCCAGAATACTTCTTTAAAGAAGAAGATCGTCTGTTTGGTCGTTATACCTTACTTCGTCGCGGCAAAAAGAATTACTGTCTGATTTGCTGGAAATAATGCACTAAGTGGAAAGGGGGAGTGAGAAATCGCTCCCCCTGATTTTTATACAGGGAGCACGATGAAAAATATTCTCGCTATCCAGTCTCACGTTGTTTATGGTCATGCGGGTAACAGCGCGGCAGAGTTTCCAATGCGCCGCCTGGGCGCGAATGTCTGGCCGCTCAACACCGTTCAATTTTCTAATCACACCCAATACGGCAAATGGACCGGCTGTGTTATGCCGCCCAGCCATTTAACCGAAATTGTGCAAGGCATTGCTGCCATCGATAAATTGCACACTTGCGATGCCGTTTTAAGCGGCTATCTGGGGTCGGCGGAGCAGGGCGAGCATATCCTCGGTATTGTCCGTCAGGTGAAAGCAGCGAACCCGCAGGCGAAATATTTTTGCGATCCGGTAATGGGGCACCCCGAAAAAGGCTGTATCGTTGCGCCAGGTGTGGCGGAGTTCCACGTGCGTCACGGTCTTCCTGCCAGCGATATCATCGCGCCAAATCTGGTTGAGCTGGAAATCCTTTGCGAGCATCCGGTACATAACGTCGACGATGCGGTTAAAGCTGCGCGCGAACTTATTGCTCAGGGGCCTGAAATTGTATTGGTGAAACATCTGGCGCGCGCCGGTTACAGCACAGATCGTTTTGAAATGCTGCTGGTCACTGCCGATGAAGCCTGGCATATCAACCGTCCTCTGGTAGATTTTGGCATGCGTCAGCCAGTAGGTGTTGGTGATGTGACGAGCGGGTTACTGCTGGTGAAACTACTACAGGGCGCAACGTTGCAGCACGCGCTGGAGCATGTGACCGCTGCGGTATACGAAATTATGGTAACCACCAAAGCAATGCAGGAATATGAGTTGCAAGTTGTAGCAGCCCAGGATCGTATTGCTAAACCAGAACACTACTTCAGTGCGACGAAGCTCTGAAATATGTCTTGTCGGCCCACAGTATCCTGCGGGCCGATAACCATTACTGCAAGCCTTCCGCTGTTAGCGCGGCTTTTACCGTCGGACGTTCAGCCATACGCTGCATATAGGCGGCAATATGCTCTAAACCTTCCAGATTCAATTTCACCCCATATGCCCAGCGCAGTACAGTAAACAGATAGGCGTCAGCAATAGTAAAACGTTGCCCGCAAATCCAGTGATCATCTTTCAGCGCATCGTTCACGTACTGCAGTTTTTTCTCCAGCTGTGCGCGCGCAGTCGGTTTGAACTCTTCCGGTGTGGCCGGGTGAAACAGCGGAGTAAAGCCTTTATGCAACTCAGTGGCGATATAGTTCAGCCATTCGATGGTCTTATAGCGAGAAATACTGTTTACCGGAGCCAATAACTGGCGGTCGGGGACGCTGTCGGCAAGATACTGCATAATGGCCACGCCTTCCGTCAGCAGAGTGCCATCGTCCAGCAGCAGTGCAGGAACCTGCCCTTTAGGATTAATCGCAAAGTAATCATCACCGTTTTCCAGTCGTTTTTTCATTAAATCCACACTGGCGAGCGTAAAGTCCTTTCCGCTCTCACGCAGGATGATATGGGAGGCAAGAGAGCAGGCGCCCGGTTTGTAGAACAGTTTCATCGGTCACTCCTTTTGGCTGTGGTTTAAAGTATGGTAGTGCCTTGCTGAACAAAAAAAAAGCCGCTAACGAAAAGTTAGCGGCTTGTAAAAGAGTTTCCCTGAAATTTACGCTACGGCAGCTTTCGCCGCTTTATCAGCTGCATCGTCCTGAGTCATACGATGCAGTTTCGGCGCGGTCAGCAGCATCAGCACTGCAATAACAGCAGTAGCGACACCAATCTGTAAGAATACGCGGCCATAGACTTCCAGCGACATCAGCGGATCGGTTACGTTATCCGGTACAGCCATCATACCCGCAACATAACCACCAATCAGGTTTGCACCGGCAGTGGTCAGGAACCAGCTACCCATAATAAAGCCCATCAGACGCTGTGGAACGAGCTGCGCAACCATTGCCAGACCCAGACCGGAGATCATCAGTTCACCGATACTCTGCAGGCCATAGCTTGCTACCAGCCAGCTCACAGACACGATACCAGCGTCAGACGCGAATTTCGCACCGAGCGGCAGAATCAGGAACGCACCAGAGCACATCACCATACCGATTGCAAACTTGGTTGGCATCGGCAGGGTATCGCCCATCTTGTTATAGATAGCGGCCAGAATCGGGCTACCGATGATGATCCAGAACGGGTTCAGTGCCTGATATTGTTCAGGTTCTACGGCCAGGCCCAGAATGGAGTGCTCAACGTTACGGATTGCAAAGAAGTTCAGTGACGTTGGCATCTGGCTGTACAGCACGAAGAAGATGATTGCTTCGAGCATCAGGATGAAGGCAACGATCATTTTACGACGCGCAGCACCTTTCATTGCAAAGGCTTCTTTACCGAAGATAATCACGATACCGAAGGCAACAACGCCCAGCGCCATACGCGCAACGTCCTGGTTGTGCAGCAGCCAGGTGGCAATCGCAATCAGCGCGACAACACCAATAATGGTTAACAGCAGATTGCGGTAGTTGATCGGCTCAAAGTCAGGTTTTGAACCGTACTGCTTAACCCAGCGTTGGCAGAAGGCGAAGTTAACGATGGTGATCAACAGACCAACTACGCTAAGGGCGAATGCGACGCTCCAGCCATACTTAGCGGCTAACCACGGTGTTGCAATCATAGAGAAGAACGAACCGATGTTGACGGACATATAGTACATGGTAAATGCACCGTCCAGACGTGGATCGTTTTTCTCGTAGCAAGTTGACAGCAGTGAAGACGGGTTGGCTTTAAACAGGCCGTTACCGACCGCAATCGCCGCCATACCCATATAGACGATACCGGCATCGTGACCAGACCAGGCAACCAGCGCATAACCAATAGCCAGCACAATAGCACCAAGCATAATGACGCGTTTTGTACCCAGTACTTTATCGCCTAACCAACCACCAATAGCGACAAGACCATAAACCAGGGCGCTAAAGGAAGAGAAAAGTGTGATTGAATCCGCTTCAGACATACCCAGTTGTTTAACCAGGTAGACAGCCATAATTCCTTGTAGGCCGTAATAACCAAAACGTTCCCATAACTCGATCGAGAAGATGAGATAGAACGCCTTCGGTTGTTTGAAAGCGTTCAAACTAACGCTTTCTGTTGGTTTTTGGTTTGCAGTGGACACTTTTACCTCTTTTTTTACATCCCATATTAACGGGGGTGCTTTCTCGCGTGATGTCTAATAAACATACGCGCAATTGTTATAGTGGGAGGGGAAACGGCAGGTAATGTTCACTATCTTGCACTTTCAGACAAGTCCTTTGTAATAATCTGTTACATATAACTGGCATGGAGAAATCATCGGCCCATTGAAATGTTATCCAGCGTTAAATTTTTCAAAAAACGTAACGGCAGATTTTTTCACTACCAGAAGAGGGGGGATACTGATATTTGGCGATATGTTCTACTGTAAGGTGTTTTATGTAGTGAGATAGTCCATTATCTGAAAAATAGACAGTGTAATGTTTTGTAGGTTTCTGTCCTGGTTGAATCAATACCTTGTCAAATTTAACTTAAACAGAGCAATATTTTTACATGTTGACATCAAGGTGATCTTGATCACGAATAGATAGAAAATTTCGCTATTAAAAAAACAATTAACCTGCATTTTTGGTTATTCACAAACGGATTGCCTGACAATGATGCCGCGAGGCGGCATCATTGACGTTAACAAGATGTTTTATAAGAGGATGAAGAATGGTTATGAATGGGATAACGATGTTACCCCTTTTCGTCAGATGTCAACTTTCTCTTTGTATTCACAAAGATCTTCAATAATGCAGGAACCACAGCGGGGCTTGCGGGCAATACAGGTGTAACGCCCGTGGAGGATTAACCAGTGGTGGCAATCAACTTTGAATTCTGCCGGAACCACTTTGAGCAATTTTTCTTCAACCTGTTCGACGTTTTTCCCCGGTGCAAATTGGGTGCGGTTGCAGACGCGGAAAATGTGTGTATCTACAGCAATGGTCGGCCAACCGAAAGCGGTATTTAATACCACGTTTGCTGTTTTACGTCCTACACCGGGCAGGGCTTCCAGCGCAGCGCGATCTTCCGGAACTTCGCCGTTATGTTGTTCGAGTAAAATACGGCAGGTTTTGATGATATTTTCTGCTTTGCTGTTATATAGCCCAATGGTTTTGATATACGTTTTAACCCCATCGACGCCCAGTTCGAGCATTGCGGCAGGTGTATTCGCCACCGGGTAAAGCTTTGCCGTCGCCTTATTGACGCTGACATCGGTCGCCTGAGCGGAAAGCAGTACAGCAATCAGCAATTCAAAAGGTGAACTAAAATTAAGCTCGGTTGTGGGATGAGGGTTGTTCTCACGCAGGCGAGTGAGGATCTCCAGTCGTTTTGCTTTGTTCATCAGACATTCCCTGTTTCACCGTTTGGCAACTCGCGCGTGGCGGCTGCTTCAGCACGGCGCTTTTTCATTCTTTCATCAATCAGGTATTTTCCCGCCAGCATCAAACCCAGACCAATGAATGCGCCTGGCGGTAACATTGCTAACAGGAAGGGAGAATCGGTGTGGAAGATCTCTACCCGCAATACTTTTGCCCAGCTACCTAACAACGCATCGGCACCGTCAAACAATGTTCCGTTGCCGATGATTTCGCGTAGTGAACCCAGAACGAACATGGCGCAGGTTGCGCCCATGCCTATCGAAAAACCATCAAGTGCGGAGAGCGCCGGACCTTTTTTGGCGGCGAAGGCTTCCGCACGGCCAACAACGATACAGTTAGTGACAATCAGTGGAATAAAAATCCCTAACGATTGATACAGGCCAAAGGCGTATGCGTTAATCAGCATTTGTACGGCGCTGACCACCGAGGCGATGATCATCACGTAAATCGGGATTCGGATTTCGGCTGGCGTCCAGTGACGCAGCGTCGAGATAGTCAGGTTGGTGAGAGTCAACACCAGCGTCGTTGCAAGTCCTAACCCTAGTGCGTTGGTGGCAGTGGAAGTGACCGCCAGCAACGGACAGAGGCCGAGCAACTGGACCAGCGCGGAGTTGTTCTTCCATAACCCCTGAACAATAACGTCTTTAATTTCGCTCACGGTTTATTCTCCACAGGCAGGAAGTTGAGAAAGTTGTGCTGGCAACGTTTGGGCATACAATCCGGCGCGTTTTACCGCGTTCACCACCGCGCGAGGCGTAATGGTCGCCCCGGTGAACTGGTCGAAATCACCACCATCTTTCTTCACCGCCCAGTGAGCGTCATCCGCGCCGCTGATATTTTTACCCGCAAAATGGGTGATCCAGTCAGAAAGGCGCAGTTCGATTTTATCGCCAAGTCCCGGCGTTTCGTGATGCTCTGTCACGCGGGTGCCAAGTACCGTGCCGTTAAAATCGGCCCCAACCAACAGCTGAATCGCACCGGAATAACCATCCGGCGCGGTTGCCTCCAGAACGGCAGCTACCGGTTTATCATCCTGTTTCGCGATGTAAATCCGATGCTCACCTTTTCCTAACTCAGGCGCAGTTACTATATAGCAACTTTGGGCCAGTGCGTTGTTATAGCGCTCGGCTGGTAACACCTGATCAAATAACGCTTTTTGTTGCAGGCTCGCCTGTTCAGCAATCGTGGTTTTGGTCATCTGGTTGATGGCAGCCGTTAAACCTGTTGAACCTGCGGCGAACAGCGCCAGCGTAATACCGTGTTTTCGGATAGTCTTCAGCATGGTTTATCCTTTGCGATGGCCGTAAACGCGCGGACGCGTGTAGTAATCGATCAGAGGAACCGTGATGTTAGCCAGCAGGACAGCAAAGGCCACGCCGTCAGGATAACCGCCGAAACTGCGGATCAGCCAGACTAATAAGCCCGCCAGCGCACCGAAAATCAGACGACCACGATTGGTGGTAGACGCGGTGACTGGATCGGTCAGAATAAAAAATGCGCCGAGCATGGTCGCGCCAGACAGCAGATGAATCTGCGGTGAAGCTAGTGTTTCTGGGGAAAACAACCAACCCAGCGTTGCGCACAGGGCCAGTGTCACTAAGAAACTGACGGGAATATGCCAACGAATCGCTTTCTGCCATAGCAGCCACACGCCACCAACCAGCCAGGCGAGGTTTACCCATTGCCAGCCAGCGCCCGCGAGAACACCACTGTAGATTGGATACTGCATAATCTGCTCAACCGAATGGCCAGCGCGTACAGATGTTTTGAACGTATCCAGCGGTGTCGCCTGGCTAATGCCATCGATACCTAAGCGAAGTGTGTTCATATCACCACCATTGGCGGTATGACCGCTGAAGATAACCTGTACAGCGTCAATGAATCCAGGAATGTTGACTGCAATTTCATGCGGCGGCAACCAGCTGGTCATCTGCACCGGGAAGGAGATCAGTAAGACCACATAACCAATCATTGCCGGGTTAAACGGATTTTGCCCCAGACCGCCATACAGCTGTTTAGCGATGATTACGGCAAACACAGTGCCGAGTACCACCATCCACCAAGGTGCGAGAGGCGGAATACTTACCGCCAGTAATAAGCCCGTTAGCAATGCTGAGTTATCTTTTAAGGTTGCAGCTACAGATTGCTTGCGCAGTTTGAGTACGAGGGCTTCGGCTAAGAGTGCACTGACCGAGGCCAACAGAATTTGAACAAGAGTACCCCAGCCAAAAAACCACAGTTGCGCAGCGATACCTGGGACGGTTGCAACCAGCACCAGCAGCATTATGCGCGATGTCTGGCGCTGGTTATGGGTATAAGGGGAGCTAGCTATTCTGAATACCATTTAGTCCTCGTTTACAACCTTTTGCGAAGCAGCTTTTTTTGCCTGAACCCGGGCGATAGCCGCGGCAACGGCAGCTTTGCGCGGGTCAACCTGTTCTTCTGGCTCTACGTTTGCCTGCTGCTGTTCCAGCTTGCGCGCTTTGGCACGGGCGATAGCCGCTTCGACGGCAGCTTTGCGCGGGTCGACCTGTTCTTCTGGTTCTGCGTTAGCCTGTTGCTGCTCCAGCTTGCGTGCTTTGGCACGGGCGATAGCCGCTTCGACGGCAGCTTTGCGCGGGTCGACCTGTTCTTCTGGTTCTACGTTTGCCTGCTGTTGTTCCAGCTTGCGCGCTTTGGCGCGGGCAATAGCGGCTTCGACGGCAGCCTTGCGCGGGTCGACCTGTTCTTTTGTTTCTGCGTTAGCAGGCTGCTGTTCCAACTTACGTGCTTTGGCACGGGCAATAGCGGCTTCAACGGCCGCTTTACGTGGATCGGCAACGGTTGCGGATTCGTTAGTCTTTTGCAATTCAGCCTGTTTCGCTCTGGCTTGCGCTTTACGCGCTTCCCGTGCCGCAATAATCGCACTGTTATCCGGGCGTTCGCCCGCTTTAATCACAATAGGTTGTGTAGCCTGGGTCTGTTTCTCTTTCACCCGCGCCAGAGCGGCAGCAATCGCATCTTTATCTTTGGCTGCAGGTTGGACGGCTGCGCTCTTATGTCGTTCAAGGCGAGCCGCTTTTTCGCGCTCCAGACGAGCCTGACGGGCTTCGAAACGCGCTTTAGCTTCCGCGGCGCGTTTCTCTTCCTGACGAATGGCGGCAATCTCAGCTTTTTCCTGACGGAAATATTGCACAAGAGGGATATTGCTTGGGCAAACCCACGCGCAGGCCCCGCATTCAATACAATCGGCAATGTTATGTGTGGTGGCTTTATCGTGCTGCTGGCCTTTGCTAAACCAGTACAATTGTTGCGGAAGAAGGTCTGCAGGGCAGGCATCAGCACAGGCGCTACAACGGATGCAGCTTTGTTCTTCCTGTGGTTCGCCAAGCTCATTGGCAGACGGTGCCAGTAAACAGTTGGTTATTTTGACGACCGGAACATCCAGCCACGGCAAGGTAAAGCCCATTAGTGGGCCGCCCATAATCACCATTTGATCGGCAGAAGGGCAGAATCCGGCATCGGCCAATAAATGACGGACCGGTGTACCCAGTCGTGCCCAGACGTTGCCTGGGCGTGCAATTGCTTCGCCAGTCAGCGTCACGACACGCTCAGTAATCGGCTCGCCATCAATAACGGCACGTTTCACGGCGTAAGCCGTGCCGACGTTTTGCATTAACACGCCGATATCTGATGAACGACCGCCGTGTGGAACCTGCTTTCCAGTCAGAATGTAGGTTAACTGTTTGGCGCCGCCAGAGGGATATTTGGTCGGAATAACTCGCAAAGAAATATCGTGGGAATCCGCCAACACCGCACGCAGCATGGAAATTGCCTGCGGCTTGTTATCTTCAATTCCGATCAGAATTTCGCGCGGCTGTAGAATATGCCCAAGAATGCGAATACCTTCCACGACCTGGGCGGCGCAATCCTGCATCAGGCGGTCATCGGCAGTAATATACGGCTCGCACTCTGCGGCATTGATGATCAACGTTTCGATTTTATCGCCGCCGCCCTGCAATTTAACGCCAGTAGGGAAGCCAGCCCCCCCCAGCCCGGCTACGCCAAACTGATGAATACGTTCAATTAACTCTTCCCGTGTGCGTGAGCGGTAATCGGACCAACCGTCACGCGGGATCCAGCAATCTTCGCCATCGGCATCAATAATTACGCTTAATTCAGCCAATGCCGATGGATGGGCAGTAGAGTGGGGCGCAATAGCCGTAACGGTACCAGACGTTGGTGCGTGAACTGGTAGCATTTTGCCGCGTCCACGGGTGAGCGGCTGCCCGCGTAGTACCTTATCACCAACGTTAACGCACAGCTCGCCTTCAGCGCCAATATGCTGTTTCAGCGGAATAACAAATCGCTGCGCCAGCGGAACCTGGCGCAGGGGAGTACCGTTGGACTGAGTTTTCATCTCCGGTGGATGAATGCCGCCATTGAAGTCCCAGATTTTATTTTTTTTGAAAACAGAGAATAACTTAAGCATGGTGTTCCACGGGAATGATGCGCACGGGAATGGTGTTCAGATCCCATTTCCAGCTGTCTGGCGTTTCTGCGACCGGTTGTAAGGAGATGCAATGCGTTGGGCATGGGTCTACACACAGATTACAACCTGTGCACAGATCGCTCATGACGGTATGCATTGCACGGGTAGCGCCGATGATGGCGTCAACCGGACACGCCTGAATACATTTAGTGCAGCCAATACAGTTATTTTCATCGATAACCGCTACCATACGCGCAGGCGTCAACTCTTGCGCTTCGCCATCCAGCGGCTGTGGCTCGACGTTGAGCAACTCGGCAATTTTCAGCATTACAGCTTCGCCACCAGGGGCGCAGCGGTTGATTTTTTCACCGTTGCAACTGATAGCCTCCGCATACGGGCGACAGCCAGGATAACCACACTGACCACACTGGCTCTGCGGTAAAATTTCGTCAATTTTCTCAACGACCGGATCGTCTTCCACCGCAAAACGGCGGGAGGCATAACCCAGAATGGCGCCAAACGCCAGGCCCAGCAGGCTTACGGCGGCAACGGCAATCCAGATAGCATTCATTACAACTTCACCAAACCACTAAAGCCCATAAAGGCCAGAGACATAAGACCTGCGGTAATCAGCGCAATGGCATTACCACGAAAAGGTGCCGGGACATCAGCCACAGCAAGGCGCTCGCGGATGGCTGCGAAAAGCACCATCACCAACGAGAAGCCGACAGCTGCGGAAAAACCGTACAGCGCCGACTGCAAGAAATTATGCCCGAGATTAATATTCAGCAACGCGACGCCAAGCACCGCACAGTTGGTGGTAATAAGCGGCAGAAAAATCCCCAGCAGACGATAAAGCACCGGGCTGGTTTTACGCACCACCATCTCGGTGAACTGCACCACTACAGCGATCACTAAAATAAACGCTAACGTGCGCAGGTAAATCAGATTGAGTGGAATCAAGATCCACGTGTCGATAAGCCAGGCGCAGATTGACGCCAGCGTCATCACAAATGTTGTTGCCAGCCCCATCCCCATTGCAGTTTCCAGCTTTTTGGAAACACCCATAAACGGACAGAGGCCCAGAAACTTAACCAGTACAAAGTTATTGACCAGTACAGTTCCGACAAACAGTAACAGGTAGTCAGTCATTTTTCGGCCTGAAATAAAAAAGCCGCCTATTATCCGTTAATCCAGAGCAGGCGACAACAGGTTAACTGTAAGGTTATTACGGATTCACAAACGTCGCTTTGACCCGCGACGAGCGTTTGAAATAGGGGACTATCAATGCGGTTGCCAGCAAAGTAAACAACAACTGGCGCACGGCTACGCCATCTTCAACGGGCGAAAAAGCGAAGGCTTTAACCGCCAGTAATACGGAGATCAGTAGCCAGATAATATAGTGTTTCGGAACACAACGCCGACGTTTAAAGAAAGCGATGGTCAACCACAAAGTGTAATACCACATGGCGATGGCGGTAATAAAAGAAACGCCCCATAAGATTTGCGTTGTAAGCGCTTTTTCGCCGAGCGTTTTAAATGTTTGAGGAGAAGATAACGCTGCGGTATACAGTAACAGCGCCAGCGTCGTACTCAATAGAGCGACTAACAGCCAGGCCAAAGGGCCAAGCAACCAGCCTCCAATACGTTGTGGCGTTGTGGTGGTCATAGGTTCTCCAGAATAGCGACAGCAAACAGGCAAATCTAATTTTAGGGGCGTTATTATAAGGCTTTTATAATCGATCGCTACTTTCTTTATTGAACATAGTGCCAGACGGACTTCGGTACCTGACCCAGGTCAAACAAACGCCCGCCAGACACCAGCTCTGCGCGACGGTGATCGGCGGCGCGATACATGTTGATAAGGTCCTGATCGTCCGTCAGTGTGTAATTAAGATGATCGTAGAGTTTTTCCAGGCTTTCGAGTGAACTGATTTTGCGAAATTTTAATAAGTAGTCCTGAACAGTCATAAAAGGCCCATAAAATAATTAATACCAAAGTGGTAGGTATTATATGTAATGATAAAACTTCACCAAAAGTGAACGCTTATGTAATAACAATAATAAGAATGCGCTGATGGTAAATATTCAGGGATGAAATACTGTCATGAAAAGAGTAACGCGCTTTACTATCCCAGCCAATCGCCAACAACACACTACAAGATAATAAATTCCTGGTTTAATACCCGACAAGTTAAAACATGCATCCGGACGGGCTGCATGTTGGTCTGCAAGTGCAGGTATTACTTATGTTGTACCGGTGCACTCTGTTCTGGCGGCTGGTAGTTGTCAATGTGACTCGCCACGCCAAGAAGAATGACTGAAACGACAAGAACGATCCAACCTGTTAATTCAATAAGACGATTCATTACTGCCCACATCTATGTTGAGTGATCCATTAACTTCAGGGGGTAAATGTTACTTAGCAATAATTGCTCCAGCAAGATTTTTGCTGAGCTTTTTGCGATGTTTATCTTTTGTCATTAGAAAATTCGCCATTTTTTTGACTTAAGTTAAATAACATCCCTTATTGCGGGCAGGTTATTAAACTGTTGAGAGAGGGTAAAGGATAGTGTCAAATAGCGATCGTACTTCTCTGAGAGGCAATGACATGAGCGACAACATCCGTGTTGGGTTGATTGGGTATGGTTATGCGAGCAAAACCTTCCATGCGCCCCTGATTGCGGGCACGCCCGGACTAGAACTGGCAGTAATTTCCAGCAGTGACGAAACAAAAGTCAAGGCCGACTGGCCAACAGTGACGGTTGTCTCTGAACCAAAGCATCTTTTTAATGATCCCAACATAGACTTGATTGTCATTCCCACACCAAACGATACCCATTTCCCGTTGGCCAGGGCGGCGCTTGAAGCAGGTAAACATGTGGTTGTCGACAAGCCTTTTACCGTGACACTGTCACAAGCTCGAGAACTGGATGCGTTGGCAAAAAGTCTGGGGCGCGTATTGTCAGTGTTTCATAATCGTCGCTGGGATAGCGATTTTCTGACACTAAAAGGTTTACTCGCGGAAGGCTCGCTGGGTGAAGTTGCGTACTTTGAGTCTCATTTCGACCGCTTCCGACTGCAGGTGCGCGATCGCTGGCGTGAACAGGGCGGCCCTGGCAGCGGTATCTGGTACGATTTGGCACCGCATCTGCTCGATCAAGCTATTACGCTTTTTGGCTTACCCGTCAGTATGACGGTGGATTTAGCACAGTTGCGCCCGGGTGCGCAGTCAACTGATTATTTCCACGCCATTTTGTCCTACCCACAGCGGCGGGTTATTTTACACGGCACCATGCTGGCGGCAGCTGAGTCAGCACGTTATATCGTGCATGGCTCCCGTGGCAGCTATGTTAAATATGGCCTCGATCCACAGGAAGAGCGGTTGAAAAATGGTGAGCGTCTGCCGCAGGAAGACTGGGGCTACGATATGCGTGACGGTGTTCTGACCCGCGTTGAAGGCGAGGAACGTGTTGAAGAAACGCTGTTGACCGTGCCGGGGAATTATCCGGCGTACTACGCGGCCATTCGCGATGCGTTGAATGGCGACGGTGAAAACCCGGTGCCAGCAAGTCAGGCCATTCAGGTGATGGAACTGATTGAGCTTGGCATCGAATCCGCCAAACATCGCTCGACTTTGTGCCTTGCGTGAAAAGGGGATGGTGCAATTAGCACCATCCATTTCTGTTACTTCGCGGCGACTTTTTCTCGCAGTGCGCGTTTTTCCTCTGCACTGAGGAAAGCCATTTCCAGACCATTAATCTGCGCCTGGCGGATTTGCTCGCGGGATAACCCAGCAGCCGGCGCGGCAACGGTATATTCGTGAATGATATCCACTCCCTGTACGCCGGGATCGTCAGTGTTAATGCTGGCGCGAATGCCATGCTCAAGGAACGTTTTCAGCGGATGTGCAGCCAGCTCTGCCACGGTGCTGGTCTGAATATTGGAGGTCAGACAGGATTCTATGCCAATTTGTTGCTCGGCGAGGAAATCCATCAGCGCCCGATCTTCAATGGCTTTTACGCCATGCCCAATGCGTTCAGCTCCCAGTTCACGAATGGCTTGCCAGATACTTTCTGGCCCGGCAGCTTCGCCTGCATGGACGGTAATATGCCAGCCCGCATCACGCGCGCGGTTGAAGTGAGAAAGGAACAGACTTCCTGGGAAACCAAGTTCATCACCGGCTAAATCAAGTGCGGTAATCTGGTCACGGTGGGCTAAAAAGGCCTCCAGCTCTTGCTGACAGGCGGCTTCGCCAAAGGTCCGGCTCATAATGCCGATAAGCTTCGCCTGCACACCAAAGGTGCGGCAACCTTCACGGACGCCATCAATAACGGCTTCGACAACACCCGCCACAGGCAGCTGATGTGCCATTGCCATGTAGCCTGGTGAAAAACGCAGCTCGACATAGTGCAGGCCGTTACGGGCAGCATCTTCAATGTTTTCAAATGCCACACGGCGGCAGGCATCAAGAGAGGCGAGAACTTTAACGCCCCAGTCAAGTTTAGTCAGAAAACTCACCAGATCGGGTTCATTGGCAATGACCTGAACGTGGGGGATTAGCGTTTCCAGGGATTGCGCAGGAAGCGAGATATTATACTGGCGGCCAAGTTCAAGGATGGTTTGGGGACGAATGTTGCCATCAAGGTGGCGATGGATATCAGTTAATGGCAGGGTGGTATCAATCATGGTCGCACTCTTTTTCTGGATATAAAAGTGCGCACCATTATAAAAACAAAGCAGGGTAAAAATCTACGATTGCGCAACGATTATTTACGTTGCGCAATCGCAATTAGCGTACAGCCCGGATGGCGTTAATTAATCCAGCGACACCTTTTTCTAGTTTCGAACGAGGGCATCCGGCATTGAGTCGAACAAAGCCACGGCCTTCTTCACCGTAGGTATATCCCGGCATGATTGCCACTTTTTCTTGTTCAATCAGGACTTTTTGCAACGCGTTGTCATCAATGTTCAACGGACGTAAATCGAGCCATGCGAGATAAGTGGATTGGGGGATTTGCCAGTTGAGTTCCGGGAACGCGGCGTTCATCGTATCTGCGATATACGTCAGGTTAGCCTTCAGATAGTCGCGTAAGGCATCAAGCCACGGTGCGCCTTGCTGATAGGCGGCGATATGAGCGGTTAACGCCAGTACCGAAGGGGAGGAAAGCCCATCACGGCCTTTCAGGGCCGATAAATACGCTTCCCGGCTGTCGTTATTTTCAATAATCCCGTAAGCCCCGGTCAGGGCCGGAATATTGAAACTTTTCGAACCAGAAGTCAGTAGCGCCCAGTCGCCGCGAGCTACATTGCTCCAGGGGATATGCGGTTGCTCACCCCATACCATATCCATATGGATTTCATCGGAGATAACGCGCACACCATAGCGTTCGCACAGGTCAGCCATTGTCTCCAGTTCATCGCAAGTCCAGACTTTACCGGTAGGATTTTGAGGGCTACACAGGAGCATAATTTTACACTCCGGTTTCGCCAACACGGCTTCCAGCTTGCCCATATCGCAAAACCAGCCGTCAGCCTGCTTCTCTAAAGCAACGGGCATTACTGTGCGCTGGTTACCTTCAATGGCTTTGTAAAATGCGTCGTAGGCCGGGGTGTGGATCACCACACCTTCACCGACAGCGGACCACTGACGAATCAGTTCCGAGACCATATAGATAACGGAAGGGCCATACACCACCGACTGCGTATCAATGGCGGTGTAATGCTGGGTAGAAAACCAGTGGGCAATAGCCGCAAGAAATTCATCGTTTTTCCAGCGGCTGTAGCCAAACACGCCGTGCATCAGACGCTGATTCAGCGCCTCGATAATGCAGGGGGCAGTGGCAAAATCCATGTCTGAAATCGTGAACGGTAACAGGTCAGCAGTGCCGAAACGGTCAGCGACATAATCCCACTGCGTACACCATGTGCCATGACGATCCACGACCTTCGAAAAATCGAACATATCTTATCCTTATGCCTGAACAGTACGCATCAGACCGTCCATTTCATCTTTTACTGACTGAACTTGCGGCCCGATAACAACCTGCAGGTTATGTTGATTAAGTTGTACTACGCCAATTGCCCGATTGTCCTTCAGTGCCTGCACATTAACAAGCGACATATCTTTCACAGACAAACGCAGACGGGTAATGCAGTTATCGAGGCTGACAATATTGTCGGCACCGCCTAAAGCTTCAAGGATTGCCGGAACGTTGTAACCTGATTTCCCCGGCGCACCGGCAACGGCTTTTTCGATTGAGCTGGCAATTTCGCTGTCGCGGCCCGGGGTTTTCAGATTGAAGCGGGTAATAGCGAAACGGAAGATGACGTAGTAAACAACAAACCAGATCGCCGCAACTACCGGCACCATGTACCACTTGGTTGACAGGCCATGCAGAATACCAAACACCACAAAGTCGATGATATTACCGTCAGTATTGCCAATAGTGACGCCAAGAACGGACATAACGGTGAAACCGAGGCCGGTTAACAGCGCGTGGATCACATACAGGACCGGCGCAACAAACAGGAACAGGAACTCCAGCGGTTCGGTCGTGCCGCCAACGACACAGGCGATCAGGCCAGAAATCAGCAGTCCCTTAATTTTATGGCGATTTTCCGGGCGAGCACAGTGATACATGGCTAACGCGGCACCTGGCAGACCTCCGAGGAATGCAGGCATTTTGCCCTGCGAGAGGAAACGTGTAGCGCTTTCAGAGAAACCGTGAGTGGTCGGGCAGCTTAACTGCGCCTGGAAGATAGTGAGTGCGCCGCTTACGGTTTGACCGCAGACTTCCTGCGTGCCGCCCGCGTCGGTAAAGCGAATTAACGCCACCAGAATGTGATGCAGACCAAACGGCAACAGCAGACGTTCACCAGTACCAAACAGCATCGGTCCGAAATCGCCCGCACTGTTGATCATATGGCCTAATCCACTAATACCCATGGCGAAAATCGGCCAGACTAATGGAATCACCAGACCGACAAGACCCATCACCAGCGAGGAGATGATTGGTACGAAGCGCGTACCACCGAAAAACGCCAGCGCATCCGGCAGGCGGATATTATGGAAACGCTCATGCAGCATCCAGACGATAATACCGGCGATCACCGCACCGAGGATCCCGGTGTCGATCGACTGGATCCCAAGAATGCTCTGGATGTTATTCGCTTTCAGCACGGCGGCATCGGTGGTTGGCAGAATCCCTTTATTGGTCAACCAAAAATTCACCGCCAGGTTCATCACTGCGTAACCGACGAAGCCAGCGAATGCCGCTACGCCTTTGTTTTCTCGTGCCAGACCCAGCGGGATGGCGATACAGAACATGACTGGCAGGAAACTAAAAGCAAACGAGCCAATCTTACTCATCCAGATAAAGATAGCCTGCAACACGGGGTTGCCCAGGACCGGGATTAGGGTGATGACATCGTGGCTACTAAGGGAACTACCAATGCCGAGCATAATGCCGCAGAACGACAATAATGCCACGGGTAACATGAAGGTTTTGCCTAACTGCTGGAAGAACTCCCACAGCGTGACTTTCGGTGCTGTTTTCGCCGTCATAAAACGACTCCTCGTAGAGAACAATCTGGATTCAGTAAATTGCGCGAGAAGATAAAACGTTTTATCAAATTTTAGTGAGGCATAAATCACATTACGCAACGATAATAGCGGGTATAAGATAAATAAAAGGTAAAACGTTTTATCTGTCACATAATCAGGGAGTAGGTCATCTGCATGGCTACCGCCAAAAAAATAACCATTCATGATGTTGCGCTGGCTGCGGGCGTGTCGGTAAGTACCGTTTCGCTGGTGCTTAGTGGCAAAGGGCGAATCTCTACCGCCACAGGAGAACGCGTTAACGCCGCCATTGAAGAGCTGGGATTTGTGCGCAATCGCCAGGCGTCGGCGCTGCGCGGCGGGCAAAGCGGCGTCATTGGTTTGATCGTCCGTGATTTATCTGCGCCGTTTTACGCCGAATTGACGGCCGGATTGACGGAAGCTCTGGAAGCGCAGGGACGGATGGTTTTTTTGCTTCACGGCGGTAAAGACGGCGAGCAGCTGGCACAGCGGTTTTCACTGTTACTGAATCAGGGTGTCGATGGTGTGGTAATTGCCGGGGCTGCAGGAAGCAGCGATGACCTGCGACGAATGGCAGAAGAAAAAGCTATCCCGGTGATTTTCGCTTCCCGTGCCAGTTATCTTGATGATGTTGATACGGTTCGCCCGGACAACATGCAGGCTGCACAGTTGTTGACGGAGCATCTCATTCGCAATGGGCATCAGCGGATCGCCTGGCTGGGAGGGCAAAGTTCCTCATTAACCCGTGCAGAACGGGTGGGGGGCTATTGTGCAACTCTACTAAAATTTGGCCTGCCGTTTCACAGCGATTGGGTGTTGGAGTGCACTTCCAGCCAGAAGCAAGCCGCGGAAGCTATCACGGCGCTTTTACGTCATAACCCGACCATCAGTGCCGTGGTTTGCTATAACGAAACTATTGCGATGGGGGCATGGTTTGGTTTGCTGAAAGCAGGGCGGCAAAGCGGGGAAAGCGGAGTCGATCGTTACTTTGAGCAACAGGTTTCGCTGGCGGCATTTACCGATGCGACACCAACCACACTTGATGATATACCCGTTACCTGGGCCAGCACGCCAGCGCGGGAACTTGGTATCACACTTGCGGATCGCATGATGCAAAAAATCACCCATGAAGAGACGCATTCACGCAATCTTATTATTCCCGCCCGGCTCATTGCGGCGAAATAATCCTCTCTTTATCTGCTATACCTGGTAGTGTCCTTTCCTCAAGGTTAATGATAAAAAATGTGGCACACAGGCGGTGCCTTTTATTTTTACTGAAGTTCACAGGAGGTTTATGTGTTTAATTCTGACAACCTGAGACTCGACGGAAAATGCGCCATCATCACAGGTGCGGGTGCAGGTATTGGTAAAGAAATCGCCATTACATTCGCGACAGCTGGCGCATCTGTGGTGGTCAGTGATATTAACGCCGACGCAGCTAACCATGTTGTAGATGAAATTCAACAACTGGGTGGTCAGGCATTTGCCTGGCGTTGTGATATTACTTCCGAACAGGAACTCTCTGCACTGGCAGACTTTGCCGTCAGTAAGCTGGGTAAAGTTGATATCCTGGTTAACAACGCCGGTGGCGGTGGACCTAAACCGTTTGATATGCCAATGGCGGATTTTCGCCGTGCTTATGAACTGAATGTGTTTTCTTTTTTCCATCTGTCACAACTTGTTGCGCCAGAAATGGAAAAAAATGGCGGTGGCGTTATTCTGACCATCACTTCTATGGCGGCAGAAAATAAAAATATAAACATGACTTCCTATGCATCATCTAAAGCTGCGGCCAGTCATCTGGTCAGAAATATGGCGTTTGACCTGGGTGAAAAAAATATTCGGGTAAATGGCATTGCGCCGGGGGCAATATTAACCGATGCCCTGAAATCCGTTATTACACCAGAAATTGAACAAAAAATGTTACAGCACACGCCGATCAGACGTCTGGGCCAACCGCAAGATATTGCTAACGCAGCTCTGTTCCTTTGCTCGCCTGCAGCCAGCTGGGTAAGCGGACAAATTCTCACCGTCTCCGGTGGTGGGGTACAGGAGCTCAATTAATACACTAACGAACCGGTAAACAGCCGTATGTGTTGTTTACCGGGATAGCGTGTGCAATTCATCAACGTCTCTGCTAAACAACTGGCAGCCAAATCACGGCTATTGGTTAACCAATAGCTGGATGAAAAGCATACGAATAGAGTGTGCCTTCGCACTATTCAACAGCAATGATAGGCGCTCACCTGACAACGCGGTAAACTAGTTATTCACGCTAACTATAATGGTTTAATGATGGATAACATGCAGACTGAAGCACAACCGACACGGACCCGGATCCTCAATGCTGCCAGAGAGATTTTTTCAGAAAATGGATTTCACAGTGCCTCGATGAAAGCCATCTGTAAATCCTGCGCCATTAGTCCCGGGACGCTCTATCACCATTTCATCTCCAAAGAAGCCTTGATTCAGGCGATTATCTTACAGGACCAGGAGAGGGCGCTGGCTCGTTTCCGGGAACCGATTGAAGGGATTCATTTTGTTGACTATATGGTCGAGTCTATTGTCTCTCTCACCCATGAAGCCTTTGGGCAACGGGCGCTGGTGGTCGAAATTATGGCGGAAGGGATGCGTAACCCACAGGTCGCCGCCATGCTTAAAAATAAGCATATGACGATCACTGAATTTGTTGCTCAGCGGATGCGTGATGCCCAGCAAAAAGGCGAGATAAGCCCAGACATCAACACGGCAATGACTTCACGTTTACTGCTGGATCTGACCTACGGTGTACTGGCCGATATCGAAGCGGAAGACCTGGCGCGTGAAGCGTCGTTTGCTCAGGGATTACGCGCGATGATTGGCGGTATCTTAACCGCATCCTGATTCTCTCTCTCTTTCCGCGGGCTGGTGACAACTGAACCCGCGTTTCATACTTTAATTTCCCTGTACAAAATACAATCTCGCCGGAGCGGGGAATTCCTCCCTAAAATATTCACCGTAGCCATATGTCATGAGAGTTTATCGTTCCCAATATGCTCGAACGAACGTTCGGTTGCTTATTTTATGGCTTCTGTCAACGCCGTTTTAAAGATTAATGCGATCTATATCACGCTGTGGGTATTGCAGTTTTTGGTTTTTTGATCGCGGTGTCAGTTCTTTTTATTTCCATTTCTCTTCCATGGGTTTCTCACAGATAACTGTGTGCAACACAGAATTGGTTAACTAATCAGATTAAAGGTTGACCAGTATTTTTATCTTAATGAGGAGTCCCTTATGTTACGTCCTGTAGAAACCCCAACCCGTGAAATCAAAAAACTCGACGGCCTGTGGGCATTCAGTCTGGATCGCGAAAACTGTGGAATTGATCAGCGTTGGTGGGAAAGCGCGTTACAAGAAAGCCGGGCAATTGCTGTGCCAGGCAGTTTTAACGATCAGTTCGCCGATGCAGATATTCGTAATTATGTGGGCAACGTCTGGTATCAGCGCGAAGTCTTTATACCGAAAGGTTGGGCAGGCCAGCGTATCGTGCTGCGTTTCGATGCGGTCACTCATTACGGCAAAGTGTGGGTAAATAATCAGGAGGTGATGGAGCATCAGGGCGGCTATACGCCATTTGAAGCTGATGTCACGCCGTATGTTATTGCCGGGAAAAGTGTACGTATCACCGTTTGTGTGAACAACGAACTGAACTGGCAGACTATCCCGCCGGGAATGGTGATTACCGACGAAAACGGCAAGAAAAAGCAGTCTTACTTCCATGATTTCTTTAACTATGCCGGGATACATCGCAGCGTAATGCTCTACACCACGCCGAACACCTGGGTGGACGATATCACCGTGGTGACGCATGTTGCGCAAGACTGTAACCACGCGTCTGTTGACTGGCAGGTGGTGGCAAATGGTGATGTCAGTGTTGAACTGCGTGATGCGGATCAACAGGTGGTTGCAACTGGACAAGGCTCCAGCGGGACTTTGCAAGTGGTGAATCCGCATCTCTGGCAACCGGGTGAAGGTTATCTCTATGAACTGTGCGTCACAGCCAAAAGCCAGACAGAGTGTGATATCTACCCGCTGCGCGTCGGCATCCGGTCAGTGGCAGTGAAGGGCGAACAGTTCCTGATCAACCACAAACCGTTCTACTTTACTGGCTTTGGCCGTCATGAAGATGCGGATTTACGCGGCAAAGGATTCGATAACGTGCTGATGGTGCACGATCACGCATTAATGGACTGGATTGGGGCCAACTCCTACCGTACCTCGCATTACCCTTATGCCGAAGAGATGCTCGACTGGGCAGATGAACATGGCATCGTGGTGATTGATGAAACTGCTGCTGTCGGCTTTAACCTCTCTTTAGGTATTGGTTTCGAAGCGGGCAACAAGCCGAAAGAACTGTACAGCGAAGAGGCAGTCAACGGGGAAACTCAGCAGGCGCACTTACAGGCGATTAAAGAGCTGATAGCGCGTGACAAAAACCACCCAAGCGTGGTGATGTGGAGTATTGCCAACGAACCGGATACCCGTCCGCAAGGTGCACGGGAATATTTCGCGCCACTGGCGGAAGCAACGCGTAAACTCGATCCGACGCGTCCGATCACCTGCGTCAATGTAATGTTCTGCGACGCTCACACCGATACCATCAGCGATCTCTTTGATGTGCTGTGCCTGAACCGTTATTACGGTTGGTATGTCCAAAGCGGCGATTTGGAAACGGCAGAGAAGGTACTGGAAAAAGAACTTCTGGCCTGGCAGGAGAAACTGCATCAGCCGATTATCATCACCGAATACGGCGTGGATACGTTAGCCGGGCTGCACTCAATGTACACCGACATGTGGAGTGAAGAGTATCAGTGTGCATGGCTGGATATGTATCACCGCGTCTTTGATCGCGTCAGCGCCGTCGTCGGTGAACAGGTATGGAATTTCGCCGATTTTGCGACCTCGCAAGGCATATTGCGCGTTGGCGGTAACAAGAAAGGGATCTTCACCCGCGACCGCAAACCGAAGTCGGCGGCTTTTCTGCTGCAAAAACGCTGGACCGGGATGAACTTCGGTGAAAAACCGCAGCAGGGAGGCAAACAATGAATCAACAACTCTCCTGGCGCACCATCGTCGGCTACAGCCTCGGTGACGTCGCCAATAACTTCGCCTTCGCAATGGGGGCGCTCTTCCTGTTGAGTTACTACACCGACGTCGCTGGCGTCGGTGCCGCTGCGGCAGGCACCATGCTGTTACTGGTGCGGGTATTCGATGCCTTCGCCGACGTCTTTGCCGGACGAGTGGTGGACAGTGTGAATACCCGCTGGGGAAAATTCCGCCCGTTTTTACTCTTCGGTACTGCGCCGTTAATGATCTTCAGCGTGCTGGTATTCTGGGTACCGACCGACTGGAGCCATAGCAGCAAAGTAGTGTATGCATATTTGACCTACATGGGCCTCGGGCTTTGCTACAGCCTGGTGAATATTCCTTATGGTTCACTTGCTACCGCGATGACCCAACAACCACAATCCCGCGCCCGTCTGGGCGCGGCTCGCGGGATTGCCGCTTCATTAACCTTTGTCTGCCTGGCATTTCTGATAGGACCGAGCATTAAGAACTCCAGCCCGGAAGAGATGGTGTCGGTATACCATTTCTGGACGATTGTGCTGGCGATTGCCGGAATGGTGCTTTACTTCATCTGCTTCAAATCGACGCGTGAGAATGTGGTACGTATCGTTGCGCAGCCGTCATTGAAGATCAGTCTGCAAACCCTGAAACGGAATCGCCCGCTGTTTATGTTGTGCATCGGTGCGCTGTGTGTGCTGATTTCGACCTTCGCGGTCAGCGCCTCGTCGCTGTTCTACGTGCGCTATGTATTAAATGATACCGGGCTGTTCACTGTGCTGGTACTGGTGCAAAACCTGGTTGGTACTGTGGCATCGGCACCGCTGGTGCCGGGGATGGTCGCGAGGATCGGTAAAAAGAATACCTTCCTGATTGGCGCTTTGCTGGGAACCTGCGGTTATCTGCTTTTCTTCTGGGTTTCCGTCTGGTCACTGCCGGTGGCGTTGGTTGCGTTGGCCATCGCTTCAATTGGTCAGGGCGTTACTATGACTGTGATGTGGGCACTGGAAGCTGATACCGTAGAATACGGTGAATACCTGACCGGCGTGCGAATTGAAGGGCTCACCTATTCACTATTCTCATTTACCCGTAAATGCGGTCAGGCAATCGGAGGTTCAATTCCTGCCTTTATTTTGGGGTTAAGCGGATATATCGCCAATCAGGTGCAAACGCCGGAAGTTATTATGGGCATCCGCACATCAATTGCCTTAGTACCTTGCGGATTTATGCTACTGGCATTCGTTATTATCTGGTTTTATCCGCTCACGGATAAAAAATTCAAAGAAATCGTGGTTGAAATTGATAATCGTAAAAAAGTGCAGCAGCAATTAATCAGCGATATCACTAATTAATATTCAATAAAAATAATCAGAACATCAAAGGTGCAACTATGAGAAAAATAGTGGCCATGGCCGTTATTTGCCTGACGGCTGCCTCTGGCCTTACCTCTGCTTACGCGGGGCAACTGGCTGACGATGAAGCGGGACTACGCATCAGACTGAAAAACGAATTGCGCAGGGCTGATAAGCCCAGTGCTGGCGCGGGAAGAGATATTTACGCATGGGTACAGGGAGGATTGCTCGATTTCAATAGTGGTTATTATTCCAATATTATTGGCGTTGAAGGCGGAGCGTATTATGTTTATAAATTAGGTGCTCGTGCTGATATGAGTACCCGGTGGTATCTTGATGGTGATAAAAGTTTTGGCTTTGCCCTGGGGGCAGTAAAAATAAAACCCAGTGAAAATAGCCTGCTTAAATTAGGTCGCTTCGGGACGGATTATAGTTATGGTAGCTTACCTTATCGTATTCCGTTAATGGCTGGCAGTTCGCAACGTACATTACCGACAGTTTCTGAAGGAGCATTAGGTTATTGGGCTTTAACGCCAAATATTGATCTGTGGGGAATGTGGCGTTCACGAGTATTTTTATGGACTGATTCAACAACCGGTATTCGTGATGAAGGGGTGTATAACAGCCAGACGGGAAAATACGATAAACATCGCGCACGTTCTTTTTTAGCCGCCAGTTGGCATGATGATACCAGTCGCTATTCTCTGGGGGCATCGGTACAGAAAGATGTTTCCAATCAGATACAAAGTATTCTCGAGAAAAGTATACCGCTCGACCCGAATTATACGTTGAAAGGGGAGTTGCTCGGCTTTTACGCGCAACTCGAAGGTTTAAGTCGTAATACCAGCCAGCCCAATGAAACGGCGTTGGTTAGTGGACAATTAACCTGGAATGCGCCGTGGGGAAGCGTATTTGGCAGTGGTGGTTATTTGCGCCATGCAATGAATGGTGCCGTGGTGGATACCGACATTGGCTATCCCTTTTCATTAAGTCTTGATCGTAACCGTGAAGGAATGCAGTCCTGGCAATTGGGCGTCAACTATCGTTTAACGCCGCAATTTACACTGACATTTGCACCGATTGTGACTCGCGGCTATGAATCCAGTAAACGAGATGTGCGGATTGAAGGCACGGGTATCTTAGGTGGTATGAACTATCGGGTCAGCGAAGGGCCGTTACAAGGGATGAATTTATTTCTTGCTGCCGATAAAGGGCGGGAAAAGCGCGATGGCAGTGCGCTGGGCGATCGCCTGAATTACTGGGATGTGAAAATGAGTATTCAGTATGACTTTATGCTGAAGTAAGAAATAACGCCGGAGAGAAAAACCTCCGGCGTTTTGGCTGTGAATTACTGCTGCGGAATAGCGGGTACGACCGGAACGTTTAATGCCGGCATTGCAAACATACCAACGAAATCTTCCAGTGGCATTTTCTGCCCATTTAACGTTATCTGACCGTTAGCATATTGCAGGCTGGTGGTGATGGTATTGTCCTGCAAGGTGGTCAGACGGAACATCTGCCCCATTGCTGATGCACCTTCAACTTGCTGTTTCGCCAGTTTTTTCGCTTGATCTTCCTGATAACCTTCCAGCTTCGCTACCTGAGTCATCAACTCAGTTGCCATATCCACCGGAATGGTCAGTTTCGCATCCAGAGATTTAACCGAACGATCTACTTCCTGCGCCAGCGTTTGCGGCGCTTCTTTAGTCGTTGCCGGGTCTTTCAGGAACAGCGACAGATTCAGCGCACTTTCACCCTGACTGTTTTTCCAGCTTAGCGGCGCGATAGTAATCACCGGATCGCCTTTCAACATCAGCGGCAGGGCGCTAAAGAAGGCTTCCGTCACTTTCTCCTGATAAAGTTCGGGATTGTTGGCAATTTCTGGCTGTGCCAGCAGCGCCTGAGTTTGCGCGTTATATTGCTGGCTAAACTGATGCCAGGCTTCACCATCAATCTGGCCGACTTTTAAAGTCAGCTTGCCGCTGCCCAGATCCTGATTCTGTACCTTCAGGCTGTTTAGCGAGTAATCCAGTTGGCTATTGATCGTTTTACCATCATTGACCAGATCCGATTTACCGCTGATCTCCATGCCTTCCAGCAGTGCCAGTTCTTTGCCTTCCACTGAAATGGTCATTTTTTCCAGTGACAGTTTTTGGTTTCCTACGCGCTCACCAAAACTTGCCAGCGTGCTGGAACCGTCGGTTTTCAGATTATTAAAGGTCAACTGCACTTTCTGGTTGTATTCGTTAACTGCGTCTATCCGACCACTTTGCGCCTCCCCGGAAAGGGAGATAGCTTTGCCGTCTCTGTCAGCATTTAACTGGAACTCGCCGCCGCTAAAGGCGACTTTTTCATCCTTTTGCTCGTAATTCAGTGGCTTGAGCGAAATATCGGAACTGGAATCACCGCTGTAACCAATGCGCGAGTTAATCTCAAAAGGCGTTTCACCTTTTGCCATATCAAACAGTGGTTTGCTTACTTCGTTATTAACCAGCGTGGTTTGAATTGATGCCATCGACGGGATCAGGTTCAGTTTTTTAAGCTGGGCAAGCGGGAAGGGACCATGATCAACCGATTCGTTGAAGATGACGCTCTGACCGCTTTTAATCCACGGATTTTCTTTCCCGGCAATGGGTTTCACCAACAGTTGCAACTGGCTGCTGAATACGCCGCGATGATAGTTTTGATAACTCACTTCCAGGTTGGATTCAGGAGCTGTCAGTTTGAGTTGTGCGTTCGCCTGCGCGACCATCTCTTCGAGATGGGTTTCAATCTTCTTGCCTGTGTACCATGCGCCGCCTGTCCAGACTACGCCTAGCGCAACAATGACGCCTACCGCTACCAGCGATTTATTCATAATGATTATCCATAAAATGAAATCAGGCGGACTGGCCGCCTGAAGTGTTATAAGCCTTTAATAAGCTTAGCAAGAGATGTTAATTATTTCAGTAAGCTCTTACAGCTTGTTGTAAACCCGTGCTAAACGTCCGTGGCCTTTTACTGTTACCGGTGACTCGTTGGCGGCGATAAACGCTGATTCACCCGGTTTAAGATGTAACTGTTGTGAACCTTTACACAGCGTCGCTTCGCCTTCAACACAGAACAAAATGGCGGCACTTTGCTGGCTGATGGTGGTTTCTTCTTCGCTAAGGTCATGCAGCGAGAAGGCAAAATCATCAACCGGAATCGGGAAGTCCAGCTCTGCACCTTGTTTTACTGGCTGGGTCAGTAACTGGTTGGCCGGCTTGGCTTCAAACTTCACGTTAGCAACCAGTTCCGGAATATCAATGTATTTAGGCGTCAGACCTGCACGCAATACGTTATCAGAGTTCGCCATCACTTCCAGCGCCACGCCTTGCAGGTAAGCGTGCGGCGTTTCAGCGAACAGGAACATCGCTTCGCCAGGATTCAATTTCACCACATTCAGCAACAGCGGGGAGAACAGGCCGCTGTCATCCGGGTAAAATTCAGAAATTAAACGGATAGTTTGCCACGGTTCGCCCTGCTGGCTGTCGAGCGCCGATTTCAAAATCGCCAGCGCGCGGGATTTCTCTTCACCCTGCATATTTAACAGGCTGGCAAACAGTTCGCTTAAACGTTCGGCATCAGGCTGCTGCAAAAAGTGGGCAATGGCCGGATGTGCGCCTGCGACTGGCTGAAGCAGGGAGACAATCTCGGAAAACTCACGAAATGCGTTCATCGCGAGGAAAGGGGTCAGGGCAAAAACCAGCTCAGGTTTGTGATTAGGATCTTTATAGTTACGCTCGGCGGCATCCATCGGAATACCTGCGGCATTTTCTTTGGCAAAACCGATTTCAGAATTGCGTTTGTTCGGATGCACCTGAATGGAGAGCGGCTGTGCTGCGCATAATACTTTGAACAGGAAAGGCAACTCGCCAAAGCGTTTGGCAACGGCATCTCCCAGCAGAGTCTCTTTATCACTCTCAATCACATCACGCAGTGAAACGATATCTCCTGCGGCATTGTGCACACGTGAACTGCTCTTTGGATGCGCGCCCATCCACAACTCAGCCATCGGCTGGCTGGACGGATTTTCCATACCATAAAGTTCAGTCAACGCCGTTTTGCTGCCCCAGGCATAGTTTTGCACTGAGTTAATGAGTTTTTGCATGATCAATCCCTGTTTAAATGTGGAAATTAATCCCGCTATTAAAGCAAGAATCCTACGGGAAGTAACCTGGAGCCGCAAAAAGTCGTACTAGTCTCAGTTTTTGTTAAAAAAGTGTGTAGGATGTTGTTACTCGCTTTTAACAGGGCAACGGAACACCCGCCCAGAGCATAACCAAACCAGGCAGTAAGTGAGAGAACAATGTCAAACAAACCCTTTCATTATCAGGCTCCTTTCCCACTCAAAAAAGATGATACAGAGTACTACCTGCTGACCAGCGAACATGTCAGCGTATCTGAATTTGAAGGGCAGGAGATTTTGAAAGTTGCGCCAGAAGCGTTAACTCTTCTGGCGCGTCAGGCGTTTCATGATGCGTCATTCATGCTGCGTCCGGCCCATCAACAGCAGGTAGCCGACATTTTGCGTGACCCGGAAGCCAGCGAAAACGACAAGTATGTGGCGCTGCAATTCCTGCGAAACTCCGATATCGCGGCAAAAGGCGTTCTGCCGACCTGTCAGGATACCGGCACCGCGATTATCGTTGGTAAAAAAGGTCAGCGTGTATGGACCGGTGGTGGCGACGAAGCGGCTCTGGCGCGCGGTGTCTATAACACTTATATCGAAGATAACTTGCGCTACTCGCAAAACGCGCCGCTGGATATGTATAAAGAGGTGAATACCGGTACTAACCTGCCAGCGCAGATCGATCTTTATGCCGTTGATGGCGACGAGTACAAATTCCTCTGCATCGCCAAAGGCGGCGGTTCGGCCAATAAAACGTATCTTTATCAGGAAACCAAAGCGTTACTGACGCCAGGGAAACTAAAAAATTATCTGGTTGAGAAAATGCGCACGCTGGGTACGGCGGCGTGTCCTCCGTATCATATTGCTTTCGTTATTGGTGGAACCTCTGCGGAAACTAACCTTAAAACAGTAAAACTGGCTTCCGCTAAATACTATGATGAACTGCCAACGGAAGGGAACGAGCACGGTCAGGCGTTCCGCGATGTGGCGCTGGAAAACGAATTGCTGATCGAAGCGCAAAATCTCGGCCTGGGCGCGCAGTTTGGCGGGAAATATTTCGCCCATGACATTCGCGTGATTCGCCTGCCACGTCACGGCGCATCCTGCCCGGTCGGTATGGGCGTATCCTGTTCTGCTGACCGTAATATCAAAGCGAAGATCAACCGCCAGGGGATTTGGATCGAAAAACTGGAACATAATCCAGGCAAATACATCCCGGAAGAACTGCGCAAAGCGGGAGAAGGCGAAGCGGTGCGCGTTGACCTTAACCGTCCAATGAAAGAGATCCTCGCACAGTTGTCTCAGTATCCTGTATCAACGCGATTGTCGCTTAACGGCACTATCATCGTCGGTCGTGATATTGCCCACGCCAAACTGAAAGAACGTATGGACAACGGCGAAGGGTTACCGCAGTACATTAAAGATCACCCGATTTATTACGCAGGTCCGGCAAAAACGCCGGAAGGTTATGCCTCCGGTTCTCTTGGCCCAACGACTGCCGGACGTATGGATTCTTACGTCGATCAACTGCAAGCGCAGGGCGGCAGCATGATCATGCTGGCGAAAGGTAACCGCAGCCAGCAGGTGACGGATGCCTGTAAAAAACATGGCGGCTTCTATCTCGGCAGTATCGGCGGTCCTGCGGCAGTGCTGGCGCAGGGGAGTATTAAGAGCCTGGAATGTGTTGAATATCCGGAACTGGGAATGGAGGCCATCTGGAAAATTGAAGTGGAAGATTTCCCGGCGTTTATCCTTGTGGATGATAAAGGAAATGACTTCTTCCAGCAGATACAACTCACACAATGCACCCGCTGTGTGAAATAAACAGAGCCGCCCTTCGGGGCGGCTTTTTTACATGGCACGAAAGACCAAACATTTGTTATTAAATGGTGAATAATGAGTGAGCTAAAAGTTGCTTAACGTAAGCAAAGAAGAAAAAAATTAATCAGGTGAGGAGCAGGCCATGAATACAGTACGCAGCGAAAAAGATTCGATGGGTGCGATCGATGTCCCGGCAGATAAGCTGTGGGGCGCACAAACTCAACGCTCGCTGGAGCATTTCCGCATTTCCACGGAGAAAATGCCCACCTCACTGATTCATGCGCTGGCGCTAACCAAGCGCGCAGCGGCAAAAGTTAATGAAGATTTAGGCTTACTGTCTGAAGAGAAAGCGAGCGCCATTCGTCAGGCGGCGGATGAAGTACTGGCGGGACAGCATGAAGGCGAATTCCCGCTGGCTATCTGGCAGACCGGCTCCGGCACGCAAAGTAACATGAACATGAACGAAGTGCTGGCTAACCGGGCCAGTGAATTACTCGGCGGCGTGCGCGGGATGGAACGTAAAGTTCACCCTAACGACGACGTGAACAAAAGCCAAAGTTCCAACGATGTCTTTCCGACGGCAATGCACGTTGCGGCGCTGCTGGCGCTACGCAAGCAACTCATTCCACAACTTAAAACTTTGACACAAACTCTAAATGAGAAATCCCGTGCGTTTGCCGATATCGTCAAAATTGGTCGTACCCACTTGCAGGATGCCACGCCTCTGACCCTGGGGCAGGAGATTTCCGGCTGGGTAGCGATGCTGGAGCATAACCTCAAACATATCGAATACAGCCTGCCTCACGTAGCGGAACTGGCGCTGGGAGGGACCGCAGTAGGGACGGGGCTGAACACCCATCCGGAGTATGCCCGTCGCGTGGCGGACGAGCTTTCGGTCATTACCTGTGCGCCGTTTGTTACCGCACCGAACAAATTTGAAGCACTGGCGACCTGTGATGCGCTGGTTCAGGCGCACGGTGCGTTAAAAGGATTGGCGGCGTCACTGATGAAAATTGCCAATGACGTCCGCTGGCTGGCTTCTGGTCCACGCTGCGGCATTGGCGAAATCTCAATTCCGGAAAACGAGCCGGGCAGTTCAATCATGCCCGGAAAAGTGAACCCAACGCAGTGTGAAGCATTAACCATGCTCTGCTGTCAGGTGATGGGAAACGACGTGGCAATCAACATGGGGGGTGCTTCTGGTAACTTTGAACTGAACGTCTTCCGTCCGATGGTGATCCACAATTTCCTGCAATCGGTGCGCTTGCTGGCAGATGGCATGGAAAGTTTTAACAAACACTGCGCAGTGGGTATTGAACCGAATCGTGAGCGAATCAATCAATTACTCAATGAATCGCTGATGCTGGTGACTGCGCTTAACACCCACATTGGTTATGACAAAGCCGCGGAGATCGCCAAAAAAGCGCATAAAGAAGGGCTGACCTTAAAAGCTGCGGCCCTTGCGCTGGGGTATCTTAGCGAAGCCGAGTTTGACAGCTGGGTACGGCCAGAACAGATGGTCGGCAGTATGAAAGCCGGGCGTTAATCTGCAACATACAGGTGCAGCCGTGGAATGATCAAACGAAGCGGCTGCGCCTGGGGTTTATAACGGTGCTGCACATTGTCGGCATCGTAATTTAACAACTCACCAACGTCCGGCACGCCCGCACCATTATCCCGATTAATCAGTGCAATCAGCGGTGTAGGGCAGGCGTGTTGCACTTGTTTTTGATCTCCTTTGTACCAGACGCGGGCAATCGGCTGCACCTTCACCGGACGTTTGATTTTTAACTTCGCATTCTGTGGCAGGGCAGCGATATCCTGATACTCTCGCTCCAGTTTTCTTTGCCACTCCTCGCGCGTCCACGGTGCGACACTGCGTGGTGATTTCAGGCTTTTTTCCAGCTGTGCCAGGACTTCATCACGATGCAAATTCTTAATGATATGTTTATTAGCCCAACCAAAGCGTAAAGTGGCGGGATCGTGCAGGACGGTGAGCGTGCGGTAAGCATTAAGGGTGATCAGCCCCGGCAAATGACGATGCACCCATTCAAAACGTGCCGCGGTGGGGAGTTCTGATTCAACCGTGACGATATGCTCGAACGTGGTCTTGAGTTTATTGATGTGCTGAATATGACTGACCAACGCTGCTTGCGAAAGGTTATCGACCTGGTAACACAACACGCCAGGCAGACGGACAGCTGCTTTGCTGCTGCGATTTTCGGACTGTTGTTGAATAAATAAATGACGGAAATGACGCAACGCCAGCGCCTGCGCTTCTTTCCCGAGATGTTGCTTAACCTCAATGCGATTAAGCGGATTATGCTCATCTTCCTTTTTGACCTCCGGTAACGAGAACACGCGGGCAACCAGCAACTTGTGCTGTTCAAGTTCAGCGGCAAATGCTGCCAGTTCTTGTTCCATCTGGCGAAAAGTCGTATTGAGTCGGTCAACAAGATCGTAACGGGCCATAATATTACCACTTTAGTTACAACATCCTTTATTTATAGCACATTGACGGCAGCTTAACCACCGTGCATTTGGCGTCAGGCAGAAGTAAATTGCGGGATGTTGTGC
Organism: Escherichia sp. E1V33; assembly: GCF_004211955.1. Lineage (GTDB taxonomy): Bacteria > Pseudomonadota > Gammaproteobacteria > Enterobacterales > Enterobacteriaceae > Escherichia. Next base: position 119,773 of record NZ_RHJI01000012.1, read on the forward strand.
CACAGTGGCCAGCTGAACGAGAAGCGGGCGCCCCCCAGTTCACTGGTGTCACAATTGACCGTGCCGCCCATTGCCAGAGCGATAGAGTGGACAATCGCCAGCCCCAGCCCACAGCCGCCAGTTGCACGGTCGCGGCTGGGATCGAGGCGAACAAAAGGTTCAAAGATATGTTCGCGGTTTTCTGGGGCAATCCCTGGGCCATCATCTTCAACAATCAATGTTGCTCTGTTTCCTGCCAGTAGCAGGCTGGTTTCAACGGTTGAATGGCAGTAGCGCAGGGCGTTGTTGAGTAAGTTATCCAGCACACGCTCCATTAAGCGCATATCCAGTGCCGCGTAATTACCTGGTGTGATCGTTTTTATCCGTACCGTTTTGTCGGGGGTTACAGCCTGAATATCTTGCAGATGTGTTGACAGCCACAATGGCAGGTCTGGTTCGCTAAGATGCAGTTCATTTTGTGGGCGATCGAGCCGGGCATAAGTCAGCAGTTCTTCAATTAAGGCTTCCAGTTGACTGATATCGCGATTCAAGGCCTGGGACTCTATGGCGTTCAGGTTGTCGCTCATCTCCAGCCGATAGCGCAGGCGCACTAATGGCGTTCGCAGTTCATGGGCAATGCCATCGATAAGCTGCTTTTTACTGGCAATCAACGCGTTGATATTGTCCGCCATCTGGTTAAACGCCACGCCAAGTCGTTCAAAGCTCGAACCATCATCAAAGTGAATACGTTCATTGAGATGCCCATCGCCGAATCGTTGCGCCGCTGCTTCCAGTTTTAACATGTCTTTCCAGTGCGGACGCATCCAGATAAACACCGGGAAGGCGAGGGAGATGGCAATAAAGGCGATCAGCACGATATCCAGCAAACGCATTTGATGGAGAAAATAAAGATAAGGAACGGGACCCACGGCAAGCACGTAGTGGCTGCGCGGGATACGCTGTAAAAAGGTGTACTGATCATCCAGAGCAACAATCTCTCCGCCACGCAACCGGTGCATGGAGTTATTATCGAGATGATATTTACTTAGCGGCTCAATGCGCAGATCGAAAGAGAGATTTAAATCCATCTCCTTCAGTGTTTTTCCCCAGTCGTGCGGAGGGATCTCGCGTAATTCGCTACGCATCAGATACAGCGAACTGTTCATCAAATCATCCAGCGACTGTTTGCCTGCACGTTCGGCCGTAAATTTGTACACCAGACCAACAAGTAGAGACATCACCAGAAAGCAGACAAACAGCAACAGATAAAACTGGATAAACAGTTTTTTCATCGCTTATTCCCACGCATGAGGCGCAAAAAGATAGCCTTTATTACGCACGGTTTTAATGCGGTAGGGTTCGGCAGCGTTATCGAGCAGTTTTTTTCGTAACCGCGAAATAGCCACATCCACGCTACGATCCAGCCCGTCATAACTGACGCCGCGTAAATTCTTCAGCAGCGCATCGCGGTCCATGATTTGCCCGGCATGAGTGGCTAATTCCCATAACAATTCAAAATCAGCCGTCGAGAGTGAAACCTCATGGTTAGCAAGCGTCACTACGCGGTTGATGGGGTCGATACTTAACGTACCGAAATGCAATGGTTTGTATGGAGTCAGGGACGTTTCCTGAATACCTTTGGTCAGCGTTGCTTGTTCGTTCTGACGCAAATGTAAACGTAAACGCGCCAACAGGACCGCGGGGGGCGTTGTTTTGAGAATATAGTCACAGGCACCCATTTCCAGCGCCAGAATGTGGTTCATATCGCTATCGAGGGAGGTCAACAGAACAATCGGCCCGGACCACTTTGCGCGTAAATCACGGCAGATGGACATTCCGTCTTTGCCTGGCAGCATGATATCGAGCAGAACCAGATCCGGATTTTCCCGCAAAATTGTCTCTTCGGCATGGTCGCCGCGCGGTTCCACGGTAACCTGCATATCATGCTTTGCCAGGTACGCGGCAATCAGTGAACCGACTTCTGTGTCATCTTCCACAAATACGATAGTGTTCATATTATTCACGGCAGATATAAAAACGTCACAATACACCGCGGTGATTTTACTTACTATCAATCGTTTCTAAACAAGGTTGCATCGGGTATTCTACAGCTGACTTGTTATGGAAGTGTTAAGGTAAAAAGATGGGGCTGGTAATCAAAGCTGCGCTTGGTGCGCTGGTGGTGGTGTTGATTGGTGTATTAGCAAAAACGAAAAATTACTATATCGCCGGGCTGATTCCACTTTTCCCGACCTTTGCGCTCATCGCGCATTATATTGTTGTCAGTGAACGTGGGATTGAAGCCTTACGTACCACAATCGTTTTCAGTATGTGGTCGATTATTCCCTATTTTGTTTATCTGGCGTCGTTGTGGTATTTCACTGGAATCATGCGCTTGCCCGCTGCTTTTGTGGGTTCTGTTGCGTGCTGGGGGCTAAGCGCATGGGTGCTGATTATTTGCTGGATGAAGCTGCATTAACGCAAATGACGGCCGCCATCAAGCGGGAAACTGCGCCCGGTTACAAAGCAACTGGTGAGTAAGTAATCGACCAGATCGATAACTTCTTTCTCACCAGGGGCGGTTTTCATCAGTGACTTATTCAGCGCCTGTTGGCGATATTCGGCATCATCATGCTCATTAAACAGGATCAGCGATGGCGCAATAGAATTCACTTTCACTTCCGGTGCCAGCTTGCGGGCAAACGAACGGGTCATATTATCCAGTGCCGCTTTACTTGCTGCATAGGCAATATGTTTGTCGCTTCCGCGCTCTACTACATAATCGGTGAAGTGAATGATATCACTGGCGGCGTGTCCGTGACCGCGCAGTAATCTTTCCAGCGCATGGTTGAGCAGATAAGGGGTATTAACATGGATCTGCATCATGCAGGCCAGAACATCAGTCAGTGGCGTACCAGGTTTTTCTGCCATCCACGCACTGGCGTTATGCAAAATAGCACGCAGGCCGTGGGTGCTTTTTAACACTTCATCGGCAAATGCCATCACGCCGTCGTTCGTTGAAAAATCAGCCTGAATACACTGCGCACCCGCATTAACCAGTCCATCAATAGCAGGGTAGTGCGTCCGATAGCTGACAATCACCGGTTGCTTTTGATTAATGAAATGCCAGGCGAGAGCGAGGCCGATACGACGGCCTCCGCCAGTGATTAATATTGGCAAGGGCTGGGTTTTCCCCATCGTTAATCTCCTTTGCAAGCAAACGATGGGACGAAAGTTATCCCACCAGCATCCAGGTCGCCGGAACTGCGGCAATTAACAGCATGCCAATCAGCACCATTTCCTGACGATTCAATACATTATCATGTGTATGCGTTTTACGCGCGTACAGGAAGACCAGTAGCCCTGGCGCATACAAAACGACGGACAACAACAGGTGCATTGGGCCTGAAGCGTATAATAACCATAAGCCATAAATGCAGGCGCCGACACCTACCGCTTTATGCAGTGGACGAGTAGCGATTTTTAACAAGAACGCCCCAACCAGGAAATAGGGCACCAGAATCATCTCTGAGGCGATGGTCAGCAACGTGTTGTAATCAGAACCAGTCAGCCAGATCAGCACCAGACAAATTTGCACGCAGATGTTGGTCAGCCACAACGAGGCGGACGGCGCTGCTTGTGCATTCTGGCGCGCAAAAATACGCGGGAATGCCTTATGGGTTGCTGCCAGGAAGGGGACTTCTGCCGCCATAATGGTCCAGCTTAAATACGCGCCACAAACGGAAACGATCAATCCGGCAGCGATGATAATCTCGCCCCACGGCCCCATCATTTTCACCATCAGACCGGCCATAGATGGGTTACGAATCTCAGCCAGTTCAGGACGTGCAACCACACCCAGCGAAAGCAGCGTGACCAGTAAATAAACGCCAAGTGCGGAAAGCACAGCCAGAAGTGTAGCTTTGCCAACATCATGTTTATTCCGCGCGCGTGAAGAAACAACCACCGCACCTTCCACACCAATGAATACCCATAGTGTGATCAGCATGGTGTTTTTCACCTGTTCCCACACCGGTACGCCAAGCGCAAGGCCAGTAAAGTCGAGCTTGAAGGTGTCCAGTTTGAACATCATCATCGCCAGCACAATAAACAAACCAAGCGGCAATAATTTTGCCAATGTCGCCACCAGGTTAATGCTGGCGGCGGTTTGTACGCCGCGCAGGATCAAAAAGTGAACAATCCACAATAATGCCGATGCACCGACGATCGATTGCCAGGTGTTACCATCGCCAAACAGGCGTAGTTCCGGCGTATCGGTGAAGAAACTTAATGCGGAAAAGACGATAACCAGATAAGAGACGTTGGCGATAACCGCACATAGCCAGTACCCCCATGCGGAGCAGAAGCCGATTAACTCGCCAAATCCTTCCCGCGCATAGGTAAAAATACCGCCGTCAAGGTCGGGACGAATGCGTGTCAGGATCAGCATGGCAAAGGCCAGCAATAAGATGCCAGCGCCAGTAATACCCCAGCCGATGAGCAGTGCTGCCGGGCTGGCAACCGCCGCCATATTTTGCGGCAGACTGAAAACACCCGCGCCCAGCATTGAGCTTAATACCAGCGCGGTGAGTGCGCTCAGTCCCAGTTTCTTTTCCATCGATATCCAGTGTTTAAAACGTGTTCAGAAGAATAAATATTAGGGCAAAACGCATAAAAATGGTGAATGCCACTAAAGCGCGGGATTTTACGAAGAGATGTGCCGGCATGCAATGGTTGCAGGAAGATTTGTAGCTAAAAATCGGAAAGGCGGCATAAAGCCGCCTTATTGTGATACTGAATAGTTATTTATTTATACAGGTCTGCACTGATGGTCAGGTTGTTACCACGTTCCTGCCACTGGCGGGTGATGTGGTAATACTTAGCACCTTTCTTCGCGGCACGTTTAGCAACCTGATAGGAGACTTCGGTCATGTTGCCGTAGTTACCTGAGAACTTAATGCTATCGAACGGGACCATCATTGCTGCGGTCGCTTTGTTCAGTTCTTCTACTTTGGTGCCGTCAGGAAGCGTGACAGTGTAACGTCCGCCTTTTGAAGATTGAGTTTCAAAGAAACGACCGACTTCAGCACTTGGTGATGCAGTGGTGGCAACGCCCGGGATTTCAACTTTCTTCGCAGCTTCGCCACCTGCGGCCAGTGCCGCGCGACCTGCATCAGAATCAGCAGGGATCACATCCGGACTCTGGACGATGCGTTTTTTAGCATCTTGTTTGTAGATGAACGCAGTAATACGCTGGTTACCGCCCTGGTTGGCATCTATCTGGCGAACGATGTAGTAAGAGTAGGCACCTTTCGCTTTTGCTGCTTTGGTGATGGCATCATTCACTTCCGGCTGGCTACGGAAGAAACCCTGCACGGTCACGGTGTCGTACGGCTCAATCAGAACAGCCTGCTCTTTAGGCAGCTCAATCACGCCATTAAAAACGCGATTCTTATCAGCTTCTGCTTTTTCAGCATCGGCTTTATAAAGATCGGCAACCACACGCCAGTTACCGCTGTTACCGAAATCTGATGTATCGACAACATAAAAAGAGGCGGCGTCTTCTTTATCAGCGCGACGGGAAACAGCTTTAACCGCTTCGCCAATGGCATTAAAACGGCCGGTAACCACTACACGGTCAAAAGGTTTAACCGCTGCCGCTTGCTCCGGTGTCAGTTCTGTTGCTGCGTTAACGGAAAATGCCGTAGCAGAAAGCAGTGCCGACGCCAGGAGGGTGTTCTTAAGCTTCATAAAAATAATCCTTCGCCTTGCGCAAACCAGGTACTGGTATTGTTATTAACGAGAAACGTGGCTGATTATTGCATTTAAACGGTGTAACTGTCTGCGTCATTTTTCATATCCGCTTCCTTGATTTGATTTTAAACCTGATCGGATGACCATCTGTGCTTAAAAAACAGCCGCACCGGCATAAAACTGCTGAAACGACTGAATTACATAAGTTAATTTAATGTAAAGCAATGGATTTCGCCGGGGGGATATCATGTTTTACCTGGCCACCGGAGACAATTATCGGTCTTTATCCTGTGTTCTAAGGTGTTTATCCCTCAGTCATCACTAAATCGTTTATATTTTGCGAGTTCACGTCGAAATACTGATTTTTGACGCTAGATCACAGGCATTATTTTCAGTACGTTATAGACGTTTGTTACTAATTTATTTTAACGGAGTAACATTTAGCTCGTACATGAGCGGCTTGTGTATCAAAAACACAGGCAAACCATCATCAATAAAACCGATGGAAGGGAATATCATGCGAATTGGCATACCAAGAGAACGGTTAACCAATGAAACCCGTGTTGCAGCAACACCGAAAACGGTGGAGCAGCTGCTGAAACTAGGTTTTACCGTCGCGGTAGAGAGCGGCGCAGGTCAACTGGCAAGTTTTGACGATAAAGCGTTTGTGCAAGCGGGCGCCGAAATTGTAGAAGGGAATAACGTCTGGCAGTCAGAGATCATTCTGAAGGTCAATGCGCCGTTAGATGATGAAATTGCATTACTGAATCCGGGGACCACGCTGGTGAGCTTCATCTGGCCTGCGCAGAATCCGGAGTTAATGCAAAAACTCGCGGAGCGTAACGTGACCGTGATGGCAATGGACTCTGTACCACGTATCTCACGTGCACAATCACTTGATGCGTTAAGTTCGATGGCGAATATCGCCGGCTATCGCGCCATTGTTGAAGCGGCTCATGAGTTTGGGCGTTTCTTTACCGGGCAAATTACCGCAGCAGGTAAAGTGCCTCCGGCAAAAGTGATGGTGATTGGTGCGGGCGTTGCGGGCCTGGCGGCCATTGGCGCAGCAAACAGCCTCGGCGCAATTGTGCGTGCATTCGATACCCGCCCGGAAGTGAAAGAACAAGTTCAAAGTATGGGGGCGGAATTCCTCGAGCTGGATTTTAAAGAGGAAGCAGGTAGCGGCGATGGTTACGCCAAAGTGATGTCGGAAGCGTTCATCAAAGCAGAAATGGAACTCTTTGCCGCCCAGGCAAAAGAGGTCGATATCATTGTGACCACCGCGCTTATTCCCGGCAAACCAGCGCCGAAACTGATTACCCGTGAAATGGTTGATTCTATGAAGTCGGGTAGTGTGATTGTCGACCTGGCAGCCCAAAACGGTGGTAACTGTGAATACACCGTACCGGGTGAAATCTTCACCACGGAGAATGGCGTCAAAGTGATTGGCTACACCGATCTTCCTGGTCGCCTGCCGACGCAATCCTCACAGCTTTACGGCACCAATCTTGTCAATCTGCTGAAACTGTTGTGTAAAGAGAAAGACGGCAACATCGCGGTTGATTTTGATGATGTGGTGATTCGCGGCGTGACCGTGATCCGAGCTGGCGAAATTACCTGGCCGGCGCCGCCGATTCAGGTTTCAGCCCAGCCGCAGGCAGTGCAGAAAGCGGCTCCTGAAGTTAAAACCGAAGAAAAATGTGCCTGCTCACCGTGGCGTAAATATGCGCTGATGGCGCTGGCAATCATCCTTTTTGGCTGGTTGGCAAGCGTAGCACCGAAAGAATTCCTCGGGCACTTTACCGTTTTCGCGTTGGCATGCGTCGTAGGTTATTACGTGGTGTGGAATGTCTCCCACGCGTTGCATACGCCGCTGATGTCGGTTACTAACGCGATTTCAGGGATTATTGTTGTCGGAGCTCTATTGCAGATTGGCCAGGGCGGCTGGGTTAGCTTCCTTAGTTTTATCGCGGTGCTTATCGCCAGCATTAATATTTTCGGTGGCTTTACCGTGACTCAGCGCATGCTGAAAATGTTCCGCAAAAACTAAGGGGTAACATATGTCTGGAGGATTAGTTACAGCTGCATACATTGTTGCCGCGATCCTGTTTATCTTCAGTCTGGCCGGGCTTTCTAAACATGAAACGTCTCGCCGTGGTAACAACCTCGGTATCGCCGGGATGGCGATTGCGTTAATTGCAACCATCTTCGGACCGGATACTGGCAATGTTGGCTGGATCCTGGTAGCAATGGTCATCGGTGGCGCGATTGGTATCCGTCTGGCGAAGAAAGTCGAAATGACCGAAATGCCGGAACTGGTGGCGATCCTGCATAGCTTCGTGGGGCTGGCGGCGGTGCTGGTTGGCTTTAACAGCTATCTGCATCATGACGCGGGAATGGCACCGATTCTGGTCAATATTCACCTGACGGAAGTGTTCCTTGGCATCTTTATTGGTGCGGTAACCTTTACTGGTTCGGTAGTGGCGTTCGGTAAGCTGTGCGGAAAGATTTCGTCTAAACCGTTGATGCTGCCAAACCGCCATAAAATGAACCTGGCTGCATTGGTCGTTTCTTTCCTGCTGTTAATGGTGTTTGTTCGTACCGATAGTGTTGGTTTGCAGGTGCTGGCATTGCTGATAATGACCGCTATTGCGCTGGTATTCGGTTGGCATTTAGTGGCTTCCATCGGTGGTGCAGATATGCCAGTGGTGGTGTCGATGCTGAACTCCTACTCCGGTTGGGCGGCGGCAGCGGCGGGCTTTATGCTCAGTAACGACCTGCTGATTGTGACCGGTGCGCTGGTCGGTTCTTCGGGCGCCATTCTTTCTTACATCATGTGTAAGGCGATGAACCGTTCCTTTATCAGCGTTATTGCGGGTGGTTTCGGCACCGATGGTTCCTCTACCGGTGATGATCAGGAAGTCGGCGAACATCGTGAAATCACGGCGGAAGAGACGGCGGAACTGCTGAAAAACTCGCATTCGGTGATAATCACCCCTGGATACGGCATGGCGGTAGCGCAGGCACAATATCCAGTTGCAGAAATCACCGAGAAACTGCGTGCGCGTGGTATCAATGTGCGCTTCGGTATTCACCCGGTTGCGGGCCGTTTGCCTGGGCATATGAACGTGTTGCTGGCGGAAGCAAAAGTACCGTATGACATCGTGCTGGAGATGGACGAAATCAACGATGACTTTGCTGATACTGATACCGTACTGGTGATTGGTGCTAACGATACGGTTAACCCGGCGGCGCAGGACGATCCGAAGAGCCCGATTGCTGGCATGCCTGTTCTGGAAGTGTGGAAAGCGCAGAACGTGATTGTCTTTAAACGCTCGATGAACACCGGCTATGCTGGCGTGCAAAACCCGCTGTTCTTCAAGGAGAACACCCACATGCTGTTTGGTGACGCCAAAGCCAGCGTGGATGCAATCCTCAAAGCTCTGTAAACTAAACGGCCTCTACGGAGGCCGCTTGCCAGCGTAGAAATGCCTGATGCACTACGCTTATCAGGCCTACATGTAAGCTGCAATGTGTAGGCCGAATAAGGCGTTAACGCCGGGCTGTCACTCTTTATTGAGATCGCTTAACAGAACGGCGATGCTTTGGCCTCCTGCCGTTTGCTCAAGCGCAATTTTGACAATAATCGTCAACGGTACAGAAAGCAGCATTCCCACGGGACCTAACAACCATCCCCAAAAAATTAATGACAAAAAAACCACTAGTGTGGAAAGTCCTAACCCGCGCCCCATAATGCGTGGCTCCAGAATATTGCCGAAGACCAAATTAATCAGCAGATATCCCGCCAGCACCAGCAACGCTTCGTAGAAACCATTAAAGACCAGAACCTGGGCGATAGGGGGGATAGCCGCCAGCACCGAACCAATATTGGGTATGTAATTAAGCGCAAAGGCCAGCAATCCCCAGACAAAAGCAAAGCGAACGTCCATTGCAGCGAGCATCGCCCAGGCGACCAGACCGGTGACGATACTAATGGCCGTCTTCAGTACCAGGTAATGCGATACACTATCAATGGCGCGTTGAATAGCCGCCATTCCCTCGACCGGGCGAGTCATCATTTGTTGCAGTTTGCTGGGCAGTTGTGGCACTTCGAGCAGCATAAACAGCACCGTCAGCAGCAACAAAAATATCGACGACATGGCATTAGATAACTGCGTCAGTAAATTGGTGAGTAACGTCATAGCCGCGTTGGGGTCAATGTAATGCGCCAGTTGATCAACCGAGACATCAATACCCACGCGTTGTAATAACGGTTCCAGAGCTTGCAGTGGTTTTATGATTGAGCTGCGATAGAGCGGCAAGGTACGAGTGAGCTCATTGAGTGTTGAACCGAGATAGGCAAGCAGCAGTATCATCGCCATTACGATGATGATCATTAAAATCGACACAGCCAGTACGCGCGGCACTCGCCAGCGAACCATGCGTTGTACCAGAGGATTAAGAATTACAGCGATAAATAGAGCGAGGATAAAGGGGACGATGATATCGGCGGCAAACCGAATGCCACAGAGAATAATGACCAGCATTCCCAACATTATGACGATTTTTAGACCATTGAGTGTGATGATCGGCTTTGCCATGCTTATCCCCGTTTTTTCTTCCTTCGCTAATAATATTTTATTTTTAGCGGCGGCATTATAACGAAAATCAAACCACTCAGGTAAAGAAATGAAAATGTTTTGAGTTAATTCTTAAGCTATGGTACAAATCAGACGTGTTCAACTACCGAGGACAATTATCATCCGCGATGACGAGAAGCAACAATGCGGATAATTGTAATATTATGGACAATTTGTTCAGGACGTTATTTTCTACATTTACCCATCTTCGTACCTCATCCACTATCTTGCTCGCAGGTGAGCAGCACTGGCGCAACGCGCTTTAGTCCTTTCTTCTGCCGAAGCTTGCGCTATGCGCCGGGCTTGACCACTTTACTTTGGTTTCGCTGAATCAAGCGAACATTAAAATAATTCTCTTGCAGGAGAAGGACGATGTATTTTTATTGGATTTTATTAGGTCTGGCTATTGCCACAGAAATTACCGGTACGTTATCTATGAAATGGGCTAGCGTCAGTGATGGAAACGGCGGGTTTATTTTAATGCTGGTGATGATTACTCTGTCATATATATTCCTCTCTTTCGCCGTTAAAAAAATCGCGTTAGGCGTAGCCTATGCGCTGTGGGAAGGTATCGGTATTTTATTTATTACGCTGTTTAGCGTTCTGTTATTTGATGAAAGTTTATCGCTGATGAAAATTGCCGGGTTAACGACCCTGGTTGCCGGGATTGTCTTGATCAAATCGGGTACGCGTAAAGGGCGTAAATCTACGCTGGAGCAGAATCATGGCTCAGTTTGAATGGATTCACGCCGCCTGGTTGGCACTGGCGATAGTGCTGGAAATTATTGCTAACGTCTTTTTGAAATTCTCTGATGGCTTTCGCCGTAAAGTCTATGGCTTGCTGTCGCTGGCGGCGGTACTTGCTGCTTTTTGTGCGCTATCCCAGGCAGTTAAAGGGATCGACTTGTCAGTGGCGTATGCGTTGTGGGGCGGGTTTGGTATTGCCGCCACATTAGCAGCCGGTTGGATCCTGTTTGGTCAGCGGTTAAACCGTAAAGGCTGGGTTGGTCTGGTCCTGTTGTTAGCAGGAATGATCATGGTGAAACTCGCCTGATGCTTATGCTGCCCGTATTTTCGGGCAGCATTTAAACGCTATTGCCGGGATAACTCTTCCAGTTTGTCGCGAAAGCCGGTAACAGAGATAGCCCGATTATCGGCCCGCCAGCGATCTTTAGCCGCAGGCGCCGAACTTTGCACGCCAATCAACTGCCAACCGCCATCAGTATGCAGCATTAGCGGCGAACCGCTGTCACCCGGTAGGGTATCGCACTGATGCGACATCACCGACGTTTGCGCCCAGCCAGTCACTTCGCAATTTTTATGACTGTACAACGTATCCAGGTGATCCTCGGGATATCCTGCCTGGGTCACTTTACGACCTGCTGCTTTTAATGCGGCGGTGAGTGCTGCTTTGTCTCCCTCGAAAAGTGGTAAGGGGGTAATGCCAGAAGGCGGATTGCGCAGCACAATCAAACCAAAATCCCACGGCGCGGCAGCTGGCGGGACAATCCAGCCATCTCCATTAGCCTTTAACCGTTTTCCTAATGTCGGATCTACACGGCCTTCAATGTTGTGGATCTCATAACGCCATAGCCCCTTATTCGACACAAAACGCAGTGCAACTGCTTTGTCTGGTTTGCCTTTTGGCGGCGTTAATAAACAGTGACCCGCCGTTAATGCGAGATTGGGCGCAATCAGGGTGGCCGTGCAGAGATTTCCACTGGCAGTCTCCAGTTGCCCAACCGCATCCCACGGAGATTGGGTCGTGTTAATTACCGACACTCGATCGTCATGACCAAAAAACAGGGTGCTGACTTCATCATTAGCCGATTCAGGACTATCAGGTTTATCCGCAAATACCAATGCAGATGTCAAACTAATTGCACCCAGTACTACAGCAATGGTTGTACGCATATCACACTCTGGTGGGTAATTATGATTATTAAAAGCAAACCCTCATAAATACTATAGCCGGGACGGGATTAAAGTGGGAGTGAAATCAGATAACTACGATCAGAAAAGATAAAAGCGAGTGGCAATCAGTGCACATAAAATAAGTATGATAAGAATGAACTCAAAGCGATAACGGCCCACCATAGTACCCTCCGCTAAAGGCGGCGCTAAACGTTATCCGTTTAGCACCGTAATTTTCAGGCGCGAGGGGGCGCGCCATTATTGCTGTTGAAAACTCAAGCTGCTGGTTGTGCGGCTGGTTTTGCAGGTTGCTGATGGCTGTGTTTCTTGGTGTGTTTTTTCGCGGCTTGTGCTTTTTGTTCCGGAGCTTTCTGCTCAGTTGTCGCTTTTTTATGATGTTTTTTCGCTGCCTGCGCTTTTTGGGCAGGTGCTGCTTTATGCTGTTTTTTATGATGCATGGTTTTTGCAGGTGCAGTTTTGGTGGCAGTTGTTGCAGGGGCCGGTGTGGTCGCAGTCTCTGCGGCAAAGGCGGCAGAAGAGAGACTCATTGCAGCGGCAACAACCAGCGCTAATACTTTTTTCATTGTCATACCCTCAATTTGGTTTTTTTATGCAACCCCACTGCGGGGCCGATGTAATGACTATATCTCGGGTAATGGGAGGCTTCCGTGAGTGGTTGGTTTCGGCATGTAACGATATGTACAAAGTAAATTGATAAATAATAACGCGATGTGACTTAAGGTAAATACCCTACTAATATCAGTAGTCTTGATCGAGTTTACTATTTCGCTGTGCCCAAAACGGTAGAATTACTTTGCATCATCAATAAATGACACACAGTAAATGAATCCGCTAATTTGGGTATTTATTATCCTGATGACGTTAGATGCGCTGCGGGAATTGGCTGGCGCTTCGTCTATTTTAGGATGGTTATTAACGTTGAGTTGAGCAGACAATAAGCCCGGGTGGGTATTTTACTCAGCCCGGACTTATTTTTCAGGCATGCAATCGATGGTGTAAACGTGTACCCACTATAATCGCGACCACCAGCATCGAAGCGATAAAGGCGCCAACGCCGTTCCAGCCGTAGTTATGCCAGAAGACCCCACCTAATGTTCCGGCAATACTTGACCCCACGTAGTAACTGAACAGATACAGCGAGGAAGCCTGGCCTTTGGCGCGTTTAGCACGGGGGCCAATCCAGCTGCTGGCGACCGAGTGAGCGGCAAAGAATCCGGCGGAGAAGAGCAGCATCCCGGCAAAAATCAGCCATATCGAACTGAATAATGTCATTAACAGGCCAACAAGCATGACACCTGTTGAAGACAACATCACCGGACCGCGTCCAAAGCGGGTGGTCATGGTTCCGGCTTTTGGTGAACTCCAGGTACCGGTCAAATAGACCAGCGATAATAAACCCACCACCGCCTGACTGACATGCCACGGGGAAAGCATCAAGCGATAGCCAATATAATTAAACAGGGTAACGAATGAGCCCATCAGCAAAAAACCTTCTGTGAATAACAAAGGCAATCCCTGGTCGCGCCAGTGCAGGCGGAAGTTGATAAACAATGTTTTAGGGCGCAGTGAGGAAGGGCGGAAATGGCGAGATTCGGGAAGAATTTTCCAGAACATTAACGCCGAGGCCAGTGCGAAACAGCCAATCGCTGCCAGTGCAATTCGCCAGCTGAAGAAATCGGTGAAGACACCGCTAATTAAGCGTCCGCTCATGCCGCCAATCGAGTTACCGCTGATGTACAACCCCATTGAAAAGGCGACAAAACTCGGGTGGATCTCTTCGCTAAGGTAGGTCATGCCCACCGCAGCCACGCCGCTTAATGAAAGGCCAATTAAGGCACGCATCACCAAAATGCCGTGCCAGCTGGTCATCATCGTCGTAAGTAGCATGCAGATGGAGGCCAATAACAGCGCCGTAACCATCACTGGCTTGCGACCAATGGCATCGGAAAGCGGGCCAGTAAACAGCAAACCGATAGCCAGCATTGCCGTTGAAATTGACAGTGAAATACTACTGTTTGCGGGTGTTAAGCCAAACTCCTGCGAAAGAACCGGAAGGATAGGTTGCACACAATAGAGAAGCGCGAAGGTCGCCAGTCCGGCAGAAAAAAGCGCCAGGGTCACGCGCATAAATTGCGGCGTACCGCGTTTGATGAATAGGTTTGGCTGGGAAACGTTTTGCTTGTCAGTGTCGCTTGCCGGAGCGTCATCAACAGTTGTGGTACGACTCACTTGAAATCCTTACTAAATATGCGCGTTGTGTTGGCTCAGGAATAGAGTAGGAAAATCGAATTGTTATGTCTAATATATTAATAGTCTCAAATAATATGTTTGAAATATGAATATTGAATTGCGTCACCTCCGTTACTTCATCGCTGTTGCAGAAGAACTGCATTTTGGCCGTGCTGCTGCGCGACTGAATATTTCCCAACCACCACTAAGCCAACAGATTCAGGCGTTGGAGCTACAAATTGGCGCGCGCCTGCTGGCCAGGACCAATCGTAGCGTTGCGCTCACCGCTGCAGGCAAACAATTTCTTGCCGATAGTCGTCAAATTCTTTCTCTGGTAGACGATGCCGTCGCGCGAGCTGAACGACTGCATCAGGGGGAGGCGGGAGAGTTACGCATTGGCTTCACCTCATCGGCGCCATTCATTCGCGCAGTGTCAGATACCTTATCGTTATTTCGCCGCGAATTTCCTGATGTCCATTTGCAGACACGCGAGATGAATACCCGCGAGCAAATTGCACCTCTTATCGAAGGAACACTCGATATGGGACTATTACGCAATACTTTGCTGCCGGAGACGTTGAACCACGCGGTAATTGTACATGAACCGCTCATGGCGATGATTCCGCACGATCATCCATTGGCAAGTAAATCTGTAGTTACGCTGGCGGAACTGGCAAAAGAGCCGTTTGTTTTCTTTGATCCCCACGTCGGGACGGGGCTTTATGATGACATTCTTGGCCTGATGCGACGCTACAATCTTACGCCGGTTATTACCCAGGAAGTGGGTGAGGCAATGACCATCATAGGCCTCGTGTCTGCCGGTTTGGGCGTTTCGATTTTGCCCGCCTCCTTTAAGCGTGTTCAGCTTAATGAAATGCGTTGGATACCTATTGCTGAAGAAGATGCGGTTTCTGAAATGTGGTTGGTCTGGCCGAGGCATCATGAACAAAGTTCGGCTGCGCGAAACTTTCGTATTCAGCTGCTGAATGCTCTCAGGTGAGGTAAAATACAGCTAAAAAAACCGAAAAGTGTGCTGTTAATCACATGGCTAAGTAAAAATTTGACGGCACGCATTGAAGTGTTTCACCATAGCCTACAGATTATTTCGGAGCGCGAAAATATAGGGAGTATAAGGTGGTTGCTGAAAACCAGCCTGGACATATTGATCAAATAAAGCAGACCAACGCGGGTGCTGTATATCGCCTGATTGATCAGCTTGGTCCCATTTCGCGTATCGACCTTTCCCGCATGGCGCAACTGGCTCCAGCCAGTATCACCAAAATTGTCCGCGAAATGCTAGAAGCGCACCTGGTGCAAGAGTTAGAAATTAAAGAAGCGGGAAACCGTGGACGCCCTGCGGTGGGGTTAGTGGTGGAAACAGAAGCCTGGCATTATCTTTCTCTGCGCATCAGCCGTGGTTTGATTTTCCTCGCTTTGCGTGATTTAAGCAGCAAGCTGGTGGTGGAAGATACGCTGGAGCTGGCGCTTCAGGATGAATTGCCTTTGCTGGAACGTATCATTGCGCATATTGATCAGTTTTTTATCCGTCATCAGAAAAAACTCGAGCGCCTGACATCCATCGCCATTACTTTGCCGGGAATTATTGATACGGAAAATGGTATTGTGCACCGGATGCCATTTTACGAGGATGTGAAAGAGATGCCGCTCGGCGAAGCGCTGGAGCAGCACACAGGTGTACCGGTTTACATTCAGCATGATATCAGTGCATGGACGATGGCCGAGGCATTATTTGGTGCCTCTCGCGGGGCGCGCGATGTGATTCAGGTGGTCATTGATCACAATGTTGGCGCAGGCGTGATTACCGACGGTCACCTGTTACATGCCGGAAGCAGCAGCCTGGTAGAAATTGGCCATACCCAGGTGGATCCCTATGGTAAACGCTGTTACTGCGGTAACCACGGTTGTCTGGAAACCATCGCCAGTGTGGACAGCATCCTCGAACTGGCGCAATTACGTCTTAATCAATCAATGAGTTCGATGTTGCACGGGCAGCCTTTGAGCGTGGATTCATTATGCCATGCGGCGTTGCAGGGCGACTTGTTGGCAAAGGATATTATTACTGGCGTAGGCGCGCACGTTGGGCGCATTCTGGCCATCATGGTGAATTTATTTAACCCACAAAAAATACTGATTGGCTCGCCGTTAAGCAAAGCGGCAAAGATTCTGTTCCCTGTGATTTCTGACAGCATCCGTCAGCAGGCGCTTCCAGCATACAGCCAGCATATTAGTGTTGAGAGCACTCAGTTCACCAATCAGGGGACAATGGCGGGGGCCGCGCTGGTAAAAGACGCGATGTATAATGGATCTTTGCTGATTCGTCTGTTGCAGGGTTAACATTTTTTAACTGTTCTACCAAAATTTGCGCTATCTCAAATTGAGTGCAGAAAGCATAACTTAGACTTTCCACGTTGAATTATTTTCCTGGCTTATATTAGTGAAGCATAACGGTGGAGTTAGTGATGCTGAAGCGTTTCTTTATAACAGGTACAGACACTTCTGTAGGGAAAACGGTGGTTTCCCGCGCATTGCTACAAGCGTTAGCCTCCCAGGGAAAAATGGTTGCGGGATACAAACCCGTAGCGAAGGGGAGCAAAGAGACACCTGATGGGCTACGTAATAAAGATGCCCTGGTGTTGCAGAGTGTTTCATCAATTGAACTGCCTTATGAAGCAGTCAATCCCATTGCGTTAAGCGAAGAAGAAAGTAGCGTGGCGCATAGTTGTCCAATCAATTACACCCTCATTTCAAATGGTCTGGCGAACCTGACCGACAAAGTTGATCATGTTGTAGTTGAGGGGACTGGCGGATGGCGTAGCCTGATGAATGATCTGCGTCCGCTCTCTGAATGGGTGGTCCAGGAGCAGCTACCGGTGTTGATGGTGGTGGGCATTCAGGAAGGCTGTATTAACCATGCGCTTCTGACCGCTCAAGCGATTGCGAACGACGGTCTGCCGCTCATTGGCTGGGTGGCTAATCGTATTAACCCCGGGTTAGCGCATTATGCTGAAATCATTGATGTGCTAGGTAAAAAACTCCCG
Source organism: Escherichia sp. E1V33 (assembly GCF_004211955.1). GTDB lineage: Bacteria > Pseudomonadota > Gammaproteobacteria > Enterobacterales > Enterobacteriaceae > Escherichia. Next base: position 137,369 of record NZ_RHJI01000012.1, read on the forward strand.
GCCCCACTCATTGGTGAACTGCCTTATCTGCCGCGCGCTGAACAGCGAGAACTGGGTCAATACATCCGCTTAGCCATGCTGCGTAGTGTGCTGTCGGTAGATAGAGTCAGGGTGTAAGGTCCGCGACATTACCGACGCAATCACACAGGCAATCAATAAACCGGGGAGTAGCTGATACTCCCCGGTCATTTCGCATATCATCAATGTCGACATAATTGGCGCATGCGTGGTCGCGGCCAGTAGTGTTGCCATCCCTGTCATTCCGAGTAAAAGCGTCATTTCGTCGCCGCCTGGAAACCATAATCCCAGGCTACGTCCATACAGCATGCCAATTGCAAGTCCGATAAATAGCGTTGGCGTAAACACGCCGCCGGGCGCGCCGGAACCGCTACTGGCCAGCACGGCAAGAAGTTTGCAGATGAAGATCGCAGCAATGACCGTAAACAGTGGCGGGGTGGTTAAAAAGGATTGCACCGTACTATAACCATTGCCCCATACGGCAGGCGTGAGCAGGGAAAGCAGGCCGACAATCAACCCCCCTAACGCCAACTGCCAGGGCGGCGCCAGTTTTAGATGAACAAAACCTTGATGACTGGCGCTCATCATTTTCAACAGTAATGGTCCGCAAAGACCAGCCAGCACGCCGGTACTGATAATCAGCGCATAGTCCCGCACATGCAGCGTCACCTCAAGCTGAACGCGGTAAAGTAATGCATCGCTGTGGTTAATAAGATTGCTGACAAGCAATGCCACCACGGCTGAAATCACCACCGGACCAAGAGAGGCCAGCATCATAGTGCCAAATAGCACTTCGGCAATAAATAAACTCCCGGCAAGCGGCGCACGATAGGCTGCAGCCATGCCTGCCGCAGCACCGCAGGCAATCCATAATTTCCACTCTTCACGCGGCGTAAAACGTTGGGCAAACCAGGATGCAGCAAGAGCCGCCAGCAGAATCATCGCGCCTTCACGGCCAATTGCGCTACCGCTGGTCACCACCAGCAGAGAGGCAAGTGATTTTACCAGGCTTGCTGCGTAATCGAACTGCCCCTCGGTCTGCAACGCTTCCATATAATCGGTCGGCGCATGAGGGCGTTGCTGCGTAACTCTCTGCCAGCTCATGAGCAATAACCCTGCTGCCAGACCGCCAAGCGCAGGCGTTAACAGGCGTCGCCACGGAGAAAGGTTTGTCGCAGCATTGACCAGACTCCCGGAATCATTGCTCAGGAACAACCACTCCAGCAATAGCATGGCATGACGGAACCCTGCAACGGCAAACGCCGCGAGAATACCGATTATCGTTGCGATAAGCAGGCGACGGAACATGGTGCGCAGATCCGGGTAAAGGTGTAAATGATGCATGAGTAGAAATGGCAATTTAAACACGGGCATCTATTTTGCGGGAAAAGACGTCAGGCGCAAAAGCTGTGCGTGCTTTAAGTGGGGAAATAATGTGACACTGTAACTTATTAAATATCGGATGGCGCACTATTGTCGCCATCCGGTGATGCTACGGTAACCTCAACGAAACAGTGGCTTAACTGCGACGGGAATCAGCAATTGTGACTGCCATTCAGCCAGCGTTAAGCGAGCCAGTTCGCCAAGAGTGCGATAAAAAGGGTGTTCTGCTTTTTCGATAAACACCTCGAGAAAGCGCGTCGACCACGGTAAAAGATGCCACGCCAGCAACTCTTCACACTCTGTCTGACGACCGTTCTCCGCCAGCCAGGCCGCCATCAGTAGCAAGGAGCCAAAATGATCTTCTGGCTCGTTTTGCTTCATCTCAAACTGAATGCCTTTTTCGCGCATCCATTGACGAAGTGCCAACGTTGAATCGCCAAACAGTACCGATTCACGATCCAACCAGACCGATCCCCACGGCGGGGACGGCAACGCCCACGGGCCAACGAATAAACGCTGCCAGGCCTGCGTATGCGACTCTTCACTCTGTTGCTGAAAAGCCGTTACCAGCGGCACTAAAGTAGTTTGCGGCAGAGGCCACTGAGTTTCCCAGCCATCGCTGGTCATTGCAGAAACCAGAGGCGCGGCTTCCTCGCTTTCAGGGGCGTAATAAAACAGTGCCCCCAGCACGCGCGCCGCGACAGAAAAATTATCTTGTTGTGAAAAATGCGTCATTCCTATCATCCTGAAACGTGCGGCTTAACCCGCACCAAGTTGTTAACCTGCGACGGCCATTCCGACCGTCATGTGCAGGCCATAAAATAGCGCTCGCCCGATCATCTCACCGCCCAGTATGAGAGTTAATCCCAACACAAGCCCGGTGACGTGAGATTCATGGCGACGAATTAGTGGACACAGCCAGCATCCCAGACCAGCGCATAACAATATCACACGCCAGACCTGTAATGCGGCGTAATCTGGCACCAATGCGCTGGCTTGTTGTACGGATGAGTGAATAGACGCCAGAGACACGCCTTGCATCACAATCACCCCGGCACAAGCGATCAGCGCGAGAACGCTAATGATGGCAAACGGTGTGGTATTAAAATTCACGCGAGTAGCCCGTAGAATAGCGGCCGCAAGTATGGGGCCACTCAACAATACCGTCAGGAAGAAAGCCAGCGTAGTGTAACCGTTATGCCAGGTTGGCACAGTGTCGATTTGATACACGCAGGTCATCATCCAGACGAAAATGACGCCGAGCACCATGCTGACAAGTAGCCAGAGTTTCCCCAACGCTTGTTGCATTTTGCCGATGACCGCCACCAGCCACCATAATCCGCCAACGGCAAAAAATATTGAACCGGCAGCAATCTCGTTACTCAAGCCGGAAGCACCAATTCGATTCAGCGAATTAAACGCCCGCAGCGGTGAGCCCAGGTGGATGATCGAGGCGATAAAACTGATCCCCATCAACAACCAGAGGAAAAACATGCCGCGAACAATACGTTGACGGTCTGCGTCATCTTTGGTGACCAACCAGCCAATTCCACTGACAATCAGCGCGCCCACCACACATTGGCTCAATACGGTAAATACAACCAGCGGCCATTCGTGCCATCCATTTCCCATTTTAGACTTCCTCCGGATTAGCCAGATAACCAGTCGTATCGCCGGTCGGTCGGCTGTTGGCGTTAGGTTTGATAACGATATTGGGTTTTGTGAAATGTGCGCGCGGCAGTGGCGCGACTGCAGCCAGTGTGCCGTGCTTCTGGCGTAACTCTTCAATCGGACCGAAGTCAAGCGCACGCAGCGGGCAGGATTCAACACATATAGGTTGTTTCCCTTCCGCGACGCGTGAATAACAGCCATCGCACTTTGTCATGTGTCCTTTTTCGTCGTTGTACTGTGGCGCGCCGTAAGGACAGGCCATGTGACAGTAGCGACAACCGATACAAACATCTTCGTCAACCACCACAAAGCCATCATCGCGTTTATGCATTGCGCCGCTGGGGCAGACTTTGGTGCAGGCAGGATCTTCACAATGGTTACAGGAGAGGGAGAGATAGTAGGCAAACACATTCTGATGCCATACACCATTGTCTTCCTGCCAGTCGCCTCCTGCATATTCGTAAATCCGGCGAAAGCTTACTTCGGGGCTAAGATCTTTAAAGTCTTTGCATGCCAGCTCGCAGGTTTTGCAGCCGGTACAGCGGCTGGAATCAATAAAAAATCCATATTGCGTTGTCATGGGCTACTCCTTAAACTTTTTCGATCTCGACGAGATTGGTGTGCTGCGGGTTTCCCTTAGCAAGTGGTGAAGGGCGCAGAGTGGTCAGTGTATTTACACAGCCTCCGTGGTCGATTTTATCGCCAGCCATATTTGCCTCATGCCAGGCTCCCTGACCCATAGCGCTAACGCCGGGGATGATGCGCGGTGTCACTTTTGCTCGCAGGCGGACTTCTCCACGATCGTTAAACACCCGAACCATATCGCCATTAGTAATGCCGCGCTTCTGGGCATCTATAGGGTTGATCCATACTTCCTGACGACAGGCTTCTTTCAGTACGTCGATGTTGCCATAGGTGGAGTGAGTCCGGGATTTATAATGGAAACCAAACAGTTGTAGCGGAAAGGTGCTGCGTTCAGGTGAGTCCCAACCTTCAAAGGTTGATGCATAAACCGGCAAGGGGCTTATCACTTCATCTTTTTCCAGTTCCCAGGTTTGGGCAATTTCTGCAAGTTTGCTGGAGTATATTTCAATCTTACCGGATGGCGTTTTCAGTGGATTCGCCTCGGGATCGTCACGAAATGCTTTGTAGGCAACGAAATGGCCATTGGGATCTTTACGTTTGTAAATCCCCATTTTTTTCAGTTCATCATAAGACGGCAGTGCCGGGTCTTTAGCGACCATTTGGGCGTACAGATGCTGCAACCACTGTTCCTGGGTACGACCCTCGGTGAATTGCTGATACACATCAGGTCCAAGACGTTTTGCAACTTCACTCAGGATCCAGTAAATCGGTTTGCGTTCAAACTTCTCGCTGGTCACCGGTTGCAGGAATATGAGATAGCCCATGTTATCGGCGTAATCGTTAGGAATTATGTCTTCCTGTTCAACGGTCATCAGGTCTGGTAGCAATATGTCGGCGTATTTTGCCGAAGATGTCATAAAGTTTTCGATGACCACTATCATTTCGCATTTCGACTCATCCTGAAGAATTTCATGCGTTTTGTTGATGTCCGAGTGCTGATTCACCAGGGTGTTACCGGCATAGTTCCAGATGAACTTAATCGGCACATCCAGCTTCTCTTTGCCGCGAACGCCGTCGCGTGTTGCAGTCATTTGCGGACCATGATCGATAGCATCAGTCCAGCTAAAACAGGAGATTGACGTTTTGACCGGATTATCCAAAACTGGCAGGCGTTCAATGGTAATTGTGTACGTAGATTCACGTGCGCCACTATTTCCGCCACTGATGCCGACATTGCCCGTCAGAATGGGTAACATAGCAATAGCGCGAGCGGTCAACTCGCCATTCGCCTGGCGCTGTGGTCCCCAGCCCTGGCATATGTAGGCGGGTTTTGTTGTCCCGATCTCACGTGCCAGTTTGACGATACGGTCCGCCGGGATACCGGTGATCTGCGAAGCCCACTGCGGTGTTTTCGCTGTTTTATCGTCACCTTCGCCAAGAATATACGCCTTGTAATGGCCATTTTTGGGCGCATCCGCAGGCAAGGTTTTTTCGTCATAACCGACGCAGTATTTATCGAGAAAGGGTTGATCGACGAGATTTTCGTTAATTAACACCCAGGCGATACCTGCCACCAGTGCTGCATCGGTCCCTGGACGAATAGGGAACCATTCGTCTTCACGACCGGCGGCGGTATCGGTGTAGCGCGGATCGATAATGATCATTTTGGCGTTGGATTTCTCGCGCGCTTTTTCAAGAAGGTAAGTGATTCCGCCGCCGCTCATTCGTGTTTCAGCGGGGTTGTTACCAAACATCACCACCAGCTTGCTGTTTTCGATATCGGTGGTGCTGTTGCCATCGTTACTGCCGTAGGTGTAAGGCATTGCACAGGATATTTGCGCGGTACTGTAGGAACCATACTGATTAAGCGAACCACCGTAACAGTTCATCAGGCGTTTTACTGCAGAGGCAGATGGCGAAGAGCGGGTCATATTTCCGCCGACGATCCCTGAAGAGTACTGGATATAAACGGCCTCGTTGCCATATTGTGCGACGGTTTTTTTCAGGCTATTGGCGATGGTATCAAGCGCCTCATTCCAGCTAATACGTTCGAATTTTCCTTCGCCGCGTTTGCCTACGCGTTTCATTGGATAGTTCAGTCGATCGGGATGATTAATCCGCCGACGGATAGAACGACCACGCAAACAGGCACGTACCTGATGATTGCCATATTCGTCGCCGCCAGTATTATCGGTTTCCACCCAGGTGACTTCATTATCTTTAACATGGAGACGAAGCGCGCAGCGGCTACCACAGTTGACCGAACAAGCCCCCCATACAACTTTTTCATGGGCCTGCTGTACTGCCGCCGCTGCGCTGCGCATAGCGAAAGGCAATGATAATCCGCCAGCTGCAAGCGCCAGTGAACCTATAGCGGTAGATTTGACCAATGTTCTGCGGCTAATGCCCACCTGATTTTCATTTTTGGACATAACTCACTCCCTGATTTCTATCGTTATATAAGCATTTATATTTTGAATATTTAGCGTGCTAACAATAGGGGAGTCTACCTATTTTAGGTTAAGAAATATTAATCCATATCAATAGAAGGGTATCAGTGATAACTGGCTACAATAGAGCATGATAAGAACGTTGCCGGATGGCTCGTGAGCGTCTTATCGAGCCTACAGATCCGTTGCGGAATGTTGACCTGATAAGACGCGCCAGCGTCCATCATACTTTTTATTGCGGTTCGGCAGGTGCACCATCCTGAGTCGGTTGTGCTGGGGCAGAATTGTTACCGCTGGTGGTGCGGTCATAGAGAATTTTATGCGTATCATTGGCACAATGGCCAACCACCTTGGTGTCAGGTTGATCGACCTGATCATTCGGCACAATACTTAAAGTAAAGCTACTTTCTGGCACACCGTTATTGATAATACGCTGTGAAATATCGCTCTTTATCCGTTCACAAGAGTCTGGCGCGGCCAGCACGACGGGTGAGGCCAGTGTGAGCAGAAGCGCGGCACAATAAGTTGAGATTTTCATCATTGGCTCCTTAAATGAATATGACTAACTAAGCATAGCATTTCACGTGTAAAGTACTGTATTTGCTACTATGATTGAAAATTATCTCTACTGTCTGGTGACTGAAGTGAAATTCAAATTACTGCCATGTTTGCTCGCGATAATGCTCACAGGATGCGATCGCGCAGAAGTAACGTTTTCTTTTACGCCAGAGATGGCCAGTTTCTCTAATGAATTTGATTTCGATCCGCTGCGTGGTCCGGTTAAAGATTTCACCCAAACATTGATGAATGAACAAGGGGAAGTGACGAAACGTGTTTCTGGCAGTTTATCGGAAGAAGGTTGCTTCGATTCACTTGAATTACTGGATCTGGAAAATAATACCGTGGTTGCCTTAGTGTTGGATGCGAATTATTACCGTGATGCACAGACACTGGAGAAAAAAGTACGTTTACAGGGTAAATGTCAATTAGCAGAATTACCTTCTGCCGGAGTGAGTTGGGAAACCGATGATAACGGCTTTGTAGTTAAAGCCAGTAGCAAAAAGATGAAGGTGGATTATCGGTATGATGAACAGGGCTATCCGCTGGGTAAAACCACTGTAAGCAACGACAAAACGTTATCCGTCGCTGCAACGCCGTCAAAAGATCCGCTCAAAAAGCTTGATTATACGGCGGTTACTTTACTGAATAATCAACAAGTTGGTAATGTTAAGCAAACCTGTGAATATGACAGTCACGCCAATCCGGTGGACTGCCAATTGATCATTGTTGATGAAGCAGAAAAACCCGCCGTCGAACGGGTTTACACTATCAAAAATACTATTGATTATTATTAACGCTATTGCGCGGTCGGCTTCAGCATCGCCTGACCAGGCGTTTTATGTTCCGCCAGATACTGATGCTGGAATATACACATGCGAATGGCATTGCGATATTGACCATTAATAAAGAATTCATGCATCAGTTCACCTTCGACCGTAAAACCGAGCTTACGGTAAATGTGAATCGCTTTTTCATTCTCTTTATCGACAATCAGATACAGCTTATAGAGATTAAGAACAGTGAAGCCATAATCCATTGCTAATTTCGCTGCGCGGGTTGCCAGACCTTTACCCTGGTATTCCGGGGAGATGATTATCTGAAATTCTGCGCGGCGGTGGACATGGTTAATTTCAACCAGTTCCACCAGACCGGCTTTCTCACCATCGCATTCCACCACGAAACGGCGCTCACTCTGATCGTGAATATGTTTATCGTACAGATCAGAGAGTTCAACAAAGGCTTCGTAGGGTTCCTCAAACCAGTAACGCATCACGCTGGCGTTATTGTCGAGTTGATGCACATAGCGTAAATCTTCACGCTCCAGCGGACGTAGCTTAACACTGTGGGCGCTTGTCATAACCTGTCCTTACATTCCTTATATCAATAAAAGGTTAGGGGGTAATTACGCGGCCAGTACGACGGTCCAGGCAACGTAAAGTGTTCGGTTCCCAGTAGGCATTAATGTTGGCACTTTGTTCGCATTTATCGCGGCTATCGAATGCGGCGTCAACTTTATCCCATTCTTTCTCGGTACGTTTATTGACTTTTTGACGCAGATTGCGAGTTTCATTCCATTGCTCTTTTTCCATTGTCGCCTGTTGGCGACTCTGTGCGCTGTCGCCAGACTCAATCACCAGTTTATTGGTTTCTGCATGAGTAGTTGCGCTAAATGCCAGTACGCAAGGTAGCAGAAAAGTGAGCAGTCCGAACCGTTTGCAGAAAGTAATATTCATGATTCATTCCTTACATGAATGTTTAAAGGGATATTACACGATCCACCGGGAACGCAAAACGTACCAGAAGGATGTATATGGTGATGATATTATGTCGAGCCATAAATATACATGATGTCAATGAGTGACAAAGATGATTAAAACAACGTTACTGTTTTTTGCTACTGCCTTGTGTGAAATTGTCGGATGCTTTCTGCCCTGGCTGTGGCTTAAACGAAACGCCAGCGTATGGCTGCTGGTTCCGGCGGGGATTTCACTTGCGCTTTTCGTCTGGCTATTAACATTGCATCCGGCGGCAAGTGGGCGAGTGTATGCAGCTTATGGTGGCGTTTATGTTTGCACGGCACTACTGTGGCTGCGGGTTGTGGATGGCGTTAAACTCAGTCTCTACGACTGGACAGGGGCATTGGTTGCGCTATGCGGGATGCTGATTATTGTTGCTGGCTGGGGACGAGCCTGATCTTGTTGGGATTAAGCAATGCCTTTTATTATTAACAAGATACGATCTTAGAGGTGTCCAGAATAACAACACAGTCCGGCTGTCTTTAGAACTATTCACGGCGCAAATACGCGCCTTTTTTTGTGATCGCGCTTACCTTTTACAATATTTATACTTGTATGGTAGTAGCTCAGTTGCGTAGATTTCATGCATCACGACAAGCGATGCAAGGAATCGAACATGAAGATCGTAAGGGCTGAAGTTTTTGTTACCTGTCCGGGGCGTAATTTCGTCACCTTAAAAATCACCACCGAGGACGGTATTACCGGTCTTGGCGATGCCACACTGAATGGACGCGAGCTTTCCGTTGCGTCTTACCTGCAAGATCATCTTTGTCCGCAGCTTATAGGCCGCGATGCTCACCGTATCGAAGATATCTGGCAGTTTTTCTATAAAGGGGCGTACTGGCGTCGCGGTCCAGTCACCATGTCGGCCATTTCAGCTGTTGATATGGCGCTGTGGGACATCAAAGCCAAAGCCGCCAACATGCCGCTTTATCAGCTACTGGGTGGCGCGTCTCGCGAAGGGGTTATGGTTTATTGTCACACGACCGGTCACTCCATTGATGAGGCACTGGATGATTATGCTCGTCATCAGGAATTGGGATTCAAAGCCATTCGCGTACAGTGCGGCATTCCAGGCATGAAGACCACCTATGGTATGTCCAAAGGCAAAGGGCTGGCTTATGAACCTGCGACCAAAGGGCAATGGCCGGAAGAGCAGTTATGGTCGACGGAAAAATATCTCGACTTCATGCCAAAACTGTTCGACGCGGTACGTAACAAGTTTGGTTTTGATGAACATCTGCTGCATGACATGCACCATCGCTTAACGCCTATTGAAGCGGCGCGCTTTGGTAAAAGCATTGAAGATTATCGCATGTTCTGGATGGAAGACCCGACGCCTGCGGAAAACCAGGAGTGTTTCCGCCTCATTCGCCAACACACCGTCACGCCAATTGCAGTGGGTGAAGTCTTCAATAGCATTTGGGACTGCAAACAGCTGATAGAAGAACAACTCATTGACTATATCCGCACCACGCTGACTCATGCGGGCGGCATCACCGGTATGCGTCGGATCGCTGATTTCGCATCCTTGTATCAGGTACGCACTGGCTCACACGGTCCTTCTGATTTGTCACCTGTCTGCATGGCTGCGGCGCTGCACTTTGATCTGTGGGTACCAAATTTCGGCGTTCAGGAATATATGGGCTATTCAGAACAAATGCTCGAGGTCTTCCCGCATAACTGGACTTTCGATAACGGCTATATGCATCCGGGCGACAAACCGGGTCTTGGTATCGAGTTTGATGAAAAGCTGGCAGCAAAATACCCCTACGAACCTGCTTATCTGCCAGTCGCACGTCTGGAAGATGGCACGCTGTGGAACTGGTAAGGAGAAAAATAATGAAAAGTATTTTAATTGAAAAACCAAATCAACTGGCAATTATCGAACGTGAAATTCCCAACCCGTCTGCGGGTGAAGTACGGGTAAAAGTGAAACTGGCCGGGATTTGCGGCTCTGATAGCCATATTTATCGCGGTCATAATCCGTTTGCGAAATATCCACGCGTCATTGGCCACGAATTTTTTGGCGTGATTGATGCAGTCGGTGAGGGTATTGAAAACAGCCGGATTGGTGAGCGTGTTGCGGTAGATCCGGTAGTGAGCTGTGGGCATTGCTATCCGTGCTCAATTGGTAAACCGAATGTTTGTACAACGCTGGCTGTATTAGGTGTTCATGCTGACGGCGGTTTTAGTGAATATGCCGTTGTTCCGGCAAAAAATGCGTGGAAAATCCCCGATACAGTGGCAGATAAATTTGCGGTAATGATCGAGCCCTTTACCATTGCGGCGAACGTTACCGGACACGGTAAACCAACTGAAGATGACACCGTGCTGGTTTATGGCGCAGGTCCGATTGGTCTGACTATTGTTCAGGTATTAAAGGGTGTTTATAACGTCAAAAACGTGATCGTTGCCGATCGCATTGATGAACGACTGGAAAAAGCGAAAGAGAGCGGGGCGGATTGGGCGATTAATAACGGTCAGACACCGCTTGGCGAAATATTCGCTGAAAAAGGAATCAAGCCAACATTAATTATTGATGCTGCTTGTCATCCTTCAATTTTGAAAGAAGCGGTTACGTTGGCTTCTCCAGCGGCACGTATTGTGTTAATGGGCTTTTCCAGTGAACCGTCTGAAGTCATTCAGCAGGGAATTACCGGAAAAGAACTTTCTATTTTCTCCTCCCGGTTAAATGCCAACAAATTCCCGGTCGTGATCGACTGGTTAAGTAAAGGGTTAATTAAACCAGAAAAATTAATTACCCACACGTTTGAGTTTCAGCATGTTGCTGATGCCATAAGTTTATTTGAACAGGATCAAAAACATTGCTGCAAAGTCTTACTCACTTTTTCTGAATAATACCAATAACAGCGAGTAAGTAGTACGCATCTTACCTCTTATTTAGAGATATCCATTATGACAATAGAAAAACACGAAAGAAGCACTAAGGATTTGGTGAAAGCAGCAGTGTCGGGATGGCTGGGGACCGCGCTTGAATTCATGGATTTTCAGCTATATTCGCTCGGCGCAGCGTTAGTGTTTCATGAGATATTTTTCCCGGAATCATCAACTGCAATGGCGTTAATTCTGGCAATGGGAACCTACGGCGCAGGCTATGTGGCACGTATTGTCGGAGCATTTATTTTCGGCAAAATGGGCGACAGAATAGGGCGTAAAAAAGTACTCTTTATTACCATCACCATGATGGGGATCTGTACCACCCTAATTGGCGTGTTGCCGACCTATGCGCAGATTGGTGTTTTTGCGCCAATCCTACTGGTGACTCTGCGTATTATTCAGGGGCTGGGAGCAGGCGCGGAAATTTCTGGTGCTGGTACTATGCTTGCTGAATATGCACCGAAAGGAAAGCGCGGGATTATCTCCTCGTTCGTCGCGATGGGAACGAACTGCGGTACCTTGAGCGCAACGGCAATCTGGGCCTTTATGTTCTTTATTCTCAGTAAAGAAGAACTGCTGGCATGGGGATGGCGTATACCGTTCCTGGCGAGTGTGGTGGTGATGGTCTTTGCTATCTGGCTGCGCATGAACCTGAAAGAAAGCCCGGTCTTTGAGAAGGTTAATGACAGTCAGCAACCTGCAGCAAAAGCTGTGCCTTCTGGCAGTATGTTCCAGAGCAAATCTTTTTGGCTGGCAACGGGTCTTCGTTTTGGACAGGCAGGAAACTCCGGCCTGATTCAAACATTCCTTGCAGGTTATTTAGTACAAACATTGCTGTTTAATAAAGCAATTCCGACAGATGCCTTAATGATCAGCTCAATTATCGGCTTTATGACTATTCCATTCCTGGGATGGTTGTCCGATAAAATTGGTCGTCGTATTCCCTACATTATTATGAATACTTCAGCCATGGTGCTGGCGTGGCCAATGCTGTCTATTATCGTCGATAAAAGCTATGCCCCGAGCACCATCATGGTTGCGTTGATTGTGATTCATAACTGTGCGGTGTTGGGATTATTTGCCCTGGAAAATATTACCATGGCAGAGATGTTCGGCTGTAAAAACCGCTTTACCCGGATGGCAATTTCTAAAGAAATTGGTGGTCTTATTGCCTCAGGTTTCGGTCCTATCCTGGCGGGTATTTTCTGCACCATGACTGAGTCCTGGTATCCGATTGCGATAATGATTATGGCTTATTCTGTTATCGGTTTAATCTCCGCGCTGAAAATGCCAGAAGTTAAAGACCGCGATTTGAGTGCGCTGGAAGATGCGGCAGAAAATCAACCACACGTTGTAAGAGCTGCACAACCTTCAACAAGTCTGTAAATCCAGAATCCCTTCTCTTAGTGAGGAGGGATTTTATATTCATATAACAAACCATTCAGCTTGCCATATTAAAATTAAAGGAATTGTCATGGGAAATAATTTGTTATCAGCAAAAGCGACACTCCCTGTTTATGATCGTAATAAGCTGGCGGCAAAAATTGTTCATTTAGGATTTGGCGCATTTCATCGCGCGCATCAGGGCGTGTACACCGATATCCTGGCTGCCGAGCATCACAGTGATTGGGGTTACTATGAAGTGAACCTGATTGGCGGTGAACAGCAAATAGCCGATCTAAAACAGCAAGATAATCTCTATACCGTTGCAGAAATGTCGGCCGATGCCTGGACCGCTCGTGTAGTGGGGGTAGTGAAAAACGCGTTGCATGTACAAATAGACGGTTTAGAAGCTGTGCTTGCTGCCATGTGTGAACCGCAAATTGCGATTGTTTCTCTTACTATTACAGAGAAAGGCTATTTTCACTCTCCGGCGACCGGGCAGTTAATGCTGGATCACCCTATGATCGTTGACGATCTAACCAATCCCCACCAGCCGAAAACGGCACCAGGGGTTATTGTGGAGGCGCTGGCCCGGCGTAAGGCCGCTGGGTTACCGGCATTTACGGTAATGTCGTGCGACAATATGCCGGAAAATGGTCATGTGGTGCGTGACGTTGTCACTTCTTATGCGCATGCTGTCGATACAGAACTGGCGCAATGGATTGTAGAAAACGTGACTTTCCCTTCGACAATGGTCGATCGCATTGTCCCGGCGGTGACGGCTGAAACGCTGAATAAAATAGAGCAGCTCACCGGTGTGTGCGATCCAGCAGGTGTAGCCTGTGAACCGTTCCGTCAGTGGGTTATTGAAGATAACTTTGTTGCCGGACGTCCGGAATGGCAAAAAGCAGGTGCTGAACTGGTCAGTGATGTGCTGCCTTATGAAGAGATGAAACTTCGTATGCTCAACGGCAGCCACTCATTCCTGGCGTATCTGGGCTATCTGGCCGGATATCAGCATATTAATGACTGCATGGAAGATGAAAATTATCGCCGTGCGGCACATGCCTTGATGTTGCAGGAACAGGCACCGACGCTGAAAGTGCAGGACGTGGATCTGCAAAATTATGCGGCTCGACTGATTGAACGCTACAGTAATCCAGCGTTACGCCATCGAACCTGGCAGATTGCGATGGATGGCAGTCAGAAGCTCCCGCAGCGAATGCTGGATTCCATTCGCTGGCATCTGACACAGGGCAGCGCGTTCGATCTGTTGGCGCTTGGCGTTGCTGGTTGGATGCGATATGTCGGCGGTGTTGATGAGCAGGGTAATCCCATTGAAATCAGTGACCCGTTATTACCAGTCATTCAGAAGGCAGTGCAAAGTAGTGCAGAAGGGAAAGCGCGCGTGCAGTCCTTGATGGCGATTAATGCGATATTTGGTGATGATTTGCCGAACAATGCGTTGTTCACTGCAAAGGTAACGGAAGCGTATTTGTCTTTATCAGCGCAGGGTGCGAAAGCGACCGTGGCGAAATATGCGGTGAAGTGATAAGTGACAGCAATGCCGCCATCGGCGGCATTCACACACTTAGTTCATGCCGAGACGAATCAGGTCCAGAGGTGCGAGTTTTTCATCACAACCTTCAACTACTACGGTTTTACCGCGGCGAATTTGCTCTGCGGTCAAACCTTCAGTATCAATCGACAGGATCTTGCCAGTGTGACCGGTGCCGCTAACCATAACACGGCTGCCAGTAGTGATTGCGTTACGGTTACGATCGTAGGTCGTCATAGGTGTTTTCTCCTTTCTGATTTACAGTCGAAGCCCACGTAACGGGCGCAATATAAATACTCCTGTCGAGTGAATTTTTTTTTGTTTATGATCAAGTTCACATCTTTTTTGATGCTTGCATAAACCAGAAGAAGGGGATGAACTCTCACCCCGAATGGGATGAGAGGAAAAGAATTACTCTTCGCTGAACCAGTCGCTATTTTCCTGGCGTATTAGCTGTACGGACTCACTGATCTCCTGCAAATGCAATGCCATTGCCTTTTCAACTGCATCACCATCATGTGCTTGCAGCGCAGAGAAAATATCCATGTGCTGGCGAAGCAGCATTTCCGGCGGCGAAACGTGGTCAAAACTCATGTAGCGCACCCGATCAACGGTCGCTTTCAGGTTTTCAATGGTGTCCCAGGCGAGCTGACAATCAGCAATATCAGTAAGGAGTTGATGGAAGTTGTCATCAAGTTCAAAAAAATCATCCAGTTGCTTGCGCTCAATGGCAATGCGTTGCTGGTGAAGATTTTGCTCAAGTTGGTAGCACTGGCTTTCAGTAATCATGCTTGCTGCCCGCCGTGCCACCGCGCACTCAATGGCCTGTCGAATAAAACTGCCATTGCGAACCTGGGTCATGGAGATTTTATTGACGTAGCTGCCACGCTGCGGGCGAATTTGAATCAGGCCGTTTTCAGCCAGTTTAATGAAGGCTTCGCGAACCGGCTGGCGTGACACATTGAAACGAACAGAAACTTCTTTTTCCGACAACGGCGTACCTGGTGCAATCAGGCAATGCACAATGTCGCGACGAAGAATACGATAAATTTGCTGATTGACAGGCTGTGTGGGATTAAGTTGTGTTTCGACGGTCATTCGTTCTTGCTTTTGAGTGGGTTAACCGCAAGAGTCTACCACTTTTTTGTGACAAGCAATAACCCGGCGGTGAGGCCGGGTATAAAAATTAATGCCGATGGACATTCAGCCCGGCATAGCTTTGGGTAACCGGCATCATTTCCAGGGTATTGATGTTAACGTGAGCGGGGAGTGTGGCTACCCACCAGACGGCTTCGCTAACATCTTCTGGCGTCAGCGCAACGGTATTTTGATAGGTTTTTTCTGCTTTGCCGTCATCGCCTTTAAAACGGACATTGGAAAATTCGGTGCCGCCTACCAGTCCCGGTTCGATGTCTGTGACACGTACTGCCGTACCGTGCAGATCTGTGCGTAGATTCAGGCTGAACTGACGAACAAACGCTTTTGTTGCACCGTAGACGTTGCCACCTGCATATGGCCAGCTACCCGCCGTTGAACCAATGTTAATAATGTGACCACAATTGCGCTCAACCATGCCCGGCAGGACTGCGCGCGTCATATATACGAGGCCCTTATTGTTGGTATCAATCATGGTTTCCCAGTCTTCAACGCTCGCTTTATGTGCAGGTTCCATACCCAGCGCCAGTCCAGCATTGTTCACCAGAATATCAATCTCACGCCACTCGGCAGGAAGCGATGCCAGCATTTCTTCAATGGCGGCGCGGTTGCGGACGTCCAGTTGGGCAATATAAAGATTATCTCCCAGCTCGTCTTTTAACTCCTGCAAACGCTCCTGACGGCGGCCAGTGGCGATAACTTTATGCCCTTGTTGAATAAAACGACGAGTAATGCATTCACCAAAACCTGCCGTTGCTCCAGTTACTAAAACGATCATCTCACTGTTCCTCAACGCTTTTGTGTGTCACTAACATAGCACGTGATGCTTAAGAGCGGGTAATACTGGTTTGCAAGATTGCACTCCGGTATCAGTAAGCCTACGCTATGGAACACCTCGTTTTCAGGAGTAGAAAATGTCAACGACGAATCCTTTTCTTACGCAGAGCACGCTGCCTTATATGGCTCCCCATTTTGATCAGATTGCAAATCATCACTATCGCCCGGCATTCGACGAGGGGATGCGGCAAAAGCGGGCTGAGATAGAAGCAATAGCGTTAAACCCGCAGACGCCCGATTTTACTAACACTATTCTGGCTCTTGAAAAGAGCGGGGAATTACTCACACGTGTAACCAGCGTCTTCTTCGCTATGACTTCGGCACATACCAACGATGAATTACAGCGTCTTGATGAACAGTTCTCTGCGGAACTTGCGGAACTGGCTAATGACATTTACCTGAACGGCGAATTGTTCGCTCGGGTAGATGCCATCTGGCAGCGCCGTGAATCCCTGAGTCTTGATAGCGAATCCATTCGACTGGTCGAGGTGATTCATCAACGTTTTGTTCTTGCCGGGGCCAGACTTGCAGAGGCCGATAAAGCAAAATTAAAAGTGCTGAACACAGAGGCTGCGACCCTTATTAGTCAGTTTAACCAGCGGTTATTAGCCGCGAACAAATCCGGTGGTCTGGTGGTTGACGATATTGGGCAACTGGCGGGGATGAGTGAGCAAGATATTGCCCTGGCGGCGGAGGCGGCGCGCGAGAAAGGTCTGGATAATAAGTGGCTTATCCCACTGCTGAATACCACCCAGCAACCGGCGCTTGCTGAACTGCGCGATCGTGCGACGCGTGAAAAACTGTTCACTGCTGGCTGGACGCGAGCAGAAAAAAATGACGCTAACGATACCCGTGCCATTATTCAACGGCTGGTGGAGATCCGCGCACAGCAGGCGAACCTACTTGGTTTCCCTCATTATGCTGCGTGGAAAATCGCCGACCAGATGGCAAAAACCCCCGAAGCAGCACTTAACTTTATGCGTGAAATTGTCCCGGCCGCTCGTAAGCGAGCAGACGATGAACTGGCGTCTATTCAGGCGGTTATCGAAAAGCAGCAGGGCGGATTTAGCGCCCAGCCGTGGGACTGGGCATTTTATGCCGAGCAGGTAAGACGTGAGAAATTCTGTCTCGATGAAGCGCAGCTCAAACCTTATTTCGAATTGAACACAGTGTTGAATGAGGGAGTATTCTGGACTGCCAACCAGCTTTTCGGCATTAAGTTTGTCGAGCGCTTTGATATACCTGTCTATCATCCGGATGTGCGCGTATGGGAAATATTTGACCATAATGGCGTTGGACTTGCGCTATTTTACGGTGATTTCTTTGCCCGTGATTCCAAAAGCGGCGGTGCGTGGATGGGGAATTTTGTTGAACAATCTACGTTCAATGAGACACGTCCCGTTATTTACAATGTTTGCAATTATCAGAAACCAGTGACAGGCGAACCTGCATTGCTATTGTGGGACGATGTTATAACCTTATTCCATGAATTTGGTCATACGCTGCACGGCCTGTTTGCCAGCCAACGTTATGCGACACTTTCTGGCACCAACACGCCGCGTGATTTCGTCGAGTTCCCTTCACAAATCAACGAACACTGGGCGACAAATCCTCAGGTATTCTCTCGCTATGCGAGACATTACCAAACCGGAGAAGCCATGCCGGAAGAGTTACAGCAGAAAATGCGCAATGCCAGCCTGTTCAATAAAGGCTACGAGATGAGCGAGTTACTTAGCGCAGCACTTCTTGATATGCGCTGGCATTGTCTGGAAGAGAATGAAGCACGCCACGACGTGAACGATTTCGAACTTCGGGCGCTGGCAGCGGAAAACATGAATCTTCCTGCGGTACCTCCGCGTTATCGCAGCAGTTATTTCGCTCACATTTTTGGCGGTGGATATGCGGCGGGTTACTACGCGTATCTGTGGACGCAAATGCTGGCAGACGATGGTTATCAATGGTTTGTCGAGGAGGGCGGTTTAACGCGTGAAAACGGACAACGTTTTCGCGAGGCTATCCTTTCCAAAGGTAATAGCGAAGATTTAGAACGCTTGTATCACCAGTGGCGAGGTAAGGCACCACAGATTACACCGATGCTGCAACATCGCGGCTTGAACGTATAATTTTGCAAGAGTAAGCCGGATTGACTGCAATCCGGCTTACAAATTAATGTCCTGTAAATTTTTATCGATAATAACCTGTGACCGGGGAATTATCTTAAGTTTATTATTTATTCTGCACTGCCATATTGTTGATGATAATTATCATTACTTAATGAGATTTAGGGGGTAATCGGCTGATTTTAAGCGAGTTATGATAATTAGACTAATTCTTAGTGGCTATTTTATAAAACAGCAACCAGACTTAATAAATTAAACCAAACGCCATTAAGGAGTCAGTATGAAATGTCAGGCTATTATATTAGCGAGTTTTCTTGTCATGCCTTATGCGTTGGCAGATGAGCAGGGTGGTTTAAAACAGGATGCCGCGCCACCGCCACCGCATGCAATAGAAGATGGCTATCGGGGAACCGACGATGCGAAAAAAATGACCGTTGATTTCGCGAAAACGATGCATGATGGTGCTTCTGTTTCATTGCGGGGGAATTTAATTTCTCATCAGGGAGAAGACCGTTACGTTTTCCGCGATAAGAGCGGTGAAGTTAATGTTGTTATTCCTGCCGCTGTCTTTGATGGGCGAGAAGTTCAGCCTGACCAGATGATCAACATTAGCGGGAGTCTGGATAAGAAAAGCAACCCAGTTGTCGTGCGGGTCACCCATCTGCAGAAATAGTCATAAAAATAAATTAGCCTTATGGTCCAATATGTTGGGTCATTGGGCTTTTGTTGTTTTGGTTATTTGTCTGCGTTTTATCAGCGAAAGTGCAGAGGCAATTACAGAGTTAAATTTTTTCTGGTGATTATGTTGTAAATCACAATGTTATCTTTGATATCACTCCCTGATTAGGATTTCTATTAAAATATTGACGTAAATTTTCTTTTCTCCAGTTAGAATGGCGTACATAAGGAATAGTGAATAAGGAGTGGCAATGCTCAAGAAGACAACGGAAATCGATGCCATCTTGTTAGATCTGAATAAAGCTATCGATGCCCATTACCAGTGGCTTGTCAACATGTTTCACAGCGTGGTTGCAATGGATATCAGTCAGCCGGAAATCACGGATAACCATTCTTATGAACTGTGCCAGTTTGGTCGGTGGCTTGATCATCATGGACCACTAGATAGTGATGAATTACCCTACGTTCGGATAATAGATTCTACCCATCAGCATATGCATAACTGTGGTCGGGAATTAATGCTGGCTATTGCCGAGAATCGCTGGCAGGAAGTTCATTTTGACGAATTTCAGGAAGGGTTGCTTTCTTTTACCGCAGCATTAACAGATTACAAAATTTATTTGCTGACTATTCGTAGCAATATGGATGTATTGACGGGATTACCTGGTCGTCGGGTACTTGATGAATCCTTTGATCATCAATTACGTAATGCGGAACCATTGAATCTTTATTTAATGCTGTTAGATATAGACCGATTTAAATTGGTTAATGATACCTACGGGCATTTAATTGGTGATGTGGTATTACGGACCCTGGCGACTTACTTAGCCGGTTGGACGCGTGACTACGATACGGTTTATCGCTATGGTGGTGAAGAGTTTATTATTATCATCAAAGCGCAAAATGATGATGAGGCTTGTCGTGCTGGGGTACGTATTTGTCAGTTAGTCGAAAACCATGCGATAGCGTATCCTGGCGGACATATCCCAATAACAGTGACCGCTGGCGTTAGCCGCGCATTTCCTGAAGAACCGCTGGATGTGGTTATTGGCAGAGCTGACAGAGCAATGTACGAAGGCAAGCAGACCGGAAGAAATCGCTGCATGTTTATTGACGAGCAGAGTGTGATTGCCCGAGTTTAGGCTCCGTTTAACATTCATTGAGAAAAATAATGCTACTGTGTCAAAGAACCGTTACCAGCGCAGAGAAATGCCTGATAGCGTAAAAGCAAAACACAAATCGATCCATGCAAGCATTCACCGCCGGTTTACTGGCGGTTTTTTTTGCCGTCAGAAAATCAGGCCCCTTGCACGCAACTGTAACAAGGGGCCGGTTAGGTGAGGGATTATCTCCGTTCATTAGTCATCCCATTTGTAGCTGAAGTATGCGGCCAGAAAGCCAGAAAATAAAATTATTCCCAGTACAGCTATAAAAACATTCATATTACCCAACATTATTTTCCTCCGTTTATTGTGTGGTGTGTTTCCTCGCTTACCTTAAATTTCATCTCAATGAGAAAGATATTAGCAGAAGTTACCTAAACAAAGGCTGAATCAGGCGATTATTGTGATGGGGAACGGCTATTTTTGCGATATTGCGAAGGGGATAATAAAAAACGTTGGTGAAAATGATGACGCAATAACGCTGAATTGCCAAAACCCGTCAGCTCGGCAATTTTATCGATGTTAAAAACCGAATTTTGCAGATAATCCTGTACTCGTATTAAGCGCTCATTGAGCAGCCAGCGGGCGGGCGTCATGCCAGTTAACGCCTCAAAACGTCTTAAAAAAGTGCGCGGACTCATATTTACCCGTTCGGCGAGGGAAGACACAGTATGTGTTTGTGCCAGATTCTGCTGCAAAAAGTCGAATAATGCGCCTAACGTCTGGCTTTCTCGCGGCGAAGCCATTGGACGCGTTAGATTTTGTGGTTGATCCCCCAGGCGATGTGGCTGTATGACCAGCCGCCGGGCGACATTATTAGCAATCTCATGGCCAAAATCTTTGCGCACGATATGTAAACACAGATCGATCCCCGCGGCGCTTCCGGCGGAGGTCATCACTTGTCCTTCATCCTGATATAACACATTGTCACTTACGCTGATTGAAGGGTAACGGTGCTGGAGTTGTTTAGTGTAGCGCCAGTGGGTGGTTGCTTTTCGCTGGTGGAGAAGGCCCGCTGCAGCAAGGACAAACACGCCAGAGCATATTGATACCAGGCGAGTACCGCGCTGGTGTGCCTCGCGCAATGACTGGCATAGCATCTCCGGCACTTTGGCATCTATTCCGCGCCAGCCAGGAATAATAATCATATCGGCGTTGGGCAATAACTCCAGCCCACCATCTGCAACCACGCGGATCCCCCCGGTGGCTTGTAGCGCACCAGGTTCTACCGCAGCAACAGCAAAACGATACCAGTTATCGCCCAGTTCCGGTCGTGGCAGGCCGAATATTTCAACGGCAACGCCAAATTCAAAAGTACATAACCCGTCATATGCCAGTGCAACGACCAGCGGACGTTGTAACGTTGTCATCATTTTGCTCTTTTCTGGCATATCGGGAGGCGGTCAGTGAAAGGTAGATTAGTTACATTATTGTTAACACAACAAACCAAAAGGAAAAAGCAATATGCGTTATGTCACTGAATTTACCACAGCGAAGCCAGAAGTTGCTGAGGCGCATTTTCTCGCGCGCTTGAGTGTCGAAACAGATTGCGCCGATGTTCATGACTCTCTGGCTTATGTTGGCGATGATTTCGTTTTACTTCATGTGGTTGGTCGTGAAGAGGACTTCGCGCGTCGGCATATCCCTGGCGCTCTCCATTTACCCCATAAGCACATGACCGCAGAAAGAATGGCCGAATGGCCGGACGATACGCTATTTGTGGTGTATTGTGCGGGGCCACATTGTAACGGTGCAGACCGTGCGGCACTCAAACTGGCTCGACTCGGAAAGCCAGTTAAAATCATGCTCGGCGGGATAACCGGCTGGGAAGATGAAGGCTATGCTTTTGCCTCAGAATAATGATTAGCGAAGCCGTGCCAGTAGTGGCACGGCACGAACGTCAACAGAGTTCTGGCTGCCCCTGGGGTCTGGCGTTAATACCTTTTAACATCAGCGCCCACGCGGCAATGATGACTAACGCCAGGATGACAAACAGCGAGGAAGACGGGAGGGTGGTAAGTACAACACCACTCACTAATGGATTTACCGCTGCCCCCAACCAGCCTAGTGACTGGGCGGAAAAATAGCTGGCTTTCATTCCAGGCGGCGCAATATGGTCAATCAACATATACTCGCCGGGAGCATAAATAATTTCACCAATAGTAAATACCGCGGCTGAAATTCCCCACAATAACAGGCTGTTTCCGGAAAAAATAAAACCGACCAGACCGACGACAAAACAGAGTGTGCCTACCGTCATCAGCGAGCGTATGTTAGTCGGGTTAATACGCCGCCCAACGGAATACTGCAACGTCACTACCATCACGGCATTAACAGGCAGGACCACTGCGACCACTTTTTCAGCAAAACCACTATCCGCTATGACCATCACATATTGCGAGATACAAGAGGCAAAGGCTCCGCTCACGAAAGAAGCCAGAAAGGCAGAGCAGGTGAACCACAGCAGCGCTTTATCCCGTAACAAAACCTTTGGCGACCAGACGCTGCCTGTTTCTGTAGCGATGATTTTCTCGCTGCGCTTTACCCAAATTTGAATGAAAAACATGGGAAACGCAGAGCAGATAGCGGCCAGCCAAAAGGGCAGATTAATGCTCTGCATGACCAACAGCGTGCCGAGTGGCGGGCCGACAGTCCAGCCAATATTGAGCATGGTGTAGTTGATCGAGAAGATCTTCGTTTTGCTGGTGGATGAAAGATTGTCGGCAAACCAGGCTTTCAACACTGTGGCAAAAACGGAATAGGCGCAGTTGATGAGCGCGAAAAACAGCACCACCAGCGTGACGCTGTCCACCAGGGGAATAGCAATAAAACCGCTGGCGAAGGCTGTAATTGCCAGTAACATATAGCGTTTCTTGTCGAACTTATCCGCCAGGATACCAAAACCGAGGCTAAAAACGACGCCAATAGTGAGCGCAATTGTCATCGCATAACCAATGAGATCGACACTCAGGCTGTACTGACGACTTAAGTAAATAGTCATAAATGGCAGCGTGGCGCCGCGTCCGATAGTTAATAACAATGACGAGGCGAGAAGGGCGCAAGTAGAGCGTCTCAGAGATAAGTTCATTTGGCTGTCCGACAGTGCATTTCGTTATGTTTTGTTTTGGAGATGTAAAGAAATAGCATGGCAAAAATCCGAAGTATAGCGACTTATTTGCCATTAATGCTGTGGTAAACGGTGATTAATGAATGAACTGTTAAATAAAAGTAAATTCAGCTAAGTTGATTGCTGACAAAAAATGAAAATTCAGAGGCGGGAAAATGACGCGGAAAGATGGGTTGTTGGCGCTACTAGTCGTCGTTGTATGGGGGCTTAATTTTGTGGTCATCAAAGTGGGGCTTCATAACATGCCACCGCTGATGCTGGCCGGTTTGCGCTTTATGCTGGTCGCCTTCCCGGCAATCTTTTTCGTGGCACGACCAAAAGTACCGCTGAATTTACTGCTGGGGTATGGTTTAACCATCAGTTTTGCACAGTTTGCCTTTCTCTTCTGCGCCATTAACTTCGGTATGCCGGCTGGACTGGCCTCACTGGTCTTACAGGCTCAGGCGTTTTTTACTATCGTGCTCGGTGCTTTTACCTTTGGCGAACGGCTGCACGGTAAACAACTGGCGGGGATTGCGTTAGCGATTTTTGGCGTACTGGTGTTAATCGAAGATAGCTTTAACGGTCAGCATGTGGCGATGCTCGGTTTTATTTTGACCCTGGCGGCGGCATTTAGTTGGGCGAGTGGCAATATCTTCAACAAAAAGATCATGTCTCATTCATCCCGTCCGGCGGTAATGTCTCTGGTCGTCTGGAGCGCATTAATCCCGATAATTCCGTTTTTTGTCGCCTCGCTCATTCTCGATGGCTCCGAAAAAATGATTCACAGTCTGGTCACTATCGACATGACCACCATTCTGGCGTTGATGTATCTGGCATTTGTAGCGACGATAGTTGGCTACGGGATTTGGGGTACGCTGCTTGGACGCTATGAAACATGGCGTGTCGCACCATTATCATTACTGGTGCCGGTAGTCGGTCTGGCAAGTGCAGCGTTACTGCTGGATGAACGCTTAACAGGTCTGCAATTCTTAGGGGCTGTGCTCATTATGGCCGGACTGTATATCAATGTGTTTGGCTTGCAGTGGCGTAAAGCGGTGAAGGTAAGAGGCTAGCAAGCCCCGATATGCCGGGGCCTGAATATACTACATGGCTTGTTGGTTATAATAGGGCACGCCCAGCGCATCCGATTTGTCACTGCCTGTACCCATGTGATTTAAATCGAACGGTGGTTGTTCCTGCGATGGGGGAATAACCACCACATCGCCACAGGAAGTAACGAGCGGTTGCTGGGTTTTTTCCGCAAGGCTCTGCGCGGAAAAGAGAATAAGCGCGGTTACCATTGCGGATAAAAGTGGTTTCATGATTGCCTCAGTGACGTTGTCACATTTTTATTAACTGTTGTAATGGTTCAATGGATGCAAATACCGCGACTCGCACTGCATATTGGTCATCCGATACTTATGCGGCGGAACATCAAAGTAATTTTTGAAAGTACGAGTCAGCGTTTGTTGTGACTCGAAACCATAACGTTCTGCCAGATAGAGGATTGGTTCGTTGCTTTCTTTCAGCTTTTGCGCGATTTCTGTCATCTTACGGCTGCGGATGTATTGACCTAATGAATGGCCGGTTTCTTTTTTAAACATCCGTTGCAGGTGCCATTTGGAATAACCTGAACGCTCTGACACTTTTTCCAGTGACAGTGGTGATTCCAGGTTGTCCTCGATCCAGTCCAAAATGCTATGAATGGTAATAGCGTCAGTATTGCGTCTGGACATCGTCATACCTCTTTTTTTGTTTACGGCAGGACTTTCTTCAGCAAATGCTCAAGCGTTGCCACTTCGTCCGCCGTCAGGTTTTTTGTTAATTCTTGATGCAGGTCCTGGCCAACTAATTGATGGCATTGTTCACATATTGCCGCGCCGCTGCTGGTGAGTTTCACCAACACGCCGCGCTTGTCATTCGGGTTCGGCAACCGCTCGATCCAGCCTTTGCAGACCAGGCGATCTAACATGCGGGTCAGCGCGCCAAGGTCAACCGAAAGGACTTTTTTCAGCTCAACAGGAGTAATGCACGCCGCGCAGCGGATAGAGCAGAGCACCTTAAACTGTGCCGCGGTGATATCCAGCGGTGACAGATAATCGTTAAGCAGACGGTCTTTCTTCTGATTAACCATATGGATTAAGCGACCTAATGGGATGATTTCATTGAACAGGTCGCTGGTACTTTTCACAATGGTTGCCCTGGCAAGTAATTAGTTGCAGGGGATAATATTGCCCAGGCAAGTATAAGTCAAACGAATGAATCCCTGGATGCCACAATTTGCTAAATCGGTTCAAGTATTGCGCAGTGTGCTGCAAGATTAGTTAAAGAGTGAAACTTTCTCCTTGTTTACCCTTTATACTTTTCGCAGATAACTAGCGACACAGGATGACAACCACCAATGTTAGATTTGTTTAAAGCGATAGGCCTGGGGCTGGTGGTGTTATTGCCGTTAGCTAACCCGTTAACTACCGTAGCGTTGTTTCTCGGGCTTGCGGGTAACATGAACACCGCCGAACGTAATCGTCAGTCATTAATGGCCTCGGTATATGTTTTTGCCATCTTGATGGTGGCGTACTATGCCGGGCAACTGGTGATGGATACATTCGGGATTTCGATTCCCGGTCTGCGTATTGCTGGCGGCTTAATTGTCGCTTTTATCGGTTTCCGAATGCTCTTTCCCCAGCAAAAAGCGATTGACTCACCGGAAGCGAAAAGCAAATCCGAAGAACTGGAAGATGAACCCAGTGCCAACATCGCCTTTGTTCCACTGGCAATGCCAAGTACCGCCGGGCCGGGTACCATTGCGATGATCATTAGCTCGGCCTCCACAGTACGTCAGAGTTCAACCTTCGCGGACTGGGTATTGATGGTTGCACCGCCGCTGATCTTTTTTCTGGTAGCGGTCATTTTGTGGGGAAGCCTACGTAGCTCTGGCGCAATTATGCGGCTGGTGGGCAAGGGGGGAATTGAAGCGATCTCCCGCCTGATGGGCTTCTTACTGGTGTGTATGGGGGTGCAGTTTATTATTAACGGCATCCTGGAAATCATTAAAACGTACCATTAAAAAGGCCCGAATGGGCCTTTCAACTATTGCGTCTGTTCTTCGAGTGTCACTGGCCAGCGGCGGAATATGACGATTGACCAGATTAACGCAGCGAGAGCAGGTACCGCGCCCACATAGCCAATCATCGACATTGACCAGTGCAGACTCACCTGATTACCCACCAGCGCCCCGGCGCCGATACCAATATTAAATATCCCCGAAAATAGCGCCATCGCAACGTCGGTAGCATCTGGTGCCAGCGCCAGCACTTTTACCTGCATCCCAAGGCCGATGATCATCATCGCAATCCCCCAGAAAACGCTCAGTACGCCGAGGTGCATCTCACTGTTCGCTGCAGGTAACAGTAGCGCCAGGCACACCAGCAACAGCGCAATCGCCGCACTTACCAGCGTAGATGCATACTGATTGCCGAGCCTGCCGAAAATGACGCTACCAATAATGCCTGCGCCACCGAGCATTAACAGCAATGCCGTGGCAAAATTGGCGCTGAACCCGGCTACGTTTTGCACAAAAGGCTCAATATAGCTGTATGCAGTGTAATGCGCGGTAACCACAACTACCGTCAACAAATAAATGCTCATCAATGCCGGGCGGCGGAACAGTTGCGGAAGACTTTTCAACGACCCTGAATGCTCGCTGGGGAGTAATGGAAGTAACTTAATCAGGCATAGCAGGGTGATAAGTGCCCCAACTCCAATGGCAAAAAACGTAGTTCGCCAGCCGAAATATTGCCCCACAATTCGACCAATGGGTAAACCTAATACCATTGCCAGTGCTGTACCGGTAGCGATTAAACTCAACGCCTGCGCTCGTTTACCTGCTGGTGCCATGCGAATTGCCAGAGACGCCGTTATCGACCAGAAAATAGCATGTGCAAAAGCAACGCCGATTCGACTGATCACCAGAACGGTAAAGCTCCACGATAAAAATGACAGCACATGGCTGGCGATAAACACCACAAACAGGCAGATAAGCAATTTGCGGCGTTCAACCTGACTGGTCATTAGCATAAAAGGCAATGACATCAGCGCCACCACCCACGCATAAATGGTCAGCATGATACCCACTTGTGCGGTTTGCATATGGAAACTTTGTGCGATGTCAGAAAGCAGGCCAACAGGGACAAATTCGGTAGTATTGAAGATGAAGGCGGCTACTGCCAGCGTAACTACCCGTAGCCACGCCACTTTGCGGGAAACAGTGTTTGTTGTCATAACAGATTATCGGGTGAGTTGCGAAAAGGTGATGAAATGATCTTAAAACGGTTAATGACGTGAATACAATGACTTTGTGATCCATGTCTCATTTTGCCGCTACATACTGTTCCAGCGACGTGTCAAGCAGTTCAATAAACGCCTCAAGCTGACGAGTCTTCGCGCCACGACGCCAGACCAGCCATGTCGTTAACCAACGCCATTGCTCACCTAATGGCCAGGCTTCAACCTGATGATGCCCCGGCATGCTTTCCAGCATGGAACGGGGAATAAGCGCAATTCCCGCCCCGGCGATTACACAGGCCAGCATACCGTGATATGACTCCATCTCATGAATTGTCCCCGGCGCTGCGCCGTCGGCATGAAACCAGCTTTCAAAGTGGCGGCGATACGAGCAGTTGGCGCGGAAGGCATAGATATTACAACCATTAACCTGACTGGCGCGGGTAACGGGAGTATGCCCTTGCGGCGTAACGATCATCAACTCCTCGCGGTACACCTGCATCCCGTCAATAGCGGTGTGATTAATCGGCCCATCAATAAATGCCGCATTCAGTTTTCCCTCAAGTACACCGTCCAGCATAGTACCGGAAGGGCCGGTGGATAGGGAAAACTGGATTTTAGGATAGCGACGGTTAAATTCTGCCAGTGTAGCGGGGATGCGTACCGCTGCGGTGCTTTCCAGCGAACCGAGAGAAAACAAGCCTTGTGGTTCATCGCCAGCAACAACATTTCGTGCTTCGTCGACCAACGCGAGAATTTGTTGGCTATAGCGCAAAAAATTATGCCCGGCAGGAGAGAGACGTAAACGCTGATTCTCGCGAATAAACAGTTCAACGCCGAGTTCTGTTTCCAGTTGGCGGATACGGGTAGTAAGGTTAGACGGCACACGATGCACTTTTGCTGCCGCCTGGGTAATGCTGCCAGCCTCGGCAACGGCGTTAAACATCTCCAGTTGGGTCAGATCCATAGTATTCTCGATACGTGAACAAGTAACTTAATATTATTCATTTTCACGAAAGAGTAAATCTGCGTATCTTCAGACAATAACTCACGAAGGAGATACCCGGATGACCATTACTCCGCTTACCCATGCCGTTTCAATAAATCCAGCCAATGGTGAACAACTTTCTGCACTGCCCTGGGCTGGCGCTGACGATATTGAAAACGCACTTCGGCTCGCGGCGGCTGGCTTTAGCGACTGGCGCGTAACAAACGTAGATTATCGCGCAGAAAAACTGCGCGATATCGGTAAGGCTTTGCGTGCCCGTAGTGAAGAGATGGCGCAAATGATCACTCGTGAAATGGGCAAACCGATCAAACAGGCGCGTGCTGAAGTGGCGAAATCGGCGAATTTGTGTGACTGGTATGCAGAACATGGTCCGGCAATGCTGAAGACCGAACCTACGCAGGTAGAAAATCAGCAAGCGGTTATTGAATATCGACCGTTGGGGACGATTCTGGCGATTATGCCGTGGAACTTTCCGTTATGGCAGGTGATGCGAGGGGCTGTTCCCATTATCCTGGCTGGAAATGGTTACTTGCTTAAGCATGCGCCAAATGTGATGGGCTGTGCACAGTTAATTGCCCAGGTCTTTAGCGATGCGGGTATCCCACAAGGCGTATATGGCTGGCTGAATGCCGACAATGACGGTGTGAGCCAGATGATTAAAGACTCGCGCATTGCTGCTGTCACGGTAACCGGAAGTGTTCGTGCAGGAGCGGCTATTGGCGCGCAGGCTGGGGCGGCACTGAAAAAATGCGTGCTTGAACTTGGCGGTTCCGACCCGTTTATTGTGCTTAATGATGCCGATCTGGAACTGGCGGTTAAAGCGGCGGTTGCCGGACGTTATCAGAATACCGGACAGGTTTGCGCGGCTGCTAAACGCTTTATCATCGAAGAGGAGATTGCCTCTGCATTTACCGAACGTTTTGTGGCGGCTGCGGCAGGGTTGAAAATGGGCGATCCCCGTGACGAAGAGAACGATCTCGGGCCGATGGCTCGTTTTGATTTACGTGATGAGCTACATCATCAGGTTGAAAAGACACTGGCACAGGGCGCTCGTCTGTTACTGGGCGGGGAAAAGATAGTTGGGGCAGGTAACTACTATCCGCCAACGATTCTGGCGAATGTTACCCCAGATATGACCGCGTTTCGTGAAGAATTGTTTGGGCCCGTCGCGGCAATCACCATTGCGAAAGATGCTGAACATGCGCTTAAACTGGCTAATGACAGCGAGTTTGGACTTTCTGCAACCATTTTTACCTCCGATGAAGCACTGGCGAAACAAATGGCAGCACGTCTGGAATGTGGCGGGGTGTTTATCAATGGTTTCAGCGCCAGTGATGCACGGGTAGCGTTTGGCGGTGTGAAGAAGAGCGGCTTTGGTCGCGAACTTTCCCATTTTGGGCTACATGAGTTCTGTAATATCCAGACGGTATGGAAAGACCGGATCTGACGTCACATATTTAGCTCTGTTATACTCGCAGGTCTTTTCAGACCTGCGAGCAAGGAGCAGAGAGTGGCAGTCGCCATGGATAATGCAATCTTAGAAAACATCTTGCGGCAAGTACGACCGCTAATTGGTCAGGGCAAAGTCGCGGATTATATTCCGGCACTGGCAACGGTAGAGGGTTCCCGACTGGGCATTGCTATCTGTACCGTTGACGGACAGCTTTTTCAGGCCGGAGACGCGCAAGAGCGTTTTTCCATTCAGTCTATTTCCAAAGTGCTCAGTCTCGTTGTTGCAATGCGTCATTACTCCGAAGAGGAGATTTGGCAACGTGTCGGCAAAGATCCGTCGGGATCGCCATTCAATTCCTTAGTGCAACTGGAAATGGAGCAAGGTATTCCGCGTAATCCGTTTATTAATGCCGGTGCGCTGGTGGTCTGTGACATGCTGCAAGGGCGATTAAGCGCCCCACGGCAACGTATGCTGGAAGTGGTGCGGGGACTAAGCGGCGTATCTGATATTGCCTACGATACGGTGGTAGCGCGTTCCGAATTTGAACACTCCGCGCGAAATGCGGCTATCGCCTGGCTGATGAAGTCGTTTGGCAATTTCCATCATGACGTGACAACCGTTCTGCAAAACTACTTTCATTACTGCGCTCTGAAAATGAGCTGCGTTGAGCTGGCCCGAACGTTTGTCTTTCTGGCTAATCAGGGGAAGGCTATTCATATCGATGAGCCAGTGGTAACGCCAATGCAAGCGCGACAAATTAACGCACTGATGGCAACGAGTGGTATGTACCAGAATGCGGGCGAGTTTGCCTGGCGGGTGGGACTTCCAGCAAAATCTGGCGTTGGTGGCGGTATTGTGGCGATCGTTCCGCATGAAATGGCTATTGCGGTCTGGAGTCCGGAACTGGATGACGCAGGTAACTCTCTTGCCGGTATCGCAGTACTTGAACAATTGACGAAACAATTAGGACGCTCGGTTTACTAATGCAGTCTCTTGATCCGCTCTTCGCGCGTTTATCCCGTTCAAAATTTCGCTCCCGCTTTCGTTTAGGCGTGAAGGAACGTCAGTATTGTCTGGAGAAGGGTGCGCCGGTTATCGAAAAACATGCAGCGGATTTTGTCGCTAAACGTCTTGCCCCGGCCTTACCGGCGAATGATGGCAAGCAAACTCCCATGCGCGGGCATCCGGTGTTTATTGCCCAGCATGCTACAGCAACATGTTGTCGCGGCTGTCTGGCTAAGTGGCACAACATTCCGCAGGGTGTTTCGTTAAGCGAGGAACAACAACGTTATATTGTGACGGTTATCTACCACTGGCTGGTTATTCAGATGAATCAGCCATAAGAATGTCAGATTTCGACAAAGCCGTATCGGATTAATATCTTTATTTGTCACCGCTGCCAGTGAACATGCTATCCTTTATGAGAATTTACTTATTGCGTTAAAATAATTGCAGCCTGCAATTGTATGGACAGATAATTAATGCGTGTACACCCCATCTCAACTTTCCATTTGTTCCTGGAAGGCCATTTGCTACGTAATAGCATCGCGATTTTTGCGCTAACCACGCTGTTCTATTTTGTTGGCGCAGAGTTACGTCTGGTTCATGAACTCTCTCTCTTCTGGCCGCTGAATGGCGTGATGGCAGGGGTTTTTGCCCGTTATGTCTGGCTTAATCGACTGCATTACTATGCAATCAGTTACGTGGCGATGCTGGCTTATGATGCGATGACTACCGAATGGGGTTTAGTTTCACTGGTCATCAACTTGTCCAATATGATGTTTATTGTGACCGTTGCTCGGTTAGTGTTGCGGGATAAGCGACTAGGGAAAAATAAGTATGAGCCAGTAAGTGCCTTACGCTTGTTTAATTATTGCTTTATAGCTGCATTATTATGCGCAATCGTCGGGGCAGTTGGTTCGGTAAGTATTGATAGTCTGGATTTCTGGCCCTTACTTGCTGACTGGTTTAGCGAACAGTTTTCGACGGGCGTGTTAATTGTTCCCTGTATGTTGACGCTGGCGATCCCCAGGGCGTTGCCACGCTTTAAAGCAGAACAGATGATGCCGTTTATTGCGCTCATTGTATCAGTCATTGCCTCGGTGGTGATTGGCGGCGCGGGGAGTCTGGCGTTCCCACTGCCTGCATTGATCTGGTGTGCGGTACGCTATACGCCTCAGGTAACGTGTTTGCTGACCTTTTTGACTGGAGCGGTGGAAATCGTGCTGGTGGCAAATTCGGTGATAGATATCGCCGTCGGTTCGCCGTTCTCTATCCCACAAATGTTCTCCGCTCGTCTGGGGATTGCTACCATGGCAATTTGCCCAATCATGGTTTCCTTTAGCGTGGCGGCAATTAATTCGCTGGTTAAGCAAGTTTCTCTGCGTGCCGATTTTGATTTTCTCACCCAGGTTTACTCGCGCTCAGGTCTTTTTGAGGCGTTAAAAAATCCGTCACTACAACAGACACAACATCTGACGGTGATGCTGCTTGATATCGACTATTTCAAAAGTATAAACGACAACTATGGTCATGAATGTGGCGATAAAGTTTTAAGCGTGTTTGCCCGGCATATACAGAAGATAGTGGGTAATAAAGGGCTGGTGGCGCGGATGGGCGGCGAAGAATTTGCTGTTGCAGTGCCTTCAGTGAATCCTGTGGATGGTCTGCTGATGGCGGAAAAAATCCGTAAAGGCGTAGAAATGCAACCGTTTATCTGGCAACAAAAAACGCTTTACTTGACGGTTAGCATTGGTGTCGGAAGTGGAAGTGCAACATTTCGTACGTTAATAGATGATTTCAACAAACTAATGGTAGAAGCCGATACTTGTCTTTATCGCTCGAAAAAAGACGGGCGAAATCGTACCAGCACTATGCATTATGGTGAAGAAGTTGTCTGACAAATTTGCGAGTTTTTGTGGGGGAACATCTAATTTGTTCTACCAATTTGGACATTTCCCACTTTTACCTCGAGTCATGATTACAAGCTTTAACTTTCCGGAACCTTGACTAGCAGCACATTTTTCGCCAAAAAATGTCAATTGTTCACCGCGAGTTGATCAAAACAGGGGTTCAACGTATCAAAGTTTGCTAACCTGTCGTACCAATTCAAACAGGTTGTATGACTAATCAAAAGGGAACCCATTGTGAAAACACTAAATCGTCGCGATTTTCCCGGTGCACAGTATCCAGAACGTATCATTCAGTTTGGTGAAGGTAACTTCCTGCGTGCCTTTGTCGACTGGCAAATTGATCTCCTGAATGAACACACCGATCTGAATTCTGGCGTGGTCGTTGTTCGTCCGATTGAAACTTCATTCCCGCCGTCACTTAGCACTCAGGATGGTCTGTACACCACCATCATTCGCGGTTTGAATGAGAAGGGCGAAGCGGTTAGCGATGCGCGTCTGATTCGTTCTGTTAATCGTGAAATCAGCGTCTACAGTGAATACGATGAATTCCTGAAACTGGCGCACAACCCGGAAATGCGCTTTGTTTTCTCTAACACCACCGAAGCAGGCATCAGCTACCATGCAGGCGACAAATTTGATGACGCGCCAGCGGTAAGCTATCCGGCAAAACTGACCCGCCTGTTATTCGAACGTTTTAGCCATTTCAACGGTGCGCTGGATAAAGGTTGGATCATCATCCCTTGTGAACTGATCGACTATAACGGTGATGCGCTGCGTGAACTGGTTCTGCGCTACGCACAAGAGTGGGCGCTACCAGAAGAATTTATTCAATGGCTGGATCAGGCTAACAGCTTCTGTTCTACGCTGGTGGACCGTATCGTTACCGGTTATCCGCGTGATGAAGTGGCGAAACTGGAACAAGAACTGGGTTATCACGATGGTTTCCTCGATACCGCTGAACACTTTTACCTGTTTGTAATTCAGGGGCCGAAATCTTTAGCAGCAGAACTACGTCTGGACAAATATCCGCTCAACGTATTGATTGTAGATGATATTAAGCCATACAAAGAGCGTAAGGTTGCAATCCTGAACGGTGCGCATACGGCGTTGGTGCCAGTGGCGTTCCAGGCAGGACTGGATACTGTAGGCGAAGCGATGAATGATGCAGAAATCTGCGCATTCGTTGAAAAAGCTATCTATGAAGAGATTATTCCGGTACTGGATTTGCCGCGTGACGAACTGGAATCTTTCGCCAGTGCGGTAACCGGACGTTTCCGTAACCCGTATATCAAACATCAATTGCTTTCCATCGCGCTCAACGGTATGACCAAGTTCCGTACCCGAATTCTGCCTCAGTTGCTGGCAGGGCAGAAGGCGAACGGTAAACTTCCGGCCCGACTGACCTTCGCGTTAGCCGCATTGATTGCATTCTATCGTGGGGAACGTAACGGGGAAGCGTATCCGGTACAGGATGATGCCCACTGGTTGGAACGTTACCAGCAACTCTGGAGCCAGCATCGTGACCGTATCATCGACACCCAGGAGCTGGTCGCTACTGTGCTGGCAGAAAAAGATCACTGGGAGCAGAACTTGACGCAAGTGCCTGGTCTGGTAGAGCAGGTTGCCAATGACCTGGATTCCATTCTGGAAAAAGGGATGCGCGAAGCTGTACGTCCGTTGTGCTAATAACTTCGTTATCTGAACCCGGTTTCGACCGGGTTTCTTATTTCGCTACATTAGTTACAACATCCTATGTGCTTTTATCATAATCAAGTGCCCAATTTAGCACCTGTAAATGTTGTGGTTTTGTAGAGGATTGATGAATAGAGCCTTGAGAATGTGATCGCAATCACGTTTAATAGGGCGACTTTTCCACGCCTGAAGATAACCATGATTGTTCGTCCACAACAACACTGGCTGCGCCGTATTTTTGTCTGGCACGGTTCAGTATTATCCAAGATATCCTCGCGCTTACTACTCAATTTTCTCTTTTCTATCGCCGTTATTTTCATGCTGCCCTGGTATACGCATTTGGGCATCAAGTTCACTCTCGCGCCGTTCAGCATTCTCGGTGTTGCCATTGCCATCTTTTTGGGATTTCGTAATAACGCCGGTTACGCCCGTTACGTTGAAGCACGAAAACTTTGGGGGCAGTTGATGATTGCCTCACGGTCGTTACTGCGTGAGGTAAAAACCACATTGCCGGATTCGGCAAGCGTAAGGGAATTTGCCCGACTGCAAATCGCCTTTGCCCACTGTTTACGCATGACGTTACGCAAACAGCCACAGGCTGAAGTGCTGGCACATTATCTCAAGACTGAAGATCTTCAGCGAGTACTGGCTTCCAACTCTCCAGCTAACCATATCCTGTTGATAATGGGGGAGTGGTTGGCGGTTCAGCGACGCAATGGACAGCTTTCAGATATCCTGTTTATTAGTCTCAACGATCGGCTTAACGATATTTCTGCGGTTCTGGCAGGCTGTGAGCGCATTGCCTACACGCCAATTCCCTTTGCCTACACCCTGATTTTGCATCGTACCGTTTATCTGTTTTGTATCATGCTGCCGTTCGCGCTGGTCGTTGACCTGCATTACATGACGCCTTTTATCTCAGTACTAATTTCCTACACTTTTATTTCGCTGGATTGCCTGGCGGAAGAACTGGAAGATCCGTTCGGTATAGAAAACAATGATTTACCGCTGGATGCCATCTGCAACGCCATTGAAATTGACCTGTTACAGATGAACGATGAAGCAGAAATTCCAGCGAAGATTCTTCCCGATCGCCATTACCAGCTGACGTAATAATTACTCCGTACGCCGGGCAATAATAAACAGACGTGGAAATGCCAGCAGTATCTGTCCGTTCTCTTGCAGTGGATACTGCTCTTCCAGCATCTGATGATAGCGCGTAAGAAAATGCTGCTGTTCGCTCTCGGTGAGATCCTGTAACCACGGACGTAATCCAGTGGCGGTAACCCAATCGATAATCGCCTGGTGTGACGGCATCTGGTGATAGTAAGTGGTTCGCCAGATATCGACCTCACATCCGGCTTCACTCAGAATATCGTAATAAGCATGAACGCCAGCCAGCGGCTCACGCCCGCGATCTGGATAATTTTGTTCCCAGGCGACTTCGCGCATTAACACATGGGTCGGCTCCAGCCAGTTATCCGGCATTTGTACCGCCAGCACGCCCTGCGAGCTGAGTAACGAAACCAGATGAGGGAGCAGTTCGTAATGGTCGGGCAACCATTGCAGTGAAGCATTGGCGAAAATCAGATCGAGCGCCTGTTCCGGTTGCCAGTTGCGGATGTCTGCTTCCACAAACTGACATTTCGGAAGAGCAGTGCGCGCTTCGGCAACCATCGCCGGAGACGAATCGACGCCCGTTATCCTGGCAGCTGGCCAACGGTGATGCAACAGGGCGGTGCTGTTACCTGGGCCACAGCCAAGATCGGCAACATTCTCGACGTTCTCCAGCGAAACTCTGGCAAGCAACTCCACCGCTGGACGCGATCGTTCAGCAGCGAAGTGCAGATATAAAGAGGGGTTCCAGTCAGACATTTTTATACTCCCGTCAGTGTGTTACCCCAAGTGTAGATAAAACTGATGAATTCGCCTCACGGCATCAACCCATTGAACACACGTTTTTTACGCGGCCCGGTCATTAGTGATTCCAGTTTCTCGACACAGGTTTTGTAGTGGGGCGTAGTTTTATGGAACGCCACTGCGTCTTCATCTTTATAGGCTTCATAGATATAAAAGCGCGAATCCACTTCCGGGTCCTGTAAAACATCGAAGCGCAAATTGCCTTCTTCCTGTACCGAACCCAGATGATTCTGGCGAAAGACCTCGATAAACTCGTCAACCTTGTCTTCATGAACGTTAATTTCAACCAGTGTGACGTGCATGATTCTTCTCCTTAAATCCGCAGTTACTGTTTTTCACTCAGATAGAGTTCATATGCCCGATCAGCCGTTTCGTTGTGGTGTACTACGGCCTGCACGGCTTTCATCATCGCCACCGGATGGTCGGACTGGAAAATATTGCGTCCCATATCCACGCCAGATGCGCCCTGATCGATAGCCTGCCAGCACATTTCCAGCGCCTCGCGCTCCGGTAATTTTTTACCGCCAGCAATAACAATCGGCACCGGGCAGCCAGCAACAATCCGTTCAAAACCTTTATCGACATAATAGGTTTTGATAATTTGCGCGCCCATTTCAGCGGCGATTCGGGTCGCGAGCGAAAAATAACGCTGGTCGCGCACCATATCTTTGCCCACGCCAGTGACTGCCATCGTCGGCATTCCCACTTTCATTCCGGCATCGACCAACTGAATAATATTTTTGATCGACTGGTGTTCATATTCGCTGCCGATATAAACCTGCGCCGCCACCGCGCAACTGTTCAGGCGCACGGCGTCATCCATCGATAACGCTACTGCCTCATTGCTTAATTCCGCCAGAATAGAGTTCGCACCTGACGCCCGCAGTACCACTGGCTTATTTGTCGCCGGGGGCACTACGCTGCGCAAAATACCGCGTGTACACATCAATACATCGGCATGTTCAAACAGCGGAGCGATATTTATATCGATGCGTTCAAGTCCTGTTGTCGGCCCCTGAAAATAACCATGGTCAAAAGCCAGCATCACGGTTTTACCCGTTTTCGGATTAAATATCCGCGATAAGCGTGACTGCATTCCCCAGTCCAGCGCACCGCAACCTTTCAGGGTAAAAGGGATATTCTGTTGCGGTTGATCGGTGCGAAAATCTTTACCATCTTTAATGTCGTCTAAATCAGCCATAACTTACTCCGGTTAAGTAATGCATATCAGAAATCGTATTTGCCGATATTCTCTTTATTGAAAACGACGCGCTCCGGTAACAGTACAATGCCATTTCCGTCCGCTTCGTAGTCATAGCCCTGAACGCTATTTGGCGAAACTTCCACCTGACCTACACCCTGAATATCCAGCTTGTCACCCGTTTTCATTGCACCTTTTTTCAATAATGCATCCGCGACATACACCGAAATTTTGCCTTGCTGCACAACATCCCACAGTCCAAATTCTTTCACCGTGCCGCGCTCCACATATGGGCGCATCACGTTTGGCGTACTGAATCCAACAATCGCAACTTTGTCATTTTTCAGGTTTTCTGCGGCTTGCGCGGCGGCGGGCAGGGCGTTGGCGTCGGGGGCGATAATGACATCGAGATCGCTATACGCTTTTAATATCCCCTCGGCAGTTTGTAATGACTTGGTGGCATCGTTATAGCCAAACTGCGTAGTGACGATTTCCCAGCCGGGATGTTCTTTGGCGATTTTCGCTTTCGCTTCTTTCACCCACTGGTTTTGGTCGGTAACCGTGGGGCTGGAGTAGAAAAACGCGACTTTGGCTTTGTCTTTATTCACCTGGCGCGCCGCCATATCAACCAACATGCCACCCAACTGCGCTGGCGTACCCTGGTTAATGTAGTAAGAGCGACACTCCGGTTTGGTGTCAGAATCCCAGGTGAGGACTTTCACCCCACGCTGCATGGCACGTTTCAGTGCCGGGCATAAACCATCTGGCGAAACGGCAGAAACAATAATGGCGTTATACCCCTGGTTGACGAAGTTATTGATCAACTGCACCTGACCAGAAACACTGGGTTCTGTCGGCCCGTCGTAGGTCACATCAACACCCAGCTCTTTACCGGCTTGTTGGGCACCATTACCGCCACTGGTAAAAAATCCCACACCAACCAGTTTGGGAATAAAGGCAATGCGCTCTGCGGCCTGCACATTTATAGAGATTGCCGCAATACCAAAGGCGCTAAGTAAGGCGATTTTCTTAAGGCGATGAAGTGTCATGAAGATATCCTTTATGGCAATGGGTTATTGGCCCGACGCGCCAGCCACTCTTTAATTTGCTGGCGATGCAGGCTAACGGAACGACCTACGACAACGACGATAAGCAGCGCACCGGAAAGGGCGCTGGACACCTGATTTGGCACTCCTGCCATTTGCAAACCTTGTTGCAAATATCCCACTAATAAAACTGCAATGGCGGTGCCGATAATTGAACCGGAACCACCATAAATATTGGCGCCACCAAGCACCACGGCAGTGATGGCAGGCATCAGAAACGACGCACCGAGATCGGAACGCGCAGAACCAAAATACGAAACCAGCAGCACGGCGGCGACCGCTGACGCCAGCCCCGTCATGGTATAGAGCGCGCATAAGGTGCGGTTAACCGGAATCGCGCTATAAAGCGCCACACGCGGGCTTTGTCCAATCAAAAACACATTACGTCCGGCATGGGTTTTATGCAGCCACAGCCAGAAAACGATGAGACATACCAGAAAGATAATCAGCGGAACGGGGAGTCCCAGCACGGTGAGGTTAGCGAAATCAGTAAACGCCATCGGGAATCCGCCAATACCTTCGTATCCCGTCGCTCCGGCTATCCCGGAAAGCAGCAGGGCGCTTCCGGCAAACAGATACAGCGTGCCAAGCGTAATCACCAGCGGGTTAACTTTGGTATAGATAATTAATCCGGCGTTGATCAACCCACACAATGCGCCGAGCAGTAAGGTCAGGAGAATTGCCAGCGGCATCGGCACGTCGCTTTGAAACAACACACCCAATGCAATAGCGCACAGGCCGATGGTTGAACCAAACGAAATATCGATTCCACCACTGACAATCACCATTGTTAGCGGCAGAGCGACAATGCCAATGCAGATAAAATCACTGGTACTGAACAGCAACACGTTGAGATCTAACATCCGCGGGTTAATGGTTCCAAAAGCGACAATCTCAATGACTAATAGCACCGCGAGGGCCAGTTCCCAACCATAGCGAAAATGCATCACGCGGCCTCCCGTTTTTTAGCTGGTGACGCAGGTTTGACGGCTGGCGGTGGCGTCATAAAGCGGGCATATTTTTGCCGCCGCAGATTACGTTCCAGCGCGCAACGCAGTCGTCCATCAAATACCAGCACCGCCAGTAGAACCAGACCTGCGATAAAATCATTCCACCATGCCGGAATTCGCAACAGCACCAGAACGCTATCAATCTGCGTCAGGAACCAGGCACCGAGCACCGCTCCGATAATCGCGCCGGAACCGCCGAGCAAACTAATGCCGCCCAGCACGCAGGCTGCAATTGCTTTCATCTCCAGCCCGGTACCGGTCTGATTAGGGATAAACCCAATCTGCGAAGCAAACACAATTCCCGCCAGTGCCGCCATGCTGCCGTTCAACGAAAATGCCACAATCCGAATGGCTTCCGTACGAACGCCCAGTTGACGAGCCCCCTGCAAATTATCGCCTGTGGCATAAAAGCTACGTCCAAACGCTGTCTTTGCCAGCAGCCAGGCCATAAGTGCCACCAGAATTAGCGTCAACCAACCAATAGCGGAAACGCCAAACAGCAGCGGGGCGGAGAGCTGTTTCAGTTCTGCGGGTAACCCTTCAATCCATTTTCCGCTGGTCCATAGCAACATAATGCCCCTGTACAATCCTAATGTGCCGAGCGTGGCGACAATGGCCGGGATTTTTAGCCAGGCGACCAGTACACCGTTGAAAAATCCCGCGAGCAAGCCGAGCAGTAACGTCGCGACACAGGCAACAGGCAGTGAATACCCTGCGTTCAGTAACATCCCCAACAACACCGCGCACATACCCGTAATTGAGCCTACTGAAACATCAATATTGCGCGTCAGCATCACCAGCGTCGCGCCCATCGCCAGCAGGATCAGGATTTGCGCGCTGCTATAAACCATGGTCAGTGTTTGCAGACTTAAATACTGACGGTCGAGAAAACCGGGCAACACAAACAGCAATATCACCGCCAGCAGTGCCGTTATCTCTCGGTTATTCTGAATAAGTTTCAGCATGCTGCCTCCTTGCGCTGACTATCACCAAAGGCGACGCGCATAATGGTATCGACATTAATATCGCGCCCGGTCAGTGCAGCGTGGGCAATTTCACCCTGATGCATCACATACACACGATCAGCCATCAGTTCGATCTCTTCCAGATCGGAGGAGATAAGTAGCACAGCCACATTTTGTGCGGCGATACTGCGCAGTAGTTGGTAGATATCATTACGCGCCGAGACGTCTACGCCGCGCGTCGGTTCATCAACAATCAATACTTGCGGCGAAGCCTCCAGACATTTGGCAATCAGGATTTTTTGCTGATTGCCGCCGGATAACGTCCGTGCAGCTTGTGCCGGTTGATTAAATTTAATGTTCAGCGCCCGACGATATCGTTCTAGCGTGGCGTTATCTTTCGCGGTTTTTGCCCAGAATCCGCGTTGATTATGGGTGAGGGCGCAGACGTTCCACGCCAGCGAAGCATCGAGATTAAGTCCTGAGGACTGGCGATCTTCTGGTAGATAAACCAGACCACGATGCAAACGTTCCCCGGTAGATA
The DNA here is from genome assembly GCF_004211955.1 of Escherichia sp. E1V33. GTDB lineage: Bacteria > Pseudomonadota > Gammaproteobacteria > Enterobacterales > Enterobacteriaceae > Escherichia. The sequence continues at coordinate 178,830 of NZ_RHJI01000012.1, forward strand.
ATTTATTGATCTCTTTACCATTCAGCATGACTCGCCCGCCACGCAAAGGTCGCAGACCATATAACGTTTCCGCCAGTTCTGTACGCCCGGCACCCACTAGTCCAGCCAGGCCAAGAATTTCTCCGGCATTGAGCGTAAAACTGACATTCATAAAACCTTCGCCAGTCAGGTTTTCCAGTGCCAGTACCGCTGTTCCGGCCACATGTTGTGGGCGATTACCGGGTAACTCCAGCCATAACTTTTGACTGGCTGAGAGGGATTTTTCCCGCGTTGCTGGCGTGATGGCCTGAATGATGTCGTCAGTAGACAGCTCGCTGGTTTTGCCAATTAACGCGATGGTTCCGTCGCGCATCACGCTAATACGATCGGCAATCTGGCGAATTTCCGGCAGTTTATGTGAGATAAAAACAATACCCACGCCAGTGGCGAGTAGTTCCCGTAAACGGCTAAACAAGCGTTCGGTTTCCGCAGGGGTAAGCGACGCTGTAGGTTCATCGAGAATGAGAATTTGCGAATCACGCATCAGACCGCGCAGAATTTCCACCATTTGGCGGTCGGCAACCTCCAGTGAGCCAGCCAGACTATGGAGATCAAACTGGCAGCCCAGCGCTGCCAGCAATTTGTTCATCTTTTGCATGGAGATCTGTTTTTTTGCCAGACCAAACAGAATGTTTTCTTTTATCGACAGACTTGGAAAGAGCAAGGGTTCCTGGGGAACGAGATAAATCCCCAGTTGATGAGCATGTGCTGGCGTTAATCTGGCGTAACTATGGCCACCAATCTCCAGCGTGCCGCTATCTGCGGGGGTAATACCGGCGATGATTTTCATTAGCGTCGATTTACCCGCGCCGTTACCGCCGAGCAGGGCGTGGACCTCACCTTGATGCAGCGTAAAATCGATACCTTTCAGGACATTAACGCCGGAATACTGTTTATAAACCGAGCGGGCGCAAAGTAGCGGCAACGCGCGGGTATCACTCGTTTGCATATCTCCCCCCGTTCAGCTTTGTTGGTGAGTTTTGAACAAATGTATTTCTACTTTTAATTTGTTCATAACCTTAGGTGGCTATTGCGCATAATTCCGACGAATAGATCACAATTTATGCTATTTTGATTTTTATGGTTGCGTTTGTTCATTGCTGTTTGACCAAACTGTGGTGGCTATCACAGATATAAGCGCGCAATAACTGAACAATTGCATTAAAGATTTAAATATGTTCAAAGTGAAGAATGAATTATGACAATCAATGATTCGGCAATTTCAGAACAGGGAATGTGTGAAGAAGAACAGGTCGCGCGGATCGCGTGGTTTTACTATCACGACGGGCTGACCCAGAGCGAGATTAGCGATCGTCTCGGGCTGACGCGTTTGAAAGTGTCGCGGTTACTGGAGAAAGGGCATCAGTCCGGCATTATTCGCGTGCAAATTAATTCTCGCTTTGAAGGCTGTCTGGAATATGAAACGCAATTACGTCGCCAGTTTTCATTACAGCATGTGCGGGTGATCCCTGGACTCGCAGATGCGGATGTCGGCGGGCGCTTAGGAATCGGCGCGGCGCATATGTTGATGGGATTGCTCCAGCCACAGCAAATGCTGGCGATTGGCTTTGGCGAGGCAACGATGAACACGCTGCAACGCTTAAGTGGTTTTATTTCGTCACAGCAAATTCGCCTGGTGACGCTCTCAGGTGGCGTCGGTTCTTATATGACGGGTATCGGACAACTTAACGCAGCGTGCAGCGTCAACATCATTCCGGCGCCATTACGGGCATCTTCGGCTGAAATTGCCCGAACGCTGAAAAATGAAAACTGCGTCAAAGATGTCCTGTTGGCCGCACAAGCTGCTGATGTGGCCATTGTCGGTATTGGTGCCGTGAATCAAAAAGAGGATGCGACGATTATTCGCTCCGGTTATATCAGCCAGGGCGAACAGCTAATGATTGGTCGAAAAGGGGCTATTGGCGATATTTTAGGCTACTTTTTTGACGCAAAAGGTGACGTTGTCACGGATATCAAAATACATAACGAACTGATTGGCTTACCTTTAACCGCGATGACAACCATTCCAATTAGAGTAGGTGTCGCAGGGGGAGAAAACAAAGCCGAAGCGATCGCCGCTGCGATGAAGGGCGGTTACATCAACGCGCTGGTTACCGACCAGGATACTGCTGCTGCGATTTTACGTAGTTAATTTTGCAAGACCTTATTACCGGGAACAATGGAGAACGTATAGAGGAACAGACAGAACGCTTAAGCCGAGGACAATCTAATGGCTCGACTCTTTACCCCTTCAGAATCAAAGCATTACCTGATGGCACTAGACGCAGGCACTGGAAGTATCCGGGCTGTGATTTTCGACCTGGAAGGCAATCAAATCGCGGTAGGACAGGCGGAGTGGCGACATCTGGCAGTACCTGACGTTCCTGGTTCTATGGAATTTGATCTGACTAAGAACTGGCAACTGGCGTGTGAATGTATGCGCCAGGCGTTACATAATTCTGGTATCGCGCCAGAATACATTGCTGCCGTTTCGGCATGTTCGATGCGCGAAGGTATTGTTTTATATAACAATGAAGGAACACCGATCTGGGCCTGCGCCAATGTGGATGCCAGAGCGGCGCGGGAAGTCAGTGAACTTAAAGAACTACATAGCAATACTTTTGAAAACGAAGTGTATCGCGCGACCGGACAAACGCTGGCTTTAAGCGCCATTCCCAGATTACTTTGGCTGGCGCATCATCGTTCTGATATCTACCGGCAGGCGTCGACCATCACCATGATCAGCGACTGGCTAGCCTATATGCTAAGTGGGGAACTTGCAGTGGATCCGTCTAACGCTGGCACCACTGGACTTCTCGATCTAACCACCCGTAACTGGAAACCTGCATTGCTGGATATGGCTGGTCTGCGCGCCGATATTCTTTCTCCTGTCAAAGAAACAGGCACATTACTTGGTGTTGTGAGCTCTGACGCTGCGGGCCTTTGCGGTCTGAAAGCTGGCACACCGGTGGTAGTGGGAGGAGGGGACGTACAACTCGGTTGCCTGGGGTTAGGCGTTGTGCGTCCTGCACAAACCGCTGTTCTTGGCGGAACGTTCTGGCAGCAGGTCGTGAACTTAGCCGCACCAGTGACCGATCCGGAAATGAATGTACGCGTTAATCCACATGTTATTCCTGGCATGGTACAAGCTGAATCAATTAGCTTTTTTACCGGACTGACCATGCGTTGGTTCCGCGATGCATTTTGTGCCGAAGAAAAATTGATAGCCGAGCGCTTAGGTATCGATACTTACACGCTGCTTGAAGAGATGGCCAGTCGGGTACCGCCAGGATCGTGGGGCGTGATGCCGATATTCTCCGACCGAATGCGCTTTAAAACCTGGTATCACGCTGCGCCTTCCTTTATTAACTTGTCCATTGACCCGGATAAATGTAACAAAGCGACGTTATTCCGCGCACTGGAAGAAAATGCGGCGATTGTATCGGCGTGTAACTTGCAGCAAATTGCTGATTTTTCGAATATTCATCCCACATCGTTGGTCTTTGCAGGCGGTGGTTCAAAAGGAAAGCTATGGAGTCAAATTCTCGCTGATGTCACGGGATTACCGGTTAATATTCCGGTGGTCAAAGAAGCCACCGCATTAGGATGTGCCATTGCAGCAGGCGTCGGTGCCGGGATTTTTTCATCAATGGCAGAAACTGGAGAACGCCTTGTACGGTGGGAACGGACGCATACACCAGACACTGAAAAGCATGAACTTTATCAGGAATCACGGGATAAGTGGCAGGCTGTTTATCAGGATCAGCTAGGGCTGGTTGATCACGGACTGACGACATCGTTATGGAAAGCGCCTGGGTTATAGTTTCATTGACAGCCACATCCTGATAGGTGTGGCTGTTAATTTCTGAGTTTGAAGACACAGACAAAACAACCTGAGCAATGGCGACTGTAAAACATGAGATTCTGAGTATATTACCATTTGTCTGGGCTGTTTTTAAAGGTCCGCTTTGCAGCTAAATTAAGATGTCCGCATGTGGGTTATATTTCAGCTTTTACCAAAGATTTCTTCGCTTCTTGTCTGGAGTTGCTGCAGGGCTTCCAGCATGTCGTCCTGATTCAGGCTTCGTTGTGATTTCTTTCCGGGCTGTTTCTTTCTGCGTGAGGTCTGGCCGTCCAGTGATGGCAGAGCCTGCGAACGGGTGTTGTCACGTTTGTCCTGAACCAGTTTTATCATCTCCAGTGCTCGTCCCAGCCGCTTGTTGTCGACTATGGCGCCCTGGTCCAGTTCTCCCAGACGGTCATAGGTTATGAAGGGCAGGGAAGTACCATTAGCCCGGAGTTCGATAGTGCCATCCGGATACTGCCAGACATCAATGTATTTACCCTGAAAACGCCGGTTTTCCTCATTATCTTCAAGGAGATAAAGCTTCTTATCATACTGTAGTGTCAGGTTTTTTGAGACCTTACGTTGTTCACGCCAGGTGAATATTGCCTCCAGATTCTCATTATTCTCAAGCGGACGGTGAACGTCGAAATCATGACGAGGCGGCTTTGCAAACCGACGGTTGTAGTCAGCCATGAACTCTTCGACAAAGGCGTTTGCAGCCTCAGGTGTACTGATACCACGGAGCCGCAACTCCTTGACCAGGCGATCCTGTAACGTGAGGTGCGCCCGTTCAACGCGGCCCTTGGCTGAACTGGTGTTGGCACAGATACCGGTGATGTTCAGCTCGTTCATGGCTCGACCGAACTGAGTCTGACCATCGCCACCAGTGGCCTGTTTGTTGTTAATCCTGAAAACGCTGGCTTTGTCGCTGTAAAACGCCAGAGGCTTACCGTAGCGCTCGAGATAGCCCCGGGTGGCTTCAAAATAGGTGAAAGTAGACTCGGAACTAACAAACAGAAGTTGCATCAGCCGGCTCGTTGCATCATCAACGTAAACGAGAAGTGTGCAGGCCGGGCCTCGCTCCTCGAACCAGCGATGCTCGCAGCCATCAATCTGGATCAGCTCTCCGGTACAGGCACGTCGCGGACGTGGCTGATGTACACGCGGTGGCCGTAACTTGCGGGGGATCCATAAACCAGTCTGTATCATCAGCTTGCGTACTGTTTCTTTGGCCAGATACAGACCATGGAGTTCGGCGAGCTTCTCACAGGCTAACGTCGGACCAAAATCAGCGTAGCGTTCACGGATAATAAGCAGTGCACGCTCAGCGAGGCCCGGCATCAGTTGCCGATTACCAGGCTGCCCACGGCGACGATTTACCAGCGAAAGTGGTCCGTGTTCGCGGTAACGTTCAAGCAGACGGCGGCAGTGTCTGTCAGAAATCTCCAGCCGGCTGGCTGCGAGACGTGTAGTGAGGCGTCGGTCGATAACGTCCTGGAGGATCCTGAGTCGGTTTACATCGTTCATTGAGAAAAACTCCGTTCCGTATGCCGTCATGAGTCCCATCCTTTGAAAGCAGTGATCGCTGTGGTGAGACTGTAGCGCGGACATGTCTATTTAGTCAGAGACGGACATCTCAATTTAGCCACTACACCATTGGTGCGCATAATGTATATTATGTTAAATGGCATATTAATGCGTACTGAATACGTAGCTCTTGTGGACCACCGTACATCATCCTCTAATCAGATGTGATCCCTTCCCTCATTGATTAGCCCGCAAGACATTAGCTGAACCGCGTAATATGCTCACAGGCATTAATCCGTTCAGGATTTGTGACGACCAATTGGTTGGTCATGAATCCTGGAAAATTACTGGCTTAATCCGAACTCCGAAGATTTCAGACAGACTTCTTTAGTTGTGAGAAATCATGATTACCCGCTGGGGTTTTCCATCCTTCATGCTGCGGGTAAACATATAACTGCACTCACTCAAAACAGAGTGCCTCAATGCACATCAAAATTATTCCACTCTGCTCACTATGCCCAACACAGCTGACAAGAACTCATGTCAGGTGCATTTCTATCATCATGTTCTACCCAGACAGATCCCCCCTTACTGATCACTGCATAGGTAAAGTGACTGATAATCAATGACGTAAAAATCAATATCATTGAAGATATATTTTCATATATTTCATATAGTTAATTGATACTTAAATATATTTCATCTGTAAATCATTGCCATAGTCAATCATTGGATGGCACAATCAACTTTCGCTAATGATAATAGTTCCCATTACGTTTTGTATGTTGATTGCAAAGTATCTCTGCCTGTTGAAGCCCTTCTGGCTACGTAAGAACAATAAAACTTCAGTATTGTTAATCATTATTATCCTCGCCATGATCCTGGGCGTGGTTAAAATTCAGGTTTGGTTGAACGACTGGAACAATGATTTTTTCAATGCACTGAGCCAAAAAGAAACCGATAAACTTTGGGCGCTTGTTCTATGGTTCCCTGCCCTGCTGGGGATTTTTGTATTAATATCCGTAAATAAAACGTGGCTAATTAAACTGCTGACTATTCGCTGGCGCGAATGGTTAACTGACTATTATCTCAACCGCTGGTTTGCAGATAAGAACTACTACTTCACGCAGATCTACGGCGAACATAAAAATACTGACAATCCTGACCAACGTATCGCTGAAGACATTCTTTTACTGATTAGCAAAACGCTCAACCTCTCATTCGGATTTATCCAGTCACTAAGTATGCTGATCACCTTCACCGTTATTCTGTGGCAAAGCGCAGGTACGCTTTCATTCACGGTTGGTGGAACCGAGTGGAATATTCATGGGTATATGGTCTATACCGTCGTTCTCATTGTTATTGGTGGGACATTGTTTACTCATAAAGTGGGTAAACGTATCCGCCCGCTTAATGTGGAAAAGCAACGTAGCGAAGCAACATTTAGAACTAACCTTGTCCAGCATAATAAGCAAGCGGAACTGATAGCGCTAAGTAATGCTGAAACTATGCAACGTCAGGAGTTGAGTGACAATTTTCATACTATTAAAGATAACTGGCATCGTTTAATGAATCGCCAACGCTGGCTTGATTACTGGCAGAATATTTACTCGCGCTCGCTTAGTGTTCTTCCTTACTTCCTGTTATTGCCACAGTTTATCAGCGGACAGATCAATTTAGGCGGGCTGATGAAATCACGCCAGGCATTTATGTTGGTATCTAACAATCTGAGCTGGTTTATTTATAAATATGATGAACTTGCCGAGCTTGCGGCAGTTATCGATCGGTTGTATGAATTCCATCAACTGACAGAACAACGCCCAACGAATAAACCAAAAAATTGCCAACATGCAGTACAAGTGGCTGATGTAAGCATTCGGACTCCCGATAATAAGGTCATATTAGAGAATCTGAACTTTGATGTTTCACCGGGTAAATGGTTATTGCTGAAAGGTTACTCTGGCGCGGGAAAAACGACACTGCTTAAAACATTATCCCACTGCTGGCCGTGGTTTAAGGGTGATATTTCTTCTCCTTCAGACAGTTGGTATGTGTCGCAAACGCCGTTAATCAAAACAGGATTACTGAATGAGATTATTTGTAAAGCGATCCCTCACACCGTAGACGATGAATCATTGCGCAAAGTGTTGCATCAGGTTGGTCTGGGGAAATTGGCTGCACGTATTCATGACAACGATCGTTGGGGAGATATTCTTTCCAGTGGAGAAAAACAGCGTATCGCGCTGGCCAGATTAATTTTACGACGTCCGAAATGGATATTTCTCGACGAAACTACTTCCCATCTGGAGGAACAAGAGGCTATCCGTTTACTGCGTTTAGTGCGTGAAAAATTACCCACAAGCGGCGTCATTATGGTTACACATCAGCCCGGCGTCTGGGATCTGGCTGATGATATTTGTGACATTAGCTCGGCTTTATAAAAACGATAAAAGCCCTGCTATACGGAGATAAAAATAAATGAAGCGAGTCCTTATTCCAGGCGTCATTTTCTGTAGTGCCGATTTGGCTCAGGCCGTGGACGATAAAAATAAGTACACACCTGTATTTGAAGAGATGACGGTCTATGCGCCAGTGCCTGTACCTGTTAACGGTAATACACATTACACCAGTGAAAGTATTGAGCGTTTACCGACCGGTAATGGAAATATCAGCGATCTGCTGAAAACCAACCCTGCAGTGCGTATGGATTCAACGCAAAGTACCTCGTTGAACCAGGGAGACATTCGCCCGGAGAAAATTTCAATTCACGGTGCGTCGCCCTATCAGAATGCCTATTTGATTGATGGTATTAGCGCTACCAACAACCTCAACCCGGCAAATGAATCCGATGCCAGTAGTGCAACCAACATTAGCGGGATGTCACAGGGTTATTATCTGGATGTCAGCCTCCTGGACAATGTAACGCTTTATGACAGTTTTGTTCCGGTTGAATTTGGTCGCTTCAATGGTGGGGTAATTGATGCCAGGATCAAACGCTTCAACGCGGATGATAGCAGCGTTAAACTCGGTTATCGCACAACACGCTCGGACTGGTTAACGTCTCATATTGATGAGAATAATAAGAGTGCATTTAATCAAGGTTCTTCAGGAAGTACTTATTACTCTCCTGACTTTAAAAAGAATTTTTATACGCTGTCATTTAATCAGGAGTTGGAAGATAATTTTGGCGTAACTGCTGGTTTCTCTCGCCGCCTGTCTGACATTACTCGCGCAGATTATGTCTCAAATGACGGTATTGTTGAAGGTCGGGCACAGTATAAAAATGTTATCGATACGGCATTAAGCAAATTTACCTGGTTTGCCAGCGATCGTTTTACCCATGATTTGACGTTTAAATATACCGGTTCCAGCCGGGATTATAATACCAGCACCTTCCCGGAATCCGACCGAGAAATGGGGAATAAATCCTATGGTCTGGCGTGGGATATGGATACACAATTTGCGTGGGCCAATTTGCACACTACTGTTGGCTGGGATCATATTAGTGATTATACCCGCCACGACCATAATATCTGGTACACCGAACAATCTTGCACTTACGGAGAGATTACCGGTCGTTGCACTCGCGGTGGATTGGGCCATATTTCTCAGGCAGTTGATAATTACACCGTCAAAACACGCCTGGACTGGCAAAAATTCGCTGTGGGTAATTTCTCGCACCAACCCTACTTCGGTGCGGAATACATCTATTCCGATGCGTGGACTGAGCGCCATAACCAGTCTGAATCCTATGTGATTAATGCCGCCGGAAAGAAAACTAACCATACCATTTACCATAAAGGTAAAGGCAGTCTGGGAATTGACAACTACACGCTGTACATGGCGGATCGTATTAGCTGGCGCAATGTGTCGCTAATGCCAGGTCTGCGTTACGACTATGACAACTACCTGTCAAACCACAATGTATCCCCTCGCTTTATGACGGAATGGGATATTTTTGCTGATCAAACCTCAATGATTACCGCCGGTTATAACCGCTACTATGGCGGGAATATTCTCGATATGGGATTACGTGATATCCGTAATAGCTGGACAGAATCAGTATCAGGTAATAAAACCCTGACTCGTTATCAGGATTTGAAAACACCTTATAACGATGAACTGGCTATGGGGTTGCAGCAAAAAATCGGTAAGAATGTTATTGCGCGGGCAAACTACGTTTATCGCGAGGCGCATGACCAAATCAGTAAGAGTAGTCGTACCGACAGCGCTACTAAAACAACGATTACTGAATATAACAACGACGGCAAAACCAAAACGCATTCGTTCAACCTCAGTTTTGAACTGGCCGAACCGTTGCATATCAGTCAGGTGGATATTAACCCGCAAATTGTCTTTAGCTATATCAAGAGCAAAGGTAACTTGTCATTGAACAATGGCTATGAGGAGAGTAATACCGGTGATAACCAGGTGGTTTATAACGGTAATCTTGTTTCTTACGATAGCGTTCCAGTGGCAGATTTTAATAATCCGCTAAAGATCTCCTTAAATATGGATTTCACGCATCAACCAAGCGGCCTGGTGTGGGCGAACACGCTGGCCTGGCAAGAGGCACGTAAGGCTCGCATCATCCTGGGAAAAACGAACGCGCAATACATCAGCGAATATTCAGATTACAAACAGTACGTTGATGAGAAACTGGATAGCAGCCTGACCTGGGACACTCGTGTGTCATGGACGCCCCATTTTCTTAAACAGCAAAACCTGACGATTAGCGCCGATATTCTGAACGTATTGGATAGCAAAACGGCGGTTGATACTACAACTGCGGGTGTGGCGACCTACGCCAGTGGTCGAACTTTCTGGCTTGATGTCAGCATGAAATTTTAACCTTTCGGATTTTACTTAACCGGGTAAATTCGCCCGGTTTTCGCATGGAGATAATTATGAGAAACCTCAGTTTCTTACTGTCACTTGTAGCAATGCTGTTGCTGTTACCCGGGCGGCTCATTGCCACCGAATTACCGCAGGATGATAAGTTAATTACCGGGCAACTGGATAATGGCCTGCGATATATGATCTATCCGCATTCACAACCAAAGAATCAGGTTAATTTATGGCTGCAAATTCATACCGGGTCATTGCAGGAAGAAGACAACGAACGTGGCGTGGCACATTTTGTTGAACATATGATGTTTAACGGCACAAAAATATGGCCGGGCAATAAAGTTATCGAAACTTTTGAATCGATGGGACTGCGTTTTGGTCGTGATGTAAACGCCTATACCAGCTACGATGAAACGGTGTATCAGGTCAGCTTACCAACGACGCAAAAACAAAATCTGCAAAAAGTGATGGCAATATTCAGTGAATGGAGCAATGCCGCCACTTTTGAAAAACACGAAGTCGATGCTGAACGGGGCGTTATTACTGAAGAATGGCGAGCGCATCAGGATGCCAAATGGCGGACTTCCCAGGCTCGTCGCCCTTTCCTGCTGGCGAATACTCGTAATTTAGATCGTGAACCGATCGGTTTAATGGATACGGTCGCCACAGTAACCCCGGAACAATTGCGCCATTTTTATCAACGTTGGTATCAACCGAATAATATGACCTTTATTGTCGTTGGCGATATCGACAGTAAAGAAGCTCTGGCGCTGATTAAAGATAACCTTGGCAAACTCTCGGCAAATACAGCGGTTAAAAACCGTGTCTGGCCGACGAAAGCAGAAAACCACCTGCGCTTTAATATCATTAACGATAAAGAAAATCGGGTGAATGGCATCGCACTCTATTACCGGCTGCCGATGATTCCCGTCACTGATGAACAAAGCTTTGTCGAACAAGCTGAATGGAGCATGCTAATTCAGTTGTTTAATCAGCGTTTACAAGAGCGTATTCAGTCTGGGGAGCTGAAGACCATTTCTGGTGGCACTGCGCGCAGTGTTAAAATTGCGCCTGATTATCAGTCGATTTTTTTCCGTGTAAATGCACGGGACGATAATATGCAGGATGCGGCAAATGCATTGATGGCAGAGCTTGCAACCATCGACCAACATGGTTTTTCTGCTGCAGAACTCGATGATGTAAAAGCTACCCGCCTGACCTGGCTGAAAAATGCAGCTGAGCAGCAAGCGGAACGCGACTTACGTATGCTAACCAGCCGACTGGCTTCCAGCTCGTTAAATAATGTGCCATTCCTTTCGCCTGAAGAGACATACCAGCTTTCTAAACGTCTTTGGCAACAAATTACCGTGCAAAGTCTGGCGGAAAAATGGCAGCAGTTAAGAAAGAACCAGGATGCGTTTTGGGAGCAAATGGTTAATAACGATATTGCCGCCAAAAAAGCATTATCTCCTGCCGCCATCCAGGCGCTTGAAAAAGAGTATACCGCCAAAGAACTGGCCGCTTATACCTTCCCCGGCAGAAATTTATCTTTAACAGTACACGCTGACCTAAAAGCGAAAATTACCAGCCAACAAAAACTGGCTGAGAATCTGACATCATTAACGCTTTCTAATGGTGCCAGAGTTATTCTGGCGAAATCTGCAAGTGAAGAAGAGAAACTGCAACTTATTGCCGTATCTAATAAAGGTGATTTGAATTTCCCTGCCGAGCAAAAGTCGCTTATCGCGCTTGCCAATAAAGCCGTGGGCGGCAGCGGGGTTGGTGAAATCTCCTCTTCCAGCCTGAAACGCTGGAGTGCAGAAAATTCAGTGACTATGAGCAGTAAAGTCAGTGGCCTGAATACGCTGCTTTCTGTTAGCGCACGGGCCAATAACCCAGAACCCGGCTTCCAGTTGATTAACCAGCGAATCACTCAAAGCACTATCAACGAAAATATCTGGGCATCACTACAAAATGCTCAAATTCAGGCGTTAAAAACGCTAGACCAGCATCCGGCAGAAAAATTTGCCCAGAAGATGTATGAGACGCGTTATAACGATCCCCGCACAAAATTGCTGCAAGCAAAGCAGATTGCACAGTTTACTGCAGCAGATGCTTTAGCCGCCGATCGCCAGCTATTTTCCTCCCCTGAGGAGATGACTTTTGTGATTGTTGGCAATGTGGCAGAAAACAAAATTCTGCCGTTGATTACGCACTATTTAGGGTCAATTAAACCATCGAAATCGACACTAGTCGCAGGTAAACCTTTAAACCGCGCGACGGACAACGCGACTGTTACGGTAAAAGAACAAAACGAACCTGTGGCACAAGTTTCACAGTGGAAGCGTTATGATTCCCGGACATCCATCAACCTTGCAACGCGTATGGCGTTGGATGCCTTTAATGTCGCATTGGCAAAAGATCTGCGTATTAATATTCGTGAACAGGCATCTGGGGCATACAGCGTTTCTTCTCGCCTCTCGGTTGATCCGCTGGCCAAAGATATCAGTCATTTGTTAGCTTTTACTTGTCAACCGGAACGGTATGATGAACTGTTAACTTTAGCGAATGAAGTGATGGCTAAGCGCCTGGCTAAAGGGATCAATCAGCAGGAACTGAACGAATATCAGCAAAACGTTCAGCGCAGCCTCGATATCCAACAGCGTAGCGTGCAGCAATTAGCGAACACCATTGTGAATAGCATTATTCAATATGATGACCCTGCCGCATGGATTGCGCAGGAGAAATTATTGCAACACATGACGGTAGAAAACGTTAACACTGCTGTTAAACAATATCTTACCTATCCGGTGAATACCCATATCGGAGTATTACTACCTAAATAATAACTTACCCCGTCAACATCGTTGGCGGGGACTCTGGCAATTATCTCTTTTTTATTCGACAATCTTTAAAAACGTTTAAAAAATTAATCTCTAACTAATAATGACATATTATTGGCTAATTTTAACGTGATAATTACGACAGGTAAAAAAACACATTAAAATAACAACAAAAGCTCGATATTATCATTGAAGCATTAACCATCTCATTGTTTTTACTTGGTAAAATATAGTGTAATTTTTATCATAATCTAAACAAGATTAGGATTTTGTTATTTAAAACCCGGACCATTGAGCTTGCTTACTTTATCGATAAATCCTACTTTTTTATTGCAATCCAATCATTTTAAGGAGTTTAAAATGGATAAGAAGCAAGTAAAGGATTTAAGGTCGGAACTACTTGATTCACGTTTTGGTGCAAAATCTATTTCCACCATTGCTGAATCTAAACATTTTCCGCTGCATGAAATGCG
>NZ_RHJI01000013.1 GCF_004211955.1 Escherichia sp. E1V33
GTAAGCTTGATAACAGATTAATTAACCGGCGACAAGCGGGTTAATGAAACAGAATTTGCCTGGCGGCCGTAGCGCGGTGGTCCCACCTGACCCCATGCCGAACTCAGAAGTGAAACGCCGTAGCGCCGATGGTAGTGTGGGGTCTCCCCATGCGAGAGTAGGGAACTGCCAGGCATCAAATTAAGCGAAAGGCCATCCGGAAGGATGGCCTTTTTGCGTTGGTGCAGAAAAAATGCCGGACGCGACGCTGACGCGTCTTATCCGTCCTACTTTTGCATCCACTCCACCACAAAATCAGCCAGCCCCTCAATATCATTAATATCCAGTAACGCGACATCAAGATTAAGCGGCACATCACTGGCTACAGCAATAACATGTCTGTCTATCACCAACTCTTCCGGTCGATGTCCGGCCCCTTCACGAAACAGCACAATCTTTGCGATTTCTTCATGCTTAAACCCTTCGACCAGAATCAAATCCAGCTTTGAGGTATCCATTCGACTTGCGAGAAAATGTAGATCCAGCTCTTCTTCGTCTGGTGTTTCCGTCATCAAGGCCCAACGCTGCTGGCTGGCAACGATAGTTTGTGCCGCCCCAGCCTTGCGCAGCTCATAGCTATCTTTGCCTGGCTTATCAACATCCATATCATGATGCGTATGTTTAATCAGCCCTGGGCGGATCCCTCTGGCGCATAATGCCGGGATAAGTTTTTTCAACAGCGTCGTTTTTCCGGTACCGCTCCACGCGGCAAAGGCGAGTAGCGGTATCATTGTTTTTCCTGCCATCGGGCAAGCTCCTCTGGCGTATTCACGTTCACAAATGCCTCTTTACGGTCGCTAAAATCAACCGCGTGACCGCCAGCAAGATTCATAAATGCCATCACCCGGCGCTCTCCGGATTGCAGATATTCCTGCAACAAAGGCTCAATAGCGCGATTTACCAGAGCAATCGTCGGGTGATCACGTTCGCCGTCATGGACCCACACTACAGGTGCATCTTTGCGCTGATGATTAAGCCGGGAGACTAAATCCTGGGGAATATAAGGCGTATCGCACGGACAAAACAGAAACCACTCACCTGCTTCCTGCTGCATTACCGAAAGCATTCCCGCAAGCGGGCCAGGGTAATCCGCCAGTGAATCCGCTATTACTTTCAGACCACTTGCTTGATAGATTTCCTGATGACGATTGGCATTAACCACGACGTAGGATAGCTGCGTCATAAGCGCATCAGTGACATGCTGCCAAAGTGGTTTGCCGTTTAATTCAAGCAACCCTTTATCTACGCCACCCATTCGTCTGGCTTTACCGCCCGCCAGTACAACGCCTGTTATCGTCGTCATCAGATTCACCGATATCGCCTCTTTTATTGTGGGATTGACCCTGCTAACGTGTCTGTCTCAAGAGTAAGGAGCATTACTATGAAATGTAAACGTCTGAATGAAGTTATTGAACTCCTCCAGCCAGCCTGGCAAAAAGAGCCAGACCTTAACCTGCTGCAATTTTTGCAGAAACTGGCGAAAGAGTCAGGTTTTGACGGCGAACTGGCGGATTTGACGGATGACATTCTGATCTATCACCTGAAAATGCGCGATTCCGCGAAAGATGCGGTGATCCCTGGGTTGCAGAAAGATTATGAAGAAGACTTCAAAACGGCGCTGTTACGCGCGCGTGGCGTAATTAAAGAGTAAAAGCTTGTAAGCGCTACCAACAAAATCATTGTGAAATGATATCCTTCATCATTCGTAATGTTTTCCGGATGATGGGATGAACAACAGCGCTTTTACTTTCCAGACACTACACCCGGATACCATCATGGACGCTCTGTTTGAGCAAGGGATCCGGGTGGATTCCGGTCTTACCCCGCTTAACAGCTATGAAAACCGTGTCTATCAATTTCAGGACGAAGACCGTCGACGCTTTGTCGTCAAATTTTATCGCCCTGAACGTTGGACAGCAGATCAAATCCTCGAAGAACATCAATTTGCGCTGCAACTGGTAAACGACGAAGTTCCGGTCGCGGCCCCTTTGGCTTTTAATGGCCAGACATTATTGATTCATCAGGGATTTTATTTCGCCGTTTTCCCAAGCGTCGGTGGTCGTCAGTTCGAAGCCGATAATATTGATCAGATGGAAGCGGTTGGGCGTTATTTAGGGCGCATGCACCAGACGGGGCGCAAACAGCTTTTTATCCATCGCCCGACCATCGGCCTGCATGAATATCTCATTGAACCTCGTAAGTTGTTTGAAGATGCCACGCTGATACCTTCTGGGCTGAAAGCGGCCTTCCTTAAGGCAACTGATGAACTTATTACCGCCGTTACAGCACACTGGCGGGAGGACTTCACCGCTCTGCGATTGCATGGTGATTGCCATGCCGGAAATATTCTCTGGCGCGATGGCCCCATGTTTGTTGACCTGGATGATGCGCGTAATGGCCCTGCAATTCAGGACCTGTGGATGTTGCTGAATGGCGATAAAGCTGAGCAACGGATGCAGTTAGAAACTATTATTGAAGCTTATGAAGAATTTAGCGAGTTCGACACCGCTGAAATCGGACTGATTGAACCTTTACGCGCCATGCGTTTGGTTTATTATCTTGCCTGGCTAATGCGGCGCTGGGCCGATCCCGCGTTCCCGAAAAATTTCCCGTGGTTAACCGGGGAAGATTACTGGCTGCGACAGACGGCAACTTTTATAGAGCAGGCAAAAGTTCTACAAGAACCCCCTTTGCAATTAACACCTATGTATTAATCGGAGAGAGTAGATCATGAAAAAGATTTGGCTGGCGCTGGCTGGTTTGGTTTTAGCGTTTAGCGCATCGGCGGCGCAGTATGAAGATGGTAAACAATACACCACGCTGGAAAAGCCGGTTGCTGGCGCTCCGCAAGTACTGGAGTTTTTCTCTTTCTTCTGCCCGCACTGCTATCAGTTTGAAGAAGTTCTGCATATTTCTGAGAACGTGAAGAAAAAACTGCCGGAAGGTGTGAAGATGACTAAATACCACGTCAACTTCATGGGTGGGGAGCTGGGTCAATCTCTGACACAAGCGTGGGCTGTGGCGATGGCGCTGGGCGTAGAAGATAAAGTGACTGTACCGCTGTTTGAAGGCGTACAGAAAACTCAGACCATTCGTTCTACAGCCGACATTCGCGATGTCTTCATCAACGCAGGTATTAAAGGCGAAGAGTATGATGCGGCATGGAACAGCTTTGTTGTTAAGTCTCTGGTCGCACAGCAAGAAAAAGCGGCTGCAGATGTACAATTGCGTGGCGTTCCAGCGATGTTTGTTAACGGTAAATATCAGCTGAATCCGCAGGGTATGGATACCAGCAATATGGATGTTTTTGTTCAGCAGTATGCTGATACAGTGAAATATCTTTCTGAGAAAAAATAATTTATTGTAATTTACATAAAGCCCGTGAATATTCGCGGGCTTTTTTTGTTGTTTAATCAATATAAATACTTTCTGATAATTTACCTCGTTTCTGGACATTTTAATATCAAGCGCGGATATTAAAAGTTTTGCTGTTTTATCAGGGAATATTAGAAATGATACGTAAGTCAGCCACAGGTGTTATTGTTGCATTAGCCATTATCTGGGGCGGTGGAACATGGTATGAAGGGACTCAAATCCAGTCTGGCGTCGAAAAATTTATTAAAGATTTTAACGACAGTAAAAAGAAGGGAGAGCATGCCTATGATATGACCGCCAGCTATAAAAACTTTGATAAAGGTTTTTTTAGCTCTCATTTTCAAATGCTTATTACCTTTGATAAAGGTGC
Organism: Escherichia sp. E1V33; assembly: GCF_004211955.1. GTDB lineage: Bacteria > Pseudomonadota > Gammaproteobacteria > Enterobacterales > Enterobacteriaceae > Escherichia. Next base: position 3,785 of record NZ_RHJI01000013.1, read on the forward strand.
GCCAGATCTCAATATCAAGCCAGGACAAGGTATTGCATTTGATGTGGATGTCGATCATGGTCCCTTGCCGCTATCAATGCTAAAAAGCGGCAATATCTTACCTGCTATGGCGGCAGCAAAAGTTAAATTAGTCAATAATGAACTGACACAACCGCTATTTATTGCCGCAAAAGAGAGAGCGCCCGTCGAAGCGACATTACGATTCGCCTTTGGCGGTTCTTTCTCTACAACTCTGGACGTTGCCCCTGCAGAGTATGGAAAACTCTCCTTTGGTGAAGGTCAGATTACTTTTAATGGTGATGACAGTTCATTGTCTAATCTCGATGTTGAAGGCAAAGTCGAAGATATTGTTCTGGAATTATCGCCAATAAACAAAGTCACGGCGAAAAGTTTTACCATTAATTCTCTGACGCGATTAGAAGAAAAGAAATTTCCGGTTGGTGAAAGCGAGTCGAAATTTAATCAGATTAGCATTATCAATCGCGGAGACGAAGTTGCCAAAATCGATGCTTTCGTCGCGAAAACCACCCTAGAGCGCGTAAAAGATAAAGATCATATCAATGTCAATCTGAGTTACGAAATTGATAAGTTAACAAAAGGGAATCAGCAACTCGGTAGCGGTCAATGGTCATTGATTGCTGAATCTATTGATCCCTTAGCAGTTCGCCAGTTTATCATCCAGTACAACATTGCGATGCAGAAGCAACTTGCAGCACACCCTGAGTTAGCAAATGATGAAGATGCACTGGAAGCAATGAATACCGCATTGTTCAAAGAGTATTTACCGTTATTACAAAAAAGTGAGCCGATGATTAAACTACCTGTAAGCTGGAAGAACGCTGTCGGCGAACTAAATGCTAATCTGGATATTAGTATTGCCGATCCAGCCAAATCTTCATCATCCACAAACAAAGATATTAAATCTTTCAATCTGGATATGAATGTACCGATTAATGCCGTCACTGAAATAGCTAAACAGCTTAATTTATCTGAAGGAATGGATGCTGAAAAAGCTCAAAAGCTGGCTGATAAACAAATCGGCGGAATGGCAACATTAGGTAAGATGTTTCAGCTAATCACAATTGACAACAATATCGCCTCGCTGCAACTGCATTATTTGCCAGGTAAAGTTGTTTTTAACGGTCAGGAGATGAGCGAAGAAGAGTTTATGTCTCGTGCCGGACGTTTAGTGCATTAAAATGATAACTCGCCTCTGCTAATACGGAGGCGAGTTATAACTACTTATCCTGATGCTGTGATGACATCAGTGAAGTCAGAAGTCGGTCTTTTTCCTGCCACAGTGTGTTCAGCCACTGCTGAAAATGACGTTTGAAGCTTTTGTCATTGATATAGTCGCCATGCAACTCTTCAGCAATAGGTTGTAAATCCACATGCACGACAATCCGCGTCAGTTTGCCACTTAACATATCGAAGAATGGCTGGCGGTTATTGTCCGGATAACACAGCGTAACATTGAGTAGTTTATCGAATTGTTTACCCAGAACATTCAGCGTCATCGCGATACCGGCGGCTTTGGGAGGCAGGAGGTTTTTAAATGTCGAGTGGGTTTGCTGATGTTTCTGTTCAGTAAAACGGGAGCCTTCAACAAAATTCACAATCGTGGTGGGATGCAGGCGAAACTTTTCGCAAGACCGACGAGTGGTTTCAACATCTTTACCGCGCCGTTCCGGATGACGTATCAAATAAGCGCGGGAATAGCGCTTCATAAACGGCATATCCAGCGCCCAGCACGCCAGGCCAAGGAAAGGTACCCAGGCCAGTTGCTGCTTGAGAAAATATTTGTTCATTGGAATATGCTTACGAAACAACACGCACAGTACAACAATATCAGCCCAACTGCGGTGGTTACAAATAAGTAGATACCAGTTCTTCTTACTTAGTCCTTCCAGCCCGCGAACTTCCCATTGCAGGTGTGGGTTAAGGTGCAGTAATAGCGCTAATCCTTCACACCAGCAATACATCATAAAATCACAAAAAAGCGATACCTTTCGCCAAATCACTGGTACAGGTAACAATAGTTTTACGATCCCGGCAATGATGATCGGGACAGAACAAAAAATGGTGACCAAAATGGTCAATACGATACTCACCAAAAGTGTTATCGCAGCGAGTATTCTCGTCATAATTAAATTATTCAAAAGGTTAGCCATAGACAGTGCGCTAAAGAAGCGCAAGGCGCAGATTTTAGCAGAAAACGGCCCAAATAACGGATGATCCTTAAATAGAAAAATAATTCATATCTATCCACATTAGAAAAAATCCCTATTACTCAATCACCAGCAACGCTTTTATTTTTAACTTTATGAAAAACAACAACAAACCTAATTCTGTAACAAGCATGATAATAAATTAAAAGTGATGTAAATAATTTATACACAAAGTTATCCACATGACAATTTGCGAGCGATCCAGAAGATCTACAAAAGATTTTCACGAAAAGCGGTGAAAAACTCATGTTTTCATCCTGTCTGTGGCATCCTTTACGCATAATCTGATAAACAGGCACGGACATTATGGTTCAGATCCCCCAAAACCCACTTATCCTTGTAGATGGTTCATCTTATCTTTATCGCGCATATCACGCGTTTCCGCCGCTGACTAACAGCGCAGGCGAGCCAACCGGTGCGATGTACGGTGTCCTCAACATGCTGCGTAGTCTGATCATGCAATACCAACCGACGCATGCAGCGGTGGTCTTTGACGCCAAGGGAAAAACCTTTCGTGATGAACTGTTTGAACATTACAAATCACATCGCCCGCCAATGCCGGACGATTTGCGCGCGCAGATCGAACCCCTGCACACAATGGTAAAAGCGATGGGGCTGCCTCTGCTGGCCGTTTCTGGTGTAGAAGCAGACGACGTTATTGGTACTCTGGCGCGTGAAGCAGAAAAAGCCGGGCGTCCGGTATTGATCAGCACCGGTGATAAAGATATGGCGCAACTGGTGACGCCAAATATCACTCTTATCAACACCATGACAAATACTATCCTCGGCCCGGAAGAGGTGGTGAATAAGTACGGCGTACCACCAGAATTGATTATCGACTTCCTGGCACTGATGGGCGATTCCTCCGATAACATACCGGGCGTACCGGGCGTCGGCGAAAAAACCGCGCAGGCACTGCTACAAGGTCTTGGCGGCCTGGATACGCTGTATGCCGAGCCGGAAAAAATTGCTGGATTGAGCTTCCGCGGCGCGAAAACAATGGCGGCGAAGCTTGAGCAAAATAAAGAGGTGGCCTATCTCTCTTACCAGCTAGCGACGATTAAAACCGACGTTGAACTGGAACTGACCTGCGAACAACTGGAAGTACAGCAACCGGCGGCTGAAGAGTTGTTGGGACTGTTCAAAAAGTATGAGTTCAAACGCTGGACTGCTGATGTCGAAGCGGGCAAATGGTTACAGGCCAAAGGGGCAAAACCAGCCGCGAAGCCACAGGAAACCAGTGTTGCAGACGAAGCACCAGAAGTGACGGCAACGGTGATTTCTTATGACAACTACGTCACCATCCTTGATGAAGAAACACTGAAAGCGTGGATTGCGAAGCTGGAAAAAGCGCCGGTATTTGCATTTGATACCGAAACCGACAGCCTTGATAACATCTCTGCCAACCTGGTCGGGCTTTCTTTTGCTATCGAGCCAGGCGTAGCGGCCTATATTCCAGTTGCTCATGATTATCTTGATGCGCCCGATCAGATCTCCCGCGAGCGCGCGCTCGAATTGCTGAAACCGCTGCTGGAAGATGAAAAGGCGCTGAAGGTCGGGCAAAACCTGAAATACGATCGCGGCATTCTGGCGAACTACGGTATTGAACTGCGTGGGATTGCCTTTGATACCATGCTGGAGTCCTACATTCTCAATAGCGTTGCCGGCCGTCACGATATGGACAGCCTCGCGGAACGTTGGTTGAAACACAAAACCATCACTTTTGAAGAGATTGCCGGTAAAGGTAAAAATCAACTGACCTTTAACCAGATTGCCCTGGAAGAGGCCGGACGCTATGCTGCCGAAGATGCGGATGTCACCTTACAATTGCATCTGAAAATGTGGCCGGATCTGCAAAAACACAAAGGGCCACTGAACGTCTTCGAAAACATCGAAATGCCGCTGGTGCCGGTACTTTCGCGCATCGAACGTAACGGTGTGAAGATCGACCCGAAAGTGCTGCACAATCATTCTGAAGAGCTCACCTTGCGTCTGGCTGAGCTGGAAAAGAAAGCGCATGAAATTGCAGGTGAACAATTTAACCTTTCTTCCACCAAGCAGTTACAAACCATTCTGTTTGAAAAACAGGGCATTAAACCGCTGAAGAAAACGCCGGGTGGCGCGCCTTCAACGTCAGAAGAGGTACTGGAAGAACTGGCGCTGGACTATCCGTTGCCAAAAGTGATTCTGGAGTATCGTGGTCTGGCGAAGCTGAAGTCGACTTACACCGACAAGCTGCCGCTGATGATCAACCCGAAAACCGGGCGGGTGCATACTTCCTATCACCAGGCAGTAACTGCGACGGGACGTTTATCCTCAACCGATCCTAACCTGCAAAACATTCCGGTGCGTAACGAAGAAGGTCGCCGTATTCGCCAGGCCTTTATTGCGCCGCAGGATTACGTGATTGTCTCGGCGGACTACTCACAAATTGAGTTGCGCATTATGGCGCATCTCTCGCGTGACAAAGGTTTGCTGACCGCATTCGCGGAAGGAAAGGATATCCACCGGGCTACGGCGGCAGAAGTATTTGGTTTGCCACTGGAAACTGTTACCAGCGAACAACGCCGTAGCGCGAAAGCGATCAACTTCGGCCTGATTTATGGCATGAGTGCTTTCGGCCTGGCGCGGCAATTGAACATTCCGCGTAAAGAGGCGCAGAAGTACATGGACCTTTACTTCGAACGCTACCCAGGCGTACTGGAGTATATGGAACGCACTCGCGCGCAGGCGAAAGAGCAGGGCTACGTTGAAACGCTGGACGGACGCCGTCTGTATCTGCCGGATATCAAATCCAGCAATGGTGCTCGTCGTGCAGCGGCTGAACGTGCAGCCATTAACGCGCCAATGCAGGGAACCGCCGCCGACATTATCAAACGGGCGATGATTGCCGTTGATGCGTGGCTACAGGCTGAGCAACCGCGTGTGCGTATGATCATGCAGGTACACGATGAACTGGTGTTTGAAGTTCATAAAGATGATGTCGATGCGGTAGCGAAGAAGATCCATCAGTTGATGGAAAACTGTACCCGCCTGGATGTGCCGTTGCTGGTGGAAGTGGGGAGTGGCGAAAACTGGGATCAGGCGCACTAAGATTTGCCTTAACAAGCCTTTTTTTCGTAACTTAGCAACATAACCAGCCACGTTTTGTGATGGGTATTAGAAATTCCTATGCAACAACTGAAAAAAAATTACAAAAAGTGCTTTCTGAACTGAACAAAAAAGAGTAAAGTTAGTCGCGTAGGGTACAGAGGTAAGATGTTCTATCTTTCAGACCTTTTACTTCACGTAATCGGATTTGGCTGAATTTTTTAGCCGCCCCAGTCAGTAATGACTGGGGCGTTTTTTATTGCGCGAAAGAAAAGAACCTTATTGCCGGATACGCGATATCCGGCACATGCATAAGGGCTAGAAAATCATTCGCCTTTCTGCTTCTCTTCAACGGGTTGCATCTCGCTAAACCAGGTATCCAGTTTCTGGCGAAGTTTATCCACGCCTTGCTTCTTCAGAGAAGAGAATGTCTCTACCTGCACATCACCGTTAAACGCCAGCACTGCTTCACGCACCATATTCAATTGCGCTTTACGTGCACCGCTTGCCAGTTTGTCCGCTTTGGTCAGCAGCACCAGTACGGCGATATTGCTGTCCACCGCCCACTCAATCATCTGTTGGTCGAGATCTTTCAGCGGATGGCGAATATCCATCAGCACTACCAGTCCTTGCAGACTCTGACGTTTTTCGAGGTACTCGCCGAGCGCGCGTTGCCATTTGCGCTTCATCTCTTCAGGAACTTCCGCATAGCCATAGCCAGGTAAGTCGACCAGACGTTTGCCGTCAGCCACTTCAAACAGGTTGATAAGCTGGGTACGTCCTGGTGTTTTCGAGGTCCGCGCCAGGCTTTTCTGGTTAGTCAACGTGTTCAGCGCGCTGGATTTACCTGCGTTGGAACGGCCTGCAAAAGCCACTTCGATCCCGGTATCGGAAGGTAAGTGGCGAATATCAGGCGCACTCATTACAAAATGCGTCTGTTGATAATTCAAATTAGTCAAAGCGGTCGTCTCCGTCAGTCAAAGCTTTGCGGCGATTATACCTGAACCACAATAAAAGACGGATTTTTCGGCGTGAACGGTGTAAGTCAATACCATGTACTTTGTGAGACATTGCCGATTGTTTTTATGAGAAATCGAAGAGAAATTTCTGCGACACATGTCAAATAGGCTAAATAAATCATGTGATTAGTTTTATACAATAATCTGAAAATGAGTAAATACTGATGATAGTTTATTGTTTGTTTAACGCAGAAGCGTAAAGTATCACCCATAGAGCGAGGACGCTAACAGGAACGATGACTCAGGATGAGGGTCAGGAGCGCCAGGAGGCGAAGACAGAGGATTGTCAGGAAGACAAACGTCCGGAGACGTCACTAAAGGGAAATGGAATCAACACGGAATGTTCCGGCTAATGGAAAAACAGGGTGTGTTGGCGGCCTGCAAGGATTGTAAGACCCGTTAAGGGTTGTGAGTCAGGGAAAAAGGCGACAGAGTAATCTGTCGCCTTTTTTCTTTGCTTGCTTTCTGTTAGATTCCGCCGCAAATCTATACTAAATAAAACGGCTAAAAGACGAATTGATATGAAACCATCATCTTCAAACTCACGCAGCAAAGGTCATGCAAAAGCGCGTCGTAAAACCCGCGAAGAGCTGAATCAGGAAGCTCGTGATCGCAAGCGCCAGAAAAAACGCCGTGGTCATGCACCTGGCAGCCGCGCAGCGGGCGGTAGCGCTACCTCGGGTAGCAAAGGCCAGAATGCACCGAAAGATCCACGTATTGGCAGTAAAACCCCTATTCCATTGGGCGTGACTGAAAAAGTCACCAAACAGCACAAACCGAAGAGTGAGAAACCTATGCTTTCACCGCAGGCGGAGTTGGAGTTACTGGAGACGGATGAGCGTCTGGATGCGCTGCTGGAACGTCTGGAAGCAGGCGAAACCCTGAGTGCCGAAGAGCAATCTTGGGTGGATGCCAAGCTGGATCGTATTGATGAGCTGATGCAGAAACTCGGCCTCTCTTATGACGACGACGAAGAAGAGGAAGAAGACGAGAAGCAAGAAGACATGATGCGTCTGCTGCGAGGCAACTAACGGATTGCCGACGTGGGCCTTCCCGTTCTGCTGATAACCCTTCCGGTTATATGTTATCTGGTGTGGTTATTCGTTAAACTACAGCGGTTGTCGCGGCGACAAAAGTGGCTGCGCAACCGGCTGATGACCCGAAACGGGCATCCGTCGGTACGCCGTAGCCGCCAGAGACGCCATCGGAAGGAGTGAGCATGTCTGTACAGCAAATCGACTGGGACCTGGCCCTGATCCAGAAATATAACTATTCCGGGCCACGATACACCTCGTACCCGACCGCGCTGGAGTTTTCAGAAGACTTCGGCGAACAGGCGTTTCTACAAGCCGTGGCACGCTACCCTGAGCGGCCGCTATCTCTCTACGTACATATCCCGTTCTGCCACAAACTTTGCTATTTCTGTGGTTGCAATAAGATAGTGACTCGTCAGCAGCACAAGGCCGATCAGTATCTGGACGTGCTTGAGCAAGAAATCGTTCATCGTGCGCCACTATTTGCCGGACGCAAGGTGAGCCAATTGCACTGGGGCGGCGGTACGCCAACGTACCTGAACAAAACGCAAATTAGCCGCCTGATGAAGCTGCTACGCGAAAACTTCCAGTTCAATGCCGATGCGGAAATCTCGATCGAAGTCGATCCGCGTGAAATCGAACTGGATGTACTGGATCATTTACGCGCGGAAGGTTTTAACCGCCTGAGTATGGGCGTGCAGGACTTCAACAAAGAAGTGCAACGTCTGGTTAACCGCGAGCAGGATGAAGAGTTTATCTTTGCGCTGCTTAACCATGCGCGTGAGATTGGCTTTACCTCCACCAACATCGACCTGATTTACGGCCTGCCGAAACAGACGCCGGAAAGTTTCGCCTTTACCCTGAAACGTGTGGCGGAGCTGAACCCTGACCGTCTGAGTGTCTTTAACTACGCGCATCTGCCGACCATTTTTGCTGCTCAGCGCAAAATCAAAGATGCTGACCTGCCGAGTCCACAGCAAAAACTGGATATCTTGCAGGAAACCATCGCTTTCCTGACGCAATCGGGCTATCAGTTTATCGGTATGGATCACTTTGCTCGCCCGGATGACGAGCTGGCGGTGGCCCAGCGTGAAGGCGTGCTTCATCGTAACTTCCAGGGCTACACCACTCAGGGCGATACCGATTTGCTGGGGATGGGCGTTTCCGCCATCAGCATGATTGGCGACTGTTACGCGCAGAACCAGAAAGAGTTAAAGCATTACTATCAGCAGGTGGATGAACAAGGCAATGCGCTGTGGCGTGGTATTGCGCTAACGCGTGATGACTGTATTCGCCGCGATGTGATTAAGTCGCTAATCTGCAATTTCCGTCTGGATTACGCCCCCGTAGAACAACAGTGGGATTTGCACTTCGCTGACTATTTTGCGGAAGATCTCAAGCTGCTGGCCCCATTAGCAAAAGATGGGCTGGTGGATGTCAATGAGAAGGGGATTCAGGTAACGGCGAAAGGTCGCTTGCTGATCCGCAACATTTGCATGTGCTTTGATACTTATCTGCGCCAGAAAGCGCGAATGCAGCAGTTCTCACGGGTGATTTAAATTGTGAATGGCGCCATCAATGTGCTGAGAACAAGGTTGCCTGATGCGCTGGTCAACAAAACCTGTTGAAATTATTGCTTTTGTAGGCCGGATAAGGCGTTTACGCCGCATCCGGCAATCAACGCCTGATGCGACGCTGGTTGCGTCTTATCAGACCTACGACTTTCTCCGCATCCGGCATAAACAACGAGCTTCAGCTAAACAGCCCAATCATTACGGCACACAACACGGCAGCAACGGCAGTTTGCGGCGTGTGGCTGTCAACTGCGCCACTTGATAGCAGATTAATTATTGATTCCAGCATAATGACACTCCCCCCGTTTTTCGGGCATGATCATACTGAACTTACCGGAACAGTAAAGCGCAAAATAACAGCAATTTGCGCTCAATAATCAATCTTTACACACAAGCCGTGAATCACTCCATCCCCAGCTCTTTTAACTTACGCGTCAGGGTGTTACGGCCCCAGCCAAGTAGCCGCGCCGCTTCCTGTTTATGCCCCTGCGTATGTCGCAACGCGGTCGTCAGTAACGTCCGCTCCAGCTCTGGCTGCGCTTCGGAAAGCAGATTTTGATGACCGGAACGCAGCGCTCTGTCTGCCCACTGCGCAAGAAGCGTCGCCCAACTGTCCGGTTGCATTTGCGAAGTACTCTCCGCAACCGTTGATTCAAACAGTTCGCCGGGCAAATCCTGAATCAACACTTCCTGCCCGGCGGCCATCACGGTTAGCCAGCGGCAGGTGTTTTCCAGCTGGCGCACGTTGCCTGGCCACGCCAGACGCGTCAGAGCAGCTTCGGTTTCCGGATGCAGCAACTTCGCTTCTACGCCCAGTTCGCGCGCGGCAACCTGTAAAAAATGGCGCGCCAGACGGGGAATATCTTCCCGACGCTCGCGCAGCGGCGGCAGATGAACGCGGATAACGTTCAGGCGGTGGAACAGATCCTCACGGAACTTACCTTCCTGCACCCGCTGTTCGAGATTCTGGTGAGTGGCAGCGATAATCCGCACATCCACTTTCACCGGCGCATAGCCGCCAACGCGGTAAAACTGACCGTCTGCCAGCACGCGCAGCAAACGCGTCTGCACATCCAGCGGCATATCGCCAATTTCATCAAGGAATAATGTGCCGCCATCGGCCTGTTCAAAACGCCCCTGACGAATGGTATTCGCGCCGGTAAACGCGCCTTTCTCGTGACCGAACAGTTCTGATTCGATCAAATCTTTCGGGATAGCCGCCATATTGAGCGCGATAAATGGCGCTTTGGCTCGCGGACTGTGGCGATGCAGGGCATGAGCGACCAGTTCTTTACCAGTGCCGGACTCGCCGTTAATCAGCACGCTAATAGAAGAACGCGAAAGCCGACCGATAATGCGGAACACGTCCTGCATGGCTGGCGCTTCGCCGATGATATCGGTCGTTGGGCCGTTAAGCTGAACATTACGCGGCTGCTGCTGTTCCTGGTAATGACTGATGGCGCGCTCAACCAGCGCCACGGCTTCGTCGATATCAAACGGTTTGGGCAGATAATCAAACGCCCCTTGTTGATAGGCGCTGACGGCAGCATCCAGATCGGAATGTGCGGTCATAATGATGACCGGAAGCATCGGATGGCGCTGTTTAATCTGCTTGAGCAGCGCCAGGCCGTCCATGCCCGGCATACGGATATCTGAAAGCAGCACATCCGGCGTTTTGCTCGCCAGTGCCTCCAGTACCTCCGCGCCGTTCTCAAATGTCGTACAGGTTAAACCTGCCCCAGCGAGCGCACGTTCAAGCACCCAACGGATGGAACTATCGTCATCGACTACCCAGACTATCCCTCGTTGCATAAACGTCACCTTTATTTCCTGATAGGCAGGTAAACCGAGAACTCGGTATGACCTGGCCAACTGGTAAATTCAATTTTGCCTGAATGCTGATCAATCAAATTACGGGCGATGGATAAGCCAAGCCCGGTGCCGCCTTCGCGGCCGCTGACCATCGGGTAAAACAGCGTATCCTGCAAATGAGGCGGAATGCCTGGCCCGTTATCTTCTACATCAATTCGCGCCGCCAGCCGATAGCGCTCGCCGTGTAAGGTCAGTTGAAACGCGGTGCGGGTACGCAGAATGATTTCACCGCCTTCCGGCCCCAGCGCCTGTAGCGCATTGCGCACAATATTCAGCAAGACCTGTTCAATTTGATCCGGGTCGTGCGCCAGTTCCGGCAGACTGGGGTCGTAATCACGAATCAACCGCACGTTGTCCGGCAGTTCCATCGACACCAGCGTCACCACGCGTTCAGCCACTTTGTGAATACTTTCGGTAACGCGCGTACCGGGCAGCTGCGGCCCCAACAGACGGTCGACCAGATTTCGCAGCCGGTCCGCCTGTTCGATAATCACTTTGGTATATTCCAGCAGTGACGGGTCAGGTAACGCTTTGCTGAGCAGCTGCGCTGCGCCACGTAAACCGCCAAGCGGATTTTTAATCTCATGCGCCAGGCCGCGCACCAAATCACGGGCAGCAACCTGCTGGGCGTGCTGTAGCTGTTCCTGACTTAAGCGGCGCTGGTTATCCATCGGCGCCATCTCCAGCAGGATCATGCCGTCCGGCATACGCTGAGCCGTCACAGAAAGGATATGTGAGCGCCCGTCAATCACCAGCGTCACTTCGTTATCGGTAAAACCTTGCCCCGCCTCCAGACTTTCTTGCATCAGCTCGATATTTAATGAGAAGTAGCTCAACAGTTCCGGTAACGGTGTACCAAACAATTTGCGGGAGCTTTGGGCGAGCAGTTGTTGCGCGGCGGGGTTGGCGTAATGAATCGCCAGGTTGTCATCGATTAACAAAATACTGTTAATCAGCGAGTTGAGGATCTGCCCAGCATCGGGCTGCGTGCCTGTTGCCATAAAGCAGTCTCCTGAACAGGTTGCACCATTTTAGTGCATTATAGCTTTTTACGGATAAAAAGCGCGAAGCATCAGAGAATTGACGGAGAAAAAAGCCCATGCAGAGATGGGCTGAAAGTTTCCACGGCAACTAAATCCCGGCGTTGTTGCGCCGGGTAGTACAACTTCAACTATTAGACGCTGTAGTACAGCTCAAACTCTACCGGATGCGGAGTCATACGCACGCGGTCATCTTCTTCGCGACGCAGAGCGATGTACGCATCGATCGCTTCATCAGTGAACACGCCACCGGCTTTCAGGAACTCGCGGTCCAGATCCAGTTCGTTCAGTGCTTCTTCCAGAGAGCCTGCAACCTGTGGGATCTCTTTCGCCTCTTCCGGCGGCAGGTCATACAGGTTTTTGTCCATAGCTTCACCCGGATGGATCTTGTTCTTGATACCATCAAGACCGGCCATCAGCAGGGCAGCAAAGCACAGGTACGGGTTAGCCGCCGGGTCCGGGAAACGCACTTCGATACGACGCGCTTTCGGAGAAGAAACCACTGGAATACGGATAGACGCAGAACGGTTACGCGCAGAGTAAGCCAGCATTACCGGTGCTTCGTAGCCCGGGACCAGACGCTTATAAGAGTTGGTGGTCGGGTTTGCCAGGGCGTTAATCGCTTTAGCGTGTTTGATTACGCCGCCAATGTAGTACAGCGCCTGCTCAGACAGACCTGCATATTTGTCACCCGCGAACAGGTTAACGCCGTTTTTAGACAGTGACATGTGGCAGTGCATACCGGAGCCGTTATCACCGAACATCGGTTTTGGCATAAAGGTCGCGGTTTTACCGAAGCGGTGCGCCACGTTGTGCACAACATATTTGTAGATCTGAATTTCGTCGGCTTTTTTGGTCATGGTATTGAAGCGGGTTGCCACTTCGTTCTGACCAGCGGTTGCAACTTCGTGGTGATGGGCTTCAACAACCAGACCCATCTGTTCCATCACCAGACACATTTCAGAACGAATATCCTGAGCAGAGTCTACCGGTGGAACCGGGAAGTAACCGCCTTTCACTGCCGGACGGTGACCTTTGTTACCACCTTCATATTGGGTGGAGGAGTTCCATGCGCCTTCAATATCGTCGATGGCAACGTGAGAACCGGAGATAGATGATCCGAAACGGATGTCATCGAACAGGAAGAATTCTGGTTCTGGCCCGAACAGTACGGTGTCGGCAATGCCAGTAGAACGCAGGTAATCTTCAGCGCGTTTCGCAATGGAGCGCGGGTCACGGTCATAGCCTTGCAAGGTGCCAGGTTCAAGGATGTCGCAACGGATAATCAGGGTAGAGTCGGCAAAGAACGGGTCAATCACTGCGGTGGATGCGTCTGGCATCAGCACCATGTCGGATTCGTTAATGCCTTTCCAGCCGCCAATCGAGGAGCCGTCAAACATTTTGCCTTCTTCGAAGAATTCAGCATTCACCTGATGAGCAGGGATAGTGACGTGCTGTTCTTTACCTTTAGTATCGGTGAAGCGCAAATCAACAAACTTCACTTCGTGCTCGTTCAGCATCGTCAGTACGTGTTCAGCGGACATACTTTAACTCTCCTGGATTGGTCATTGTCGTCGTGGTAACGAAATCTGCAATTGTTTTGGCCGTGTCGCCGTAAAAAAGATTAAGCGAAATCTGTGCCAACTTTTAAATTACCCCTAAAAGGCGTTATCATGCTTAACATCGTGCAAAAGGGCTGCACCATGATGTGAATGTTGCACCAATATAGTGCTCTAATGGAAACATTAAGCACCATATTGGTGCAATGACCTTTGGATAACCCTTTTTATGCTCCGTGAAAGCGATCACAAAGGGACTCTGCAATACTTGTTTGCGGAGGATGTTTGTGATCCTGTTTTGTAGTGCGATTAATCCGTGTACAATAACGCGCTATTTCTAATGCCTGAGGCAAAGTTGTGATCGAAAAATTGCGTAATATCGCCATCATCGCGCACGTAGACCATGGTAAAACCACCCTGGTAGACAAGCTGCTCCAACAATCCGGTACGTTCGACTCTCGTGCCGAAACCCAAGAGCGCGTGATGGACTCCAACGATTTGGAGAAAGAGCGTGGGATTACCATCCTCGCGAAAAACACCGCTATCAAATGGAATGATTACCGTATCAATATCGTTGATACCCCGGGGCACGCCGACTTCGGTGGTGAAGTTGAACGTGTAATGTCCATGGTAGACTCAGTGCTGCTGGTGGTTGACGCATTTGACGGCCCGATGCCGCAAACGCGCTTCGTAACCAAAAAAGCGTTTGCTTACGGCCTGAAGCCGATTGTTGTCATCAACAAAGTTGACCGCCCTGGCGCGCGTCCTGATTGGGTTGTGGATCAGGTATTCGATCTGTTCGTTAACCTCGACGCGACCGACGAGCAGCTGGACTTCCCGATCGTTTACGCTTCTGCGCTGAACGGTATCGCGGGTCTGGACCACGAAGATATGGCGGAAGACATGACTCCGCTGTACCAGGCGATTGTTGACCACGTTCCTGCGCCGGACGTTGACCTTGACGGTCCGTTCCAGATGCAGATTTCTCAGCTCGATTACAACAGCTATGTTGGCGTTATCGGCATTGGCCGCATCAAGCGCGGTAAAGTGAAGCCGAACCAGCAGGTCACTATCATCGATAGCGAAGGCAAAACCCGCAACGCGAAAGTCGGTAAAGTGCTGGGCCACCTCGGTCTGGAACGTATCGAAACCGATCTGGCGGAAGCTGGCGATATCGTAGCGATCACGGGCCTGGGCGAACTGAACATTTCTGACACCGTTTGCGACACGCAAAACGTTGAAGCGCTGCCGGCACTCTCCGTTGATGAGCCGACCGTTTCTATGTTCTTCTGCGTTAACACCTCGCCGTTCTGCGGTAAAGAAGGTAAGTTCGTAACGTCTCGTCAGATCCTGGATCGTCTGAACAAAGAACTGGTACACAACGTTGCGCTGCGCGTAGAAGAAACCGAAGACGCCGATGCGTTCCGCGTTTCTGGTCGTGGCGAACTGCACCTGTCTGTTCTGATCGAAAACATGCGTCGTGAAGGTTTCGAACTGGCGGTATCCCGTCCGAAAGTTATCTTCCGTGAAATCGACGGTCGTAAACAAGAGCCGTATGAAAACGTGACTCTGGACGTTGAAGAACAGCATCAGGGTTCTGTAATGCAGGCGCTGGGCGAACGTAAAGGCGACCTGAAAAACATGAATCCAGACGGTAAAGGCCGCGTACGTCTCGACTACGTGATCCCAAGCCGTGGTCTGATTGGCTTCCGTTCTGAGTTCATGACCATGACTTCCGGTACGGGTCTGCTGTACTCCACCTTCAGCCACTACGACGACGTACGTCCGGGTGAAGTGGGTCAGCGTCAGAACGGCGTACTGATCTCTAACGGTCAGGGTAAAGCGGTAGCGTTCGCGCTGTTCGGTCTGCAGGATCGCGGTAAGCTGTTCCTCGGTCACGGTGCAGAAGTTTACGAAGGTCAGATTATCGGTATTCACAGCCGCTCTAACGACCTGACTGTAAACTGCCTGACCGGTAAGAAACTGACCAACATGCGTGCTTCCGGTACTGACGAAGCCGTTGTTCTGGTTCCGCCTATCCGCATGACTCTGGAACAAGCTCTGGAGTTCATCGATGATGACGAACTGGTAGAAGTGACTCCAACCTCTATCCGTATTCGTAAACGTCACCTGACGGAAAACGATCGTCGTCGCGCCAACCGCGCACCGAAAGACGATTAATTTCGCTTTTCAGTCATGAAAAACCTGCCAGCGATGGCAGGTTTTTTTTCGCCTGCCGTAAGTCCTCACCAATGCGAGTATCTCCCTTATAAGTCTGTGATTACGTCAATAGAGAGCTTTGTCACAATTATCTGCAAAGTCATACGCCGTTAATTGCTTTCTTTTTTGGCGTAAGCGTAAGATGCCACATCTGGTTTAAACCAAAAGGATTAAACAATGACGGGAAATCAATCCACCGTAGAAAATGCAAAAGAGAGATTGGATCGGTGGTTAAAAGATGGCATCACCACGCCGGGTGGAAAACTCCCTTCAGAAAGAGAGCTGGGAGAGCTGCTGGGCATTAAACGTATGACGTTGCGCCAGGCGTTGTTGAACCTCGAGGCAGAATCCAAAATCTTCCGTAAGGATCGTAAAGGGTGGTTCGTGACCCAGCCGCGATTTAATTACAGTCCGGAGCTGTCAGCGAGCTTTCAGCGGGCCGCAATTGAGCAAGGGCGGGAACCTTCCTGGGGCTTTACTGAGAAAAGCCGTACCAGCGATATTCCCGAGACGCTCGCGCCACTGATTGCAGTGACGCCATCAACTGAACTCTATCGCATCACCGGCTGGGGGGCGCTGGAAGGACATAAAGTTTTCTATCACGAAACATATATTAATCCTGAAGTTGCTCCGGGTTTTATTGAACAACTTGAAAACCACTCTTTTTCTGCAGTCTGGGAAAAGTGCTACCAAAAAGAGACGGTAGTAAAAAAATTGATTTTCAAACCCGTCAGAATGCCGGGCGATATCAGCAAGTATCTTGGCGGTTCTGCGGGTATGCCAGCGATCTTAATTGAAAAGCATCGCGCCGACCAGCAAGGCAATATTGTCCAGATAGATATTGAATATTGGCGATTTGAGGCCGTAGACCTCATCATTAATCTGTAGGTGTTTTATGGTGACAATAAATAACGCAAGAAAGATTCTACAACGTGTCGACACTCTTCCTCTTTATTTGCATGCCTATGCCTTTCATTTAAATATGCGGCTGGAAAGAGTATTGCCTGCTGATTTACTTGATATCGCAAGTGAAAATAATCTACGTGGCGTCAAAATTCATGTTCTGGATGGCGAGCGTTTTTCTCTGGGCAATATGGCCGATAAAGAACTCTCCGCCTTTGGTGATAAAGCTCGACGTCTGAACCTTGATATTCATATTGAAACCAGCGCCTCAGATAAGGCATCTATTGACGAAGCCGTTACCATTGCGTTGAAAACCGGGGCATCGTCCGTACGTTTTTATCCGCGTTATGAAGGTAATTTGCGCGACGTATTATCGATTATCGCTAACGACATTGCCTATGTGCGGGAAGCGTATCAGGACAGCGGCCTGACCTTTACGATCGAACAGCATGAGGATTTAAAAAGCCATGAACTGGTGTCGCTGGTCAAAGAAAGTGAGATGGAATCTCTTTCCTTACTGTTTGATTTTGCGAACATGATCAATGCAAATGAGCATCCCATCGACGCCTTAAAAACGATGGCACCGCACATCACCCAAGTCCATATCAAAGATGCCTTGATCGTTAAAGAACAAGGTGGCCTGGGTCATAAAGCCTGTATTTCAGGTCAGGGAGATATGCCGTTCAAAGAGTTATTAACACACCTTATCTGCCTCGGCGATGAAGAACCGCAGGTGACGGCATATGGCCTGGAAGAAGAGGTTGATTATTATGCTCCAGCGTTCCGCTTTGAAGACGAAGATGATAATCCGTGGATCCCTTATCGCCAGATGAGTGAAACACCATTGCCAGAAAAGCATTTGCTGGATGAGCGGTTACGTAAAGAAAAAGAAGATGCAATTAATCAGATAAATCATGTGCGTAACGTACTACAACAAATCAAACAAGAGGCGAGCCATCTTCTGAACCACTAACAAGTTTGAATTCATACGCAGTTAATAAAACCATTCCATAAGAATGGTCGGTATCTTATTGCCTTTAAAACAGTGATTTTAAAAATCGCTTAGGGGATGTTATGCTCACGAAAAAGAAATGGGCGTTATTTAGTCTATTAACACTGTGTGGCGGTACAATTTATAAATTACCGTCGCTGAAAGATGCGTTTTATATCCCGATGCAGGAATATTTCCATTTGACCAATGGTCAAATTGGTAATGCTATGTCGGTAAACTCATTTGTCACGACAGTGGGCTTTTTTCTGTCTATTTATTTTGCCGATAAACTACCGCGCAGATACACCATGTCATTCTCACTTATTGCGACGGGATTACTGGGTGTTTATCTGACGACAATGCCAGGTTATTGGGGCATCCTCTTTGTCTGGGCGCTGTTTGGCGTTACTTGCGACATGATGAACTGGCCTGTCTTGCTCAAGTCGGTAAGTCGACTGGGCAATAGCGAACAACAAGGTCGTTTGTTTGGCTTCTTCGAAACAGGGCGTGGCATTGTCGATACCGTGGTGGCATTTTCTGCGTTGGCAGTATTTACCTGGTTTGGCAGTGGCTTGTTGGGCTTTAAAGCGGGCATCTGGTTCTATTCCCTTATTGTGATTGCCGTGGGCGTTATCATTTTCTTTGTACTGAATGACAAAGAAGAGGCACCGTCCGTGGAGGTGAAAGAAGATAAAGAAGCATCGAAAAACCCCAGTATGACCTCGGTGCTGAGAGACAAAACCATCTGGCTTATCGCTTTTAACGTCTTCTTCGTTTACGCGGTTTACTGTGGCCTGACATTTTTCATTCCATTCCTGAAAAACATCTATCTATTGCCCGTTGCGCTGGTGGGGGCTTACGGCATCATTAACCAATACTGTTTGAAAATGATTGGTGGACCGATTGGTGGCATGATTTCAGATAAGATCCTGAAATCACCGAGTAAATATCTATGCTACACCTTTATCATCAGCACCGCTGCGCTCGTACTGTTGATTATGCTGCCGCACGAAAGTATGCCGGTCTATTTAGGGATGGCATGTACGCTGGGCTTTGGCGCGATTGTCTTTACACAGCGAGCCGTATTTTTTGCACCTATCGGCGAAGCAAAAATTGCTGAAAATAAAACAGGTGCGGCGATGGCGTTAGGTAGCTTTATTGGTTACGCCCCGGCGATGTTCTGCTTCAGTCTGTATGGCTACATTCTGGATTTAAATCCGGGGATTATTGGCTACAAAATCGTGTTTGGCATTATGGCCTGCTTCGCATTCTGTGGTGCGGTGGTTTCCGTAATGCTGGTTAAGCGTATTAGCCAACGTAAGAAAGAGATGCTGGCGGCTGAAGCTTAATTAATGGCCGGATGTGTTTAATCCGGCCAAAAAAAATCCGCTGAATCCCCAGCGGATTTTTCGAAGTTTCAATTTCAGGATACTTCTTGCTCGGCAACCACCAGTTCAACATTCTCTTCACTTAACAACTGGCAGAAAGAATTGGGAGGCGGGGCATCAGTAAAAAAAGCCCTGACATTCCGTGCATTGCCAACGCTACCGCGCCGTGAAAAACATCGCCTGCTCCAGTCGTATCAACCACATTGACATAAAATGCATCCTGTTGACACAAATGATCATCTTCAATCCACAATGAACCTTCAGAACCCAGCGTGACATACGCTTTACCCGCAGTTTGTGTCGTTGCCTGGTACAAACCTTCTTCAGGTGACTGTAGGCCAGTCATGCGTTTCAGCCCTGGCGTTGAGAACACAGTATGATCGGCTAACGCGACAAGTGGAGAAATATCCTGCGGTGTCATATCGGCGCTGGTCATCGAGACTCGTTGGCAATTTACACCTGAATCTTAACCATTCATCTATTGCGAAAAAGCCAGTGAAATTACTCTGCTTTTTCGCAATCAGCATCACAAGATTACCCTTATTGCCACATAGCCAAACCCATCCTTTCCCGCTACAGTTAATTTCTTGTGGCGAGAAAGGAGGCAAAAATGCTCTATATCTTTGATTTAGGTAATGTGATTGTCGATATCGACTTCAACCGTGTGCTGGGAACCTGGAGCGATTTAACGCGCGTTCCGCTGGCATCGCTGAAGAAAAGTTTCCATATGGGCGAGGCGTTTCATCAGCATGAACGCGGGGAGATCAGCGATGAAGAATTTGCTGAAGCGCTGTGCCATGAGATGGCTCTACCGCTAAGTTACGAACAGTTCTCCCACGGCTGGCAGGCGGTGTTTGTCGCGCTGCGCCCGGAAGTGATCGATATTATGCAGAAACTGCGTGGGCAGGGGCATCGCGTGGTGGTGCTTTCCAATACTAACCGTCTTCATACCACCTTCTGGCCGGAGGAATACCCGGAAATCCGTGATGCTGCCGACCATATCTATCTGTCGCAAGATCTGGGCATGCGCAAACCTGAAGCGCGAATTTACCAGCATGTTTTGCAGGCGGAAGGTTTTTCCCCCAGCGATACGGTCTTTTTTGATGACAACGCCGATAATATAGAAGGAGCAAATCAGCTAGGTATTACCAGCATTCTGGTGAAAGATAAAACCACCATCCCGGACTATTTCGCGAAGGTGCTATGCTAAAAAACATTCAGGACAAAGCCAGGCATCATACCCGTCCGCTATGGGCCTGGCTGAAACTACTCTGGCAACGCATTAATGAGGACAACATGACAACCCTGGCAGGTAACCTTGCCTATGTGTCGTTACTCTCATTAGTGCCGCTGGTTGCCGTTGTTTTTGCGCTTTTTGCCGCTTTTCCCATGTTCTCAGACGTTAGTATCCAGCTGCGTCACTTTATTTTTGCCAACTTTCTCCCTGCCACTGGCGACGTTATCCAGCAATATATCGAACAGTTTGTTGCCAATTCCAACAAGATGACCGCTGTCGGGGCATGTGGCCTGATCGTCACGGCGTTATTGTTGATGTATTCCATTGATAGCGCATTGAATGCCATCTGGCGAAGTAAACGGGTACGGCCAAAAATTTACTCTTTTGCTGTGTACTGGATGATCCTGACGTTAGGGCCGCTGTTGGCGGGGGCCAGTCTGGCGATCAGTTCTTATCTGCTCTCCCTGCGTTGGGCGAGCGATCTCAATACTGTCATCGACAATGTGCTGCGCATTTTTCCGCTGCTGTTGTCGTGGATCTCATTCTGGCTCCTGTACAGCATCGTTCCTACTATCCGCGTCCCTAACCGCGACGCGATTGTCGGCGCGTTTGTTGCCGCACTCCTGTTCGAGGCAGGAAAGAAAGGTTTCGCGCTTTATATCACCATGTTCCCGTCATATCAGCTCATTTATGGCGTACTGGCGGTGATCCCCATTCTCTTCGTCTGGGTCTACTGGACGTGGTGTATCGTCTTGCTTGGCGCGGAAATTACTGTCACTCTCGGGGAATACCGCAAACTAAAACAAGCAGCTGAACAAGAAGAAGACGACGAACCATGATTGCATTAATTCAACGCGTAACCCGTGCCAGCGTCACCGTGGAGGGAGAAGTGACGGGCGAAATTGGCGCGGGACTTTTGGTGTTATTGGGTGTCGAAAAGGATGACGACGAACAGAAAGCAAACCGTCTGTGCGAGCGTGTGCTCGGCTATCGCATCTTTAGCGATGCCGAAGGCAAGATGAATCTCAACGTGCAACAGGCGGGCGGCAGCGTGCTGGTGGTTTCCCAGTTTACCCTCGCCGCAGATACCGAACGGGGGATGCGCCCAAGTTTCTCCAAAGGCGCTACACCGGATCGCGCAGAGGCGTTATATGACTATTTCGTCGAACGCTGCCGTCAGCAGGAGATGAACACACAAACAGGACGCTTCGCTGCCGATATGCAGGTATCGCTGGTCAATGATGGCCCCGTGACATTCTGGTTGCAGGTATGAGCCAGCTTCCAGGTGTGTCACGGGAAACAAGAGAGAGTATCGCTATGTATCACCTTCGGGTTCCACAAACAGAAGAAGAATTAGAGCGTTACTATCAGTTTCGCTGGGAAATGTTGCGTAAGCCCCTGCATCAACCAAAAGGTTCGGAACGCGACGCCTGGGATGCGATGGCGCATCACCAGATGGTCGTCGACGAGCAGGGCAATCTGGTGGCGGTAGGCCGACTGTATATTAATGCCGACAATGAAGCGTCCATTCGCTTTATGGCCGTTCATCCCGACGTGCAGGACAAAGGGCTGGGAACGCTGATGGCGATGACGCTTGAGTCGGTGGCGCGTCAGGAAGGCGTTAAGCGCGTGACCTGTAGCGCCCGTGAAGACGCGGTGGAGTTTTTCGCCAAGCTGGGGTTTGTTAATCAGGGAGAAATCACCACACCAACCACCACGCCGATTCGCCATTTTTTGATGATTAAACCTGTCGCCACTCTGGATGATATTTTGCATCGCGGCGACTGGTGTGCGCAGCTGCAACAGGCGTGGTATGAACACATCCCGCTTAGTGAAAAAATGGGCGTGCGCATTCAGCAATATACCGGGCAAAAATTTATCACCACCATGCCAGAAACTGGCAATCAGAATCCGCACCATACGTTGTTTGCCGGGAGTTTATTCTCGCTGGCAACGCTCACCGGTTGGGGGCTTATCTGGTTGATGCTGCGCGAACGCCACCTCGGCGGAACGATTATTCTGGCGGATGCGCATATCCGCTACAGCAAGCCGATTAGCGGTAAACCTCATGCGATAGCCGACCTCGGTGCATTAAGCGGCGATCTCGACCGTCTGGCGCGCGGGCGCAAAGCACGGGTGCAAATGCAGGTCGAAATCTTTGGCGACGAGACGCCGGGTGCGGTGTTTGAAGGCACGTATATCGTTCTGCCCGCGAAGCCATTTGGCCCGTATGAAGAGGGCGGGAACGAAGAGGAGTAGGGGCGTTTTAATTAAATACCGGTTGGTGGCGGTACTGACCGGTCTGCGATGGGTGATAAATTTTATCTTAAGCTTGATGCGGTAAATACGCTGAATTTTTTCTGGTACACTATCCTGATGACGTAAATGAAGACCCAATCAAAAAAACAAATATCCTTGAATATAATATATTTATAGCACCCATAATTCATCCTTATTATTTGTGGTTGCTTTTCTGTAGATGTACCCCCCGCTTAATTAAAAGTAATAAACCATTTTTGAGTAACAATTTAAATGACTGCAACTGTTACATTATTTTTGGAAAACGTCTCGCAAAAACAAAACAGCATGCAAAAATCCGCTTTTGTTCATTAATTTTCCGGCGTAATTTTCGCACATACATTAATGAGTAATATATGTAAGAGGGTAACAATGGCGATGAATACGGTTTTTCTTCATTTATCAGAAGAGGCAATTAAACGGCTGAATAAGCTTCGGGGCTGGCGTAAGGTTTCACGATCTGCAATTTTACGCGAAGCGGTAGAGCAATATCTGGAGCGTCAGCAATTTCCGGTGCGTAAAGCAAAGGGTGACAGGCAAAGGAGGGAGGTAGTTGGTGTTGACGCTCAGTGTAAGGAGCATAAGGAATGACAAAAATTTTTCATTCTTGAATATAAAAAAACAGATGCCCTTATTCTGGTATTAATACAAGGCTGTTTTACTTGAACTTATAATAACTGCAACTGTTACATCATATCTGGAAAACGCCTCGCAAAAATAAAAAATGATGCGTAAATGAGCTTTCTTTAAAGGTTTTGCAAGAGTATTTTGCTCACCATGCATTCAAAAATGATATACTGGAGGTATATATGAGCGCTATGGCAGGTATGGATATGGGCAGAATATTACTCGATTTATCCGATGAGGTGATTAAGCGACTTGATGATCTCAAAGTGCAGCGCAATCTTCCTCGCGCAGAGCTATTACGAGAAGCTGTAGATCAATATCTGGAAAATCAATCGAAAACGACAATATCCAGTGCTTTTGGTATCTGGCAAGGGTGTGAGGAAGATGGTGTCGAATATCAGCGTAAGCTGCGTGAGGAATGGTAATGGCAAAAAGAACTGCGCTTTTTGATACCAATATCCTTATCGATTTGTTCAGCGGACGAATTGAGGCAAAACAGGCTCTGGAGGCATGGCCCCTACAGAATGCGATTAGTCTGGTCACATGGATGGAGGTGCTGGTTGGCGCAAAAAAATATGATCAAGAACATCGCACACGGATTGCAATGAGTGCGTTTAACGTTATTGGGATTTCGCAGGATATCGCGGAACGAAGCGTTGCTTTAAGGCAGGAGTATAGAATGAAACTTCCAGATGCCATTATTCTGGCAACAGCACAGATTTATGGCTTTGAACTGGTAACGCGAAATACGAGAGATTTTGCGGGAATAGCAGGTGTCATCACACCCTATGAACTGTAATCCGGGCGACTAGCGCCACCCGGAAAACGTCAGAGATTACTCCCCTTCACCCGGAAACAGGAACGGGTTAATGGAACTACGGGCATAGCCTTCTTGCTCCATTCGCGCGTCCAGTACCAGAGAGGCGAGGTCATCTGCCACGGCTTCAACTTTCGGTTCTTTTTCCTGATAAAGAATCTTCAGGTAGGTGCCACAGTCATCGCAGCTTTCGGCTTTAATCGCGGCCTGTTCGTCATCCAGCGACCAGTAATGCAGTTTGCCGCTCTGTTCACAGTTGCTGCATTTTACGCGCACTACGTGCCATTCGGTTTCACACAGGTTGCAGTGCAGGTAACGCAGACCCTGAGTGGTGCCAATTTGCACCATGCTGGACACCGGCATAGAACCACAAACCGGGCAATATTGACGTTGTTCGCCGTATTCAGCGCGGGCTTTGCCGGGGATCAGATTGGCCATCTGCGCCCAGTAGAGCGACAGTGCAGCCCAGATAAACGGCGCTTTATCGCTGCTGACGGACGAGAAATCAGAGGCAAACAGCGCGCTGGCCATATCTTCCAGCTCCTGAGTCGATGCCTTCTCCAGATTCTCAATCACTGCCAGCGCTGGGCCGCTCATTTCAGGTTTCAGCTCAGCAATCAGCGCCATCAGCAGCTTTTGCCAGTGCTTATCACGCGGCAGAACGTGAATATCCAGCGGGGGCTTGCCTTGTGCGCTGGCTTCTTTAATGCGCGCGGTCAGATCCATCTCCAGCGGATGGTCGTACAGCACCACTTCCTGGGCGTGGGCGATAAGCGCAGCAAAGCGCAGGTAATCACCCAGCGGATTATTTTCTGCCAGCTCGCGCAGACGCTCGGCGCGGCGGTTGTATAAATTCTTGAGCCGAGGGAACAATAACGGCGGAATCATATCCGCCGTACGTTTCTCGCTCGAACCCAGCTCATCTTGCGGGATTATGCGAATACTCATTCAGCTTTCTTTTCCGTTGTCTTGCGGACCTCACGGTACCAGCGCGGGTGATGTTTCTTCGCCCAGGCGCTGGTAACCCATCCTTCCACCATGGCGGTAATCGTGCCTTTCACCCAAAGGGCGGCGTAGATATGCACCATGATAACCACAATTAACGCCACTGCGGCAAATGAATGCAGCATTAACGCGAATCGGATCACCGGGATTGAGAAAGCAGGCGCAAAATAAGGACGCCAGATAATCACGCCGCTCACCAGCAGCAGAACCAGGAAAATAATCGCCGCCCAGAAAACGCATTTCTGACCGAAGTTATAACGCCCGGTGTCACCTACTTCCTCGTTGACGACGATCTTACGAATATTCTTCGCCCAAAAGATATCATCCCGATTGATTAGGTTGTGATGCCAGTAACGGAAAAACATGATGATGAACGAGGCAAACATAACCACGCCGACAAACGGGTGCAGAATTCGCGCCAGCTGCGGTGTGCCCATGATTTGCATCAACCAGTTGAAGGACGGGAACAAAAAGCCCAGCCCGCTCACCGCCGCCAGGATGAAGCAGAAGGCGGTGATCCAGTGGTTGATACGTTCCGGCGCGGTGTAGCGCACGATGGTGTCACGTCGTTTCATTTGCGCTCCTCGTCTTTCTCTTCGTGCAGATTGTTATCTTCCTCATCCGCACGGTTCGGACCGACACCCACGTAGTGGAAGATACTGGCCGCGAAGGTAGCCGCAAAGCCAACAGCTGCGAGCGGTTTCCAGATGCCTTTCCAGAATTTCACGGTTTCGCTGATTTCCGGGTTTTCTGGCAAGCCATGATACAGATTCGGCTTGTCAGCATGGTGCAGCACGTACATAACGTGTGTACCACCAACGCCTGCCGGATCGTACAGACCCGCATTGTCGTAACCACGGGTTTTCAGTTCAGCCACGCGCTCGTTCGCCAGCGTTTTCATCGACTCTTTCGTACCGAAGTGAATCGCGCCCGTTGGGCAGGTCTTCACGCAGGCCGGTTCTTGCCCGACCACCACGCGGTCAACGCACAGCGTACATTTGTAGACGCGGTTGTCTTCCGGGTTGAGGCGCGGAATGTCGAACGGACAGCCCGCAATGCAATAACCGCAGCCAATGCACTGCTCTGACTGGAAGTCGACGATGCCGTTGGCATACTGAATAATTGCCCCTTCCGCCGGGCACGCTTTCAGGCAGCCTGGGTCGGAACAGTGCATACAGCCGTCTTTGCGGATCAGCCATTCCAGTTTGTCGTTCTGCTCCACTTCCGAGAAGCGCATCACCGTCCACGATTTGGCACTTAAATCATTGGGGTTGTCGTACACCCCAATGTTATTGCCGACGGTATCGCGAATGTCGTTCCACTCTGAACACGCCACCTGACAGGCTTTACAGCCGATACAGGTGGTGACGTCGATGAGTTTCGCCACTTCCTCCTGGAAGTCCCGCGCCTGAGGCGCGGGGGTCAGACCGTTAGTCGCGGAACGACGAATGATATCTTGCGATTGATAAGCCATATGTCGTCTCCGTTACACCTTTTCCACATTCACAAGGAAGGACTTAAACTCTGGCGTCTGCGTGTTCGCATCACCAACGAATGGCGTTAACGTATTGGCAATAAAGCCTTTTTTAGCTACGCCTTCATAGCCCCAGTGAATCGGAATACCGATGGTATCGATATCTTTGCCGTTCGCTTTCAGCGTGCGAATACGTTTGGTCACCACCGCTTTGGCTTTGATATAGCCACGGTTGGAGGAGACTTTCACGGTATCGCCCTGGGCAATGCCGAGTTTATTCGCCAGCGACTCACCGATTTCCACAAACTGCTCTGGCTGCAAAATCGCGTTCAACAGCGCGTGTTTGGTCCAGTAGTGGAAGTGCTCGGTCAGACGATAGGTGGTTCCGACATACGGGAACTTATCGGCTTTACCCAGTGCTTCGGCGTCGTCTTTAAAGATACGCGCAGCCGGGTTCGAGATAACGTTTGGATGCAGCGGGTTAGTTCCCAGCGGCGTTTCAAACGGCTCGTAGTGTTCCGGGAACGGACCTTCCGCCATCTTATCGAGGGCAAACAGACGTCCCATGCCTTCCTGCTGCATGATAAACGGCCCGACGCCGCTACCCGGAGGCGCTGCGCTGTAGTCCGGAATATCCCAGCCGGTCCACTTAGTGCCGTCCCATTTCAGCAACTGACGCTTCGGATCCCACGGGTTACCCTGCGGATCTGCGGAGGCGCGGTTATACAGAATGCGGCGGTTAAGCGGCCATGCCCATGCCCAGCCCAGCGTGTTACCGAGGCCAGATGGATCGGCGTTATCACGACGCGCCATCTGGTTGCCTTCCGGCGTCCAGCTACCGGCGAAAATCCAGCAGCCACAGGAGGTTGTACCGTCATCGCGCAGTTGGGCAAACGAGCTAAGTTGTTGGCCTTTCTTGACGATAACCGCACCGGTTGCCGGATCGGTAATATCGGCCAGCGCCTTACCGTTGCTCTCCATCGCCACTTCTTCTGAAGATGGCTCATGCGGAATGGCGTAGTTCCAGGTCATGTTCAGCACCTGGTCCGGGTTCGCGCCACCCTGTTCGGCATACATCTTGCGCAAGCGCAGGAAGATACCGGAGAGGATCTCGCCATCAGTCAGCGCAATCCCTGGGGCGTCCGCACCTTTCCAGTGCCACTGCAACCAGCGACCTGAGTTAACGATTGAACCGTTCTCTTCTGCGAAGCAGGTCGATGGCAGACGGAACACTTCGGTCTGGATCTTCGACGAGTCAACTTCGTTCAGCTCACCGTGGTTCTGCCAGAAGTTAGAGGTTTCAGTGTTCAGCGGGTCGATGGTGACGAGGAACTTCAGTTTCGACAGACAACCGATCACTTTGTTTTTGTTCGGGAATGAGGCAACAGGGTTAAAGCCCTGGCAGATATAGCCATTGACCTTGCCCTCTTTCATCATCTCAAAGTATTGCAGGACGTCGTAGCCTTTATCCCACTTCGGCAACCAGTCAAAGCCCCAGCTATTTTCCGCCGTTGCTTTATCACCAAAGAAGGCCTTCATCATGGAGACGAAGAATTTCGGGTAGTTGCCCCAGTAGTTTACCTGGCCTTCCAGCAGCGGTTTTGGCGTGTTGGCGGTAAGGTAGGTTTGCAAATCGGTCTGCTTCTCGCTTGGCAGCGTCATGTAACCTGGCAGGCTCTGCGACAGCAGGCCCAGGTCCGTCAGCCCCTGAATATTGGAGTGACCGCGCAGGGCGTTAACGCCGCCGCCTGCCATCCCCATGTTGCCGAGCAGCAGCTGGATCATCGCCATCGTACGAATGTTTTGCGCACCAACGGAGTGTTGCGTCCAGCCGAGGGCATACAGGAACGAGGCAGTTTTATCGTGAGCACTGGTTTCTGCGATGTATTCGCAGACTTTCAGGAACGCGTCTTTTGGCGTACCACAGATGTTTTCAACCACATCTGGCGTGTAGCGGGAAACGTGCTGTTTCAGCAAGTTCCACACGCAGCGCGGATGTTGCAGCGTGGTATCGCGTTTGGCGAAGCCGTTTTCGTCCAGTTCGTAAGTCCAGGAGGATTTATCGTACTTGCGTTTTTCTGCGTCGTAGCCGGTGAACAGGCCATCTTCAAAGCCGTAATCCTCACGCACGATCAGGCTGGCGTTGGTATAGGCTTCGGTGTATTCGCGGTTGAATTTTTCATTGTTCAGCAGGTACAGCAATACGCCTGACAGGAAAGCAATGTCAGTACCGGAACGAATAGGGGCATAGTAGTCAGCCACTGCCGCCGTACGCGTAAAGCGAGGATCGATCACAATCAGCTTCGCGCCGTTGTGAATTTTGGCTTCCATCGCCCAGCGGAATCCGACCGGGTGAGCTTCAGCGGCGTTACCGCCCATCACCACGACGAGGTTGGCGTTCTTGATGTCGACCCAGTGGTTGGTCATCGCACCGCGACCAAATGTTGGAGCAAGACTTGCTACCGTTGGTCCGTGTCAGACACGCGCCTGGTTGTCGACCGCGAGCATACCCAGCGCGCGGGAGAATTTTTGCGTTAAATAGCCGGTTTCGTTACTCGACGCGGAAGCACACAGCATCCCGGTGGAGAGCCAGCGGTTAACGGTCACGCCTTCGGCGTTTTGCGCAATGTAGTTAGCATCGCGGTCTTCTTTCATCAGTTTGGCGATGCGATCAAACGCTTCTTCCCAACTGATTTGCTGCCATTTATCAGAACCAGGGGCACGGTATTCCGGGAACTTCAGACGGCTTTCGGAGTGGATGAAATCCACCAGGCCAGCGCCTTTCGGACAAAGTGCACCGCGGTTGACCGGGTGATCCGGATCGCCTTCGATATGGAAGATAGATGCTTTGGCGTTTTTTGCTCCGTCACCGAGGCTGTACATCAACAGCCCACAGCCTACGGAACAATAGGTGCAGGTATTACGGGTTTCGCGGGTGCGCAGCAGTTTATACTGCCGGGTTTCCGCGAGTGCTACGCTGGGTGCAAAACCCAGTGCCGCTGCCGTGGTGCCTGCCATACCGCCAGCGCAGATCTTAAAGAACTGCCTTCTGCTGACCTGCATGGATTGCTCCTTGTTTCGACATTGTCACGTCCCATTTACATTCGCTTGCTGAGTGTGCAGGGAGTGGGAGTTATTTTTCTTTGCGGAAGGGGCCGCAAAGGTCCAGAATTGGCTCAATTTCCCTCCATCCAGGAAGGGTTTGTAACAGAATACCATAATGTTGGTGTGTGTGTTCTTATCTGGTTAAGAGAAAGTGAAAAAAACACAGCAAAAAGAAATCAAAAATGTGATGAATATCACCGGTGTTCGTCAAATTGAGTTATGGCGGCGTGACGATTTACAACACCCACGGTTGGATGAGGTGGCGGAAGAAGTTCCCGTTGCGCTGGTCTACAACGGTATTTCGCATGTGGTGATGATGGCATTGCCCAAAGACCTTGAACTGTTTGCGCTCGGTTTTTCGCTTTCCGAAGGAATTATCGAAAGTCCACGCGATATCTTCGGCATGGATGTTGTTCCTTCCTGTAATGGTCTGGAAGTGCAAATTGAGCTTTCCAGCCGCCGCTTTATGGGATTGAAGGAGCGCCGTCGGGCGCTGGCGGGACGTACGGGCTGTGGTGTATGCGGCGTGGAGCAACTTAATGACATCGGAAAACCGGTACAGCCGCTACCGTTCACCCAGACGTTTGATCTCAACAAACTGGATGATGCATTACGTCATCTCAATGATTTCCAGCCAGTGGGGCAACTGACTGGTTGTACTCACGCCGCTGCATGGATGTTGCCATCAGGCGAACTGGCGGGCGGACATGAGGACGTGGGCCGCCATGTTGCGCTGGATAAACTGCTGGGCCGCCGGGCGCAAGAAGGTGAAAGCTGGCAGCAAGGTGCGGTGCTGGTTTCCAGTCGTGCCAGTTATGAAATGGTGCAAAAGTCGGCGATGTGTGGCGTAGAGATTTTGTTTGCGGTGTCTGCCGCGACCACGCTTGCTGTAGAAGTGGCTGAGCGCTGTAATTTGACGCTGGTGGGCTTTTGTAAACCGGGTCGGGCAACGGTTTATACCCATCCGCAGCGTTTGATTCATAATTAAAGAAATACCGCAATTCTGATTCTGGATTGCGGTTTTATTTTTCTATTAAATAATCTTCAATATATTATTCAGCATTTAAATAATAATTCCACCACAAGAAATTATCTCGTTAACTCCGGTTTATATCGATATACTCCAGTCGCATTAATCCTTTAAGAATTAATCATTATTTATATAAGACATTTTGTTTTAATCATCGCGTCAATATACTCTAAATAATTCGAGTTGCAGGAAGGCGACAAGCGAGCGAATCCCCAGGAGCTTACATGAGTAAGTGACTGGGGTGAGCGAACGCAGACGCAGCACATGCAACTTGAAGTATGACGAGTATAAATGTTTCCGATGAGTGAATAAAAATAACAAACCTTGCACCGGTTGTAAAAAACAGCAATGTATTTTCAATAGTAGGTGATGGATTATGAGTATTGAAAAATGAGTACATTACAGTTACCTGGCAGTTCATATTCTACAGAAGTTAATTTAAACGGCTTAATTGAGGTGCTCAGTAAGCATCTTTACTCCACTCCCGTGGTTGCCGTGCGCGAGCTGGTGCAGAACGGCCATGATGCGATCGTGCGCCGCAGGCTTGAGCAGCCCGATGCGCCAAAGGATAACGCGATTCGTGTGGTGGCAGACGTGGCGAAGTCCACCATCACCATTACCGATACCGGTGCGGGTCTGACAGAAAGCGAAATTCACGGCTTCCTGGCTACAGTAGGCGTGGGTTATACCCGAATGTTGCGCCAGCAGGATGACAACACCGGTTTAATTGGTATGTTCGGCCTCGGTTTTTTGTCGGCCTTTGTGCTGGCAAAAGAGGTTACGGTGTTGACCACATCCTGGCAAACGCCGGATCAGAGCTGGAAATACCACTCTACTGACGGGCAAAAATATACCGTTACGCCGTATCAGTCCTCGGAAACGGGTACGCAGGTGATTCTGACGCTCAAAGAAGAGTACAGCCATCTGGCGAGTAATAATTTGCTGAACCGTGTTCTTTCCCGCTACTGCATATTGCTGCACGAACCGGTCTATGTCGGCGATGCCAGCGAGCCGGTAAATAAACTGCAACCACCGTGGCGTGAAGTTGCCCCCGAAGGCGTGACCATGCACCGCGCGCTGGTGCAGCGTAAAAATCTCGCCTTTGCCGCGCAGTTTGAATCCTCCTTTGAACCGATTTGCACCATTCCGGTGGTGCCTGCGGGAATGAGCGACGCGGTCGGGATTTTATGGATTCAGGATGGCGCAACCTACGGCACCAGCGATAACCGCAACCTGTCACTGTTTTTGCGCGGTATGTTGCTTGATGACGAAGCGCGTGAGCTGTTGCCGCCCTGGGCCGGATTTATTGGTGGCGTGATTGAGTCATCGAAACTGACGCCGACGGCGAGCAGGGAAGATCTCCAGCGGGACGAAACCTGGGTTGCGGTACAAGAAGCGTTAAAAGAGGCGCTGATTTCTGGTTTGTCCGATCTTGCACAAAATCAGCCAGAAATCTGGCGGCGTGTATTAATGCGCCACAACGAAGCGTTGCTGGGTGCGGCCTTGTGTGATGACCGTCTGTTTGATTTGCTCAAAGATCGCTTGCAGGTGCCAACGTCAAAAGGCGCGCTGTTGGCGAAGGATTTACGCGTTAATAACAGCATTCATATTCTGTTAAGCCGCGACGGCGGTTTTGAAGAGATGTTGTTCCATATTCTGCAACGGCCCGTAGCCCGTGGCGATCGCTATGCGGTGGTGCCATTTTTACGCCGTTGGGCGCTGTTATATCACTGTCGGATTATCGAAGTCGGTACGCAAACGGGCAATGAGCAGTTGTTCAGCCTGGCGGAATTACCCGAAGAGCAGGTGGCTTATCTGGAAGAGCATCTTTGCGACGGCGAGCAATTAATTATCTCCCGCTTCGAACCTGCCGTTTTACCGTTAGTGGTTACGCCAGACCGCGAAGCAGAATTAAAACAAATTCTTGAACAGGATGACGCAGATAAACGCATCAGTACCGCAGCGTTAATGCTGGCGCGGCAATTTACCTCGCAAATCCAAAAATCTAAAACTTCAAGTCTGTATGTCAACCTTAATAACCCCTGTGTCATGCAACTGGTGACGGCCTTACAACACCATCAACAGCCAGCGGCAGCATTACGGTTATTAAAGTCGCTGAAAGTGATTTTGTGCTCCAGCGGCAATAAAGAACAGCAATGGGATTTACACCAGGCACTGGAAGATTTTACTCAGGTTATTCCCGTTTTAATTAATCAAGGAAAATAAAATGGATACATGGGAGTGGTACAATAAATATAGTCAAGAGTTGCGTGATGCCGGGCAAGAATATATTCCGCAGCTTATTGATGATTTTTCAGAAAGTGTTTTGCACCTGCAAATAGAAAAATGCGATTCGCTATTGCCGGAAATGAAAGCACTGAACCAAGTAGCTAAAAATCCGTGGCTGGAAATATTTATCGGTCACTGGGAGATGCGTCATCGCCTGACTAACTATGAAGAAGGCGAAAAAGTGCTGCCAGACGTGGTAGCGCTGTTTGAAAAAGCGCATCGGGAAGAGGCGAAGGATTGCCCGCAATCCATTTGCGTTACCCAGGATTTATCCGCCTGCTACGAAAATATCGATGGCCCAGGCTGGGCGAATGAACGCATGGCAGTATGTGAGGAAACCATTGCGCGCATTGATCCGACCTGGAGCTGCTTTATGTGTTTATCCTGCGAATATGCCAGTGCAATGGTGGATTCCAACAAAACAGAAGAGGCGTTGGTTTATATCGACAGGCAAATTGAGGCGGTGAAAGCATCGGGGAGTGAATATTTAGAAGCGCTGCTGGCAACACGCGCCGATATTTTGGTTGCCCTTCAGCGCTACGATGAAGCTCGTGAAGTGATTGATGAACTGGCAAAAGAGAATGATTACTGGGGTCGTGACCGCATCAGTTATCACCTCAAAAAACTGTACATAATGGCGTTATGTGGGCAGGACGAAGAGGTCTGGGAGGAACTGCCTCGTTGGTCAGATCTGACTCCCTATTCGTGGGGTATGTGGGTGAAGATTATTACCGTACTGCTTCCTCGCCATCCGCAGAGAAATCACTGGCAGCTGGCACGCATCATCCAAAAAATGCTGGAGCAACGTTCGCAGGCCGGGGCGCACCGCAAAGCGGTAGATCTGGCCAAACTGCAAATCACTCTGGCGCTGGAGCGTGAATCCGTCTGGGTGGCCAAAATGGCGATGAAACTGGCCCAGCAGCACATACCAAAATTACGCTCATTACTGGGTGTCGATCGCGAGTTTCTCGAACTTAGCGAAAAAATAGCCGCCAAAGAAGCGGAACTGCTTGCTCGTCCGGTTGCAGAAGTACCTGAAAATAGCGACGAAGAAACGCAGCCAGATCCAGAAAAAGACGTAGAGATATTCCGTCGCGCTTATCTGAACACACCAGACGATGCGGAGTTACTGGGCAAACTGGTCAATGCGTTAAATGCCTGTAATGCGATTAATGAGTCAATTGAACTTCTGCAACGCTACGTTGAAAGCCACCTCCATGAAGATAATGGTCTTTGCTTCGATCTGTTGGATTTATTGCTCCACCGTGACGAGCTGCAAACCATTGAGCACCTGGCGAAGCAGTATGAACAGGCGGGGCTGCTACATATGGCCTTGTGGTTCCGCGCGCGAGTGATCAACCAACAGGAAGACTGGAGTGAACTGGAGTCGATTGGACAACAGTTGCTGCAAAACGAAAAAGGGCGTGAGTGGGTTGGCGTTTATCGCATGTGCTCCTGGGCAGCACAAAAACAGGAAGCCTGGGATCGACAACTGGATTATTTACAACAATTGCAGCAACTGATGATTAGCCGTGAAGAAGATATTCGTAATCTCCAGTGGGATATCATGGCGACCGCCAGCATCTTGCAACAATGGGATCTGGTTCGTGCTATTGCAGCTGAACTGGAAATCGAACTCACAGAAGGCGAAGGTTTTATCGACGAAAAATGGGGGCTACTAAACATTCGCTTCCGGGAAAATTACGAATACCGTTATTACTATGCTCAACGCATTGGGCCGGTAACAGCAAGGATTATAGAGCCGACTTACCGGACCGATTTCCCACAACATGTTGATGAAATTGTGGTTTTCGAGGCAGAAATGCTGAATACCCGACCCGAAGACGAAGAAGAGCAGAAGAATTTCACGCCACTTTATGGGTGCCTGAAAACCATTATCCCGACCGAGTACGGCGAGTCCTGGTTCTGTGAAGGTGTCATGCCTGGTGAGGAAGAGTTTAATACTTTCCGTGAGGCGCTTCGTGAACGAAACTGGTATTACTGGAGCAACAGTAATGACGACTATACGTTAACGGACAGTCATCAAGGAGAAGGTGCTGAACCGCTGCCTGCATTCTATTTTGTTATCAGTGCGCCGCGTTCAGTTTCTAAAGGTGATATCGACAAGACCTTGCACGAATTGACCGCTGACTGGAAACATCCGTTGTGCTGGTGGCGTCTTGCCAAAGAAGCCGGGGCGAATGAAGAGAAACACGCTGCTATTGCCGAGAGATATGGGATGTAGTGCATGATTAATGGCGGGGGGCATGACACACCCTCCTGCAAAGGTTGTGCCGTTAATTAAAATAAGTCCTGTGATTTAGAAATTAAATTACAGGATTCATTCATTTTATGAATATTATCGATTTATTTATAAACAAAACGCGTGTAGTGACATTTTATTTTTTCACTTATTATATTCACTCTCTTATTTATCTATTTATAAGGCAATTGAATGAAAAGGAATTTATTATCTTCCGCTATTATAGTCGCCATAATGGCGCTCGGTATCACTGGCTGTGATGATAAAAAAGCCGAAACAGAAACTCCCCCTGCCGCCAATAGTCAACCTGCCGCTCCCGCTCCTGAAGCGAAACCTACAGAAGCTCCTGTTGCAAAAGCAGAAGCTAAGCCTGAAACGCCTGCACAACCGGTGGTCGATGAACAGGCGGTTTTCGACGAAAAAATGGATGTCTATATCAAGTGCTACAACAAGTTACAGATCCCTGTACAGAGCAGTCTCGCGCGTTATGCTGACTGGCTGAAAGATTTTAAACAGGGGCCTACCGGTAAAGAGAGTACTGTTTATGGCATCTACAGCATTAGCGAATCCAATCTCTCTGATTGTGAAAAAGGAATAAAAAGAGTCGTGGCGTTAACGCCTGCGTTGCAACCTATTGATGGCGTGGCGTTGAATTATATCGATGCTGCCGTGGCGTTGGGTAATACCATTAACGATATGGATAAATATTACACACAGGAGAATTATAAAGACGATGCGTTTGCGAAAGGGAAAACGCTGCACCAGACATTCTTAAAAAATCTTGAAGCCTTTGAACCTGTAGCAGAATCTTATCATGCTGCGATTCAGGAAATTAATGATAAGCGCCAGTTTGCGGAACTGAAAAATATTGAAGAAAGAGAAGGGAAAACATTCCATTACTACTCTCTGGCAGTCATGATTTCAGCGAAACAAATTAATAATCTGATATCGCAAGAGAAGTTTGATGCAGAAGCGGCAATGAAGAAAGTGTCTGAACTGGAAACGCTGGTGGCGCAGGCCAAAGAAGCGGATAAAGGCGGCATGAATTTCTCGTTCATTAATTCGGCAGATCAGTATCAACTCGAGGCTAAAAAATATGTTCGCCGCGTCAGAGATAAAGTCCCGTACTCTGACTGGGATAAAGAGCAACTTCAGGATGCAAACTCAAGCTGGATGGTCGACGACTCTTTCCCGAGAGCATTACGCGAGTACAACGAAATGGTCGATGATTATAATCGTCTACGTTAAAGATTTTTGATTTTGCTGAGAAATATAATGTCGGATGCGGCGTAAACGCCTTGTCCGACCCATACAATCACACTGACTTTTATGCCTGATAAGACGCGTTAAGCGTCGTATCAGGCAATTTGCGCTTTATCGATCCTACGGATGGCGACGGTTCTCTTCATTCACCCAGATCCGCATTTCGCCCTCGCCACGGTTGGCCCAGCTAAACCACGGGATAAACGTCATGGTTTGTGGCTGACGTTTGGTAGGGGCGTTGTCGTAATGCCACAACGGTTGCTGCTCTGGATTGCTCTGTTCAAGCCGATAACCAGGCGCCTGAATGAGGATTTTATGGCTGAACAATCCCTTGCCTTCGAACGTCGTAAACGGCGCATCGGCGGGTAGCCACAGGTTATGCAATGACTCGCCGTTGTCGGCCTGCTCCAGACAATACACTAGCGGACCGCGCTGAATCGCCACTTTCCCAGCTACATGACGCACCAGCGGGTTGCCGTAAACGCGACGCACTGGCATCGGCAGCGTCAGATTCAGCGTATCGCCCTCCTGCCATTCACGGGCTATGTGGAGATAGCCTTTACGAATATCCTGCTCGACGACTTCTCCATTCAATGTGACCTGTGGCTGCGTGCACCAGTCCGGCAGACGTAAAGCCAGGGTATGACGCACTGGCTGCGGAGATTCAACCGCAATCGTCACTTGTTCATGCCACGGATAGTTCCCGCTAACCCGCAGGCGCAGCGTGCCATTTTCTACCGGCACTTCCATACTGTTTCCCGCGTAAATGTTGATATATAAAGCATCCTCACGCGGCGTGTAGAGATAATGACCAATCGAGGTCAGCACGCGGGCGATATTTGGCGGACAACAGGCGCAGCCGAACCAACGCTGGCGGATCGGTTTAACGTGATCGTAGATATGGTTGAATTTTAAGGTTTTGGGGTGCACTTCCAGCGGATTCACATAGAAGAAATGTTTACCATCCAGCGCCATACCGCCGAGCACGGTGTTGTACAGCGCGCGCTCCATCACATCGGCATACTGACTATCGCCTTCCATTTCCAGCATTCGCCGGGCAAACATCATCAGACCTATGGAAGCGCAACTTTCGGCGTATACCGTGTCATTCGGCAGATCATAGTCGCTACTGAACGCTTCGCCACTGCCCTGTGAGCCAATGCCGCCTGTAATATATAACTGGCGCTGGGCCATGTTGTTCCATAGGCGCAGGCAGTCCTGACGCTTGCTTTCATCGTGGCTTAAACGTGCCAGATGCGCGACGCCGGTCATCAGGTAGACAAAGCGTACTGCATGGCCGATGGCGGTTTGTTGCTGTGCGATGGGCAAATGCGCCTGGCTGTAGGCTTTGTCTTTCACCATCCATGCAGGGCCGTAGGTGTGCCAGTGCGATGTCTGGCCGCGCTTTTCATATTCCTGGTCGTAATAGTGCGGTTGCGCACCACGCTGTTCGACAAAATAGTGGGTCAGCGCCAAATAACGCGGCTCTTTGGTGACTTCGTACAGGCGCATCAGTGCCAGTTCAATTTCCGGGTGACCAGGATAACCGTGTAACTTATTTTCATCTGGGCCAAATACGCTGTCGATATGATCGGCCAGACGGCAAACCACTTCCAGCAAGCGCCGCTTGCCCGTGGCCTGGAAGAAGGCTACGCCCGCTTCAATCAGATGACCTGCGCAGTAGAGTTCATGACACTCCGCCAGATTGCTCCAGCGTTCGTCCGGCGCTTTCACCGTAAAGTAAGTATTGAGATAGCCATCTTCACACTGGGCGGAGGCAACCAGTTCAATCACCTCGTCGGCGGTTTTTTCCAGTTCGGCATCTGGCTTCTGGCACAGCGACCAGGCTACCGCTTCCAGCCATTTGGCGACGTCGCTATCCTGAAACACCATGCCATAAAACTCCCCGTCTTGCAGTCCGGCGGCAATGCGAAAGTTTTCAATCGCATGGCTGGGTTCCGCTTCGGGAATGCGATCGTTTAATGCATCCCACTGATAAGGAATCACCACGTCGCGGACCAGTTGTTGGTACTGACCGAGGAACGGATCGCTAACCGTCAGTTTGTGCAGATCGACTTCCGAAATGTTCATCTTGTGCTCCTTAAGGCTGGACATGACGCTGACGCAGGTCGGCGGCAATGCGTGACATCATAGGGTTATTGAGTTTGCAAAAGCGGATTGCCAGCGCCAGCAGCAGGTGGAACAGCGCAGGCAGCAGTGTTTCCATTGCTGTGATCCCGCCCAGCGAACTGGCGGTCTGGTTTTCTACGCCAGGCTGATAGGCAACAAAAATAAATAGCAGGCTGATGATCCCGGCGCTGGAGGCCCAGGCCAACTTGATGAAAAACAAATTAAAGGCAAAGTTCATACCGGAGGAACGCACACGGTTTTTCCATTCGCCATAGTCATCGGCAAAAGCCATCAGCGAGAAGTGCAGCGGCAGAGTGAAGCCGAGAATCACGCCGTTGCCGAGGATCACCGCCAGCCACAATGTTTGATAAGCGGGGCCGGAGGGCAGGAACCACATCAGTCCCGCCAGCGCGGCGAGAATCAGGTTGGTGTAGTAGTAAATTTTGACGGTATCAAAGCGTCGCGTTAACGGGCTGACAATCACCGAGCCGATAATGGAGGCGAAAGTTACCATAGTGAAGAACAGCGACGTGTAGCCCGTACTGCCCTGTAGCACGTAGGTTATGAAGTACATATACCCACCGCCGCGAATATTAAAGACGTTAATTAGCAGGAAGGACATTACCAGCATCAGCAGCAGCTGGTCGTTGTTACGCAAACCGGCAAGGTGCTCGCGCAGGGTAAATTTGCCCATCGTGGAGAGCGGCACTCTTTCACGAACCCAGAAGAAACAGCACAGGAACATGACGACGGCGATGGCGCACAGCACGCCGACGCCCAACTGATAGCCGCGTGCAGCGTTGCCCTGACCGAAGAGATCCACCATCCACGGCAAGCCAACCGAAACCAGAAATCCCGCCACGCCGCAGAGAACGAATCGCCAGGATTGGCAGGAAATCACTTCGTTGTGGCGGGTAGTCATGGTGTTGATCAGCGCGCAGTATGGCACGTTGATGGCGGTATAACCGACGGAAAGCAGCAGGTAGGTGCCGAACGCCCAGGCGATTTTCACCCCCATACTGGCATCCGGCACGGTGAACGTCAGGATGCCGATAAAGCCAATAGGGACGGCAATCCATAGCTGCCACGGACGAAAACGCCCCCAGCGGCTTTGCGTCCGGTCGGCAATGACGCCCATCACCGGGTCGGAGATGGCATCAAACACTCGTAGTGCAATAAACAGCGTGCCAACCAGCGCAGGAGTTAAACCAAAAACATCGGTGTAGAAAAAAGTAAGAAAGTTCATGATCAGGCAGGTTATGACGGTGCCGCCTGCGTCACCCAGGCCGTAGCCTATTTTTTCCCGCACAGATAACGCATCGTCAATTTGACCATTGGCGATATCAGCGGTGGTAATCGGTGTAGAGGTCATAGATATTCCTCGCGAATAGGAGCAATTTTTTGTTTTATTGAAATGACCTGATTAATTCTGCCGTGATCTGCAATATCAACAAGGCGAGAAAAGAGTAAAAAAAGGTGACGATTCCGACCTGAATTTAAAAGTGTGAAACAGATCGAGTGAAACTAATATTTTTGATTAATAATCAAAAGCTAATCTGTTTAATCTTCACCAGTTAAGCGGGAAAATACATATCGATGCTCGAATTATCCATAACATTACCGATTAAAGTACAAAACGGCGGATTATTTATTTCCCGTGGCATCGGCAGGCATCCGGCGAGGCGGCTTGAGTCATGGGAAATTATCTTTGTCGAAAAAGGTCGATTAACGATTCAGGAAGAAGAGCAGATATTTGAAGTTGATGCGGGAGAGAGTTTATTGCTCTGGCCGAAACGTCAGCACGTCGGTGTTGAGGATTTCCCCGCTGACCTAAAATTTTACTGGCTACATTTTGAGGTTAAAGCGCCCGACAACGATCCGCGTTGGCTCACTCATCTTAGCGTGCCGCAGCACACCAAAGTCGCCGACCCTCAGGCGTTGAGTGCACTGTTTCGCCAGTTTTTAAGCGAGCAGGAAAAACATCAGCGTAGCCCTGCGCTGGAGTTTATTGTGTTGTTGATTTTACAGCAGCTTACCTTCGACGTACGTCTTGATGAACAAGCCGATACTGCAGGCACCGCCCTTGCCTGGAAAGCACAAAAGCTGATCCGCACGCAATATCATCGCCCGCTTTCCACGGCAATGTTGGCCCGCGAGCTCTACTGTAATGCCGATTATCTTGGGCGCGTGTATCGTCGGGTATTTCGTTTGACGTTGACTGAAGCTATCCATCGCCAGCGGGTGCGCGAAGCCGAAAAGCTGTTAATTAGCGACGCGCGATCGCTTACTGAAGTGGCGGCGTTGTGCGGATTTAATGACGTCGGTTATTTCAGGCAGATTTTTCGCAAACACACCGGTTTAACACCTGCGGTGTGGAAGCGACGTTACAGCAAGGAACATATTAATTCGTAGTGCCGTGTCGATTTCGCTTTCGACATCACGGTTGAAACAGGTGGGGGAGAAGAATCTTCTGAAACCACGGCGTGAAACCGCTCAGGCTATCTCTAATGAACTGGGATTTACTGTCAGAGACGACCAGAGTGCAATCACATAACGCTTTAGACAGGTGACAAAACTTTAACATTTCCTTCGTTGGATCAAAGCAGTAGAGGGGCGCTCTCTGGCACTCTGCTGTTTTAGTGCAAAGGAGTGATCATGAACCGGTTTATTATTGCGGATGCGACGAAATGTATCGGTTGCCGTACCTGTGAAGTGGCTTGTGCAGTGTCGCATCAGGAAAATCAGGATTGCTCTGCGTTGTCGCCGGGCGAGTTTATTTCGCGAATTCGTGTCATCAAAGACCATACCTGTACCACGGCAGTAGCCTGCCATCAGTGTGAAGATGCGCCGTGTGCGAATGTCTGCCCTGTGGCGGCAATTCGTCGCGAACATGGGCATATCTTCGTTGAGCAATCACGTTGTATTGGCTGTAAAAGCTGCATGGTGGCTTGCCCGTTTGGCGCGATGGAGGTGGTTTCGGCGCGCGCAAAGGCGAGGGCAATTAAGTGCGATCTGTGCTGGCATCGGGCGACGGGACCGGCCTGTGTTGAAGCCTGCCCGACAAAGGCGTTGCAGTGCATGGATGTCGAGAAAGTGCAGCGTCAGCGGCTACAGCAGCAGCCTGTTTGAAACGTTTTTCCGGCGTTTTTAACGCAGGGATAGTGCGCTTTGTTTATGCCGGATGCGGCTAAAACGCCTTATCCGGCCTACAAATTCTTCCAAATTCAATATATTGCAGAAATCATGTAGGCCTGATAAGCGTAGCGCATCAGGCAATTATTAGTGACTTTCAGCCCAGGCTCTTTCTATCTCTTCTGCCAAAATCTTCACACCCGCCTCAATTTTCTCCGGGTCCGGCACGTAGTTCATGCGCATACATTGATGTGTATGCGGCCACGGTTTATCCAGCCCTGGGAAGAAGTTGTGGCCCGGCACCATCAGCACGCCGCGCGCTTTGAGGCGCTGATAAAGCTGCTCGGTGGTAATCGGCAAATCCTTAAACCATAACCAGAGGAATATTGCCCCTTCTGGTTTATGAATAAGGCAACGATCTTCCGGTAAATAGCGGCGAATGATGGCGATAGTCTCCTGAACACGCTGGTAATAGAATGGCTTGATGACCGTTTCTGACAGGCGCAGTAGATCGTTACGCTTAATCATTTCACACATCATCGCCGGACCAATGCCGCCAGGTGCCAGGCTGATAATGCCGTTCATATTGGTGATGGCGGTGATGATTTTTTCATTGGCGATGATTATGCCGCAGCGGGAGCCAGGTAGACCCAGCTTGGAAAGGCTCATGCATAGCACGATATTCGGATTCCACAGCGGGCGCGCTTCGCTAAAGATGATGCCCGGGAACGGGACACCATAGGCGTTATCAATCACCAGCGGGATCCCGTGCTGATTCGCCAGCGCATCCAGCTTCAGCAACTCTTCATCGGTTATCACATTACCTGTTGGGTTCGTCGGTCGCGAGACGCAAATCATCCCCGTCTCTTCGCCAATGTGCAGATGTTCGAAATCGACGTGATATTTGAACTGGCCCTCTGGCAGTAGTTCGATATTCGGGCGCGTAGAGACAAACAGATCCTCTTCCAGCCCGGCATCCGCGTAGCCAATATATTCCGGTGCCAGCGGGAACAGTACTTTTTTGACCCGACCATCGGCACGGCGTCCGGCAAACAGGTTAAATAAGTAGAAAAAGGCGCTCTGGCTACCGTTTGTTAGTGCAATATTCTGTGGTTCGATATCCCAACCCAGCTTCTCGCGTAACATACCGGCAAGCAGAGACAGCAGCTCCGTTTTACCCTGTGGCCCATCGTAATTGCACAGCGCATCAGTTGCTTTGCCGCTTTCCAGCATGTCGGTTAGCAGCGTCTGGAAATAGTCCTGCATTTCCGGGATCTGCGCCGGATTGCCGCCGCCAAGCATAATCGCGCCGGGGGTGCGTAAACCGTCGTTCAGATCTTCCATCAGCAGCGTAATGCCGGAGTGGCGGGTAAATTTGTCACCAAAAAGGGAGAATGTCATAGCGGGATATCTGTCGAACTCTGTAGCAAGGAAGGTAACAATAACGCTACATTTGCCAGGGTGCAAATCAGGCTACTGACGGTGAATTGGCACTTTATGCTGTGGTTTTTGATTAGGTTGGTATTTTAGGCTGAGTGGCTTCCCGACGTAGTGCCGCACGGGAAGCCGGAAAAGTTACTGTTGCCCCGCCCAGACGACCATTACTTTATCGTCGCCGTATTCACGGACAAATCCGTACCCCTGTTGCAGCGAAAGCGCCGTTTGTTTGCCCGAACCAATGGCTGGATGTCGTGCGCGGAACTGACTGATGCGCTGCCAGTGCGCGACGCTGGCGGCAGATTTACCGCTGATATCCTGCCAGTTCATATCAGAACGTGTGCCTTGTAGGGGGTCAGAGCCGGTGGGGCCGAACGGACGTAAGGATTCATCACCATAAAAGATTTGTACTGCACCTGGCGCGAGTAACAATAACTCTGCTGCTTTGTCGCCCCCTTCGCGGAACAAGCGGGTATCATGCGAGGAGAGATAGCTCAACACATTGAAATCTTGTAATTTATCGGCCATTTGCTGCCAGGTCGTATCCATCTGCGCAAGACAATCGACTGCTTTCGCCGCCTGTTCCTGATAATCGAAATTGAGCATCGCGTCGAATCCGTGGCGATAGTAGTCGCTTTGCATTACGCCGTGCCCCCATGCCTCGCCGGTCATCCAGAAAGGTTTGTCATCTAATG
The DNA here is from genome assembly GCF_004211955.1 of Escherichia sp. E1V33. Lineage (GTDB taxonomy): Bacteria > Pseudomonadota > Gammaproteobacteria > Enterobacterales > Enterobacteriaceae > Escherichia. Next base: position 47,505 of record NZ_RHJI01000013.1, read on the forward strand.
CTTTATCGGGGTTAGCTTTTTTCCATTCGCGAAGTGCGGCACTGGCCTGAGTTTTCAGTTGCTGCCAGGCGGGCAACTCAACATGTTTGGCAGTATCGACCCGAAAACCATCAATACCGTAGTCGCGGACCCATTGGCTTAACCAGTGGGTTAAGTAATCGCGCGGCGTATAGCCGTCAATGGCTTTGGCATGGGTATCCGGTTTGTTTTTATAGAACACCGGCAGACCAGAAGCGGTGGTGGATTCTGTTTTGATATCCGGCAAAAAGGCCAGCGACATGGTGAGATCGTCGAATCCAGGATTGTCGTAATCGCCGATATCGGTACGGATCCAGTTTTTCCCCCACCATTTATCCCAGCCTGCTTTGTCGCTGAAATTGATGTAATCGTTAAAGCTATGCCAGGTTTGCCCGGCGGCGGGCTTCCAGTCACTCCAGCGGTTACCCAGCGTTTTTTTCAGCTCATTACCAGAAAGGTATAACGTGCCAAACTGATACTCCTGCATATCTGCCAGCGTGGCATAGCCAGTATGGTTCATCACTACATCAAAAATGATGCGGATACCGCGCTGGTGCGCACCGTCAACCAGCGCCCGCAGATCGGCTTCGCTGCCCATATTGGCATCAAGGTTCGTCCAGTCCTGGGTGTAGTAGCCATGATAGGCATAATGCGGGAAGTCGCCTTTTGTACCGCCGCCAACCCAGCCATGAATTTGCTCAAACGGGGCGCTGATCCACAGGGCGTTCACCCCCAGTTGCTGAAGGTAATCCAGTTTGTTGGTCAGACCGCGTAAATCACCGCCGTGGAAAGTGCCAATTTCCTCCATGCCGTCTTTATGACGTCCGTAGCTCTGGTCATTGCTGGGGTCGCCGTTTTCGAAACGGTCTGTTAGCACAAAGTAAACCGTGGCGTTATGCCAGTTGAAAGGGGCAGGTGCGTCAGTTTCCGCGCGTTCCAACAGTAGTAAACCATTGCTGGTGGCGGCAGGTTGTAACGTTATTTGGCCGTTCTTCACCGTCGTGATTTGCTGGCTGTAATAATCCCGGACTACTGCGCCCTCAGGAAAAGTGGCACTGACATCCAGCGTGAGCGGTAATCCATCCCATTTCGGGCATTCACGGACCAGGTTTGCTACCGGTTCGGCGGTGTTCTGGACCGAAATCATCAACGTTGGTGTGCCGGAGCGGGTATCTATTTGCAGCGTATATTCACCGTTTTTGAACAATCGCCACTGGGGGGGCGTGCTGTCGCAAGGTTTGAGAGAAAGCATCTGATTGAGTTTTATCGCATCCGCAGGCTGCCAGCATTGTTGGTTAAAATTTAGCGTGAGTGGTCGCGTACCTTTGGTCAGTTGGGCGTGACTAATAAAAGTTCCTGCACTTTGTTCAGCAAAGGTGGGAAATCCCTGAGATGTCCAGTCGGCGGCAATGGCAACACTGGGCAGGAGTATCAGAAAACAGGCGGCAAGTTTCATAACGAATGAGTCCTTATTGCTGCGAATTTCACCAGTTTGCCAGTGATAATGCTGGTAAAACTCCTCCCTGATGATCATTGCGCCAGGATGAGACGAAAGGGGGAGTATTTCACCTGAGATTTAAGCTTATTTTTTGCGATAAACCCCACATTTTCTGCGATTTAGCGCCAATCTTAACGGTTATCACGTGACATAGTTTCAGATTTGGACTATTTCTTGGGGTGCTCTTGACAGCTATTTTTGATATGATTTGAGATTCAACTCTCAAATTTGTGAAAAATATAAGGTGTTGGAATGATTTAATCCGACCAGGAGAACTGATGATTTTGACTCCCATACGACGATATGGGGCGATGATTCTTATGTTACTCACTCTGATGTTTTCGAGTGAGGTGTTAGCGAAGACGCACACGACAACAGCGAGTCAAAAGTCCCACATAACCAAAGCTAGTAATAAACAGCTAAGCAGTAAACAAGAGTATTCTCGCAATAGTGCAAAGAGCAGTTCACTTCCTGATTTGCGAAAATACCCTTCCGGAACACCAAGGAAAAAAGCGTTTCTCCGGACCGTAATGCCTTACATTACCAGCCAAAATGCTGCCATTACGGCGGAACGTAACTGGCTGATTTCAAAACAGTACCAGGGACAATGGTCGCCTGCAGAACGTGCGCGTCTGAAAGACATCGCCAAACGCTATAAGGTGAAGTGGTCTGGTAATACACGAAAAATCCCGTGGAATACGCTACTTGAACGCGTAGACATTATCCCAACCAGTATGGTGGCGACGATGGCTGCGGCAGAAAGTGGTTGGGGTACGTCGAAGCTGGCGCGTAACAACAACAACCTGTTTGGCATGAAGTGCATGAAAGGGCGTTGTACCAATGCACCGGGTAAAGTGAAGGGCTACTCACAGTTCAGTTCTGTCAAAGAATCGGTGAGCGCCTATGTCACCAACCTGAATACACACCCGGCTTACGCTTCGTTCCGTAAATCGCGCGCGCAGTTGCGTAAAGCGGATCAGGAAGTTACCGCCACAGCGATGATTCATAAGCTGAAAGGTTATTCAACGAAGGGACAGAGTTATAACAACTATCTCTTCGCGATGTACCAGGATAACCAGCGGTTAATTGCTGCACATATGTAATTGCATTCCTTTCAGCCTTATCCGACCAACAAGTCGGATAAGGCTTTTCTCTGTCAGACAGTCGTGCTATCTGCCTGATGCGACGCTGTCGCGTCTTATCATGCCTGGCGGGTAGGTCGGATAAGGCGTTTACGCTGCATCCGACAACCACGCAGCGTTGCCTGAACCGACGCTTCTCATCATGCCTGGCGGCTTTTTCAGTCTCGCTACAGCATGACCTCGCTGTTTACATCGCGATACTCTTTTGGCGTTGTGTCGTACGCTTTTTTAAATACAGAGTAGAAATATTGCAACGATGGATAACCGCACATTTGCGATACCTCGTTGATCGATAAGGTTGTTGAAATCAGCAGGCTGCGCGCTTTCTCCAGCTTCTCGGCATGAATCATTGCGTGAATGGTTTCGCCCACCTCTTCTTTAAAACGCTTCTCTAGATTGGAGCGCGATATCCCGACAGCGTCCAGCACCTGATCCACTTTAATCCCTTTGCAGGCGTGATTACGGATGTAATGCATGGCCTGAATAACAGCCGGGTCGGTCAACGAGCGGTAATCCGTAGAACGCCGTTCAATGACGCGTACTGGCGGGACCAAAATCCGCTGCAACGGCATCGCTTCTTTATCTAACAATCGATGCAGAAGTTTTGCCGCCTGATAGCCCATTTGCCGTGCGCCCTGGGCAACCGAAGAAAGCGCAACGCGAGAAAGATAGCGGGTCAGCTCTTCGTTATCGATGCCAATTACACATAGTTTTTCCGGTACGGGAATATGAAGATGCTCGCAAACTTGCAGAATATGCCGCGCCCGGGCGTCAGTAACGGCAATAATCCCGGTTTGCGGTGGCAGCGTTTGCAACCAGTCAGCCAACCGGTTTTGCGCGTGCTGCCAGTTTTCTGGTGCAGTTTCCAGCCCCTGATAAACGACACCACGGTACTTTTCTTCAGCTACGAGTTGGCGAAAAGCATATTCGCGCTCGGCTGCCCATTTTTTGCCACTCGACTCTGGCAGACCATAAAAAGCAAAGCGATTAACGCCTTTCTCTTTTAAATGCAAAAATGCGCTTTCAACCAGCGCATAGTTATCAGTGGCAATGTAATGTACAGGCGGATAACTTTCTGCCAGGTGATACGAGCCGCCAACCCCGACAATAGGGACGTCGACATCAGCCAACGCTTGCTCGATTTGTTTATCGTCAAAGTCGGCAATAACGCCATCTCCTAACCAGTCCTTGATTTTATCAATGCGGGCGCGGAAATCTTCTTCAATGAAAATATCCCATTCCGATTGTGACGCCTGTAAATATTCTCCCACACCTTCTACAACTTGACGGTCATAGGCTTTATTAGCATTGAACAGTAATGTGATTCGGTGACGTTTAGTAAACATGGTTCTTTTCCTGCTGAATCATGCAAAAACTCAAAACCGGCAATACGTTACCGGTTTTGAGAAAATTTTTATCAAAATCAGGAACGGCGTTTGGTTGCGGAGTCCATCCATACTGCCAGCAACAGAATCGCACCTTTGACGATATACTGCCAGAAGGTCGGAACATCCATCATACTCATGCCGTTATCCAGCGAAGCCATGATGAATGCCCCCATTACCGCTCCAGCCACGCTCCCGACGCCGCCTGCCAGACTGGTACCGCCGATCACGCAGGCGGCAATGGCGTCCAGCTCGGCGATATTCCCGGCAGAAGGTGAACCTGCACCAAGCCGCGAACTGAGGATTAATCCGGCGATGGCCACCATTAATCCGTTGATAGCAAACACGGCAAGTTTGGTGCGTTCTACGTTAATTCCGGAGAGTCGTGCCGCTTCCAGATTGCCGCCAATAGCGTAAATGCGCCGTCCGAAAGCTGTCCTTGTTGCCATAAACATGCCGCCGAGTAACAGCAACGTCAGCAGCAGGACAGGAGTAGGAACGCCACGGTAATCATTTAGCAGCCAGATTGCGCCTAATACGATGATAGCGGTCAAAGCCTGGCGACCGACTACCGCTGTAGATGCCGGAGACTGTAAACCTAAAGCTTGTCGGCGCATTCTTCCACGCCATTGCCAGCCGACAAAAGCCATTAAGCCAAGCGCGCCAATAATGAAACCGGTGCTGGCGGGTAGATAGCTCTGTCCAATTTGTGACATTGCGGCGCTGGTGGGTGAAACCGTCGTACCGTTGGTGATGCCAATGAGGATACCGCGAAATGCCAACATGCCCGCCAGGGTGACAATAAATGAAGGCACTTTGCGGTACGCGACCCACCAACCATTCCATGCGCCGAGAAGCAGTCCGAGAACCAGCGTCACAATAATGGTGAATGGTAGAGGCCAGCCTAACCAGACGTCGCAGATAGCAGCGACGCCACCTAATAGCCCCATCATCGAGCCGACCGAGAGGTCGATTTCGGCAGAAATTATGACGAATACCATCCCTACAGCAAGGATGCCGGTAATCGCGGTCTGGCGCAGCAAGTTGGAGACGTTACGGGCGCTTAAATAGGCGCCGTCAGTAGTCCAGGTAAAGAACAGCATGATGGCGATGATTGCTGCAATCATCACGAAAACTTGTAAGTTCAGTGATTTCAGCATAGAGAAGCCACCGGATGTCGGTACGGCTAATTTCACTTCAGACGGATTGCTTTTCGACATGATGTTCGCTCCTCAATGCGGCTTCCATCACCTGCTCCTGAGTCAGGTTATGATTTATCAGGTTGGCTTTTAGTTTTCCTTCATGCATCACCAGTACGCGATCGCTAAGACCAAGCACTTCAGGTAATTCAGAAGAGATGACAATAACGGCGATACCCTGTTGGACGAGTTGGTTAATTAATTTGTAGATCTCGTATTTCGCGCCAATATCGATACCCCTGGTAGGTTCATCAAGAATGAGAATGCGCGGGTTGAGTAACAGACAGCGCGCCAGGATCGCTTTTTGTTGATTGCCGCCGCTTAAACGTCCAATAGCGAGTTCCGGAGACGACGTTTTCACTTTGAGTTGCTGGATTGATTCCAGAATACATTTTTGCTCTGCGGCATCATCAAGCTGGCTAATACCCCCGGTAAATTTACTGAGTGCTGCGAGGGTAATATTTTTACCAACCGCCATTACCGGAACGATACCATCGCGCTTTCTGTCTTCTGGCACCATCGCAATACCCTGGGAGATGGCTTGCTGGCAATTACGAATATCCACTTGTTTGCCATCAATATAAATTTTCCCTTCCCATTGCCCGGGCCAAACGCCAAAAAGGCATTGAATAGTTTCGGTGCGACCAGCGCCGACCAGTCCAGCAATCCCCAGTATTTCGCCACGTTTCAGGGAAAACGAGACATCGTTAACCCGCTTAATATGACGATTAACCGGATGCCATGCCGTCAGATGCTCTATACGTAATATTTCATCGCCTGTGGTATGTGGTTCGTTTGGGTACAGCGCCGTTAATTCTCGCCCAACCATCATGGTGATAATATCGTCTTCGCTCATTCCGGCTGCATCACGCGTACCTATGTGCTGACCGTCGCGAATAACACAAATTGTGTCGGAAATCGCTTTGACTTCGTTGAGCTTGTGAGAAATATAGATACATGCGATGCCGTGTTGTTGCAGATCGCGAATAATATTCAGTAAAACTGTGGTTTCCAGCTCAGTTAATGAGGCTGTCGGTTCATCGAGAATTAATAAACGCACCTGTTTATTTAGTGCCTTGGCAATTTCAACGAGTTGTTGTTGCCCAAGCCCTAAATCACCAACGCGGGTATCTGGTGAAATGGATAAGCTGACTTGCGCTAACAGTTTCTGACAGCGTAGCGTCATCAGGTCATAATCCATTACCCCATTGCGGGTTATCTCATTGCCAAGAAAGATATTTTCCAGCACGGTCAACTCTTTCACCAATGCTAATTCCTGGTGAATGATGGCGATACCTTTGCGTTCGGTATCGCGGATGTGACTTGCCTGTATTACTTCACCAGCAAAAGTAATTTCGCCTTCGTAACTGCCAAAGGGATAAATTCCGCATAGCACTTTCATTAATGTTGATTTACCAGAACCGTTCTCACCGCAAAGTGAGACGATCTCGCCAGCATTTAGCCGCAAACTGACGTTATCTATCGCCTTTACGTTGCCGAAAGTTTTGGTAATGCTCTTCATTTCAAGTAGATAAGACATAACGACTCCACCTAAGCCAATCAGTTCATGCGGCATGGAGAGAAATCACGTCCCCGTTATTGACAGGGACGTAACGCTTAAAGCTCGCTCTCTTTGTGGAAACCGTCTTTAATCACCGTGTCTTTGATGTTGTTTTTATTCACATCAATAGGCGTCAGCAGGCGGGATGGCACATCTTTCAGCCCATTATTCAGGGTGGTATCTGCTTTAGGTTGTTGATCGTTGCCCAATTCAACGGCAATTTCTGCGGCCGTATTTGCCAGTAGAGTAATCGGTTTATACACCGTCATGGTTTGCGTACCCGCAGCAATACGTTTAATGCCGGCGAGATCCGCATCCTGACCGGAAATGGCAACTTTCCCTGACAAACCTTGCGCGCTTAATGCCTGAATAGCCCCGCCAGCAGTAGCATCGTTAGAAGCAACAACAGCGTCAATTTTGTTATTATTGGCGGTCAACGCGTTTTCCATAATTTTCAGCGCGTTTTCTGGTAACCAGCCATCAACCCATTGGTCGCCTACGACTTTAATTTTCCCGGAGTCGACGTAAGGTTTTAATACTTTCATTTGCCCGGCGCGGAAAAGTTTGGCGTTGTTATCCACCGGAGAGCCGCCCATCAGGAAATAATTCCCTTGCGGGACGATATCGACCAGCGCTTTTGCTTGTAGTTCGCCCACTTTTTCGTTATCGAAAGAAATATAAAAGTCGATATCAGCATCATTAATCATGCGGTCGTAAGCTAATACTTTAATGCCTTCTTGTTTTGCTTCTTTTACAACGTTACTTAATACCTGTCCGTTATACGGAATAATGACAAGAACATCGACTCCCCGGTTAATCATGTTTTCAATCTGCGACATTTGAGTTTCTTCGTTACCATTTGCTGACTGCACAAATACTTTTGCGCCGAGAGATTCAGCTTTTTTCACGAAAATATCCCGGTCTTTCTGCCAGCGCTCAAGACGGAGATCATCAATAGCCATACCGATTTTGACTTCTTTGGCATGTGCCGCAACGTTGGTTAGCAAAAGTGAGGTGCACAGGGTGAGTAAAATGTTCTTTATTTTCATGGTTCAGAGGCCTTCTTTTGTAGAGGGTAGCTTTAAAAAGTAACAATCACCGCGTTAAACGTAACCAATTTTTAGCAACTAAATGGGGGAAAACAATTACAGATTTTTATCTTTCGATTACGATTTTTAGTTTATTTCTTGATTTATGACCGAGATCTTATTTTTGTTGGTTAATCGAATTTGTTGCATTTTTCTCTTCGAGTAATTACCCAATTTCATCATTCCATTTTATTTTGCGAGCGAGCGCACACTTGTGAATTATCTCAATAGCAGTGTGAAATAACATAATTGAGCAACTGAAAGGGAGTGCCCAATATTACGACATCATCCATCACCCGCGGCATTACCTGATTATGGAGTTCATTATGCAAGCTTATTTTGACCAGCTCGATCGCGTTCGTTATGAAGGCCCGAAATCCTCCAACCCGTTAGCATTCCGTCACTACAACCCCGACGAACTGGTGTTGGGTAAGCGTATGGAAGACCATTTGCGTTTTGCCGCTTGCTATTGGCACACCTTCTGCTGGAACGGGGCAGATATGTTTGGTGTAGGCGCATTTAACCGTCCGTGGCAGCAACCTGGCGAGGCGCTGGCATTGGCGAAGCGTAAAGCAGATGTCGCATTTGAGTTTTTCCACAAATTACATGTGCCTTTTTATTGCTTCCACGATGTGGACGTTTCCCCAGAAGGCGCATCGTTAAAAGAGTACATCAATAACTTTGCGCAAATGGTCGATGTGCTGGCAGGTAAACAAGAAGAGAGCGGCGTGAAACTGCTGTGGGGAACCGCTAACTGCTTTACTAACCCACGTTATGGCGCGGGCGCAGCGACGAATCCAGACCCGGAAGTTTTCAGCTGGGCAGCAACACAAGTCGTTACGGCGATGGAAGCGACGCATAAACTGGGTGGTGAAAACTATGTATTGTGGGGCGGTCGCGAAGGTTACGAAACTCTGCTGAATACCGATTTGCGTCAGGAGCGTGAACAGATTGGCCGCTTTATGCAGATGGTGGTTGAGCATAAACATAAAATCGGTTTCCAGGGTACCCTGCTTATCGAACCGAAACCACAAGAGCCGACCAAACATCAATATGATTACGATGCCGCGACGGTCTACGGCTTCCTGAAGCAGTTTGGCCTGGAAAAAGAGATTAAACTGAATATTGAAGCAAACCACGCAACGTTGGCGGGTCACTCTTTCCATCATGAAATTGCCACCGCTATTGCGCTTGGTCTGTTCGGTTCTGTCGATGCTAACCGTGGCGACGCGCAGTTGGGCTGGGATACCGACCAGTTCCCGAACAGTGTGGAAGAGAATGCGCTTGTGATGTATGAAATCCTCAAAGCAGGTGGTTTTACCACCGGTGGTTTGAACTTCGATGCCAAAGTACGTCGTCAAAGCACTGATAAATATGATCTGTTTTACGGTCATATTGGCGCGATGGATACGATGGCACTGGCGCTGAAAATTGCAGCACGCATGATTGAAGATGGTGAGCTGGATAAACGCGTAGCGCAACGTTATTCCGGCTGGAATAGCGAACTGGGCCAGCAAATTCTGAAAGGCCAAATGTCACTGGCGGATTTAGCAAAATATGCCCAGGAACATAATCTTGCACCGGTGCATCAGAGTGGTCGCCAGGAGCAGTTGGAAAATCTGGTAAACCATTATCTGTTCGACAAATAACGGCTAACTGTGCAGTTCGTTGGCCCGGTTATCGGTAGCGATGCCGGGCATTTTTTAAGGAACGATCGCTATGTATATCGGGATAGATCTTGGCACATCGGGCGTGAAAGTCATTCTGCTCAACGAACAGGGTGAGGTAATCGCTTCACAAACAGAAAAACTAATCGTTTCACGCCCGCATCCACTCTGGTCAGAACAAGACCCGGAACAGTGGTGGCAGGCGACTGATCGCGCGGTGAGAGCGCTTGCGCAACAATATTCTTTGCAAGATGTTAAGGCATTAGGTATTGCCGGGCAGATGCACGGAGCAACGTTGCTTGATGCTCAACAGCAGGTATTACGTCCAGCCATTTTGTGGAATGACGGACGCTGTGCGCAAGAGTGCGCTTTGCTTGAAGCACGAGTCCCGGATTCGCGCGCTATAACCGGCAATCTGATGATGCCTGGTTTTACTGCGCCTAAGCTGCTGTGGGTGCAGCACCATGAGCCAGAGATATTCCGTCAGGTAGACAAAGTTTTATTGCCAAAAGATTATTTGCGTCTGCGTATGACCGGAGAGTTTGCCAGTGATATGTCTGATGCGGCAGGCACCATGTGGCTGGATGTCGCGAAGCGTGACTGGAGTGATGTCATGCTGGAAGCTTGCCAGCTATCTCGTGACCAGATGCCCGCATTATACGAAGGCAGTGAAGTTACCGGAACTTTACTACCCGAGGTGGCAAAAGCATGGGGAATGGCGACAGTGCCCGTTGTCGCGGGCGGCGGCGATAATGCGGCTGGCGCGGTTGGTGTGGGTATGGTTGATGCCAACCAGGCGATGCTGTCGCTGGGGACTTCTGGTGTTTATTTTGCGGTGAGCGAAGGGTTCTTAAGTAAGCCAGAAAGCGCCGTACACAGCTTTTGCCATGCATTACCACAGCGTTGGCATTTAATGTCGGTGATGCTGAGTGCGGCATCGTGTCTGGATTGGGCCGCTAAATTAACTGGCCTGAGCAATGTCCCAGCCTTAATTGCAGCTGCGCAACAGGCAGATGAAAGTGCCGAGCCAATCTGGTTTTTGCCTTATCTTTCCGGCGAGCGTACCCCGCACAATAATCCACAGGCGAAGGGTGTTTTCTTTGGCCTGACCCATCAGCACGGTCCTAATGAACTGGCGCGAGCAGTGCTGGAAGGCGTGGGTTATGCGTTGGCTGATGGCATGGATGTAGTGCACGCCTGCGGGATTAAACCGCAAAGTATTACGCTGATTGGTGGCGGAGCTCGTAGTGAGTATTGGCGTCAGATGCTAGCGGATATCAGCGGTCAGCAGTTGGATTACCGCACGGGGGGGGATGTCGGGCCAGCACTGGGCGCCGCAAGGTTGGCGCAGATTGCGGTGAATCCAGATAAATCGCTCAGTGAATTGTTGCCGCAACTGCCGTTAGAGCAGTCGCATATGCCGAACGCGCAGCATCATGCCGCTTATCAGCCACGACGCGAAACATTCCGTCGTCTCTATCAGCAACTTCTGCCGTTAATGGCGTAAACTTATCCCCTGCTGGCCGGGCAGGGGATAATTCCCGTCTATATAAATAATCAACTCATTAATATTTAATATGAATTTATTCTGAAAATCATTTGTTAATGGTGTTTTTCAGTTTTGTCTTTCGTTGGTTACTCGTAATGTATCGCTGGTAGATACGGAGATCATTATGAAAACCTCAAAGACTGTGGCAAAACTATTATTTGTTGTCGGGGCGCTGGTTTATCTGGTTGGGCTATGGAACTCATGCCCATTGTTAAGCGGCAAAGGCTATTTTCTCGGCGTGTTAATGACGGGAACGTTTGGCAATTATGCTTATCTTCGTGCTGAAAAGCTCGGGCAACTGGATGACATGTTTATTCGCATCTGCCAGTTAGTTGCGTTATTCACTATCGGTCTGTTGTTTATCGGTGTTTTAAATGCACCCGTTAGCGCCTATGAAATGGTGATTTATCCCATTGCCTTTTTTGCTTGCTTGTTTGGTCAGATGCGGTTATTGCGTTCAGCATGAGCTATGTAGCTCTTACAATGTAATATGAAAGGAACTCTGTGATGGAAAACAAAATATCAACCTATTCTCCGGCATTTAGCATTGTGTCATGGATAGCTCTCGTTGGTGGTATCGTTACCTATCTGTTAGGACTATGGAATGCAGAGATGCAGTTAAATGAAAAAGGATATTATTTTGCCGTACTGGTATTAGGACTGTTTTCTGCGGCGTCTTATCAAAAGACCGTTCGGGACAAGTATGAAGGCATACCGACCACCTCCATTTATTATATGACCTGCCTGGCTGTCTTTATTATCTCTGTTGCGTTACTGATGGTAGGTCTGTGGAATGCGACGTTATTACTCAGCGAAAAAGGTTTTTATGGACTGGCTTTCTTCTTAAGCTTGTTTGGTGCAGTAGCGGTGCAGAAGAATATTCGTGATGCTGGAATAAACTCACCAAAAGAAACACAAGTTACTCAGGAAGAATATAGCGAATAATCTGCGTAAGCCCGGCCAGTCCAATGTGTCCGGGCTTTTGCTCAACTCACGAATCTGTTTCTGTCGATTCGTTGCACCAGCACAGAAAGTAATAAGCTTGTGGCCAGCGTGGCGCAAAAGATCCAAATAATATCCAGTATTGGCCAGTTTTTAAGCTCAACCCCCCGGGTGCGCAGCGCATGGATAATCAATGCGTGGAACCCGTATATACCTAAAGAATGGCGTGATATCAGCCCAAGCCCGGGAACAGTGCGTGTATCCAGCGTGTTTTTTACCAGCGTCAGTAACGCGATTGCGCAGATAAAAACCATCGGTCCGCAATAGAGATACCAGGTATCGGCAAAATTTCCGCGCCACTGTAATTCATATAATGTCCCGCGAGAGATAATAAATACTCCCGCAACAAACAGTGCGGCGCTCATCCACGACAGCGGTTTATGTTGCGTATCCATCATGCCAATGGCGCGGCCCAACATGCCATACAGGATGTAGTAAAAAGTATCGCCATTGATATATAAGTTAATCGGTAGCCATTCGAAGCCGTCGATCTTCTGTGGCACTGTGTTTGGGTTAGCGATGATGCCAATCACCACCATGAGTACCAGCAACATTTTACCGCTAACGTTTTTCACCTGAACCAGCGGCGAAACCAGATAAATCACCGCAATCGCGAAGAAAAACCATAAGTGATAAAACACAGGTTTTTGTAGCAGGTTTTTCAGCGCTAACTCCACATTGATGGAGGTAAACAGTGCAATGTAGAGCAGCGCGATTGCGCTATAAAACAGCAGGCATAAGCCGATACGCAAGAAATGGCGCGGCTGGGCGCTACGTTCGCCAAAAAAGAGATAGCCGGAAATCATGAAAAATAGCGGCACGCTGACTCGGGAGGCCGAATTTAGAACATTCGCGATATCCCAGGTTACGGGGCTAACGCTATGGGCGTTGGTTACATACCAGGTGGTGGTATGAATCATCACCACCATTAAACAGGCTATCCCTCGCAGGTTATCAATCCAATAAATTTTGGGCTGCATCTGTGTCTCTGTAACTGGTTAAAAAAGGTCTGACCGATAAATCATCCGGCTGGTGCACTGGAATAATCCGAGTTTTATCTCTACAGCTTATAGAGGCTTGAGGAAATTCGTTAGATTCAGCCACTATACCGATATTAATAATAAGACTCACCTGCAAATAAGACGGTAATTTAATGATGATGAACAATTTCTTTCCAGCAATGGCGCTTATTGTGTTAGTGGGATGCTCGACACCGCCACCCGAACAAAAAGCACAGCGGGTAAAGGTTGATCCGCTGCGTTCATTGAATATGGAAGCGTTGTGCAAGGATCAGGCGGCAAAACGTTATAACACCGGCGAGCAAAAAATCGACGTCACTGCATTTGAACAGTTCCAGGGGAGCTACGAAATGCGCGGTTATACCTTCCGGAAAGAGCAGTTTGTCTGTTCTTTTGACGCAGATGGCCATTTTTTGCATCTTTCCATGCGTTAAGGCCTGCCTTTTTCCCGTTTCGTACTGTATATCTTCCATCCAGCGGGTATACTGATCCCTTCCTTTAAATCCACACGTATCCAGCACGAAATAATATGCAAAAGTTTGATACCAGGACCTTCCAGGGCTTGATCCTGACCTTACAGGATTACTGGGCTCGCCAGGGCTGCACCATTGTTCAACCATTGGACATGGAAGTCGGCGCGGGAACCTCTCACCCAATGACCTGTCTGCGCGCGCTGGGGCCAGAACCGATGGCGGCTGCTTATGTCCAGCCTTCTCGTCGCCCGACCGATGGTCGCTACGGCGAAAACCCCAACCGTTTACAGCACTACTATCAGTTCCAGGTGGTCATCAAGCCATCGCCGGATAATATTCAGGAGCTGTACCTCGGTTCCCTGAAAGAGCTGGGCATGGACCCGACCATCCACGACATCCGCTTTGTGGAAGATAACTGGGAAAACCCGACGCTGGGTGCCTGGGGGCTGGGCTGGGAAGTGTGGCTGAACGGCATGGAAGTGACGCAGTTCACTTACTTCCAGCAGGTTGGTGGTCTGGAGTGTAAACCGGTTACCGGCGAGATCACTTACGGTCTGGAACGTCTGGCCATGTACATTCAGGGCGTAGACAGCGTTTACGACCTGGTCTGGAGCGACGGCCCGCTGGGTAAAACCACCTACGGCGACGTGTTCCATCAGAACGAAGTGGAGCAGTCCACTTACAACTTCGAATACGCGGATGTGGACTTCCTGTTCACCTGCTTCGAGCAGTACGAGAAAGAAGCCCAGCAGTTGCTGGCGCTGGAAAATCCGCTGCCGCTGCCAGCCTACGAACGTATTCTGAAAGCCGCCCACAGCTTCAACCTGCTGGATGCGCGTAAAGCCATCTCCGTCACCGAGCGTCAACGCTACATTCTGCGTATTCGCACCCTGACCAAAGCAGTGGCAGAAGCATATTACGCTTCCCGTGAAGCCCTCGGCTTCCCGATGTGCAACAAAGATAAGTAAGAGGCGGCCATGTCTGAGAAAACTTTTCTGGTGGAAATTGGCACTGAAGAGCTGCCACCAAAAGCACTGCGCAGCCTGGCAGAGTCCTTTGCTGCGAACTTTACTGCGGAGCTGGATAACGCTGGCCTCGCACACGGCACCGTTCAATGGTTTGCGGCTCCGCGTCGTCTGGCGCTAAAAGTGGCTAACCTGGCGGAAGCACAGCCAGATCGCGAAATCGAAAAACGCGGCCCGGCGATTGCCCAGGCGTTCGACGCTGAAGGCAAACCGAGCAAAGCGGCAGAAGGCTGGGCGCGTGGCTGCGGTATTACCGTTGACCAGGCTGAGCGTCTGACTACCGATAAAGGTGAATGGCTGCTGTATCGCGCCCACGTGAAGGGCGAAAGTACCGAAGCACTGCTGCCGAATATGGTTGCGACTTCGCTGGCGAAACTGCCTATCCCGAAACTGATGCGCTGGGGCGCGTCTGACGTCCACTTCGTGCGTCCGGTTCACACCGTGACTCTGCTGCTGGGCGATAAAGTCATTCCGGCAACCATTCTGGGTATTCAGTCCGATCGCGTGATTCGTGGCCACCGCTTTATGGGCGAACCGGAGTTCACCATCGACAACGCCGATCAGTATCCGGAAATTCTGCGTGAGCGCGGTAAAGTCATCGCCGATTACGAAGAACGTAAAGCGAAGATTAAAGCTGATGCCGAAGAAGCTGCGCGTAAGATTGGCGGTAACGCTGACTTAAGCGAAAACCTGCTGGAAGAAGTGGCTTCTCTGGTTGAATGGCCGGTTGTGCTGACTGCGAAATTCGAAGAGAAATTCCTCGCAGTGCCATCTGAAGCCTTGGTTTACACCATGAAAGGTGACCAGAAGTACTTCCCGGTGTACGCGAACGACGGCAAACTGCTGCCGAACTTTATCTTCGTTGCCAACATCGAATCGAAAGATCCGCAGCAAATTATCTCCGGTAACGAAAAGGTTGTTCGTCCACGTCTGGCGGATGCTGAGTTCTTCTTCAACACCGACCGTAAAAAACGTCTGGAAGATAACCTGCCGCGCCTGCAAACCGTGCTGTTCCAGCAACAGCTTGGCACACTGCGTGACAAAACTGACCGCATCCAGGCACTGGCTGGCTGGATTGCTGAACAGATTGGCGCTGACGTTAACCACGCAACCCGCGCGGGCCTGCTGTCTAAGTGTGACCTGATGACCAACATGGTCTTCGAGTTCACCGACACTCAGGGCGTGATGGGTATGCACTACGCACGTCACGATGGCGAAGCGGAAGACGTAGCAGTCGCGCTGAACGAGCAGTATCAGCCGCGCTTTGCTGGTGATGACCTGCCGTCTAACCCGGTGGCTTGTGCGCTGGCGATTGCAGACAAGATGGACACCCTGGCGGGTATCTTCGGTATTGGTCAGCATCCGAAAGGCGACAAAGATCCGTTTGCGCTGCGTCGTGCCGCACTTGGCGTGCTGCGTATTATCGTTGAGAAGAACCTCAACCTCGATCTGCAAACGCTGACCGAAGAAGCGGTGCGTCTGTATGGCGATAAGCTGACTAATGCCAACGTAGTTGATGATGTTATCGACTTTATGCTCGGCCGTTTCCGCGCCTGGTATCAGGACGAAGGTTACACCGTCGACACCATCCAGGCAGTACTGGCGCGTCGTCCGACTCGTCCGGCTGATTTCGATGCCCGTATGAAGGCGGTATCGCATTTCCGTACTCTGGAAGCGGCAGCTGCATTGGCGGCGGCGAACAAGCGTGTCTCCAACATTCTGGCGAAATCTAACGAAGTCTTGAGCGATCGCGTTAACGCCTCCACCCTGAAAGAGCCAGAAGAAATTAAACTGGCGATGCAGGTGGTTGTACTGCGCGACAAGCTGGAGCCGTACTTTGCTGAAGGTCGTTACCAGGATGCGCTGGTCGAACTCGCCGAGTTGCGTGAGCCGGTAGATGCTTTCTTCGATAAAGTGATGGTCATGGTTGATGATAAAGATCTGCGTATCAACCGTCTGACTATGCTGGAAAAACTGCGCGAACTGTTCCTGCGCGTTGCGGATATTTCGCTGTTGCAGTAATAACGCCGTTATTAAATAGCCTGCCACCTGGCAGGCTTTTTTTATCGATAAATAATACAGCTACCTTTAATAATCTTCTGCTGAATAAAGATTATCTCATATATTAATTTTATGAGATTTTTTTAGGATTATATCAAGGAGAAGAAACGAAATTATTAAGCTAGAATAGCCACGGGTGCTTGAGACTGTTTGTCTCAGGTATTCACCGAAAGGCAGACAGAGAAAAGCCCCACCTGACTATAAATCAAAGTGAGGCTACCCTATGCCTGAACACCATAAGGTTAGCCTCTTACTCGTTGGAAATCAACACAGGAGGCTAGGAATGCCGCAGAAATATAGATTACTATTCTTTAATAGTGATTTGTTTCACGCTTTTATTTTTCACCTGGATGGTAAGAGATTCACTGTGTGAATTGCATATTAAACAGGGGAGTTATGAGCTGGCGGCATTTTTAGCCTGCAATTTGAAAGAGTAAGAGTCTTTGGCGGGAAATTATTCCCGCCTTTCTTACGGCGTTGCGCATTCTCATTGCACCCAAATTTATTCTTCATAAAAATAATAATAGATTCGATTACACGATCGATTATTTATTCCCTGAAAAACAAATAAAAAAATCCCCGCCAAATGGCAGGGATCTTAGATTCTGTGCTTTTAAGCAGAGATTACAGGCTGGTTACGTTACCAGCTGCTGGGCCTTTAGCGCCGCTTTCGATGGTGAAGGACACTTTCTGACCTTCGTCCAGAGATTTGTAACCATCGTTCTGGATAGCAGAGAAGTGTACGAACACGTCTTTAGAGCCATCGTCAGGAGTGATGAAGCCGAAGCCTTTGTCAGCGTTGAACCATTTTACGATACCAGTCATTTTACCGGACATAGTGTATTACCTTTAATAATTAAGTGTGCCTTTCGGCGATATGGCGTGCTTTACAGATTTTGAAGCGTTAAAGGAAATGTGCACTACGAGGGGTATCAACGATAACTCTTGAAGGGACTTGCCTTACTACACTGCTTTAATGGTCTGTACGTCAAACCGTTGATGTGCATTAAGCCACGCATTGGGGGTGGATGCAACAATTATTTTTCAAATTTATGATTAATCGGTCGGAAAACGGCCCTGTCATCAGGACCGTAAACATCAAAAAAGTTAATAAAACTCTATTCCATCAACTGCTTACTTAATGCAGGATTGGCCTGAATCAGACGCATTAATTTTAGTTCAGCACTGGAAGGCTTCACTCGTCTGGATTCCCATTCCTTTACCATCGCAACGGATACGCCCAAAACCCGGGCGAAATCATCAATTTTTAACCCCGTTCCTTTGCGTAATTGCTCAATCTCGGTACAGGGCGTAGGTCTGTGCGTCAGGGCAATCTTCTGTGTTTCATCTTTAAAAACAATTTGTTCCAGGCTGCTCAACAGCTCAAGCATTGGATCTTTATATTCCATTGAAAACTCCTCAAATCACACTGCGGGATCGTGAATTGCATTGAAGCTCATTAAGAATAGTCGGGAAACACAGACTCAGCGGGAAGCAACCAGAGTGTGATTCGATTCAGCTTATCAATAACTGTGACTTATAGTTACCTAACGATATGATTAACTCCGATATATTTCGCAGAATCCAGGATTGTAAAGATTCCGAAAATTTCCCTTAGCGAAGAGAAGTAAAGTTCTGGCTAAAAAAAGCAATAGCAATGCCTGTTTTTAACAATGAAACAACAAATTAACCTTCCTTCATTTTCTACATCATTTTCCCAGGAAGATTATGCATAAAGGGTATCTTGCAAGCTTGTCCTGGACTATCCTTGTCACGTCAGACACGCATGTGTCGTTGTGCGCTTTTTTTGGGTGAAAGGAGTAAGAAAATGGCGACAGGAAAGTCCTGCTCTCGCTGGTTTGCGCCTCTTGCGGCGTTATTAATGGTAGTTAGCCTGAGTGGGTGTTTTGATAAAGAAGGCGATCAGCGTAAAGCGTTTATCGACTTCCTGCAGAATACAGTGATGCGTAGCGGTGAACGTCTACCAACCCTGACTGCCGATCAGAAAAAACAATTTGGTCCTTTTGTCTCTGATTACGCGATTCTGTATGGCTATTCCCAACAGGTGAATCAGGCGATGGATTCCGGTCTGCGTCCGGTTGTAGACAGCGTTAACGCAATTCGTGTACCACAGGATTATGTCACGCAAAGTGGTCCACTGCGTGAAATGAACGGTTCGCTGGGTGTACTGGCGCAACAGCTACAAAATGCGAAGTTGCAGGCCGATGCCGCGCACTCTGCGCTGAAACAGACTGATGACCTGAAACCAGTCTTTGATCAGGCATTCACCAAAGTGGTGACGACACCGGCTGATGCGTTACAACCGTTGATTCCGGCGGCACAAACCTTTACACAACAACTGGTAATGGTTGGGGACTATATTTCCCAGCAGGGTACTCAGGTAAGCTTTGTGGCGAATGGTATTCAGTTCCCGACGTCACAGCAGGCGAGTGAATATAACAAACTGATTGCGCCATTACCGGCACAGCATCAGGCGTTTAATCAGGCCTGGACTACAGCAGTAACTGCAACCCAATAAAGAGTTAAAGCCCGAGCGGTTTTCGGGCTTTTCTCCACGCAGTCGCGGTTATTCCGCGACTTGCGGATTCACACAGTTCTTCTCGACATTCCCTTGTAACGCATTAATCAAATTATCCACAGCACAGGCGGCCATGCCATAACGCGTCTCATGGGTAGCAGAACCAATATGTGGGACTGCGACAACATTTGCCATTGAGAGCAGCGGTGAATCTACTGGCAGCGGCTCTTGTTCGAAGACATCCAGCCCGGCGGCGTGAATTTCCCCTTTCTGCAATGCCGTAATCAGTGCATTTTCGTCAACCACCGGTCCACGTCCTGCATTAATGAAGATGGCAGAGGATTTCATTTTGGCGAATTGTTCAGCGCCAAAGAGGTGATGAGTTTCTTCAGTTAGTGGCAGGATCAGGCAAACGAAATCCGATTCTTGTAACAGAGTATCCAGATCGCAATAACGGGCGTTAAAGCGTTCTTCAGCTTCTTTATGGTGGCGGCGAGCGTTATAGAGAATCGGCATATTGAAGCCAAAGTGTGCACGTTGTGCCAGCGCCATACCGATCCGTCCCATCCCGACAATGCCAAGAGTTTTATGATGCACGTCGCTGCCGTACCAGTCCGGGCCAATGCTCGCGGTCCATTCGCCCGCTTTTACGCGTTCTGCTACCTCGACAACCCGACGCGCGGTACACAGCATCAATGCCATCAGCGTATCGGCCACCGTTTCCGTTAATACGGTTGGCGTATGCATTAGCAGGATTTTACGGGCGGTAAGCGCATCGACGTCGAAATTGTCATAGCCGACGGAGATAGTTGATGCGGCACGCAGTTTCGGCATTTTTTCCAGCAACACGGCATCAACATTTTCATTTGAACCTAACAAGCCCTCGGCTTCGGCAAAAATATCCACGTTTTGCGCAACGGTTTGTGGGGTGAGGTTTGTCACCTGGTGAACGGTGAAATGCGCTTGCAGGCGTTGCAGTAAATCATCAGGTAAGGCTTTGTAGAGGATAACGGACGGCTTCATGCTTCTCTCCATTCACTGATAAGGCGATCACCTTAGCTTGAAAAATGAAGCAGGAAAACCTAAGAATACCAGGTGATTGAATCACCACCTGGCATGAAAGTGATTACAGCGGACTTAAGGTAATTTCTACGCGACGGTTTTGGGCTTTGCCTTCTGCGGTGCTGTTGCTGGCGATCGGGTTAGCCGGGCCAAGACCCTGGGTACGAATACGGCTGGCGTCAACGCCCTGGGTAATCAACGCGCTGGCAACGGAATCAGCACGCTGCTGCGACAGACGCATGTTCAGGTCATGACCGCCAGTGCTATCAGTGTAGCCAATCACGTTAACCGCCGTTTTCGGATACTCTTTCAGTACCATTGCAACACCGGTCAGGGTGTTAGCACCTGCTGGTTTCAGAGTGGCGCTGCTGCTGTCGAAGGTCACATTGTTCGGCATGTTGAGGATAATGTTGTCCCCGCTGCGAGTTACGCTAACGCCTGTGCCGCGCATTTTGTCGCGCAGTTTCGCTTCCTGCACATCCATGTAATAGCCAACGCCGCCGCCGAGTGCCGCGCCTGCTGCTGCGCCAATCAGTGCGCCTTTACCACGATCTTTCTTCGAAGAAGAGAGTGCGCCAATACCCGCGCCAACGAGAGAGCCCAGACCCGCGCCAATAGCAGATTTACCTGCTTCGCGTTCGCCGGTGTAAGGGTTAGTTGTACAGCCAGATACCGCCAGAGCGCCACTCACAACGGCGGCAATAAGATAAACACGTTTCTTCATTGTTAATCCTTAATAACCTTTTTATTCTTTGCCACGGGTTTCGTGGCGGAAGATTATGCCGCGTGAACATGAAGATTATTCCTGGGAATACTCGGAAATTTGTAAGTAATATTTAACTGCTCAATACATCTAACTTTTCAGGAGCCTTCGGTTTGGCCAACTCATCCTCACGTTATTCTGTTCTTACTGCCGCCCACTGGGGACCAATGCTGGTTGAAACCGATGGTGAAACAGTTTTCAGCTCGCGTGGTGCGCTAACCACAGAAATAGAAAACTCCTTGCAGAGTGCGGTTCGCGACCAGGTTCATAGCAATACGCGGGTGCGATTTCCGATGGTGCGTAAAGGCTTTCTTGCGTCACCGGAAAATCCACAAGGGATTCGCGGGCAGGACGAATTTGTTCGCGTCAGTTGGGATGAGGCACTGGATCTTATTCACCAACAACACAAACGCATTCGTGGAGCTTATGGTCCGACGTCGATTTTTGCCGGTTCCTACGGCTGGCGTTCAAACGGTGTGCTGCATAAAGCGTCAACCTTGTTGCAACGCTATATGGCGCTGGCAGGCGGCTATACCGGCCATCTGGGGGATTATTCGACCGGCGCGGCACAGGCGATCATGCCGTATGTTGTGGGCGGCAGCGAAGTTTATCAGCAGCAGACCAGTTGGCCGCTGGTGCTGGAACACAGCGATGTGGTGGTGCTGTGGAGTGCTAACCCTCTAAATACGCTGAAAATTGCGTGGAATGCATCCGATGAGCAGGGGCTTTCTTACTTTTCCGCACTGCGTGACAGCGGGAAAAAGCTGATCTGCATTGATCCCATGCGATCGGAAACCGTCGATTTCTTTGGCGATAAAATGGAATGGGTAGCACCGCACATGGGAACTGATGTGGCGCTGATGCTGGGGATCGCCCATACGTTGGTGGAAAATGGTTGGCACGACGAAGCGTTTCTGGCGCGTTGCACCACAGGTTATGCCGTCTTCGCCTCTTATTTACAGGGCGAGAGTGATGGCATAGCGAAAACTGCCGAATGGGCGGCGGGGATTTGTGGTGTTCCGGCAGAAAAAATCCGCGAACTGGCGGCTATTTTCCATCAAAATACCACCATGCTGATGGCGGGATGGGGAATGCAGCGTCAGCAGTTTGGCGAGCAAAAGCACTGGATGATTGTCACGCTGGCAGCAATGTTGGGGCAAATTGGCACACCAGGTGGCGGTTTTGGCCTCTCTTACCATTTTGCTAATGGTGGTAACCCCACGCGCCGCGCCGCAGTGCTCTCTTCCATGCAGGGTAGTTTGCCGGGCGGTACGGATGCAGTAGATAAGATTCCTGTCGCCCGTATTGTCGAGGCTCTGGAAAACTCAGGTGGCGCATACCAACACAACGGCATGAATCGTCACTTTCCGGATATACGCTTTATCTGGTGGGCGGGTGGCGCCAATTTTACACATCATCAGGACACTAATCGTCTGATTCGTGCCTGGCAAAAACCGGAACTGGTGGTCATTTCAGAATGCTTCTGGACGGCGGCGGCGAAACACGCCGATATTGTCCTGCCTGCAACCACGTCTTTTGAGCGTAACGATCTCACCATGACCGGAGATTACAGCAACCAGCATCTTGTGCCGATGAAACAAGTGGTGCCACCGCGTGACGAAGCGCGTAATGATTTCGACGTCTTTGCTGAATTAAGCGAACGTTGGGAGAAGGGGGGCTACGCGCGGTTTACGGAAGGGAAAACTGAGCTGCAATGGCTGGAAACTTTTTATAACGTTGCCCGACAACGAGGGGCAAGCCAGCAGGTTGAATTACCGTCGTTTGACGCGTTTTGGGAAGCAAACCAATTCATTGAGATGCCGGAAAACCCAACCAGCGAACAGTTTATTCGGTTTGCTGATTTTCGCCGCGACCCACAGGCGCATCCGTTAAAAACTGCCAGTGGTAAGATTGAGATCTTCTCGCAGCGTATCGCGGATTACGGTTACCCGGATTGTCCGGGGCATCCGATGTGGCTGGAGCCGGATGAGTGGCAGGGCAATGCCGAACCGGAGCAGTTGCAGATACTTTCTGCCCATCCCGCACATCGTTTACATAGCCAGCTAAATTACAGTTCTCTACGTGAATTATACGCGGTGGCAAACCGAGAACCTGTCACTATTCACCCTGATGATGCACGAGCGCGAGGCATAAAAGAGGGCGACACGGTACGCGTGTGGAACTCCCGCGGGCAGATTCTTGCCGGCGCGGTCATTAGCGAAGGTATTAAACCTGGCGTGATTTGCATTCACGAAGGGGCATGGCCCGATCTGGATTCAACTGCTGGCGGCATTTGTAAAAACGGCGCGGTGAACGTGCTGACGAAAGATCTCCCCAGCTCGCGGCTGGGGAATGGATGCGCGGGTAACACGGCGTTAGCGTGGCTGGAGAAATACA
Source organism: Escherichia sp. E1V33 (assembly GCF_004211955.1). GTDB lineage: Bacteria > Pseudomonadota > Gammaproteobacteria > Enterobacterales > Enterobacteriaceae > Escherichia. The sequence continues at coordinate 70,953 of NZ_RHJI01000013.1, forward strand.
CTGGCCCGGAGCTGCCGCTTACGGCGTTTGATCCGCCTGCCAATCCATAATCCAGGTGGGAAGTTGGGTTTCTTCCTGCCAGGCGCAGTCGACAATATGAAATCCTTGCGCATGGTAAAAATTTATTGCGGGCTGGTTTTTCTGGTAAACCTCCAACAATAAATGGGGATGGCGTTGTTGCACATGTTGCATCAGCGCCTTACCAATACCGCGCCTGATAGCCTTTGGTGTGACAAACATCGCAGCCAAAAATCGTCTTTCCATCACGCTGACAAAACCGAGAAGTTTACCGTCTTCTTCCCACACCCAGTTTTGCGCGTTGGCAAGATAAGCGTCACGCACCAGCGGAATACAGTCACGCCAGTAGCTTTCTTCTATGAAAGGATGTCCCCAGGTTGTACTTTCCAGCCATAATTCAAGGATCGCAGGTAATTCTAAACGTTGCGCTTCTCGAATCATTATTTCCTCCCCGGATGACAACAGCAGCCAACGACATGATCGTTCACCAGTCCGCATGCCTGCATAAAGGAGTAACAAATCGTCGAGCCAACAAATTTGAAGCCGCGTTTTTTCAGTGCTTTGGAAAGCGCATCAGAGGTAGGCGTTGACGTGGGGATTTCGCTCAACGTCTTGGCTTGTGTCACCTGTGGCTGATGGTTTACGAAAGACCAGACAAAGTCGGCAAACGGTTCGCCGTTCTGCTCCATTTGTAGGTATGCCCGTGCGTTACCAATTATCGCCTGAATTTTCCCACGATGGCGGATAATCCCGGCATCAAGCACCAGTCTTTCGACGTCCTCTTCCTGCATAGCCGCGACTTTTACCGGATCGAACTGATGAAAACAGGCGCGATAGTTTTCACGTTTTTTGAGAACGGTAATCCAGGATAACCCTGCCTGTTGTCCTTCAAGGCAGATCATTTCGAATAGTTTATTACTGTTGGTTTCAGGCACGCCCCACTCATTATCGTGGTAGGCAATATAAAGCGGGTCCTGACTCACCCAGCCGCAACGTTCCATACTTTCCCTCGCTATGTACCCGATCGTAAATATTTCACCCTCTTTTCTTGACGCATCGGTGAAAAAGTCAATATTTAATACAGGGCTAAGATGCCCGACATCCTACATACAATGACAATAATATTGCCGAATTCGGCTCTTCCCTGGAGTCGTGTTAATGATCATAAAAAAATGCGGTGGTCGCTGGCACTTAAGTCTGCTGGCGAGCGTGGTAATCAGTTCTTTTTTTCTCAACACAGCTTACGCCTGGCAACAAGAATATATCGTTGATACGCAACCAGGGCATACCACAGAGCGTTATACCTGGGATAGCGATCACCAACCGGATTACAACGATATTTTGTCGCAACGTATTCAAAGTAGCCAAAGAGCGCTGGGACTGGAAGTTAATCTGGCGGAAGAAACCCCTGCGGATGTGACCAGCAGTATGAGTATGGGCTGGAATTTTCCTTTATATGAGCAGGTTACAACGGGGCCAGTCGCCGCATTACATTACGATGGCACAACCACCTCGATGTATAACGAGTTTGGCGACAGTACTGCAACGCTGACCGATCCGTTATGGCATGCCAGCGTCAGTACGTTAGGCTGGCGTGTTGATTCTCGGCTTGGCGATTTCCGTCCCTGGGCGCAAATCAGCTACAACCAGCAATTTGGTGAAAATATCTGGAAGGCTCAATCAGGCCTGAGTCGCATGACGGCGACAAATCAGAATGGTAACTGGCTCGATGTGACCGTAGGAGCCGATATGTTGCTTAACCAACATATTGCCGCCTATGCTGCGTTATCCCAGGCGGAGAATAGCGCCAATGATAGTGATTATTTGTATACCATGGGCGTTAGCGCCAGATTTTAACGTGTTTTTTACAAATGCAGGCTGCTAATAACAATTATTGCGCTGATAGTGGGTACTAACTGACCAAATAATTATTTCGGTGAATATTTGTCACGTCATTCATTCCTGAACTAAGGCATTTCATTCCGTTCTGATGGCATTTCATGCCGTTTTTTCCCCTGCATAAAATGCACTTCGTTATGTTTGTCGGCAGAGAATTTTCCTTTTTACTACCGCAGGAATACTGCCATGACACCTTCAAACTATCAGCGTACGCGCTGGCTTACCCTTATCGGCACCATTATCACCCAGTTTGCGCTGGGGTCAGTTTATACCTGGAGCCTGTTTAATGGCGCGCTCTCTGCCAAACTGGATGCGCCGGTCAGTCAGGTTGCTTTCTCCTTCGGCCTGTTGAGTCTGGGACTGGCAATTTCTTCTTCTGTTGCTGGCAAGTTACAGGAACGTTTTGGTGTTAAGCGCGTCACAATGGCTTCCGGTATTCTGCTAGGGTTGGGGTTCTTCCTTACCGCACACTCCAACAGCCTAATGATGCTGTGGTTGAGTGCTGGTGTGCTGGTCGGTCTGGCAGATGGTGCGGGTTACCTGCTGACCCTTTCTAACTGCGTGAAGTGGTTCCCGGAGCGTAAAGGTCTGATCTCCGCATTCGCCATTGGTTCTTACGGCTTGGGGAGCCTGGGTTTCAAATTTATCGACACACAATTGCTGGAAACTGTCGGTCTGGAAAAAACCTTTGTAATTTGGGGTGCGATTGCGCTGGTGATGATTGTCTTTGGCGCGACTTTAATGAAAGATGCGCCGAAACAGGAAGTGAAAACCAGTAATGGCGTGGTGGAGAAGGACTACACCCTGGCAGAGTCTATGCGTAAACCGCAATACTGGATGCTGGCGGTGATGTTCCTTACTGCCTGCATGAGCGGTCTGTATGTGATTGGTGTGGCGAAAGATATTGCTCAGAGCCTGGCGCATCTTGATGCAATTTCCGCAGCCAACGCAGTAACGGTTATTTCTATTGCTAACCTTTCTGGTCGTCTGGTGCTGGGCATTCTGTCTGACAAAATCGCCCGTATCCGCGTCATCACTATTGGACAGGTTATTTCGCTGGTAGGTATGGCGGCACTGCTATTTGCACCATTGAATGCAGTAACATTCTTCGCGGCGATTGCCTGTGTGGCGTTTAACTTCGGTGGCACAATTACCGTCTTCCCGTCACTGGTTAGTGAGTTCTTCGGCCTCAATAACCTGGCGAAAAACTACGGCGTGATTTATCTCGGCTTCGGTATCGGTAGTATCTGCGGTTCGATTATCGCCTCGCTGTTTGGCGGCTTCTATGTGACTTTCTACGTCATTTTTGCCCTGCTGATTCTGTCTCTGGCGCTTTCAACGACCATTCGCCAGCCTGAGATCAGAGTGTTTCGCGAAGTACATGGTTAAGTTTAGCGACAGGTTTTAGACTTATCCTGAGCTTAAAAGGGCCATAAAGCAGGCCCTTTTAAGCGTTCAATTACCGCAAAAGTCTCCTTTCATACTTGTATTTTTGTAAATTTGTGCTTCAAGTACACTCTTTCCCCACACTTTTTCCCTTTGCTGTGGTCTACTTATCAGCGTGTGCAGATTTTCCTTATCTGACGACCTTCGCACTTTTCCCTTGCCTGGCTTGAAAGGCCATTATGCAGGGTGTTATCACCTGTTTTTCCAGGGTTTGTTTGCATGAGATATATCAAAACGATAACGCAGCAAAAGCTAAGCTTTTTGCTCGCTGTCTATATCGGTCTGTTTATGAATTGCGCAGTCTATTTCCGTCGGTTTGACGGTTACGCGCATAACTTCACTTTTCTTAATGGCGTCTCGGCGGTTATCGAACTGGCAGGGACGGTTCTGGCAACCTTCTTCTTTTTACGCTTAATTTCACTCTTTGGCAGAACGGCCTGGAAAGTGCTGGCTTCATTGCTGGTGCTGATTTCTGCCGGAGCCAGCTACTACATGACATTTATGAACGTCATGATTGGCTACGGGATTGTTGCTTCGGTGATGACCACCGACATTGACCTGTCGAAAGAAGTGGTTGGCTGGACACTTATCGCATGGGTTGTACTGGTGAGTATTATCCCGTTGCTATTTATCTGGATGAACCGCTCACAAGATACCTTCTGGCGTCAGCTTTGTACTCCGAAAACTCGCTGGCGTAGTGCGCTTACCGTGCTGTTGGCTGGCTTGTTGGTATGGGGGCCAATCCGTCTGATGGATGTAGTGCAAAAGCGTGCAGACCGTATGGCTGGAGTGGATATGCCGAGCTACGGTGGCGTGCTGGCGAACTCTTATTTGCCCTCGAACTGGCTTTCTGCGTTGGGGCTGTATGCCTGGGCGCAAGTGGATGAATCGTCAGACAATCGGTCGTTGATGAATCCGGCAAAAAAATTCACCTACACCCCGACGCAAAATCTCGACGATACCTATGTGGTTTTCATTATTGGTGAAACCACTCGTTGGGATCATATGGGAATGCTGGGCTATGAGCGCGATACCACGCCGAAGCTGGCGAAAGAGAAAAACCTGGTGATGTACCGCGGTTATTCCTGTGATACCGCGACTAAATTATCACTACGTTGTATGTTTGTGCGTGAAGGTGGAACGGAAGATAACCCTCAACGCACGCTCAAAGAGCAGAACGTATTTGCGGTTCTCAAACAGTTGGGCTTTAGCTCTGATTTGTACGCCATGCAGAGTGAGATGTGGTTCTACAGCAACACCATGGCTGACAACATTGCCTATCGCGAGCAAATTGCAGCAGAGCCGCGTAACCGTGGGAAAGCGGTAGATGATATGTTGTTGGTCAATGAACTCGAGCGTTCTCTGGAGAAAAAACCAGAAGGTAAGCATCTGATTGTCCTGCATACCAAAGGGTCACATTACAACTATACTCAACGTTATCCTCGTGAGTTTGCCCAGTGGAAGCCAGAGTGCTATGCAATTGATCGCAAATGCCCACGAGCGCCGATGATTAACTCATACGATAACTCCATCACTTACGTTGATCATTTTATCGACACAGTGATCGACAAATTCCGCGATAAGAAGGCCATTATTTTCTATGCAGCGGACCACGGTGAGTCAATTAACGAGCGTGAGCACTTGCATGGTACCCCACGTGAATATGCGCCACCGGAGCAGTTCCGCGTACCGATGATGGTCTGGATGTCGGATAAATATCTGGAGAATCCGGCCAACGCGCAGGCATTCGCGCAATTGAAGAAAGAAGCGGATATCAAAGTGCCACGCCGTCATGTGGAACTGTACGACACCATTTTAGGATGCCTCGGTTATACTTCACCGGACGGTGGTATCAATGAAAACAACAACTGGTGTCGAATCCCTGAGGCGAAGAAGGCAGAAGCTAACTAAATACATTGCTGAGTTTCTCGCCGATCAAAAGGCATTTTGCTATTAAGGGATTGACGAAGGCGTATCTGAGCAGTAAGATGCGCCCCGCATTCGGTGATTGGCGCAGCCTGGTAGCGCACTTCGTTCGGGACGAAGGGGTCGGAGGTTCGAATCCTCTATCACCGACCAAATTCGAAAAGCCTGCTCAACGAGCAGGCTTTTTTGCATCTGCAGCCCATGAGGAAGAGAACCTCCGGGGGCAGGGAGGTTCGACTCGAGCGAAGCGAGAGAACGTTGCGTCAGCAACGACCCGCAGGGCGAGCCACGAAGTGGCGAGTAATCCTCTGGCACCGACCAAATTCGAACGTAGGCCTGATAAGACGCGGTAGCGTCGCATCAGGCAACGGCACCGCACTTATTATCGGATGCGGCGTGAACGCCTTATCCGACCTAAACACCACATATTTCACTGCCAAATTTGCGCGCCATATCTCACTATCCATTAACGGATTTGTGACAGAATCCATTGTCTTTTTCTATATTTGCTTAAATCTTTTTTTGCGTTACTTATGGCTGGCGCTGGCATTTTCCCCTGTGCGTTTTAGCGTTCATGGTATTAATCGCTCAGATATCCACCTTTTCATCAGATTTTTTTCACTAAATGCATAAAACTTAATCACCAAATGTTGCTAAATATTAAGCTGATTGTTCTGGTGATGTTGGCGTAGCACAAATTTCTCTGCTGCAAATAGCTGTTTGAAGTTTTTTTAATCTTTGTTTGTGGATTCTCACCGTTGGTGTAAATCCCGGTTGGCTGTATTGACGTTTTCACATTCTGTTGACAGATTGTAGGTCACGAGGGGCATTTTATGGAGGATCCGCACTGTTACACTGATGTTAATTAGTACGGCATCCCCACCTCATAACGTTGACCCGACCGGGTAAAAAACAAAAAAGGTCAGGCAGCGACAACCCACTGCAAAGGGTTAAAACAACAAACATCACAATTGGAGCAGAATAATGCGTATTTCCTTGAAAAAGTCAGGGATGCTGAAGCTTGGTCTCAGCCTGGTGGCTATGACCGTCGCAGCAAGTGTTCAGGCTAAAACTCTGGTTTATTGTTCAGAAGGATCTCCGGAAGGGTTTAACCCGCAGCTGTTTACCTCCGGCACCACCTATGATGCCTCTTCCGTACCGCTTTATAACCGCCTGGTTGAATTTAAAATCGGCACCACTGAAGTGATTCCGGGCCTCGCTGAAAAGTGGGAAGTCAGCGATGACGGTAAAACCTATACCTTCCACCTGCGTAAAGGTGTGAAGTGGCACGACAATAAAGAATTCAAACCGACGCGCGAACTGAACGCCGATGACGTAGTGTTCTCGTTCGATCGCCAGAAAAACGCGCAAAACCCGTACCATAAAGTTTCTGGCGGCAGCTACGAATACTTCGAAGGCATGGGCTTGCCGGAGCTGATCAGTGAAGTGAAAAAAGTGGACGATAACACCGTTCAGTTCGTGCTGACTCGCCCGGAAGCGCCGTTCCTTGCTGACCTGGCAATGGACTTCGCCTCTATTCTGTCAAAAGAATATGCTGACGCGATGATGAAAGCCGGTACGCCGGAAAAACTGGACCTCAACCCGATCGGCACCGGCCCGTTCCAGTTGCAGCAGTACCAGAAAGATTCTCGTATTCGCTACAAAGCGTTTGATGGCTACTGGGGCACCAAACCGCAGATCGATACGCTGGTCTTCTCTATTACTCCTGATGCTTCCGTGCGTTACGCGAAATTACAGAAGAATGAATGCCAGGTGATGCCGTACCCGAACCCGGCAGACATCGCTCGCATGAAGCAGGATAAATCCATCAACCTGATGGAAATGCCGGGGCTGAACGTCGGCTATCTCTCGTATAACGTGCAGAAAAAACCGCTGGATGACGTGAAAGTTCGCCAGGCACTGACCTACGCAGTGAACAAAGATGCGATCATCAAAGCGGTTTATCAGGGCGCGGGCGTGGCAGCAAAAAACCTGATCCCGCCAACCATGTGGGGCTATAACGATGACGTTCAGGACTACACCTACGATCCTGAAAAAGCGAAAGCATTGCTGAAAGAAGCGGGTCTGGAAAAAGGTTTCTCTATCGACCTGTGGGCAATGCCAGTACAGCGTCCGTATAACCCGAACGCTCGCCGCATGGCGGAGATGATTCAGGCTGACTGGGCGAAAGTGGGCGTGCAGGCCAAAATCGTCACCTACGAATGGGGTGAGTACCTCAAGCGTGCGAAAGATGGTGAGCATCAGACGGTAATGATGGGCTGGACTGGCGACAACGGGGATCCGGATAACTTCTTCGCCACCCTGTTCAGCTGCGCTGCCTCTGAACAAGGCTCCAACTACTCAAAATGGTGCTACAAACCGTTTGAAGATCTGATTCAACCGGCGCGTGCTACCGACGACCACAACAAGCGCGTTGAACTGTACAAACAAGCACAGGTGGTGATGCACGATCAGGCTCCGGCACTGATCATCGCTCACTCCACCGTGTTTGAACCGGTACGCAAAGAAGTTAAAGGCTATGTTGTTGATCCACTAGGTAAACATCACTTCGAAAACGTCTCTATCGAATAATTAAAAGCCATACCCGGTGGTGCTGTGCCTCTGCGTGCAGCGCCATCCGGCAGCAATACTTCATTCCCTATCCGGGAGTTGATTTGTGAGCAATACAGACACGCAGTTCCAGGCTGCGGGTCACTACAGAGAATCCGGGTTATGTTGCAGTTTATTCTCCGACGTTTGGGACTCGTCATCCCCACGTTTATCGGTATTACCCTTCTCACATTTGCCTTTGTCCACATGATCCCGGGCGATCCGGTGATGATCATGGCGGGCGAACGTGGGATCTCCCCAGAGCGTCATGCGCAATTGCTGGCTGAACTCGGCTTAGATAAACCGATGTGGCAGCAGTATCTCCATTACATTTGGGGCGTTATGCATGGCGATCTAGGCATTTCAATGAAAAGCCGCATCCCGGTTTGGGAAGAGTTCGTGCCGCGCTTCCAGGCTACGCTGGAACTTGGCGTCTGCGCGATGATTTTTGCGACCGCGGTCGGCATTCCTGTCGGTGTGCTGGCGGCGGTTAAACGCGGTTCTGTTTTCGATCACACGGCGGTTGGCCTGGCGCTGACAGGTTATTCAATGCCTATCTTCTGGTGGGGCATGATGCTGATCATGCTGGTTTCGGTGCACTGGAACCTGACGCCCGTCTCCGGTCGCGTGAGCGACATGGTGTTCCTCGATGATTCCAATCCGTTAACCGGTTTTATGCTGATCGACACCGCCATCTGGGGTGAAGACCGTAACTTTATCGATGCCGTTGCCCATATGATCCTGCCCGCCATTGTGCTGGGTACGATACCACTGGCGGTCATTGTGCGTATGACGCGCTCCTCGATGCTGGAAGTGCTGGGCGAGGATTACATCCGCACCGCGCGCGCCAAAGGGCTGACCCGCCTTAGGGTGATTATCGTCCACGCACTGCGTAACGCGATGCTGCCAGTAGTGACCGTTATTGGTCTCCAGGTGGGAACATTGCTGGCAGGGGCGATTCTGACCGAAACCATCTTCTCGTGGCCGGGTCTGGGGCGCTGGTTGATTGACGCGCTGCAACGCCGCGATTATCCGGTGGTTCAGGGCGGCGTATTGCTGGTGGCGACGATGATTATCCTCGTCAACCTGCTGGTCGATCTGCTGTACGGCGTGGTGAACCCGCGTATTCGTCATAAGAAGTAAGGGGACATCATGTCACAGGTTACTGAAAATAAAGTGATTAGCGCACCGGTGCCGATGACCCCGTTACAGGAGTTCTGGCACTATTTTAAACGCAACAAAGGCGCGGTCGTCGGGCTGGTTTACGTCGTCATCGTGCTGTTTATCGCGATCTTTGCCAACTGGATTGCACCTTATAACCCGGCGGAACAGTTCCGCGATGCGCTGCTTGCCCCACCAGCCTGGCAGGAAGGCGGCAGCATGGCGCACTTGCTCGGCACCGATGACGTAGGGCGTGATGTGCTGTCACGCCTGATGTACGGCGCACGCTTGTCGCTGCTGGTTGGCTGTCTGGTGGTGGTGTTGTCGCTGATTATGGGCGTCATTCTCGGCCTGATCGCCGGTTACTTTGGCGGCCTGGTCGATAACATCATCATGCGCGTGGTCGATATCATGCTGGCGCTGCCAAGTCTGCTGCTTGCGCTGGTGCTGGTGGCAATTTTCGGCCCGTCGATTGGTAACGCCGCGTTGGCACTGACCTTTGTTGCGCTGCCGCACTATGTGCGCTTAACCCGCGCTGCCGTGCTGGTGGAGGTGAATCGCGATTACGTCACCGCGTCTCGCGTGGCTGGTGCCGGGGCGATGCGCCAGATGTTTATTAACATCTTCCCGAACTGCCTTGCGCCGCTGATTGTTCAGGCGTCGCTCGGTTTCTCTAACGCCATTCTCGATATGGCTGCTCTTGGTTTCCTCGGCATGGGGGCGCAGCCGCCAACGCCGGAGTGGGGCACCATGCTCTCCGACGTGTTGCAGTTCGCGCAAAGCGCCTGGTGGGTCGTGACCTTCCCTGGTCTGGCGATCCTGCTGACGGTGCTGGCATTTAACCTGATGGGTGACGGTCTGCGTGACGCGCTCGATCCCAAACTGAAGCAGTAAGAGGTTCGAGATGGCGTTATTAAATGTAGATAAATTATCGGTGCATTTCGGCGACGAAAGCGCACCGTTCCGCGCCGTAGACCGCATCAGCTACAGCGTAAAACAGGGCGAAGTGGTCGGGATTGTGGGTGAGTCTGGCTCCGGTAAGTCGGTCAGTTCACTGGCGATTATGGGGCTGATTGATTATCCGGGCCGTGTGATGGCGGAAAAGCTGGAGTTTAACGGTCAGGATTTGCAGCGTATCTCGGAAAAAGAGCGCCGCAACCTGGTGGGCGCCGAAGTGGCGATGATCTTCCAGGACCCGATGACCAGCCTTAACCCGTGCTACACCGTTGGTTTCCAGATCATGGAAGCGATTAAGGTGCATCAGGGCGGCAACAAAAGTACCCGCCGTCAGCGAGCGATTGACCTGTTGAATCAGGTCGGTATTCCCGATCCAGCATCGCGTCTGGATGTTTACCCGCATCAGCTTTCCGGCGGCATGAGCCAGCGTGTAATGATCGCCATGGCGATTGCCTGTCGGCCAAAACTGCTGATTGCCGATGAACCGACCACCGCGCTGGACGTGACCATTCAGGCGCAAATCATCGAACTACTGCTGGAGCTACAGCAGAAAGAGAACATGGCGCTGGTGTTGATCACTCATGACCTGGCGCTGGTGGCGGAAGCTGCGCATAAAATCATTGTGATGTATGCAGGCCAGGTGGTGGAAACGGGCGATGCGCACGCCATCTTCCATGCGCCGCGTCACCCGTATACACAGGCATTGCTGCGTGCGCTGCCGGAATTTGCTCAGGACAAAGAACGTCTGGCATCGTTGCCAGGTGTCGTTCCCGGCAAGTACGACCGCCCGAACGGCTGCCTGCTTAATCCGCGCTGCCCCTACGCCACTGACAAATGCCGTGCTGAAGAACCGGCGCTGAATATGCTCGCTGACGGGCGTCAGTCCAAATGCCATTACCCACTTGATGATGCCGGGAGGCCCACACTATGAGTACGCAAGAGGCCACCTCGCAACAACCATTGTTGCAGGCTATCGACCTGAAAAAACATTATCCGGTGAAGAAAGGCATGTTCGCGCCGGAACGTCTGGTAAAAGCGCTGGACGGCGTTTCGTTTAACCTTGAACGCGGCAAAACGCTGGCGGTAGTAGGGGAATCTGGCTGCGGTAAATCGACCCTCGGTCGGTTGCTGACGATGATTGAAACGCCTACTGGCGGTGAGCTGTATTACCAGGGGCAGGATCTGCTTAAGCACGATCCGCAGGCGCAGAAACTGCGTCGGCAGAAAATCCAGATCGTCTTCCAGAACCCCTATGGTTCGCTGAATCCGCGCAAAAAAGTTGGGCAAATTCTCGAAGAGCCGCTGCTTATTAACACCAGCTTAAGCAAAGAACAGCGTCGGGAAAAAGCCCTGTCGATGATGGCGAAAGTCGGCCTGAAAACCGAGCATTACGACCGCTATCCGCACATGTTTTCCGGTGGCCAGCGTCAGCGTATCGCCATCGCCCGTGGATTGATGCTCGATCCGGACGTGGTGATTGCCGACGAACCGGTTTCTGCGCTGGACGTCTCAGTGCGTGCGCAGGTGCTGAATCTGATGATGGATTTACAGCAGGAACTGGGGCTTTCTTATGTCTTCATCTCCCACGACCTGTCGGTGGTGGAGCACATTGCTGATGAAGTGATGGTGATGTACCTGGGCCGCTGCGTGGAGAAGGGGACGAAGGACCAAATATTCAATAACCCGCGTCATCCGTACACTCAGGCGCTACTTTCCGCGACGCCGCGCCTGAACCCGGACGATCGACGCGAGCGCATCAAGCTCACCGGTGAACTGCCAAGCCCGCTGAATCCACCGCCGGGTTGCGCCTTCAACGCCCGCTGTCGTCGGCGCTTCGGCCCCTGCACCCAGTTGCAGCCGCAGCTAAAAGACTACGGCGGTCAACTCGTAGCCTGCTTTGCTGTTGATCAGGATGAAAATCCGCAGCGTTAACTCACAAAACCGGGGCCATGCGCTCCGGTTTACTCAATCAGCTTCAACAGTGGCGACAAGCATAGCAAAATGCCGTAAAGCAGAATCAGCCAGGCTTTAAATCCGCGAAGTTTTTCCAGTTGTGCGACTTTATAGATCAGGAAAAACGGAATGAGGCACGACACAATGCCATACAACGGGCTTCCCAACTGAAAGAACACCAGCACCGATACGCGAAATGAAACCCAAATCGTCAATGTAATGACGATAAAAGCGCAAATAGCCAGAGTCAGCATGCGTGAGTTAATTTTCTGGGTATCAATAATTCGGCTTAGTAGATTGAGAATAATGCCTTTAATGGCCTCGTGGAAACCGAGGTAAATGCCAAAGAATGCGGTCAGTACGGCAAAGATATTCAGCACCGTAGAGGTGATATGAATGATATGCCCGGGGATCACCTGCGCGGCCAGTGCCAGTGCCGAGATATTTTGTTCAAAGGCAGAAACCGCCTCTTCATGGCTTATCGAAAAGGTAAAAGAAAAGGCAAAAAACAGGATCACCGCGATGAGCGTGATATAGCTAATGCGGTGGGTACGCAGCGCGAGTCGAGTTGCCAGTACTTTATCTGTTTCCCGTTTACGATAGGCAATATTCATCGGGTTAAGCACCTGAATAAATACCGCAGAGAAGAAACAAAATGGAATGGTGAGCAGGACGTCGCGGAAAAATACGGAGGCTTGTGGGAAGGCGGTTATATTGGCGAAATTCCAGTGCGGGATCATCGCAAAACCGAACACGACAATAATGCCGACTTTGACCACCACCATTGGCCCGGAGATCTTAAACAGTAATCGTTCACCACCAGACGCAATCGCCACAAGTACGGCGAAAATGGCGACTTTATAAAGTAGAGATTGTGAAAGATCGGCATCGGTTAAACCGAAGGTTTTCAGGTACGAGGCGCTGTCGAAAACCACGGAGAGAGAGTAGATAAAAATCCCGTGGATAATCATCAAAAAGTAGATAACCCCGAGGAAAATTCCCCAGTTTTTGCCCAGGTAATGACTGATAATATCTGTATAGTCATTACAGGAATCACTTTCAGAAAGGGTTTTTAAATAAATGTCCTGCACTACCCAGGTGGCAGGATAAGCAATGATCGCTGCGGTAATAAATACCCAAATTCCCTTCAAACCAATTTGTACTGGCATAAGCACGGTTCCGGCACCAATCGCCATGCCTATGCATAATAAAACCCAGCCGAAGTCGTAGCGTGTAAACGGCAATTTCTGATCGTGTTTCGGTAGTGTGTTGTGCTGCATAAAGTCCTGTCCAGAAAGAAGTCAGCCTCGCAAAAATGAATAAACCCAGTTTCTCGTGCGCAACAGGTGGAGAAGTCGAATACGCAGTATGTAAAAAATGAGGCAACAGATTCACTGGGGAGGTCGCGAGGAGGCGCAATTCTACAAAATTGCGCATTTCACTACCAGTCTGGAGTCAGCCCGGATATGAACTGCAACTAATGCAAATAAAGAAATTAAGCTGGAAGGCATCACGCAATGAGGAAGATTGCCGGGTGCTGGCAGTAAAAAGCAATCGTAGAATCAGCGGCAAGCCGGAAGGGTTCCGGTGAGGCGCAATGTTGCGGGGGCTTAATCCCTGGTGGCATTGGTTGCTGGAGAGAGAAAACCCCCGCACGTTGCAGGTATGCACCTGACAACATCACGGGGGCTAATCTTGAACCCAAACAACTCAAGAATAGCCGCGAAACGTTGTCATTACAATACAGGCGGCTATATGACGCTCGCAGAGTTGAGCATGGCTTTCTGGCATGATTTAGCGGCTCCGGTCATTGCTGGCATTCTTGCCAGTATGATTGTGAACTGGCTGAACAAGCGGAAGTAACGTGTCATGCGGGCGCCAGGCTGCCGTAATGGCTAGTTGCGCCCGGACCAGGCCGCAGGGGTGAAACTCTGCGGCCTTTTTCGTAAGAAAAATGCAACAGTTGCAAGCGGATAATATTCTGCGGAATGCGCTACACAACATGAAAGATTGATGGATTTCAGTGCAGAAAGGCTGCAGTAGAATCAGTGTCAAGCCGGAAAGGTTTCGGTGAGGCGCAATGTTGCGGGGGCTTAATCCCTGGTGGCATTGGTTGCTGGAGAGAGAAAACCCCCGCACGTTGCAGGTATGCACCTGACAACATCACGGGGGCCATTCTTGAACCTGAACAACTCAAGAATAGCCGCGAAACGTTGTCATTACAACAGAGGCGGCTATATGACGCTCGCAGAACTGGGCATGGCCTTCTGGCATGATTTAGCGGCTCCGGTCATTGCTGGCATTCTTGCCAGTCTGATCGTGAGCTGGCTGAATAAGCGGAAGTAACGTGTCATGCGGGCGTCAGGCTGCCGTAATGGCAATTTGCGCCCGGACCAGGCCGCAGAGGTGAAACTCTGCGGCCTTTTTCGTTATTACTGCGGATAAGGCACCCAGTCGCCACCGTTCAGGCGAACATACGGTTTATTTTGATATTGAATGACCACTGCATTCGAGTTTTCGGAAACAGGCGCAGTCTGAGGTAACCCACTGGTGAGTTTTTTCCAGTCAACATTATCTTCGGTGAAAATCTTGCCATCGAGAACGCGAACCACCAGATCGGAGATAGCCAGGAAGCTACTCGGTTGGTCGATGACAATTGGCGCGCCCTGATGTGGTGCCTTCATGCCGAAGAATTTCACGCCAACCGGGACATCAGTGATTGCCGGACTCGGAATGTCACGCAAACCAGAAACTTGCATTCTGTCACCTTTCAACGCGCCACCGTGTTCCGGCACTACGACCACCATCACTTTACGGCCAGATTTCTCCAGCTCGGTAAAGAACGCATCCAGTTCATCAAAGAATTTCTGCGCCCGCGCTTTGTAGTCTGCTGTTTTGCTGACTCCCGGATAATGGTTGCCATCATGCAGTGGAAGCGTGTTGTAGAACGTAGCGCTACGGGTGTTTTTATCTTTTTCGGTAACGTCCAGCCAGCGATTAAGCACGGCGGTATCGTCATAAACCGGTGAGCCATCAAAGCCCAGCAAAATGACGGGAAGATTTGTTTGATCCATTAACTCCGTTTGCATACCGCCGTTTTCGCGCACTTCTTTCAGGAAGCCGCCAAACTGGCCGTTATGCCCCATCATCAGGTGCTGGGTAAAGCCCAGTTTTGACAAGTTATCGAACAGATAGCAGTCATTATTTGCTGGTTGATACAGATTGGTGTGCGATGGCTGACCGCAACTGGCGCGCAGCAAACGAATCGCCGCCGGACCGCTGTATGAGGTTGCAGAGTTGAAATTCTTGAACTCAATATCAAAATGCGACCACAACGGATGTGACATTAACCCGGCAGCTTCAATATCCGACCATGAAAGCGAACAGATATTAATCACAAGAAGCTCAAATGGCTGCGCATCCGCTGGCAGTGCGGATGGGAAGGTCGATTTACGTTTCGCCTCGGCGTTATAGAAATTATTCAGCCAGGCATTGAGGTTTGCGGTTGTCGGCGGTACCGTTTGCGCTGGCATATCTCCAACTACTGGCGTGCCCCCGGTTGCCGCGACAGTTGCCGCTGCGTTACCGCCCGTCGTTGTTACAGTGGTGGTCGGTTGACCGGCTGGCCACAGGGAGAAACTTGGACCAGCCAACGTAAGTACATTCAGCCACACCAGAATGGCGACCACAAAAACGGTAATGCGGATCCATTGCGACAGGAATAACCAGGCCACTAACAAAACAAAGACAGCACCAATCATCTGCCAGTTAATAAAGCGCGTGACCAGGTCGATTAAATAATCGGTACTAAAACCTGCCACCTGTGACCCCTGGCTCATAATACTTTCCGGGCCCGGTAGCCAGGTATCATGCCAGAAGAGGGCAAAGCCGATCGGCAGGGCGATCCAGTGGCGCAAGCGATGCAGGCTGTAACGCGGAATCGGCATTAGCAAAAATGCGGCAAATACCAGATTGAGTAGCGGATGGAAGTTAAGGTAGCCCGCCCACAACAGGCCGAACTTAACCAGAAAATAAAAGTTCCAGCCAGAAAGGCCGCGCCAGTATTGCCAGAGGGAAGAAGGCATAGCGGTATTTTGGGTAAATTGAGTCATTTTTTGGTAGCCCTGGCTTTTTCTGCACGGCGTAACGTACCGGCCGGTTTTACATAACGAGGTTTCGCAAATAACAAACGCAGGATGTCACGAATGCGCCGTAGGGAATGGCGCGCCAGATAGCCCAGCGGGAAAAAAACAAGCGCACAAACGACAATGATTTCAATGATATCGCTGATGGTCATCATGATGAATGCTCCACAGGATCACTCAACAGTCGCAGCGGTTCCGGTATTCGTCGCCAGTTACGCCCATCATGCTCGGCATTGATTACCGGCCTGGAGGCCTGAGTTAAAGGCAGTGGCACCCCCCATTGTTCCGGGGCCAGCAGACGCATTTGCACCAGTTCGGCGCTGATTTGGTCATCTTCAAACCAGACCATACGATTAGAGAAAATATCGCCGGTAGGCAACGGGAAAATGTGATTCAACGCAGTATCCAGATCGTTGATCCGGCAGAATGAGAGGAACAGGACCAGTCGATTTCCACCAACGGTCATAATGTCGCCAGTGCGATTTGGACGGCATAGTGTCAGGGCTTGCTCAACACGAATGCCAGGAACCGGACGCAGTGCTACCAGCACCCCTTTACCATGTGCAGGCAGCAACGTGTTGTTCATCATATTATTTACTGCGTTACAGAACACATCCCACTTTTGAAAACCGCGCAGTTTCAGCGGTTGGGTCATGGATAGCAAGGTCGAGATATCTTCCGGAACATAGCGGCTGAACTTCTGCCCTTGCACGCTTTCAATCATCGTCAGACAACGAGAGAGCGGAGCATTCCACGGAATCACCATATTCGCGCCGCAGGCCAACAATAAACGTTCATCCGTGGCGCGCAGGCTGGCGATATTTTCCCGCACGAGGATTTTGATCGCACTGCCGCGCTGGCGACGCAGGGTATGAATGCTGCGGGCCAGTGGCTCAATTTGCGCATTTTGCTGTAAAGAAAACACCACCGTTGCTGCCTGAGCGGTACGGGCTTCATTGAACAGGGCTTCGTTGTTGTCGAACAGTTGCCAGTGTTCTGATAACGGGGGGGCGCCTTCCAGCACAGCAATATTGCTAAGAATGCGCTTTTCATCGCTGCGTGGTTGGATCTCCGCTTCTTCGCGCTGAACTAACGTCCAGATCCCCTCTTGCTGCTGAACGATGAGTTGCTGACGGGCGCTAACCCCTTTTTCGTTGCACCAGAAGGCGATATCCAGCAGATGTTGATCGCCCTGGAAACGCAAACTGGCGAGGCCAAAAAGAGAACGGTACTCTTCCAGCAACAATGAAAATTGTTTATCGTTATTATTTCCTGGATTAATTACCAGCAGTGAGCAATGGTATAATTTGCTCCAACTATTCATTTTATCCAGCCATGAACGAAGCCGAACAGTTGGAATGTTTTGCCATGCGTTATTGGCGCAAACAAGAATGAAAAGATAATTTTCGGGATCAATAGAACATTGTAAATCACGGGGCAAATAGTATAGCCCCTTTTCATGATTTAGCATTGAAAATAATTTTATTTTTTCCGGTCCGTGAGAATCATCTAATTTGAAGGTTTTCTCGGGATCGCTATCCATGCTAATGACCGCGACTTTCGCGGTTTCAGCTTGAGAAGCCATCGTTTGATTCACAAGGCTGATAGCATCTTCTTGACGATCGACGTTAAACCACCAGACGCCGCCTGCTGGCATATGCCGCAACTCATCCCATAAGGATGAGATACCGATAGAGAATACAGGGTCCACAACGTCCCTCAAGTCACCATTTTGTCTGATTATCAGTTTACTAGCGAAAGCTAAGAAATAAACCTACCATTGAAATTAAAACTTATCAGATTTAGCATGTGAATCAATTTAGCAGGCTGGAAGCCTTATGATATCAGTCTTTTCGTTTTTTACTTTCTTTAGTTGCGTACATGAAAGTTAAAAAATGAACGGATTACGTATTGCCGTCTGGCATTATACGGGCAAAATGCGGTCGATTAGAATTGACTGATGCGTGGCGAGTATATTTTATCGAGATTAAGCATAATGAATAACAACGAACAGGATACTCTGCCTGATCCCGCGATAGGCTATATCTTTCAGAATGATATTTTGGCATTAAAGCAGGCGTTTTCACTGCCTGATATCGATTATGCCGATATTTCTCAGCGCGAGCAGTTGGCAGCGGCGTTAAAACGCTGGCCATTGTTGGCTGAGTTTGCGCAACAGAAGTAGGGGAGTAGTGAATGGCCGTACTGGGATTACAGGGGGTGCGGGGAGGCGTGGGTACAACAACCATCACCGCCGCGTTGGCCTGGTCATTGCAAATGTTGGGAGAAAATGTCCTGGTGGTTGATGCCTGCCCGGACAATTTGTTGCGCTTGTCGTTCAACGTTGATTTTACCCATCGTCAGGGCTGGGCCAGAGCCATACTGGATGGTCAGGACTGGCGAGATGCCGGGATGCGCTATACCTCGCAGCTCGATCTGCTGCCTTTTGGTCAGTTAACCATTGAAGAGCAAGAGAATCCCCAGCACTGGCAAACTCAGTTGAGTGCAATTTGCGCAGGCCTACAGCAACTGCAGGCCAGTGGGCGTTATCAATGGATTTTGATCGACTTACCGCGCGACGCCTCGCCGATAACGCATCAGATCCTGAGCCTGTGCGATCACACACTGGCAATCGTCAAAGTGGATGCCAACTGCCATATTCGGCTGCATCAGCAAGCATTGCCTGCTGGCGCGCATATATTGATTAATGATTTCCGCATTGGTAGCCAGGTTCAGGAAGATATTTACCAGTTGTGGTTGCAAAGCCAGCGCCGATTACTACCAATGTTGATTCATCGCGATGAAGCGATGGCTGAATGCCTGGCGGCGAAACAGCCGTTAGGTGAATACCGCAGTGATGCGCTGGCGGCGGAGGAAGTTCTGACGCTGGCAAACTGGTGCCTGTTGAACTATTCCGGGCTGAAAAAGTCAGTCGGGAGCGCGTCATGAGTATCTTGACCCGGTGGTTGCTTATCCCGCCGGTCAACGCGCGTCTTATCGGGCGTTATCGGGATTATCGTCGTCACGGCGCATCGGCTTTCAGCGCGACGCTTGGCTGCTTTTGGCTGATCCTGGCCTGGGTGTTCATTCCGCTTGAACACCCGCGCTGGCAGCGTATTCGTGCAGAACATAAAAATCTTTACCCACATATCAACGCTTCGCGTCCGCGCCCGTTGGATCCGGTCCGCTATGTCATTCAGACTTGCTGGTTGTTGATCGGCGCTTCACGCAGAGAGACGCCAAAACCACGCTGGCGGGCATTTTCTGGCTTGCAGAATATCCGTGGGCGTTACCATCAATGGATGGACAAACTGCCAGAGCGAGTCAGCCAGAACACGCAACATCTTGATGAGAAAAAAGAACTGGGCCATCTGAGCGCCGGAGCACGGCGTTTTATTCTTGGCGTCATTGTGACTTTCTCGCTGATTCTGGCGCTAATTTGCGTCACTCAGCCTTTTAACCCGTTGTCGCAATTTATCTTCCTGATGTTGCTGTGGGGCGTGGCGCTAATGGTGCGGCGTATGCCAGGGCGCTTCTCGGCGTTGATGTTGATTGTGCTGTCGCTGACTGTCTCGTGTCGCTATATCTGGTGGCGATATACCTCGACGTTGAACTGGGATGATCCGGTCAGCCTGGTATGTGGCTTAATCCTGCTATTTGCGGAAACTTATGCGTGGATTGTGCTGGTGCTCGGCTACTTCCAGGTGGTGTGGCCGCTAAATCGCCAGCCAGTACCGCTGCCGAAAGACATGTCGCAATGGCCGTCGGTGGATATCTTTGTGCCAACCTACAACGAAGATCTCAGCGTGGTGAAAAACACCATTTATGCCTCGCTGGGTATCGACTGGCCGAAAGACAAACTCAACATCTGGATCCTTGATGACGGTGGCAGGGAAGAGTTCCGCCAGTTTGCGCAAAACGTTGGGGTGAAATATATCGCCCGAACGACGCATGAACATGCGAAAGCAGGCAACATCAACAATGCGCTGAAATATGCCAAAGGCGAGTTCGTGTCGATTTTCGACTGCGACCACGTTCCCACACGCTCGTTCCTGCAAATGACCATGGGCTGGTTCCTGAAAGAAAAGCAGTTGGCGATGATGCAGACGCCTCACCACTTCTTCTCGCCAGATCCGTTCGAACGCAACCTGGGGCGTTTTCGTAAAACGCCGAACGAAGGCACGCTGTTCTACGGTCTGGTGCAGGACGGTAATGACATGTGGGATGCCACTTTCTTCTGTGGTTCCTGTGCGGTGATTCGTCGTAAGCCGTTGGACGAGATTGGCGGCATCGCTGTCGAAACCGTTACTGAAGATGCGCATACTTCTCTGCGTTTACACCGTCGTGGCTACACTTCCGCTTATATGCGTATTCCCCAGGCTGCGGGGCTGGCGACTGAGAGCCTTTCGGCGCACATTGGGCAGCGTATCCGTTGGGCGCGCGGGATGGTGCAAATCTTCCGTCTTGATAACCCACTTACTGGTAAAGGGCTGAAGTTCGCCCAGCGACTGTGCTACGTCAACGCTATGTTCCACTTCTTGTCGGGGATTCCACGGCTGATCTTCCTGACCGCGCCGCTGGCGTTCCTGCTGCTGCACGCCTACATCATTTACGCGCCTGCGTTGATGATCGCCCTGTTTGTGCTGCCACATATGATTCACGCCAGCCTGACCAACTCGAAGATTCAGGGTAAATATCGCCACTCCTTCTGGAGCGAAATCTACGAGACGGTGCTCGCCTGGTATATCGCGCCACCGACGCTGGTGGCGCTGATTAACCCGCACAAAGGCAAATTTAACGTCACCGCCAAAGGTGGTCTGGTGGAGGAGGAGTACGTCGACTGGGTGATTTCGCGACCGTACATCTTCCTCGTATTACTCAACCTGGTCGGTGTTGCTGTCGGTATCTGGCGTTACTTCTATGGCCCGCCGACCGAAATGCTCACCGTGGTCGTTAGTATGGTTTGGGTGTTCTACAACCTGATTATTCTCGGCGGCGCAGTAGCGGTGTCGGTAGAAAGCAAACAGGTACGTCGTTCGCACCGTGTTGAGATGACCATGCCAGCGGCGATTGCCCGGGAAGATGGGCATCTTTTCTCCTGCACCGTTCAGGACTTCTCTGACGGCGGCCTGGGGATCAAGATCAACGGTCAGGCGCAGATACTGGAAGGACAGAAAGTGAATCTGCTGCTCAAACGCGGTCAACAAGAGTATGCCTTCCCGACTCAGGTTGCGCGCGTGATGGGTAACGAAGTGGGGCTGCAATTGATGCCACTCACTACCCAGCAACATATCGATTTTGTGCAGTGTACGTTTGCCCGTGCGGATACATGGGCGCTCTGGCAGGACAGCTACCCGGAAGATAAGCCGCTGGAAAGTCTGCTGGATATTCTGAAGCTCGGCTTCCGTGGCTACCGCCATCTGGCGGAGTTTGCGCCTTCTTCGGTGAAGGGCATTTTCCGTGTGCTGACTTCTCTGGTTTCCTGGGTTGTTTCGTTCATTCCGCGTCGCCCGGAACGGAGTGAAACGGTACAACCATCGGATCAGGCTTTGGCTCAACAATGATGATAACGCGATGAAAAGAAAACTATCCTGGATTTGTGCAGTGGCTATGGGGATGAGCGCATTCCCCTCATTCATGACGCAGGCGACGCCAGCAACGCAACCACTGATCAATGCTGAGCCAACTGTGCCTGCCCAGGCGGAGCAAAATCCGCGGGTCGGACAGGTGATGCCAGGCGTGCAGGGCGCGGACGCGCCCATCGTGGCGCAGAATGGCCCTTCGCGCGATGTGAAACTGACCTTTGCGCAAATCGCGCCGCCGCCGGGCAGCATGGTACTGCGTGGCATTAACCCGAACGGCAGCATCGAGTTTGGCATGCGCAGTGATGAAGTGGTGACGAAGGCGATGCTTAACCTTGAATATACGCCGTCGCCATCACTGCTGCCGATACAGTCACAGTTGAAAGTCTATCTGAACGATGAGTTGATGGGCGTGTTGCCAGTGACCAAAGAGCAGTTGGGTAAAAAGACGTTGGCGCAAATGCCGATTAACCCGCTGTTTATCACCGACTTCAACCGCGTGCGGCTGGAGTTTGTCGGCCATTATCAGGACGTGTGCGAAAACCCGGCCAGCACCACGCTTTGGTTGGATGTTGGACGTAGCAGTGGACTGGATCTTACGTACCAATCACTGAATGTAAAAAATGACTTGTCGCACTTCCCGATTCCGTTTTTCGACCCGCGGGATAACCGCGCCAATACGTTGCCGATAGTTTTTGCTGGTGCGCCGGATGTTGGTTTGCAACAGGCTTCGGCGATTGTTGCGTCGTGGTTTGGTTCCCGTTCTGGCTGGCGCGGACAGAACTTCCCGGTACTCTATAATCAGCTTCCGGACCGCAATGCGATTGTCTTTGCGACCAATGACAAGCGACCGGACTTCCTGCGCGAGCATCCGGCAGTAAAAGCCCCGGTGATTGAGATGATCAACCATCCGGAGAATCCTTACGTCAAGCTGCTGGTGGTCTTTGGGCGTGATGACAAAGATCTATTGCAGGCGGCGAAAGGCATTGCTCAGGGCAATATTTTGTTCCGTGGCGACAGCGTAGTGGTGAACGATGTTAAACCGCTATTGCCGCGTAAACCGTACGATGCGCCAAACTGGGTGCGAACCGATCGTCCGGTCACCTTTGGTGAGTTGAAAACCTATGAAGAGCAGTTGCAGTCCAGCGGGCTGGAGCCGGCAGCAATTAATATCTCGCTGAACTTGCCGCCAGATCTCTACCTGATGCGCAGCACTGGTATCGATATGGATATCAACTATCGCTACACCATGCCGCCGGTGAAAGACAGCTCGCGGATGGATATCAGCCTGAACAACCAATTCCTGCAATCTTTCAACCTGAGCAGTAAACAGGAGGCGAACCGTCTGCTGCTGCGGATTCCGGTGTTGCAAGGTTTGCTTGATGGTAAAACCGATGTCTCTATTCCGGCGCTGAAACTGGGGGCGACCAACCAGTTGCGTTTCGATTTTGAGTATATGAACCCAATGCCGGGTGGCTCGGTGGATAACTGTATTACCTTCCAGCCGGTGCAAAACCATGTTGTGATTGGTGATGACTCCACCATCGATTTCTCAAAGTATTACCACTTCATTCCGATGCCGGATCTGCGCGCGTTTGCTAATGCGGGCTTCCCGTTCAGCCGGATGGCGGATTTGTCGCAAACCATTACCGTGATGCCAAAAACACCAAACGAAGCACAGATGGAAACGCTGCTTAATACGGTGGGCTTTATTGGCGCACAGACGGGCTTCCCGGCGATCAACCTGACGGTGACCGATGATGGCAGCACCATTCAGGGGAAAGACGCCGATATCATGATAATCGGCGGTATCCCGGACAAATTAAAAGATGACAAGCAGATCGATCTGCTGGTGCAGGCTACCGAAAGTTGGGTGAAAACGCCGATGCGCCAGACTCCGTTCCCCGGCATTGTGCCTGACGAAAACGACCGCGCAGCAGAAACTCAGTCCACACTGACCTCTTCTGGTGCGATGGCGGCGGTGATTGGCTTCCAGTCACCGTATAACGACCAGCGCAGCGTAATTGCGTTACTGGCGGATAGTCCACGCGGTTACGAGATGCTCAACGATGCGGTGAACGACAGCGGTAAACGCGCCACTATGTTTGGTTCCGTAGCGGTGATTCGCGAGTCCGGTGTTAACAGCCTGCGCGTTGGCGACGTCTATTACGTCGGTCATTTACCGTGGTTTGAACGTTTATGGTACGCACTGGCGAACCATCCGATTCTGCTGGCGATACTGGCGGCAATCAGTGTGGTGCTGCTGGCCTGGGTATTGTGGCGTCTGCTGCGCATCATCAGCCGTCGTCGTCTTAATCCGGATAATGAGTAATAGATGATGAAAGTTTTGTGTAGTGGGATCTTGACGATGCTGCTGTTGGCTGCCTTCAGTGTTCAGGCAGCCTGCAACTGGCCTGCCTGGGAGCAGTTTAAAAAGGATTACATCAGTCAGGAAGGGCGCGTCATTGACCCCAGTGACGCACGCAAAATTACCACCTCTGAAGGGCAAAGCTACGGTATGTTCTTTGCCCTGGCGGCTAACGATCGTGCGGCATTTGACAACCTACTAGACTGGACCCAGAACAATCTTGCTCAGGGTTCCTTAAACGAACATTTGCCTGCCTGGCTGTGGGGCAAAAAAGAGAACAGTAAGTGGGAAGTGCTGGACAGCAATTCGGCCTCTGATGGTGATATCTGGATGGCCTGGTCGTTGCTTGAGGCGGGCCGCTTGTGGAAAGAACAACGTTATACCGACATCGGCAGCGCATTATTAAAACGCATTGCGCAAGAGGAAGTGGTGACGGTGCCGGGGCTGGGTTCCATGCTGTTACCGGGAAAAGTCGGCTTTGCCGAGAATAACACCTGGCGTTTGAATCCGAGTTATCTACCACCGACGCTGGCACAGTATTTCACTCGCTTTGGCGCGCCCTGGACCACGCTGCGCGAAACGAATCAACGTTTGCTACTGGAAACGGCACCGAAAGGTTTTTCGCCTGACTGGGTGCGTTATGAAAAAGATAAAGGCTGGCAGCTGAAAGCTGAAAAAACGCTGATCAGCAGCTATGACGCCATTCGCGTTTATATGTGGGTCGGCATGATGCCAGAGACTGATCCGCAAAAAGCACGGCTGTTAGCGCGCTTTAAACCGATGGCGACATTTACTGAGAAGAACGGTTATCCGCCGGAGAAAGTTGATGTCGCTACGGGTAAAGCGCAAGGTCAAGGGCCGGTAGGCTTTTCTGCGGCTATGTTGCCATTTCTTCAGGACCGTGACGCGCAGGCTGTACAGCGCCAGCGTGTGGCAGATAACTTTCCTGGCAGCGATGCCTATTACAATTATGTGCTGACCCTGTTCGGACAAGGCTGGGATCAACACCGTTTTCGCTTCTCGACAAAAGGTGAGTTATTACCTGACTGGGGCCAGGAATGCGCAAATTCACACTAAACATCCTCACACTTTCCCTCGGTCTGGCTGTGATGCCGATGGTCGAGGCGGCGCCAACCGCCCAGCAACAGTTACTGGAGCAGGTACGAGTTGGCGAAGCGACTCACCGCGAAGACCTGGTGCAGCAGTCGCTGTATCGTCTGGAACTTATCGATCCGAATAACCCGGACGTCGTTGCTGCCCGCTTTCGCTCTCTGTTACGGCAGGGTGATGTTGATGGGGCGCAAAAACAACTCGACCGATTGTCGCAATTAGCGCCGAGTTCGAATGCTTACAAATCGTCGCGGACGACGATGTTACTTTCCACGCCGGATGGTCGTCAGGCATTGCAACAAGCACGATTGCAGGCCACCACCGGACATGCGGAAGAAGCCGTGGCAGGTTACAACAAACTGTTCAATGGGGCGCCGCCGGAAGGTGACATTGCCGTCGAGTACTGGAGTACAGTGGCGAAAATTCCGGCCCGCCGTGGCGAAGCGATTAACCAGCTAAAACGCATTAATGCTAATACGCCGGGCAATACGGGCCTGCAAAACAATCTGGCGCTATTGCTGTTTAGCAGCGATCGCCGTGACGAAGGTTTTGCCGTACTGGAACAGATGGCGAAATCGAATGCCGGACGCGAGGGGGCCTCTAAAATCTGGTACGGGCAGATTAAAGACATGCCTGTCAGTGATGCCAGTGTGTCGGCACTGAAAAAATATCTCTCAGTATTTAGCGATGGCGATAGCGTAGCGGCAGCGCAATCACAACTGGCGGAACAACAAAAACAACTGGCCGATCCCGCTTTCCGTGCCCGTGCGCAAGGTTTAGCGGCGGTGGACTCTGGCATGGCGGGTAAAGCTATCCCCGAGTTGCAACTGGCGGTGCGTGCTAACCCGAAAGACAGTGAAGCGCTAGGGGCGCTGGGCCAGGCGTATTCCCAGAAAGGCGATCGCGCTAATGCGGTGGCTAATCTGGAGAAAGCCCTCGCGCTGGACCCGAATAGTAGTAACAACGATAAGTGGAACAGCCTGCTGAAAGTGAACCGTTATTGGCTGGCGATCCAACAGGGCGATGCCGCGCTTAAAGCAAACAATCCTGATCAAGCGGAACGGTTATTCCAGCAGGCGCGCAATGTAGATAATACTGACAGCTACGCGGTGTTGGGGCTGGGCGATGTGGCGATGGCGCGCAAAGATTACCCCGCAGCCGAACGTTATTATCAGCATACGCTGCGCATGGACAGCGGCAATACCAACGCCGTGCGCGGTCTGGCGAATCTCTATCGCCAGCAATCGCCGGAAAAGGCTGAAGCATTTATTGCCTCGCTCTCTGCCAGCCAGCGGCGCAGCGTTGACGATATTGAACGCAGTCTGCAAAACGACCGTTTGTCACAGCAGGCCGAAGCGCTGGAAAAACAGGGCAAATGGGCGCAGGCAGCAGAACTTCAGCGGCAACGACTGGCACTGGACCCCGGCAGCGTGTGGATTACTTACCGGCTTTCACAGGATCTCTGGCAGGCCGGACAACGCAGCCAGGCTGATACTCTCATGCGCAATCTGGCGCAACAGAAGCCGAACGACCCGGAGCAGGTTTACGCTTACGGGCTGTACCTCTCAGGTCACGATCAGGACCGGGCGGCACTGGCGCATATCAACAGCCTGCCGCGCGCGCAGTGGAACAGCAATATTCATGAACTGGTGAACCGACTGCAAAGCGATCAGGTGCTGGAAACAGCCAATCGCCTGCGTGAAAGCGGCAAAGAAGCCGAAGCGGAAGCGATGCTGCGTCAGCAACCGCCTTCTACGCGCATTGACCTCACCCTGGCCGACTGGGCGCAGCAACGGCGCGATTACACCGCCGCCCGCGCGGCTTATCAGAACGTCCTGACGCGCGAACCAACTAACGTCGACGCCATTCTTGGATTGACGGAAGTGGACATTGCTGCTGGCGACAAAGCGGCGGCGCGCAGTCAGCTGGCGAAACTGCCCGCCACCGATAACGCCTCTCTGAACACTCAGCGGCGCGTGGCGCTGACGCAGGCGCAGCTTGGCGATACTGCGGCGGCGCAGCAAACCTTTAGTAAAATCATCCCACAAGCAAAATCCCAGCCACCATCGATGGAAAGCGCGATGACGCTGCGCGACGGCGCAAGGTTTGAAGCACAAACGGGGCAACCGCAGCAGGCGCTGGAAACCTACAAAGACGCGATGGTCGCATCCGGTGTGACCACGACGCGTCCGCAGGATAACGATACCTTCACTCGTCTTACGCGTAATGATGAAAAAGATGACTGGCTGAAACGCGGCGTACGTAGCGATGCGGCGGACCTCTATCGTCAGCAGGATCTTAACGTCACCCTGGAGCATGATTACTGGGGATCGAGCGGTACTGGCGGATACTCCGATCTAAAAGCGCACACCACCATGTTGCAGGTAGATGCGCCATATGCGGACGGACGAATGTTCTTCCGCAGCGATTTCGTCAATATGAATGTCGGCAGTTTCTCCACCAACGACGACGGCACATGGGACAACAACTGGGGGACCTGTACGTTACAAGACTGTAGCGGCAATCGCAGTCAGTCGGATTCTGGCGCAAGCGTGGCGGTCGGCTGGCGAAATGACGTCTGGAGTTGGGATATCGGCACCACGCCGATGGGCTTCAATGTCGTGGACGTGGTCGGCGGCGTCAGTTACAGCGACGATATCGGCCCGCTTGGCTACACCGTTAACGCCCATCGTCGACCTATTTCCAGTTCATTACTGGCCTTCGGCGGACAGAAAGACTCCCCGAGCAATACCGGGAAAAAATGGGGCGGCGTACGTGCCGATGGTGTGGGGTTAAGCCTGAGCTATGATAAAGGTGAGGCAAATGGCGTCTGGGCATCACTTAGCGGTGACCAGTTAACCGGCAAAAATGTCGAGGACAACTGGCGCGTGCGCTGGATGACGGGCTATTACTATAAAGTCATCAACCAGAATAATCGTCGCGTCACTATCGGCCTGAACAACATGATCTGGCATTACGACAAAGATCTGAGTGGGTACTCACTTGGGCAGGGCGGCTACTACAGCCCGCAGGAATATCTGTCGTTTGCCATACCGGTGATGTGGCGTGAGCGCACGGAAAACTGGTCATGGGAGCTGGGCGCGTCTGGCTCATGGTCGCACTCGCGCACTAAAACCATGCCGCGTTATCCGCTGATGAACCTGATTCCGACTGACTGGAAAGAGGACGCCGCTGACCAGACCAACGGCGGCGGCAGCAGCCAGGGCTTTGGCTATACGGCGCGAGCGTTACTTGAACGACGCGTCACATCCAACTGGTTTGTCGGCACGGCGATTGATATCCAGCAGGCGAAAGATTACGCGCCAAGCCATTTCCTGCTCTACGTGCGGTATTCTGCCGCCGGATGGCAGGGCGATATGGATTTACCGCCACAGCCGCTGATACCTTACGCCGACTGGTAAGTTTTCAGATAGCGCCTCTCTTAATGCCGCTGCGATCGGGTATACTCGGGCGGCAGTCTGGGATTTCCGGGGGAGAGATAATTTGCGCGTTAGTCGTTCGTTAACAAT
The DNA here is from genome assembly GCF_004211955.1 of Escherichia sp. E1V33. Taxonomy (GTDB): domain Bacteria; phylum Pseudomonadota; class Gammaproteobacteria; order Enterobacterales; family Enterobacteriaceae; genus Escherichia. The sequence goes on from NZ_RHJI01000013.1 coordinate 99,658, forward strand.
CAAGCAGATGGCAATGGTGGCGGCCGTTGTCCTGGTGTTTGTCTTTGTTTTTTGCACCGTTTTGCTGTTCCACCTGGTACAGCAGAATCGCTATAACACGGCTACGCAACTGGAAAGCATTGCTCGTTCTGTCCGCGAACCTTTATCCTCCGCCATTCTCAAGGGGGATATTCCCCAGGCGGAGGCCATTCTCTCCAGCATCAAACCTGCGGGCGTGGTCAGCCGCGCAGATGTGGTGCTGCCTAACCAGTTCCAGGCGCTGCGTAAAAGTTTTATTCCTGAACGCCCGGTGCCGGTAATGGTTACCCGACTGCTCGAACTACCGGTGCAAATCTCGCTGGGTGTCTACTCTCTGGAGCGCCCGGCAAACCCACAACCGATTGCTTATCTGGTGTTACAGGCGGATTCCTTCCGCATGTACAAGTTCGTGATAAGTACGCTCTCCACGTTAGTGACCATTTACTTACTTTTGTCACTCATCCTGACAGTGGCGATTAGCTGGTGTATTAATCGGCTGATTTTGCACCCTTTACGTAATATCGCCCGTGAGCTTAACGCCATTCCGCCGCAGGAGATTGTCGGCCATCAGCTGGCGTTGCCGCGTCTGCACCAGGACGATGAAATAGGCATGCTGGTGCGCAGTTATAACCTTAACCAGCAACTGTTGCAGCGCCATTATGAAGAGCAGATCGAAAACGCGATGCGCTTCCCAGTGTCGGACTTGCCAAACAAAGCCTTGCTGATGGAGATGCTGGAGCAGGTGGTGACGCGTAAACAGACTACTGCGCTGATGATTATCACCTGCGAAACACTGCGTGACACCGCCGGTGTGCTGAAAGAGGCGCAGCGGGAAATCCTGCTACTGACGCTGGTGGAAAAACTCAAGTCGGTGCTGTCGCCGCGCATGGTTCTCGCGCAGGTCAGTGGCTATGACTTCGCTGTTATCGCCAACGGTGTTCAGGAACCGTGGCACGCTATTACTTTAGGTCAGCAAGTGCTTACTATCATGAGCGAGCGTTTGCCGATTGATCGCATTCAACTGCGCCCACACTGTAGCATCGGTGTGGCGATGTTCTATGGCGATATCACCGCCGAACAACTTTATGGTCGTGCTATTTCTGCGGCGTTTACTGCTCGTCATAAAGGGAAGAATCAGATTCAGTTCTATGATCCGCAGCAGATGGAAGCCGCTCAACAGCGGCTGACAGAAGAGAGCGATATCCTTAATGCGCTTGAAAATCATAAATTTGCGATTTGGTTACAACCTCAAGTCGAGATAACCAGCGGCAAATTAGTCAGCGCGGAAGTGTTATTGCGTATCCAGCAACCGGATGGAAGTTGGGACCTACCGGATGGGTTAATTGATCGTATTGAGTCTTGTGGACTGATGGTTACCGTCGGTCACTGGGTGCTGGAAGAGTCATGCCGACTGCTTGCCGCCTGGCAGGAGCACGACATTATGCTGCCATTATCGGTGAACATCTCAGCCCTGCAACTGATGCACCCGAATATGGTGACGGATATGCTGGAACTGCTAACGCGCTATCGTATCCAGCCAGGAACGCTGATTCTGGAAGTGACAGAAAGCCGACGCATGGATGACCCTCACGCGGCGGTGGCAATCCTTCGTCCGCTGCGCAACGCCGGAGTACAGGTGGCGCTGGATGATTTCGGTATGGGCTATTCAGGGCTGCGTCAGTTGCAGCATATGAAATCTCTCCCGGTGGACGTTTTGAAAATTGACAAAATGTTCGTTGATGGTTTGCCGGAAGATAGCAGCATGATTGCCGCGATTATCATGCTGGCGAAAAGCCTGAATCTGCAAATCATTGCCGAAGGCGTGGAGACAGAAGGGCAACGCGACTGGCTGGCAAAAGCGGGCGTTGGTATTGCCCAGGGCTTCCTTTTTGCTCGTCCACTTCCTGTTGAAATCTTCGAAGAGAGTTACCTGGAAGATAAATAGCTACCCCATACTGATTACAAAACTTTAAAAAGTGCTGGTTTGTGCGAGCCAGCTCAAACTTTTTAACCTTTTTGTTTCAATTATGATCCAGGTACATTTCTGTGATGTTGTCTGGGTGTTATTTTAAGGCCGCAGGTACCCCATAACCTTACAAGACCTGTGGTTTTACAAAAGGACACCCTATGAAAACCTCTCTGTTTAAAAGCCTTTACTTTCAGGTCCTGACAGCGATAGCCATTGGTATTCTCCTTGGCCATTTCTACCCTGAAATAGGCGAGCAAATGAAACCGCTTGGCGACGGTTTCGTTAAGCTCATTAAGATGATCATCGCTCCTGTCATCTTTTGTACCGTCGTCACTGGCATTGCGGGCATGGAAAGCATGAAGGCGGTCGGTCGTACCGGCGCAGTCGCACTGCTTTACTTTGAAATTGTCAGTACCATCGCGCTGATTATTGGTCTTATTATCGTTAACGTCTTACAGCCTGGTGCTGGAATGAACGTCGATCCGGCGAGTCTGGATGCGAAAGCGGTAGCCGTTTATGCCGCGCAGGCGAAAGACCAGGGGATTGTCGCCTTCATTATGGACGTCATCCCGGCGAGCGTCATTGGCGCATTTGCCAGCGGTAACATCCTGCAGGTGCTGCTGTTTGCCGTACTGTTTGGTTTTGCGCTGCATCGTCTGGGCAGCAAAGGCCAGCTGATTTTTAACGTTATCGAAAGTTTCTCGCAGGTCATCTTCGGCATCATCAATATGATCATGCGCCTGGCACCGATTGGGGCGTTCGGGGCGATGGCGTTTACCATCGGTAAATACGGTGTCGGCACACTGGTGCAGCTGGGGCAGCTTATTATCTGCTTCTACATCACCTGTATCCTGTTTGTGGTGCTGGTACTGGGTTCAATCGCTAAAGCGACCGGTTTCAGTATCTTCAAATTTATCCGCTACATCCGTGAAGAACTGCTGATTGTGTTGGGAACATCGTCTTCCGAATCGGCGCTGCCACGTATGCTCGACAAGATGGAAAAACTCGGCTGCCGGAAATCGGTGGTGGGGTTGGTCATCCCGACAGGCTACTCGTTTAACCTTGATGGCACATCGATATACCTGACGATGGCGGCGGTATTTATCGCCCAGGCCACTAACAGTCAGATGGATATCGTCCACCAAATCACGCTGTTAATCGTGTTGCTGCTTTCTTCTAAAGGGGCGGCAGGGGTAACGGGCAGTGGTTTTATCGTGCTGGCGGCGACACTTTCAGCCGTAGGCCATTTGCCGGTAGCGGGTCTGGCGCTGATCCTCGGTATCGACCGCTTTATGTCAGAAGCCCGCGCGCTGACTAACCTGGTCGGTAACGGCGTAGCGACCATTGTCGTTGCTAAGTGGGTGAAAGAACTGGACCACAAAAAACTGGACGATGTGCTGAATAATCGTGCGCCGGAAGGCAAAACGCACGAATTATCCTCTTAATCTCACCACTTATGCCCGCACTCCCTTCCCCGAGTGCGGGTGTTTGCGCATAATTGGCCCCTGTGCCTGAACTTACCACCTGGGTGAGTTCAGGTTTATTTCACTTCTTCCGTGACATTTTCATATTCTTGCGGTCTAACACGAAGTGTTTTTAATGTCATTTAGACTGACCGACAACGGGCAGTTTTTTATTACCAGGATAGTTGATCAGGGGTTCACATGCAGGGCACAAAAATTCGACTTTTAGCGGGCGGTTTGCTGATGATGGCCACTGCTGGCTATGTGCAGGCAGATGCGCTCCAGCCTGATCCAGCATGGCAACAGGGGACGCTCTCCAACGGTTTACAGTGGCAAGTGCTAACCACGCCCCAGCGTCCCAGCGATCGTGTTGAAATTCGCCTGCTGGTTAATACCGGTTCGCTCGCCGAAAGTACACAACAGAGCGGTTACAGTCATGCTATTCCCCGCATTGCGCTGACACAAAGCGGTGGCCTTGAAGCAGCGCAGGCGCGTTCATTGTGGCAACAGGGTATCGACCCTAAGCGTCCGATGCCGCCGGTAATCGTCTCTTATGACACCACGCTGTTTAATCTTAGTTTGCCAAATAATCGCAACGACTTGCTGAAAGAGGCGCTCTCTTATCTGGCAAATGCCAGTGGCAAACTGACCATCACGCCAGAAACCATCAACCATGCGCTGCAAAGTCAGGATATGGTGGCAACCTGGCCTGCCGATACTAAAGAGGGCTGGTGGCGTTATCGTCTGAAAGGATCAACCTTGTTAGGTCACGATCCTGCCGATCCGCTGAAACAACCCGTTGAAGCGGAAAAGATTAAAGATTTCTACCAGAAATGGTACACCCCGGATGCAATGACGCTGCTGGTGGTGGGGAACGTTGATGCGCGTTCGGTTGTCGACCAAATCAACAAAACGTTTGGCGAACTGAAAGGCAAACGTGAAACACCGGCTCCGGTGCCGACGCTTTCTCCGCTGCGTGCGGAAGCGGTGAGTATAATGACCGACGCGGTGCGTCAGGACCGGTTATCCATCATGTGGGATACGCCGTGGCAGCCGATTCGTGAATCAGCCGCACTGCTGCGCTACTGGCGCGCGGACCTGGCCCGTGAGGCGCTGTTCTGGCACGTTCAGCAAGCATTAAGCGCCAATAACAGCAAAGACATCGGTCTTGGATTTGACTGTCGTGTGCTGTATCTGCGTGCGCAATGCGCCATTAACATTGAGTCGCCAAACGACAAACTGAACAGCAACCTTAATCTGGTGGCGCGTGAACTGGCGAAGGTTCGCGATAAAGGCCTGCCGGAAGAGGAGTTCAATGCGTTAGTGGCGCAAAAGAAACTGGAGCTGCAGAAACTGTTTGCCGCCTATGCGCGAGCTGATACCGATATTCTGATGGGCCAGCGGATGCGTTCGTTGCAAAATCAGGTCGTCGATATCGCGCCGGAGCAATATCAGAAACTGCGCCAGGATTTCCTTAACAGCCTGACGGTGGAGATGTTAAATCAGGATCTGCGTCAGCAACTGTCGAACGACATGGCGTTAATTCTGTTGCAGCCGAAAGGTGAGCCGGAATTTAACATGAAAGAGTTGCAGGCCGCATGGGATCAAATCATGGCCCCATCGACTGCGGCTGTGACGACATCCGTAGCCACGGATGACGTCCATCCTGAAGTTTCGGATATTCCACCCGCGCAGTAATAAATAACCCGGCAGCGTTTTTTCTACGCTGCCGGGATTAACGGTAATGAATAAGTTACCGTTATATACCCGCTGATATTTTTCCTGGCACGGCGGTAGCGTGCAGATAATCCTTCATTATTAAAATAAGCTTACCGTAGAGTGGGTTTAATTATTGCTGTGGCTTATATAAAGGAAAGGAAGTTACTTTTTGAACGTAACATACTGAAAGGAATGTAAATGCGCTACAAAGCCATACTATTCTTGCTAATAATCGTACTCTGCTTAACTGGCCTCTATTCCTGTAACAAAAACTTCCTCTTATTCTGGAATGCGAATAACATTTATGTCGATACAAAAGACAGTATCAGTAAAGAAAAAATAAAAATAGAATTTGGTGTTAGTGTAAACACGATCAACCGAGAAACGGATGCCGAATTATTTGCTGACAGAGATAAGTATTCTGTTCTCTTCGAGGGTAACGTAAAAAACAAGATGGTAAATGGGTACGGGGAAAATGATTTTTTGATTACCTATGACGAACGGTGCTATTTGTCATTTCGTCAATTTAAAACTAACCGTCGACACCAGCATGACTATTATTTTAACTTTTTTAACAACAATGGCGATATTTTCGTCACAGTTGAAATCAAAGGCGAGAATCCGCTTAAATTTACGCGTAGTTTGAATGATATGCGTCAGCAGTTTTCACCAGTCCGAAAGGGTAGCCCTTCTCACTTCTGCAAGGTTATTTCTTCAGATCCTTCTTAAACACTGGTTCCGGACAATCACGACCAAAATGCGCAGCCCAGTCAAAAGCTTTACCGTTTTTTACGTAGCGTTGATAAATTAATGCACCGGTTTCTGGATCAAGATATCTGACCCAACTTGCAGCATGGCATAACACGGCAGCCCATGCCTGGGTTTTAGGGTGAAGTAAATCGGCAGATTGTCCGGCCCATTCCGCAGCCTGCCAGCGATAATGCAAAAAATGATCATCAGCGGTGGGGATTGCGTGGCGAATACGTTGTTTTTCTTTACGACTTATCCAGTAATCGTTATTGCTGTATTCAAAAGGTTCTGAATACTGCCCACTGGAAATGGCATAATCGGGATACATTTCATAAGCCACCAATTCGATACCACTGAAACGCAAAAGTCGCGCAGCTTCATATTGCGCCTGCGCGCGTTGCTTATCAGGGATATTTTTATTTTTTGCTATCGCCATTAAATCAGCCAGTTTTTGTGCGGCCTGGCGATAATTGGGAATATCAAACCAATTGATGGCCTGCTGGTACTGGCCATGACGAATTAATCGTCTCCCTAATAGTGCTCGTAATTTAACATCTGTTGGAATGATATCTGGCGAAATATAATAACCGTAACTGCTATTGTTTAAATCTACAGGTTTTAAAGGGTGCTGAGGTACCGGTACGTTTTTTTCAACAAACGCCTGTAACTCCGACAAGGTCAAAACGTTTTCTGCCACCCAGGCTAAATCGGCCCAATAGAGATCTTTGGCCTGGTAAAACAATGCGGTCGCCTGAAGATAATCATCGCGTTTTAATGCCAAAATCGCTTGCTCACTGGCAATACGGCAAGAGGGGACGGTAACTTTATCGGCATGGTAATAAGGGCTTTGCGGGTCCATACTTCCCCAGACTTCATCGGCAGGGAACTGCGGGGCTGCGCGAGCATAGTGACGCGTTGCCAGTGGAATATCTCCGGCTCGTAATGCCAGTTTTGCTTTTAACCATTCGCTTAAGCCACTTTCTGGCGCATCCTGCAATAGCATTTGTGCTAACGAATAATTTCCTGCCCGATACGCCAGCGCTGCAAGTCGATCGCTATAACTAAACCCTTTCACTCTGTGTTGACTTAGCAACTTAATTAAACGGTCGCGATGCGTTGGACAGGTATAATCTACAAGGTCTTTAGTACAGGCTTCGCTGTCATATCCCCAGTCTTGACGAATAAAGAGCTCTGCGATTACCAGTTGCTGTACCAGCGGATCATCAATAACCGACTCCAGCAGTGGTAAGTTTTTCTCCCTGGTTATATACAGCGAAATCATCCGCAGCGAAGTTTTCCCGGTGGGCGAACCCTGGGCCGCTTGCCGGGCATAAATTTTTACTGCTGCAGCGACATCACCTTTTCTCAGATAATAATGCCCAATCTGACCGAGACTGGCGAGAGAGAGCAGTTCAGGATCGGCTTCTCCACTACGGACTTCTTCAATGATTTGCTGATAACGCTGTATGGCCTGCTCAGCAAGTACCTGATTAAATCCGCCTTTATTGATTATAAGATCGAGATTGTCATCAGTGGCATCAAATCCCCCCCTTGCCAGACTATATAGCGCAGCCAGTCGCCATTCTCCTTGCTCTGTTTTCGGCAAGGCTAATAATTGCTGAAAGTAAGGGCTATCGTATTTTCCCTGATGAAAATCCTTAGCTCCTGAATAATAAAGCCTCTGCGCATTAGATAATGGTTGCTGCAATTTTTGCTCGATTTCCAGTGACCGATTTTGTACAGGAGGTTCAGCATCATCATCTGTATTTGTCTGTGTTGCCTCATCGGGCGTATTTTCATGCCATATTGGTAAACCAGGATCGCGATTAGCCAACAGTTGTACTTCAAAGACAAAACTGCCATTTGGCATTTCCAGCATTGCGCTATTGCGGTCAGTTAACAGATGATTAGGAATAAATGGTCCACAGGCATTAACGTTGGCGCTAATTAGCGAGAGAAATACAACAACGGAAAGCCGCGATATTTTAGGGGATAACATTGAACTCTCCCTGGAGTTTTTGATTGCAGCGCGCCCATCCCAGCGGACTGCTTTCTCCGGCGCGCAGTTGTCTGGCGCTTCCTCTCACAAAATTCAGGCTGGATGAGCCAGGTTGCACCTGATAGTGGCTGGCTCCATCAGCGAATAGACAATCTGCATTGGGTAGCATTATTTGTTTCGGCAACGGCGCATCAATTTCGCCGCTGTTTTTAATGGCCAGATCAAAAAGCTGCTCGTCTGCATGTTGAGCAATCATTAACGACCAGCGTGGGGTCAGCGGTTGATGCTGAATCACGGCTTCCAGCGTCGTCAGTGACCAGGCGCGACGATCGCCTGCTAGCGGTAGCCGAAACCATACCAACCCCTGTAATCCACGCGGTGGTTGCTGTTCTAAATATTGAATGAAATCGGCAATTGTTTGCGGCGACACACTTAATTCACGCATCTCTTCGGCAACGTATAACGGAGCCTCACTCTCGACGCGATTATCACTGGTGAGCGCGGAACCGTAAGCGGGTAATGCGATGAAAAAAGGATGCGTGGTTTGCCTGGCATATTGCTTTACCCAACGCTGCGCCAGACTATCATCTAACAGGCCTTTTTCGGGCGATAGCACGTTATGTACCTGCAAAACTGAAGTGTCCGCAATGCGCAATAATCGGGCGAGATGTGGTGATTCAAGCCAGGTAGGCAGGGCGGTAATGCTAAGTTTTATATTTGTAGGAAGCGTCTGATGTAACTTACTAAGTAGTATCAGATATTCCTCCAGTTTTGCTGTTGGCGCGTCATAATCAATTTCCACACCTACCAGCGTAATACCTGCCTTTTGCCACTCACGTAGGGTCTGTTGAATATGCTGGATAATTTGCTGGTTATTAAGTCGTGTAAGCTGACCATCGAGTCGCGCGACCAGCCAGACCGGGCGACCATCTTGCTTAATAAGTGAAGTATTAACCGTAAAGTGTCGGATGCCTTCCTGCGGGTGAAATTGCATCCCAAGTATGCGTAGAGTAGAGAAAAGTGGGCGGCTTCGTTTTAGTGCCTCGTTATGTTCTGCTGTCCAGACGCGTTGCCAGATATAGACTTGCTGATCAAAGCGAAGCGGTTGTGAAGGGGTAAATAAAATATGCAGCCCGTAGCCCAGGCCGATCAGAAGAAGTGAAACTGCAAAAATCCTTTTGCAAAATGGCATATTGTCACAGCATAACGATTATCAACAGGGTAATAGTATACTGTTGAAACGATTAACGGAGAACGAATATCTACCCGTTCTCCGCCACACACAATTACGCTGGCATTGCCTCACGCGGGATAATCGCGCCGCGATACTGAATAACGGTACTTGCAGTCAAATGCCCACGTTTCGCGGCCTCTTGCGCACTACCGCCTGTCAGACGTACCGCCAGATACCCGGCGCTGAAAGAGTCACCCGCAGCGGTGGTGTCGATCACTTTCTCTTTCGGCAGTTTCACCGCAGGAACATCAACTAACGCTTCACCTGCAATGGACACCAGGCAAGAATCTGCCCCGCGTTTCACCACAACTTCGTTCACGCCCGCGTTATGGGTACGTGCAATGACGTCTTCCACCGGCTGTTGACCCCACAGTGCATCTTCGTCATCCAGCGTCAGGAAGGCGATGTCCGTGCATTCCAGCATTTGCTGATACACCTGCTGCGTCTCTTCTTTGCTGGCCCACAGGCGCGGACGGTAGTTATTGTCGAAAATCACTTTTCCACCATTGGCGCGGCATTCGCGCAGCAGGGCAAGCAGCTTCTCGCGGCTGGTTGGGCTTAAGATCGCCAGGCTAATCCCGCTAAGGTAGAGATAATCGAATTTCGCCAGCTCTGCACAAATCGCCGCTGACTGCTCGCTCTCCAGCCAGAATTTGGCCGCAGCTTCGTTACGCCAGTAGTAAAACGTACGTTCGCCAGTGTCATCGGTTTCAATGTAGTAAAGCCCCGGCAGGCGATTTTCCATCCGCTGGGTCAGGGAAGTATCGACGTTCTCGCCGTGCCAGGCGTCCAACATCTGCTGACTAAAACTGTCCGTTCCCAGCGCAGTCACGTAATGAACTGTTAATGCCGTAGAGTCGACCTGACGGGCGATGTAGACGGAGGTGTTCAGGGTATCGCCGCCGAAACCGCGCTTAACGTCTGCGCCTTTCTCGGAAAGCTCAATCATGCATTCGCCAATCACGGCAATCTTTTTGGACATAGTCGTGAACCTGATCTGTAAAAAAATTAGCGTTAGTTTGCGCTGTGGTGGTTTGCTGGTCAACTATATTAAAACACTGTTCCATTATTTTTTTGAGCCAGAACGTATTCCTGGAAGATTTCGCCGCAGGACGGGCAAATTTAGCCGCTTCGGGCGGTAAAGTTCTGGCGTTGTGCGCCGATAACACTTGTCGAGTCCGGGCAGCATCACTTTTAAACACAGGACATCTTCGATGATAAGGCAGGTTATTCAGCGAATAAGCCATCCTGAAGCAAGTATCGAAAGCTTGCAGGAACGACGCTTTTGGTTGCAGTGTGAACGTGCTTACACCTGGCAACCGATTTACCAGACATCCGGCCGGTTGATGGCCGTAGAGCTATTAACGGTCGTTACTCATCCCGAGGAGCCTTCGCAACGACTGCCGCCGGATCGTTATTTTGCTGAAATCACCATCAGACATCGTATGGATGTGGTGAAAGAACAGATTGATTTGCTGGCGCAAAAAGCCGTGTTCTTTGTTGAGCATGGCCTGCTGGCATCGGTTAATATTGATGGCCCGACACTTCTCGCCCTACGTCAGCAGCCGGAAATTCTGCGTCAGATTGACCGTCTTCCCTGGCTGCGTTTTGAACTGGTAGAACATATCCGCCTGCCGAAAGATTCAACCTTTGCCTCGTTGTGCGAATTTGGTCCGCTATGGCTTGATGATTTTGGCACCGGGATGGCAAATTTCTCCGCGCTAAGTGAAGTCCGTTATGACTACATTAAAATCGCTCGCGAACTGTTTGTGATGCTGCGCCAGTCGCCGGAAGGCCGCACGCTCTTTTCGCAGCTTTTGCATTTGATGAATCGCTATTGTCGCGGAGTGATCGTCGAAGGTGTGGAAACGCAGGAGGAGTGGCGCGATGTACAGAACTCTCCCGCATTCGCGGCACAAGGCTGGTTTCTTTCGCGTCCGGCACCGATAGAAACGCTGGATACGGTGGCTCTGGTGATGTAGCCGCCTCATTTTCCGCCTGGCTGGACTATCTTTAGGACTGGCCCAGGAAGAATATGAGGAAGCGAACTATGAGCAAGGCAGGCAAAATAACCGCCGCGATTTCAGGGGCTTTCTTGTTGTTGCTCGTCGTGGCGATCATTTTGATTGCGACTTTTGACTGGAATCGGCTCAAACCGACCATCAACCAGAAAGTCTCTGCGGAGCTGAATCGCCCGTTCGCTATTCGTGGCGATCTGGGCGTGGTGTGGGAGCGGCAGAAACAGGAAACCGGCTGGCGCAGCTGGGTACCGTGGCCCCATGTACATGCAGAGGACATCATTCTCGGCAATCCGCCAGACATTCCCGAAGTCACAATGGTGCATCTGCCACGGGTAGAAGCAACGCTGGCCCCTCTGGCGCTGCTGACCAAAACAGTCTGGCTACCGTGGATCAAACTGGAAAAGCCCGACGCACGCCTCATTCGACTCTCAGAAAAGAACAACAACTGGACCTTTAATCTCGCCAGCGATGACAACAAAGACGCGGATGCAATGCCTTCGGCATGGTCGTTTCGGCTGGATAATATTCTTTTCGATCAAGGGCGGATCGCCATTGATGACAAAGTAAGCAAAGCGGATCTGGAAATTTTTGTCGATCCGTTAGGCAAGCCACTGCCGTTCAGCGAAGCTACTGGATCGAAAGGTAAAGCGGATAAAGAAAAGGTGGGCGATTACGTTTTTGGCCTGAAGGCGCAGGGACGTTATAACGGTGAACCGCTCACTGGTACGGGAAAAATAGGCGGTATGCTGGCGCTGCGTGGCGAAGGGACGCCGTTTCCGGTACAGGCTGATTTCCGTTCAGGTAATACCCGTGTTGCTTTTGATGGCGTCGTGAATGACCCAATGAAGATGGGCGGTGTCGATTTACGGCTTAAATTTTCTGGCGATTCACTGGGTGATCTCTATGAACTGACGGGCGTTCTGCTGCCCGATACCCCGCCGTTTGAAACGGATGGTCGGCTGGTAGCGAAAATCGACACTGAAAAATCGTCGGTCTTTGATTATCGCGGCTTTAATGGGCGAATTGGCGATAGCGATATCCACGGTTCTCTGGTCTACACCACCGGCAAGCCACGACCAAAACTGGAAGGTGATGTCGAGTCGCGGCAATTACGGCTGGCGGACCTGGGACCGTTGATTGGCGTTGATTCCGGTAGAGGGGCGGAAAAGTCAAAACGGTCGGAACAGAAGAAGGGCGAAAAAAGCGTTCAGCCAGCGGGCAAAGTGCTGCCGTATGACCGCTTCGAAACCGATAAATGGGACGTCATGGATGCAGATGTTCGATTCAAAGGCCGTCGTATCGAGCATGGCAGCAGCCTGCCGATTAGCGATCTTTCTACCCATATCATCCTCAAAAACGCTGACCTACGCCTACAACCGCTGAAATTTGGTATGGCGGGCGGTAGCATTGCGGCGAATATTCATCTGGAAGGCGATAAAAAGCCGATGCAAGGGCGGGCGGATATTCAGGCCCGTCGGCTGAAACTGAAAGAGCTAATGCCAGATGTGGAACTGATGCAAAAAACGCTGGGGGAAATGAACGGTGACGCGGAACTACGCGGTAGCGGTAACTCTGTGGCGGCGCTTTTGGGGAACAGTAACGGTAACCTGAAACTGTTGATGAATGACGGGCTGGTGAGCCGCAACCTTATGGAGATTGTTGGGCTGAACGTCGGTAACTACATTGTCGGTGCGATTTTCGGTGATGATGAGGTGCGGGTGAACTGCGCGGCAGCAAATCTGAATATTGCCAACGGCGTGGCGCGTCCGCAGATTTTTGCTTTTGATACTGAGAACGCGTTGATTAATGTTACCGGCACGGCAAGTTTTGCTTCGGAACAGCTTGATTTGACTATCGATCCTGAGAGTAAAGGGATTCGGATTATTACGCTGCGTTCGCCGCTGTATGTGCGTGGGACGTTTAAAAATCCGCAGGCTGGGGTGAAAGCCGGGCCGTTGATTGCCCGAGGTGCTGTTGCGGCGGCACTGGCAACGCTGGTAACACCGGCTGCGGCGTTACTGGCGCTGATCTCACCTTCCGAAGGGGAGGCTAATCAGTGCCGGACGATTTTGTCGCAGATGAAGAAGTGATGGGGTTGGATTGTGTTTGCTGGTGAGTTTGGGAGCAGCGTGTTCCCCTCACCCTAACCCTCTCCCCAAAGGGGCGAGGGGACTGTTTTGTGCGTGTTGAAACTACGAGCACCACCTTTGCATTTACTGTCTGGTCGAGGGGCTGTTATGTTCGCGATATAACATCTCGCTCCGCTTTTCTCCCTCTCCCTTTCAGGGAGAGGGCTGGGGTGAGGGTGGCAGCCCGCACGATACTTACAACGACTGATGTCGCGTCTCATGGGTCAGCAGCAGGGCGATTAACGTCAAACCAGCCATCGCTGCCAGATATAACCCTACCGCACCTAACCCGTAGTTAGTCTGCAACCAGGCCGCGATATATGGCGCAACAGAAGCCCCGAGAATCGACGATACGTTGTAAGAGAACGATGCCCCAGTGTAACGCACTTCTGTCGGGAACAGCTCTGGCAGCAGTGCGCCCATCGGTCCGAAGGTCAGCCCCATCAGACTTAACCCCAGCAGCAGGAAGGCAAAAACCAGAATCGGATTGCCAGAACCAAGCAGTGGATTAAAGGCGAACAGCGCGAACAGGATGATAAGCGTCGTGATGATCACCATGCTTTTACGGCGCCCAAAGGCGTCGGCCAGCAATCCGGCTACTGGCACCATCACGCCAAAACCAACTACTGCCATCATTAGCATCCACAGCACTTCATTACGCGGCAGGCCAAGCCCAACTGGCGCGGCGGCGGTACTAAAGGTCATTGAGTAGACAGTCATGATGTAAAACAGCGTGTAGGTCGCCAGCATGATAAAGGTGCCAAGTACGGTGACGCGTACGTGTTTGGTCAGCAGCGTACCCAGCGGGATCTTCACCTGTTTTTTCGCTTTTGCGACTTTCTCAAACACCGGCGACTCATGCAGCGACACGCGAACATACAGGCCGATAATTACTAGCACCGCCGAGAAGATAAACGGCACGCGCCAGCCCCAGCTCATAAACTGCTCGTCAGTCAAAAGCCAGGAAAGCAGCAGAAAAGTGCCGTTAGCAAAGAAGAAGCCAATCGGTGCGCCCAGCTGTGGGAAGGAGCCGTACAGCGCACGTTTACGCGGCGGCGCGTTCTCGGTTGCCAGCAGCGCTGCGCCACCCCATTCACCGCCTAATCCCAGACCCTGACCAAATCGAGCCAGCGCCAGCAGCAGCGGGGCGAAAATACCAATCGTGGCATAGCCTGGCAGCAGACCAATAACTACCGTCGAAATCCCCATCGTCAGCAAAGAGGCGACCAGCGTCGCTTTACGCCCAATGCGATCGCCGAAATGACCAAATACGGCAGAACCGATTGGGCGTGCGACGAAAGCGATGGCGAAGGTGGCGAGCGACTGTAGCGTTGCCGCTGCGGGATCGCCCTGCGGGAAGAAGATATGCGGGAACACAATAACAGCCGCAGTGGCGTAAATGTAGAAGTCGAAGAACTCAATGGCTGTGCCAATGAGGGAGGCAACAAGGACTTTATTACGCGAGTTTATCGGCGTGTATTCTTGCTCGTTGTCGAGTGTTGTGGCTGTTGCTTGCATAATCTTTTCTTATTTTTTGGCTAACGAATAGCCATATTACGCACAGCAAAAGTGATATTTCAATGTGTAACAAATCGCGGAAAAGGTTAAAAACCAGGCAAAAAGGGGATAATGTTTAGGCTAGTGATTTTTCTTCTATGAAATGCTTCACACAATTTCATAAATGGTGGATAAAACTGGTTTCAGGTTAAATAAAAGTTACCAACTGGATTTATATGCTGGGGTTATGAGTTGGAATGAAATTGTTTGCTCCCGAATAGATGGTTGAAGAGGCTCAGGGGAAGAGTTTCAAGAGGTTATGTGCGCATTATAGCCGGATGCGATGCTGGCGCATCTTATCCGGCCTACGGGGAGCCAGGCCGAATAAATTCGTAGGCCGGATAAGGCGTTTACGCCGCATCCGGCATATTTTAAGGCTGCGTTTTCCCCGGCATTCGCGGGTCGTCTTTGTATTCGGCGGTGGCAATCCACGCCGCGCAAAACAGCGTCAGACGAGCGAAGAAGTAGAAAAACGCCATCAGCCCCAGCACGGAACCAAACGCTGCGCCAGAGGGGGATTTCATCAGCGATGGCAGGGTGTAGGTCATCACGATTTTAATAACTTCAAAACCAATAGCAGCAAGGAATGTTCCGCGAATCAGGGCTTTTTTGCGCGGACGGTGGCGCGGCAACCGCCAGAAGATCCAAAAGAAAAGCAGATAGTTGGCGAATATAGAAATCGCCAGGCCAATCAACCGCCACGTCGGTTTCAGCCACTCAATGCTGTTAAGATGCAGAGCGCTAATAATCATTTGCTGCGCAGAACCGGCAACGGAAGTTATTGAAAGCGTGACAATCAGCGCAATCAATAAACCAATCAGCGAAATAAAATCACGTAGATACTTAACCCAAAACTTCTCCTGATCTTGCGGTGAACGTTCCCAAACATCACGCGATTGAGCGCGAATTGCTTCACGCAAATTTCCCATCCAGTTTATCCCGGAATAAAGCGCCACTGCCAGGCCGACAAGCCCTACGGTAGTACGCTGCTGAACGGCGGTGTTGATGGTGTTTTTCAATGTGGCCGCCAGTGTCGGATCGCTGATGTTTTGTAGAATTTTGTCGAAGATATCCTGTAGCAGCATCGGATGGGATGCCAGCACAAAGCCCCCTGCGGCAAACGACACCATCAAAATCGGGATCATCGATAAAAACGAGAAATAGGTGATAGCCGCACCAAACTGGTTACCCAGCCGATCATTGAAGCGTTCTGTCGCGCGTATCAGGTGCGCGATGATGGGTTGACGTTGGACTTTATCGGCAGTGGTGGTGACGGTTTCCAACGCCTGACTGACTTTGCTGCCTTTATCGCTATTATCCAGATGTTTAATTGGCTCGTGCTTCAGATCCTGGGTGGGACGTTTGATCTCGTTTTCCTGCGTCATCCGCTCTTTAGTCCTTCTGTCGTTGTCTGTCTTAAAAAGTATAGTCGGTCAGTCCAGGTGCTCTTTTATTACGCCAGCCAGCCACTGCATAAACAGATTTACACGGCGGGAAAGCTCCCGACGCTGGGGATAAACCAGAGAAATGGATAGCGGCTCGGCGCGGTAGTTGGGCAACACTTCAATAAGCCGCCCGGCGCGTAGGGCTTCACGTACGGCGACGCGGGGGATCTGAATGATACCCAGACCCGCCAGGCCGGCGGCGAGATAGGTTTCGCTGCTGTTTACCGTCAACATGCCGCCGGACTTAAACCACTGAACGCCATTACTGGTGGCAACCTCAAAACCTAATGGATGCGCGCCCAAATGCGGCGTGTAATGCACCACCGCGTGCGAAGTCAGATCGTCCACACTTTGCGGATAACCAAAACGCGTCAGGTAGTGCGGGCTGGCACAGTTGACCATCGTCAGTTTGCCGAGAGGGCGGGTAATGATGCCCTCGTCGGACAACGAGCCCGTGCGCATCACGCAATCATAGCCATCACGAAGAATATCAATCGCTCGGTCACTGCTACTTAATTCCAGTTCAATCCCTGGGTACTGATGAAGAAATTCTGGCAGGCGCGGCAGCAACAGGTTTTTCGCAATTCCGAGCGGGATATCGACGCGTAATTTGCCGCTGATGCTGGTGGTATCCTGCTGAAACAGGCCGTCCAGTTCGTTGAGATTACTCAACACATCTTTCGCCCGTTGGTAATAGGTCATGCCGTCGGGGGTAAGTTTGACCCGCCGCGTAGTGCGATGCAGCAACTGGGTGCCAAGCTGATGTTCCAGTGCCTGTATCTGGCGCGAAACACTTCCCTTTGGCAATGCAAAGAAATCCGCTGCGCGGGAAAAACTTTCCAGCTCAGCGACCTTGATGAACAACTGCATTGCGTGAATTTTATCCATTTCTTTGACCGATTGTTGTTCACAGCGAAACAGTAATGCGTATATCGCATTATTTATTGTTTTTTCTAGCATCTAATGCAAGGTTTCACAATGTAGTAATGATTAATACCGATGTTTTTTAGAAGGAAATGGCTGATTAGCTTCACTGGAAAGGAAAATTGATGCTTGAAAGGCTGTCTTTTCAGCAATTTCCTGCAAAGTAGTAAATGAAGTATTGGCTATTCGTGCGCAATTTAATCGTTTTACGGTCAGGTATTTAGCTAGCTCTCGCGAAAATCACGGTTTATTTGAATGCCTGTCAGACGAAAATATAAGGATTTCCTCAAAAATGTTTTAAATAGTGCCCTCGACATGTAATTTCAGGCTATCAGCTGTAACTATTTATATCGGTAACTATTTTCCACATTGCATATCTGTAGAATGGCCACCGCCAAATGGCGAATTCTTATTTTGCCTTTCGGGTAATACCCTTCCCCTACTTAAGAGTTTTAATGTATCCAGGTGGAGATTCAGTAATGCATATAATCATGTTTGACAGGCAGTCAATATTTATTCACGGAATGAAAATCAGCTTACAACAGCGTATTCCAGGAGTGAGTATTCAGGGCGTCGATCAGGCAGATGAACTGTGGCAAAAGCTGGAAAGCTCCCCTGAAGCCTTAGTCATGCTTGATGGTGATCAGGATGGTGAGTTTTGCTACTGGTTACTGCAAAAAACCGTAGTGCAATTTCCGGATGTTAAAGTGTTGATAACGGCGACAGATTGCAGCAAACGATGGTTACAGGAAGTTATCCATTTTAACGTGATGGCAATTGTACCGCGTGATTCAGCCGTCGAGACGTTTGCGTTGGCGGTAAATAGCGCGGTGCTGGGAATGATGTTTCTGCCCGGAGACTGGCGAACTACACCGGAAAAAGACACAAAAGACCTCAAATCGCTAAGCGCCCGCCAGCGGGAAATTTTAACTATGCTGGCGGCAGGTGAATCAAATAAAGAGATCGGCAGGGCGTTAAATATTAGTACCGGAACGGTTAAAGCACATCTTGAATCGCTTTACCGCCGTCTGGAAGTGAAAAACCGCACTCAGGCGGCGATGATGTTAAATATCGCCTCCTGAAGAGGGTAATTTTATAGCCAGCAGGTTGTTAGTGGCTGGCTGTAAAAATATTACGGCTCGCCGTATAAACCAATCAGGCGCCGTACCACACCGTTGGTCCAGCCAAATCCATCCTGCAACGGATATTCTCCTCCGCCGCCCTCACGGGGAATGCCATCGGCAATATGGTATTTCTCGATCAGTTTGTGGTGTTCCAGGTAGAACTGATTCACCGTTTTCAGCCAGCTACGCGCGATTTCATCACCCAGATAGTCATCGCCGTACATTTTAAATCCCTGAATCGCCATCCACTGCAATGGCGCCCAGCCGTTGGGTTTATCCCACTGTTCACCGGTTTCATACTCGCTCGCCAGAATCCCTCCCGGCGTCAGTAAACGGCTACGTACGGCGTTTGCCAGGCGGTCTGCCTGTTCGTGGTTCGCCATGCCCACGTATAATGGCACAATAGCGGCAGCGGAAAAGAGGGCTAACTGCTCGCGCCGCCAGTCGTAATCGCGATAGATGCCGTTTTCATCATCCCAGAGATAGCGGTTAACTGCATCGCGGCGGACGCTGGCCTTCTGGCGGAACAGCGCTTCTGTCTCTTTCTCACCTTTCAGCGCCGAGATGTTGGCAATGGTGCTCTCCAGTTTAAACAGGAAAGCATTAAGGTCGATGGGGATGAACTGGGTGGTGCGAATGCTCGCCAGACGGCCCGTGTCACGAAGCCAGCGTGATGAGTAATCCCAGCCAGATGCCGCGCCCGCACGTAAATCGCGATACACCTCGTTAGGCGGGCGGCCGGAGTGTTTCGCGGTTTCCACATCTTCAAGCCAGGACTCATCACGCGGCGTGTCGCGGTCATCCCAATAACGGTTGAGCAGGGAGCCGTCCGGCATCCGCACAACATGTCGATAGGCCTGATTCGGAATCAGTGATTCCGCGCCGTCCATCCAGAAGGCATATTCCATTTTTAGATGATCAAGGTAACGGCGTGCGCCGCGCACACCATCTTCTTCAAATAGCTCCACCATCAACGCAAAAACCGGTGGCTGTGAGCGGCTCAAATAATAGGTGCGGTTGCCGTTGGGGATATGACCATAGTTTTCTATCATCCAGGCGAAGTTATCGGCCATGCATTTCAGTAAATCCTCACGCCCGCTCTCCGCCAGCCCCAGCATGGTGAAATAGGAATCCCAGTAGTAGGTTTCGCTAAAACGGCCCCCTGGTACAATGTACGATTGTGGCAGCGCCAGCAGGGAAGACCAGGGAATATGATCCTGGGGTTCGCGGGTTAACACCGGCCATAGTTGGTCGATATGCTCTTTCAGTGAGTTCTGCGGATCTGATACATACTCGCTGGAGTAGACTTCCGGCAGCCAGAAATGCTTTTCAACAAACTGGCGTAAGTCGAAATCGCGATGACGGCGCACTTTACGATAGCGGATTAAGATATCCAGCGGGTCCATTTTTGGGGCACAGTCGGGGAAGGTTTTGCTGTCAGGGAAAATTTTCGCCGACTGGACATGCTCGAACAGTTCGAGATAACGATCGGCAGGGGTCAGCGCATCAGAGGCGGGTAGCCCCTCAATCATCTCGGGTTCTGGCTCTGCCTCCATCATCTCATCCAGTTTTAATTCATACGGATCCAGCTCATAACAGAGATCGACTTCGATCATCAGTTCATCTGGATTAAGGTTTTGAATTTTCTGATTGAGCATAAGGATCCGACCTCCGAAATTCGTCTCTAATTATCGGGCTTTCCTTTAAGAGTAGTCATTCGCTACGGTCGATGGGGGACAAAGTGTGCGGCAGATCACGTTTATTAATGTGTCAAAAAATATAACTCTTTAATATACAAAGAGAATGAGAGATAAACGTTTTTCTGTAAAATTTCATTTTCGGAACATTCACGTTACCCCATGATAAAAGCAGATGTATCGCTGTTATTACAAATAAGAGTAGCGGTTCTCTGTGTAAGAATGCAGAAGAAAGTAAACTCTTTTTGGTAATTAAAATAAATAACAGGATTCCTTAAATATATATTTAAAATTAATCTGGTGATTTCTGTTGTAAATATTATTGGTGTTAGCTTGTTATATAGATAAATCAATTTCATGCTTAGGATTTTGTTATTTAAATTATACCCGTAACTCCTTGCGCCCATTACAGATAAATCCTACTTTTTTATTGCCTTCAAATAAATTTAAGGAGTTCGAAATGGACCAGAAGCTGTTAACGGATTTCCGCTCAGAACTACTCGACTCGCGTTTTGGCGCGAAGGCAATTTCTACTATCGCGGAATCAAAACGTTTTCCGCTGCATGAAATGCG